>CAWJQP010000086.1:0-234651 GCA_963844855.1 Bryobacteraceae bacterium
AGGGATCGGCGCAAACACCGCAATGTTCTCGCTTGTTCGAGCAGTGCTGTTGAAGCTTCTACTGAGATCGGCCAATCCTGGTCCTTCAGAATCGTCTCGGGCGCCTGGGAGTGGGACATCACGCCACTATTCAGGCGCGCGTAGCCTGGAGCGCCTTTCATTTGCTCGCCGACAAAGCGATATTCGAGCGAGAGGCGATAGTGAGAGAGCATCTGCTTATTGAACAAGTGAGAGAATTTCCCGCTGAAGTCCATGTATTTGTCATATGAGACTTTGATGACGCCATTCTCCATTCGGAATGTGTCGCCGAAATTGTCTCCCAACTCATGGCCGGCGATCTTTACGATCCAGCCGTCCAGGTTCTTACCGTTGAAGAGGTCAACCCATTCTTCCTGCTGACCATAGACGGTAGCGGTAAAAAGCAAAACAAGGACGGTCGAAGCTCTCACTGTGGATTCCCCAGATCATAAGCGTCGGTTACGGTCATCGTCACGGAGTAAGTTCCGACGTTGTTCTGCCAGTGAGCGTTGTCGTTGACCGCTAGCTTTACGCGTCCCGCGGGAAGATTCGTTTTGGCCGCCTGTTTCCCGAGGAAGAAGACTTCTCCATCCGATCCGATGCGGCCGATCAGAGCGCCAAACGGATGTCCTCCGACCAGGTTGGTCTTGTAGGCGGGCGATCCAGGCTTTTTCAACCCGTCGGGGTCACTCGCCCATCCATCCTCGTTCCACGAAAGCCGGGCAAACCCGTGCGCGTCCACGTTTAGTTTGGAGCCCGGAGTGGTGACAACGCCTGTGTCCAGATATTCGATTTGGTTGCAGTGTCGTAGCGAGTGGACGGGCATGGCGCGTTGGATGGACTTCTTACGGACGGCCAGTGTGCGGATCGTGGACCATGGAACGGAGACCTTTTCGCCGCTTGCTTTCTTAACCTCGAGAGAGCCTTCGGGCAACGCGCCTCTTACGGGGCTGCCATTTTGTAGTCGTATCAAGCTGAGAGACCGGTCTACGCCATCGGCATCGCTCGGCATGATTCGCTCGAAAAGCCGGTAGAGTGGACGCGGCTCGTGCTGGTCGGTGTCCTTCAAGATTTTGAGGAGCGGCGTCAACACGGGCACGCCGATCGCGGTCAGATCGTCGACAGCGCGATCGCGCTCCTGCCTTTCCTTGCCTTGGACTGCGACTAAGGCCGCTGTGATCCGTTCGTTTTCCTTCTCGGAAGCAGGCGCTCCGGAGTGGATGGATAGGATCTCGGCCGGGCGGAACTTTGCGATTTTTGCGAGGTCGGCTTGTCCCTCCAACTGACTTCCGTCCGTAGTACGGATCAGGATCCATTCCTGCGCTCCGAAGAGAAGCACCGGGCATAAGCACAAGAGCACGGCTCGAGATAGCATCTCATCGTTTATATCGCATCTCTGTATAGCACCTGGTATAGCACCTGGGCTCATTCGGTGGGATCATAGTAGTCGTGGCCATGTCTCAGCGTTTCTGGTTCGTGATGCTTGCCGCGCCTTATCTTGCGAGCGGGGAGGTAGGATTCAACCGGGAAATCCGGCCCATCTTGTCCGATAAGTGCTTTGCCTGCCATGGTCCGGACGCCACGGCGCGCAAAATCCGGCTTCGCCTCGACAGCGAGGCTGCTGCGCGCGCCGATCTTGGCGGACGGTTTGCGATTGTCCCAGGTGATTCGGTGAAGAGCGAACTGATTAAGCGTGTCACTGCGCCCAATCCGGGGCTTCGCATGCCACCAGCTCATACGGGTCTCAAGTTGTCGGACAGCGAAATCAGTGCGCTGAAGAACTGGATCGACGAGGGCGCGAAGTGGCAGAAGCACTGGGCGTTCATTGCTCCGCAAGAGGCGCGACTACCGGAGGTTAAGAATAAACAGTGGGCTCGGAACGGAATCGATTATTTCGTCCTGGAACGTTTGGAGCGGGAAGGGATGCAGCCCTCGCCGGAGGCATCGAAGATCACGCTTCTGCGCAGGGTCTCTTTCGATCTCACTGGACTTCCGCCAACGCTTGACGAGATCGACAGTTTCGTCAAGGATAGTTCTCCAGATGCTTACGAGAAAGCTGTCGATCGGCTTTTGCGATCGCCGCGGTACGGGGAGAAGCTGGCGATTCGCTGGTTGGATGCGGCTCGTTATGCCGATACGAATGGGTATCAGACCGATGCCGAACGACATATGTGGCGATGGCGCGACTGGGTGATTGAGTCGTTCAATCGCAATCTTCCCTACGATCAGTTCGCGTTTCAGCAGATCGCCGGCGACTTGATCCCGAATGCGACGCTCGACCAAAAGATCGCCACCGGATTCAATCGGAATCACCGAGGCAACTCGGAAGGCGGCATCGTGCCGGAGGAATACCTGGCCGAGTACGCAGTCGATCGCGTGGAGACGTTCTCCACCGTCTTTCTGGGATTGACGGTTGGCTGCGCACGGTGTCACAACCACAAGTACGATCCATTCACCCAGCGCGAGTTTTATCAACTATTCGCATATTTCAACAACATTCCGGAGATCGGCCGGTATCTGAAGTATGGCAATACGCCGCCGCTGGTGAAGGCTCCAGTGCCCGAGCAGCAGACGCGCATTCGCGAGCTTGATGCCGTCGTCACGCGTGCGCAACAAGCGTTTACTTCGCTGGATGGGGACCTTCGCAGCGCGCAACGAACCTGGGAGAAGTCCCTGGCGTCGGGCGTCGATTGGATGCCGTCCAAGGCCCTCGTCGCGCAGGTTTCCGAAGCCACTTTGACGGGCACAACGTTTGTCGATGCGGGAGACAAAGGCGCATTCGGCTTTTACGACCGATTCACCGTCTCGGCGTGGATTCGCTCGTCGGCTCCCACTGGCGCGATTATCACGCGTGCCGTGGACGACGCGGATGCCGAAGGCTGGGGCCTTTATCTGATCGACGGAAAACTCCAGGCGAACCTGATTAAGCGCAGGCTGGATGATTCGATCCGGGTTGAGTCGAAGGAAACCGTACCGCTTTCGCAATGGCATCACGTTGCGATGTCATATGACGGCTCGCGCATGGCCCACGGTGTGAAGCTCTATCTCGATGGCAAACCGCTGCAAACGGAAATCATTTTGGATGCGATCAATCAGGACTTCAAGACGAAGGAGCCGTTGCGTGTTGGAGGCGGCGGTGGCGAAGAGATCCGCTTCAAGGGCGAGATTCGGGATGCGCGGGCTTATTCGCGCGAAGCGCCGGAGAAGGAAGTTGAAGTTCTCGCTGTCGCCAAAAAGATTCATGAGATCGCGACGTCAAAGACGCGTACTCCTGTGGAGGAGCGCAAGCTGCGTTCGGCCTTCCTCGATGGCTCTGCTCCCCCGAAGATCGCGGCTGCTCACCGCGCGGTGGAGCAAGCGGTTGAGGATCGGGCCAATTATCTCGATGGCATCCCGACAGTCATGGTGATGCAGGAAGTTTCCCCGCCGAAAGAGACCCACATTCTGTTGCGAGGCGCTTACGACAAACCTGGAGAGAAGGTGAATCGAGGGGTACTCGAAGCGCTGCATCCGCTCCCCCCGGCGCCCCACAGGATCGCCTCGGGCTAGCGCAGTGGGTGATCGATCCCGGTAACTCGCTCACCGCGCGCGTTGCCGTCAATCGGTTCTGGCAGTCTATGTTCGGCACGGGTATCGTTAAGACAGCCGAGGATTTCGGGGCGCAGGGCGAGTGGCCGTCGCATCCGGAACTGCTGGATTGGTTGGCGACTGAGTTCACTAAGACTGGTTGGGATGTGAAGGCGCTGCACAAGACGATTGTGATGAGCGCGACATACCGGCAGTCATCTCGAACAGATGCGGCAGCCTTGGCGAAAGATCCCGAGAATCGGTTGCTTGCACGCGGTCCGAGGTTGCGGTTGCCTGCCGAGATGGTTCGAGACGCCGCGCTTGTCAGTTCGGGACTTCTGGTTGAGAAACAGGGAGGCGAGTCAGTGAAGCCTTATCAACCAGCGGGTGTCTGGAGTGAACTGGGTGGCGGTGATTATCAACGCGACAAAGGCGAAGCGTTATATCGTCGTAGCTTGTACACGTTTTGGAAGCGGACAGCTCCCCCACCGTACATGTCGAACTTCGACTCGGCGCTGCGCGAAAGCTGTACTGTGCGCGAGGGACGCACCAACACGCCTCTGCAGGCATTGAATTTGATGAACGATGTCACGTTTGTAGAAGCGGCTCGTGTGCTTGCGCAGCGTACCTTGAATCTGCCGGCTACGGATCGCACGCGCCAAATCTTTCGCCTGGTTTTGTCGCGCGCGCCTGAAGATCGGGAATTGACGAAGCTGAATGAAGCGCTCGCCTACTACAAGGATTACTATGCGAGCCGTCCGAAGGATGCAGAGGCCTATCTGGGCCAGGGCGATGCGCCGCCGGATAAACGAGTCCCACCGGTGGAACTGGCCGCTTACACGGCTGTCGCCAGCCTGGTACTGAATCTGGACGAGGCGGTCACGAAGGAGTAGATGGACATGCATTGGACTCGTAGATCATTTCTAGGGACGGCTGCGCTTTCCTCTCTGCTTGGCCGCTCTGACGCCGCCGTCGAGGGCCTGCCGCACTTTGCTCCGAAGGCCAAACGCGTTATCTATCTTTTCCAGTTTGGCGGTCCGTCGCAGATCGACCTCTTCGACCCGAAGCCGATTCTGAAGAAGATGCAGGCCAAGGAATTGCCCGGTTCGATTCGTATGGGGCAGCGTCTGACGGCGATGACTGCGGGCCAATCGTCATTCCCGGTTGCGTCATCGATTTTTGATTTTCAACAACACGGACAAAGCGGAGCAACTGTCAGCAGTTTGCTGCCGCATACGGCAAAGGTCGCGGATGATCTGTGCTTCATCCGCTCCATGCACACCGAGCAGATTAATCACGATCCCGGGATCACGTTTTTTCAGACCGGCTTTCAGCTTGCAGGGCGTCCAAGCATCGGATCGTGGATCTCCTATGGACTGGGAAGTGAGAACCAGGACCTGCCGGCGTTTGTGGTGATGACATCGAAAGGCGGGCCCCTTGGGGACCAGCCGTTGGCCGATCGTTTGTGGAGCAGCGGGTTCTTGCCGACTCGCTATCAGGGTGTGAAATTTCGCGGCGGCAGCGATCCGGTTCTGTATCTGTCGAATCCGCCGGGCTTCGGCACGGATGCTCGCCGCAGATTTTTGAACGACCTCAATGATCTGAATCAAGCTCACTTGGAACAGACAGGCGATCCGGAGATCTCGACGCGCATTGCGCAGTATGAGATGGCGTTTCGGATGCAGGCATCAGTTCCTGATTTGACCGATTTGTCCACTGAGCCCGACAGTACATTTCAGCTTTACGGCGAAGACGCCCGTAAAGGTGGCACGTTCGCGTTCAATTGCCTGCTAGCCCGAAGATTGGCCGAGCGCGGCGTTCGATTTATTCAGCTCTTTCATCGCGGTTGGGATCAACATCAGAAGCTGCCGGAGAGCATCCGCAATCAATGCCTTCAAACGGATCAGGCCTCGGCAGCCTTAGTGGCGGATCTGAAGCAACGCGGCCTGCTGGATGACACGCTGATTGTTTGGGGCGGGGAATTCGGCCGTACCGTCTACTGCCAGGGAAAACTGACAGCAGACGATTACGGCAGAGATCATCACCCGCGCTGCTTCACGATATGGCTTTCGGGCGCGGGCATCAAGAAGGGCTTCAGTTATGGAGTGACTGACGATTTCAGTTACAACATTACGGAAGACCCTGTTCACGTTCATGATCTGCATGCGACGATTCTGCACCTGCTCGGCATTGACCATACGAAGCTGACGTATAAGTTTCAGGGCAGACACTATCGTCTGACTGACGTCCATGGACGTGTTGTGCGCGAGCTACTTTCATAGTTTCTTTCGCCCGCCTGTTCTGCTTTCTTTGCGACTGCTTTCTTTGCGACTGCTTTCTTTGCGACTGCTTTCTTTGCGACTGCTTTCTTCGCTGCTGCTTTCTTCGCTGCTGGTGGTTTCTTGTCGCCGAATAGCGCCTGCACGAACGTCTCCGGGGTCGATTCGTCTTCAGGCTCGTCGGGTATTTCGAACCCTGTTGCTAATTGCTCGATTATCTCTTCGAAGTCTTCATTTTGATACATTTCTTCCGTGAATTCTTTTGCCTGTGTACGAATCGGAGCGATGCGAATTTGCCCTTTGGTTCGCATCCAGAGCACGTCTGTTAGAACCTCTGGAATTCTGACCATCAGAAGGTCGGTGGGGGCGGCGTCTAAACGCTCGAACTTCAGGATGGCCGCCACCAAGTCACCGACTACTTGATCGCGTGAAAACCCGATCATTCGAGGGGGCGGGCCAATCGCTACATCGGCGCCGATCAGTGCTCCTGTAGGGTGGCGTGCAATCAATCGCCATGCCGTTGGTAGTAAATCCTCCTTACGCATTTCACTCACTTCGTTCACTCGGAGAGAACGGATGGGGATCGCGAATGTGGACTCGGAGAGAAGCTTGATCATCGGATCACCTTTATCCAGGTAGTCCTTGATGCTTTCTCGCAATGCCTGCTTCACATCTTCCGGAGGCGAGAGGTTTTGTAGTGCCATTTTTAATCTCCTTCTAATGTTTCACCCGATAGGTATGGCTCCAGTGTCCGCCCCCATCTGGCCGTCCGGCGCCTTGATAGGCCTGCTTGAATTCGTCATACGGGAGAATGGAATCTTCATGCCAGGAATCAGCGATTTCGACGAACTCTTTTTCGTCCTGCGTTAGTCGATAGCCGCAGATCACCACGAAGTGCCCCTCGCCGTTCGGCCACTGGATTCTGACGCAAATCGGTATCTTGTTATCGATAAGCGTGCAAATATCAGAAAAAGCCAATCCACCGTCAATAGGCCCAGACTCGAGCCGTTCGACTTTGTCCAAACCGGTCTCGAGTACATTCACCTTGTTACATTCGTCTGGAATCCCACCCGGCGAACAGCAACTTTCACCGGTTACTGCTGAGGCGACGGAGCACTGTGTGTGCAGAGAATCCAGATCAAAGTAATGAGCGACGCTTGTTGCAACCGCAGCCCAACAAAGCTTGTCGGCTGCCTGTCTATCCAATGGGTAACGAAACGGCATAGATTCCTCCTTCACTCCCAAGTGACGATCGGTCCAAAGATGACGATTGGTTTTCGACCGTGCGCCCGTCCGCCTGTGCTCGACGTTTCGAGCCCGGAGCCGCCCGTGGTCGATGTTTCGAGCCCGGAGCCGCCGTCTGTGCCCGTCGATTCGAGCCCGGAACCGCCTGGATAACCAGTTTCGAGTCCTGATCCCCCGAGGGCTTCAAAGTACGAAGCCCCTAAGCTTCTCCAAATGGTTCCGGTTGATTCGGGCTTGTAAGGTTTGCCATTACAAGAGCAGGGGCAAATTCGCTGCGAAAATTTCACGCAGGATCCGCCGTAGGTGGCCTCGTATTCAATCAGCATGCGCGTTCCTCCTTAATTGTTTGGATGGCGCTGTAGTAACTCTCTAAAGCGCGAATCTGTGTGCAGATCCGCCAGTTCGGGCCAGCGGCTAATGCTGGAGATCAATCCACGTTCGGACCCGCCCAGAACGACAAGCGTGTCATCGCGTCTTCCAAGAGCCTCATATGTCATCGCCGCCCACCACCGCGTCTCGGCATCCTTTGGGGTGTGGTAGAGCGCTTGCGCGACCTCTGACTCGGCTCGCTTGCGGTCACCGAGACTTGCGCACAGATACGCGAATACAGATCGAATTGTGCCATCGCGTGGATTCTTGGTTAGCTCTCTATCGGCGAGATCCAAAGCGTGGCGATGAGCTTTCTCGGAATCGGCCAATGCGTTGGTACGCCGGTAGCAGTTCCCCAAGTGCGCCCATAAAAGATGCTGGTCCGGCCGAAGAGCGTTCGCTCGCAGGAAATTGGGGATGGCTTCCTGATACCTTCGCTGGTACATCAGCACAGTTCCGAGAGCCTGCAAGAGCTTTGGATTCTCGCCGGAGATTAGCGCCAGGCGCAACTCATTCTCGGCTTCAGTGATTTGACCGAGTACCAGATAGGCTCCGGCAAGCACGAACCGCGCATCCGCTTCGTGTGGGGCCAGTTCGATGGCCCGCTTCCAGTGCCTCATGGCTTCCTCGTACTCGGATCGATCGAAGTAGAAGCTGCCCAGGGCCTGATGATTCCGGTACTGAGTTGGATCGAGTTCAATTGCTCGTTGATAGGCCGCGAGGGAATCCTCAAGATGATTGCTTCGCTGATACACCCGGCCGAGCCGACGATATGCGTCAGAGTTTGCAGGATCGAGTTGTATGGCGCGCAGGTATCCCGTCGCTGCCAGCTCATAGAAGCCGGCGTTTCCAAGCACTAGGCCGGCGGCATTGTGCACCTGAGCCAGGTCGGGGTTGCGCCGTTCGGCTTGCCGTACCGATTGCTTTGCGCGCTCGAGCCAAGCCTCGTCCTTGGTCAGGTAGAACTTGAACCATTGCGCTTCGCCCAGAGCAGCGTATGTCAACGGCGAGTCGGGATCTGCGATCACGGCTCGTTCGAGACACGCGAGAGCGTTATCCGTGCCACTGTCCCGCCGAAGAAAATTGAGACCGTTCAGATAATCCTGCCGCGCAAGGGCATTCACCGTCGCTTTGGCCGATAGGGCCGGGAGCCGAAAGGTCCCCGTGACCATCCCCGCCAAAGCCACCGGAATATAGCGAGTTTCTCCTTGCGCATACTGCGCCCTCCACTCCTTTGTATTTATCTGAGAGCGAGTGTCGGTCAAGTAAGCGTGGAGGAGCAGCTTACCGTTCTCGTCCTTGAGCGATCCATGTAAGACGTGTGTGGCCTCGAGTACGGTTCTCGCTTCCTGGATGGTGTCAACGTTACTGCGCAACGCACGATTTAATTGAATGACCGTAAGCTCCGTGCTATTGCTGCCTTTGAGTTGAGCCACTTGGTTTGCGATGTCTTTCGACAGGACCTCAGACAGAAAAGTCTGACTGTTTGCAGACGTGAACGGCAGAACTGCCAGCCGCACAGATTCCTGCGGCGCAGTTGCGGTCTCATACGTGATCAAGCCTGACGCTATGGCGAGCAGTCCGGCGGCAGCGGTAGCCATGAACCACAAACGCGTGTCGGGAGGCGAAAGAGCTTTGGCCAGTTCCTCCACCCGCTGATATCGCTTGAGCGGATCCGGGTCGACACAACGCTGAAGAATCCGGTCCCACTTGGGATGAATCGCGCTTAGCTTTTTCGGAGTGCGCTGTTCGGTGTAAAGTTGCGGACGCTTACCGCAGACCAACTCGTGCAGAATCACGCCCATGGCATAAATGTCAGACGTGATCGAAGCTTTCTTTCCTTTCCAGAGCTCGGGAGCCATATAGTCGGGCGTCCCGACCAAGCTTCCGGATTGCACTGCATGTTGCGCCGCCTCCGGACGTCGCGCCAAGCCGAAGTCCGTGATCACGGCGCGTATTTTGCCGTCAGCGCCGTTGGTGATGAATACGTTGTTACTTTTCAGGTCACCGTGAACGACTTGATTGCGATGCGCTTCGGCCAACCCCGCACAAATCTGCAACGCAATCGTTCGCACCTCTTTTTCCGGCAGAGGACCGCGGTTGAGACGCTCGGTTAGCGTCTCACCATCGAGAAACTCCATGGTGATGAAGTCCATCTCGCCACGGTCGGTTGAAGTTGTATGAATCTCGTAGATCTTACATACGTTGGGGTGGCTGATTTCGCTTGCGTTGCGCACCTCGGGCGGCAGCCGCTTGCCGAAACCGATCTTGGCGCATTTCAGAGCAATGCGCCGCTCGAGCTTCTGATCCCGAGCTTCATAGACGATCCCCATGCCGCCCTGGGCAACCTCGCGGACAATTCGAAAGCGCCCGTCGAGAAGATCTCCAGGCGCGAAGGGGTGCTGGCCATCCGGCCTAGAACATACCGGGTCCAGCAGGAAACCATTCATGCGTTGTTCCCACAAGACGTATGTCCACGTCTGGTCGAACAACGTTGTATCTCCTTCACACGCGCGACGCAGAAACGCTTCACGCTCCTCCGGCGGAGTCGCTAGAGCGTTTTCCACCAGTCGCATGATCAGTTCATCATTGCCCGCTGTTCGTGGCATTTCCGGACTCCATCTGCTCAAACAACCATTTGCGAACTTCGAGCCACATCCGCTGCATGGTTCGAAGCTTCATGCCCATTGCGTCTGCCGCCTGTTCGTCGGTGAGTCCCAGGAAGTATTTCAATTCCACGAGGGTGCACCAGTCGGGATTCTGGGCCGCAAGCTGATCGAGAAGACGGTCCACGGTGATGGCGACGTCAATCTTGATGCTTTCGGCCGGAAGAATCTCCTGAATGCCTTCAATTGCAACGAAGTCTGCATTCGGCCGTCCGCGAGCATGGTCGATGAGGTTCCTACGCATTGCCCTACCTGCAATAGCGTAAAAGTGCCTCCGGTTGTGCCAATCACGATCCTTGGCGCGGACTAGCCGCATATAAACCTGATCGACAAGCTCGGTTGCTTGTAAGGAGTGGCCTTTGCGCTCACCTTGCATCAGGTAGTGAGCCAGCCGACGCAAATCAGGCAAAACCAGCGCAAAAAGCTGGTTTTCAGCCTCTCGGTCACCCTCACGCCACTGATGCAGAAGCGCAGTTATATCGCCCATAGGCCGTTCATGCCATTCGATTGCGGGGGTATTATACACTACCTCCTCGCAATTAGAAGGCCCATTTCTGCTTCTTATTAGGACGGACGCAAATGAGATTCGTTCTCTCTCGTATGGCATATCGGTGATCTCATAAACGGCGCCGGACGGCGGCAGGAAGATGTTTTTCGATCACTGCTGCCGTCGCGGCCGGGGTTAGACGCGGGTCTCAAAAAAACACAGCCGATTGCTGTAGGCGATCATTTTTGGCGAAAGGCTACGGCAGTTGTCTGAGCGTTAACACCGCGGGCCAGGATCGTTTTTTCATATGTGCTTTTTGGTAATGTGCGGCCGTCCTTCGAATACGGCGACCATACTTTCGCAAGGAAGTAGTCATCGTCGTACCGGTTGAACTCGAGTCCGCCCAACGTGCGTCGCTCCGAACCGGTGGTCGGCATTGTAAGACTTAAGGCGCCGTTAATGCTGCCGTTTGCGTTGCGGACTCTGACTACATCACCTGTGTGATAGATTTCATAGTCCCCAGCGGGCATCAGGACCTTACCGACGCGGAAATCGAAGGGTATGCTCGCCCGCAGATTCAGTGTCTGCGCGTGCATAGAAAAACCCGTGATCGCCACGAACAGCGCTGTTGTGGAGGCAAAGCGTTTCATATACTGCTCCTTTCAATGAGGCTTCTATTGAGCCTCGCCAGGAACAGCGTTAGTTTGGGGAAAAGTCCGCCATGAGACCGCTCCGTTGAAATTACCCTGGACCGGTTATGCAGATTACCGCTTCCTGCGGGCGTGGCTCGCGAGACGCTTCATGGGCTACGAGTTGGGCCGCGTTAGTGACTTGCGACATGCTTACGTTGTTATTGCAATCGGTGTTCGCCGCTTCGGTAACGCCATAGGTCATTGCACATCGACCCCAGGTCGCTCCGGAGATGAGCGCATCCACGATGTCGCCCCAGTATGTCTCATGTTGAACCGCGGGTCCAGAAGTTCGGCGAGATGTTGGAAGCGCCTTCTGACTGCAGGAAGCGGTGGCTGTCCGTCGAGGCTCCGCCGCTCGTCGCTATGCTGCATGCCTGTGCAGCAGCATTCCCGGACAGGTTTGTATAAAGGCCTTGCATGTTGTCCACGGCGCAGTTCGGCGACGCAACTCCAAGCTCCTGGCAGGCCTTTATCAATGCATCCTCGGTGGGCCGCGACCGAACCCTATTGGCAAAAAGGATTGCCGTCGAGTCCGGCGCGTTCGAGAACCGATTGGTGCCGTCAGCGAACTGAACGACTCGACCGTAAGTCAGCTTGGCAGCATGAATCTGGTAAAACTTTGTCTGGGTATTCTCGATGGCGTCATTGCCCAGGCGGTCATTGAGAATCGTATGCATCACGTGAAAGAGGCTGGCGTCAGAGTGGTTCAGGTCTGACAGCACGTAATGGCTGCCAGCGTTGTTGCAGTGCGTGGTGGTCCCGCACTCCGACGGAACTGTGCTTGTGCAGGGGACAGCGCCGTTGAGCATGAAAAACCGCGGCTTGAGCTTGGAGGGGAATAGGCGCGCACCGCCAATGTCAGCGCTCGGGTCATAGCCGGCCGCGGTTGCCGCTCGCATCATGCCACACCAATCGACCGCCAGGGTGGCAGACCTGGAATTGCGGAATTGCGAACAATCTTGTCTGTCTCGGTAAGGACCTTGTTGACGAGGTTCGTGAACAACCCGATCCGGTTAGAGCTGGGAGGTGCGTAGGTGGTCGCATGCCTGATGTCTGGCATCATGCCAACAATGCTTTCGGAAGTGGTCCTCTGAGGGATCCTGTTCATCCCGGTGAGCTGCCACTGCGGGTGGAGTTCATCGCTCCCTGCTCGAGGATGCCGATCTTGTCTGACTCGTCAGCGAGAAATTGCGCTGAAATAGGCCCACAACGAACGACCGCAGAAAGCGAAGCTGCAAGCAGAGGCCAGATTAGTCGTGTCGACGACAAAATCTTGATGAATGCGTGTCCTTTGAGTGTCATCTAATTGCAGTTGATGCCTGACCCTGCCGGTCATCGCTCAGCCTCACGCTAGCGCGGGGGGTGAACTCGGAAAAGGCGACTGCAACGTCCACTCATATCACAGCCGACCCCGGAAGTGAATCGGCCCGTTTTCGCCGTAGGCTCGATACCAGGACTGCGCAACTTTCCTGGACGTCAGCCAAGCACTGGGGCAGCAATGGAGGAAGTGGGGGGTGCGGACGCGAACATGGACCCGGAGCGCCCGACCATCTCCCGCTGAGTCTCTGCAGCAACTCATGGAGCCGGTCAATGCCTTGCGTGTTCGAGAGAGCAATCGCGTCAGCAATCAAATCTATAGAGCCTTGATGTAGAGTTCGTACCGCATCCCCGAGAATGGGTCTCTCACCCACCGTGGCTGCGGCCACGACCGGCTGAAATGGCTTTGTTCTTCGCCGGCGCTAACACTTTACAGACTCATCTCACCTATTCACGTGTGACCCGTATACTTATCGAATGCCTAACATTTATGAAAAGGCTTACTTTGGCAGGACCATCGTTTCACTGACCGACGCGAACCTCAGTGTTGCGAGTTCGGCCGTTTTGTACGGCCTGAGTGTCTACACTGTATTTCCCGTCTGTGCAACTCCGACAGGATTTGCAGCCTTCCGGCTCCCGGATCACTTCGCACGGCTTGTTAGATCGGCCCGCATCATAGGCATGGATACATTCGAGCCATCGTGGACATTCGATACATTCGCGGCGACAGTTGCGGATCTCATAAGGGCAGTCGACCCTGCCGAGGACGTTTTTGTCCGGGCGAGTGTCCATGTCACAGAGCGTGTACCCGGTCCGAGGTCACGTGGACTCGAAACGCAGCTCAGCATGTTCGTTTACGCAGCGAAGCCGATACTGCCGCCGGACGGCGCGCGGTTGAAGACTAGTCTGTGGCGACGGGTACCGGACTACGCGATCCCCTCACGTGCGAAGGTGAACGGGGCTTACGTGAATTCTGTGCTCGCCAAACAAGATGCGCTCGACGCCGGTTACGACGACTGCATTTTCCTCGATGCACACGGGCATGTTTGCGAACTCTCAGCCGCAAACGTATTTATCATCCGCGACGGAACGCTCGTCACACCGGATACCGCTACTGACTTTGCTCGAAGGCATCAATCGCCGGACCGTGTTAGATCTTGCATGTGATATGGGTATTCGCATTTGCGAGCGGGCGGTTGACCTCACGGAACTATACATAGCCGACGAGGCGTTTGCCTCAGGAACGTCAGCGTTCGTCACACCGATAAAGGAGATTGACAGCCGTGTTGTAGGCGATGGCAGAGTTGGTCCGCTCACAGCACGCATAGCTGAAAAGCACAGGCAGATCTTGCATGGCGGGGATGACAAGTACTCGAGTCTCCTGACGCTCCTGCATGAGACGGCTACCCATATACTATAAAACACCGTGATGTAGTCCCTGTAAATCCCAAAGATTCGAAACTCTTGGTGGCAGTAGCGAGATCGTCAACGCTATCTGTCAGCCTGAATGCAGGGATCATAAAGACCGACGATCCGGCAATGCCAACTGACGCCCCTGGCCTCACCGGCTGTATCGAACGAATACTGCGATGACTGTGGAAAGTATGATGATGCCGCTTCCGAGTTTGCTACGGACGCGGTACAGGCGAAGAATATTTCGACTTGTCTTGCCCACAAAGCTCAGCGATTACATGTGGCTGTTGAAGGGCGTCGCCGTATCTTCAAGGCACTGCTTCCGTACTCGAGAGGTGCGATGATGGAAAACGAGACGACGAACCGCGCGGGCGTTTGCTGAAAGCAGCGGCCACAGGCGTTGCCGCGATGCTCGAGGTCTGCCGTCGCACTGCGCAGGAACAGGCTCCCGCCCGGCGAGGCGCGCCCGTACTCTCGGCCGGTGCCAGTGAGCGGAGACGTCGCCCCCGCTCGGCTGGCTTACGTCAAGTTAGCGATATTCTTCATCACCATTGGTGGGCCGCCGCAGACCCCTTATGCCTAGCCGGCCAAATCGAGTCTGCCCGTGCTATCGGCGAATGTCTCTTGTTCGACCCCGACGCTCTGGAGCATCTGGACGAACAGATTCGCGACTGGAGTGGGCTGGCCGGTCGAAATATGACGTCCTCCGCGGACACCACCGGCATGGCCGGCGAGCAGCAATGGTAGGTCACGATTCGAGTGCTGGTTCCCATCGCTCAACGCGCCGCCATAGAGAATTGACGAATGGTCCAGCAGCGACCCGTCGCCGTCTGGCGTGTTCTTCAGTTTCTCGACGAAGTACGCGAACAATTCGACGTGAAACGTGTTGATCTTTGTTACCTTCTCGATGAAGTCAGGATGCCCGCGGTGATGCGTCAATGGATGGTGCGGATCGGGCACTCCAATCTCAGGGTAAGTCCGGACGCTGCCCTCACGACCAAGCATCATCGTTGAAACTCGTGTCAGGTCCGACTGAAACGCGATGGCCTGCAAATCGAACATCAACTTTACGTATTGCGAGAACTCGAACGGGATGCCGGAGGGCTTCTCGACCGGTGGCAGACGGGGATCTCTCTCTGCGCCGGCGATGCGGTTTTCGACTTCCCGAATGCCGGTGAGATATTCATCGAGTTTGCGTTTGTCGGCTGCTCCCAACGATGTCGCGAGTTTCTGCGTACTCTCACGGGTTTGATCGAGAATGCTCTTGCGGTAGAGCGTACGACGAGCGCGGGTTGCGGCGTCGAGACTCGGATCGACGGTCCCGAAGAGACGCTCAAACACCGATCGCGGATTCACTTCGACAGCCATCGGTGTTTCAGGATTCTTCCACGACAGACTGTTTGTGTAAGCGCAACTCGAACCGGTATCGCAATTGCCGACCATGCGGGAGTCCTCGCATCCAAGCTGCAAGGAATTGACGCGCGTCTCCGTGGACCACTTCTGCGCGGCAATTTGATCGAACGTTGTGCCGGCGCGTACGTCGGCTCCAGCCGTGTACTTTGGCGACGTACCTGAGAGGAAACTGCCGGAGGCTTTCGCATGACCACCGCCTTTCCCTTTCATCGCCGCATTGTTGGCAAGGCCGGATATCACCGTGAAGTCCTGTTTGAAGGGCTCGAGCGGCTTCAAGATGCGTGTGAACTTGTAGTCGGCGCCAAACTCGACTGGTGTCCAGTCCTTCATCACAATGCCGTTCGGCACGTAGACCACGGCGACGCGTCGAGCCTGTCCTGCCGTCGAAGGAGCAGCGAGCGCAGGCCTCATTGCGTCGAGCAACGGCAGAGCGATCGTGCTTCCGATGCCACGCAGAAGCGTTCGCCGCGAAAGATGCTTTCCTGTGATGAAGGTCATCTGGACGTCTCTCCGGTTTTGGCTGATGATGTGTTCACCGATATCAATTTTCCCTCAACAGCCCGCCTCTTTTGGAAAGGCAGACTATTTACTATCTCGACGACAAGTTCCGAGAACCGATAGCCGCGCTCGGGCAGTTTGCCGGCAATCGAGGCCACAACCGGACGGTCGAACCGCTCCAGCCCTCGGCCGAGCGCGTACGTCAGGAGCTTTTCCGTCATGCCGCGCACAAAGGCGTCCTTGTCTTCCTTGAGTAACGCCTTCAGTTCTTTCGGTCCCTCAAAGGATTTTCCACCCGGCAGCGATCCCGATGCATCGACCGGGAAGGTTCCGTCTACTGTACGCCATGCGCCGATAGCATCGAAGTTCTCAAGACCAAATCCCAACGGGTCCATTCGGGAATGGCACGACGCGCAAGCCGGATTCTTACGGTGCGCTTCCATCTGTTGGCGCAACGACGCGGATTGTCCAACTTTCGTGTCGTCTAAAGCTGGCACTGACGGCGGCGGGGGTGGCGGAGGCGCATTGAGTAGATTCTCGAGAATCCATTTGCCTCGGAGCACTGGTGAAGTTCGTGTCGAATACGACGAGATCGTCAGTACGCTTGCATGCGCAAGAATACCGCCGCCGCGATTGGTGTTGCTGACATCCACGCGACGGAACTCGGGGCCGGCGACGTCTTTGATGCCGTAAAAACGCGCGAGCCGTTCATTGAGGTACGTGTAGTTCGCATCGAGGAAGTCGAGGATGCTGCCATCCTGGCGCACGATGCTTTCGATGAAGAGTTCCGTCTCGCGACGCATCGAGTCTCGCAGCGCTTCATCGAACTCCGGGGAATTTTTCGCCATCGGGCCGCATGACGTCGATGTTCTTGAACTGCAGCCACTGTCCTGCGAAGTTTTCGACAAGAGCTTTCGGCTCGCTCGTCCTTGAGCATCCGCCGCACTTGCGCTTGTAGCACACCTGGCTGCCTCAGCCGCTTGACCGCGGCCAGACGCAACAGCTCGGCGTCGGGCGTGCTGCTCCAGAGGAAATACGAAAGCCGCGAGGCGAGCTCATATTCGTTAACGGATACGGTAGGCAACGACGCTTTGGCCGTAGCGGGCCTGTCTTGCTCGAGGCGGAACAAGAAATTCGGCGAAACAAGGATCGCTTGCAGGGCGGTCGCGATTCCTTCATCGAAAGAATCGCCATGCTTGCGCGCCAGCGCAACATATTGCACGTACGAATTGACTTCTTTCGCAGTAACCGGCCGGCGAAAGGCCTTCTGAGCGAAGCTCGATACGATCGTTCGCGAACACGCGGCCTTGTGCTGACTGTTGAGGTGACCGCACGCAAAGATCTTCCGCAGGCTCTGCTGCGTTGGCCCGGTTGTTTGATTGAACGGGCCGCCAACATCGATCGATTCCGTCCGGTTGTCGACGCGCACTTCAATGCGATCGGTCTTGAGCTTCGTTCCGAACTTGCGGAGAATCTCAATGTCCTGTTCGGTGAGTTTGCCGCGGGCATTGTTGCTTAAGAGTGGGACTGGCGGAAGCTTCGATGGCTCCGGTCCCTTATAACTCGGCGGCAATCCATGATAGTTGTTCAGGTACGACATCGAGAGCAGATGTTCGCCGGCAGTCATCTTGGTCTTCCATTCGAGGATCTGGCCCTCGAGATCGGACCCTTCGACAGTCATGATCTCCGGTAGCTGTTTGCCGTCGACCCAGAAAACCGCTTTCACCGGTTCGGATTGATTGGGACGATGGCCATTGAGGACGACCCGAAACGTATACTCGGCGTCGACAGGAAAGCGATGCTTTACATGCGCTGCATGTTGCGTGTGCAAGCCTGTGAGGTCGTACTCCATCAGGTTCTTCGGGAGCGTGGGAATGCGCACCGGCGAGGGGTAGTGAGTCATCGACGGCTTTAGCTTTTCGGGACCGAACATCGCGGTTCGGATCACGCGCTCGGCCGCATCCACATACTTTTCGAGCAGCACCGGCGACAGGATCAGGGCGTCGCTGATATTGTCAAATCCGAATGCAGCCTCATCGGCAGGAAAGCTGTCGGCGGGCCGGATGTCCACACCGAGCAGGTCGCGCATGGAGTTGTTGTACTCGGCGCGGTTCAAACGGCGGGCTGTGACACGCCCAGGATCGGGCTGGACCGCGCGATCCTGCCGGGCAAACTCGGCCTCAAGGTACTTGGTGACCGCTGTTACGTCGCTGGCGGGAGGCCGAGGACTCCCCGGGGGAGGCATTTCGCCGGTTTTGAGCTTGGATACCACGCGTTCCCACGTCTCGCGGCTCTCATCGAAGGCTTTGGCATCGTTGAAAGCTGTGAGGTTCACATCGCCGGAAGTTACCGTCGCGTTGTGGCAGGCGTTGCAGTTCTTCTTTACGAACGAAAATACGGCCTTGTCACTCATGTCAGCCGCGGAAAGTGCCCCGACGGCAGCGAGGAAGGCAAGTA
This sequence comes from Bryobacteraceae bacterium, assembly GCA_963844855.1. GTDB lineage: Bacteria > Acidobacteriota > Terriglobia > Bryobacterales > Bryobacteraceae > DASQDN01. Next base: position 18,422 of record CAWJQP010000086.1, read on the forward strand.
CTGAGATCTTGCTACAAGGCATCTTGTTACAAAAGAGTGACACGTGTCCTTAGAGGAGTTCCTTAGCAATTATGACGTATTTCGAGTTCATCGGTCGCTTGACACGCTTGACAACAGGGGACGCGCAGTAAGAGACTGCCTATGCAATGGGATTTTCGTTTGTCTTGAAGGTGTGCCTGCTATCGGCGTTGCTTCTGACGTCCTCGTTGAACGCCGCGGATAAGAAAACCTGGGCAGAAAACTACAACATTCCGCTTTGGGGTGAGGGCAGGGTTCCGCTGGCAGACGGAACGGGACCGCTCGATAGTCCGTTCCTTACGGTCTTTCTGCCGCCGGAAGGGAAGCGGAATGGGGGATCGGTGGTTGTGGCTCCCGGTGGGTCGAACATCATGCTGATGTACGGATGCGAGGGAATCGAGATCGCGGAGCGGTTCAATGATTGGGGCTTTGCCGCGTTTGTTCTCACCTATCGGATGGCGCCCAGGTATAACGAAGCAGCGCGAATCGCCGACGGAAAACGCGCGATGCAGGTCGTCCGGTCCAGAGCCTCGGAGTGGAAACTCGATCCCGCCAAGATCGGTTTTGCAGGGTTTTCCGCAGGTTCCGCGATGGCGCGTAACGTCGCGGCCGCGTCGGGCCCCGGGGACGCCAACGCCGCCGATCCGATCGACAAATTGAATTCGCGTCCCGATTGGCTGGCGATGGTCTACAGCGCTGGTCGCGCAATTGAAGGCGAGCAGTTGAAGGATTTTCCGCCGACCTACCTGCTGTCAGCAGCGTGGGATCGCGGCGCCGCAAATGGTACCGCTCAACTTTTCCTGGACTTAAATCGTGCCGGAGCCGTGGCTGAACTTCACATCTATCAGAAAGGCAGACATGGTTTTGGCGCGGCTTTTACGAGTCCTGAGTATGGACCATGGATGGACTCTCTGCACCACTTCCTGAAAGTCGGCGGATTCATTCCGGGGGCGAAGTAAGGAATGCTGCGTTCGATACTCGTCTCCCTGGCGGCGGCGATCTTGCTATCCGCGGCTGCCGCCGATCCGAAAGTCGTGAACGATGGTCATGGAGACTTCGTTCTCGTCCCCGGCGGATCGTTTAAGATGGGCGACAATTTTGGCGACGGCGAGGATCGGGAGCGCCCGGTCCATACGGTCGACGTCGATTCGTTTTATATCGGCAAGTTCGAAGTGACAAACGGGGAATGGAAGAAGTTCCGTGATGACCCAGGCTATGACGATCCCAAGTTCTGGCCGAGCGGTCGCGTGGTCCCGAAGACACAAGTGCCGTATTGGACGCAACCGCAGAACCATGGTGGCGCGCACGCCCGATAGCGACAACTATCCCGTGCTTGGAGTGAACTGGGATTCGGCGACGGCTTATTGCAACTGGCTCAGTGCTAAGACAGGTAAGAAGTATCGTCTTCCTACGGAAGCCGAGTGGGAGAAAGCGGCGCGGGGAACGGATCAGCGCAAATTTCCGTGGGGCAACACCATCGATAAATCGTATGCGAACTTCGTCGGGTCGCAGAAGTTCGACACCGGCCAGTTAGTCGGCTATTACGACGGGAGCAAACGCGGCGATTTTCAAACGAAGAACGGCGCTTCGCCCTATGGCGCGTATGACATGGCCGGTAACGTCATGGAGTGGTGCCAGGATTGGTATAGCCGCGGTTATTATGCTGCGTCTCCGAAGAAGAATCCGCAAGGTCCAGTCAGTGGCGCATACAGAGTAGTCCGCGGGGGATCGTTCTTTATGGAGCCCCTCGACCAGCGAACTTATGCCCGATCTGGCGCGTGGCCCTCGTTTCAAGGTCATCGGATGATCGGCTTTCGCGCGGCTCGCGAACCATAGTCAATTCGAATCTATGCGACAACTGACGTACGCAATGCATTTCCGCGGGCAGGCGTCCCGCTCGGTGGAGAAAGCCACGGTCCTACGAACCACGAGCAGTGGGACCAGTTGCCGAATGGAAACGGTGGTGAGTCCTACAGGTGTTGAAACAACTCTGCACCCTGCCGAGGGCCACCTGGCCTTTCTCGATTACGAACTCCGGCTAACGGAAGGGGACGCGTTCGAAGGCGAAGGTGTTCTGACATTCGGAGAAGAAGACAACGATCATGCATTGCATTTCAAGACGACATATCCCGGTCATCTTGGACCCAGCGCGCTGCCGGGCGTCATGCATGGCACGGTTAGCTGGCGTGTCAGTGGCGGGGCCGGTCGATTTGAGTCCGCAACCGGCTTCATCGCGTCAACATTCACTCTCAATGACGCCGGTGAGTTGAGCGATTATCACTGCGGTTTAATCTTCGTCTCCGAGTAGGCGCGCTATAGTTACGTTCATGACGGTGAACCGTAGGTATTTCTTGATGGGCTCCGGCCTGGCGGCGCAGTCTGCGTTCAGCCAGACTGCAGGCGAGCGGATTCCCACCGCGATGATCGGTACCGGTAATCGTGGATCGTACGTTCTGAAAGGCGTGATGGAGCAGCCGAACGCCAAGGTGGCTGCGCTTTGCGACCTGAAGCCGGCGCGTCTCGATACTGCCGCGAGTGCAGCCGCAAAAGACAATCCTACGACCTACACCGACTGGCGGAAGATCATTGACCGCAAGGATATCGGCGCTGTTTTCATCGCGACGCCCCCACATCTGCATGCGGAAATGGCGGTGGCGGCGCTGCAGGCCGGCAAGCACGTGTATTGCGAGAAGCCCATTGGTATTACGCCCGAACAAGTCCGGGACATCGTGAAAGCGGCCAAAGCTGCGAATCGAGTGTTTGTTTCCGGCCAGCAGTTGCGATCGGTTCGCTACCTCTCGCAGACTGTTGAAAAGATCCGGGGTGGGGCCATCGGCGACGTGCTGATGGTGAAGGCCCAACGGCACGGCTCGGCGGATATACCGCACGACAGTTCGTCGTCAGACTGGTACTTCGACGTGAGTAAATCTGGCGGGTACCTGATCGAAATGTCGGTCCACAATCTCGACGCTTGCAATTGGGCGATTGGCAGCCGCCCGGTGCGCGCGGCCGGGTTCGGTGGCATTCAACTCTACAAGAACGATCCAGCCGGAAGGACCATCTTCGACTGCGGGATTCTCACCTACGACTACGTGAATGGCGCGAAGATGGCATTCACACAGAGTGTGTTTCATCCTCGTCAGCTGCCCATGGGTGGCCAATACATTCACGTTTTCGGTTCCAAAGGCGCTGTCGATCTGATGCAGACGAATACCATGTTCCCGCTGGGAACGACCGGCGAGCCGACAGCACTTGCGCAGAAGGGTGAGGAGTCTCCGCATGCGCACGTGACGGCGTTCTATGACTGCATCACTAAGAACGGGAAGAATCCGGCCGATATTACGGTGGGCGCAACGGCAGCTTTGACTGCGATCATGGGGCATTTGGCAATGACGAAGCAGAAGCTGATTACCTGGTCTGAGTTGGGCGTGGATCTATAGGAGCGACGGATGCGGACTTCAAGAAGAGCCTTTCTAGGACAGGTGGCGGCAGCAGGGTTAGCTATGGCCTCTCCGCTCGGCATGCCGATCGGAACCCAGGTGTACCCGGTGAGAAAGTCGCTCGGGAAAGACTTCGATGCCACCTTGCGCGACATCGCGGCAATGGGCTACAAGACGATCGAGATGTGTTCTCCGCAAGGGTATGGCGGGTCGGATTTCGGACCGTTGGCGAGCATGACCGGCACAGAGATACGGAAGCGAATTGAGGGAGCCGGGTTGAAGTGCGAGAGCAGCCACTACCAGTTCCGCGAGCTTAAAGAGAATCTTCCGGAGAGAATCGCTTATGCCAAGGAACTCGGTTTGAAGCAGATGATTCTGGCGAGTTTCAGCATTCGCAATGGATCGATGTCGGACTGGGTGCGTGCTGCCGGTGAGTTGAATAAGGTTGGCGAGCAGACGCAAAAAGCGGGCATTCAGACCGGCTTTCACAATCACGATGGCGAATTTAAGCAGATCGATGGCGCCCTGATTTACGACAAAATTATGAGCGAGCTCGATCCGAAGCTCGTGAAGATGCAGTATCAGGTTGCGGTAGATCGGTTGGGTTTCGACGGACCGACGATATTCAAGAAGTATTCTGGCCGGTTTATCTCGCTCCATCTGCAGGATTGGTCGCCGGGCGATAAGGAGAAGATGACGCCAATCGGGAAGGGCGCCGTCGATTGGAAGCGAATGTTTGCTGAGGCGAAGAAGGCTGGCGTAAAGAATTACTTTGTCGAAGTCGACCCTCCACTCATGAAAGAGAGTATCGAGTATCTTCAGGGTTTGAAATAAACGCTCGGTATGGCGAAGCGAGATACTCCTGACACTGAAGAACACCTTCAGCGCGTTCGCAGAATCTGCCACGGGCTTCCTGAAACAACGGAGAAACTTTCTCACGGGGAGCCCACGTTCTTTGTTCGCAAAAAAGTGTATGTGATGTTTGCTAACAATCACCACAACGATGGACATATCGCGGTTTGGCTGCCGGTTGCGCCGGGTTCTCAGGCGACGCTGGTGGGTAACTGGCCGTCGACATACTTCGTTCCGCCCTATGTCGGGGTGAAAGGGTGGGTCGGCATCGAGCTTGCAAACATTAGCGACGAAGATCTCGCGGTTCACATCACAGAAGCTTGGCGAATGATCGCGCCGAAAAAGCTTACTGCTTGATGCCGTGCGCGGCCTGAGTCGACTCCATATAAATCAAGCCGTCGTAGTACTTACTCAGGCTTTCGGACCGCATGGACGACTCCGGATTGTCCCGGTCCCAAACTGCGCCGAACGAACGATATAAATGTGGCTCATTCGCCCATTTTTCGAGAACGCCTGTGTTCTTGCGAAGGTCCCAAAAGAACAGAGGCTGACCTGCGGCACTGAGGATTGCGGTTCCGGTGCCTTCGCTTACCGTTGGTAGCTTGCTTTCCGCCAAGCCGATACCGCGACCGCCTTCCCTGGTAACGGCTCGAACCGTGCCCGTGTGGATAGCGAAGGCGAGCACGTACATCTGCGAGCCAATCGACTCGCGCAATCAATCGCCCATCGGTTTGAAGCCCAAGCTTGGCGTGGTGGCGATGTGCGCGTTGTGTGCCCAGAGAACGATCTTCTCCTTTGGAAACGCTTCGTTGAGGAGCCATTCGAAATTCTTGGCCATCATCTCGTCGCGATAGCTGGAACCCGCGCCCGGAGTTCGCATGCGAGCCGCCTGCGCGGCGATCCGTGACATTTGCAAGGCGTCTCGAAAAGCCTGTGGAGATGTGGCCTTTATCAGAGCCTCACGATGTGTCTGAAGCAACACCGTGACGGATTCGGCCTTCGTGGCCGCCTGCTCAAATTTCACATCCGACATTGCGCGAGAATCGACCTTTGAAAGGTCAGAGTACGCCGCTTCCACAGATGCTGCCTGCTCGGGCGCATGCTGTTTCACGAACGCCAGGACGCGATCGCGGGCAACCGCGAACGTCTGCATATCGAATGAAGTGAAAGACAGCGTCGGATGCTCGCCCGGCGCGCTGTTGAAAGCGCGCATCCATTCGAGCATCGCCAGCACTTCCTCGGTCTGCCAGGTCCAGAAATACATGTCGGCCAACGCGGCTTTGGGATCGCCTTGTCCGGTCTTGATATATCGATCTGCAGCAAGCGATTCGGGCCAGTTCGCCTCGATCGCAAAGACAGTGAAGCCTTTCTCCTTGACTAAATATTCGAGGAGACGGTGTTTCATCTGAAAAATCTCGCGCGTGCCATGGGTGGCTTCCCCAAGCGACACGACGCGCGCGTCTCCAACTGCTTTGCCAAACTCCTTGAGATCTTCATAGGGCTTCCCAGCCTCTACACCGGTGAGCGGAACAGTCCGTTTCTTCAGCGCAGCCACGACGAGCTTCACGGTTTCCGGGTCCGTGGGAGGCATGACCTCGACGCTCGAGACCATGACCGCTTCCTTCAAGCGCCACGCGCCGTTCACACGTACCCAGGTATCGGTATTGGTTCCTTTGCGAGTCGTACTGACGCCGTCCCTGAATAGCGTCATTACTGATTTGGTCTTAACCTCTGCCCGATCTCCACTTAAATCGATTGATTCGATCTCGGTCTTTAGCGTCAACTTTGTTCCGGCTCCTCCGAGCTCGGATTTCATACGAGCGACGCCTTCCTCGATCGGCATCTTCATCATCACGGAACCGACGCGAGCATCCGGAGTCGCCACTGCCTTGATAGCGTCGAACTCACCATTCATTTGAGTGGCGTCGAGCCTCGCGTACAACTTGCCAATCTCCTCGCGAGCCGCAGAAACGTCGCGTGGGTCCTGGTTGGATTCGATGGTCTCGATCGAAGCATCATCCACCCAGACACGGACATTGCCTTGACCCATCACTCCGTAATTGATAGTCCTCGCTTCCGCATCGACGACTGCGCGAATCTCGTAGAATGTCCACTCGCCGGATCGGATCATCCGGTTACTCATGTTGTCGAAGAATCCCATTCCGCCGGCGTTCAGATCCACGCGGAACCACATCGCTGCGGCGCCGCCGTCGAGCGCTTCGGTTCGTACGGCCGCGCGAAAGAGCACACGTTTGCCACGATATGGCGCTGCCGGGGCCGAGTTCATGATGTTCGCGAACATGCTTGGGGGGCGCGTCTCAGGAACAGTTAGCATCACGCACGCCCCTGTGCGGCAGTTCTCGCGGGTCAGCGTCGCATTGTAGCCGGCATCCCGAAGACCCTTCGGTACAAACCAGCCTGGCGGGGTGGTTCCGATCTCCCCTTGTTCGAAGTCGAGATTCGTAGGCGGATTCTGCGCAGCCGATGGCAGGCAGAAGACACTCAGAACGAAGAGCGAAACCAATGGCAGCCGCATAATTGGCTGGTATTTTATCCTGTCTTGAATTCAGTATGCTTTGAGTGAGGCTGTTCGAAACAAAAGAGAGTGAGGAGGACCAGACCAAGATGCAAGCAGGATATATTCCACGCGACGAGGTGACGAATGTCGATTGGGCTCTACTCATCGTGCGCCTCTGCGCTGGAATTGTCTTCGTAGCTCATGGCGCTCAGAAGATGTTCGGAGCGTTCGGCGGTCCCGGTCTGGACGCAATCGTGCAGATGCTGGGTCCGGTTGGCTATCTCGTCTCGGTAGGGGAGTTCTTTGGAGGTCTCGGGCTTATATTTGGAGTCCTGTCCCGCTTTTCAGCCGCGTCACTAATTGTGATCATGCTTGGCGCAATCGCGAAAGTTCACTGGGAGAATGGATTCTTCCTCGGCCCGAAGATGGGGTTTGAGTACAACTTTGCATTGATCGGAATGCTAGGGGCAGTGTTGGTTGCTGGGCCAGGACTATTCGCGATTGGCCGCTTTCTTCCTCTGCCAAAGAAGCGCAATAGTAACCGCATCCTTCCGGCGCTGCAGTAATGCGAAGGTCAGGCTAAGTCTATCTCAATCGGACCGGTAACTGAGCCTCCCTGCGGACTGAAGCGGGTCAACGGCTCCGGGGCGCCATCGCGCTCAGTGAAGGGATGGATAACCATGCGCTCACCGTCCACTGTCACGATCAGAAAGTTGAAAGCTCCTGCCCAAGACACGGTATGGGCTTCCTCGAAGCCGTTCTGAGACGGCTTGCCTTTGCGGAGCTTACCTGCGCCTCCGCTAACGATGTAATCGATGCCGCTATGCCGGGAATGCTGAAAGTTGTGTTCATGCCCGCTGAACATCGCTTTAACGCCTGCTTGCTCGAATAACGGCAGCAGTTTGGTCATGGAGTTCGTGTTGCGATGCCGTGGGCCTGCGCTGAAAGGCGGATGATGGCAGAAGGGAACGCGCCAACGTCGTGGAGTTCCCGGCGCAAATGCGTTCTTTATGAAGTCCATGTGTTTTGGAACTTCGAAAAGACGTTCCGTGAAGAAGTTCTCTTTTGAAGTATCGATCGACACAAACTCGGCATCGCGACCGAAGTTAAAGCGGTAGAATAATCCTGGACCGATGGAGGCGCGGCCGAATCTCTCTTCACCGAGGAAACGTTCGCGCAGATAGAAGTTGTCCATGATCTGATTGCGATCGTCCGGACTTTCCATCTCCGCCGAATCGTGGTTCCCGATGCATGGATACACCGGTATCTGATTAATGAGATAACGATACGGTTGAAAGAACGTAAAGAACCAGTCGTCGTCTTCGTCGCCCTCCGAGCCCGTAATCCATAAGAAGCGGCTGCCCGCGTAGATGTTGTCTCCAGTCGTGATCAGGAACCTGACATTGTGATCGACGACGGCCCGGCGGAGAGCGGTGGCAACCTCTCGCTGTCGATGATCCTCGCCGGATGGGTTCTTGATGCCTACTCCAAAATCTCCGATTACAGCGAAACTGAACGGAGGCGTCGGTTGCCTGGGGTCGGGAAACGTACGAAATCGATTGTCGTAGCGGTCACCGACGTGAAGATTGGCTTGACCGTTCTGAATCGCCCAGTCCCACCGTTCGCCTTTTCCCCACTCCTCCTCGGCTCCATCGGCGCTGCGCTTCCGGGTGGGTGCGACGAAGACTTCATACGTATAGGTAGTATCCGGACTTAAACCCGTAACCCAGCAATGATTCGCATCGAACACGCGAGCGGTCGCGACCTCTGTCCCTAAACTATCGCGGACGACAATGCGAGCGGGGCCGTATGGAGTCGACTTTCGGCCGATGGTCTCACGTAATGCAGGCTCCATGTCATCGGCGTCGAGCAGCTTGTGTGTTCCGTCCTTCTCCTTCACTCGGAAGTAAAAGGCTCCCCACGCGATCAAGGCCGAATCATGCGTCAGGCCCGCCAGGTAGATGTATGGCTCCCCGTGAAAATCAGGCATCGAGATCGCAGTATATCGCTGTGGCGCTACAGGGAAGTGAATACGCTCTTAACTAACACGAAATACAAGGCAATACGATTCGAATACACGGGACGATAACGTTATTTTCATGGGCTCAAAATCGTTGAAATACGTGTATGATATGTGGCGCCATGAAAATCGTGAGCTGGCCACTATTCGTAGTTGTGCGGACATCATCAGCCATAATCAGGCGCTAAGGATTTGCTGGAGAGACTTCGTGTTCTTCCTCGCGGAAGAACACGAGCTCCCATCGTGAGCGGCCGTATATATACAGACGCGCGAAACGTCCGGCAACGCTGTCCGTTTCACCGGGCCTTATTCCCAGCACCTGCGGATACCATCCTGACTCCGACAAAATTCTTCGTGGTCTCGTCCAGCCGTTCGGATCGTTCAGATCGGGGTTGTAACTGATATAGATCCCGCGCTGCGGGAAGCCGCTCGAACAGCATGACCGGTTGAGCAGCATCACGTATGTTCGAAGATATTTGTTCCAGTGGACTGATGGTCCCCAGAACGAATCCGTATTCTCGCTCTGCCAGTTTACGGTCGCTGCAAGAATCGGACTGACTCGACCACTTACACCAGGTTCGTCCCAAGACCCGGCGTTATACTTCCAAACCGAGTTCGTAGGGTGGAAGCGATCCTCATAAGCCATGCGGGCGATGGATACGCCTTGCGTCTCTGACGGCCCACCGTAGTTCCCAAACATGAAATAGAAATATTGCTTATCCCGGTCGAGCACGACGGAAAAATCCCCATGGCCGCCCGAGAAATACCCATTCTTTGAGGAGCAATCGGGAGCTACGGGTGAGGCGAGAATTACGCCTTGGTCAAAGAATGTTTTTCCGCTGTCATAAGAAATGGCGGCTCCAATGTGAGGCTGCGCCGGACGCTGAGCGCCGCAAAGATTTTCGCGCTCCTGGTGGTACCAGGCAAGGATCGCTCCGCTCTGTTCGTCTACCCAAACGGCTTCGATCCAGGCGGGCCAAGGCCGCTGTCTGGCGATCGTCGAGCGCTCCGGCGTAGTTAAGGAGAATTGATCGGGTCCTCGACTGAGAAGCGGACCATCACCCGTTGAATTAAATAAATAGAACTCGCCGTTTAACCAAAAAGCAGGACTATTCGAGTCCACTTGTGACGGCATTGCGATTTCCGGAACATCTCGAACCCAAACCCTCTGGGCGAAAGCCGTCGAAGTGAGAGTAAGAAATACGAAGGCGGAATATCGGAACATGAGCGCTGACGTTTCTTAGGCGCGGCTCAATTAGGGTAAGTTACAGTAACTGCTGTATGCCTGCCTGAAAGGGTACATCGACCGCAGTATTGCTAACCGTGAGTTTCGCCCGGTAGAATCGGGCGGGTGATTCAATTTGGGGTGGGGAGTCGGGCGGTTGGCGCTACGTTTGCGCTCGCCGTAGTGGGATCTCTAGTTTTGTCGCGATTTCCGCTAACGCCTTCGGTGTTGGTGACGTTTGACGCGGCGAATTTTGCATTTGCTCTCGAAGACTTTAATCCGTCGCTCCACAAACCGCAACCTCCTGGGTATCCGCTGTTCGTGGGTTTGACGCGGCTGCTACACGTCTTTATCAGCGATCTACCAACGTTATTCACGGTCGCCGGAATCATCGCGACGTTTGCCGCTGTGCTTGCCCTCGGGAGACTTGCGCAAGACATTGCCGGGTGGCGTGCTGCGATTGCATCTGCTGTCCTGCTTATATTTCATCCGGCGCTCTGGTCCTCAGGGCTTCTCAACCCAGTCCGTGGATATCTGGCGACCGCTTCGGCGTGTATCGGATTGCTCGTCTGGAGAGCCTGGAGTCCTGGCTCGCACCGTGGCTGGATCATCGGAGCTTGGGCGGCGCTAGGGTTGTTTTCTGGGTTCCGGCCCACAGTCATGTTCCTGTTGGCTCCGCTGTGTCTCGCAGCTAGCTTCCGCCGTCGCAGTTCATTTTTGGACTTTGTATACTGCGCGATAGCCCTCTTTGTTACGGTCGGTGTGTGGGTCGGGGCGTGCGCGTGGGCAGTCGGCGGGATATCTGCTTATATTGCGCTTTTGCGAGATTATTCTGACCAGCAGTTTACAGAAACCTCACTGCTTTTCGGAGCTTCACTTACTCCCGCGTTGAAGATGGCCGGACGTGCTCTTATCTGGTCTTTCGGTCCGACGGCGTGTTGGGCTTGGATGATGTTCCTGGCTCGCCGACAGGAGGTATCGGCTCAGTTCCGTCGAACAGGCTGGTTCCTACTGCTGTGGACCGTACCGTCGTTACTTTCTGCGACGCTTTTTCATTCTGCCGAGCCTGGGCATGTGTTGTCTGTCGTGACTCCGCTTTGCCTCGCTGGGGGGCTCGTAGTGGCTGCTATGTTACGTCGTTGGAACGGACTGGGCTGGACAACCGCTAGTGTCGCCATCCCGGCAGCCTGTAGCATCGCGCTGTTCTTTTATCCGCCGACGAGCGTGATGCGTGTAACCAGCGTGGAGGCGGTGCGTCTTCAGGAGAATCGCGTCGCGCCCGCGCTCGCGCTGCTCGATCAGTATGCGAAACAGGAGCGGTTGGCTGTCATTGCTTCTCCGGCATCCACCGTTCCATGGAGGTTGCTTGCCTACTACCAACGGAATGTTCCAGTCATCGTTCTTCACGACCAGTCAGGCTACTGGGTCATGCGTCACGGGAGATTGGAGAGTCAGGGTAGGGGCCAGGTAGTAGTCCCTTGTTCGGACGTTCAACTCTGGTTCCCCGAGGGCGAATTTACCACCGCCAAAGCGGGATTCGAGAGCATCGGGCCTCTACGCTTGAGTCGCCTCAATGCAGGCCCGCCATTTCGCGTGTCAGACAAGGAGTTTGCGCTTAATCGCCCGTGCCCCTCGCTACTTGCGAAGGAATAGGAATCGTTAGCTCACCCGGCGCGCTACAGCGATCAGCGATAAGCCCGGCCAAGGCAGAAAATGCTCCACCCAGCGCCAAAGCCATACGGTCTTGTCGAATAATTTCAGGGTAATCTTGCTGATGTTTTTGCTCTTGAGCATGTGGCCGTAGACCCACCATGCCGGCACGCCGATTTTGTTGAGCTGAGCCCACTGAACGATTTCGAATCCGTTGTTCTCGAGCATACCTTGCAACTCACGCGCGGCGAAGCGGCGCTTATGACCAAGCGTCTTGTCAATGGTTCCGTACAGCCCTCGTCCTTGTGGGACCAGGACGAGCAGCACACCACCCATCTGCAACGTCTGACGAATACTGGCCAAAGTCTCTAATGGATTCTCGACGTACTCGAGGACGTTCAGGCACAAGACGGTATCGACAGCCTCACGAAGCGGCTCGAAGTCGGCTCGCGTAGAGGGATCGAGCTGCCTGACCGATACATTCGGAGTACGAAGAAAACGATTGCGTAGAGCATGGAGGTAAAGGGCGTCTTTTTCCGACGCGATGTAGTGCGTGCGCTTGCCCATCAGACGGCCGGCAATGTTTCCGATTCCCGCGCCCAGTTCCAGCACGGTATCGCGGAGGTACGGACGCATTAGGGACGTCATCCAGGAAACATACTGCGGCGTTCCTGTAATGTTGTTGAGCGACCCCCGGCCGTAGGGTTCGATGTACAGATCGTCAATCAGCCAGAAGTGCAGGATGACGCCGAATACCTTGACGCCATCCCTCCATCCGATTTTCTTGCCCTCTTCGTACGTGCGCCCGTGATAGCTGATCGGTACTTCGTAGATACGCAGCTTGCGCTTCGCCGATTTCATTGTGATCTCAGGCTCGAATCCGAAGCGGTCCGAGCGAATCGGGATGCTTTTCAACAAATCGGTTCGGAATACCTTGTAGCAGGTCTCCATGTCCGTAACGTTGAGGTTGCAGAACATGTTGGAAACAAGCGTCAGGCCTTTGTTGATCATGGAGTGCCAGAACGGCAGCACGCGCGTCTGGACCCCGCGCATGTACCGCGAACCGAACACGGCATCGGCATAGCCTTCCAACATGGGCTTGAGGAGGCGTGGATATTCGCTCGGATCATATTCAAGATCCGCATCCTGGACGAGACAGAAATCGCCACTGGCGTGCTGAATCGCGGTTCGTACGGCTGCTCCTTTTCCACGGTTCACTGGATGCCGGACTAAGCGGATTCGCTCGTCTGACTTGGCGAAGCGCTCCAGAATTTCAGTGGTGCCGTCCGTTGAGCAGTCGTCGACGAGGATTAATTCCCGGTCCATGTCCTCCGGTAGCGGAGCTGCAAGAACAAGTGACAGACTACGTTCTACAACTGCCCGCTCATTGTAGACAGGGACAAGAATCGAGAGCTTCATGTTTGAAACCCCAGTATAATGGGAGCGCTGAAGAGACTCGCGTTGGAGGGCAAGAAATGAATAATGAAAGCAGTCGGCGTGGTTTTGTTTCCGGATCGGCCGCCGCAGGCGCTGGTTTGCTGATTTTAAAACCGGAAATAGTTCGCGGCTCGCAGGCAAACTCGGCTTTGACATTAGGTGTAATTGGCGTGGGAAATCGCGGAACTCACGTGTCTGGTCTCTTCGCGAAAAACGAGTTCTGCCGTGTCGCTGCAGTTGCGGATATTTACGACGATATGCTGCAGAAGGCCGCTGCTAAGTTTACGGGCGCCAAGACATTCAAGAGCGCTAAGGAGCTTCTCGCATCGGATGTCGACGCGGTTTATATTGCCACTCCGCCTTACCTACATCCGGAGCACTTTGAAATGGCGGTGGCAGCGCGCAAGCATATTTTCATGGAAAAGCCGGCCGGCGTCGATGTGGCGGGATGCCAGCGCGTGCTCGCCGCCGCAAAAAAGGCCGACAAAACCAAGCGCATTTCCGTCGATTACCAGCAGCGTTATGGAGTCGATTACCGGCAGGCCTATGACCGCGTGAAGTCTGGCGAGTTCGGCGCCATTAAGATGGTTCGCGCCGCTTGGATCGGCGGCGGACTCCCGCTCCGCAGCGGGCATGCCGCGAACGAAGAAAAGGTCCGCAACTGGCTCTACTATCGCGAGCATTCCGGCGACATCATCGTCGAACAGAACTGCCACAATCTGGACGTCGTGAACTGGTTCGTGGGTAACCATCCGATGAAGGCAAGCGGTTACGGAGCACGCGCCGTTCGCAAAGAGCCGGGCAATATCATGGACAGCCTGGGCGTGACCTACGAGTTTGCGGACGGAATGGTGTTCAGCTTCTCCGCCAGCCAGTTCACTGCCGGGGGTTATACAGACATCGGAGAAGTGTTCCTTTGCGAGAAAGGCACTGTGCGGACCACAAGGCGCGGGTACGAAGTCTACAACAAGGCCCAGCGCGGAGCGCCGCCAGAGATCGTCCAGACCGATTCATCGAAGGCCGATATCACTGCGGACGCAGTTAATGCGTTCGTCGAAGGCGCCAGGACAGGGAAGCTTGAGAACGCAGCATTCTACGCTGTCGAGAGCACGCTGACCGCTATCCTTGGCCGTGAAGCGATCTATTCCGGTAAGCCGATGACTTGGTCAGACCTTAAGGTCTGACTCACACCATGAACATGCCGCCGTTAATCTCTATGGTTTGACCATGGACATAACGGCTGGCGTCTGTGCAGAGGAACAGAATCACGTCGGAGACGTCTTCGTTCGTACTCAAGCGTCCAGCGGGTGTCATGGCCACGACGCTGTTCAGGATCTCGCGTGTCGAGTGTTTTTCGTGGAAGTAATTATCCACGGTCCCGGGACTGACGCCGTTCACACGGATCCCATGCGGAGCCAGTTCCTTGGCCCAGCCCTTTGTAAATGAGGAAACGGCGGCTTTGGCCGCTGAATACATCGTTGCCCCGGGGCCACCGCCGTTGCGAGCAGCGATCGAGCTGACGTTAACAATGACGCCACTCTTTTTCTCAATCATGGAGGGGACGATCGCTTGCGTGATGAACCACATGCTTTTCGTATTCAGATTGAACACCACGTCGTAGATCTCTTCCGTCGATTCGAGCAGCTTTGCCCGCTGGACTAGATGGCCGGCGTTGTTAATCAGAATGTCAAAGGAGTGGCCTTTCACATCGCTGATCAAACTTTTGATGCCCTCGGTGTGTCCAAGATCCGCCTGGCAGAGTTTGACGTTCGCCCCCAGAGATCGAACCTTTGCGGCGGTCTCGTCTGCGCCTTCTTGAAATGAGTTGTAGTGCAGGACAATATCGCTAGCGCCTGCCTCGGCAATCGCGATTGCTGCCGCCGCGCCGATACCGCGCGAGGCTCCCGTTATCAAAACCGACTTACCGGCAAGTTGTTTGGACACCATTCTTTTTTATCACCTCAGAAAATTCCTCCTCGTTCTGGCTCTTGCGTAACTTGACGGCTGCCCTACAATAGATGAACCATGTGTGGAATTGTAGGGTATATCGGTAGCCGGAACGCTGTTCCAATCATCCTCGACGGTCTGCGCCGCCTAGAATATCGGGGGTATGACTCGGCCGGCATTGCCGTGGTCGATGGGCAGTCCGAACTTCTGATCAGGCGCGCTTCAGGAAAGCTGCGGAACCTTGAGGAAGTAGTTCGTACTAATCCCCTGGACGGGCAGTACGGTATAGGCCATACGCGATGGGCGACACATGGACGCCCTACGGAAGAAAATGCGCATCCGCATCGGGACTGCAAAGGACAAATCGTTGTCGTTCACAACGGAATTGTCGAGAATTACCTTTCTCTGAAGCATCAATTGCAAAACGAAGGGCATCAATTCAAGACAGAAACCGATACCGAAGTAATAGCTCATCTGATTGAAAAGTACTATCAGGGGAATCTTGAAGCCGCCGTCCGATGCGCCGTCAAGCAATTGCGGGGAGTATTTGCGTTGGGCGTCATCAGCAATTCTGAACCGAACAAGATCGTTGGCGCCCGCTCGGGACCGCCTGCGGTCGTCGGCATCGGCGATAACGAGTATTTCCTCGCGTCGGATGTGCCGGCCATCCTGAGCCACACGCGCGATATGTTCTTCCTGGCCGATGGCGATATGGCCATTCTGACCCGGGAAGGCGTCCGGCTGACGGATTTCGATGGACGGCCCATTAAGCGCCAGGTCTCGCACATTCTGTGGGATCCGATCATGGCGGAAAAGGGCGGCTACAAGCATTTCATGCTCAAAGAGATTTTTGAGCAGCCTCGCGCAGTCCGCGATACTCTCCTTGGGCGTGTGGGTCAGGAGACCGGCCGCGTGTTTCTCGACGAGATGGACATCTCGCCGAAGCAGTTCAAGGAGTTCACGTCGATCAAGATCATCGCCTGCGGCACCAGTTGGCATGCGGCGCTGGCAGGGAAGTTCATGATCGAGAAGCTGGCTCGCATTCCGGTGGAGGTCGATTACGGCAGCGAGTTCCGCTATCGGGACCCGATCATCCCGGCGAATACATTGACCGTTGTGATCTCGCAATCCGGAGAGACGGCGGACACTCTTGCGGCACAGCGCGAATCGAAGCAAAAGGGTTCGAAAACCGTCGCGATCTGCAACGTTGTTGGCTCCATGATTACGCGGGAAGCTGCGGGTACGCTGCTGACCCATGCGGGACCGGAGATCGGCGTCGCCTCGACAAAGGCATTCACGTCGCAGTTGACTGCATTGTTCGTCCTTGCACTTTATCTAGCGCAGACGCGCGATATGATCAGCGACGAACAAAGTATCGAGCTCGTGCAGGAACTGACCAAGTTGCCCGGCAAACTCGAACATATCTTGTCGCAGGATGACGGACAGTATGAGGATCTTGTGCGGCTTCTGTCGCGCGCAACGGACTTCCTTTACCTCGGGCGGGGAATCCACTTCCCAATCGCGCTGGAAGGCGCGTTGAAGTTGAAGGAAATCTCCTACATTCACGCCGAAGGCTATCCGGCCGGCGAGATGAAGCACGGACCGAACGCGCTGATCGACGAAAAACTTCCTGTGGTTGTTCTCGCGACGCGCGATCCTAACAGCGAAGAGAGCCGGGTTCGGTACGAGAAGACGCTATCGAACATACAGGAAGTAAAAGCGCGCAGCGGTATTGTCATCGCCGTCGTCTGCGAGGGCGATCAAGAGGAAGTGAGCAAGAGCGCGGACCACGTGATCGTCATTCCACCGACGAACGAGCTTTTGTTGCCGCTGCTCGAGATCGTCCCCTTGCAGTTGCTCGCTTACCATATTGCGGTACGGCTCGGATGCGACGTCGATCAGCCGCGCAACCTCGCCAAGAGCGTTACGGTGGAATGATTCAACGCAATACGCGAATCGATGTTGCCACACGCGGCAAAGGGTTGTACGAGTTTACGAGCAAAGTGGAGCGTTGGCTCGACTCATGCGATATAAAAGCCGGTCTTTTGACGGTCTTTATTCAGCACACCTCTGCCTCCTTAACGATTCAGGAGAACGCCGACAGAGACGTCATCGCCGATTTGAACGATTTCTTCGGCCGCATTGTACCCGAAGATAATCGTCTTTACCGCCATACGATTGAGGGTCCTGACGATATGCCGGCGCATATCCGTTCGGCTTTGACGACGACACAGCTCTCGATTCCGATTGTCGACTCCCGCATGGCCCTCGGGACCTGGCAAGGATTGTACGTGTTCGAGCATCGGGCGATGGGGCATCAGCGTCATGTTGTGCTGCATGCGATTGGCGAATAGCTTTTGGGTAAGATTGAAGCGAGGAGATATACGGCGATGAGCTTTACGCGAAGAGACTTTCTGACAACGGCATCGGCGCTGACTGCTGCCGGCATACTCGAGGCCAAGGATGAACGTACTGGAATGCCTGTTCGCGTGCTCGGCAAGACCGGCCAGAAGGTGTCCGTTCTAGCTTTCGGTTCCGGCAGTCGCTGGCTTGCTTATAAGGACGAGGACAAGGCTCTCGCTGCAATGTCCAAGGCGCTCGATCTCGGTATCAATTACGTCGATACCGCGTACGCCTACGGCAACGGGCAAAGTGAGACTTGGGCCGGCAAGCTGATGCCGGAACGCCGCAAGCAGGTCTTTCTCGCGACTAAGGTGAGCGTCCGAACCGGCGATGAAGCCAAACGTAGCATCGAGGGAAGCTTAAAGCGCCTGAATACGGACAAGCTCGATCTTCTGCATATCCACAACCTCCTTGGCGAGGAAGATCTCGCCAACATTGAGAAGCCCGGAAATGTTCTCGATGTGATTCGGAAGATGAAAGAGGAGAAGGTAACTCGCTTCATAGGGATCACCAGCCACACCGATCCTGCCGTCCTCAAGACTGCGCTTGAACGTCACGATTTCGATTGCACCCAGATGGCATTGAACGCCGCAAAGGCGGGAATGGCTAAGGGTATCAGCGCCTATGGAGAGAAACATGAAGTCAGTTTCGAATCGTTGGCGTTACCGGTTGCGATGCGAAAGAAGATGGGCATCATCGCAATGAAGATCTTCGCTCAGGATCAATTGAAAGCGCCTGCCAAGGACTTGATCCGCTACTCGATGTCGTTGCCTGTGACGGCTTGTGTTCTGGGCATGCCGAAGCTCGAGTTCATCGAGGAAAACATCGCCGTAGCCAAGTCTTTCAAGATGATGGATCGCGAGGAAATGCAGCGTATCTCTGGTGAGCTGGTTCCGGCGCACAAAGCTGCCATCGATGCGTTCTTCGCCGATCACATTGACGCTTGATCTCTGATTCGCTGCGAATCGTCATTCCTGGTGGTAGCGGACAAGTCGGTGTCATAGTCGCCGGGCATTTTCACAGGCACGGTCACGATGTCACCGTTCTTGCGCGTAATCCGAAGCCTGCGCCTTGGAAGACCGTCCATTGGACGGGATACGAGCGAGGGCCGTGGGTCTCCAGCCTGGACGGCGCGGACGTGGTCATCAATCTTGCCGGACGTAACGTCAATTGCCGCTATAACCAAGCCAATCGTCTGGCGATCAAGCGCTCGCGTGTAGAGACCACCCGACTTATCGGCGAAGCTATCGCGGAATCCGCTCACCCACCCAGGATCTGGATGAACGCGAGCACAGCGACCATTTATCGGCACGCGCTCGATCGGCCGATGGATGAGCCGCATGGAGAACTCGGCGGAGCGGAACCTAACGTTCCCGAGACGTGGCGCTTCAGTATCGATGTCGCAACAAGTTGGGAACGGATGTTCTTCGATGTGTAGACACCGTACACACGCAAGGTAGCTCTTCGTAGCGCTCTTACGCTGAGTCCCGATCGGGGCGGCATCTTTGATGTGTTGCTGGGATTGGTTCGCGCAGGATTAGGTGGGGCATCGGGTTCCGGAAGACAGTACGTTTCGTGGATTCACTACATCGATTTTCTAGGGGCAATCGACTTCCTTCTTGGGCAGGAAGAATTGGAAGGACCGGTCAATCTTGCATCGCCGAATCCTCTGCCGAATCGCGATTTTATGCGCCTACTGCGGGAAGCTTGGGGTGTTCGCGTGGGGCTACCGGCCACTCGATGGATGCTGGAGCTTGGCGCAGTCATTCTTCGAACGGAAACCGAGTTGGTGCTGAAAAGCCGGCGCGTGATACCAACACGACTCGTCAATGCCGGTTTTGAGTTCAGTTTCCCGGATTGGGCTCGGGCTGCTGCGGATTTGGTCGAGAGATTTCGCGCTCGCGGCTGACAAAGTTCAACTGCATCGGTACAGCAAGCTCTACTCCTTCGTCGGAGATGGCATCGAGCAACTGAAGAAGAATCTCCTCCTGCTTCAGCAAAAACTCGTCAAAATCCGGCGTCAGGACATAGGAGAAAATCTCAACGTCTAAGGATTGCGGTCCAATCGCCAGCAGGCGAACTCTCGGCGTGCGTTCGATATGGGGATTGTCCAAGAGGAGTTGACGCAGCCGAGGTAGCAGGGCGCGCAACTGTCGCGACGTCGTGTCACGCCGTAACGGCAGAATCGGCCGGAACGACATCTTGTCGCGCTTGCCGAAGTTTTCAATCTGCATGCCGGAAAATTCCCCATTGGGGACGGTCACGACTGTCCGGTCGAGACTACGAATGCGTGTGGATCGAAGGCCGATATCTTCAACGGTTCCGATTTTGTCGCCGTATCTGCAGAAGTCCCCGACGAGAACGGGCTTATCACTGGTGATAGCAAGTCCGCCAAACAAGTTCTCCAGCGTCTTCTGAGCGGCAAGCGCTACAGCCACACCACCCACACCGAGTCCAGCAAGAAGCGCTGTCGTATCGTATCCCCAACTGCTGAGAGTTGCGAGTATCGCGATACAAACCAGGATGACCTTAATCGTCCGCCGCGTCAGCGGCATGATCGAGGCGACTGTAGTCTTCTGTCGGCCCGACATGGCGGTTACCAACTTTGTGGTGACCACATCAACGAGGCGGACCAGCACCCACGCGATCGAAAGATAGATGACGCCGGTGAGAATCCGCCCGAGATACATCCGCAGCAGGTAAGATGGCGCGATCCATACAAGCCCAGCGCGATACGTCGCTAGGGCGAACAGCAGTTGTATGGGTCGGCGTAACGCTTCGATCAGACGATCGTCCACAGCGGAATGCGTACGGCGGACGAGGGGGTTAAGCGATCGAATCAAAACGCGGGCCAGGACGTGACCAAGCACCAGCGCAATCACCGTCAGGAGCGCCAGCGCAAGCCATTGCCACAGCGCAGTATCAAATACTGGCGTATGCAACAGCCAACGGGGCAGATACGGTTCCACCCAGTTTGTACTGATATCCGCGTGAAGAATGGGTATTAAGCTGATGGTGCTTGACGAAACGAGCCAAATCTCGCCGACCTCGGGGATTTGAACGCGCTCAAGAAGCAGATCGACATTTCGGTCGCCTTGTCTTACCATGCCGATCAATTCCAAATTCGGTTCAAGGCCATCGGTCAGGTCGCCTTCGGGATTGCTGCTGATCTTGCTTAGATCCTGTGAAAGCTTGCGGTCGAGCACTTGCTTCAGTTCCTGCGCGAGTTCCTCGGGCGAAGTGGCTCTGCGATGATCCTTGCGGATATTCAGAAACGAAGCGGCGCGGCGGTAATCGCCTCTACCGGAAGCTTCGAAAAAACCCATGAGCGAGCCCCGCGGGTTGTCTCGAATATCCTTTGGCGGAGATTCTGGAGGTTGCTGGGAGAAGCCGAAAGCAGCGGCGAGTACCGCCGCGCAAAAGATTCGGATCAGCATCTAGACGTAGGATACACGCGGGGCGGAGTTGTTACGTCTGCGCAGGAGTTCGCATATAGCCGTGTGATTTGTGGTCGCAAGACCTATCGGAATTGATAGGTTGCTATCCGAAGTGCTTGTTAGAGAACCTGCAGGGGCCTTCATCGAGCCTCGTAAGTTGAAGAATCTATTGACAACAAGCACAATTCACAGTGTGGCGCCAGGGTTGCGTTTATTGAGGATCATGGAACGCCGAACCTTTGCCACCTGCTTGCCGCTGCTCGTTACGATGACATTCACATCGCTGCTCTTGGGAGTGGAGTCTAGCCTGACTTGTGCAGAGACTCGGCTGCCATGTAGCCCGCCGGTCTCGCCTGTTGAAGGCAAAGACTTATCGAAAAAGATCGAGTTGGGAAGATTGCTCTTCTTCGACACTCGTCTCTCGGCCGACGGCACGGTTGCGTGCGCTTCGTGCCACAACCCCCGCTTCGCCTTCACCGACGGCGTCCGTGTGTCGGAAGGCATCGGCGGGCAAGAGGGCAATCGTAATTCCCCGACTGTGATTAACAGTTCGCTGTCAACAACTCAGTTTTGGGACGGACGGGCAGCGTCACTGGAGGAGCAAGCTCTAGGACCACTGACAAATCCCATCGAGATGGGAAACACCTCTCTTGACGCGGTTGCTGAGCGCTTACGCCAAGTCAGCGGATACAGAGATCTGTTTGAGAAGGTCTACCATACCCACAGCCTTACCATCGATCAGGTCGCTGAAGCTATTGCCGCATTTGAACGGACAGTCATCTCAGAGAACTCTGCCTTCGATCGGTTTCGCGCGGGTGAGCAGGGAGCGCTGACCAAACGACAAGAACGTGGAATGACTCTTTTCTTCGGCAAAGCGCGATGCCATAACTGTCACAGCGAGCCGACCTTCGCCGACGGACGTTTTCATAATCTGGGTGTTGGTACCACCAACAAATTCAAGGCAGATAACGGAAGATCTGAAATAACGAAGGACACGGTCGATCTTGGCAAATTTAAGACCCCAACACTTCGTGAGATCGCGGCAACTGCCCCATATATGCACGATGGAAGTCTGAAATCTCTCGAAGAAGTGGTCGACTTCTACGACGTGGGCGGCAATCCGAATCCGAATATCAACCCACGCCTTCGGGCTCTCGGGCTAACTCCCGAAGAGAAGACGGATCTGGTTTCGTTCCTTCACTCACTCAGTGGGGAAGGGTGGCGATGCATTAGCGCCCCTCGCGAGTTTCCACAGTGAGTTTGCGCTGTTCGAGTGCGGTGGCATCGATCGGTGGAGGGAGATTAGGGACTTCAATCGATAGCACCGCTATGGAGGGAGGTTCTGCAGCCTCCACGCTGCGATGTGTACAGCGCAATACTATCTCCAAAGCCTTGGATATTGTGAGTCAACTACTTGGCGTGAGATCGTAACGCGCCAACCTGTAAGATTTACTAGTGACCATCTCACCTGCGGTCTTGACGGAAACGAACCTTCCCGGTCTGAAACTTCGGGCTCGCGGGAAGGTTCGCGACATCTACGAGGTTGGCGATCATCTTCTGCTAGTCACAACGGATCGTATCTCTGCCTTCGATTGCATTCTACCCACCGGCATTCCACGAAAAGGCGAAGTGCTCAATCGGCTTTCCCTTTTCTGGTTTGGCTTTCTCAGAGGCACTATCGAGAATCACATCATTACGGCCGACGTGGCCGAGTATCCTTCGGAACTGCAGCCGTTCGTTAGCCAACTTCGCGGCAGATCCGTTCTCGTGAAAAAGGCAGACATGATCCAGCTCGAGTGCGTGGCGCGTGGATATTTGTCAGGTTCGGGCTGGAAAGAATATCAATCGACCGGCAAAGTCTGCGGGATTGCTTTACCGGCTGGTCTTGTTGAGAGCAGCCGGCTGCCGGAGCCGATCTTTACACCTGCCACCAAGGCCGAAAGCGGTCACGATATCAACATCTCGTTCGAACAAGCCGCATCCTCTTTTGGCTCAACTGTTGTGAGCCGTCTCCGGGACCTTACGTTGGGGATCTATCAGAAAGCCGCTGCCTACGCCGAAACGCGCGGAATCATAATCGCCGACACCAAGTTCGAGTTCGGATTTATTGATGGAAGGCTCGTTCTGGCGGATGAAGTTTTGACACCGGACTCATCGCGGTTCTGGCCACAGGATCGATATAGACCTGGCGGACCCCAGCCCTCTTACGATAAGCAGTTTGTCCGCGACTACCTCGAAACGCTCGACTGGAACAAAACCCCACCCGCTCCCGTATTACCCGAGGACGTCGCGCAACGCACAAGCGAAAAGTATCAGGAGGCATACCGGCTGCTGACAGGACAAACGATATGAACTGGCTTGACTGGGTATTGGTTTTCTTTCTCGTCGTCTCCGTTGTCGCTGGCTTTCGGGAAGGATTCGTGCGGATGGGCATCGGTTTCGCGGCCTTGATTATCGGCTTCTTTACCGCTTCCTGGTTCGGAGGCATGGTTGCAGGTTCGTTGCTGCCCTACACAAACTCAAAGGCGGTCGCGAGTATAGCCGGTTTTTTGCTTGTGTTCTTCGGTGTGTTGATTGCCGGCGCGCTGATCGCTTCTCTCCTCGTGAGAATGCTTAAGATCGTCGGTCTGTCGTGGGCAGACCGGCTGATGGGCGGGGCTTTTGGAGTTGTCCGTGGTTTCGTCGTTCTGGTTGTGATCACCATGGTGATCACCGCTTTCGTACCTAAGTCGCTTCCCAACGCGGTCGAGCATTCGCAACTGGCCCCATACATCTTCAGCGCTTCGCGTGTGTTGACAGCAGCCACTCCATACGAGATTCGGGAAGGATTCGATCGCGCGTATAGCGACCTGCGTGGACTTTGGGAAGAAGCCGTCAATCTAAAGAAGACGAAGAGAATCCCGGTCCGCAACGAATAAGCTTCGCTTGCTGAAAACTATGCGCCGGCAGCAAGCTCGGCGCGGAGTACATCAGCGATTCTGTTGGCGACCACGGGAACGCGCTCCAGATCTTCCCCCTCAACCATCACTCGCGCAAGGGACTCCGTGCCGGAAAATCGGACGAGAATGCGCCCTTTTCCGGCGAACTCGGCTTCGGCTTTCCGAATTTCTTCCTGGACCATCGGAAGTTCAGCCAGCGGCCGCTTTCGCGCGACGCGGACATTGACAAGCGTCTGGGGATAATTTTTTAGCTCCTCCGTTAACTCGTCGAGCGACCGGCCTGACTTACTGACGATTTCGAGGACGCGCAAAGCAGTCAGGATTCCGTCTCCGGTTGTCGCGTGCTCGGTGAAGATAACGTGCCCGGATTGTTCACCACCTAAGGCTGCTTTCCGGCGAAGCATCTCCTCGAGCACGTACTTGTCACCAACTTGAGTACGAATCATCTCGATCCCGCGCTCCCGCAATAGGCGCTCGAGTCCAAGGTTGGACATCACAGTCGAAACGATCACGGATCCCGGGAGTTTACCGTCCTTTTGCAGGGCAGAACCTACGATCAGCATTACGGCGTCCCCATCGATGACTTTTCCGGACCGCGATACCAACATGCAACGGTCAGCATCGCCGTCGAATGCCACACCGAGATCAGCGTGTTCCGCTATGACCCTCTGCCGGAGCTGTTCTAGGTGAAGCGCGCCGCAGTCGAGGTTGATATTCCTGCCATCGGGAGCGCACCCAATGCTCACCACTTTCGCTCCCAGGCGCTCAAATAATTTCGGCGCAATTTCGGACGCTGCGCCGTTGGCGCAGTCCAGGACGATGCTTAGGGAATCCAACCGAGACGACATCGTCGAGACTAGAAAGTCCACATATGCTGCGTCAAGTCCAGAATCGACGCTAAGCTCTGCAGGTTCCGCTGCAATGCCTGCTTCACGGAGTTCGAATATGGTCTTTTCGAGGGTGAGTTCCCGAGCGTCAGGCAGCTTGAACCCGGAATGGTCGAAAACTTTGATGCCATTGTCTTGATACGGGTTATGCGAAGCCGAGATCATGACGCCGGCAACAAAATCACACGTGCGCGTCAGATAAGCGACGCCTGGTGTCGTAATGAGGCCGGCAAATCGGGACGTGACGCCGGCTTCGCGCAATCCACCGGCGACTTGCGCTGCCAGCCACGGTCCGGACTCGCGCGTGTCCATGCCGATCAGCACTTCTGGTTGCCGAGTAACCCCTTTCGCCCAACGGCCGAGAGCGAGGCCGAGCGCATGCGCCGTCACCGCATCGAGTGGATACTCCCCGGCCACTCCCCGAATACCATCCGTACCAAACAATTGCCTTGACATATTAGTTATTGCGGAATCTTCTCCATCAGTACACGGACCGACACAAGCGGCGGGTTTCCATCGAATCGAATTTGCTCGTCATCGACAAACGCCGGTACCCGAAATTCGGAATTACTTACCGTCGAACTCAGATCGATCGCGTCCGTCTGAGCCGACTGTAGGGTTTCGACGCGACTTTCGGGTCCAATGATACGCGCTTTTTGAGGCCAAACGTGCTGCCCTGCAATCCGATATCCATGCGGTGGCGGCCCGGCATAACGCACTTCGATTGGAATCTCGCGCGCGACTCGCTTCTCAAATGTCAATCGCACCTGCGAAGGCACAATGCGCGCGACGCGTACGCCAGCCGGTAACAGCAGATTATCTGGTCCGAGATTGAATGTATGCTCCCCTGCCGAATCGACCTGAGAAAGATCAAGGACGACAAGGATCTGCGCCAGACCGCCTGGTGTCAGCCTGGTTGCCGGTCCACGCAAGCGCAAAAACACTCGCTCAAGCTTCTGGGACGTGAGCTCTAAATCAGATGGGACATTTTTGAACTGCACGGATACCGGCGCTGAAGTCGCAAGTTCTGTTTCACCGACGAATGCAAACCAAAACGCTGCCGCGACGAGGATGGCGGCGATCTTCCAGCCCAGGTTCTCAGTCAGCAGCCGCGTCACGAGTATTCTCTCTTTCTAGAGCGATTTCATCTTCCCGCTCGCGCGCCTGCTGCTGACGGAAAGTAGGCGCCGTCCGTTTGTGAATGATGTGCTCGGCGATCCGTTCTTCGAGTCGCTCCGGCGTAACATTCATCTCTATGTCACCGAAGGCCACCACCGATATCCGTCCCGTCTCCTCTGAAACGACAAGCGACAGGCAGTCCGTCTCCTCGGTCACTCCGATGGCTGCCCGATGCCTCGTACCGAGGCTCCGGGCGACCCCCGGTCTTACGGTTAGTGGGAGAAAACATGCTGCTGCGGCGGCTCTTTGCCCCCGAATAATAACCGCTCCGTCGTGCAGGGCGCTTCCGCTCCGAAAGATCGTCAGCAAAAGATCTCTAGAGAGAAGTGCGTCCATCATGACGCCACTCTCAATAAATGTTCGCAACCCGATATCGCGTTCGATGACCACTAAGGCGCCCGTCTTCTGCTGAGACATTTGAACCAGGGCCATGACGAGTTCCTCGGTAAATTCCCGCTTTTGGAGCCGTCCGCCAATGCTCAACCATCGGCGGCGACCAATGCGGGCCAGCAACCGCCGGATCTCGGACTGGAACATGACGACCAGTGCGAAAGGAGCGTATGGCGCTACGGATGAAAGGATCGTCCGGATAAGATCCAAGCCGAGCACAACCGACGCCAAATACATGGCAGTGAGAATCAGAACGCCCAGGAGGATGTGCGCGGCACGGCGACCGCGAACGATCATCAGGAACTGATAGACAAGAAAAGCGACAAGTAGGATATCGACGATCGACGTGATCGTCAGGTGCGGCATCGATTGTGCAATATTGTCGTAAATCGCGCGCATCGCTGGGCCTTCTTGCGTCCCACAGTTCTATGATTCTATCGCGATGTCGGCGTTACACCGGGAAAACTCCTAACTTGCCCTTGTGTGCGCTTGCGACCACGAATCAACTGTGTAATTATTCATATAGCTGAATAAACATACAGCTAGCTGAAAGGAGGTTCGTCATGGCAGCAACGCTTTCAAGTACACCGGTCTGGAAAGCGCAGACGCGCGACTTAAAGAGCGATCTCGATCTTACTCGTGACGAACTTTCGTACATCCTGGAACTGACTGAGAAGGTCAAAAGCACGCCCGCGCGCTACTCGAAGTCACTCAGCAGCCGCTACTTAACGCTCTTGTTCGAGAAGCCGTCGCTTCGTACCCGTCTCACTTTCGAACTGGCCATCAAACAGCTCGGAGGCGATTCGGTAACCGTCATCGGCACGATCGGGGACCGCGAACCCTTGAAGGATGTCGCTCGCAATCTCGACCGCTGGACGAACGGCATTGTGGCGCGCGTATTCGCACAGGAGACCATCGAAGACCTCGCGCGCTGGTCCCGGGTTCCCGTGATCAACGCTCTGAGTGACCTGTATCATCCCTGTCAGGCATTGGCCGACATCTTTACGTTGAAAGAGAAGTTCAATACCCTCAAAGGTTTGAAGCTCGCTTTCATCGGCGACGGCAACAACGTTGCGCATTCTTTGATGCTTTGTTGCGCCCGGCTGGGAATGGATTTTAGCGTCGCCTGCCCGAGTGGTTACGAACCGAACCCAAGAATCGTCGAGCAGGCGCGCGCTTTTGGGGGTAACGTGATTGTCACAGACGATCCGCGCGAAGCTGTCTCCTCCGCCGACGCCGTTTACACCGATGTGTGGGCCAGTATGGGCCAGGAATCCGAAGCCGAGGAACGGAGACGGATCTTCGAGCCGTTCCAGGTGAACGAATCCCTGATGGCTGCCGGGCCGAGCCATATGCTGTTCCTGCATTGCCTGCCGGCCAAGCGCGGCCAGGAAGTCACCGATGAAGTCACGGAATGCCCGAATTCGGTTATCTTTGATCAAGCCGAAAACCGGCTGCATGCGCAGAAAGCGCTGCTGCTGATGATGCTCGACTAAACGATGAAGCTTTGGGGTGGACGCTTTGAAACTGGACCTTCTGAGGTCTTTGAACAATTCTCGGGATCGCTGCATTTCGATAAGCGGCTAATTCATGCCGACATTCGTGGCTCGCAAGCGTTTGCGCGGGCTTTGGGCCGGGTAGGGATTCTCGATGCTCATGAAGTCGAAACGCTAGTTGCAGCATTTGACGAGATCGGAGAAGAAGCTCGTAAGCCCGCTTTTTTCGAAGGCGCCGAGGACGAAGATGTACATACTGTCGTCATTCGAAAGCTCAAGGAAAAAGTAGGCGCTCTTGCCGACAAGATTCACACAGGCCGAAGCCGCAACGAACAGGTATCTCTTGATACACGGTTGTGGCTACGTGACGAGATCGACGCCGCTAAGGCGGAACTCCTTGCGTTCCTCGACGAACTGCTGAAGCTGGCGCGTAAGTATCAAGACGCGGTGATTCCGGGATATACGCACCTTCGCCGCGCGCAGGCAGTACTCTGGCCGCACTATCTACTCGCCTACTTCGAGATGTTTGCGCGCGACTGGCAGCGTCTCGACCAAGCACGTGCTCGGGTCAATGTAATGCCGCTGGGCTCCGGTGCGCTGGCCGGTAGCGGTTTTCCCTTCGATCGCGAAGCTATCGCCAAAGATCTTGGGTTTGACTCGATCACAGCTAACAGCATGGATGTGTCGGCGGATCGTGATTGGGCTCTCGACTTTCTTTATGCGGCGTCTACGACGATGCTGCATCTCAGCCGGCTGGCTGAGGACTGGATCCTTTATTCCGGTGAGGAGTGGGGTTGGCTCGAGCTGGGCGATGGTGTGACCAGTGGGTCGAGCCTGATGCCCCAAAAGAAGAATCCGGACTCACTAGAGTTGATTCGAGGGAAATGCGGTCGCGTGTGGGGAAGCCTGTCCTCGTTATTCGTCACGATGAAGGGTCTGCCGATGACTTACAACCGTGACATGCAGGAAGACAAGGAGCCAATCTTCGACGCTGCCGATCAGTTGCGCGGCTGTCTTCGGATGATTCGCGTGGTCACTGAGACGGCGACACTGCGGCCCGCTTTGCCGCTGTCCGCCGCGGAAGAAAGTTGGGTAGTGGCGACGGATCTTGCGGAAGCTCTCGCCCGCAATGGTACAGCCTTTCACCAAGCGCATAAGATCGTTGGTCGTCTTGTCCTTGACAGCGTGCAATCCGGCAAGAAGCCCGCGGACTGGACAGCCGAAGCATTGATGGCTTTTGCGCCCGAATTTACAGCTCCGATGGCCGCTCTGCTGAAACCCGTCGAGGGGATGAAGACTCGGGCTCTGCCGGGCGGTACCGCGCCGGAAGCCGTGAGGGCTGCGTTGGACGTCGCTGAGGCCCGATTGAAAGCAATGGGTGAATAACACCAAAGGTGAACAAAACCTACCGGCAGGGCCAGATCCTACGCCTGATCAAGAATCGTAAGATTCACACCCAGGAGCAACTCGCGCAGGAACTTGCTTCCCAGGAAATCAGCGCTACGCAGGTCACGCTTTCACGGGACATTCGCGAACTCGGACTGCTGAAGACGCCCGAAGGTTATCGCCAAATGCAGGCGACTACGGGACCAGGCATCGAATACATGGCCGCCGAGTTCCTTTGGCACGCCGTTGCCGCGCAGAATATTTTGATCTTGAAGACAGCTCCGGGGCACGCAAGTTCTGTCGCCGTCTCGCTCGATCAAGAGGAGTGGCCTGAGGTAGTCGGAACGATCGCCGGTGACGATACGGTAATGGTCGTCACTCCGGATACAACCACCGCGCGTGATTTGCAGTCACGTCTGCTGTCGTATATCAAGGAATAATCCACAGAAACAGCTTCGGATTGAGATAAAGGTTGTCGACGCCGCCGGGATCGACAAACACAGTCTTATTCGGCTTCCACTCGCCCATATCAAAAGTATTGGAAACCACACGGGTTCCCGGTTGTAGCTCGCGCTGCAATTTGGGACGAAGCTTCACGTTGATTGTCGTGAGCAAGTAGAGTGTCACTACGGTTGCTTTGCTAAGCTCGGCGTCGAACAGGTCATTCTCCTCGAAACGAACCAGTTCCTCGACCCCTGCGTATCGGGCATTCTCGCGGGCTCTGCGAATCATCACGGGATCGATGTCGATACCGACTCCTCGCGCCCCATATTCTTTTGCCGCGGCAATCACGATCCTGCCATCGCCGCAGCCGAGATCGTAGACGACATCGGTCTTCTTTACCTTTGCGAGCTTCAACATGGCTTGCACAGCTTGATCGCTCGTGGGTACGAAGTGGATGTCAGGTCGGCGACGTGGCTGGGGAACTTGCGCATCGACGGCTCCGGCCAGGATCATCGCGACGAGAAGAAGTAAGGGCATCAACGCAAGAAACCGCTCGGCTTGTCGACGGACACGCTCAACCGGTCATTTTCGGGATCATCGAGCGCGAGAATGCGTCGCAACTCGGGACCGAAATGACACTGCGTCGCCTCCGGAATGAGTCCGCGTTGATATTGCTGCTGAGGCTTGTCGATACGGCAATAAAATCCATGGATAGCCAGGCGGTCGCGGTCGGTGCGGTTTGCAGTTCCGCCGTGCCAGCAGTGGGAATTCATGACAACGACCGTTCCGGCGGTCCCAGTCACGAGTATCTCATCGGGGTGCTTAATCTTCAGGTCTTCGAGTTCCGATTGCGGCAACTTCTTCCACTCGTGGGACCCCGGAATGATACGCAAGGCCCCGTTTTCCGGTGTAAAGTCATCGATCATCCAGACCGTATTGCAAACCCAATATCCCTTTTCGTCTGCGATGGCGCCCATGTCGGCATGTAGGGGCTGCAAGGAGTCGGATTGCGGATTTGCCGAGCGCGCGTTCAAGCTGCTCAACTTGAATTCCTTCCCGAGCACGGCTCCGATAAACTCCAGGATTTCGGGCATGGCCACGATCTCTTCGAAAACTTTGCCTTTCGCCACCAAGTTTGCAAGGCGTCGGGAACCGGACTCCTGACGAAATTCCGAGCCGGCGTTTTCGCCTTCGGCCTCAAATAGCTCCTCAGTGCGCGCCCTCAGCCCCTCAAGTAGTTTCGGCGACATGAATCCTGGCAGAGAAACATATCCGGCAGTTTCGAGCTGCCTCTTTTCCAAGGGCGTCATCCCACCAGGAGCATAGCAGAATCGATGCGGACCGAGTACAATGGAACTATATCCATTGAGCGGGAGTAACTCAATGGTAGAGTCACAGCCTTCCAAGCTGTTGGTTGCCGGTTCGATCCCGGTCTCCCGCTCCATCTTGTCAACAACTTAGAAGCTCTGAGAAACATCGCCTTTACTGCCTTTACTGCGTTTTCATCCGCCGAAAGCCCAGTTCAGCCACGCTTGCCCGCGCCTGCCTGAGCAGTTCAGGGCTGTCGAGCTTAGCGGCTAAGGCGCTGGATTGCTGGGCATGAGTGAGCGCCGACGCGAACTGGCCTTTCTGTCTGAGCACGTAACTAAGGTTCAGCAGGGCTGCCGCGACCATACTTCTTTCGCCGGTTTTCTGGCTCGTTGCGAGGCTCGCCTGATGCATGGCCAGGGCGGCGTCCAGATTGCCCTGCCGTGCAAGCGCGCTGCCGATCTGATCCTCAACGTATGCGACCATGACCTCATCCTGTCCCTCCTGTGCGAGCCTGAGCGACTCGTTGAACGTGGCGATGGCCTTGTCGTGGTTGCCCTGATAAAGGTATGCGACACCGATGCTGTGCAACGTATTGGCAGCAGAAGCCCACTCCTTCGCCCTGCGTTTCATAGTCAGGCTTCTTTCGAGATAGCTGATTGCTGCCGGGAAGTCGCGCCACTCGATGTGAAGGTCGCCGAGGTTGTGCAAGGCGCGCGAGAGCACTGCCGGGTCATCCATCTCGGCGGCAAGCGAGATCGCGCGTTCGAGGGCTGTTCCGGCAGTGGTGTATTGCCCGAGGTCGAGACGAACGGCGGAGATATTCAGCAAAGCGCGGGCGATGGCAACCTTGTCTCGCAGCTTGTGTGCCTCTGCCAGTGCAGCCTCAAGATGTCCCAGAGCGGTTCGATACATGCTCTGCGTGTACCGCGCACGGCCCAAGGTCGCCAAAACTGCGGCGCGATTGGACAGCGCATCCGTCCCATCGAGCCGAGCCATCGCTTGGTTCAGCAGATCGATGGAGGACGCGGGCTTCCCACGCGCGATGTTGAGATTGCCCAGATTCCAGAGTGCTTCTGAGGCTCCGACATTATCGCCCGAAGCAGTGGCAACAGCAAGGGCGATCTCCCAGGCCGACTGGGCCTGATCGAGCTTCTGAGCGGCCTCGAATATCTCGCCTTTCCGCACGAGAGCCCGGCGCAGCCGGATTGCACCCGTCACGTCCGCGCCGTATGCCGGCACCTGCTTTGAGCTGCTGCTCAGGACTTTATCAGCAACCGCGTCGTCGGGTCCGATCTGTCGATGCGCCCGCCAGTTGCCATCGATCCGTATCAACTCGAGACGATGCAGACCATCGCCGACGGACGATCCCGAGTTCAGGACAAATGTTGCGTTCGCTTTGTCACCGGTGAGTTGCACCTCCTTCACCTTGAAACCCGCGCCGATTTCGCGCACCCCGGAAGGCTCGAGAAGATGCCGCCGGCGCGACATACGTTCAGGCGAAAATGGGTCCCAAAGCTTGAACACTGTATCTGCGTCGCCCCGCGATTCCGCCGAGAGTACTGCAAGCGCTACATGCTGCGCCTCGGCCGCCGCCCCGGATGAACCGTCGCTACCGCTTCGGCATCCGGAAAACGGCGTTACGATAATCGCCAGTATTAGTGTAATCAGCAATGCGCGCACTTTAAGCGTGGTGGGCATAGACCTAGCGATTCAGCGGCGGCAAAATCACGGCCTTCGGGACCGGATCCACACGGCTGACGTATCGAGGAGTATATCGCCAAAGGCGATCGTTTCTCGCGAGTTCCCTTTGATCGCAAATCCGCAGGCCATCCCCGATCGCGCATGGTCCGCCACGCCCTTCACAGCGAGAGCCCGGCTTCTTGCGGAACGCAGAAGCGGCTTATCGACAGCTGTCTTTCTTCCAATACAAGGAGACACGCGTCCCACCAGGAAGTGCTTGCATCACGCGCCAGCCGAAGGGCAGGATCGTGCGAATGCCAAACGTCTTCGCCTTGCCGAACATTATGAAGCGAGAAGGATCCAACTCGGTGAGATCGATCGTCTCCCTGGGTTCGCTCCGATCTTGAATCTGCAGCCAGCGGAAGGTCTCCAGCCAGTTGGGATGTGTCTTCCTGACGGGCACGAGGATCGCCTTCCACCAGTCGATGTAATACGGCGCCGAGAGATGAAACTCAACCTTACCAGCGTCAACGACGCCGTACTCTACCTTGAAGTCGATCTCGTCGCAATCGTCTCCCGTGCGCAGCAGTCCGGTAGCATTGGTCGGCGTCGGAGGAAACGGGTACCACCTGCGTATGTACTCCTTGTCGGTTTCAGAAAGCTGTACATTGTGTGGCGATCCTTTCCCGTCCAACGTGATAGCGGCGGAACGTAGTAGTGCATGATGGACTGACTATCGTATGTCGAATAGTTGGTTGAGTTCACAGACGCCCGCTCGAAGACCTGTGAGTCCACTTCGCCCCTGCTCCAGCCGTACTCGGAGTAGAAGTGCTCGTACGCCTTCTCGCGATTCCACTGAATTCCGGAAGCAGGAGATTGATGCTCATGGCGCAGGCCCAAAGCGTGTCCGAACTCGTGTAGCACGGTGCGGCTGAATTCCGTCTCCTCCGTGTTGTCGTCGAACCAACCGAAGTTCATGGTGGCGAAATCGAACGGGATCCAAAGAGCGTCTCTGCCGATCAGCGACCAGCTTCCGCCGCGATCGAAGGCCACGCGAATCTCAGCATATTCGTAACGCTCTACGAAACGGAACCGGATATTGGCATAGCTGGTCCACTCTTGTGCATAGCGTTCTACCCGCTCCCGCACAAAAGGACTTCCACCCATCAGCTTGACCCGAACGGTTTGACCGATGTTCCACATCTTTCCCGTCTCACCTACAAGCGCCTGCGACTGTTTGGCGAGGACAGACCCGTCGCTTTGGATTTCGTAGGCAGGCGGCGGGCTCAAGCGCGGCGGGTGCGGCGGTCCTGTCGCCGTCTTGTCCGCGCAGAACTCGAGGCGGCCAGCGGAAGGAAGAGGCGCCGGGCCGCCGCCTTGTGTGACGACGTCGACCAGTAGCGTGTCGGACAGTACCCGCTGGAGCAGTCCACGAAACGCTGCCGAGATGCGGAGGCGAACCTGGCCGGGGGCAGGCTCTGTGAGGGTGGTCCGCAGAGTGTAGATTCTGTCGCCCGCTGTCGCATCGCCCTGCAGTCCGTCGTCGCGCAGAACGCCCAGTACCGCGAGCGTGCGCCCCGCCGGATCGACCCGCAGCAGGTTCGCACTGCGGTCGACGAACGCGGCGTCCGTGATCGTGCAGGTAACAACCACTTGGGCAGGCGCCCCAGCCGTAACGGATCGAGTCTTCTGAGTTAATCCGTCAAGTTTTGTGTTCAGAAAGTTTTTGGAAACCGGCGACCGTCTTCCACCCAGCGCCGGTGTGTAGCCCGACGGTGCCCACGATTAGGGAGCCGCGCCGGCGCAAGGACTGCAAATAGACCTCCTCCTCATACGGTTTGCCGTCCTTCCAGCAGCGAAAGATGATGCGAATCCATTTGTACGCCAGGCTCCGAACGGCTGCCTGGTGCGTTTTGTTCTTGTTCTCGCGGAGGTGCTGGTAATAAGCTTTGGCCCACTCCGATTGTCTGATCGAATGAAGAGCAAACTCGTGAAAGGTCTGCCGCAGAAACGTTGGACAAGTCCGCCGAAAGTGGATCCGACTGGTCTTGCCGCTGGACTCCTTGACGGGTGCGATGCCACTGTAGCACTGCACTTCGAAGGCAGTGTCGTAGCGCTGGCGATGCGTCCCCAAGGCCACGATCAAACGCGGCACCAGTACCGCACCCGCGCCTGGCAACGAGGCGAACAGCGCACCATCGGGATGCGCCATCACGAGTTGCTCGATGCGCCGATCCAGTTCGGCGATATGGTCGCGTAACGTACGCAGCAACGCCACCAATCCACGGGCTGTCACGGCGCCTGCTTCCAACACCGCTGCATCATTGGTCGCCGGCACCGCCGCATAGATGGCGTCGATCCGCTCCTGGTTGCGCTCCGCGGATCGACAGTTGTGTTTCTGAAAGAACTGGCGCAACGTGCCGGGATGCGCGCGCCGCAGTGTGTCCAGGCTGGACCAGCGTTCCAGCAGAGCCCCTACCAGGGGGCTGTCGACGCCGTCGAACCAGAGCAGAATCTGTGGGAAATACTGTTTCAAACAATTGGTTAGCCGGTTGCTCTGTCTCGTCCGCTCACTCACCGTTCGCCGCCGCTCTTCCACCAAGAACTGCAACAGGCGGGTTTCCACCGTGTCCGGTTGCAGTTGGCGCAGACGTTCGCGATGGCGCAACAGCAAGTCCAGCAAGAACGCTGTGTCGTTAGGGTCGTCCTTGGCGCCGGAAGTACAGAACGTTTCCCGGTATCGGGCTGCGGTGGTGGGGTGCACCGGAAACAGCACAAGGTGCGCGTACTTGGCCAGCATATAGACCAAGGCTCCGCGCGCCTGCTCCAAACAGACAGCGATGGGGCGGCCGCCAAACCGCTGCTGCAAGCCCGCGGCCCAAGTCTCTACCGCCTCCGGCGTGTTCTGCAATTCCCCCTGCTCCTGCTGCTGGCTGCCGGCTGGTACCAATTTCCAGTAATGCTTCTGGTCGGCCCAGTCGATGGCCACATACGCGGCCCATTCTGGTTCGGATTTCGCCACTGTCATCGCATTCGTCATTGCTCTTCATCCTCCCTTCTCGAACGGGCTGGCCTGGCTCCCCCGAAAGCCTTATAGTTGAGTCTGGGAACAGACGGCTTCTGAGTATTCGTCTCCGGAACCAAGCGCATCTCGCTGCTCGAAACTCTCGACCAAAACATCGTGTGTTAGGACTGGCAATTCGTAGCAGCGAGATGCCCGCTCAAACAAACTCTTAGCAAATGTTTTCGGCGATGAAAAGCCCTGCGGACACCCCTGACGAGTGGACTTCCAAAACATCTTCTATTCCTATCCATAATTTCGTTTGGATCTACTATAAGGACTGACGTTTGCCGGCCCTATCGTCGCGGCGACAGAACTGATTGGAAGGCAAAGGATCAGCAGAGGAACGACCTTTCCGAGTATCTTCCGTGAACAAAGGCAGCAGAGCAGAGCGCCGCACAGCAGCAGACCGGTACCCGGCTCGGGCACTTCGGCGGCGAACAGATTGTCGGCAGTGAACGAGGCGCCGAGATCGTTGCCGGTGATATATACACGGACAATGCCCGGCGCCGCAACACGCAACTGCTCGTTCGGCGCGCTTCCGGGTACGCCTCCCAAGGCGGTGTTCACGCTCCAGGTCGATATTGCCGTGTCCAGCAACAGGTCGCCCACGCCATACGCGGCAATGGTCACCGGCTCAATATATGTAAATGCACCGCCGAACTCGACGACCGGCCGAGAAAACCAGATGGTTATCGGGCCGCCGACGTCGGCAATGACGTTGGGTCCAGATGCCGGCGGGAAATCGAACTCATTGAGTGACAAACCTGCTGTCAATACCACCGCATTCGCGAACGTGACGCCCGGGAACTGGGAGGATAGGGCTGTTCCATCGTCGAGAGTATCGAAATCGAGCGTCAGCGTCGCCGCCGGCGCCGAGAGATGGGCAGATAACAACACGAGCAAAATCGCACTTAAGGTACGCATAGAAAGCTTCCTTTCGAAAAAGCTGTCAACATACGGCGTCCGCGAAGTCGCGCTTGTCGATCGACATCGACTCGCACAGAGGCTCGGCGAGGGCACGCGCGTGGCGACTCCCCGCCTCGTCTTGATGTTCTCGGTCAATCTGTGCCATTTCTCCGCAGTCGATAGAGCTAGATGGCCCGACCGCTGTACTTCTTGGGGTAGTCAAAAGAAAAACCTTAGCCGCCGTGTCGGGAAACGCGCCAAGCTCGTGTCACGTTGGCAGAGGCTCTGCTAATCCGTCGCGTTCGACAGATGCAGAGACCAGGCGTGCGAGCTTACTGATGGTCCGGAGTGCGCACGATCAGCGTGACTGTACGAACTACGGGTTTTCTAGCCCCGGGCTCCGGATAGGGATCGAGGGCTGCGAACTGAACCGAGTGACGAGGCGACAACGACTGTGTTGATCGAGTCGGACCGGCTATCGTATGCCAGCGCCGGGATTCGCCTTTCTCGGCCGACCAGAGTCGAATCTTCGCTTCGCCCGCTGAAATGCACCGATAACCGCGAGGGCAGCGCGAGTCGGAGATCACTTCGGTGAAC
Source organism: Bryobacteraceae bacterium (assembly GCA_963844855.1). Lineage (GTDB taxonomy): Bacteria > Acidobacteriota > Terriglobia > Bryobacterales > Bryobacteraceae > DASQDN01. The sequence continues at coordinate 55,648 of CAWJQP010000086.1, forward strand.
CCGATGCGCAGCCGCCCTCCATCAACTTCGATCTCTTCGCCGGACTTGAGGACAACTTGCGTGCTGAATGCGTCTGGCCGGGCTTGTGCCGAAGCCAAGAGGATCAACATCGCCGCCAGGGTCTGCGTCCACATCTCGACTCTCTCCTTGAGGACGCGTTGATCCATTGCCGGCACAAGCTTCCCCATCGATCCTCAGTCGGCCAGCCAAGTGAGCGTCAGGCGACTGCCCGATCGAAGTTTGCCGAAGTAGTTTGCTGGCAAGGTTTTGACGCGCGCAGGAATTCCGAGAAACTTCGCCTTCCACAATTCGATAATGAATCCGTGCGCGAGATGTTCCGTCAAGACGCGCTGGTTTGCGCAACTGGTTGCATCTTTCACTCCGATGTCAGCCATGATGAATACGCCTTGGTTGAATCCTCCGGGTCCGCTCGCAACAACGAGCTCTTTCCACCAGGTGATCGCCGGGACCTTGCAAATCTTGAATTCTACTGTTCCCGGAGCTGAGGCGCCGGGTTCGTAAAGCCATTCAAGCCGGTCTGCTGCATCATCAGTACGAAGCTCACCCTTCCTGAGTGTGTCAGGGGCTTCGGCCTGTGAAATCGCGACCTGCACACCGAGGATGGACAACAAACCGGTGCGGGGATCTGCATCGGCGTTAGGTGTAACCCTGTAGGGAATGGCTCCAGAACCTATTCCGTTGCTTGCAAGGCTGATCCACGGAACGTTACTTGCTGCCTGCCACACGCACCCTGGTCCCGACGCGGTCACTTGCAGTACTCCCGACCCACCCACCGACGGATATGACGCAGCAGTTGGCTGGATCGAGTACGTGCAGGCCTCCTGTGACACGCTCACTGGCCGGCCAGCGATCGTCAATGTTGCGCTACGGGGTGAAGCTCCGGGGTTGGGTGCAACGCTAAACGAAATGCTGGCGTTCCCTGTTCCACTCATACCGGAAATGCTGATCCAGGACACGGGGCTAGACGCCTGCCAGCTACATGCCGACGCTGACGCTGTTAGTTGCAACGCTCCCGAACCACCGCCAGCGCCAATCGAAACACTGCCCGGAAGGACTGAGTACGTACAAGGCTCACAGGCATAAATCTTGACGTCATCTACCACCCAGCCAACGTTACCGACTGCGTTGTCGGTTCCGAACCTGAATCGGAATCGAACATTTCTACCGGCTAAAGATCCAAGATTCAGCTGCGTCGCCGTATAGCCGTAGCTATCGCCCGCAAATGCACGCCGGCCTGCTAACGAGTTACCCGTTCCGGAGGTGATCGGGACGTGGGGGTCATACGGATCGCCACCCACGATCAGGTTCCCGGCATCGAGCCACGTGGCACCGTCAGTCGTATACTCGACCACGCTGCCATCGTAAGCCACCCCAGGGTCCGCTTCGAAGGCATAAGCATGGTTGAATTGAAGGCGACCGAACACTGGTATCGTGATGCCGTTCGTCATTTCGAGCGTAGCGTCAGTCGCGGTTGCGAAGCCCTCTCCCCACGCCATGCGTGTTCCGCTCTTAGCCCATCCCGTGTCCGGTACCACCCAGGATCCGGTACCCCTCAGTGTTCTGGTGGACCAGTTGGCTGGGGCTGCCTCGAAGTTGTCCTCAAAAACCGTTCTGATGATCTCGTTGGCCGAGCAGAAGGCAGGCACCGGCGAGTTAAACGGAACAGTCAGATTCATCTCTACCGCTTCAGCAGCAGCTTTGACGTTCAGGCACGTGTTGGCACTGATGCCGGCGATTCCGATAAGGTCTTCACAGGACCGTGCCAGCGCGTTGTGGTTGTCTACAAAGTTCGCTCCTGAGGTGAGATAGCTTGTCAAGGCGCGGTACTGAACCTTAGCCGCAGCCTGGATTCCGATTCCGGCCACGCTACGACCGTTGAACGTACCCCCATCGGTCATCAGCACGAAGGCGTAATTCGGCACTCCGCTGTTGGAGTGTACGCCCCCTCCATCGCTCTGTGGGTCGTGCGGCCACTGTGGATCGCTCACCTTGCCCGGATCACCTAATGGCGGGTTTGACCACGGGTTCGCCATATTACGCACCCAGCCGACCGGAAGATCTTCTCCGATTTGCCACTTGACAGACGCGGTATCCGTGCCACGTTGATTCAGCAGGTCCACCGCTTCACCGAAAATGTCCGAATACGATTCGTTGAGTGCGCCCGACTGCATGTAGTAGTACAGATTAGCGGTTCTTTCCGTTACGGCATGTGTCAACTCGTGGGCTATAACATCATCGGCTCGCGAATAGCCATCGCTGTATTTCATTTGGCGTCCGTCCCATGCAGCCTGTGGCCAAGGGCAGCCCTCTCCAACCGGGCAAGCATGTACGGTCGAGATCAGAGCGCCGCCGGTGCCGTCAAAGCTGTCACGCCTGTGCTCAGTGAAGAAGTATCGATAAGTGTCGCCGGAATACTCATACGCGAGGTCTGCGTCGGCATCTCCCGTAGCTGGGCCGCCCTCCCTTCGAATAAGTCTGCCGGGTAGGGCGCTGCTCGAATCGGCCGTGTAGATCTCGCGGTTCAACGCACGCGCGATCTGGTTGAAGTGGAGAAGGATCCCACCTCTCAGCGCATCCACCCAGATGAACTCGCGAAGTCGTTCCGTTCTAGCTTCGATGAACCGGCAACGCTGAGTGTGTGAATCCGAACGCGATCCCAGGCTGATGCATCCGGAGCGCTCGTCATCTTTTCATGTTCTCTCAAAGCATCATCAATGTCGGCGTTGTTCCATTCCTGTGGCGGTCGCTTCATGAGCGGGCTGTTTCTTGTCCACCAGTCGCGGGGATCGGTTTGATTGAAGTTCTTCGTTGCCGCGCCTTTCAGCTCGGCCAACGGAATACGCGATTTCGCGGCATCCAGAAGATTCAGGTCTTGGACACAGTTTCGCTGGATCTTGATCCGGATGCTCGGTATCGGTTCGTTGATGCCGAAGCGCTGCCCGGAATATACCAACGCCGTTTCGCCGCCCGTGAACCGAAACCACGGATCTTCGCCCGGCGATACCGCGAGCCAGTGAACAAAGCCGGAGGCGCCCCAGAGCCACGCCTTCAAGAGCTGGGCCGTTATCGCCGCGGACGGTTGATCTACCTTCGGAGTGCCGCCGTATGTCCAGAGTATGTCGCCGCGCTTTCTCAAGCGCTCCGGCGCCCAATCGTACATGCTCAGCATGCCGCCGCCGGCTACCCAGAAGTTAATCACTCCATCGAGTTCCTTGAACTGCTCTGCCATGGTCCAACTGGTATCCGTTCGAAATACCCATTTCACTGGAGAATCCGCGGGCATTGCTTTCTTCATCAGGCGGGCATACTCGTGGAAGAACTTGTTGTCGTGAGGAAAGCGAGTCTCATCGCCATCCCACGGGAACGCTTTATACCGTTTCTTGTGATTGAAGAACAGCTCGAAGTTGGTCTTCGTCCAGTTCTTCTGGCGAAAGTGCTCCTCCATTTGACGCACGCCATTGACGAACTCCGTTTCATAACCTTTCTCCCCCCACCACTCGAACGAGGCCGGCCACTCGGGATTGATGGGAAGGTAGACGAACGGAATCGGCCGCGCGCCTCTCCGCGTATTTGCGAATGCCGAGCCGTCCAGCAAGGGACCGTAGTGCTTGTCGTAGAGGTCCCAATTCGCGATCCGGCGGGAACGTCCCGTGCCGGTGAGCGCCGGCGCGAACTCCGGGGCGACCTTGCCGCCATGGCCGTACCCGAGTTGGTGAAAGATGCCTCGATGTTCATAAAAGATACGGTGGTGCGCGTGAATGAGCGGAAATACATCGGCCGACTGTGAGTATTGGGGCGCAAGCCAGGACGTCCCGTACGAGTTGTGATCCGGAGTTACCACGTCTTGTGAAGGGACCTCGACGGGAAGAACGCGGATGCGAAGCGGTAACACCGATTCGCCCGCGCTTGTCTTGAGTACGACCTTGCCTTCATGCAAGCCTGGTTTCGCACTCTTGGGAATCCAGATGTCCAGCCAGAAGGCCTGGCTGCGTTGGTCCGCGATCTTGTTGTCAGGCTCGGGCAGCAAGGACTTATGTGGCAAGCCAACAGGAATCAATGCATCCGGATACCATGTCTTCGATTCCGGCAAATAGTGGAACCACTCACGGAACATCTGCGGCTGCAAACTTCCGGCGTGGACCGCGATTGCATATTGTTTGGCGCTGACGAGCAGATGAAACGAAACGTATCCATCTCGAGCGCCTGTCAATTCTATCGGTACGCTTCGCGCTTTCTCACGTGCTCCGCCGTCGGCTTCGACGACGCCGCCGAATGGATTGGGTCGAAGGTGCTCAGGGAGCCACTGAAGGTTGGGGTCTGCCGCCTTGAGATGCGGGAGCAGGGTAAGGGTTACGAAAGCAACAGAGGAAAGAGTGTTCATGCAGAAAAACCGAATGGCGGATCTTTCTCTAGACCCGCCATCGTATCGAAGCGCTCGCCTACCAGGAAATACGCGCCCGCAATTGAATTACGCGTGGCGGATTGAGCTGTTGGCTTAAGTCCTGCAGGCCAGTGGTCTCATTGGGATCGATATCCACCGGATGATTGAACGCGTTGAAGAAGTCCGCCGAAAACTGCAGGTTAACGCTTTCTGTAATTGGGAACGACTTTGACAACGTGATATCCGAATTCCAGGAACCCGGACCACGGAAGAAATTCCTGGCGTTCCAACTGACAGCATCCGTGATTGTAGTCAACCGTGATTGTCCGTTCGCGAGCTGGACCGGAACTCGATTGTCTCCAAGAGGTCCCACCTGACGGAGTACACGCTGCGTACGATCAACAGGAATCAGGGCTTGAAGCTGCGCCTGGTCGACCTCTGTTGCCTGAGTCACGTCGAAGTCGCCCTTGAACCACAGCCTTTGAGGACGGCCTCCGAAATTGAGCAGCAGCCGCTCGTCGGCGCTGAGAGTCGGGTCGCCGTATAAGTAGCGATTCGCTGCGACACCCAGCCAGTTGCCGCTTCGCCAATCGCCGATCGTCGAGAGTTGCCAGCCCCCAATCACTTGGTTCACGAATCCGGATGCCGACGCTCCGAAATGCCTTCCTTTTCCGAAAGGCAAATCATACACACCATTCCAACGCACTCTGTGAGGCGGCACGGAACCGTTGTTGTAATAGGTGAGGCGTAGAAGCTCGTCATAGCTCATCTGCGGGGCGCCTAGAATCTGCCCTATTTCTGGTACTTGCGCGGTCTGAGCGCGTGTGGAGTTGATATTGCCATTACCGCTGCTAAAGCCTTCCGAGTCGGACGTGGTCAAAGCACGGGTGAAAGTATAGAACGTCTGGAATAGCAATCCGGACGAATATCGCTTCTCAAACTCGGCCTGCAGTGAGTGCGTGTTGGAGTAGCCGGTGCGGTTTGTGGCGAACAGGTTCCAGTCCGGGTTCACTCGCATCAAATCGCGATTGCCCGGTGGGTTCTGTCCGGTGCGGGTAACGTAGTTGAACTCGGCTTCGCGCTGGTTGATGGAGTAGCGCTGCTCGAGGTCACGGCCATGGTCGCCCAGATAACTAAGCCGGAGCGAGCTGTTTCTCCCGAATTGCTGCTCGAAGGTGAGATGCCATTTCTGCGCGCGCCCATCGCGCCAATCACGGCCGTCCATCAGAAGGCCGCTCTGCGCCGACGGCGGAATCGTGACTACACCGTCGGTATCGACGGTGGCCTGCCCGATGAATGAGTTCGGAGATGGGATTGTCCGGGCGCCAAAGTTTGCCGTACCATCCACGCTCGAGACGGGATTCACGTAGAGCAGGTTGAGCGGAGGTGTGATGCGCATCGACTGCAGGAGCTGTGAAAGCGGCATGGTCCAGAAATACTCGCCGTAACTGGCGCGCAGGACACTGTTGTTCGTGAGTTTGAACGCAACGCCGATGCGTGGACCGAAGTTATTGTTGTCGGGACGTACCAGATTAGACGGCAGCCCGGCTGCATCGGCAGTTGTCCATGTAAGGCCGCGGCCGGCCCATGACGCAAGCTGTGAAGGAAGAATGCCAGGAATCTGCTCCATGGTCACGCTACCCGGTGTCGCTACTTCGAACTTGGAGCCGATGGTCAGCGGATCGATCTGAACGAAGCGGTTGTATTTCTCCGAGTACGGCGACCAGCGATCCCAGCGAAGACCGAGATCCAGGGTGAGGCGTGAACTCACCTTCCATGTGTCCTGAACGAACAGCCCCAGTTCGTTTTGGCGGAAGTAGAAGTATCCGCGGTTGTTCTGATTGGCTAGCTCGGCCGGAAGTCCGAGGGCCATCGAAGCGAGACCGTCGCCCGTGAACGGAACCAGGTCGTCCGCGGTTGGATCGTACAACGCGGTCCAGCGGGCATCGAAGCCGTGAGAGCCTTGGGCCTGCTGCAGCTCTCGAACGTTGTTCTGCTCGTATCGGAACTTGCCGCCGGCTTTGAAGGAGTGCTTACCTTTCACCCACGTGATGTTATCTTCGACGACGTAACCCGTCAGGTTGTCGTCTTTGCGGTTGTCCGCATCCCACGCGAAAAGGTCGGTGTACATGGTGGGCCAGCCCAAAGCGCCGAACGGATTTGGCAGACCGAGCTCATTCGCCCAGTTCACTGGATCGGCCAGTGTGCCGTTGCTGTTTCTCGAACGCTGCACACCTAGTGTCAGCTCATTAAGCGCAATGGGCGAAAACATGCGTGTGTACTGGGTGGAAATTGAATACACCCGCGCATTCTGACGGCCACTCCCATACGGATTCTCCATCCCGACGGGTGGGGCGCCGAATCGTCCTCCGGTTTGCGAGTAGGCCAGATCGGAGACCGAGATGCGTCCCATCAGCGTATCCTTGTCGCTGAACCGATGATCCCCTCGTCCGGTTAGCTTGAAAACGTCGCTGGCTTGGGGGTAAACGGCGTCGAAGTTTTGACCTACGAATGGATTGATGCCGGTTGTCGGGAGCGGGGTGATATCGCGCATCTTTTGAAAGAACGGCGACAGCCGGTTCTGCGGAATAATGTTGCCGGGGAACTGCTGCCGGCGTCCCTGCGCGTCCGTGGTAAGTGGATCGTAGATGTTCGTCTGACGGCCTTGCGAATCAAGGATGTTGTTAAAGTTGCCCGTCCACATTTCCGCTGTTGGGACCTCCGCGCGATAGAACACGGATTGCCTTTGGCGCAGTCCTTCATAAGCGAAAAACCAGAACGTCTTGTCGCGCCCGTTATAGAGCTTGGGAAGCAGGACAGGACCGCCCGCTGAAACACCGAACTCATTTCGGATCAGCTTCGGCGCTGTTGCACCATCCTGTCGCTGCCGCGCCCGAAGACCCGCGGCGTTGTTGCGGTGTGTTTCAAAAGCAGTTCCGTGGAACGAGTTCGTTCCACTCTTCGTGACCAGAGTCACGGTTGCCGGACGGGAATACTGCGCCTGCGAGCCCACCGTTTCGATACGGAATTCGTTGACGGTATCGAGTCCGGGTTGCACACGGTTCATGCCACCACCAAAGCGGTCGACAAGGGAGATGCCGTCCAGCAGCATCTCTGTGGCGCCGATCTTCATGCCGTTTACGCGTGGGTTTGCGCCGTCTCCTGCTGCTTCGACACCGGGCGTGAGGGTGAACAGCTTACTGATGTTCCGGCCGTCAAGGGGCAGCAGGGAAATGCGCCTGGCGTCTTTGACGTCCGCGATCTCAGAACTTTCGGTGGTGATAATCGGCGCGGCTCCGGTAACCTCAACGACCGTGTCGACCGATCCCACCTGCATCGTGGCATCCACGACGGCGGTCTGCCCTGTTTGCAAGTCGAGTGATCCGGAGAAGCGCTTGAACCCCGAAGCCTCCACAGACACTTCATAGGTACCGGGGGGAAGAGCGGAGATGGTGTAGATACCGTCTGACGAGGATACCGACTGGCGTGTAAAGTTGGTGCGTTGATTTTTTATCACGACAGCCGCGCCGGCGATTGCAGCTTGCGTCGGATCGACGACGGTGCCGCGGATCGTGGCCGTGCCCTGTGGAAATGCCGGTAGCGTTATCAGACTTAGTCCAGCAATCAGACTGAGAAGAACGGTCGATCGAGAGGATGAGAACACCTGAAGTACCTCCAGCGATGTTGTCCAGAATGGGTTGAGTATAAAGGACTGCGACAGGTCCGGTCAAGCGACTTCCTTACATTGTGCAAGAATGTTTTGCCACTTACTAAGGGTTATTTCTCCTTGCGCAGCCACTTACATTCTGCTAACAAGATAGGGAGCTTCATGAACACAGGTGTGAACGGCAGGGCGGACGGACAGCGCATGGCTCACGTGCGCGCGGGAAATCGAGCCCTGGTACTGCAGATTTTGCGCAAGTATCCTCAGCTCTCGCGAGCTGAGCTTGCCCGCCGCACGGGTTTGTCAGAAGGCGCCATCTCCCGTATCACTGCCGAGTTGATTAGCGAAAAGATCATTCTGGAGCATGGGGCAGAGAACTCCACCGGCGGCCGGCCCGGACTCCGCCTCGACCTGGACCAGACTTGGTTTCGGTCTGTTGGTGTTGCGATCCATGACTGGGAGACACGCGTCAGTGTCGGAACGCTACACGGACAACTGCTCGAAACGGAGCGGTTCCGCACGCCCGTGTCCGCTACCCGCACACTCGATCAGATCGCGGCACATGTTACGAAATGCCGGACGCGTCATGGTGAGGAGCGCATCCTGGGTGTCGGCGTGATCATTCGCGGCATCGTCGATCACGTGAAGGGTGTCGTCGAACTCGGAAGCACTGCTGAGTGGAACAGTGTTCCCGTGAAGGAGTATCTGGAGGACAAGCTCGGGGCGTCCGGTCGAAGTCGAGAATAACGTTCGCGCCGCGGCTCTTGCCGAGTACAGCTATGGAAACTCGGAGATTCACAATAGCCGTTGCATGATCCTGGTGAAGGTAGATGAGGGCATCGGCGTCGGCATCATGCTGGATGGAAAGTTGTATCGCGGGCCGCACCGGTCTGCGGGTGAGTTTGGACAGATGGTAATTGCCGATTCGCCTGGCGGTGGCGCTCAGGATCGGCACGGGATGCCTGGAACTGCTCGCTGCCAACCCAGCTGTAGTAGCGCGGTACACATCGCTCTCGAATGACCGGAAAAACCGATCGGGGGAAACGGAGAGCCGCCTTCGGACCATCTGTCACCTTGCGATGGACGGCGATCCTGCCGCGGTTCAAGCGATCCGCGAAAGCATGCGGTATCTGGGGATTGGCATTGCAAACATGATCTGGGGATTAGACGCCGATGTGATCCTGATTGATGGGCGCGATCACGCAAGCTTGGCCGTTGGTTTTAACGGCCCTCCAGGAACAGTTCCCGGCCGGGCGCGAGTTCCCGAACTTCCGCGACTTGATACTGCGTCCCGGCGCGCTGGGCCAGGATGCCGATACCGTCGGAGCGCTGACGCTGCCGTTTGTGCGTTTGTTCGCCAGTGGTTCGGCGGCTGTGAAGTGAGGATCTGGGCGCTAGCGCTGATGATCGTGTGGACGTGCTCCGCACAGTCGCTGCATAAATCCGCGGTGTTTGGTGAGGATCGAAACTACAGGCTCTTTCTGCCTGGAGATTACTCGACATCGAGCGCGCGATACCCGGTCATCTACTACTTCCATGGACACAGTGACCGGTACACGCTCGAACATTACGACAAGGGTACGGATACTGTTCCGAAGATCGCGTCGTTCGTCGCGAAACATCCCGTGATTGTGGTGAGTGTCGATGGATATGTGGCACGGGATTACACCGGATTTTATGGCGGTTCGCCTTGGGATATCCGCGTCGATGGCGGCGATTATGATTTCGGCGCATACTTCCTGGAACTCGTGGCTCACGTTGACGCGACGTACCGCACGCTGACGGATCGCAGACATCGCGCAACGTCCGGACTTAGTATGGGCGGGTATCATGAGCCTGTGGCTCAGCGCCAGGTTGCCGGACATCATCGGCAGCGCGTCGGCCTTCAATCCCGGCCCTGAATTCTTTGCCGGCGACAAGGGAAGTCGTGTGCTCTGGCGGCCAAAGGATCATGTCGCCAACCACGGCGAAACTATGATCCGGCTGATTCGCGCGAGCGGGGATTACATCAGCCAGTATCACGAAGAGACCCGCGAGGCGTATGCGCGCAGCGACGTGGATTTCGAATTCCGTCAGGATGAGTATCACCGGCATTGGGCTACGTCGATTGGCGAGACGTTCGAGTTTCATATGCGCGCGTTCGATAATCCGACGTTGAATAATCATCCTGAATCGTGGAGCCATGCCAGCCCGTATCAGAAGTTTGCGGTCTGGGGCTATGAGGTCGAGTCGGCCGGTGACGGCGCCGCACTGACATACCTTACGGATGTGCGGCAGGGCGGTTTTCGTGTCACGACACGCAAGTGGGCTCCCGATGGGCCTGCTGCGCTGCGAAAGATTACGATTCGAACCGCTCCACTGTATTCGGTGGGCAAAGCATATACGATCCTCGATCACAATCTCGGGACCGGTGAGAGCTCGCGCCGTCAGGTAATCGCGGACAAGGCCGGGCGACTCACGCTACCCATGGATGGACAAGGACACGAAGTCAGCATCGCCGGACTTGGAACAGGCGCCCAACCTCCGATAGTGATGCCATTGACATCGCGCGATGTACTGCGAACCGAACCGGCGAACGCCGTGGAGATTCCTCTCCGCATCTACAATCCGCGCTCGGAGCCGATGCGCGAGGTCAAAGTAAAAATCGCATCGGAATATCCGACTGTGGAAGTGATCACGGGAGAGGCGACCATCCGTGAGATTCCGTCCGGCGGTGTGTCGGACCTCAGTCGTCAGATGCGCGTCAAACTTACGGGCGGGTCAGGCTACTTCGCGCCCGCGAGCTTCACAGTTGTAGTCACGTACGATGGCTGGAAAGCGACTACAAAGAGCATCCCGATCCTGATCTCTCCTGACGCATTGCCCGCTCCGGCCGCGATGCAGATTCTCGACGGACGAACGGTGACGCTCAATGTCTTTCGGCAAAAGGGCAATCAAGGCGGGGGATCGTCGGTTCAGCGGACGGTTACGGAAGGTCGAGGTAACGGCAACGGCATTTTGGAGCCGGGCGAGGACGCCACGATTTGGGTTCAGATTCCGCAAGGGATGGATGCGTTCGACAAGAACAACTGGTATCGAACGAAGGTCCATCCGCAAAGCAGCATGGTTACTGAAATCGCAGACATTGAGGAACAGAAGCAGCTTGAATGGACCGGCGCGCAGGAACGGACGAGCCTGATTCGCCTGTCCGGTAACGCGCCATCCGGCGCCGCGCTGCCTCTGATTCTGGAGAACGAAACCTGGAGCTACCACTTCACGCCCGACGTGCGCTACGGGAAGGAGAAGCTATACCAAGCCTTTCAGTTGCATACGAGGCGACTGCACAAGATCGAGTTGACTGTCCCTATACGTCCACTCCGAAATCAGACCAATTGATCACCTTTTCCTGAGTCATCGCCATGTGACCCATGATGGCGGTAAGAGCTCCAGTAGCTCCGACGGTGACATCCGCAGGATTCCTGGCGCTCTTCGTGATGCAGTCGTAGAACGCGGTCACATGCGCGTGGGGTGGTTCCTCCACTTTGGCTGCGAGCGGCGTCATCTGTTCGTTTGCCGTGAGGGGATACATGTTCGTGGAATACAGCAGGTCCACGGCGCCCTTTGTTCCGTAGACGTAGAGGGTTTGATTGGCTCCCGGCATACCCCTGGGATGAAATACATTCTGGGTGAAGGACATCTTGGCTCCGTTCGGATACGTAAACGAGAGCACTCCACAGTCGAAGATAGTCCTGCCTGGAGGATCATTCTTGTAAAGCAGCGTCCCGCCGAATCCCGATGCGCGCAGCGGACGCTGCCCGATGGCCCAATTACAGGCATCCAGATTGTGGACCGATTGTTCGATCAGATAGCCGCCGGATTTCGTGACGTCAAAGTACCAGTCAGCCGAGGACCCCGAATGATCCAAATCTTCTGTGGCGTGGCGTTGCGCTTTCACCATGATGACGTCGCCAATCGCTCCCTGACGGATCTTGTCGATGGCTTCGTTCAGTTGCCGGTGAGATCGGAGCTGCTGACCTGAAACGAAGACTTTCTTTGAGGCTCGCGCCGCCTTGAGCAAGTCGCGCACTTGTTGCGGTGTTACACCGATCGGCTTCTCACAGTAGACATGTTTGCCGGCCTGAAGAGCCGCTATTGCCATCTCGGCGTGTAGATGCGGCGGTGTCGCAATGAACACCGCCTCGATATCCTTGCGGTCGATGATCTTGCGCCAGTCGGTATAAGTTGCAGGGTTGTCTTTGGCCGCCGACGATGCAGCGGCGTCGAGCCTGGAAGCTTTGAGGTCGCACAAGGCGACCACCTTCGAATTTGGCTGTTCCAAGACGCCTTTCAGCACGTACGAGCCGCGGTTACCGGTCCCGATCATGGCAGTGGGGATGCGCTCGGCGGGATTTTGCCCGAATGCGGAATGCGCGGCCACGGCAGAGCCCAGCAGGAAGTATCTACGTTCAATATTCATATCTTCGACCCCTTAAGCAGAAATATTCCGTTCCAGGCCCGCCAGAACGGATTCCAGATATTCACGAGAACGCTGCGCGAGGCGGTCTATGCCTTCCGGCGCGGCTGGCCGCGGCACTAAAGGCTCGAAGATGTTCTCGCACGCCAGCGGCATAGTCAGACCGGTGCGCATCACCGGAGTTAGAAGCTTGTAGTGATCAATCTCGCCGAAGCCTATACCGCAATCTTCATCCTTTGGAAAATCGCGGTGGTCCTTGATGGCGAATGCGCGGATATCGCGCCAGCACGCCTGAATATCCGGAATCGGATCGTGGCTTTCATAGTCGAGCACATTGCCGGCGTCGTAACACATGCGCACGGATTCGTGCCCTACATCGGCGATGATGCGGGAGCAGTCGGCGCCGGTTGCGGTATTGCCTCCATGCTGCTTGATCACGATGGTCACACCGGCCGATTTCGCATGAGCAGCGACGCTCTTCAGGTTGCTGATCACCGCGCCCCTGTCGCCGCCAGTCGTCCTGCCAAACGTGAGCAGGAACGGAATCTTCGCGGCCTGAGCTTGATCGATGCGTCGAAGGTGCGCATCGACGGCTTCCGGTGCTTCGAAGTTTACGGTGGCGAACATCATTACCGGTTCAAGCTGCATCTCGCGGCAGCGGACGCCCAACTGTCCAGCTTCCGACGGCGGCGCATTCACCGCGATCACCGGCTTAGTCACGCCCATAGAATCGCGATGCGTCACTCCCCATGCCACGTAACGATAACCCGCGGTCTTGATGCCGGCCAGGGCTCGTTCGAAAGGGAATGCAGCATAAGGCAACGTCATGCACGCGATTTGAAATCGCGTGGGTGCCGCCATGAGTGCGGCCTGGGCTTGGGCCGCGAAAGGGAGCAGCGTACTCGATGCAAGAAAGTCGCGTCGTCGGATCATCTCATCTCCTTACTTCAACCCCTCGACACTCCACACCAGCGGCATACGAACGCAAGCAACACAGCTGCGGCTTCTACCAGGGAGTCGAGCTCGACATACTCATCCGGATTGTGAGTATTCCCACCTCGGGCTCCCCAAAGAACAGTTGGAATACCGAACTCGTGAAACACGAATAAATCGCACGGACCCTCGATACCCTGGATTAGCGGCGTCGATCCTCTCACTTCGGCGGCGCAGCGGGAAAACTCCCGGATCAGCTCAGCCTCGGGATCGAGAGCCGACCCGGGGAGCCAGCGGATGGGAAAGACAACTTCTGGCCGCGTCGTAAACAACGACGGATGGCCCTGGACTAAAGCATCCAGCCAGGAGCTAAACTCGCGATCGATGTCAGGCTGGGTTTCACCCGGCATGGCTTCCCAGAAAAACTCCACCATGCATTCCGATGGAACGTTCGGTGGTTCCGATACACCCCACGGCGCGGTCTGGATACGTGTCACATTTGCGGGAACCGGATTATCCAGATGCCGATAATAGGGATGCGCCGGCGCCGACCGCCGCCGCGTCTCTGCGAACGCATTCCCCGCATTCAAAAACACTCGTAATTGCTCCACAGCGCTCGGACCGCGAGACCCAAGTATTCCAGTGTTCGGAGCCTCAAAACGGATATGCGCCGTGCGGCCGCCCCTCTGCGCCGGACAGATACGAAGCGACGTAGGCTCCGTTAGAATTGCGGCGTCCGCGTTGAAACCCAGTAGCCTTCCTGCCAGTGTTCCGTTGACGCCCCCGAACTCCTCATCGACCACCGTTTCAATAACCAGGTCGCCGAGAAGCTTGATCTCCAGCGTGCGCAGAGACTCCAGGACAAACAGATTGGCAGCGATGCCGGCCTTCATATCATTGGCGCCGCGTCCGAAAAGGTTGTTCCCTTCAATCTCTCCGCCAAACGGCTTGCGAGTCCACTTCTTGGAACCGATCGGGACCGTATCGACATGTCCGGAAAGAACCAACGACTGTCCGCCACCTTCTCCCTTTACCCGTGCCACGACGTTGGGGCGACCTGTATAATCGCGTCCCGGCCAGAAGAGAGGATGAGACTCGATGCCCGGCGCTTCAAGCGGAGTGTAGACCGCGGGAGTGCAGCCGTGGCCGCGCAGGAAGCTCGCCACATATTTCTGACAAGCGCCTTCGGCGCCGCACGGGGCGCGGTTCTCGGATGGAATGCTCACGAGATCGCGCAGAATCTCGATCAACCGATCCGCACGGTTTTCCACGTACGTGCGAGCCTTAAATTCGGCATTCAATTTCATGAGATGCGCAACCGGCGCGACATCTGTTCATAGACTGACGTCAGGGCCATATCGACCGACCCGATGAGCACCGCCTCCTCGCCGAAGGCCGCTTGTTCGACCTTCGGCGACCACGGGATTGTGCGCGATAGAAACTTGCGAATATCCGCCAAGGCATGGAGAAAACTCTCCCCCGATAGGAGCACTATATCCGGATCATAGGCAAGGGCCTGATGGGCCACGGCGACGCTCAGATGATGGACCACGTCGGCGGCAACTCGAACCGCGACCTCATCTTTCTGTCTGGCGGCAGCAAACAACGCCGCCGCTTCCGGCTGCTCTCGAAGCAGCCGCGATAGAACGGCCGATTCGCGCGCCGCGTTCCGGACGCGCTTTCGGATTTGATCCGCTCCCACTACCGATTCGAGCTGACCGCGAGGACTCACGCGCTTTGAAACCGGTCTATCCACCGCGAGATGGCCGATTTCACCAGCCGCCCAATGCGCCCCGTGATGAATCCTGCCGTGGATCGCCACGGCCGATCCGATTCCTGTATCCACGCGGACGAGAACGGCGTTGTTCGCACCTCGCGCGGCTCCATGGCGGAGCTCGGCGACCAGGGCAACGTTCACATCGTTGTCGATGAGCACGGGACGCCCGAACCGTTTCTCGAGATGCCCCCGAACCTCGACGTTGTTCCAGCCAAAGACGCTGCCTGATTCCAATATCGTTCCCGCTGTGCAGTCGACACGTCCTGGAACTCCAATCGCTATGGTTCGAAGATTCCCGCCCTCGCGTGCAACCAGTGCGGCTATGGAGCGCTCGATTCGGCTGAGTAACCTTCGTGCCCCCTGTTTTGGCGAAGTGAGAATGTCTGTCCGAACTTTGATCTCGCCTTGCAGGTCCGCCAGGGCAATCTGTGTTCTTTCCGAACCGATCCCGATTCCTACGACGCGGCCGGCGTTCGCGTGGAAGGCAACCAGAGTCGGACGCTTGCCTCCCGTAATCGCTGCATTCCCCGGACCGATTTCCACTACGACGTCTAATGCGAGCAACCGGGTGATCTGCTCGGACACCGTCGGCTTGCTCAGCCTGCTAAGCTTCGCCAAGCCGGCGCGCGAGATCGGGCCCGATTGCCGGATCAGATTCAAGAGCTGAATACCATTTACACTACGCATATCGGGTGGATGCACGGTTAGTTAAGTTTCCTTCCCATCATGCATCCCTGTCAAGGATTTCTCTTGCAGGCGTGTCGTTCTGACGTTACACTCAAGACCTGATGCGAATTATTGCCATCCCAACCGGCTGACGGATTCGCGTTCTTAGCGAGACATGGGCCGTCAGGTGAAACAAACCTGCCGGCCCGATTCATTTTAGGACAAACTGCTGCGATGACCCATTTGCTTCTCATGACGACCAATCGATTCGGTGTGCTGGCGAGGATTACCTCTATCGTCAGTTCAGCCGGGGCAAACATAGAGACCGCTGCGGCCTACCCGATGGAAGCATCAGATATGTCCATCGTTCAACTCCGTATTGACGCAGACGAAGTTCTGACCGAGCGGCTCCGCCGGAAGCTAAGCCGTTTGGTAGACGTTGCAGCGATCAAAGTGGATGGGGAGCAAACCCATTTGTCTATGGGTCTCGGCCGAGTCCCGACCGAAGCATTGTCATGTTTGGGTTCCAGGAGCGATGATGCCTAACTAGGGTATGGCAACCCGTCCCGATGGCCCGAAAATGTGCGGTTTTATTGAGGAGTCGCTACTCTGAGAGGCAGCGGCAGTCCGTGCGGCTCTGCCAGTTTACATCTGCCATCTTTCCAGGATTTCTTTGGTGGCGACCGAATGACTGATAAGCTTTGGCGTCATTGGCACTCAAGCCGATGATGGTGAGCTCATTCAACGTACGTCGGATAAAGATAGAAAATTCTTATTGTGACCAAAGGAAGTTGTATTTCGAGGATTGATTGATAACCCCGGTGGTAATGTCGGCACAGCCCGCCGGCGTAGCGTCCAATATTGCCTGGAACCAGCTAAGCCTTGTTTAGGCCTTGAAGTCATCGGCGTATTCAATCGGTCAGCCGCGCACAAGTGAACGTTCTGCTGGTAAGACAAACGGAACACCATCCCTAGCCATGATGTTGCGTGCGATTTGGCTCATCCAAAGACCATTCGCCACAATTGCAATCCCGGCTATTTCGACCGTCGGGAAAGTCGCGGCATAGAAATTGGCGGCGATTATAGCGGCTGTGACGCGCCAAGATCGCGAGAACCTTTGTTTAAGCAGATCCTAAGGCGGATGTTTGTTTCGCAGGTGGCGAATTCGTAGAAACGGCCACAAAACGCTACATTGTTGAGCAAAGCCTCAACATCCGAATCGTCGCAGGTTCAGTGCATCGATTCCAAATCAACTTCTCTCCCGGCCGGTTCGTCGAACGCGAAAGGATCACTTAGGTGTCACATGGATCAGGGCGCCGGGATTGGCGTCTTCCAGCATCCACAGCGAACCATCGGGGCCTTGTTCCACATCGCGGATGCGTTTGCCGACATCCCAGCGCTCGGCGGTCTTGGCTCCGCCTTTACCGTCGAAGATGATGCGATTGAGCGTCATGCTTCCCAGGCCGCTGATGAAGCCGCTGCCGTTCCATTGCGGGAAGGTCTTGGTGCCGCGGTAGAACATCAGGTTGCCCGGCGCGATCACCGGCACCCAATAGAGCACCGGTTTCGTGAATTCGGGCCGCGTGTCGTGACTGGGAATGGGCACCTCGTTGTAGTTCATGCCATAGGAGACGACCGGCCAGCCGTAATTCTTGCCCTTCTCGATCAGATTCAGCTCGTCGCCGCCGCGCGGGCCATGTTCGACCTCCCACAATTCGCCGGTGGGCGAAAACGCCAAGCCATAGGGTGCGCGGAAGCCACTGGCCCAGGTTTCCGCCGGCGTCAGGTTGGGGCTGGGAAAGGTATAGGTGCTCACCGGCTTCGCTGTCTTGGCAACTTCGGTGTCGCGTGGCGGATCGATCAGAGGAATGGTGGCAGCGCCGGTTTTGCCGAAGTTGGGATTGCCGGGGGCGGGTTTGCCATCCAGCGTCAGGCGCAGGATCTTGCCTGCGGGCTGGTCCGGATCCTGGGCCGGGGTCATGCGCTGGCGGTCGCCAACCGACATGAACAGATACTGGCCATCGGGCGAGAAAGCGACCTGCCCGCCCGCCTGGCCGCCCTTGCCCCTGGGCATCTGGCGCCACAGCACATTCGAAATCGTCCAGTCTGGGCACACGTCCAGTGTTCAGCTTGGCGCGGGCCAACGCCTGGCCTCCGCCATAGTCACCCGGCTCGATATAGGTGAGATAGATGCTCTGGTCGGTGGCGTAATTGGGGCGAGACGAAGACGCCCAGCATGCCGTTCTGGCCCTGCCAATAGACGGGGGGCGTACCGCCCAACGGCGCGATCTTTTCTCCCTGCGGGGATACCAGCCAAATGGGCCCGATCTTTTCGGTCACCAACATGCGGCCATCCGGCAGGAAGGCCATCCGCCAGGGCAGTCCAAAGGTGGCCACCGTGGTCATCTTAAAGGGCAGGGTGGCTTCGGGTTTCTGTTCGCCCACATTGACCTGGGCCCAAGCCGCCGCCGCCAAGGTGAGAAGCAGCGCTGCTCTCGCCAATTTCATCCTCATTTCTCCTCGCTTCATTTTTAAGAGACGAAGTCCAGTATACAAGCCGATTGCCGCACAATATTACGATTCGGCACGCAGTGCAGGGCGGTGCGACTCTTTCGCGAACCATGCTTCAAACTGGCGATCCCAATTACGCTCCTCAGACACCAGACCGGCGTCCGACAAAGCTCATTCAGCCGTGCAGTGCCGCAAGCATTGTTCTGGCCTTGGCCCTTTTCCCTCAGATCAGGATCTTGAATAACCGGGTCAGTACCTCTTCGACTGAAAATGTTGTTAATGTCAACGGGATAAGGGGAGCAGCCGTGGCGCCCGCGAGCCGCGCTACGTCGGTCATGCTGAAAGGCACAAGGCGCATATCGCTCACAACCGAATAGCTGTTTCCGAGGTCGGCCAGCGACTGGATGTCTCCTGTGCCGAGGAGTTCGTCCATATCCGGAGCGCTGCCCCGAATCCACTTCTCTTCAAAACCGAATACGTAGCGATTCGCCAGCAGCGCATATTCGGCTGAGCCCTTTCTCTTGGCGCCATCGAGCAGCGGAGTAAACATGAGGAGCGGGCCAACCATGACCAGCACCATCAGGAAAATCAGGCCTGCGGCTTCCATCCTGAATGACATCAGGGTCTGTCCATCGTATAGCACCCGGCTTGCAATCCATCCCGACAGCAACGCGCCCTGCGCAACGAGGATTGGCCCAAACGCATAGGTGGTCTTCCCAAGAAAGCCGAGTCCGCCGGCCCGATCCGGATGGGCGGCAGAGAGGCGCAGATTCAGTTTCGAAACCTGCCACAGTAGCCGGAACCAGACGACGATCCGCATGTACCACCGAAGCAAAATGAACTGAAATATCGGGATACTCACGTAGGCGTACCAGTAGCCAGGTAGCGTGAGATTTAAGTGCCCTCCCACAGGCACCGCATACCAGGTTGGTATGCCCACGGCGACCTGGCTCCGCCACAGCCAGAGCCCTACCGTATAGACGAAAACCAACAACGCCACTTCCAGAGGGACGGAATTGCGCACTCGAGACGCCGCGTTGATCGCTGCTTCGAATCTCGGCATGTCTTCGGCCACCACGATGCCCCTCTCCACGAACCGGCGTATCACGGGAGTAATGCGCCGATGGACTACGAGTTCGGCGAGGATGAGCATTGGCAGGGCAATCAAAAACCGAACGTGGGCCTCGACGTCGTATACAAACGGAATTTTCACGTCTCCGCCAAACGCGCGGCCATCGAGCAGCGATAGGAAGACGAGCGGCAACCAGGCGAGAGCCGTAATAATCAGGATCCGGCGGTGCAGCAGTTCCAGACCATCCCCGGACAGATGTGCCCGCCGAAACAGTTGAAAGAGGGGGCCTCCGACTACTACGGAGAAGTCATGCTGCTCGAGTAATGTGTAAGTGGTGCTCTTCGAACTGCGTTGCGGCGTCACTTCGGATCTTCCTTTCATCGCGTCCGGTTGTTTCCGCAATAATCACAGCGAATAGGACGCAAAGCGAATGACTTCACACATGACGCGCCGGAATCGCAATCGATTCGGTAATTTTATTCCAGCGACTTTGAGCGTAAGATCCTGCGGTCGACCCAATGAGCGAGCATCAGCTATGCTTTGTCGCTGGTTTCATCCCGGCTACACTCAATGATCTGGAAGATGCAGGTGCTCGACCAAGGGATAGCCGAGGAGTTCCCGGTCATCGCGGAGCAATATGACCAGGCCGACATGTCTCTCGTCCAGGCCAGCGCCTACGTCTCCCGCAAACTCGACCTCCAAAACCTCGACCACCTCGAAACCCACATCACCCGCAGGTTCGAACGTGCGCTCCGCACTTACAACGAAATCCGCGCCCAGTTTCCGCCACCAACCGAATCAGACAACAAATCGGAAAACGAACCCACCCAACAGGATTCACACAATCAATCTTCCGCGGATTTCCGAAGCGCAACCTACCGAGTTGAGTAGAAAGTCTACACAAAACGAAGTAGAATATCTACACAATGCGAACCGAGCCGCCGTCCCATGTTGAGTTGCTGCGAGGCACGCTCGATCTCCTTATCCTCCGCACACTCCTTGCCGGACCCACCCACGGCCACGCGATCGCCAAACACATCCAGCGGACCTCAGAGGACCTGCTCCAAGTCGAGACTGGGTCCCTGTATCCGGCACTCCATCGACTGGAGGCGAAAGGCTGGATCACCGCCTCCTGGGATCTGTCCGTCAAAGGCAAGCGGGCCAGATTCTATCGCCTCACACGACCGGGGCGCAAGCAACTCGTGGCCGAACAATCGAAGTGGGAGACTTTCTCCCGCGCCATGCGTTTGATCGTGAATCCAGCAGGCCAGGAGGGACCATGACCCCGTTCTTTCTAAAGTTGCGTTCTTTTATGCAGCGCCGCCGAAAGGAGGATGATCTCCGCGCGGAACTTCAGTTTCATCTGGACGAGGAAGCGGAAGAGCGTCAGGCAGAGGGATTAACCGGTGCAGAGGCGCGCCTCGCCGCGCGCCGCGATATCGGAAACCTCACTCTTGTGCAGGAAGAGACACGCGCGGTGTGGACCTGGACGTGGTTGGAACAACTGGCCCAAGACTGCCGGTACGGAGTTCGCACGATGGCCGCCAACAAGACTTTCAGCCTGCTGGCGATTCTGTCTCTGGCGCTCGGCATCGGAGCCAACACGGCGATCTTTAGCTTCATGGATTGGCTCCTGCTCCGCTCACTGCCAGTCTCCGATCCCGCGTCGCTGGCCGTGCTGAATTGGCGCGCGCCATCCGGCAGCGGACGCGATAGCGTCATTCGTCGCATGAGCGGCAACATCTGGAGCGATGGACAAGCGGCACGCATGTCGGGAATCTTCCCGTATCCGGCGTTCGAGCTCATCCGGACCAACTCCGCCGAGGTCTTCTCGAGCGTCTTCGCGTACTACCCCACGGGCAAGCTGAATGTGATGGTGAAAGGTCAGGCCGAACTGGCCGACGGCGAGTTTGTCTCCGGCGATTATTTTCGCGGACTCGCAGTTTCGCCGTCCGCTGGGCGCTTGATTATTCCCGACGATGATCGCGTGGGCGCTCCCGCGATCGCCGTCCTGAGCTACGCATACAGTCAAAGGCGCTTTGGCGATGCGGCAAGCGCGCCGGGGCAGTCCATACTGATCAATAACATTCCGTTCTCCGTAGCAGGAGTCGCGCCGCCGGGATTCTTCGGCGTCGATCCCGCGGCAGCGCCCGATTTCTATGTTCCGCTGCGCACCAACCTCTTGCTGCAGCTTCGGGGAGGAGCGAACGAGGCCAAGGATTATCTGGAGCAGAATTACTATTGGCTCGAAATGATGGCGCGCCTGCGTCCGGGCGTGAGCCTGTCGCAAGCCCAGGCCGCGCTGGGCCCGGTGTTTCACCAATGGGTTGCGACCACCGCAGCCAACGATCGCAACGCGAGAAGCTTCCGGAACTGCTCATCAGAGAAGGCGCGACCGGCCTCGATACATTGCGACGGCAGTACTCGAAGCCTTTGTACGTGTTGCTGGCGATGGTGGGTCTGATCCTGGCGATAGCATGCGCCAACATCGCGAATCTGCTGCTCGCGAAAGCCACGGCGCGCAGGCGTGAAATGGCGGTGCGGCTCAGCATAGGCGCGGGGCGGCTCCGCCTGATCCGGCAACTGTTGACAGAGAGCGTGCTGCTCGCGTCGATCGGCGGCGCCGTGGGCGTGTTGTTCGCGATATGGGGGATTCGATTCCTGACGTTCCTGCTGGCGAACGGAAGCGAGGATTTCACTCTACGTCCGGGTTTGAACTGGCCCGTGCTGGGCGCGGCCTCGGCGCTCGCGCTTCTCACGGGAATCCTATTCGGACTTGCCCCGGCGCTTCAGGCGACTCGAGTGGACGTGATTCCAGCTCTCAAGGATGTTCGAGCCGGTCAGCCGGGTTCACGCTATGGGTTCAGGCGCATTAGCTTGAGCCAGGCGCTCGTGGTGACTCAGATCGGGCTCTCACTGCTGATGCTGGTGGCGGCGGGTCTATTCGTGCGGACGTTGTCGAATCTGCAATCGATCCAGTTGGGATTCAACCGCGAAGACTTGCTGCTATTCAAAATGAACGCGCGGCAGGCCGGGCACAAAGATCCGGAAATTATCACGTTCTACAGCGAGTTGCAAAAGCGGTTCGCTGCGATACCCGGTGTGCGCAGCGCGAGCGCCACGCATCATCAGATGATCGGGCAAGGCACATGGAGTAGCAGACGCGGCGCCGGTCGGAAAGCAGCCGAAACCCGGAGTCTCGACACTCATATTCTGATGACCGGACCCGATTTCTTTTCGACGATGCAAATCCCCGTGCTGCTGGGACGCGCATTCGACGATCGCGACCGGCCAGGCTCGCTGGCAGTCGCAGTGGTCAGCGAGGCCTACGTCAAGACGTACTTCCCCGATCAGAATCCGCTCGGCCAACACATCTCGATTTCGCGCCGTCCGCCTTTGAAAGATCGGGATGTCGAAATCGTTGGTGTGGCCGCGAATGCTCGCTATGGCGCCTTGAAAGGCGCATTTCGCGAGATTGTGTATCTCCCTTTCAACCAGGGCTCGTACTATCCGGTCGATGAGATGACGTTCGCTCTTCGCAGCAGCGGCGACCCGCTTCGTCACGTCAACACCGTGCGCGAGATCGTGCGGCAGGCGGACCCGCGGGTTCCAGTGACAGACGTCAAAACACAGGCAGCCCAGATCGATCAGACCATGAATCAGGAGATCATCTTCGCCAGGCTCTGTACCGCCTTTGCAGTCCTGGCATTGCTCATCGCCTGCGTCGGCTTGTACGGCACGATGGCTTACACGGTCGCGCGACGCACCGGTGAGATTGGAATCCGGATGGCGCTCGGCGCACAACGCGGCGCCGTCGTTTGGATGGTGCTGCGGGACGTCTTAGTGCTTGCGGCAGCAGGGCTCGCGATCGGTGTGCCCTCGGCGCTCGCCGCCTCGAGATTCGTCGAGTCATTTCTTTTCGAAGTGAAACCGAATAGCCCCGCTGCCCTGGCGTTTGCTGTAGCCATTCTCCTGAGCGCGGTGCTTCTGGCTGGCTACGCCCCCGCGAGGAGAGCTTCTCGAATCGACCCGATGACTGCCGTACGGCACGAGTGAGGCGCATCATCTCTCGGCTGGCATTTACCGTTGACGCGTGGCCTAAGGCTCTACTCCGCCATTTTGATTGAGAGCTATGCCGCCCATCCTGCACTAGAAAGTCAACAAAGGCGAGATTACCTACACCGGACTTCGAGGTCCCGGCCATCCACTCGCCCCGGTTGGGGAATGAACTACTTAGGTTCGTCAATGAAGATGTAGGTGAAAAACCAACGGTGAATTGAAGCTTTACCGGATTTCAACGCTTTCCGTTCGGCTCTAACATGCTTCTTCAGGCACTCTTGATTGTGCATAGCACAAACACCAGCCCGGCTCCCGACATGGCAGCAAAGGCCTCACGGTCTTCTAGGAGCGGTTCCGCAGCGCTTGAAGGCGCTCTCGTAATATTGCCGTTTATCGCCATTCTGTTGGCCATCATTGACTTTTCAGTTGCGGTTTTCGTCCGCAACACACTTATGCACGCTGTCCGGGAAGGAGTTCGCTTCGGTGTCACAAGTCGGACTTTGCCTGGAGAAGCCGGTCACGACGCAGCAATCAAAAGCGTCGTCAAACGACACGCTATGGGCTTCTTGAATACGCCGGAACAGCTCAGCCGGGTCTCAATTCGATACTTCGACCCACGAACGGGTGAATTCGCAAACGGGGCCGGAAGCAATCGAACAGGAAACATCCTGGAATTGCGGGTCGAGGGATATCCTTGGCTCTGGATGGCGCCCGTGCTGAGGAATCACACTACATTGACGTTCAGTGCCGAATCAAGTGATCTGATGGAGGCTCAGCCCAATGGACCGCCAGCAAGGTAGGCCTCTCTGGCAGTTTCGCAAGCGGAATGGGCGATCCGGTAACACCATACTGGAGTTCGCTCTTGCTTCGCTCGTTCTCGTGCCTACGATGCTCGGTGTCGTCGGTATTGGTATGACCCTCGGCAGCTATATCAAGATTCTCCAAACAACCCGCGACACAGCACATATGTTCGCCCGAGGCCTCGACTTCGACTCAGTTGAAAACCGCGACATCGTAGTGCGGCTAGCTTCCGCGCTTCATATGACAAGAAACGGCGGCAACGGAACCGTCATTCTGTCAAAGATCATCACTCCGGGCGCGGCGGATTGCGAAGCGGCGAACAGGACAAATAACTGCCCGAACAGAGATATTCCCGTCATAATTCATCGTTTGAGCATTGGAAATGTCGCGCTCCGAGCGAGTCGGTATGGCACGCCTACGTCGTCGATTGTGAGCTCCGATGGCAATATAAGTCCCTCCGACTATCTGGGCGATAGCAGTGTTCGTGCGCCAGTCTTAGGAACTGAACTTGCGACCGCTGGTATCGTCCAACAGCGCGGAGAAATCGCATATGTCGTCGAAGCATATTTCACGTTACCTTCCTTGCAATTCCTCGGCTTCGCACCGGAAGGTGGGTATTGCCGATTCATGTTCTGAGATTAGATACGTCGCACTCACTGTATGAACAAAAGATCGGAATCCGGTTTCGCACTCGTTGTCCTGGCGGCGATGATAATTCCCATGGTGGCGTTTACGGGACTTGCCATCGATACTGGTGTTCTCTATGTCGTCAAGGGTAGACTTTCGTCTTCGGTTGACGCTGGGGCGCTGGCAGGCGCGCGAGCGTTAAGCCGTGGCAACGACGACGCAGCGCAGAGGGGTCGGGCGCAAGACGTGGGAGCAGCTTACGTACGCGCCAACTTCCCGAATGGCTACCTGATGTCTCGTAATCTGAACATCCTAACTCCGACGATCGATGTTTCCGTAGTAAATCAGCGTAGTGTGACCATTACGGCTAGCGTGGACGCACCCACGTTCTTTATGAAGATTTTCGGCCGAGACCTCGCAACCGTGCGTGTTACAGCGACGGCGGTCCGCCGAGACGTGAACATCATGCTCGTAATGGATCGGTCCCGATCGATGGACGTTAGCGGCTCGTGTGACGACATGCGAGCGGCCGCGATAGGATTTGTGACTAAGTTCGCTGCCGGACGGGACAACTTGGGCCTGGTAACATTCGCAACCAGCAGTTTCATCGAGTTCCCGATGGGAAATAATTTCGCGACGGCAAATCCAACCCTCGAGACAATTATCGGCCGCATCACCTGCGCCAGCGGCGGCACTTCCACTGCGGATGGCCTGTCGCGAGGCTACTGGGAACTGGCGCGACTGAACGAGCCCGCCTCACTGAACGCGATCGTCTTCTTTACAGATGGTCAGCCGACCGCTGTTCATGCGAGTTTTCCGATAACCGCCGGAGGTCCTTGTCCGGCGGCCGCGCGGCCAAATCTTCCGGGAGTTTGGACGGTTGGTGGTGGATCTAGCCCTCCGGTGTGGGGTCTGCTGAACCCAAGTGTTGGACCATCGCCCGTCGCTGACGACAATCGACCAGCGCCGAACTCGACGGGGTGCACGTTTCAGCAGAACTGGAACGAGAACGTTAACAACACGTCGGATTACACCTACGTTCCAAACACGGACATCTGGGGCAACAGCCTCGATACCGGTTATCAAGGTCCGATCGCGCGGTCCAATGTCGCAGGTGCGAATCGGATTCGCAAGGATCTAGGCAGCAATGTGCCGCCGGCATCAACGAATGCGGCCGCCGATGCCGCACGACGTATCCGCATTGGCGCCGTCATGAATGGGCGGAGCCTGCCCAACGTGGTGATTTTTGGCATCGGTTTAGGTGATGCGTCCCAGCCAGCGAGTCATGACTTTATGCTGCGAGTCACCAATGATCGACGAAGTCCGATCTATGCCTCAGATCAACGCGAAGGATTGTACGTGTTCGCGCCCACTGCAGCCGATCTGAACGATGCCTTTACCCGGTTAGCGTCGGAAATCCTACGTATCGCTCAGTGACCACCGCATCTTTAACTTTGCTTTATAATTCATAAAGACCAGGAACTTTTTGGGCAGAGGGCCTGCGTTTTGGACGATATAGCAAATGATCAGCAGGTCGAACCGGATCAGCATCGCTGCGGGCACATTCTTTCTGGTCTCGTTGTGCGCCGCCTTTGAGGCCTCCGCCCCGAAAAAGTTCACTGACAAGGATCGGCAGTATTGGGCGCTGCAACCAGTCCTCCCACCTGCTTTACCGACTATTAAGAACTCGGCGTGGGTTCGCAATCCTATCGACACGTTCATTCTTCAGAAGCTCGAAGAGAAGGGAATCGCCCCCGGAACTCCTGCCGACAAGATCACGCTGATTCGGCGAGTAACGTTTGATCTGACCGGTCTGCCGCCCAACCCAGAAGACGTGGAAGCGTTCCTCAACGACAACTCGGCGAACGCCTATGAAAAGGTTGTCGATCGGCTGCTCGGCGTCGCCACACTATGGCGAGCGGTGGGCGCGACATTGGCTGGACGCGGCGCGTTACGCGGAAAGCGACGGCTTCCGCGCCGACGAATATCGACCCAATGTCTGGCGCTATCGCGATTATGTCATTGAATCGCTGAACCAGGACAAACCCTACAACCGGTTCGTGCAGGAGCAGATCGCTGGCGACGAGATGTGGCCGGACGATCCAAAGGCTCGCGTGGCGACGGCGTTCAGCCGTCACTATCCGGATGAATGGAATGCGCGAGACCTCATGCAGCGGCGGCAGGACATTTTGCAGGACGTCACAGATGCCGTCGGCTCCGCATTTCTGGGACTGACATTCGGATGCGCGAAATGTCACGACCATAAATTCGACCCGATTCTGCATCGCGATTATTACCGGCTGCAGGCATTCTTTGCTCATGCGGCAAACGATGATGCAATCCCGATGTGGTCGAGACGCTCAGCGCGAAGAGGAGCGGAAGAAGTCCGCGGCCTGGGAGGAAGCAACACGCGCAATCCGCGAAGAGATGGAAATTCTCGTTAACGGAGCACGCAGCGACCTGATTGAAAGCGAGTATTTCAAGTTTCCCCAATCAATCAAGGACGCTGCCTACAAAGATGCCGGCGAGCGGACTCCCTTCGAATTGCAGATGGCTCACCGTGCGCGTGTGATAAGCCATCCAAGCTCATTCCTGACGATGCCGCGGTTAAAGGGTGAGAACAAGAAGAGATATGACGAGCTTCGCGCGCAGTTGAAACAGTTCGATCACCTGTATCACTCTGAGGAACCGATGGGCAGCGGCATGCGTGATCTGGGACCGAAGGCGCCGCCCACTCATGTGCTCGCGGTTGGCAACTACGCGCGCGAACTGGAAGAGGTGGAACCCGGGTTTCTGACAATCCTTGATCCATCGCCGGCGAAAATCGTCCCTCCTACTGGCTTGGCCTCAACCGGCCGCCGGACGGCGCTTGCAAAATGGCTGACCGATCCAGCCAATCCTCTTACGGCGAGGGTGATGGTCAATCGGCTCTGGCACCATCATTTTGGCGTGGGTATTGTGTCAACACCCGGCGATTTCGGTCGGATGGGCCAAAAACCGACGCATCCCGAATTGCTCGATTGGTTGAGCAGCGAGTTCGTTCAGAGTGGGTGGAGCCTGAAACATATGCACCGCCTCATGGTTACGTCGAACGCCTATCGGCAGAGTTCGACCTATCGTGAGGAAGCCAGCCAGGCCGATTCGCTGAATCGCTTGTTATGGCGATTCCGGCCACAGCGCCTCGAAGCGGAGGCAATTCGCGATAGCGCGTTATCGGTATCCGGGTTGCTCAATCCAGCGATCGGCGGTCCAAGCGTTGCGCCATCCCTGCCATTAGGTATGCCGCCGCCCGCGGGTGGGTGGACCGTTTCGAAGAATCCTGACGATCAGCATCGCCGTAGCATTTACATCTCTGTACGCCGGACGGCTACCTATCCGATGCTTAGCGCTTTCGATATGCCGGAGTCGCTTGAGAGCTGCTCGCGACGCACACAAACTACTACCGCTCCCCAAGCTCTTACGATGCTGAACTCACATGAGTCGCTCGAGTGGGCGCAGGCATTTGCCGGACGAGTTTTGGAGCGCGCGGGCGCCGATCCGTCGCGCCAGGCGGTCGAAGCTTTCCGGCTGGCATATTCGCGCACACCCGATAGCTGGGAGAAGGACCGAATCCTTACGTTCTTCTCGCGGCAGCGAGAACTACTCGAGCGAGCGCGCATCCAAGGGCGAGAACACTCGCAGCGCCGAGCCGAGTGGTAAATGGGGTCAATGCGAGCGATGCCGCTGCGTTGGTTGATCTTTGTTTGGCGTTAATCAATTCCAATGAATTCGTTTACCGGTTCTAAATCTCCAGTCTCGTCCCGGAGAAGGTTCCTGACGCGAGCCGGAAGCGGCTTGGGAGCAATCGCCTTACTCGACATGCTGAATGCCTCGCGGACGCCTGCGAGCGCTGCCGGCGTCGCGAATCCACTAGCTTCGAAAACTCCGCACCATCCTCCGCGCGCGAAATCGATCATCTTTCTATTCATGGAAGGCGGTCCGAGTCATCTTGACTTGTTCGATCCCAAGCCAGCGCTCGACAGGCTCGCGGGCAAGCCGATGCCGGAGTCGTTCGGGCGACCGCTGACGTCCATGGGCACGGTCGGTAACACAATCATGCCGACCAAGCGCAAATGGGCCCAGCATGGTCAGAGCGGTTTGTGGGTCTCTGACTGGTATCCCAATGTGGCGCAACATGTGGATGATCTCGCGGTGATCCGTTCCTGCTGGGCCGATGGGCTGAATCATGTCGGTTCGGTGTGTCAGATGAATACCGGCGCGATCATCGCAGGCCGGCCATCGCTTGGCTCCTGGCTGACGTATGGATTGGGAACGGCCAATGCCAACCTTCCGACTTTCGTTATCCTTACCGACAACAAGAGCGTGGTGGGTGGCGCGCAGAACTGGAGTTCGGGATTTCTGCCCGCGGCCTAT
Organism: Bryobacteraceae bacterium; assembly: GCA_963844855.1. GTDB lineage: Bacteria > Acidobacteriota > Terriglobia > Bryobacterales > Bryobacteraceae > DASQDN01. The sequence goes on from CAWJQP010000086.1 coordinate 85,026, forward strand.
CAAGGCACACTGCTGCAGCGTGAAGGTCCACCGATTCTGCACCTGAACCGGCCGGAGACGATCGGGGAAACGCAGCAGCGCAGGCTGCTTGATCTGCTGCTCGACGTGAACAGGCACCATGCGCAGAGCCGGCCGAACGAGAGCGAGTTGGATGCGCGGATCGAGTCGTATGAACTGGCGTATCGCATGCAAACCTCGGCGCCGGAAGCGGTGAACATCGGTGAAGAGTCCGAGATCACGCAAAAGATGTACGGTCTGGACGATCCCTCCACCGAAGCATTCGGGAAGAACTGCCTGATGGCGCGGCGGCTGGTGGAGCGCGGCGTGCGTTTCGTCGAGTTGTACTGCGGCAGCGGCAGCGGATGGGACGCGCACGCCGACATGGAAGGCAATCACTCCAAGTGGTGCCGCGCTTCCGACAAGCCGATTGCGGGACTGCTTCAGGATCTGAAAGGGCCGCGGACTTCTGAAGGACACGCTCGTAGTATGGGGAGGCGAGTTCGGCCGCACACCATTCAATGAACGTGGCGATGGGCGCGACCACAATCCGTGGGGCTTCACCATGTGGATGGCGGGCGCCGGGATCAAGGCTGGGCAGGCCATCGGCACCACAGATGAGATCGGATTGCGAGCCGTGGACAAGCCGTACCATGTTCACGATCTGCACGCGACTATCTTGCATCTTTTGGGCCTCGATCATATGCGTGTTACGTTCCTCCACAACGGCCGCGCCGAACGGGCGACCATCAATGGCGGCAAGTTGATTTCTGAGTTGTTATAGAATCTTCCCCATCACGCGCAGGATGGGAGAGATTAAAAATGCAGCGTTCTAGTGGACTCGGCAGGACGGAATGGTTCGCGGCTGTTTGTTTGTTCACGGCCCAGTTAGCGAATGGCGCAGGTTTCTACCGGCAGCATTGCGGGCCAGGTCACTGACCAATCGCACGCGGTCGTTCCATCGATCAACGTCACATTGATCAATGAAGGCACGCAAGCCCAGAGAAGCGCGGTAACGGGAAGCGATGGTAACTATCTCTTTCCTCTGGTTGCGCCCGGGTTCTATCGCATTCGCGTTGCGGCGCAGGGCTTCAAGACCTATGAAGTTACCGGCTTGGAAGTGCAGGTAGCGCAGGCCGTCACACACACGATTGCGCTCGAAGTTGGCGACACGGCCACACGCGTCGAGATCGTCGCGTCGGCTCCCGTGCTGGATCAACGTAGCGCTGAGATCGGCCAGGTAGTCACGCAAAAAGAGATCGTGGAACTGCCATTGAACGGACGCAACTTCCTCGATCTCGCCAAACTTGTTCCCGGCGTTGCAGAGTTAGGTACGACAACGCAGAGCAACGGCCTTGCGATTAACGGGCAGCGGGCAAACCAGATCGGGTTTTATTTCGACGGCATCGATACGCGGACGGAGACTAGCGGTAAGCCGGCATTCTCGCCGTCTATCGAAGCAATCCAGGAATTCAAGATTCAGCAGAACAACTTCTCGGCCGAGTACGGCCGCAATCCGGCAGGTGTGAATCTTAACACTACGATCCGGGACGAACGATTTTCACGGCACGGCATTTCACTTCCTACGAAATAATGCTCTGGACGCGCGCAGCTTCTTCGCGCGCACCATCGATCCGCTTGCGGCGCAATCAATTCGGCGGCGTCGTGAGTGGGCCTATCGTGCGAAACAAGACGTTCTTCATGGGCAACTATGAGGGTCTGCGGACAAGGCGCGCCACCACGCTCTACCTCAGTGTTCCGACGCAACAGCAGCGGGAAGGCAACTTCAGCGGTGGACCGCAGATCTTCGATCCGCTCACTTACGATGCCGCAACCGGCCGGCGAGAACCGTTCGCCGGAAACATGATTCCGACGAGCCGCTTCGGTCAAATCGGACGATCAATCCTGAACTATTACCCCACGCCAAACGCAGCTGGGTTCGTCGGGATACAACTATGTCGTGAGCGCATCGGCGATTAATGACAGCGACCAGTTTCATGGGCGGATCGATCACCAGATCGGATCGAACGATCAGATCTTCGGGCGCTATTCAGTAAGCAAAGGCAACGCGGTGACACCGTCCGGCCTACCTCTCACCGGTTCGCTCAGCGATACGACAGCTCATAGCATCACCGTTCAGGAGTCGCACACTTTCAGCCCGACCCGATCAATCAGTTCCGGATCGGCTGGACCTACTTCGAAAGTCTGGGCGGGTTTCCGCTGGCGGATCGCAATCTGGCCGGCGAGGAGTTCGGCCTCCTGAACCTCACACCCTCCACTACAGCCTACGGATTGCCGCAGGTGATGACAGCGGGCTTGAGCACAATCGGTGCGAATGCGTTTCAACCGGGCGGTCCGCGCGAGAATCTGTACAGCCTCGCCGACGATATGAGCTGGATTCGCGGGAAGCACAGCATCAAGTTCGGCTACGATGGCCGCTACTATCGGCCGGCGGCACTGGTCCAACAGACCCCGAACTCAATTCTGACTTTTGAAAATCGGTTCACGAATCAGCCGAATGTAGCGGGAACCGGCAACGCGATGGCGGATCTTGCTGCTGGGATATCCATATACCGGGCGTGCCACACAGTTCGCTGAGAGCAACGGCTGGGTGAGCTTGAAGTACTTCTATCACGGGATCTACTTCCAGGATGAGATGCGGCTTTCGCCGCGGCTGACGATGAATCTTGGGCTTCGGTACGAATATCAGACGCCGTTCTATGAACGCTTCGGCGATCTGGCGGTGTTCGACCCCGTTAATGCGCGATTTCTGAAGCTTGGATGAGGACATCGACAATTTGCACGCGCCGGATCGGAACAACTTCTGCGCCTCGCATCGGCATTGCATACTCCGATGACGCCGAAGATCGGTGATTCGTGCGGGCGGCGGCGTATTCTTCGGTCAGCCTCGCGGATCGGAGTTCTCTTCGTTCCAGTTGTCACCGCCATTCGTTATCGATTCCACATTGACATCGAATCCGCTGGTGCCGGATCTTGTGGGTCGTTTGTTCCCACGTCCCCAGGTTCGCGATGCATCGGGCCGCATTCTGCTATCGCCGAACACGAACGTTTTCTCGATCGATCCGGATTTCCGTACAAATTACACTTACCAATGGAACTTCGGCATCCAGTATGAATTGCGCGATGGATGGCTGCTCGAGACGGGCTATGTCGGCAACAGCGCGCACAAGCTGACGGGACGCGATCTTGTAAATCAGGCATTCCTCGATGCCGATCCTACGCGTCCGACACCGGTGATCAACCGCAGACCGAATCCGAATATCGGCGATGTGAGCATGGTGAAGTCGCTCGACAACTCCAATTACCATGCGCTTAATGTCAAACTGAACAAGCGTTACTCGAACGGGCTGTCGATTCTGGGCGCGTATACATACTCGAAAGTAATGGGCATCGGCGGGGCGCTGTTCGGCGATCAGTCGCGCCAACAGGACGCTCGTAATCGCCGAGCCGAGTACGCTGCGCTCGAATTCAATCAAACGCACCGGCTGACAGCGGCGTGGGTGTACGAATTGCCGTTCGGGAAGGGTCGTCCATTCGGCGCGAATCTAACTGGCGTGCTTGATAAGTTGTCGAGCGGCTGGTCGGTGCAAGGTTCGTTCACGGCTCATACCGGCTTTCCGTTGACGCCAACATCGAGCGTCTCATCGAACGTCGGCCGGCAGGATACGAATCGAGCCGACCGTGTCTGCGATGGCAATTTGAGTGGAGACGGGCGGACGATCGATCGCTGGTTCGACACAAGCTGTTTCGTGAATCACGTATTCGGGCGCTTTGGCAACTCGGGGAATGGTGTGATCACAGGACCTGGGTTCAACACGACCGATCTAACGGCGATGAAGAATACGTATATATCGCTTGGTAGCCGCGAGCCGATGAATGTGCAGTTCCGAGCGGAATTTTTCAACGCGTTCAACCACCCTGTATTCGGTGATCCGAACCTCGCCGCGGGGACGGTCCAATTCGGAACCATTCGGAGTACGCGCGTCGGCGGTCGCGAGATTCAACTCGCCTTGAAAGTGCTGTTCTAGTGACCACCGCCAACCTCCGCTTCGTCACGCCAACAGTTCGGGGATGACATGACCGTGTACGTCGGTAAGGCGGCGATCAATGCCATTGTGCCGATAGGTTAGACGCGTATGATCGATGCCCAGCAGGTGCAGCAAGGTGGCATGCAGATCATAGCAGTAGATCGGATTTTCCACGGCTTTATAGGACCACTCGTCGGTCGCGCCGTAGCTGACTCCGCCTTTGAACCCACCGCCCGCAAGCCACGAGGTGAAGCCCATCTGGTTGTGATCCCTCCCCTTGCTTCCCTGACTGCATGGCATACGACCGAACTCCGTAGTCCAGTACACGACCGTATCCTCAAGCAGCCCGCGAGATTTCAGGTCCTTTAGCAGCCCGGCGACAGGCTTATCCAGCGCTGCCCCGAGTTCGCCATGATCCTTGGCGAGATTCTCATGGCTGTCCCAGTTGCGGCGCGGAAACCCGTTGTCGGCGCCGCTCCACACTTGCACGAACCGTACACCGCGCTCAACGAGCCTGCGCGCAACAAGGCAGCGCGTACCCATATCGGCTGTGATCTCGTTGTCAAGGCCATAAAGTTCGCGCGTGGCAGCGGATTCCTTGCCGATGTCCAGCACATCGGGAGCGCTTAACTGCAAACGCGCCGCCATTTCATAGGAAGCAATGCGCGCCTCCAGCCGTGAGTCGCCCGGCCGCTGCGCCGCATGACTCCGGTTGATGGTGTTCAATAGCGCCAAGCCATCGCGTTCACTTTCCGTGGCAATAAACCGAGCCGATGCTGGTGGTCTTAGGTCGGCGATCGGAGTGGCCGTTCCCGCGCGAATGGTAGTTGCCTGCTGCGATGCCGGCAAGAACCCCGAGGACCAGTTCGCAGCGCCATTGGGTGGCATCCCACGAGGGTCGGGCAGGACCACAAATTCAGGCAGATTGTTGTTCGCGCTACCAAGCGCGTACGTGATCCAGCTTCCGGAACTCGGGAATCCCGGCAGAATGAATCCGGTATTCTGCATGAACGTCGCAGGCCCATGCACGTTCGACTTCGACATGAGCGAGTGGACGAACGCAATGTCGTCCACGCATCCCGCGGTGTGCGGCAGAAGATCGCTGACCCACTTTCCGCATTGTCCGTGCTGCTTCCACGCCCACGGGCTTGGCATGACCACACCAGGATTGCTTTGGAACAGCTCGACCTTCTCACCGGGATCCCACTTCTCGCCGGCGTGCCGGATCAGTCGGGGTTTGTAGTCGAATGTGTCGCACTGGCTTGCAGCGCCGGACATGAACAACTGAATCACCCGTTTCGCCTTCGCCTTGTGATGCAGTCCTCCGTTGAACTCGGGTCGGGTTTGCGCTGTGGCATCACGTCCCAGCATGCTGGCCAGTGCAATGCCGCCGAGCCCGCCGCCCCAGTTCCAAAGAAAAGATCGTCTATCCATTAAGCCCTTAGTCCAAGAAAAGGAATTCGTTGCTGTTGAAGAGTAGCCGCGCCAGGTTTGGCATTCCATGCTGCTTGCGTATACGCGAGGAATGCGCTCGACTCGTTGTCCGTGGGATTCCGGCCAAAGCAGAGGCGCACTGCCTCGTTCACCTGCTCGGGCAGGGAAGTCGAACTGCGCTGCACTCGTTCGGCGAGATGCTCGGCCATACGGACGACGAACGGGTTATTCATCATCGTGAGGGCCTGGATCGCGGTCAACGTGGTGGAGCGCTTCGGCGTCAGAACCGAAGGATCCGGACAGTCCAGCCGCTCCATGAAAGGATCCGGCACGCTACGGACAATGAACCGATAGATACTGCGCCGATACGACCCCGGCGCATCCGGATCGAAGCGCGCGTAGTCGTACACGGGGGAGTGATCGTCTTTGAACGCGAACCATTGCACCGCCGGGCCGCCCATCGTCAGATCGAGTTTGCCGGCAACCGACAACACCGAGTCGCGCACAGCCTCCGCATCCAGCCTGGTCATGTTCATTCGCCAAAGCAGGCGATTCTCGGCGTCCAGCTTTTCTCCATCCGCGCGCCGCGCTGACTGCTGCTGATAAACCTGGCTGCGGAGAATCAGCCGATGCAGTTGCTTCATCGATCCGTGCGCCTCATCGCGAAACCAGACGGCAAGCCAATCGAGCAGTTCGGGATGCGATGGCTTGGAGCCCATGCGGCCAAAGTCGCTCGGAGTGTCCACGAGGCCGGCGCCGAAATGATAATGCCAAACGCGGTTCACGATGGATCGCCAGGTGAGCATGTTGTCCGGATCCGCAATCCAGTTCGCGAGCGCCGCCCTGCGGCCTTTTTCCGAATCGTCCGGAAGAACGAAAGCAGCCGGCACGACGCTTAACGCCCCGGGGATCGCCGGTTTTAAGGGAGATTGAAGACTCCCACGAGCCAGGACGAAAACGGGTCGTGGCTGCAGAGACGGCCGGAATGTGCCCGCGCGAGGAAAGTACGCAGCTCCCGAGTAGACCATGCGGGGCTTTGGGAGAGCAGCCACTTGCGCGTCTAGACTCTTCATCTCAGCCTGAATCCGATCGATCGCGGCATACGTCTCTGGACCGGCGATCGCTTCCACAAGTTGTGTCTTGCGCTTGCGGTCGCGTTCGCGGCGATCCTGCAGTTCGGATTTCAGGGCAGCATCCTGAGGCGTCTTGGGAACGCCGATATGCGCAATCTGAAGACCAGCATCTTGAATCGCTGAATCGAGATCCACGATCTCCGGACTGGTTGCGAATTCCACTTTGTCCAGCAACGGCTGAAGACGCGACTGCACTTCGAGCTTTTCTCGCACGAGCTGTTGAAGCTGACTGTGGGCGACAGCATCGTCATAGAAAGGACGGTCGGCGCGATCTATGCCCGCGAAGACAGCTTGCAGGTTGTAGTAGTCGGTTTGAGGAATCGGATCGAACTTGTGGTTATGGCATCTGGCGCAGTGCGCGGTCATGCTGACGAAGGTTGATATGGTGGTCGCCACCATATCGTCACGATCCAGCAGGCGCGTGTTGTCCTTCTCTGACGTGCCTTCGCGTAGCTCCTGATGGCCGACAAAATCCCAGGGACCGGCCGCGAGGAAGCCAGTTGCAACAAAGGCGCGAGGATCGTCCGGGTAGAGCGCGTCTCCTGCGATCTGCTCACGGACAAATCGCGCATACGGTTTGTCCTCATTAAAGGCTGCGATCACATAGTCGCGATAGGGCCACGCATTCAAACGTGGCTTGTCCTTGTCGTATCCATGCGAATCTCCGTAGTGCACCACGTCCAGCCAGTGCCGCGCCCACCGCTCTCCGTATCGAGGGGAGTCCAGTAAACGGTCGATGAGCTTTTCGTACGCGTCTGGGGCGGAGTCCTTGACGAAGGCCTCGATGTCTTGAGGCTGAGGAGGCAAACCGTGAAGGTCGTAATAAACTCGCCGGATCAGTGTCCGGCGATCCGCGGCGGGAGAAAAAGCGAGTCCTGCGCGGCTCAGCCGTTCCTGAATAAACGCATCGACCGGCGTCCGTCCCGCAGTGGGCGGAACGGAAGGCTTCACCAATGGTCGCAGCGACCACCAAGTCTCCTGCTCGCTCTTGCCTCCGCTATCGTCGCGAGCACCCTGTTCGATCCAAAGTCGAAGTGTGGCTACTTGATCGGTTGTGAGTGGCGCGCCCGTCTTGGGCATGCGCGGCTTATCGCCAGTAATCGTATGAATCAGCAGGCTATCGTTCGGTCGGCCAGGCTGCACGGCTCGACCGGATGCTCCGCCGGCAAGCAGTGAGGACACGGAGTGTACAGAAAACTTCCCGCTCGGGTTTGACGCGTTGTGGCACGGCAAGCAGCGTTCGGCGAGGATAGGACGAACCTGCGCGGTGAAGCTGACCGCGTCAGCTGCTTGCATCGAACTTGCGAGAAGTATCGCAGCCCAAACATGGGCGCGTGAGTGCATTCGTTTAGTTTATCGGCCTTTCGAAACTGATTCGTGTTGCAATGTGGCAGCAGCACTACTTCCATAGGCTCTCTAGGCTTCGCCGCTACGGCTTGAGGACTCGTCAAGCAAGTAGTCACTGTCAATAGTTATCTGGTGTTCAACGCCGAATAAAGGTAATCCAATTATGCCGTCCAAATTAGGGAGTAACTATATTGGCGCAGCTATGATCCATTGAATAAACTATGATCCCGAAAATATTCTTAAATACCGGCGCTCAAACGACTAGCAAGATCATCTCCATTCTCCATCAGCGATCTTCGACCGATAAGGTTCGGGAGCGTCGCTCAAATCACGGTGAACTAAGGTCATCAGGCGTCTATACAGGCGGATAATGAGGGTGTGACGGATTGGCGATCATGTCCACGCATTCACGCGAATTTCATAGCGAATTAGATAGCGGAGAGTGCTCGAGCTTTAGACTTAACTGCCGACAAGAACGTCTTACTTTTTTCCAGCTATTACGGCTAAATGTGATTTCGAAGATCAAGCGTCGCACCAGTGATAGAGGCCATCGGGTTGGAGTCTGCTGAGAACGACATTCCCGGGTGGGCGATCTTTCTTTCACTTACATAAAAACCTGTTTGCCCGAATTGCTAGCAAGGGTTAATTGCGTGGAAACTCTCTCTACTCTTCCAATATTGCTCATTGACGACGACCCCCAGTTGATGTGCGGCATGCGCAACTTCGGGTTTCCTCACGTTATCTCGCTGGACGAAGAATGCAAAGTCATGTCCCTGCTCGCCGAACAGGAAGTCGGTGCCATCGTGCTCGATTTGTCGGGGGCGCGCGTGTGCGGTCTTGCAATCCTTGAGCAGGTCGTTGCGAACTACCCTGACACGCCGGTGATTGTTGTGAGCGCCACCGGTGATCTCGAACTCGCAGTCCAGTGTATGCAGACAGGCGCTATCGATTACCTTGCAAAGCCCGTGGAAAACAGCCGGCTTGCTTCGTCCCTTCAACGGGCACTCGAGAACCGATCGATGCGCTCGGAGTTGTCGACTAAAGAGAGTGACCGGTTTAGCGAGGGCGCGCAGCACGAATGGGAGGGATTTGCGGACATCGTAACTCAGGACCCTTCCATGTTCGAAATATTCCGGTACATCGAAGCGATTGCCTGTTCGCCGCAACCTGTTTTGATTACCGGAGAGACTGGAACTGGCAAGGAACTGATTGGGTTGGCAGTCCACCGCCTCTCAAAACGCCGCGGAGAATTCGTCACCGTGAATGTGGCGGGGCTCGACGACGTGCTGTTCTCGGATACCCTGTTCGGCCACGCTAAAGGCGCCTACACCGGAGCGGATCGCGCTCGAGACGGCCTTATCACGACTGCCTGTGACGGTACGCTGGTGCTCGATGAAATCGGGGAGTTAACTATTCCCTCCCAGGTTAAACTCCTGCGACTTCTTCAGGACGGAACCTACTACCAGTTGGGAGCGGACCGGCCTCGAACCAGTGGCGCACGTATCATAGGCGCAACTAATTGCGACCTGGCGGAGCTTGTCGCGGCTGGAACCTTCCGCAAGGATCTTTACTTTCGCTTGCGCACCCATCACTTGCATCTTCCGCCTCTTCGCCATCGCCGCAACGACATTCCTCTGCTAGCCGACTTCTTCCTCAACGAAGCTGCGCGTGTGCTTGGCCGATCCGTACCTGCGGTTCCTCGCGCGCTCTACACATTACTCCAAACGTACGACTTCCCCGGAAATATACGAGAGTTGCAAGCGATGATCTTCGATGCCGTGGCTCGTCGCCAGGGAGCTGTGCTGTCGTTGCAGAGTCTTAAGGAAGCGATGGGTCGCAATCCGGTGGCTGCCGCGAGCGGGCTGTTCGTGGATGAGCGCTTGCCAGGACTTCGGGAAGCGGAAGAAGCCTTGACCGAAGAAGCCTTGGCGCGATCGGGCGGTAATCAGTCAGTCGCAGCAGGCATGCTCGGGATTTCAAGGCAAGCCCTAAACAAGCGGCTGAGCCGGCGACGCGATTCCCAATCAATAAACCCTCCAACCGTTACCTCTGTCGGTCCACACTAAGCAGGGTGTGACGTTGGTTGCGCGCTCGCAACCACGCCTCTTCCAGGTAATTCATGCGTGATCAATCACCTATCCAACCGCGCCGCTTCATTGTCAACTTTTGTCGCACCTTAGATCGGGCTCACCATAGCAGCGAACTCATTGAACATAAAGCGCAAGCACAACTGGTCTGAATCGTGCTTCCGAAGATGGTGGTGAGCTTTCAAATGTCCTTGATTTTGCCTTTATGAGGAGAAAGATGGAAAAGAAGCACAACGTCACCCAACCGGATACGCTACAACGCGAGTGGACCAGGATAGTGGCCCAGGCGTGGGCGGATCCTGACTTTCGCAAACGTTTGGAAAAGAATCCGCGTGCCGTGCTTAAGGAACGCGGCGTAGACGTGCCTGGCGACGTCGATCTCCAAGTGATTGACAAGCCCATTGAGATGGAAGGTATTGAGCAGGCAGTCAAGCCCGTCCCTATGGCGGTGGCCGCCGGATTTGCCGCGCCTCCGATGCCGATGCCACAGCAGGCTACACAGTTTGCCAGCGTGAGCCCTGACTACTACACCGGGGGTTATGTGGATCCAACATATGAAGCCTATGCGGCCGCGGCGGACCCGACACTGGAAGCCGCGAAGTGGAAGGTCGGCTTATGCATCAGTTCACGCGCGACGATAGGAGCGTGCCCGCACTTCCAGTGGGGCGCCGGGCAACCGCAGCCGATGCAGCAGCCGTTCCCGACTCAGCAGTATATGCAGCAGCCGCAGGCTCCAATGCCAGCGCCTCCATATGCGACACCGCAGCAGCCGCCGACAGCCGCCTGGGGCGGAGCGGAAACGTTGCCGTATTACAGCGGTGACATCTATTCCGGCGCCGGGGACCCGACACTCGACGCGAGAAGAGTGAAGGTAGGCCTATGTGTCAGTTCAAAGCTCACCGCTGGCGCGTGCGCCTACTTTCACTGGGGCACCGGGCAACCGCAGCCGATGCAGCAGCCGTTCCCGACTCAGCAGTATATGCAGCAGCCGCAGGCTCCAATGCCGGCGCCTCCATTTGCGACGCCCCAACCGCCGCAGTCGTCAGCATTTGGCGGCTATGCAGCCGACATCTATGGCGGTGCAGCCGACCCGACGCTGGAAGCAGCGAAGTGGAAGGTCGGTTTATGTATCAGCTCACGGGCCACGATCGGCGCCTGCGTGAATTTCAACTGGGGCGCTGCCCAGCCGCAGCCAATGCAGCAGCCCTTCCCGACTCAGCAGTATATGCAGCAGCCGCAGGCTCCAATGCCTCCGTATGCGGCGCCACAACAGCCGCCGCCGACGTCAGCATTTGGCGGGGCAGAAGCGCCGCCCTACTATGGTGGCGATATTTATGGCGGGGCAGCCGACCCGACGCTCGAAGCAGCGAAGTGGAAGGTCGGTTTATGTATCAGCTCACGGGCCACGATCGGCGCCTGCGTGAATTTCCACTGGGGCGCGGCCCAGCCGCAGCCAATGCAGCAACCGATGCAGCAACCGTTCCAGATGCAGCAGTGCGCGCCGCAACAGCCACCGACAGCGGCTTATGGCGGACCCGAAACATTGCCTTACTATGGCGGTGACATCTACTCAGGTATGGAGGATCCTACACTCGACGCCCGAAGGATAAAGGTAGGCCTTTGCCCGAGTTCGAAGCTCACCGCGGGTGTTTGTGCCTACTTCCACTGGGGCGCGGGCCAACCGCAACCGATGCAGCAGTTCATGCCGCCGCAGGGTCCAATGCCTGCGTCTCCTTACGGACCACCCCAACAGCCGCCCTCAGCGGCATATGCGGGTGACATTTATTCGGGGGCAGGAACTCCGCAACAGGCGCCACCGCAACAGCAAAACATCGGGTGGGCAGCGACCGTACCCACGCAGTGTTTTAGTGGCGCCGCGGCGCCACAGTTGTTCGTACCCGGCGTGCCTCAACCCGGGTATCCGCAGTACCACATTCAGCCCAGCCCGGGCCCGCAGCATCGGCCCGCTAAGCCGGGATCTGCTTGATATTCCCTTTCTTGGCGTCCGCGGCCCGATGTTCCCGTCATCGGGCCGCAAACTTTTCAGCTGTCCACTTTGAAGAGAGTCACATAAATGCCCCTTGCAACAGCCCAGCAATACATTCCCGCATTCAGAAAATCGTATCGAGTGGAGCACGTCTCTGGCGGAGGCGCGTACTTCTTCTCGGAGGCCGGGCAACTCACACTACAGCCCGGCGCCGCCGAAGCCGTCGCGAGCCTGATCGACGGTGAGCGGTCTGCCGATGACATCGCTGGGCTGTTGGCCGGGCATTTACGCCCGGAAGATGTTCATTACGCGCTGGCGTTGATGGAACGAAACCGGCTTGTCTACGACTCATCCGTCGACAGAAACGCCGATCTGCGCCTTTGGAACTGCATTGGAGCCGATCTTGACCGTGTCAAGGAAAACCTGCAGCACGCATCGGTGCGTGTCCGCGCGACACCCGATCTCGAAGCGCAGCAGCTTGTCGAGGCTCTAGAACGTCTGTCGATCAACGTCACTGATGATGGCGAGTTCACCGTCGTCCTGGCTAGCGATTACCTTAATGAGGATCTTGCAGACCTCAACCGTGAAGCACTTGAGAGTGGTCGGCCATGGATGCTGGTCAAGCCGGTAGGCCTCGCTCACTGGTTTGGTCCGATCTTCCGAACGGGTGTTACGGCATGTTGGGAATGCCTTGCTCATCGGATTCGTTCAGGGCGGGCTCTACAGAGCTACTTCGATAACTGCGACACGAGCACGCCGCTTGCCCGATCGGACTGGCCATCCAAGCTGGACCTGCTTCGCGCGGCGCCTCTTGTGGCCCTGCATGCAGCAAAGCAAGTCGCCCTGGGCGAGAATCCACAACTCGATGGAAAGATTGTGACGCTCGATCCATTCACGCTGGTGACGACGACTCATCTTGTGACGAAGCGGCCCCACTGTAAGGAATGCGGCGAGCCGGCGATTGGCACGGAGCCCGTCCGCCCGCGGCTTGAGAATCGCCCCACGCGGGAATCGATCGACAACGGTCATCGCACCATTTCCGCGGCGGAGACCTTCGCACGCCATCAGCATCACGTCAGTGCTGTGTCCGGTCTGGTGACTGAGCTTACGCCCATCCGGGCTGCTAGCGACAGTTTGATCAAGCTTTGGCTTGCCGGGCATAACTTCGCCATGGATACCAACTCACTCCGTCTCATCGAGAGCAGTATGGAGAACAGGAGTTGTGGCAAGGGCATTACGGAAGAACAAGCACGGACAGGCGCTTTGCTGGAAGCACTGGAGCGCTATTCAGCGGTGTACCAGGGAGACGAGGTACGTACGAAGTCGACCTACCGCACGCTTGGAAAGCGCGCCATTCACCCCAACGCTTGCATGCTTTATAGCGATCGCCAGTATGCGCAGCGAAATGCTTGGAATAGCCTCGGATCGCCGTTCTCGATCGTTCCTAACCGCTTCGATGAAACGGCGGAGATTGACTGGACGCCTGTCTGGTCTTTCGGAGAGCGAGACTTCCGGTACTTGCCGACTTCCTATCTCTACTACGGGTACCCCACGGTTCCGGAAACGGCCGACTGTTGGTCGGACTCGAACGGCAACGCTGCAGGCAACACGCTGGAGGAGGCGATTCTGCACGGATTTATGGAGGTTGTCGAGCGCGATGCCGTGGCCATGTGGTGGTACAACCGGCTAAGCCGTCCCGCACTTGATTTGAGTTCCTTTCACGATCCCTATATCGATCGCTGCATCGACTTCTACCGCGCAATGGGCAGGGAACTCTGGGTACTCGATGTAACGAATGATTTCGGTATTCCGGTGTTCGTAGCCGCGAGCCGTAGGTGCGACGAAAGTTGCGACGAAAGTCCCGAAGAGATCACCTTCGGCTTCGGAGCCCAATTCGATGCGCGAGTCGCGCTCGTGCGGGCGGTCACCGAGATGAACCAGTTCCTGCCCGCTGTCAGCGGTCCGGTGGGTCCTGATGGAACCAAACAGTATGGATACTCCGATCAGGCTGCGATCTCCTGGTGGAAGTCAGCGACCTCCAAGGATCAGCCCTATGTGCTGCCGGATCGAAATGTGAGACCGCGCCGAGCTGAGGATTACATCTCTTACGAGAGCTATGACCAGTTGGTCGATGTTATGAACTGCGTACTGACCGCACAGCGGCTGGGTATGGACACACTTGTACTCGACCAGACCCGCCCCGACGTCGGCGTTCACGTCGCGAAGGTGATTGTACCCGGCGCGCGGCATTTCTGGGCACGGCTTGCGCCGGGCCGTCTTTACGACATTCCCGTGCGAATGGGTTGGCTACGGCAAGGACTTCGGGAAGAGGAGTTGAACCCGATACCCATGTTTCTTTGAAGACGATTGAGAACGACCATCTGGAACAGCATGTTGAACAGTACAACAGTCACGAGCGAGCGTCTCGGCTATCAGATAGCGGACGGTCACGAACTCCGGATGGAGGGTGGCGCCTTGACTATCTCTAGGCCGGAGGGCAATTTGCGTGTACCTCTCTCCTCTGGAGCGGCCGCGGTAGCAGCAGCGTTGAGCTCGCTTCCCGTAGGAAAGTGCATCGGCGAGTTGGAACTAGGCTGTGTCGCTGCGGGTACTCCCCGGTTTTTGCAGTACCTTGCGAAGCTCGGGGCCCTTCAAAGAGTGCTGACGAGCGATACGGGTCCGCTTGCGGTTGTCGAGCCGATCAGTGACTCGTATGAGCTGAAAGAAGCCAAGGAGCCAGTACAGACAACGCGTCTTCGGCTTTCCCGGTTTAGCTATCTCAGGCCGTGCGAGGGCGCAACTGTACTGGAGTCCCCGCTCTGTCACTCTCGTATTCGTTTGATTGACCCGCGTCTGGCGGCGATGCTTGTGAAATTGTCACAGCCATACTCGACCCTCGAGCTACTTGGAGGCGACATCGATGGGCTGAACGAATTTCTCAAGCCGGCTCTCGCGCTCTTCATGGCCGAAGGATTTGTCGCTCCTGTTACGCCCACGGGCGAAGCGGTCATCGATGACACGCGTACATTGCGCCTATGGGAGTTCCACGATCTGCTGTTCCACAGTCGGACTCGTCTGGGACGTCATCGCAATCCCACGGGAGGCACCTTCCGCTTTTACGGCGAGATGGAACCACTGCCGGCGGTCAAGCCCCCGATGACCGCTGTGCGGCTGCCACTGGCGCGCCCAGATTTACGGAATATAGCGCTCACGGATATGCCGCTCACGGCGGCTGTCGAGCAGCGGACATCGGTAAGGACATACGGTCCATCGCCGGTGACCTTGGCAGAGTTTAGCGAGTTCTTGTACCGCGTAGCGAGGGTACGGCAACGAACGCCCGGCGTGTATGAGTTCACCAGCCGGCCGTATCCGAACGGGGGCGCCAGCTACGAGCTTGAGATCTATCCGATTGTCGATCGTTGTCAGGGACTCCAGCCGGGTTTTTATCATTACGATCCGCTGGAACATGCGCTCGAACCTCTTAGCAGGCCGCACGCGCTGACACAACAGTTCCTTGAAGATGCGTGGGTGTTCAGTGGCCAGACGGCTCGGCCCGAGATCCTCCTCATGGTCGCGGCGCGTTTTGGCCGCGTGTCGTGGAAGTACGCCTCGATCGCCTACGCGACCATTCTGAAGAACATTGGCGCCTTATACCAGACGATGTACCTGGTGGCGACAGCCATGGGGCTGGCTCCATGCGCGCTCGGCTCCGGCAACTCTGATCGGTTTAGCGAATTGCTCGGAGAAGACTACTACGCGGAGACAGCGGTAGGTGAATTCATGCTCGGAAACAGCCGTGCCAGCCTCTGACATGGAAACGGTAAAACGAACCACAAGGAGACATAAAATTATGCCAAACAGATCTGTCGACGAGAAGGCCGCTACTCCGGTACGGGAGCTGAACTTGAATACCGTTGTTCCTCTTCAGTATTTCCGCAACGCGAATTCAGGGCTAACGACGGCTGAGATGGAGCTTGCAGTGAACCAGGCATTGGTGCTGATCGACGATCTTTACGCTCATCTTCTCCTCAAGGAGGCGATGCATGCAGTGGACCCGGTTCAAGCTCTGAAGCTACTACTTTTGCAGGTACGCCGCAATCTCATAACCGATGAGAAGGCCTTTCACCAGCGGATGCTGGAGATCTTCAACAGCCTTCGGGACCTGCACACCAATTATCTTCTTCCTGAACCGTTCGCCGAATCAGTAGCATTTGTTCCTTTCATGATCGAAGAGTATTTCGACGAGCACGGCTTCCCGCACTATCCGGTGACGCGGATAATGCCGGGCGCCGTGCAACCGCCCTTCGTACAGGGTGTCGAGCTCACACATTGGAATGGCATGCCGATGGAAGAGGCGATTGAGCTGAACGCAAATGATCATGCCGGAAGCAACGCCGCGGCCCGTCACCTTCAGGGTCTGCTGACGATGACCTCGCGCCCTCTGGTTAGCTCGCTGCCGCCGAGGGAAGACTGGGTAACGCTGACCTATGTTCACAGTGTCGGCGTGAATGAGATTCGTTTCCCATGGTCGGTGTTCCGCCCGCAGCGTGCCGCGCTTGCCGTGCAGACCGATAACCCGGCTGACCCGGCTTCGAAAGCGATGGGCATCGATATCGGGCTTGCCGCGGCGCACCGGGCCCGCAAGATTCTCTTCAAACCCAACGCAATTCAGCGGGAGATGGAGATGATGTCCGGACCTTCCAGCGCCGGTATGCAGCAGGGGCAAGTGGTAGCTGAAGACGCGTTGCGCAACTTTACCATATTCCCGAATGAGATCGAGTACGGTGTGAAGAGCACGCAGTCGGGCAGGTTCGGTCTTCTCAGGCTTCGCAGCTTCAATGTTTCCGACTACATGGCATTTGCTGGTGAGGTTGTCCGCATTCTGCAGTTGCTGCCGCAGGAAGGCCTGATTCTTGACGTTCGGAGCAACCCCGGCGGCAACATTCTCAGTGGTGAGCACTTGCTGCAGTTGTTCACTGACCGCGAGATTGAGCCCGAGCCCGTGTGTCTCCGAAATACGACCGGCACCCTGGCCTTCGCCAAACACAAGGACTTGCAACAATGGCAACATTCAGTTGATCTTGCCGCTGAAACTGGAGCCCAATATTCGCAGTATTTTCCGTTATCGGACCCGGCGAGCGTCAACTCGATCGGACGGCGCTATCCAGGCAAGGTGGTCCTGCTGACGGACGCATCCTGCTACAGCACCACGGACTTCTTTGCCGCGGGTTTTCAGGATCATGAGATCGGCCCAGTCATAGGACATGATCAGGTCACCGGCGCGGGCGGCGCGAACGTCTGGACACACGGTCTTCTGCAACAGTTCCTGCCTTCGAACGGCCATTCTAAAGGCTCGTCGAACGGTACGAAAGCTCCGCTGCAGGCACTGCCTCGAGGAATGTCGATGCGCATCTCGTTCCGGAGGTCCACCCGGGTGGGCGCACGAGCCGGCCTGCCGCTCGAGGATCTCGGTGTTCAGTGCGATAAGCTCCATCGCAGGACACGCAGGGACGTCTTCGAAGACGCTGCTGATCTATACGAAACTGCGGGCCAGACGCTGGCGGAGATGATCCGTCAGGGCTAAGCCTTCAAAAAAGGTATCGTCGAGGCGCTCATCGCGCTGCTCGTTTTTTTGACGCTTTTTCTCCGGCGCTGAGACTGCGCCGGAGTACCTCGACGAGGTCTATTACTTCGGTCTTGCGCTTGCGACGCGCGGGGGCGCCGACGATGTTTTTTGCGCTCTTTCTCTTTTGCCCTATAAGCTTGCGCAAGCTCTCTGTGTCTTCGTCCCGAAGCTCCTTGATCGGAAGACTCGACCGTGATTTTGATGCAATGATTCGTTCAAACGAGCGCACGGTCGCTGGTGCAGGTTTCTGCTTATTGGGAAGTCCGACGTCTTTTGACGAGCGAACTTCGTCATGGAAACGCATCGTTTCGGCCCGAAGAATTCCGTTGTCTGCGGTAATCGCCACCAGATATTCTTTGCCGCGCATGACGAAGGTCGCAATCCCGGCCCGGCCTGTTCGCTCCATCGTCTGTGCCAGCAGATGATAGGCGCGCGTAGAGCCGCCAGGAGCCAAAAAATAACCGCGTTCGAAGTAGATCCTCGGGATAGTGCTCTCATCAACGAACCGCCGGAGATTAATGTCCCGTGAGCGTTCGGGCGCGAGCCGCTCGAGTTCCTCATCGGTCATGTCCACGAAGCGATTCTTCTTGATCTCGTAACCGCGAACGATGGACTCAGAATCTAAATCGTGACCCGTTTTCTCGGAGTAATAGCGCCGCGCGAGGGGTTTACCCGTCGGCCCGAGCATTCGCAGAGAAACCTTGGCGCCGCGGTTCGCCGGGAACAGGTTCACTGGAATACTGACTAGGCCGAATGTGATCGTGCCTGACCAGAAGGGCCGAGTCGACGTCTCTTGCTCGTCAAGATCCTCAGGCAACAGCTTTCTCCCTTCGTTCTGACTTTGATGCGGCTTTCAGACTGGCGGCCAGGGCGTGCTCGAGCGACCTCGTTGCCTTTGGCGCCGACATGCTTTGAAGCTTTGGCTTCCGCCCTTTTGCCTTCGCCTCGATGTAACTCATGACCCGCTCCCGGTATTCGTCAGAATAATCTTCAGCACGGAAGTCATCTTGCAGGGCGGACACGAGTTGCTCCGCCATCTTGATTTCTCGTGGATCGGGAGCCTTGCCGGGAGGCGGGTCTAATTCGCGAGCCGACAACACTTCTTCAGCGTGCCGGAGCGTGATGAGGAGCAAGTATCCGTCTCGCGATCTGAGTGCGCCGACGTAATGCTTTTTTCGCATGACCCAGTGCGCCAGCCCCTCGCGTTCTTTTCGCGCTAGGGCTTCCGCGAGTGCGAAGTAGGTTTTGGAATCACCATCTGGGCCGAGATAATACGGCCTGTCGTAATACTGGTGTGGAATTTTTCCTTCCGGTAAGAAGTGTTGGACCTCGATAGTCGAAGATGCCTCGGGTTCGATCTTCGCTAAATCCTCATCCTCAACAACAACGAACGTATCAGGCTCGATTTCGTAGCCCTTGCGAATTTCATCGCTCCGGACTTCCTTACCGCTGTCCCGGTTCACCATGTGCTGTTTCACACGCGAGTGGGTCCGCTTTTCGAGGAGATGAAAATGGACAGTACGGTCTTCCACCGCCGAGTACAGTTTCACGGGAACTTCCGACCGGCCGAGTTCGATGGAAGCTTTCCAAATTGCTCTTGCAGCCATGGTCAAATCCTCTTTCGTTTCTGCGGGCGCTCGGAGGCCGCGCAGTCTTGGCAGAAAACCAACTGACCAAACTGAGCATTCGCGCAGCACGAACACAAAACGACGTCACAGCCTTGGCACCGCCGCTGCGCGTGATGCGCATGAGTTTGACCACAGCAACTGCAAAGCTCGGTTCCGGGACCGAGCCACCACGGAGTTACCCGTTGCGTTATCGTCATATGCGCCACAAAAAAGAGACTTTCTTACTTCCCGTTTTGTTTCATGACATGCGCCCAGCCGAATGACGGGCGCCAGCCACAACCGCTCTCGAACCAGATATACTTTCAACGAGTCCCCGAACCTTTGCGGGCGTACGGAGGTCCTTTGAAATCATCAGTGTTGGCGGGTTTCTTTCTTGCGACGGCTCTAGCTGCTCCTCCCTCGATCACAACTGATCCCATGGCCAATCTTCCGGTGCGAGTAGAAGTGTTCGAGCAAGTACCGGCCGGATCCCCGTTTCAAATTGAAGGGTTGCAACCAATCGACGTCTATTCGGAAACCGCATTCGGATTCGTTCGTACTCCTACTAAGTTTTCTGCCAACGCGATCCCGACGGATCGTTCAACGCCCTTCGTCATTCGCGCCTCATACACTCGTGTACTTCCGGCAGGCAAGTATAACTTTCGTCTTCGCGCGCGTGGCGCCGCCATATTCCAGATTGACGGACAAACACTAGCGACAACCAAGGCGCAAAAGCCGAATACCACAGGGGACGATCCGGTGCCTCCTGAGGTTCAGCGTGGTGACTCACCTCTGCGGCCAGCGTCCTATCCACATCAGGATGGTACTTTTGAGTTCGTCAGCGCCGGCAAAGAGCACAACTTTACACTCGTCGCTGTGATTGGCGGCAAGGGTCTATATCCGACTCCTGGAGAACTGGCCGTCAGCTTCGCTGCGCCGGGAGACATTGAGAGACTACTCGGTCCAGACGGTGCTCCGCAACTCACGGACGAAGGCTGGGAGAAGTATGTTGCAGACTCCGAGTCCAGGCACGTTGCCGCAGATGCGTTTCGGCGACGGAAAATCAGCGAGTCTGTAGTGGCGCAGTGGAAGAAACGACACGAAGCCGTGCTTCAGTTTCTTGAGACTCGACCGGCTCCGACACCGTCCTACGCCAAGCCTTCTTCTGAGATACGGAATGACGTCGATCGCTTCATAGCGGCTCGCTTGGAAGTGGCGAACGTTCCCGCCAAGCCGCGAATTACGGATCTGGAATTTCTACGCCGCGCAACCCTCGACGTCACTGGACTGATTCCGACAGCCGCCGAAGTGAAAGAGTTCCTCGCGACTCCCTCGGCAGCCCGGCGAACGAAACTCATTGATCGACTTCTGGAAAGCCCGAGTTGGGCGGACCACTGGGTTAGCTACTGGCAAGATGTACTTGCTGAGAATCCCGGTATCCTCAAGCCCGACCTCAATAACACAGGCCCCTTCCGTTTGTGGCTGCACCAGTCCTTCTCCGACAACATTGCATTTGATCGATTAGTCACTGAACTGATCGAGATGCAAGGCAGCGTCGTGCTCGGTGGACCGGCTGCCTTTGCGCAGGCCACGCTGAACGACGCGCCGATGGCCGCAAAGGCCGATATCGTTGCGCAGGCGTTTCTCGGAATGAAGATGGGATGCGCGCGATGTCACGATGCGCCGTTCCATCCATTCAAACAGAAAGACCTGTTCAGTCTAGCCGCGATGTTGAACGGGAAGGAACTGAAGCTGCCTGTTACCAGCACTGTCCCGATGGTAGAAGGCGGTCGAAAGCCCGTCGTGACAGTAGCGTTGAAGCCCGGCGAATCGATTGCTCCGGACTGGCCATTCAAAGACCTTGTGTCGCATGACGAGACGGGACTTCTGCCACAAACTGGCAGTCTGCCCACACGCAGGATGGTGGCGGAAAGAATCATCGCTCCAGAGAACGAGCGTTTCGCCCAAGTCATTGCGAATCGCGTTTGGAAGCGCTACATGGGAGTCGGGATCGTCGAGCCTGCGGACGACTGGTCGCGCGTGAAACCATCGCATCCGGAATTGCTCGAGTACCTTGGACAACAGTTCATGCGCAGTGGTTACGACCTGAAGTATCTTGCGCGATTGATCTTGTCATCGGACACCTATCAGCGCGAACCAACGAGCGATCTTACACCTCAGACAGGCTCACAGCATCGACTTTTCGCAGGTCCTGCGCGACGCTCCATGACTGCGGAGCAACTGGTTGATTCGCTGCACCTCGCCGCTGGTAAGCGCTTCGATTGTGAAGATCTGAATCTGAACCCGGCCGGCGACCGGTCGTCAACACAGTTCCTTAACTTGGGCAAACCGACGCGGGCATGGCAAATGACCGCGCTCTCGAATGAGCGGGATCGTCCGGCATTGGCGCTGCCTACCGCGCAATCAGCAGCCGATGTAATGTCAATCTTTCGGTTGGCGCCAATCGCGACAGAACCCATCGACCGCACGCGATGACGCGCCATCTCCGATGCAAACGCTGATCCTTGCCAATGGTATTCTCGGTACGCGCATTGTAAGACTCTCCGATGAGAGCTACTTCACCGAAGCCGCGCTGAAGAACACCACCGTCGAGCAACTGATCAGCGATGCGTTTCTTCGAATCCTTTCGAGGCCACCGTCCGCTACGGAGAGTCGGACTTTTGTCGAGTTGCTCAAGCCGCACTTCGCCGAGCGAAGAAATGCAGGAGCAGACTTGATCAAAGCCGGCCCGAAGACCGATAGCCGGGTCTCCTGGTCGAATCACCTGAGCGCGGAAGCAACGTTGATTCGCCTCGAGGAAGAGAAGAAGTTGCGCATGGGTGAGCAGCCGACACAACGCCTGAAGCCGGCCTTCCGCGAGCGCTTCGAAGACACTCTTTGGGCTCTGGTCAATTCGCCCGAATTTGTGATTGTGCCGTGATGAATGGTGCCTTAATGACGAGACGAGATCTCCTAAAGAACACTGGGTTGGTCGCCGGCGCGGGGATCGCCACAAGCATCCACGCATCCACCAGTGAGGCCGTACCGAAAGGCAAGGCAGACGCCTGCATCTTTATCTGGCTAGGCGGTGGCGCGGCGCAAATCGATACCTTCGACCCGAAAGTTCGTGGCGACGGAAAGAAGAAGCCGGGCTCCTACTACGACGCGATCGACACGGCGATAACCGGGGTCAAGGTTTCGGAACATCTGAGCCGAACGGCACGTCTCCTGGATCGCTGTGTACTCGTACGATCGCTGACCCACGACATCTCCGGCGAGCACGCTGCCGCAGCGAATTTACTGCATACGGGACGCATGCCGAGCGGTACCATCCAATATCCATCGATCGGCAGCATTGTGTCGCATGAGTTGGGTTCAAAGTCCGAAGCGGTTCCTTCCTACGTCGTGATGGGATACCCGAACATCACCCGCGACCCCGGCTTCCTCGGCGCGAAGCACGGCTATGTTTATCTCACTCAAATCGACACTGGTCCTACGGGTCTCGTCCGCGCGCCCGACGTAGACGCGGCACGTGAGGATCGGAGAGAAACACTGCTTGCGCGTCTGACCGATTCCTATGTGAGTCGCCATCCAAGCGATCAAGGAATTCAAGGCCGCGCCGCCGTAAGCAGGCAAGGCTTCAAGATGGCAGGGCCCCGCTTTTTAAACGTATTCGATCTCAGCAGAGAATCGACAACGCTGCGGGAAAGTTATGGAGGAGAATTCGGGCAGCGATGCCTGCTGGCGCGTCGCCTCGTGCAGTCAGGAGTTCGATTCGTGGAGGTGTCCTACAATCTCAACTTCCTGAACGGTTCCGGCTGGGATACCCATAACGAAGGCCAGTTGAAACAGCACCTCCTGATACAGGACCTCGATCAGGCGCTTTCGTCCTTGCTGTCCGACCTTGAAGCTAACAAGATGCTCGATCGCACCATGGTCGTAGTCACTACCGAGTTCGGCAGGCCTCCCGAGTTCGACAGTGGGGGCGGCCGCGGTCACCAGTCAGTAGCGTTCAGTTCGCTCATTGCCGGTGGCAGTCTCCAGACGGCGCGAGTCGTCGGAGCCACAGACGATCTCGGAAAAACGGTCGTCGACAAGCCTGTTACTGTTCCCGACTTTCACGCAACGTTGCACTGCGCCATGGGCATCAATCCCGGTAAAAATCTGTACGCTGGTGATAGGCCAGTGCCGATCACTGACCACGGGAAGCCCATCTTGGAATTGTTCGGATAGCGATCCTATGGGTCGAGCCGCAGGATAGCGGCATTCCGTTCATCGATCGTTAGCTCGAGCGCTCCCCGTTCGACTTTCACCTTTGCTCCACGCATCCACACATCCTGCGCGCTGGAGAAGGAAGCAGCGCTTCGCTCCAGCGTGACGGTTGCGGTGCGAGGCTGACGCGTCGGGTTTAGAATCCACAGATAATTCCCACTGGCCCCAGTGTGCAGACGAGCCTTCATTTCCGGAGTACTCACCTTTACCTGCTGCTTAATGCCCGCCCAGTCGAGAAGAGAAGCGAAGAAAGCTTTCGTGTCGGGGGAGTGGTGGAGAAAGTACGCCGCGCCCGGAAACGTGCCGATCAACAGCGCACGGCCCTTTTGAAAGCCGTGTTCCACGGCCGCTGTGTCGCCGGCGTCAAACTGGCCAACAGCTTTCGCTCCGTTGACAGGTTGATACTTCTGGATGAAGAAGCGTCCCCCGATAGTCTTACCTTGTACTTGCAGTTTCAGATTGTCCAGCAGGTCCGGAGTGAACTCTACGTAGCTTTCGCGCGCTCCAAAGAGTTCATCCAATCCCAAATTCGGCTGGCGCGTTCCGACTTTCCCGCGTTCGCCGAAATATCCAGGCAATCCTTCGCTTACCAGTTTTCCACCGGCGGCGACATACTCGATAAGCTTCTTTGCGGTTTCTGGCTTCAGATGCAAAGGATACGGAAGATAGACAAGCGGATAAGCCTTGATATCGTCAATGTGTACAAAGTCAGGTTGAATGTTTGAGTCGAAAAAGGCTTGGTACGCCCCTCTGGCAGATTCCGCGTAGTGTTTCGTGGCGCCCTGCTGAACGAAGTTGAAGATCTGCGACTCCGGCACAAAAACGATGCCGACGTCGCCTTTGACAGGTCGTGATTTCCATAGCTCCGGATGCTCATTCGCCCACCTCGCCATTTGACCCGTCATGTCAGCGCGCGGAGTAACGCTTCCATCCATACCGAACGCGCCAAACGCTCCGAACAGCGGTCCATCGAGCAGGGGCCGCCAGCGTGGATAGAGAATGCCGGTTGCGCCACCAGCCATCGAAATTAAGTTCCAGATGCGCACGTCTTTCTCATCGGTGATGCGGCCATCTTCGCGAGGGCGACCCGTTACTTGCGGCTGCATCCACAAAGGACCCGCCTGCGCCTCGGCATGCCAAAACGGTTTTCCGCGAGAACCGGCGCGAACAAGATCTACCGCATGGAACTGCTTCCAGGGCTCGCTACCCTTTCGCGATGCTACATAGGTAAATCCCCAGGCGTCGACCTCGGCTGCCGACCGCCACTCATTGTTCGTCGAACTCGGTAACGCCTCGAGTGACGACGCGACTCCATGAGCAACTACTTTGTTCTTTTTATCCAGCTTGCGGAAAAGATCAGTACGCCATTTAAGAAGGCGGAACTGATTGTCGATTCGGAACTCCAACCAGTCCAGACTCTCCGGATAGCCACCGAAATTCCGAGGCGGATGCACATTCTCCCAGTCCGCGTAGCTATACCGGTACCAGGCCTTGCCAAGGTTCTCTAGCGTTCCATATTTTGCTTTCAGCCACTCTCGGAACTTCTTCTGAGTCGCATCGCAGTAACACAGCATTCGCGGTGGAGCGCCACCGGGATACGAATGCTCATTCCACAGATCCCATGCCCACATCGCGGCGTGATTCTTATACCGATCGATCATGACTGTGAGAAAGCGTTCGGCGTGTTCACGCACGTCTTCGTTGTCGAGACAAAGTCCTGGAAAGCCCCCGGTGGCGCTGGAGCCCGAAATCTGCGAATTCAACCGCGTCTCATCTGAAGCTTTGTATCTTGCGTGAGCGTACTTGTCGAACATCCACTCCGGAGCCGCCGTGATCATCTCCGCCAGCGTCACGCGTATCCCGGACTTTGCGGCAATGTCCATCATGCGGTCATAATCGCGCCAATCGTATTTATCCGGCGCGACCTCAACGGCTGACCACATCAGCCAGTGCCGGAAATTGTTCATGCCAAGCTTCGCTGCTGTTTGGTGATCGCGTTCCCAATCCTCTTCCGGTGGATTCGATTTGCGGAAGTATACCGCCCCATAGGGAAACACAGGATCTTCGGCAAGGGCAGCGTGGAAGATACCTGCCACACATACTGCTACCACCAGATTGCGGAAGGATACAAGATGACGCATTGATGCTCCTGAATTAAAACAAGAACTTCAAGCCGAACTGAATTTGCCTGCCGGTAGCTTGCGAGCCGGTTAGTTTCCCGAACTCCGGATTGTTGTCGTTGCAAGCCGACCCAGGTGTCCGGCCAATACAGGTCATCGGCGGGCTATTCGAACTGGCCAGAGTGAACGTTGGCGTATTCGTCAGGTTGAATGCCTCTGCACGAAACTGCACTTGGAAACGTTCACGGAAGATCATTTGTTTGAATAGGGAAAAATCAAAATTCACTGATCCTGGTCCCCGAACAGGGCGCCGCGCCGAATCACCGAACAACTGTATCGGCGCTCCCGTGTTGCTCGGTGTCGTCCCGGGAACCCGAAACGCGGCAGGATTGAAGAAACTGTCGGGGCCACGCCCTTCCTCAACTTGCATTGGTACGCCTGGGACACGGTCCGGTACGTTGAACGTATTGAAGATCGGAGGCAGTCGGTTCGTACGGATGTCCGTTGGAAAACCGCCACGTAGAGTCGTGATGCCGTTAACCTGCCAGCCTCCAAGGATGCGAGATACCAGTGAGTTCGATCCGAGCCAGGGTTTTCCAGGACCCCAGGGCAACTCGTAGCCATAGCTTAGAGAAAAGATCTGAAACACGTCAATCGGGGCCAGTCCTTTCTCCCGAGAAAGATTGTATGTGTCGAGCGCGATCGAAGTTCCACCGTTCTGCGTGAAGGCGCTTGGGCCCGATCCGCCTTCTTCGAGATTCTTCTGCATCGTGTAATTCAGCAGGAAACTAAGCCCGGCCGCATAGCGCTGTTCCACACGCATGTTGAATGCGTTGTAGTTGGACTTCGCCGTCGAATAAGTAGGGATAACGGTGCCGTTGACCATTGAAAATGGCCGGTTGGCCTGCGTGTTGCGTCCATCCAGCGCATATTCGAAGGGAACTTGGTTCACGTTGATGAACAATGTCGCGAGATCGCGACCTATGGCGCCTTGATACGACGTCTCGATCAGCAGACTCTCCTTTGGCTGAAACTGAATCGAGAAGTTGTATTGATGCAGCATCGGGAATCGCGCATCGTGGAACGCCTGCGATCGAATCGTGCGCGTTAGCGGGGCGGCTGCGCTATAGCCCTCTAACGTCGCGGAAGACGGTCCGGCCTGTATGTTCGTATTAATCGTGTACGGAGGCGCCACCGTTCGAGAAGCACTCACAACGGGCGCAATCAGGGCCGGTGTGTTTGGATTGTTGCCAGCGATCTGTGTAACCTCCTGGTTCTGATCACGCAATCCGTAGAAAAGCCCGTATCCGCCGCGAAGCACCCACCTGCGATGCATTTGATAAGCGAACCCGATCCGTGGACCAATATTGTTGTGATCCCCATCCACAATCGCTCGTGAGTAGCCATCTTGGCCCGGCACGGCGAAGCGGACTTTGTCGAGGTCGAACAGACCACCACGATCGCGCGCATCCACGGGTTGCGTGTATAGGTCGTAGCGCATCCCAAGGTTCAACGTGAGCCGGGAACTGATCTTCCAATCGTCCTGAAAAAACAGGCCGAGATATATATCGCGTTGTCGACCCCAATCGAGCATTTGAGTTCCTTGCACCAGGCTTGGGAATCCCATCAGGTAATCCGCAAATGGCGCTCCGGATCCCGGCGAGTCACTGCTCGAAGAAAAGATGGATCCGAAGATAAACTGGCCGAAGAACGGATTTCCCCGAAGGTTGTCAAAGCGGTTTCTTCGAAAGTCCGCGCCCGTTTTCATGTTGTGCTGACCCCGCGTAATGGAAACCGTGTCGGCATAATGGAATCGGTTCTCGTAGTTCAGATCGTTCGAACCACCGCCCCATCCATCGAACTGAGTGGACCCGGTACCCTCACCCGAAAAGTTGAAAGCGATACTTGGGAAGCCCTGCACCGGGAACGGGAACAATCCGACTTTGTTATCGATCGCGAACTTCAACCCGTCATCAATTCCTTCAACGATTCGGCTGCCGTTATGACGTGTGTATCCGGCGCGAAACTCATTGACAACAGTCGGAGAGAAGACGTGCGTGTTGTTCAACACAAGCTGAAGAATGTCCCGAAACAGATTGTTGCTGCCGCCAATAAATCCGTCGAACGCTCCAGGTTGTGGGGTCGTTTGGTTGCTCTTCGAGAATCGGACAAAGCTGTTATTGTTGGCTGTAAAGGCGTGATCCACACGAATGTCATACTGATCGGCATCAAATCCGCGAGGGAGTTGCCGGAAGAAGTTGCGTGACGTTGCGTCTGGAGCACCAAAATTCGGCTCAGGGATCAATCCGAGAGTTGCAAGAGACGAGGGATTCAATTGCGAGGCGGGAATCTTGGCTTCCGGAAACGGCGTGCTGATGACAGTTCCGCTCGGACCGATACGTCGCGCCAGCGGGTCAAAAATCGGGATCCGAAGCAGGGAAAGATCGCCGCCCCGGATGGACGTTGGCGGAACGCTGCCGATGTTCGAGGCAGCGGCTGTTCTTTGTCTTGTACCTTGATAGTCTCCGAAGAAAAACGTTCTGTTGCGAATGATGGGCCCGCCGAAAGTGCCGCCGAATTGATTCTGGCGGAACGCTGCTTTGGGCAGACCTGCGGCATTCGTAAAGAAATTGTTTGCGTCGAACTTATCGTTCCGAAGGAACTCGAACAGGGTCCCATGGAAATCATTGGCGCCGCTTCGGATCGTCGCGCTGATGACTGAGCCGGCGGCATGTCCGAATTCTGCCGAGAACGAGTTCGTCTTTACCTTGAATTCCTGCACCGCGTCGACGCTAGGCTGCAATGCGATGCCGTTTCGGCCAATCGCGCCGGCCGTCACAGTGGTGTTATTGTCGACGCCGTCAAGCAGGACCTCATTCGACGAGAATCTTCCGCCACCTGCAATGAAGGGCAGGTTTGTTCCCATTCCTGTAACGGGCGTTGTGTTTCCCGCCAACAAACCCAGCGCGAACGGATTGCGGCCATTCAGAGGCAGATCCAAAATCTTTTTGTTATCGATTACCTGACCTAGCGAGGATGTATCGGCTTCGAGTAAAGGTGTCGACTCGGTCACTTGTACGGTCTCGACGACATCACCGGGCGTAAGCTGCACACGCACCGTAGCGCTCTGGTCAACCTGCAGGGTGAACTTATCCACCGTGGAACGCTTGAACGACTGCATCTGAACACTGATCGAATATTCGCCTGAGGGAAGGAAGGTCGCTTGAAATTCTCCCTGCGGTCCAGTCTGGCCGGTACGCGTCAATCCAGTATTCTTGTTCGTAACGGTGACGGTTGCGTTGGGAATCACCGCCAGCGTGCTATCTTCCGCAACCACATTGATGGTTCC
This sequence comes from Bryobacteraceae bacterium, assembly GCA_963844855.1. Lineage (GTDB taxonomy): Bacteria > Acidobacteriota > Terriglobia > Bryobacterales > Bryobacteraceae > DASQDN01. Next base: position 114,034 of record CAWJQP010000086.1, read on the forward strand.
GGAAGAGACTTGCGCTATGGCCGCAAATGCAAACAGTACCGCTAAGCTGAAAACCGTGAGAACTCTGGACATGATGACTTGCCCTCCGTTTCGCGTGCGCGATTTGCGGCAATTCTATAACAAATAGGATCTCTGAGGGGTCTAACCGACATCTCGCCGGCCCGTTTTGCTTGGTTCGCTTTACAACTGTTTACAACATGATTGGAACGAAGTTGCAGGTTCTTGAACTCTAATATTCTTTGGCAAAGGCGCCTCAATCTACGGGCCCTGCGAGACGGGCCCCGCGGGACATCGGACCGCCTCCCCCAAGAACAGGCTACAAATCAGGATCCGGCAACTCTACTATCCCGACCTCTATCCATGAAGAAACTCCTTCTTATTCTTTCTACATCGATCCTTTCAGGACAAATAGCGCCACCGTCGTCGTCAGTTTTCGACAAGGACTCGGTTCACGAGATCAGGCTCACCTTCAAGCAGCCAGACTGGTACGAACAGCTCACAACCACGTACAACAACTTTCGGGACAACACACCGTATCTCGAAGGCTCATTGGTTTGGGGACAATACAAGTTCGACAGTGTGGGCGTGCGTTTCAAGGGCAACAGTTCATATAACGGGGCCAGAACTAGAAAGAAACCATTCCGCATCAAGCTGAATGAGTTCGTAAAGGGTCAGAAAATCGACAAGATGGCTTCGTTCAGTCTCAGCAACGGTTGGAACGACCCGAGCTTCATTCGAGAAAAGGCGTATTACGAACTGGCGGATAAGGCCGGGCTCCCCGCCGCACGTTCGAACTTCGCCGCCCTATACGTTAACGACGAATACCTCGGTCTCTACATACTTGGCGAGGTAGTCAACGGAGACTTCCTTGACAACCACTTCGCGAAGGCCGATTCTGGAGGCAATCTCTATAAGGCGGATGAGCCCGGCGCAAACTTGGCGTACCTCGGCGATGATCCGGTCGCCTATCAGCAGACCTTCAGTAAAGAGTCGAACGAGGAAGAAAATGACTGGTCCGATCTTGTAGAGTTGGCGCGTGTATTCGGGCAAACTCCGGCGTCCGAGCTTCCGTCGAAACTGAACAACCTGATCGACGTTGACAGCTTTTTGACAGCTCTAGCACTCGATAACCTTACGGTCAACACGGACAGCTATGTGGGAATGGCACAGAACTATTACCTATACCGTCGCTCGTCTGACCGGAAGTGGGTCTGGATTCCCTGGGATCCAAGCCTTGCGTTCGGGGCGCTCGGACAGGGCTCCAACACTGCTCTCCCTCTTGAGTGGGTGCAGTCAACATCTGGACGGCCTGGTGGCGGAGGCGGGTTTCCCGGCGGCATCGGCGGAGAGGGTCGGCCCATCGCGACCAAACTCTGGGAGATTCCTGAATACAAACAGCGATACCGCGAGATTTATCAACGTCTGGTCGATCAGGTCCTGATTCCCACCCAGCTAATCGGCCGTATGAACGCCTTGCGGGAACTGATTTGGCCCTGGGTGGAGAAGGACACGCAGAAGCTTGTCACAATGGCTCAGTTTGAAGCGGCGATGAAGGGCAGCACAGCGGCTGGTGGCCCCGGGATGATCGGCGCCCTCGCGCTCGAACCGTTTATCGAAGCGCGAATGATTTCCGTTAAGGCCCAACTCGCGGGTCGCCCGTTGCCGGTGATCTCCTCTTCTCCCGCATCGCTGATCTACGCTCAAGTTTCCGGAGCATCGGATGCTGGTTCGCAGGACATCGTTCTTTCGCTGCCCGAAGGAGTTCCTGCGACAGAGTTTTCTGCAGCGGCATCGGCGCCGTGGATTGCGCTTACTGGAGGGACCGGCGCCTTTCCGGGCAAGGTCAATGTTCGTGTGAATGTGTCAAATTGGCCTGCTGGAACGCACAACGGATCGATTAACATCACCGCTCCTGGAATGACGAACAGCCCGCTCGCGATTCCTGTGACGCTGATTGTGGCTCCCAGTTCCTCCATCGTCGCGTCTCCGTCGTCATTGACCTTTCTGCAGGGCGAAGGCCAAGGAGGCGGAGGCGCTATGCCCGGCGCACTCACGCAGACGATACGTGTCTTGAGCACTAGTGGTGCATCGCCCTTTGCCATTGCAGTGTCTGACTCGACGTGCAACAACTTCCTTTCGATCACACCGAGCAGCGGCAGTACCCCAGCCACAGTGACGGTGTCATCGACCGCGAACAACGCGAGTGGATCCTGTGCTGCGCGATTGAACATTTCGTCTGCTGGGCTCGCCTCGGCTGTTGTGCCGATCACCTTGCAACAGATCAATTCTGGGGGCGGGGGATTTCCGGGTCTGCCCTCCATCACGGCGGTGGTGAACAGCGCCAGTTACAAATCCGGCGCGGTTTCGCCAGGCACTTTGGTCACGCTGTTCGGCGCCAATCTTGGAACGCAGAATCTAACGCGGGGCTCATTCGCGAACGGTGAAATGAGTACCAATGTGGGTGGAATGCAAATTACCTTCGATGGAACGCCTGCGCCCATTCTGTATACACGTTCGGATCAGACTGCCGTGGCAGTACCCTTCGAAGTTGCGGGTAAATCGCAAGTAACGGTTGCGATCAACATGACCGGTCAGGGCGGTTTTCCTGGCGGCCGACCCAATATTCCTGGCGCCACGTTCCAAATGAATGTAGGCGGCGCTTCGCCCGGACTCTACACGAGCGATTCTACGGGAAGAGGTCAGGCCGCGATCGTCAATGAAGCGGGAAGTATGAATAGTCCCTCTGCACCGGCCACGCGCGGCTCAATCGTGTCCATCTATCTGACTGGCGCCGGCGCATTGACACCGGCTGGCAAGTCAGGAGCGGCTGGAACTGCGGACCAGCGAATTGCGGCCCCGTTGGCCGTTTCCATTGGCGGCCAGGATGCGCGCGTAACTTATGCAGGCGCAGCGCCGGGATCACTACAGGGACTTTATCAAGTCAATGCAGTCGTTCCGGCAACCGTAGCGCCTGGGTCCGCGCCCGTTCAGGTGACCGTCGATGGAGTCTCATCACAGTCCGATGTAACCATGATCGTGCGGTAAATGATCGTGCAGTAAATCAGAATGGGAGCGCCGCTTGATCGCTAAGGCGGCGCTTCCCTCAGTCGCACGGGTGCTGCCCTAGAAACTCAACCGCAACCCTAAGCGGAACATCCGTTCGTCGATGCCCTCGCGCCCGGTGTTCTGGACTCCCGTAATCAAACCTGGCTGAGTTGCGCTGATGTCCGAGCGGGGATTGGCAAAGTGCGGTGTGTTCGTCATGTTGAATGACTCCGCCCGGAACTGCAGGCCGACACGCTCAGTGACGCGGAAAGCCCGATAGATGCTCAGGTCGACGTTTATCAGACCTGGGCCGCGCAACTGATCCCAGCCTCCCGTACCGAAACGAGCTGTCGTCACCGGCGCATAAGCGGTGGTATCGAACCAAAGATCGCGGGTCCCGATAATCTCAACTTCAGGCTTGATCTGGTCGGCCGTCTGACTGTTGCCCGGAGCGTTCAACGAACCAGCAGCCGATGTGACGCTGAACGGAGCGCCCGTGTACATCGTGAGCAAGCCGTTCACCTGCCAACCACCCAGTAGCATCGCGCCGAAACCTTCCGTCGCGTACTTCTTTCCGCGGCCGAACGGCAGTTCCACCGACGACATGGCATTGAACGTATGCGTATGATCGAAGCTTCGGACAACTTTTGCGATCAGTGGAAAATACTCAGGCGTGTTGTTCGTGTAGCCGTCGACGCCGTTCTCATTACCGCGCGGTCCCAATGCTTTCGACCACGTGTACGTGAAGCGCACCATGTAGCCGGACGAGAAGCGACGCTGCAGGGAACTTTGCAGCGAGTCATACCAGGATTTGAATCCGCCGACATTCGAGTGGAAGTTCGTATCGGCGGTCCGGCCGAACTTTGCGTTAAGCACGCGGCTCGCATTGCCGCCACCGATGTAGCCGTAGTTGGAATTCCAGCGATTCTGCAGGTTGATCTGCCGGTTCCCGACATAGCCGGCTTCGGCCACCCAGTTATGTCCGAGATCTTTTTCAAGCATCAGGTTCCATGCTTGAATATAGCTGCGCTTGAAGTTCGGATCCGCCAGTTCGAGCGACACCGTCGGGGGAGGCGTAACGATGCCGTTGCCTAAATCGGGAGGAGGCACTGTCGGCAAACCGCTGCTGATCGGCGCAAAGAACTGATAGTTGTTCGCTGCGGGGAACGTGTTGATACTCAGCATCGGGAAGGTCTGCAGCGGGTTGCGTCCGATATTGACTGGATCCCAGGAAATACCGTAACCGGCGCGAATGACAAAAGTATTCGTCGGCCGGTAAGCTATGCCTAGGCGCGGCGCAAAGTATTTCTTGCTCATCGTGAAGCCGCAATTCTGCGGCAGACTGCCGACTCCGCACATCCGTAGTTGGCCAGTGTTGAAGTCGTAGATTTCCAGACCCTGGCCATCAATCCGCGTCGGAACACCGAAATAATCCCAACGCACGCCAAGCGACACAGTCAACTTTTGATTGACCTGCCATTTATCCCGGGCATACAAGCTATGAGCCCACGTCCTCGTGTAGCCGGTGATGACGCGCGTCCGCCGCTCCATCGAGTTCGGCAGGCCCAGCAGAAACGCTGCGTAGGCATTGTAGTCGTTCACGGCCGTACCGACAGTACCCGTTACCTCGCGATTGAAGGTGAAGCCGCCGGGAAAGCCGGAAGGCTCATTGCCATCCATGCCCATCCATAGAGCGTCCCAGCCAAAGCGAAAGTTATGTTTCCCCTTCACCCATGCCAGACTCGACACATACTGAGCCTGCGGCAATCGCAGTCCCCACGGTGAATTATTCTGTGCGCGACCATATGTCGGGAAGCCCGTAACAGCAAAGCCAGGCCAGCCACCGTAGTTGCGATTTGGTCCATTGGTGCCAGGAATGCCCAGAAGATCAGTACCGAGATTCTCATCCAGCCGCGTATTCTCCACGGCGTTATCAATCACGGTGTAGCCAAAGTAGCCATCAATCACTACCGACGGAGAAACCGTATAGACTCCCGAGTAGGTCATCGTTAACGTCTTTCCTAGGCCTTGGCCGTCGTACGATCCGCGGCTTTCGATCCCAGTGCCGCCCAGTTCTCCGTAGAGCGGAGGATTTGCGAAATTCCAATCAAGGTAGCTGACACGCGCGGCAAGGTTCAAGCGGTCTGTGACCTGAGCATTGAACTTTGTGTCGAGAACATGGCGGTCATACAGGAACGAGCCGTTAGAGAAGTAGTTGGTGCCCAGCGCGTCAACGTTCCCAAGGTTTGGATTTGGCGTGAGATCGACAATCTTTCGGATGATCGGGCTGATCCGGGCAGCGGGAATAATGTTACCGGTAAACGGAGTGCGTCCGCTACCGTTGGCGGCGCCCGTCATCGGGTCGAAGATCGGCAACGCTGAGGCGCTCATGTTGCCCTGCTTCATCGCGACAGTTGGAACCACTACGGTCTGGAAGCTCGATTGCCGATCGAGCGTTCCCTCATACGACCCGAAGAAAAAGATCTTGTTCTTCACGATCGGACCGCCTACCGTTCCGCCGAACTGGTTCAGGATGCGTTTGTCCTTGCCCCTGTCTGGCGCAAGGAAGTACGGTCTTGCCTTGAGGTGTTGATTGCTGTGATACTCGAAGCCCGAACCGTGGAGTTCGTTGGTGCCGCTCTTGATGGATACGTTGACCGCGGCGCCGCCCGCATATCCTAGTTCTGCTTCATAAGCGCTGCTCTGTACGTTGACGGTCTGAATCGCTTCAAGGGCAGGGACGTAGCCGCCGACATGCGGCAGCCAACTGTTCCAGGCAGTCGCGCCATCGATGCGAATCGCGGTCGACTGTGCAGTAGTGCCGTTTGCATTTAGTTGCAGTGATCGCGACGGGTTGGCTGAGATGGAGTGCGCGTCGCGAGGAGGCGCAATGCCAGGAACTGTCACCAACAGAGTTTGAAAATTGCGCGTCACCGGTACCGGGACGTTCTGCAGGTCGGCGGCGCCGATCTCGCTTCGAACGTCCATAGTATCGGTCTTCAGAAGCATCGCCTGTGCGCTGATCTCAATGCTCTCGCTAACCTGACCGACCTCGAGACCGATGGTGACGCGGACCGTCGAGTTCGATACAACAATGACGTCGCGGCGGTTTGCGCTTTTGAAACCGGAGGCGGTGGCAGTGACGGTGTATGTGCCGGGCGAAAGTGTATTGATCGCAAACCCGCCATCTTCCGTTGTGACGACATCCGATTGTTGGCCCGTTCCGGTGTTTGTCACCTTAACTTGTGCTCCCGGAACCCCGGCTGACGAGGGGTCGGTTACATTACCGACGATCGATCCGAACAACACCTGTGCATTGGCGTGCGGCGACAATGCGAGAAACAGAACGACCTGAAGAACTGTCAGCGATCTCATGGAATCTCCGTGAAGCAGATTGAGCTTCAGGAAGTCTATCGCTAGGCCGCTGAAAACACAAGCTCGTCGATTGGTGGCGCCGTCTCCCGCGATGATCACTACGCCGGTCTTTAGTGAAAAATCTTAAGTCGCAGTTACATCAACGGCATCTAGGTTCCGAGGTTTCCAAAGTTGAAACTTCCCTTACAGGCAGGAACCAAATGAGAATTAGTCTGACAGCACGATGCGCGCTCGGCGCGTATCTCGGGTTCGCCGTCACTTCCGCCGTTTTTGGACAGCAACCCGCGGCGCCAGCTGCTGATCCCAAGGCACAAATGCAGCAAAAACTTGCTGCATTTAAACAATCGCTGGCCGAAAACAAGAAAGCGCTCCAGCAATATTCGTGGATCGAAACTACAGAGATCAGCCTCAAAGGCGAGGTGAAGAAGAGAGAGCAGAAACAATGCCACTACGGGCCGGACGGTCAAGTGGCCAAAACGCCGCTCGCCGGCGCTCCGGCTCCAGCTCAGGAAGAAGCCTCTGGTGGAAGAGGCGGTCGTCGCCGTGGCGGTGGCGCCGTTAAGGAGAAAATCGTCGCGAACAAAGTGGATGACATGAAGGAGTATATGGGCCAGGTGGCAGGCTTGGTGAAGCAGTACGTGCCGCCGGAACCGGTCAAAATTCAGGCTTGCCAGAAAGCCGGTAAGGCCTCCGTGAATCGAGATATTTCCCCTGGCGTTTCCGAATTAGTCTTCTCAGACTACGCGAAGCCCGGAGACAAATTGACCCTCGGATTCAACGCGGCCGCAAAGGCGATTGACCACGTCAATGTGAACTCCTACCTCGGCGAGGCAAAGGATGTCGTTACGCTTGCCGTTCGCTTCGCCGCTCTGCCGGACGGCGTTAATCATCCAGCAGACATCACGCTTGTCGCAAAAGCGAAAGAAATTCAAGTCAAAATCACAAATAGCGATTACAAAAAAGGACAATAATAGATGAAAAACAGATATGTTGCTGTACTGGCGCTCGCGCTCACAGCTGGAGGTATCCACGGCGTTGCGCAAGCTCAAGAATCGACCGTGACTGCCAGCTATAACGGCTACCCGATCGCGATTCTTCCCGACTACTACGACACGATTGCGGTCGCCTTCATCAACGTGCCTCGCGCCCTGAAAATGACGAAAGTGACAGCGAAGGTACAGATCACCTATCCGGAGGTGGGCGACCTCAATGTCTACCTCTATTCTCCGGACGGCACTCGCACCAAGCTCGTGGAACACAACTGCGGCAGTTTAAGGAACGTGGATACGACTTTTGACGATGCGGCGGCAACTCGCTTCAGCGAAGCTTGCCCGGCCGCAGCGGGCGCGTCGTACCGTGCTAATGAGCCGCTGTCCAACTTCAACGCAGCCGACAGCTCGATTGGCGTCTGGACGCTGGCGGTCGAAAACAATTCGAGCGATTCGCGCGCTGGGCGGCTAAACGAAGTCACGTTGAGCATCACGGGCACTACTCAGGCACAGCCGTACTTTCGTACAGACACCGTGCTGAATTCCGCGAATCTCCGCAGCGGTGTCGTCTCTCCCGGACAAGTGGTGTCCATTGCCGGTACTGGGCTGGGTCCGGACGTACCGGTCCTAACTCCTGCCGGCGCCTGGCCGACTACTCTCGGCGACGTGCGAGTGAACGTGAATGGCACGGACGTACCCATCCGATACGCCTCATCGACGCGTCTTGACGTTCAAATGCCTTTCAACCTGACTGGTGGAACCGCCGCCATGAGAGTTACTTACGGGTCTAATGTCAGCGGCACAGTCAATGTTCCGATAGTTACAACGTCCCCGGGTCTTTTTGCCCTACAAAGCGGTGGTACGGGTCAAGCCAAGGCAGTCAACCAGGATGGAACGCTTAATACCGCTGCTAATGCGGCTCCAAAGGGCTCCGTCATTGCTCTCTATGGCATTGGCTTGGGCGTTGTAAATCCGGCGGCAACTGCAGGACAGGCGCCTCCCACAAGCCCGCTCTCCGTAGCGACAAATACCGTCGCCGCGAGCATTGGTGGGGTTCCCGCTCCCGTCAGCTTCGCGGGCTTGGCCCCGGGCAGTCCCGGTCTCTACCAGATCAACATTCAAGTGACGGACGCGGTTCGTACCGGCGCTCAGGAAGTAGTTATATCGAATGGCGGCAACGCCAGCCAGAACGGCCTCAACGTTTACATTCGATAGAGTACTGCAACGCGCAAATGCGGCCGGCGCCCTAGTCGAGCGGCGCCGACCGCATACTTCAGTATTTTGCGCAAATAGAGATTAGACCAAGATCAGCACGAAGAACGCGTTTACTCAACCAACGGAATGCTGTCTGCCAGCTCGTAGCGGATCGCCGCACGAATCTTGTTCTCGATCTGAACGTAACGCGCCGCCTTAGCTGCCGGGAGCACAGCCATCACCTTCGATGCCATATCTTTCTTCAGTTTGACTTCCGCATCGTCGATCGCAAGGCTCTCATCCAGGAGCTTCTTCGCCACGCCATCAGTGACGGGGCCCTTATTATATGCATCTGCGTACGCGAGTATTGTTGTTCGCATCCGCCCGTTAATCTGTTGAAGGTCTTTCTGGTACGCTTCGTACACCGGCCAGAATTTTGCCCCTTCTGCCTCGGTGAGCGTCAGGTTCGCTGCAACTACTAACTTCTTATCCGCTTTGATTTTCTGGCGGAGGATATCCATGTTGCTCGTACCTTGAGCCATCACGGGGACCGTCAAAGCGGTTGCAAGCGCGAACGCTGTCATACATCGAATCATCATCATCGCTCCTTTGCGTTCCGAACGGTATTTGGCTTGCCCTGTGCGCGGAACAAACTACAGATGACGATTTCAAGCCGCAGACTTAGAATATCTGCCTGAGTCTTAGTTTTCTTAGATCGACTAGGGGTTAGCCGCATTATTAGTTCGAGATGCCCACGCCCAGTACCGACAAGGAAGCCGCAAGATTGCAGGAAGCGCGCGTTACCAACGCGCCGTGGAGAAAATGGGGTCCCTATCTAAGCGAACGCCAATGGGGAACGGTGCGTGAGGATTACAGTAAGGACGGAAACGCTTGGAATTACTTCAGCCACGATCAATCCCGTTCGCGAGCGTATCGCTGGGGCGAGGATGGGCTGGCTGGTCTGAGCGATGACAGACAGCTGCTTTGCTTCGGCCTGGCTCTATGGAACGGCGTCGACCCTATCCTGAAGGAACGCCTCTTCGGCCTCACCAACAGCGAAGGAAATCATGGCGAAGATGTCAAGGAGTACTACTATTACCTCGATAGCACTCCAACCCACTCGTACATGAAATATCTGTACAAGTATCCGCAGAAGGCATATCCGTACGAGGACTTGATCAGAAACAATTGGATCCGCAACCGGGCCGATATGGAGTATGAGTTGTTGGACACAGGTATCTTTGCCGACAATCGCTACTTCGATGTCTTCGTCGAATACGCAAAAAACACACCGGAAGATATCCTGATCCGGATAAATATCTGCAATCGAGGACCGGAAGTCGCATCGATTCACGTCCTTCCGACGCTGTGGTTCCGAAATACATGGATGTGGAAAGCCGACGCGCCGAAACCGATGTTGCAAGAGGTTGCGGGCGCCAAAGACGTTGGTGTTGTAGCTGCTACCAACGAGGAACTGGGCGAGCGGTTTCTTTACTGTGAGGGAGAAGCCCCACTCCTCTTCACTGAGAACGAAACGAACAATGAGCGGCTTTTCGACGGATCGAATGCAACGCCATACGTTAAAGATGGCATCAATGATTTTGTCGTTGCGGGAAAGCAGGGCGTCGTCAACCCGGCGAAAACGGGAACAAAAGCGGCGGCCCACTATCAACTGACCATCCGCGCCGGTGAAACCGCGACCGTTCAGTTGCGGCTTAGCGATCAGTCGCCCTCGCAACTATCAAACCCATTCGGCAAGCAGTTTGATGAAATCGTAAGCGCTCGCCTTTCCGATTCGGATGAGTATTACCGGAGCATCACCCCTGACGGGATTAGCTCAGATGAAGCTCAGGTAATGCGACAAGCCCTTGCTGGGATGCTTTGGAGTAAGCAATACTTCGGTTTCGATGTGAACAAATGGCTTGAGGAGCATGGCGCAGATCCGGCGGTGCCCAACGCATCGACTATGCGGAACAGCGAATGGTTCCACATGGTCAACAAGCACATTATCTCGATGCCGGACAAGTGGGAGTACCCCTGGTTTGCGGCTTGGGACTTGGCGTTTCACGCAATAGCTCTGTCCACCGTCGATACGGATTTCGCTAAGGGGCAGCTTGACCTGCTGCTGCAGCGCTTCTTCCTCCACCCGACCGGCCAGATCCCTGCGTACGAATGGAATTTCAGCGACGTGAATCCTCCCGTGCATGCCTGGGCGTCGCTTTTCGTTTACAGGACGGAGCAGGCGTTCACTGGTAAAGGCGATCTGGACTTTCTGCGCCGCTCGTTTCAAAAACTATCGTTGAACTTCACTTGGTGGGTAAACCGGAAGGATCGCTTCGGAAAAAACGTGTTCGAGGGTGGTTTTCTAGGGTTGGACAATATAGGGGTTTTTGACCGCAGCGCGCCGTTGCCCGCCGGAGGCTATCTGGAGCAGGCCGATGGCACCGCCTGGATGGCGCTCTTTTGTCAGAACATGATCGAAATATCTGTCGAACTGGCAGCCGCTGATCCCAGCTTCGATGACATGGCCGCAAAGTTCGTCGATCATTTCCTGTGGATTGCCAGAGCTATGAACTATGTAGGGCCAAGCGGAATGTGGGACGAAGAAGACGGGTTCTACTACGATGTCTTGCGTTATCCCGATGGTGGCGCATCCCGACTCAAGGTTCGCTCCATGGTCGGCTTGCTGCCGCTCTGCGCCACAACAGTCATCGAGCCCTGGCAGCGAGAATTGGTGCCACAGACGTTAGCCACGACGATCGAGCGCATAGAGTACATGCCGGAGATCCTTGAAAGCATGCATACGACAGGAAGCGCTCATCGCGGTGTTGCTGACCGTGGCATTATTGCGCTGGTAAATTCCGATCGGTTGCGCCGGATGCTCGCTCGCATGTTGGATGAGAATGAGTTTCTAAGTGACTACGGTATCAGGGCAATGTCGCGATACCACGAGGAACATCCCTATGTGTTTAATTTGCAGGGTCAAGATCACACCGTCCGATATACGCCTGCTGAATCGGACTCGGGCATGTTCGGGGGAAATTCAAATTGGCGTGGTCCGATCTGGATGCCTGTGAACGCGCTGTTGATTCGTGCGCTCTTATCTTTCTATCTCTATTACGGTGATACGTTCAAGATTGAGTGCCCAACCGGTTCAGGCAAATGGATGAATCTCTTTGAGGTAGCCCAGGAAATAACTGGACGGCTAACTCGGATCTTCCTCAGAGACGCAAATGGACGACGGCCCGTCTTCGGCGGTACGGAGAAGCTTCAAACCGACCCCCACTGGAAGGATTGCCTCATGTTTTACGAGTACTTCCACGGAGACAATGGAGCCGGTATTGGCGCTAGCCATCAGACCGGCTGGACGGGAATCGTCGCGACAATGATCAACCTTTTTGGGCGTATCAATGGGGAGCAATTTTTAGCGATGGGCAAAAAAGGCGCATTCGATCGCGCGGCCCACTGAATCACTTCATGCTGTCCCGAACTTCAACAAGTAGCGCATCGAAACTATCAAGGCGAATCAATCCCACACGCGGATATTCGATATCGACGATGACGTAGATAATAACCGTCAGTAGCAGAGGGAATGCGAGCACATGCAAGAGACTTCGTTTCTTACTGCCGGCCATTCCATAACCGGAGAGCAACGCCGAACCTAGCACCATAATTCCCATTAACATGAAGATCATTGGTGGAGTATGGGTTAGCATCGCGGTCGTACGTGTCGTCGTAACGTCGATCATCTGATTCAAGGAGGACAAGACCAAAGTAGTCACAGGAAGGCTGTTGCCCTCGATAGTTTTGGTGGCGGCGACCGCTTGTTTCCAGATCTCGTCCTGGATAACTTTGTTTTCGGCAAGTTTGGCCTTTGCGACCTCAACGTTAGGTAGTGCGCGATAGACGGACAGCCGCGAATCGACGTATCGTCGGAATAAGTCCCTAAGCGGAGGCTGACTGGCAGCCGGAAGCGCATCGAGTCGGAGATATGCTGTCCCGATATCGTTTGCCTCCTGGACAACCAGATCGCGGCGCTTGTCGAATCGCGAAGTCGCTGCTGAAAACGTAAACGCAAGCAGCAGTCCCATCAGTCCGAAGACGGCCCCATCCACCGCTCCAAGACCGGCCGCGGCTCCCTCTAGATCTTCGGTTCGTCGCCGGATCCCAATTCTCCGGCCGACCTCCAACAGCACAACCATTCCCACAAATACACCCAGGACATACAAAGCAATCGAAGCTACGCTTTGAAACATGATTCTCCGTAACAGCTTAAATGTTTCTCACAGGCATGCAGGTTCAAAAAACTTCGTTTGCTGATTTGGTGATTTGCTCCACCCGGTACTACCATAGGTTGCGATGACGATGCCATCCGAGCCACGATGCAATCCGACCCTGTTTCAGGTGAACACGCGCGTCACTTTGTCCAGCCTCTCAAGGAAACTCGGTAGGCAGGCAACACTCGACGATTTTCCGGACGCCGAGCTCGCTCGCCTTGCTGCCGAGGGCTTCGACTGGATTTGGTTTTTGGGTGTCTGGCAGACCGGTCCCGCAGGTCGCAAAGTGTCACTCAGTCACGCCGAATGGCAGGTCGAGTTTCGTCATTTGCTGCCGGATTTCCAGGAGAGCGATGTTTGTGGCTCTTGCTTTGCCATCCAGGACTACACTGCGCACGTCGATTTTGGAGGCGACGCGGCGTTATCAAGGTTACAGGATCGTGTGCATTCGCATGGTATGCGACTGCTTCTTGATTTCGTTCCGAATCACACCGCCCCCGATCATCCCTGGGTACAACAACACCCGGAGTTCTATATTCACGGCAATGAAGATTTATTGGCGCGCGAGCCAATGAACTACGCTCGTGTCCCAACGCCCAACGGCTCCATCGTTTTGGCGTTCGGCCGCGATCCATACTTCGCCGGTTGGCCCGACACATTTCAGTTGAACTACGCAGAGCCGCGGCTTCAGGAAGAGCAGGCGCGCGTGTTGGAGAAGATCGCCACTCTCTGCGACGGCGTTCGCTGCGATATGGCGATGCTTGTGCTCCCGGACGTTTTCGAGCGGACATGGGGCCGACGTCCCGAGCCTTTTTGGTCGCCGGTCATTCAACGCATAAAGGCGAAGAAGGAAGGATTCATCTTCATGGCCGAGGTCTATTGGGACCTCGAGTGGACTCTGCAGCAACAGGGATTTGATTACACATACGACAAGCGCCTGTACGACCGGCTGCGAGACGGACACACCCTGCCAGTGAGAGATCACTTCCGGGCCGACATGGACTTTCAACGCAGGTCGGCTCGCTTCCTGGAGAACCACGACGAGCCACGCGCGGCGGCGACTTTTGATCTCGATAAGCACAAAGCTGCAGCAGTTTTGACGTTTCTGTGCCCTGGTCTCCGATTCATTCACCAAGGCCAGCGGGAAGGGTTTACGAAACACATTCCGGTCCATCTGGGCCGCGGACCGGATCAACCAACCAACTCGGACGTCGAAACATTCTATGCTCGATTGCTACGATGCCTCAAACGTCCCGAAACGCGTTGTGGCGATTGGAGCTTAGTCGAAGTTGCGCCCGCTTGGGATGGCAACTGGACACACGATTGCTTTATCTGCTTTTTGTGGCGAGGCGCAAACGGCGAAATGCTGGTCGTCGCCGTAAACTATGCTCCGAACCAAAGCCAATGTCACGTGAAGCTACCCCGTTTCGGAGTAGGGGGCATCGTCAAGTTGACTGACTTGATGAGTTCGGCAGTTTACGATTGGTCCCGAGAAGATCTCGACGCAACGGGTCTCTACCTTGATCTACCTGGCTGGGGTTACAACGTCTTCGTACTAGGGAATTCCTAACGTCATCTCGGTGAAAGCCAAATGACGTTGTATGAGATGCCAAACGAATGGATGTCACTGCCTAGCCGTGTGATAAGGCCACTGAAGTAGCCAAACTTGATCGCTTGGCGCGGAGTCAGGCTGATGCCGAGGCTGGCTCCCAATCTCTGATTTCCAATATAGTCGGCATTGTCTCTTCCGTTGACTGTGCTTCGGCCGCCTGTATACAGGGTCCAGTCGAGCGCCAGCCAGGTTCTACGCGGCAGGAAGCGAACAACGTGGGTTTGCAGACTGCCGAGCGGAACCTGCGTCCGTACGAGCGCGCCGTTGAATAGTGGATTTTTCGTGTACAGCCAAACCCCGGCGGCCCCTTCTAGAGTCCATTTTCCGATAGCGCGGGATACGCCTATTTCCGGTTTGAAGGCCCAGCGGTTCGCGCCGACGTTGATCAGTCGGGCAGGGTCGTATTGTCCTATCGGCGCGGTTGCCGTGAGGCTGGCCCCGATGATCGTCTTTGGACGATACGTTCGAAATTCATTGAGCTTCATGGCGGGAGCGCCATACAGATTCATAGCGTATCGGAAAGTCACATCGCCCAAGCCACTGCGGTAGATTTCTGTTTGGCTGCCGGCAACGCGGCCATCAAGGTTCGCCCTCACATAGGGAAGGACCGCTAAGACCTGGGTCGTGCGGCCCGCCACATCGAGTGTTTGTCCGAACGCTACCGTGCCGATGTTCGCGTTGACTCGCGCATCTTCGACTGGCAAGCTGGGATCGAAAAGTAGGCCGCCCCGATTGTTGCTCAAGCTAAACCCGAAATAGTTGACACCTACCGGAGCCGGAAAGTAGGCTCGCGGCTGCAATTCCTGCGCCGTCAGGTTTCCGGCAAAGCAAAGCATCCATAGTATGCAGTTCGCATAAGTAGGACGCCAAAGTGGAGAAAGGCTCATTGACACTCACGTCATCCCAGCCTCAATCCAGATGAGCCTCCACGACGGATCGGGGGAGTCTGTTAATTGACTGGCGGTCGGTGAATGTTATTCTCTCACTCCACTGCCAAACCACTACAGAATCGGTGAAGTGTTAGCACGCTTACCGAAACTGTTTCTTATATAAGAAATCGATGCTGAATATCCCGTTTTCATCGCGGTTGGCCATCGCCGACCACTGCCTGCTCAACGACCACTCAATGCGGACGATCTGCGTATTTGGATCGTCGAGCGCGGTCACATAAGTGAACGTCAGATTCGGAGCCACCTGTTGTTCCAGCGTCACTCTAGCCTGTGGAAGATCGGATCCGCTCGTAAACGTCGGATCGATCTTGAGTTGACTCACACCGAACACACGCTGCAGACGGCTTGCGACCGGGTCAGCAATCGCCTTACTCACAATCGCCGTTTCGCCCATTTGCTGGAAAGACTGCTGTGGCTGCGAAGGCTGATTGGCGAGTATTGTCGGATCAGAGGTCGGCGTAGAACCGGATGCAAGCAGCCCGACGATCTCCTGAAACTGCAGCGGTGGATCGGACGTGTAACTCAACTTCATGTTGTCGATCGGACCGGAGACCGTAAGCACCACATTCACGCCCTTTGCCTGAGTCTCGAGCGTTACATTCAGGATCGGTTCGATCCGCACCGGATTGTAGAAGGAAATCGTTCCCGAACTCACCCGGTATTCCGAGCCAAAAAACACGAGGTCTCCCTCCGTGACCAGTACGCGACCAAGGATGCCGGGGCGCGATGCCGTGCCCCGGACGCGCAGGTCTGCATCAAGCTGTATGTTTTGCGCCAGCGACGCCTGAACAGCGGTGGCGGACGATGTTCGTACTCGGATATCGAGCCGCATATTGTCGAGCAGAGGATGCGGCGCCTCAGGCGCCTGTACAGGCGGCGCCGTTCGTGTAAGGATCGCGCCCATATCGCTCTGCGGAGCGTATGTAATGCGATTGATGGTGATGGCCCCCGAGGCCAGGCTCGAAGCAGTTGTTCCGGTCACGTTGACGAACGCGCTCACGACGACACTGACACCTTGCTGCATACGCACACGAACGCTGTTAGCCGTAGCGCGAAGGCCAAGCCTGAACTGATCGCCCATCGCGACAAAGCCGGTCATTCCCACCTTCCCGCCACCGGACTCGGCAGTCAGTGTACGGACGGTCGCGGTATTACCGTTGAAGACAATCAGGCCGTTTGCATTCGATATGCCGTTCGGCAGACTGACGTGATTAACGGATGCGTTCTTCAGTTCCAGCTTGCCGGTTACGAGCGGCTTGGAGACAGTGCCGCGCACCGTCGCGCCAAGCGCAATGTTGCCGGAAGAGTAGATGTCCTGACTGAAGTTCTGCAGCAAACCAAGATTAGTCTTCGCGCTCAGATCGAGCTCCATCTTGCGGTCCCCAACTATCGACAGACTGCCGGTCAGGTTGGCGTCCATCTCCGGACCCACCATGTGTGCGCTGTCGATGCGAACAGCGCCGCGATCGAGGGTCGCGGCAATCGGACCTTCATTGTGGATAGTGATTGGTTTCTCGTTGGCTCCCGGCCGTGGCGTCGTGTAAAGCTGCAGCCGCGCGATTTGCAGTGAGCCACGAAGTTGGTCCGTCTTCACCGCGGGACCACTTACCGTCACCTTTCCCTCCGTCGACACATCGTAGGCCGCAGGCGGTCCGCTCGGTCCCATGAGCGCTTGCACGCGGCTCCAGAGAACTTTGTCGAAAGTCAGCTCGGCATTCAGAGGATAGTCGCCTGCAAGCTGCGCCGAGCCCTTGCCGTGAATCGAAGCCTCCACCAGATTCGAATCGAGTGCAAAGTTCACACGACCGGCAGTTGTCGTTGCCTTGAAGTTCAGATCGCCAAATTTCTTTCCCTGTGCCGCAATATCGGTCGCTCCAATGTCCGCATTGATATCGTTGAGCAATATTTGCGGAGTGCCGTTCTGCACAGTGGCGGCGCCGGACGCCACCACCTGTAGCCCACCGGCGATTCCGGGGCGGGTCTTCTGAACATTGCGAATCCGCGCAAGATCGATGCGATTGCTGTTGATGCGAAACTGAAGATCGCCCGTTTTCAGGTTGTCGGCCGGATGATCGTAGCGCGCGGTCAGCTCGATCTTTGACGGCCCGGCGACCACTTCCATCATCGGAACATCGATCCGCTGGGCCTGATAACTCGCCTTTGCTCGTACCAAGTCGAGCGGTTCGTCGTACAACACAGCCTTCGAAAGATCGAGATCGATGTTGCCTTCGGGCTTCTGCAGCGTCCCGGTAACGTGCGCAGAACCGGAAAGAATGCCGCGAGCCCGAATGTCATCGCGTTTGGCTAGGACCAGGATTCGTTCCACCGGCAGATTTTGTATCTTTGCGTCGGCAATCGTCGGATAGTCCCGAGTCAGTTGAGTAGCGCCGGTGACCTTAACATCCGAACCCGCAAAATCTGATGTGAGATCGTAACTGACTGTCTGTCCGGCCGTCCAGGCCTTCGCGTTCACGCTCCCGTAGTTCTGGCCATCAAAGCGCAGATCTCGCGCTGCGGCGTCTCCATTGACACTCGCAAGCTGAAACTCGGTTGTGTCCTTGCCCGCGACTTTGGTCTGCGCCAGCGTCCCATTGACATCGACATTTAGATTCAGCGAGCCTGCCGTGTTCGGACGTTGCTTCTGTAGCGTGCGGATCTGCGCGAGATTCACTTGATTGCTTTGCACATTCGCGTGAAGCTGTCCAGTCGTAAAACTATCGCGAGGATGCCGGAACTCGGCAGTCATTGTTACTCGTGCCGGTCCCGCTTCAAAAGTGGCAGGCGTCAACGTCACAAGTTGATCCGATAGATTGACTCGCGCTTGGATTTGATCGAAGGGTTCGTCCTTTACGGTACCTTTGACCACCTCCAATGTCGCTCCACCAGATGGATTTCCGATCGTACCTCCGACATTCGCGTCCATCCGAAGAGCTCCTGAATACCCGGCCGGCGGTTGTCCCGCGAGCACCATCACATCAGCAAGATCGCCATTGCGAACGCTCACGTTGGCAGCAATTGGCTGCGTGGGCTTAGGCGACCAGTTCTGCAATCCTGCCGACGCGTTAAATTGCGCCTGCATCGGCCCGCGCTGCAACAGGCCGTTCGTTACACTCGCCTTATTCTTCGCTGCAGCGACATCGGCAGTAAGGGAATCAAATCGTCTTCCTTGCACGCTGAAACGATCGACTGCCAGATGTCCCTCGATCTGCGGCGTACTCATACCACCAGTGACCGCGCCCGTGAAACGAGCGTGCCCCCCTTCGAGTTTGATCGCTCCGGCGTTCTCAGGCGATGCAGCGGCAAGTAGATCGTTGAGATCTTTCGAGTCCAGTTCAAAGGTCAGCTTGTTATTGACAGAGCCGCTCAGGTTCAACCGCGTATTCGGCAACGCGATATAAGAGTTAGCAACGTTGACATTTCCGGTGGCGCCGTTATACTGCGCGTTAATTCTCCCGAAAACGGGAATCCCGCGCCGTCCAGGTGTAATCGCCAGCTTCGCATTCGCAGTAAGACTTTTGATTCCCGGCGTCTTCAGATCTCCGCGCGCCTGGATCGGACCAGAAACGACGCCGTCATAAGGTAGTGGCTTTTGTCCGAGCGCCTGCGTCGCCGTTTGCAGATTCAGATTCCTTAACTGGCCATCCACCGCATAGCGCGAAAACTCCTCGAGTGAGACATTGCCCGTGAACTGGCCGCCCAGCGCTGACAAGCGTAGTCCGTTCAGATCGAGCCTCTTGGGATCGAGACTGACGGCGGTGTACAAGTTCACATTCCGTATTCGTTGCGCGCCTTGCGAGGCGCCTTGAGAGAAGGAGAGGTTCTTGCCTTCGACATTTCCACTCACTTGATAGTTATTCTGGGCGTCCAACTTGGCCGTGCCATTCGCGACGACCACTCCGTCAGGTCGCGCAGTAACTTTCGCCAACCGACCAAGTTCGGCTAACGCCAGTGTCGTCTTAAATTCAAGCGCGCCCCGTCCCTGTGGATCCTTCAGCGTGCCCGAAGCCTCGATATTCGAAGAACCCAAGCCGACCCGAAATCCTTCCACGTTTATGCGGTTGTCGGCAATGACCGCGTTGCCGTCGATATTGATCTCTGCCGGGACGTTGCGAGCTTTAAGATCGAGCGGCAAGTCGGCGATCTTCTGAAGGTCCGACAGCGCGATTCGTCCATTGATGCGCGCTGTTGTTTTAGGATTCTTCAGGTCTTCGAGCGAGCCGTTAATCGTGATATCGGAAGCCGCTGTCGTGATCTTCGCGCTTTCGAAACCGATGCGATTCCGGTCAAGCAAGACTGGCAGCGTGACGGTAAACACCACCGGAGTGTTGCGCCCCGAGACGACATACAGGGGCTGCATTGACACTTGCCCAGTGTAGTTCTGCGTTACGAGGTTGTACCAGAGCTGCGCTCGAAGATTCGAGCCCTTGACATCAATGGCTTGCTTCTGTGAGTTGAATGCGAGCTGTCCGTTGCTGATGTGAAAATAATCCACCGCAAGATCGATAACGGTATCGAGGATTGTCGTATCCTTTTCGGGCTGCTTTTCCTTTGGTTCCGGTATGTTCGTTGTTCCGTCCGCAAACACCATGACGTTCACTTCGGGCCGTTCCACTCCCAGATACGACACATCCAGGATCCGCCCAAAGCTTGTGAACAGTCGAAGATTTACCTGCACGCGGGCAACGCGGACAAAGGGTGCCGAGTCAGCAGGTTCCTTGCCATGGATTACAAAGTTAGATACAAGGGCTTCAAGACGCCGCGGACTAAATGAAAAGGATCCGAGCTCAACCTTCCCGCCCACGCCTTCTTCCGTCGCAGTGATGATTTTCTCCCGAACGAAATTTCGGAACCAGTCGGTCTGAACGATTACAATCGCAGCAAGACCCACGACGACTACGAGTGCCGCCAAGCCAATCGCAGCGTTTCGAAGTATTCGAATTGGTCTACTCACTTTGCAACCTCGCGGCTCGGCTCGGCTCCGCCGAACGCAGCATCGCGAAATTCAATTCGCGTGCGGCGCTTTGTTTCCTCGATCCATTCCTCAAACCGTTGGTTCACCAGCTCACCGCTGATGATTTCCTGAATCTTTGGCGTTAACGCCTCCATGGTGTTGCTCTTCGGGTATGCCTTCTGAAGCTCAGCGCGATGCTTCTCGTAGTAATCGCGAACATCTTCGTCGGTCACAAGGACGCTTGGCCGGAATCTCTCATCGATGAACCGAAGCACCGTCAATTGCCAGTGCAGATAGCGCCGAAGTTGATCCGCCGTCAAGCCATAACGTGCGAGCGCCGCAGCGTCGCGCTGCTTCTGCTGAAGTAACGCATCGACGTCACTCTCATTCGGCTGTCTATATCCACCGTTCATGATCTCCTGTCGAACGAGTTCCTGCACGATCAGGCGATCAGCGACTTTACGCTTCGCTTCGGTGCTCACGTTCACAGGCTCGCCGTTCAGGAACTGCGAAGCCCGCAGATCGCGTTCGATGTCGCTAGTCTTCACCACACGTTTGCCGACGATGATTGCGATTCGATCTAGCACCACCGTGCCACTCAGCAGCCAGGAAAGATTCACGAAGATAAGAGCTCTTAAGAGCATCAGAAGGTTTGTCCTATAGAAAAGAAGAACTGAAAATGACTTACCCTCTGCCTCGTACTTTGGCAGAATGAAGGCAACTCGGAGATCGGCCGGTTCGGATCGCACTGCAGCAACTCGGTCGGCGTTCCGCTGAAACCGAGAAAGGAAGGAGGATTGATACTGTACGCCAGATCTCCTCGGACCGGTCCAATCGGAGTGCGGTAACGAATCCCGAAACCGACGGCATGAACCATATAGTTGAAGTCTTTTAGATCTCTTTGGCGAAAGCGAAACGATACGTCACCCAGCCTGCTGTACACGTTTCCCATGTCATGAAATAAGACTCCACCGATGTTGGCGCCCAGTAAAGGAAACCGAAACTCAACGTTATTGAATAGCAGCGCGTTTCCGCCGAGGGGAAAACCAGTCGGCTGAGATGTTGGACCCCCCGGCACCACTGCATCCCCTGTGTCGCGAGGTCCAGCCTGGTTGAAAGGGAATGCGCGCAAGGAGTCCGCGCCACCTCCGAAGAAACGCTCAGGTAGCGGGACGGATTGCTCTTCGGTAATACCGGGCGGAGCCGAAAATGGCGTGATCACGCCGATCTGTGTTTGTCTTGCTAGCACCGTGTTTCGTGTCACCCGGTGATAGGTTGCGTTGCGCAATAGAACGCGTGTGAAGTTCCTTTGCGAGCCAAGCCACTTTGTCGCAAGCGCGACATCGGCGGTGTTCAGGACCCCGCGCCGGGCGTCCGCAGGATTGTCCCGTCGATCCTGCGCGATGTTTCCGGAGATCATTCCGAGGCGTACAGGCTGCACCAACTGCGGTACCAGCAAGACCGGAATAATGATGTTGTTCACATCGACACGGCGGTAGATAAGCCTTCCTTGTACCGTCGTCGCTTTCGAAATCCGTTGAGATAATTGGACGGACGCTTCTTGCCTGCGAGAGCCGAAAGTGCGAACGTTGTACGCGTTTTCATAGAGAAGGGAAACCGTGAGGTTCCTGCCTTCGATATCGTGGAACCGCGGAGCCAGATAGTTGATCGACGCGAGTTTCTGCAGGTTGGAGTAGATTCCCCGGAACGATACCGTGTGGCCGCGGCCGTTGAAATTCAGCCGGCTTAGGTTCAACGAGGCCTGCGGACTGAATCCGGTGGAACCGGCGGGGCTCGCAAGGCTGCTCGAACTGGGTTGCCCAAAGCGGCCAATCTGCGCGCCGAATCCAAGAGCAAGAGTGTACCGGTTCGCTTCCTCGAAGTTATAGAGGATATATTTGTGGCCGGTATCTCCTTCTGGATTCTCAATCGCGGTGTCCACGCGCGCGAACACGCCCATGTCGTAGAAACGTCTTTGAATTTCAGACTGTTCGATCGGCGAAAGAGGATCGCCTTCCTTTAAAGTGATGCGTTTTGCAACCAGAGATTCCCTCGTTGACCTCAAGCCGGTTACCAAAACATCCCGAATAAACTGACGCTCTCCTTCCGTTATGTTGTAAACGATGTTCACGTGTTGCGGCGTGTCGGTAGATTGCCAGGATGCACGCAGATCTGCCTTTGGATAGCCCTGCGAATAATATTGCGTGAGGATGTAGCTTCTGTCGGCAGCCATGTTGACTTCCGAGAATGGTTGACCGACCAGTGAGGCAAGGTTTGCCTCCATTACCTCGCGGTCGCCCTGCTGCACGCCATTCAAAGTGACGCTGTCGACAATCCACTGCGGACCCTCTTCTACCGTTACGGTCACCGATACGTCACCTGTCTTGCCGCCATTCCGGTCGACAATGGACGTTACTTTCACATCCCGAAAGCCATTTGCCTTATAGAGGTTGGATATATTCTCTTCGTCTTTCTTCCGAAACGCCTCGCTATAGCGGCCATTGCGAAGCGTAAAAGAAGCTGGCTGCATGAACATGCGCTCACGTAAGTCTTCCTCTTGAAAATAGGTAGCCCCCGTCAATGTCAACTTTGCGAGCTTGAAGCGTTGACCTTGCGAGATAACGTACTCGATCACGACCTCGTCGTTGGCTGGAGGCTTAGTTCGAAAATCGACGTCGACATCGTAGTAGCCCTTGCTTTGGAAGTAATCTCGTAGGTTTCTTGCGCCTTCCACCAACAAATCGTTGTCTACTGCTCGTTCCTGAAATATCGGAACGTAGCGTTTCAGAACCCGCTTCGGTACCTTGGCTTCTACTGCCTGGACCTTTATCTTGGGACCTGCGTTGATTTCCAGTTGTGGCTGGACAAGGCGTTTCTGTTCGTCATAATCCAGCTTTTCGATCGTTGCGCGGGCCGTCAGACGCTCCTGCTTTTGATATTTCTTCAAAACGCCCTGAACACCTTCCCGAGTACGCGCGCTCGTGACACGACGCCATTTACCGATGAAAGGCCATCGCCATCCCGTCGCACGGACGATTGTTTTCTCGGACAGTTTGGTCTCGCCGCGAATGGTCGGCATCTTGTACCTGGCGCGTTTGCCCGGATTCACTCGCAGCGTAATGAACACATTCTGCGCTCGATCTGCAGGACCGACCTCCGGTGTAACTGTCGCCTCGTACAAGCCATTGGAAGAGAACAATCTATCCATGCGGCTCATGGCTCGTTTGAGATCCTCTTCCACAAACGGAGCCCCAAGCTGCAGCCGTGACGTGCTGACTATCTCGCCGCGGCCCGGAGGATCGGTGACTTTGCCCTCGACCGAAACTCCTCCGACAAAACGCGTCACTCTGGTCACAAAGCGGATCGTCACACCTTCGCCTGCTGGCTCGGCTTCGGCCACGATGTCTTCGAATCGGCCGGTCGCGAAGAGTTTATCGATAGCTTCCCCGATATCCTCTGCGCGCAGAACGGATCCCACTTTTAATATTGCGACGCGTTCCAGATCAGCGGGATGAAGAATGTTGGCTGGAGAGTACTCAATTACGGAAATCCGCCGGCCTGTCAGCTCCGTAACCTGAGCCAAACAAACCGACGCGCAAAACGCAACCTGCAATAGACCTAAAAGTGCGGCGAAAGGCCAAGAACACACATTGCTAGGACAGATTGCACGGTAAGTTGTTTCACGTTATCACTTGAATCCAGTTGATCACGGTTAGCTGGATCGCAGACTGTAACAACTGAACTCGCAAGATTAGCGGCGCTTAATTGGCTTTAGTTGATACTCGTTTCCTGTCCCACGGAAAGTCCAGAGTCGGTTGATTTACATAGCGCTTCATGCCAATTCGTAACTTTGCCCCTGAACCTGGAGCGAGACGAACATCGAAATGTGACGCATTGACAGTCCACCGCTGATCGCCAAGACTCACCTCAGTAGCGATGTGCTCGCCATACGCGCCCGTCTGCACAACCAGTGTGCGCTCCTCGGTCTGACTTAGATTCACAAGTGTCACGGTAACGGCGGCGTCTTCGATGGTGTCGACGAGAGCTGCCACGTCTTCTGGTATGCCCGCCCTTCTGCGCGCCGAATCGAAGTACCGTAAACGAGCATGGACAACATTGCCGGATGTGCCGGGATCGTTAGCGCCATTCATCAGATTCACTAGAGCGGTTGTCTCGACAGGATTGAAACGTTGCGCGTGATCGAGAGCGCGCATGTCCGGCGTTACATTATCATCCCGAAACCCTTTGACGTTCCGTCGAACTTCCGCCAGATCGCGCCGTAACGCCTCCTCAGGATAGCGAGCGTTCTTCCCAAGCAAATAAGCGATCCACGGGTCTCGTCCCACGTGTTCGAGGTCCTTCGGATCCATCGACCACAAATACAGATCGCGCTGCACGTCGAAATGCTCGCCCGGAACATAGCCGTACCAGCCTTTGTCGCCGTGCTTGTTCGGCAGCAGGATCCGGCCGTTTTGTTCCTTCTTCACGGCGTACAAGTTTTCGAGTTGCTTTCGCAGTGGCGCAAAGTAGGTCGGGTCGTGCGTCAACAGGAATGCATTGCCCATCGCAAGGCGAACACCTCGCATGTAATAGTTGCGCGAACTGCTTCCTGGATCAAAGTTCCAACCGAACGTGCCGCCGTACCACTTTCCATCCCATTCGCCGCCGATCTTCCCGTCGAGTCCGATGTTGGTCGGAACGTTGCCGCCATTCTGTAGAATCCGATCGCGCCAAGCCCCGGCATACTCGAGAACCCAGTCCGCGTACTTGCGATCCCCGGTCAACATATAGGCGTTCATCCCGAGCGTCGTCGCGCAGAGATTTAACGGATGGTCACCCTTGATGTTGGCGGCCGTGGCATAGCGCGTATGTCTGTCGGATCCCTCTTCCGTCTCGCCGCCCCAGTCAAAGACGGAGGCAGGAGTCAGCTTCGGACCGCGACTTCCATTGTGCAAACTACGAATGATCTTCAGCCGCTTATCGTAATTCGGAGCTTTCGGGTCCTCGCCCGTGTAGAAGCCCGCATAGCGCAGTGCACGCTGCCGGTACATTACATCCCGAGGCCGGATCAGCCCGTAGTGATAAAACGATGCAAGCCCTTCTCCGTTGTGCTCCCAATCAAACGCCGTCACAAACTCGCGCGAATACATCCCCGCGCGAGCCATCTCGATGCTCGGCGCCTTCGCCTTCTGAAACTGATCGAGATGTCCTTCCCAGATCCGGTTGTAGACCTGCAGGATGTCGTCTCCAGCTCCCAGCGCATATAACAAGGTCCAGTTATTGAACGTCTCCATGACGTCATCGGGACCATCGTTACCACCCCAGCGCTCTACGCCGAGAAAATGTCCGCGCGGATCAATATACTTCTGTGCGAACTCGACGGCTGCTTTTGTGGATTCCTTTAGCAGAACGCGTTCTGCATACGCCCATTCCGGGGGCGTCATCGGCGACTCGATCGTAATTACCTCGCCATGTGCGCCACTGATGAAAACGCACAAGACCGCAAGCGTTCGTAGACTATGCGCGATAACGGAACCGCTCGGCAGTCCACTCGGCAGACCCGTACTCTCCCATCTGAACTGTCCCCGACAATCGGTCATTCTCAAGCTTGCCCACGAACTCATAATCGAGAACAGTCCCTTCATAACGATGGCGGCTTCCGAATCGAACTTCATTCCCCTCAACTGACCCGCGTACTTCTCCCGTGATCACTTCGCCACGATGCGTTCCAAACAAGTCCTTGTCTTTTTGTTCGAACGCTAGTTGATGATCGGAAGCGCCGGAGAAATACCGGATATTCAACTTCCATTGGCCATCGATGTTTGCGAGCGGTCCTTGCGGCTTCACCGGTTGTGGCATCGCCGGAGGACTGGAAAGCACGGCGCGCAGGCGTTCGGCCACCACTTTATGATCTTCGGGTTGCATCATGTACGGCATGATGGTCACCGAACTCGGCGTATTGCTGCGCCGGTCGCCGGAGGCGTTACCCAGCACGATGCGCGGCTCCGTGTCATACACATGTTTTTCTATTTCGCGGCCGGTAATGCCGATTTTCCCTGCATCCCAACGGATCACGAGTTGCGGAGAATGGTTCGATAAACCGTTCGGTTGTCGTACTTCGGTCGTCACGCCCGGAACGGAAGCCACCGTCTTCGAGATAGTCGCCAGCCATGACTCCCACACTTTAAACTCGGCTTGATAATCTCGTTTTACCCATGCTTCGACCGCCGCCAGCATACCCATGATTTCTTCTTTGCCGCATTTCAGCGACCGTCCGAAAGCATGATGCGGAGCGCTGTGAAGCCACGCCGCCCGAACCAGATCCTTGCGGCCCAGCAGTAAGCCTGCCGCCTGCGGACCACGCAGGCACTTGCCTCCGCTGTAGCAAACCATGGTCGCGCCTGCTTGCAAATGTTTATTGGGAATCGTCAGGATCTCGGCCGCGGCGTCGACGATCACTGGAACATTGTGCTCTTTAGCAATTCGTGACACGGTCTGCGTTGAGAGCGGTTCACGATCCGCTGGCGGCGCCGCGAGCACCATCACCATTGCTGTGCGAGGGTTGAACGCCTTCTGGAGTTGCTCGACATCGTTCACTTCAATCATTCGCACACCCAACATCCGAATCGCATGATCGTAAACGTTGCGGGAATGACGTGGCGCGATCACTTCATTCTTCAGGCCGTCAAGATTCGGCAAGCGCTGCAGTTTCTCCGGGTCGGCGCCAGCAATACACGCCGCCGTAGCGTGCGTGAGCGCGGCAGCGCAGCCATTGGTGACGATGCCCCACTCGGCGCCAGTCAGTGCGGCGAGTCGTTTGCCGACACCGTCCATTAACTCATCGAGATGGACATAGTGCTTGCTCGCTTCAAGCATCGCCTGTTTGACTTCAGGTAAGCTTTGCGATCCGCTAACGATGGTGAATGTGCCTTTGCAGTTGATAAGCGGACGCACGCCGATCGATTGGTATATATCGGGTCCAACCTTGAGAGGACCAGCCTCTGCTGCGCGAAGTTGTGGCGTTGCCGCGGCCAATCCCGCGGCAGCAAGGAGTTTGCGTCGGCTGAATTGAGTCAATAGATCCCGTGGAAACATATGGCGCCTCTGGACTAGAGAGTATCGCCTGTATCAGATAAAACGCAAGCTGCGAGAATCCGCGTAAGGGCAATTTCCGCTTGACACGAAATCGGTTGTGTGAGAAAAATAACCAATTCTCTTTCTTTCTGGAGGTCAAAAGTGTCATTGCGCTTTATCGCAGTAGCGGTGTACGCGTCATGCCTTTTTGCGCAGGATTATCGCGCGAAAGTGCAGGGTATAGTCACAGACGCCTCCGATGCAGTCGTTCCTGGAGCCAAAGTCAGTCTGCAGAACAACGGCACCGGCATTGTTGCAGTCCGAGAGGCTGGAAACAATGGCGCCTATATCTTTGACAGCGTAGAGCCTGGAACCTACACTGTCACTGGTGAACTGCAAGGGTTTTCAAAGCAAGTTCACGAGAACGTGCTGGTTCAAACACGCGCCGACGTCTCCATAAACTTCTCGTTGAAACCCGGCGGAACGGTTGAAACGGTCACCGTCACATCCACGGCCGTGTCGCTGCAGTTCAACAGCTCCACTCGCGAATTAACTGTCGATCGCAAAATGCTGATGGATCTTCCGGTCAAGGCGCGCAACCCGTTTACGCTCGCGCTCCTCGATCCAGCCGTCGTTAGTCGTTACACGTCGGAGAAGAACCCGTTCTTCATGTGGTCGTCGTCATCCATGGATGTTGGCGGAGCGACAAACCAGAAGAACGATCTTTTGCTGGATGGCGCGCCGATCCAGATTGGTCCCAAGGGTTCCTATGCGCCGCCGATGGACGCGGTGCAGGAGTTCTCCATACAGCAAAATTCAGTGGACGCAGAGTTCGGCCATTCCGGCGGAGGAACCATGTCGGTGTCGATGAAGTCCGGCACTAATGAGATCCACGGTACCGCTTATTACTTTGGCCGCAATCCAAAGCTCAACGCCGTAGTCAACCCGATTACCCGAACTCCAAATTTCGTTCGAAATCACATCTGGGGCGGCACGATCGGCGCTCCAATCAAGAAGAACAAGCTGTTCAACTTTTTCACGTATGAGGCATGGCGGACGAAGGAGCCCCGAGACGCAATCCGTACAATGCCGACCGATCTCGAGCGTAATGGAGACTTCTCGAAGTCGTTGAACCGCTCTGGCGGACTGCGCACGATCTACGATCCCACCACCACTGTTCTCAATGTGGCAACGAATACCGCCACGCGGCAGCCGTTCCCAGACAACATCATTCCGCAGAACCGCATCGATTCCACCGCCAAGCGCATCATGCAGGATTTTTGGGGACCGAACAATCCAGGCGATGACCTGTCCGGTTCGAACAACTTCAAGGCCTCCTATGCGTGGCCGATGAAGAACCTGAACTTCTCGAACAAGACTGACTGGAACATTACCGACAATCTGAAAGTGTTCGGTCGATATTCGCAGTTCAAAACTACCCTCGATCAGGACAACTACACACCCAACAATTCCCCTGCGATGCCGAACGACAACGGTGGCATCATGAACTCGCGAAACATTGCAGGTGACCTTGTCTACACGATGTCGCCGACGACCGTAATCAATCTTCGTGGTAGCTACGCCATGTTGGAGGACGATTACTCCGCACCCGCGTCCGCCGTTGGGGAAGAGGGCCTCGCCGAGTTCTGGCCGGGTAACCCCTGGTACTTGCCCTATACCAAGGACATGCCGTTGATTTATTACCCGAACGTAATCATCAATGGTCAAACTGCGTCAAGCTACGGCAAGGGCAGTTACTGGTATCAACATCCGCACCACTACGCGTTCAGCGGAAAGATGTCGCAAGCCCGTGGCTCGCATTACCTGAAGTTTGGCGCCGAATACCGGTATCACGTCGGCATCGGCATCTTTCCGAACCTGATGAACCTTAACTTTTATCCGGAATCGACGGCCAACACCTATCTGAATCCGAATACGAACCTCTCCGGCGATGCGCACGCATCGTTCTTGCTCGGTGTACTAGACCAGCGCACCATCGCGCGAGGCTATCCTTTCCAGACAATTCGCGCTCCATTCGTCGGCGCCTTTGTCCACGACGACTGGAAGATCAATCGCAGGATGACCTTGAACATCGGCTTGCGGTACGAGTGGGAGTCCGGTCCTTATGAAGACAATGATATCTACTCGCGCGAACTGGATCTGACCAAACCGAACGAGGCAATGCAGAAATCGCCTCCTCAGATGCCGGCTGACGTTCTGGCGTTATCGACGCCGAAGTACAACGGCCAGTGGGTCTTCACCGACAGCGCAAACCGGAAGGCCTTCGTCACGCAGAAGCTGCTTTTCCTTCCTCGAATCGGCTTGGCCGTAAGAGTAAACGACAAAACAGCGGTCAACATTGGTTTCGCTCGCTACGTCGTGCCGCCCACGACCGGTCAGGGCACTACGAGCGCCAATACCTTGGCGGCGTGCCAGTGGTGTCCTGGGTTCAGTCAGATGTCTACAGCGCTTCCGCTAGTCGAAGGTCGTCCCCAGGCGTACCTTGCGGATCCTTTCCCGAATAATTCTCTTCAATTACCCATTGGCAAGAGTCTCGGCGCCTACACGAACGTTGGTAACGTATCGAACTGGGCGGATCAAGACTATCGCGCCCAGGTAAACGACCGAATCAACTTTACAATCATGCGCGAGATTCCCGGCCAGTTCAAAGTGGATGCCACGTGGTTCATGAACATCGGACGGTACGCGCCGCATGACTTCCAAGAGAACATGGCGGATCCGGAGCTAGGCTATGCGCTCAAGGCCCAGCTCTCACAGAATGTGCCGAACCCGTTCTACAACTACCTGACTCCCGACGTCTTTCCCGGGCACGCTGAGACTACAGCCAACCGTGACCAAGGGTAGCTTGCTCCGACCCTATCCACATTACGGCGGAAACCTGACTCTTAATAATCAGGGCAACTGGCGGGCTAGATACCAGGCGCTGCAGTTGCGCGTCCAACGCACATACGCTGCTGGCGCGAGTGTGCTTTTTGCCTACAACTACAACCAGGAACGGAACGAGGCATACTTCAACGATCCTCAGCAGTATGTCGATCAGGTGTTTTGGTTAGGTTCGAACAACGCGCGTCATCGCGCGACCATTGCTGGAACCTATGATTTCCCGATCGGCAAAGGTCGCAAGATCGGATCTGACATGCATCCGATCCTGAACGGTGCGTTCGGAGGATGGCAGTTGAGCGGCATCTACTCTTACCGTTCAGGCGAATTCCTGCGCTTTCAGAATCAGATGGACTACGACGGCAGCAGCCCATTCGTCGAAGATCCGGGACCACAGAAGTGGTTCAATACGGATGCTTTCAAAGTTCCGACTCCGTTCACTCCGCGTTTGAATCCGTATCAGTTCGATGGGATCACCGGGCCCGTATTCTGGAACCTCGATGGAACGATCTCGAAGACGTTCCCCATTCAGGAAAGATACAAGCTCGAGTTCCGATTCGAAGCCTACAACTTGACCAACTCGCTGATGTGGGCCAACCCGAACATGACGATCGGAAACTCCCTCTTCGGCCGGTCGACGACCCAGGCCGCTACGAACCGTGGCCGCGAAATGCAGTATACACTCCGGTTCATCTTCTAACACTTCAGTCATCGCGCCGGCTCCATCGTAGTAGCCTTGGACATGGAGCCGGTGCCTTCCTACAAAACCCTCCCCGCGCGCTACTACACCGATCCCGAACTCTTCCGGGATGAGATGGAGCGCTTCTTCTTTGACAGTTGGGTCTGCGTTGGCCGCGAAGACACGATTCCGGCCTCAGGCGACTACTTTCTGCGGGATGTTGTCGGTGAAAGCATCATCGTCACGCGCGACAGCGCTTCACAAGTGCGCGCCTACTTTAACGTATGCCGGCACCGCGGTACTCGGATCTGTTCAGCCGCGGAGGGGGCTTTCGCCGGTCGCATTCAATGTCCTTATCATGGCTGGACCTATGGTCTCGACGGCGGGCTTCTCGGCGCGCCGCATATGGATGAGGCTACCTTTCGACGCGAGGACTACCCACTTCATGAAATAGTTATTGGTCTGTGGGACGGCCACATCTTTCTGCACTTCGGACAAAAGCGAGCGCCTCTCTCGGAACACCTTGGCAACTTGCCGACGAAATTCGAAGGTTGGCGGATGCAAGGCCTGCGCTTGAACAAACGCATCGTCTATGAAGTGAAGGCAAACTGGAAGCTCATCATCCTGAACTACAACGAATGTCTGCACTGCCCGGTCCTTCATCCGATGTTGAACCGGCTCACCGACTATCTCGGCGCTGACAATGAGCCTCCAACCTCCACATACATCGGCGGAGCGATGGGATTCCGAGGCAGTGCGGAAACTATGAGCGTCGATGGCAAACGGCGACGTGATTACTTGCCGGGGCTGAACGAAGAAGAGCGACGCGCGGTGTACTACTATGCCATCTATCCCAACTTGCTACTCAGCCTGCACCCCGACTACATGATGATTCACACTATCTGGCCCGAAACCGTGGATCGTACGAAGATCATCTGCGAATGGTATTTCCAACCGGCAGAACTTGCCGTGGACGACGCCATTGAATTCTGGGACACGACGAACCGCGAAGACTGGTCTATCGCAGAATTATCCCAGGCCGGAATTCGATCACGCGCCTACACGCCCGGACCGTACTCGAAGCGGGAAGCGCTTCTGCACGCCTTCGATCAGGTCGTTACGAAACGCGAGCCTACTTAACAGCGATAATCGAGATCTGCTCGAGTGTTGGCCAGCGCTCCTGCTCATTGGCCTTTCGCTCGGCGGAAGGGAACTGCTGCACCGTCGTTCTTGTGGGCGGGGCGCCGGCGAAATACTGGGCATAAGTCTTGTTCATCTTCGCGAAATCGTTGATGTCGTCGAGATACACGTTCGTAGCCACAACATCGGCGAACGTCAATCCTGCTTCCTCAAGCCCGTCCAGCAAATTCCGCATGGTCTGGCGTACTTGCGTCTCGACAGTTGAGGCATAGATTCCGCCATTCGGGCCAGGAATGAAACCGGCCTTGGCCGAGCAATAGAACGTATCTTCAGCAAACACGCACGGACTCGCCGTCGGGCTGGGAGGCATGTTCTTCGGCCGTACAGCGATTCGCTTCGACAGATCACGAATCGCGACGCCGGTGAACTCGATGGCGCCGCCGTTTGGCAAGCTCGCCACTTTAATCGTCGCGCGAGCAGGAGTATTGCCGAACTCGAAGTGCTTGGCGTACACCTTGTTCATTACATCCATCGGCATCTTATCGGTCAGATAAGGATTGACAAACACCATGTGCCGAAAATCCATGCCTGCGGATTTGAGTGTCTTACCCATCGCGTCGAGCGCCGACTGCACTTGCTGCGCGGGGTCGCCCGAAGCTTCACCAATGGAACCGGCGAGGTAGAGTCGGTCGCCGACCATCACGCCACCCGGAATCACTTTCCTTCGGCTCAGGTCGCGGACCGCAACGACGGTGACCTCGACTGGCGTATCGGTGGGCATCTTCGTGACGCCGACGATTGCGCGCGCAGGTCCATCCTTCGGAAAGACCTTGGCCCACACACGATTCGCGTCTTCGTATGCGCCCATGTCCTTCAGGTACAGATGAGCGTAGACGACATGGCCCATCGTCAGACCTGCTCCCTCGACGATTGCCTTGACGTTGTTGAGACACTGCTCTGTCTGTTGTTCAGCCGTCTCCGGAAAACTCCCGTCGGGCTTGGCGGCGCCTTGACCCGAGACGTAGAGATAATCCCCAGCCATAACGCCCGGACTATACGGGCCAACAGGCGCCCGCGCGCCGGCAGGAGTAATCACCTTCTTCTCAGCGCCAAAAGCAGAGATGCTCATAAGGGTACACAGCACGATCGAGGAGAGTCGCATAGTTATTGTTTCGGGAAGCGCCAGATCTTCAGCGCGTTCTTGCCGAGTAACAGTTCACGGTCTTCTTTAGTGTAGAAGCCCAGATACTTGTCCACGAATTCGAGTTCCTTATCCATCGGCAACTCCCAACGCGGGCGAGGATATCCGGTCCCCCAGATCAATTGCTTGCCTCCGAACTCCTCGTACGTCGCCTTGAAATAAGGGATCGTATCGTGGTACGGATACTCTTTCGTGATCGATAGTTCGTAGGGCTCGGAAGCGCTCACCCACACCTGGGGAAACTTCTTTAGCCGGAACATCTTCTTGAACTCCGGCCACGGGTCAGGCGATTTCAAATCGGGCTTGCCAAGGTGATCGATGACGATCTTCACTCCAGGAAAGCGCCCGGCCATATCTTCGAGCATCGGCATCTGGTGGGGAAGGATGTAGTAGTTGAATACCGCCTTCAGCTTCTCGGCTTCCTTCCACAACGGGTAGTGTTCCTTTGAGTTCAACCACGTCGACTGCGGATGATAGATCGGACTGAACCGCATTCCCTGAAACTGATGTTCCTTCACCCAATAGCGAAGACGCTCGGCAACGTTCGGATCTTCAGGATTCACAAGGCCGTGCGCGACGAAAAGCTTCGGGTACTTGTGCAGGCTATAGCTGATGTATGAGTTATCCCAGCCGAAGTAGCGCGGATTGATCAGCACCGCGTACTTCAGGCCGAAATCTTTCATCTGCTCGACCTGGTTTTCAATCGGCGCGGCCATCGGGACCTTGAGATTCGGCCGCTCGGGGTGCGCAAATGGAAACTTCGGATCGAGCGTCCACACTTCAAGGTGCGTGTCGATGATCAAGCGATCTTTCGCCGAGGCAAGACCAGCCGCAAGCGCGGGCAGAAACGATCTACGTGTGAGACTCATGAAACCGCGTACCTCTTCAACTTCGCTTCATCGACTTCAAAGCCCAGGCCAGGTGTGGAAGGTGGATACAAACAGCCGTCTTTCACTTCGAGAAC
The DNA here is from genome assembly GCA_963844855.1 of Bryobacteraceae bacterium. Classification (GTDB taxonomy): domain Bacteria; phylum Acidobacteriota; class Terriglobia; order Bryobacterales; family Bryobacteraceae; genus DASQDN01. The sequence continues at coordinate 148,386 of CAWJQP010000086.1, forward strand.
CGGCTTGATGATGTCGTCTCGGAACCATCGCAAGCTTGCTTCGACATCGGTCGGGTACGCGCAATGGCTCAAGGTCGACAGCGCCATGCCTTGCGTCTGGCCGATTCCCAACTCGGGCATCGTACCAACCCAAACGGGAATGTCATGCTGTTTGCAGATCTCGTATATCGCGAGCGCATTCGTAAAGCCACCGACGCGCTGGATCTTGATGTTGGCGATCTTCATGCTGCCGAGCTTGATTGCCTCACGTACATTCGCTTCGGTCTCAAGGCTCTCGTCCAGGCACACCGGTGTTCGGACCTTGCACTGCAATTCGGCGAGTTCCTTCAGCATGCCTCCGGCGAACGGCTGCTCGAACATCATCATGTTGAATTCGTCGAGCTGCTTGAAGACGTCGACGTCGGACAGATCGTAAGCGCCGTTGGCGTCGACAAACAATGGAATATCCCCGAATGTGGCGCGGACTGCCCGGACAAGTTCGACATCGCGACCACGCTCGATCTTGATCTTGACGCGCTTGTAGCCGTCCCTGAGATATCGCTCGATGGTCCGAAGCATATCGGCGACATCATCGTAGAGCCCGACGGCCAGGCCGGACTCGACCGGCTTCTCTGTTCCACCAAGCAACTCATAAAGAGGCTTGCCTTGTCTCTGCGCTTCAATGTCCCAGAGCGCTGTTTCGATGCCAGTCTTTGCGAAGTTGCTCCCGGGCAGGGGAGCGATGTCTGCGGGCTTTACACTCTTTCCGATCAGCGCGGGTACGAGTATTTCTTGGAGTTCGCGCCAGCAACTTTCTGGCGTGTCGGCAGAGTAGAACGACCCTGCCATCGGCGACGATTCGCCATAACCGACAAGATCCCCTGACTCAATGCGGACAACGATACCGTCTTTCTCAGCGACTGCGCCGGAGCTGATGCGGAACGGCTCGACCAGCGGTACCCGAACATGAGTGAGCGTTATGTTCTTGATGGTCACGTTTAGGCGACCCGCTTTCCACGGCAAATCGTCAACCGGCTGACTACGCGTTGCTTTGCAGTCACGGTGTTCTTTTGCGAGTCCGTCAATGGAAACGCTCCATCCTCAATCGCGAGCAGCGCGATGTCCGCGGGCCCACCGACCTTCAATGTGCCGAGTCCCTCTACGCGGTTGATGATCTTTGCCGGAGCAATCGTAGTGCGCATGAGTACATCATCGAACGACATCCCGAGATAGATCATTTTTGACATGGTAGTCGGCATGTCGTACACGGGACCCTTGACGTTCAGGTTGTAAATGTCGGTAGATATCGTGTCTGCGACAAATCCGTCCGCCAGGGCTTTTCGAGCGGCCTCGAAGTTGAAGCTGCCGAGACCGTGACCGACATCGAAGAGAACTCCACGCGCCCGAGCGTCACGGACACTCTGCTTCACCTTGCCCGCTTCGTCGAGAATCCCGAGTGTGTGCCGGTTGTAGCAGTGCGTCACGACGTCGCCGGGTTTCATCAGCTCCATAACCTGATCGGTGTCCGGAGGCGCAAAGCTGATGTGCGTCATCAAGGGGATCTTGTAGGTGTCGCAAAGCTCGCGGGCAATTTTCAGGAAGTCGTAGCTATAACGGCCGTTCATGTTCGCGCCCACTTGCAGCTTTACACCGAGGAGGATGTCCTTATTGGCAGTGACCGTTTCCCCGGTGCGTTTCATCATGGATCGAACGTATTTCACGGCGTCCATGTCGGGGTTGCGGTTGTCGGGATAAAGATAGACGTAGCCAAAGATGCGCAGCGGAGATGGGTTGACGATGAATTTGCGGAACCCCTCGGCTTGCTGGTAGCCGAAGCTTCCGGCATCGACCCACGTCGTTACGCCGGATCGAGCAGCGATCGGTTCAGGCTCTGTTCCGAGACCGGTGCCGCCGTAGTAGCAGTGGGTGTGCAGGTCGACGAGACCCGGAGTGACGAAGAGGCCGTTAGCGTCGACAACATCCCGGCCGCTGTCTGTCGGCAGGGTGTCTTCAATGGCGGCGATCTTGTCGCCGGAGATGCCCACGTCGGCGCGGCGTTTCACGCCTCCGGCGGGATCAAAAACGGTGCCGCCGCGGATCACGAGGTCAAAGCGTTTGGGTTGCTGAGCGAGTGCTGCCGCTCCACAGGCGCCGAGAAATAGTCGCCGATTCATTTTTAGTGCATTATAGATCCATACTCATGGGATCTGCTCGGCGGTGGTCTATCGTCGTATTGCTGTGCCTCGGTATGGTCATCGCCTATATCGACCGTACCTCGCTTTCCGTTGCGATCGCGGTACCGGAGTTTCGCGAGCACTTCAGCCTCACCGATAGCCAGCGGGGACTGATGAACTCGGCCTTCTTTTGGTCTTATGCGTTGCTGCAGGTTCCGGCAGGCTGGGTGGTTGATAAGTATGGAGTCAAGTATCCATATGCGGCAGGCTTCATCCTCTGGAGCCTTATTTCTGCAGGTACGGCCTTCACACGATCGGTGACTCAGCTCTTCACGGTGCGACTGCTGCTCGGCGTCGGGGAATCGATTATCGCGCCTGCGAGCCTGCGCTGGATTCGGATGAACGTCGAAGAGAAGCAGCGTGGTCTCGCCATCGGGATCTACATGGCGGGGACGAAGATTGGCCCGGCCGTTGGCGCTCCGATCGCAGCGTACTTGATTGCTGCTTACGGATGGCGCGCGATGTTCTACGTGACGGGACTGGTCTCGATCGTTTGGTTGATTCCGTGGCTTTTCCTGGTTCCTCGCGCAGAGACTGCGCCTGAAGTGCGCACAGCGATCGCGAAACCTGAAGCTCCATTCTGGCAGGTGTTCAAAATGCCGGCAATCTGGGGCATTCTTGTGGGGACCTTCTGCTATAGCTGCTACCTATTCTTCTGCATTACCTGGCTTCCGGCCTACTTCAAAGAGCAGCGAAAGCTGCCGCTCGAGATGATGGGTCTTTACACGATGTTCAGCTTTGCGGGTATGGCTCTGACCACGATTGCTTCCGGATGGGCGGCCGACCGGCTCATTGCGCGAGGCGGGAATCCGGTGAAAGTTCGGAAGACGTTCACTATTGTGGGACTATTGCTGGCGGCCACGGAGGTGTTCGGTGCCGGAGCTGTCTCGTCACAATTGGCGCTGTTCTTTTCGATCTTCTCGCTGGCCGGCCTAGGTGTCGCGACGGCGAATTACTGGGCGCTGACGCAGACGGTGGTTCCTGGCGCGGCGATCGGGAGGATTGGCGGTCTTCAGAACATGGCGAGCAATCTGGCCGGTGTTGCGGCGCCGATCTTGACCGGTTGGTTGATCCAAACCACGGGCAGTTATGAGGCGCCGATGCAGGCTATTGCCGTATTGCTGCTGATCGGCGCGGGTAGTTATGCTTTACTGGTCAACGATGCCTCACAATCTGGCGACAGATATCGTCATTCGGGAGGATAGTAAACTTCCACGGCTCGACGGCATCGCTCCGATCTCCGAAGCGGAGTTGAAGTCGGTTGCGGTCGGCGAACTCGAGGGGCTGTGGCCGGGCATTCGCAAACCTCCGACCGTTGCCGGTCGTGGCGATGAGACCGCCAGCGCGAGCCGCGAACCGTGGGTCGACGCCAATGGATACCAAGCCGGCTACTTGCGGGCCTTGTATCCGAATCGGCCGCCAGTGCTCGCGTATCTGCCGGATAAGTTGGGCGACCGATCCGTTCCTTACGACTCGCTGGAACTGGCTTTGATTGAAGCCTGGGTTGCAGGCGGGAACTATGTCCTGGCGGTTGAGCCGCACTATCGCGAGGCCCTGGAACGGAAAGACCCGAAGGCGGTCGCCGCATGGGAGCAGCTCGGGCGTACGGCACGCTGGCTCAAGCAGAATATAGCGCTGTTTCGGCAACCTGCGGTTCCAATCGTGACGGCGCTGGTCGAGCCGGGCGTTCCGACCGCGGAGATCGCTAATCTGCTTTACCGGCGTAATGTATCGCCTGCTTTGGCGGCGGTGACCGCGGTTCCGGCTCCTGATCCGTCGAAGCGCCTTGCGCTCGTCGCGGCCAACTTGAAGCCGCCGGCTCCCGAAACGGTGAAGCGCATTCTGGCTCATGCCGAAGCCGGTACGACGCTGGTTGTCGCGACGATGCCGACTCAGCAGTGGTGGAAGGTTACCGGACTGAAGCCGGTGCGGGAAGACAAGGACAGGGACTTCTTCACGTTGGGTAAAGGTCAGGTGGTGGCGTATCGGCGGCCTATCGCCGACCCGAGCGAGTTCGCGCTTGACGTGATCGACGTCATTACACACAAGCAGCGCGCCGTCCGGTTGTGGAATGCGCCTGCGGTGATAGCGCTTGTCACTGGACGCCCGGATGGCGCATCTGGTCAACTATGGCTCGCCGATCGACGTTGATATTCAGGCTCGCGTGCAGGGGCATTTCTCGAAGGCGACGTTACTTAGGCCGGATGGTGAGCCGGTCGTTTTGAAGACGGCTAAGCGCGGATCGTCGACCGAAGTTGAGGTTCCGGAGCTTCGTCGCCTAGGCGTGCTTGTATTTAGTTAGACTAGTTGGAAACGGAGGTTTCAATGATTTCACGGCGTGACTTTATCCGAACCGGCGCAGCAGCGGCGGGCACTGCCATGGGCGGCAATCTGGCGGCGGCGCCTGCGCGGATGCCCCAGCCTTTCTTTGGCCTCCATCCGTTCATTGAGCAGAATCCCAAAGCCGTCTTTATCCGGCGCACCAATGTGCCCGACAAGATGCACGAGGAGTCGAAGCTCCGCGAAGGGCTGACGCTGGCGCGCGAGATCTTTGTGCCGCAAGCAGGACGGCGGCATTCCGGTGAGTCATCGCATCGTTCTGAAGCCGAACGTCTGCAGCGTGCGAAGTAAGGACCGGCCGCATGTCGAGAACTGGGGTACGGGCACCGACCCGCAGTTCTACGAAGGCATGGTGATGGGCATGAAGGAACTCGGACTGAAGAAGTTCAACTTCGTCGAGGCGAACAACTTTCAACGCCTGGAACTATCGCGGCTTCGTCGATATCAACGAGCGTCACGGCGTCGAGATGAACGAGCCGCGAGCGCCGCATCCGGAACTTCCAGGAAGGCTACGACATGACGTGGAGCAAGGTTCCCGATGGCGTGGTCTACACGAGCATTCCGCACTATGCGCCGGTGAACGAGCCCGATACGTGGCTGTTGAATATCGCCAAGTGGAAGGCGCACGGCATGTGCCTGACGCAGTCGGTGAAGAACGAGCAGGGGCTGGTCGTGCTGCCGTATGTCCGGTTCTGTCCCGGGATGGAAGATGGTGACCGGCGCGCCGGAATTCATGCAGCCGAACATCATCCCGGAAAGTGGAACCAGAGATCAACAAGCTGTTCGAGAGTCACAAGCGGATGGGCTATGCGCGGTATGACAGCCGCGCCGATCTGAGCCCGATGCACCAGGAGATCTGGGCGCACAAGACCTGCGACAACATGAGCGTCCTGAAGACCGGGCTGGCGATGATCGAAGGGATCTATGGCCGCGACGGTAACGGCTTCGGGATCGGCAACGATCATCTGACCAACATGGTGATGTTCAGCAAGGACAAGTTCCGGCTGGACATCATCGGCTTGTATCTCGGCGGTCATGAACCGGGGAACATCAATCTGTACCGGATCGCGAAGGAACGCGGGCTGTCGGACACGTTCAATCCGTGGGAAGTTCCGATCTATGAATGGGTGGATGGCGAAGCGGTTCCGCGCAAGCTGACGGATTTCCCGAGAACTCCGCTGAAGACCTATTATCTGCAGAAGCAGGGCGAGCCGGAGTACCACCTGGTGAACGAGCCTTCGACTACGACCGCTACAAAGTATGACCAGTAGACGGGCATTCGCAGGCATCCTAGCTGCGGGAGCTGCGGGGTTCGCCCAGAATCGCGTCCGGTTCGAACAGTCGACCGAGGTGTTCGTCGAGCGCGATCGCACGGGTCAGCCGCACAAGGGTAAAGTGCTCGCGGCAATTCAGCCTCATTCCGATGACCTGCCGCTATTCGCAGCAGGGACCATCATCAAGCTCATCCGTGAAGGCTACACCGGCATCCTGATCCGCACGACGAACGATGAGATGGCCGGGCTCGGCAAGACGATCGGCGAAGTGATTCTCAACAACGAGAAAGACAACGCCGCGATTGCCGAGAAGATGGGCTTGAAGAAGATCTACGACCTCGGCTATCGCAATCACATGATGGACCAATCGCTGCACAACGAGCTGCGGTCGCGGCTGGTTTTCATCTTTCGCGCGATGAAGGTGGACACCGTCATCGGTTACGATCCCTGGGGCCATTACGAAGAGAACCCCGACCACTACGTGACTGCGCAAGCGGTTGAAGCGGCCTGCTGGATGTCTGGCGGCGCATGGGATCTTACCGAGCACTTCGACGTCGGGTTGAAGCCGCATTCGGTGATGGAGAAGTACTACTTCGCTCGCGGTCCGCAACTGGTGAATCGCGCGGTGGATATCAGCTCGACCATCGACCAGAAGGTTGAGACCAACGTCGCGAATGTGACGCAGGGTCCGGCGGGCGTGAACGGCGCGGCGTTACGCGCGAGGCTCGCCAAGCAGAACCTGCGCCTGCCTTTGTTAGGGCAACGACGACGCGACCGCGAATCATGAGTACGTCAAGCATATTGTCCTCGCCCATGACGCCGAGTTCGGGAAGAAGCACGGTTTGCAATACGCCGAAGGGTTTCACTACATAGGACCTGAACGGTCCCTACTCGACGACTACATCAAGAAGAACGCAGTTCCGATCTCCAGGTGAATTTCATGAACATTCGAATCGCTGTACTCGCGTTGGCGAGTCTCGCTTTGCCGGTCTGACGGCAGAGCCGTCCATCAAGATCGATACCCCGATGCCGCCGCCTGCCTGGGCGCTGCTCGAACGGCAGTTGCTGAGCGCCAACTCGAAGGCGGCGGATCGCTTCGCCGCGAAGTATGTCGACGACCGAGGATATCTGCTGCATACGCCGCGATGGGGAACGCTCGACGGACCCGACGATGCGATCGAGACGTTCTACAACTGGACGCTGCTGCATGCGATGGGCGGATCGGACTCGGTGCTGCGAGCTTACAAGAAGGCGCTGGAAGGCCATTACAAGCAGTACGGCGAGCTGCGCACGAAGCTGACGAAGCTGGCCGAGAACGGCGCGTATTACAAGGAGTTCATCACGCAGTCGGACTGGTTTCATACCGGCGAAGGGATGCGCGCGTTCATGTTCCTGGGCTGTCCGATCCGAACAACGGATCTTTCGCGAGCGCATGAAGCGCTTCGCGGGAATGTACATGGGCGAAGATCCCGAGGCGCCGAACTACGATCCGAAGAACAAGGTGATCAAGAGCATCTGGACGGGCAGCAAGGGACCGATGCTGCACAAGGCGACCGAGTACGACTGGGTCGGCGATCCCGTTCCGGGCAGCTTCCATCTGCTGCACAACCGCGCGGGTCGGGGCAAGCTGCTGAACTTGAACGAGTACTACCCGAAGATGCTCGCGCACTGCAAGGAGTATCTCGACAGCGTGGGCGATCATCCTTTGAACCTGGCGTCGACGAATCTCGGGCTTGAATGCGTTCGCGCTGACTCATGACAGCCGAAGTATAAGGACTGGGTGGTCGAGTACGTCGACCGCATGGAAGAAGCGGACGGAGCAGTGCGGCGGCAACATTCCGACCAACGTCGGCTGCGACGGCAAGCCCGGCGGCGAGTACAGCGGCCAGTGGTGGAAGGGGACCTACGGGTGGAACTTCACGATCTTCGACGGAGAGATCGAGGAGATCGCGCATCGCAACACGTTCACGGCGGGGTCCTGGCCCGGGTTTCGCAAACGCGCTGCTGCTGACGGGCGACCAGAGCTTCATCGGCGTGCTGCGGCGGCAGATGGACAACATCTACGCGCAGAAGAAGGTGGAGAACGGCAGGACGCTGCTGCCGCAGATGTATGGCGATCCGAAAGGATACAAGGAGAAGGGCGCGCCGAGCTGGTATCACTACACGCCCAATCTTTTCACGGACCGGCTGGCGGAGATCTACCTCTGGTCGATGGATCGGAAGGATCTGGAGCGCGTGCCGATGCGTGGATTGGTCGGGTTTCTCGAAGGAAAGGATCCCGAGTATCCGGTTAAGGCGCTGCAGGCGGATCTCGAGAGCTTCGTACGAGACGATGGTTCGAGAATGGAGGCGGATCCGACGACTGCCGACACGCGGCTTGCCGACTATCTGCATGGGTTTGAATCCGGTCGCGAGACGGACGCGCTGGCGAATCTCACGATGGGCGCGTACTTCTCGGCGGGCAACATCTGGACGTCTGCACAGCCGGTTCCGGTATTTCGATCCCGTGCGACGGCGCGCCGGCTTGCCGGAGGATGTTGGGGCGCTGGTGGAGAAGCTCGAAGCGGATGCCGCGACGCTGGTTCTGGTGAACGTCGATCCGGTGGAGCCGCGCACTGTGGTGGTGCAGGCGGGCGGCTATGGCGAGCACCGATTCGAGTCGGTCGAGATCGGACGGCAAGACTACAGCCGATCGCGGGGCCGCTTGCTGAACGTGCGGCTGCGAGCCGGGCGCGGGCGCGCGCATGCGATTCCGGATGGCTCGCTACGTCAATCCGCCGACGCTGGCGCAGCCGTGGGATCGCGGCTGGTTTGGAAAAGCATAACAAATGAAGACACATCGCTGCGTTACTTCTGCACCGCTTGCTGATCTATGCCCAGCCTGGCGGCTGCCACGCACTGGAAGAAATACGCATCGAACGATATCTTGCCGCGCCGATGCGCGATGGCGTGAAGTTGTACGGAGATCTGTACCGTCCGGCGCGCGATGGCAAGTTCCCCGTGCTGATCGTGCGCACTCCTTATGGAGTGCAGCGCGACGGCGTTCACGAGAACATGATCAAGTTTGCGCAGAACGGCTATGCCGTGTATGTGCAGGATGTCCGCGGCCGCTATGAGTCCGAGGGCAAGTGGGATCCGTTTCGAAACGAAGCCAATGACGGCTACGACACGATCGAGTGGGCGGCGAAGCAGCCGTGGTCGAACGGGAAGGTGGGGCTGGAGGGCGGATCGTATCTCGGTCACGTGCAGTGGCGCTGCGGCGACGCAGTCGCCGCCGAGCCTGGTTACGATGTTTCCGGCGGTCGCCTCGACTGACATTTACAAAAACTGGTTGACTCACGGCGGCGCGTTCCGCTTGTCATTCAACTATGGCTGGGGTGTGGTTCGCATGCCGAATCGCATCATGCTTCCGCAGTTCTGGCACACGGAGAAATTATGCGCCTGCCGGAACTGAAGTACGAGAAGATTCTGCGGCATCTTCCGTTGAGCGAAATCGACCAGCAGGCGGCGGGCCAGGCGGTTCCGCATTTCCGCGATTGGGTGAAGCATCAGTCGTACGACCAGTACTGGCAAGTCGATCAGCGATGAGGAACACTTTGAGAAGGTGAAGGTTCCGACTCACACGTCCGGCGGCTGGTTCGACATCTTCCTGAACGGCACCATCAACGGTTTTACGGGGATGCGCCGCACCGGCGGCACGGAAAAGGCGCGACGAGAATCGAAGATGATCATCGGCGCGTGGGGGCATGGTCCGAGCCAGAAGTTCGGCGACGTGGATTTCGGGCCTACCGCCAATCGCGACATGTTCGACCGGCAACTGCGCTGGTACAACCACTACCTCAAAGGCGAAGACAACGGCTTCGATCGGGAACCTCCGGTCGAGATTTTCTACATGGGCGTGAACAAGTGGCAGCTATGCGCAGGACTGGCCGCTGCCGGGGACCAAGTTCACGCCGTATTATCTGAGCGGCGACCGCAGCGTTGTCGGCGACGAAGGCTTCCGGCGGCCGGAATCGGATAAGTATGCCTACGATCCGAACAACCCTGTGCCGACGCTGGGCGGCAACAACTGCTGCGGTACTCCGACCGTTGCCGGGCCGAGGGATCAGCGGCCGATCGAATCGCGCAAAGATGTTCTGGTCTATACGAGCGACGCGCTTGCGGCTCCAGTTGCGATTGCGGGCCCGGTGAAGATGAAGCTGTTTGCTGCGACCGACGGCAAGCGACACCGATTGGATGGTGAAGCTGGTCGATGTTTATCCCGACGGCTTCGCGATGAATGTTGCCGAAGGCATTCTGCGCGCGCGTTTTCGGAACGGGCTTGACAAGATGGAACTGCTGGAGCCGAACCAGGTGTACGAATTCGAAGTGGATATGGCTGGAACGGCGAACGTGTTTCAACCAGGGCATCGAATTCGCGTCGATATTACGAGCAGTAACTTTCCGCAGTTTGATCGGAACCCGAATACAGGCGAGGATCTTGGGGCATCGAGCAAGGTTCGAGTGGCGGCGCAGTCGGTGCATCACGGTGGAACTCAGGCTTCGCATATTCTGCTGCCGGTTGTTCCGGTTCCGTAGTGGAGGGGCTCATGGTTTGGATCATCGCGGCTTCGTACTCGGCGACGGCTCGGTCCTTCTGATGTTTTTCTAATTGGGCGATAGCTTTGTAGTAGGCATTGCTGGCTGCGACGACTAACGTTGCATGCGCAGGAAATCGGCGGGGCGGTCGAGGAACGCCGCTGCAAGCGCGGTTTCGGGATTGCCGGAATTTTCGGTCAGCTTCGCGAGAAATGCCGTCTCGATTCGTAATGCACGCGTGAGACGCCAGGAGTTGGCGGCGATCTGGTCGACGAGTAAGCGCTCGGCGTCGTTTGCGGGACTGTAGGATTCGCAGAGGCCTCTGCGTAGATCTTCATAGGCAGACGCGTCTTCTCCGGGAATTACGATTTGCGCGCCGGTGAGTCCGTGACGAACTGCGTTACGGCTGGAGGCTTGCTTGCCTTGGGTTGTCTTCGGTCCTGAACTGAGCTTCGCGTTCTCTCGATTTGCGAGGATTTGTGCGGGCGATGCCATGTAACTCTCCTAATTGAGTTGTAGCAGGCTGGTCCTAGGAAACGGGGTGGTTTGGGTGTGGGGTTGGCTGTAAGTTTATGGATTGGGGTGGGTTAGGAGAATTTTGCAGGGCTGTGAATGGGGTTTTGTTTTGGCCGCAGATTAACGCAGATGAACGCAGATCGCAAATATTCTGATTTATGGCAGGTTACTACGACGGGTCCCGCGTGGCGGAAGAACCCATTGGTAGTGAATAGTCTCACCTTTAACGCAGACTTTCAAGCGGACACGCTACCTGTCAATGGAATCACAAATGCGAACGGACTTATACCTCCAATGCTGCAACTCACGGGGAGATGGATGTGGTTGGCCGGTCTGCTCTTGTCGTGTACGCCGATGCAGGCGCAGCGCGTCGGAGTTCAATTGAAAAACAGGCGCCGCTGTCAGCCATGTTCGGTCTGAAATTTCTGTGGGGCGCTTCCTCGGACAAGTTTTCTGAGGCGAGCCGATTCGTGATTGGTCCTGCTGTTGAGTGGCGAATGACGCCGAAAATCGCGGTCGAACTAGACGTGATTTTTCAGTCCGCCGATTTAATCGGCGGCGTCAGCAGCGTCTCTATTTTTTCCGCTTCGAGTTGGCAGATAGACACCTCAATACGGTATTTTCCCGTGCTCGCAAAGTATCGGTTCTTGACTCGCAGCATCACTCCGTTCGCTATTGCAGGAGGAGCTATCCGGTCATTTAGCCATGCAGGTACGCTCAGATTAACCACCGTCTCACCGGGCGGACTTGTGGGATCGACTACTAGTCCTATCACCGAAGCGCACACTGATGTGGGATGGGCTGTGGGCGGCGGAGTGGAGTTCAAGTTGAATTTGCTGCGTATCTCGCCGGAACTACGATATATGCGGTTCGGTGATTTTGCGTGCGACCGGTGTACTAATGCGATACCTTCGTTGTCGGTCAATCCGGTTGTTCTGATGTTGGGGATCGGATTTTGATTTTCGTTCTTCGTCTCGGTGTTACGTTGGTTCGTCGGCGGTCTCACTCTGCGCCTCGTCGAAGAGAAGATCGAGCTTGTTGTCGCATCTATTGGCGCGCAGTTTCTGAGAGCGGTTGTTTCAAGATTCGATTACCTCGAAAACGGACAGTGCCTCACCCTGTTCCCGAACGACATAGTGAATGGCCGCTGAAATATGTTCTGGTTTCCACAACCATCGCGTGCTTCCGTGTCGTGCCCAATGCCTGCGACCAAGTGGGTCGAGCCCGCTGCGGTTCAGACAGCGGCTGGCGTATGATTTGATGTCATTCATGATTCTTTCAGGACTAGCTTCCGCTTCTACGACGAGGTGAACGTGGTTGGTTCGCACGTGCGCGGCAAGTAGTTTCCATTGCTGTTGTTGGCATCGGTCCTGAATAGCGTATAGAACTACTTCTCGGCGGTTTTTAGGCTGGTCCATTCTTTGCAACTCTGCTGTGACTCTTTTGGGATCGGGTTCGACTAGACGGTTTCCTGGCACGTGATGTAGACGATCGACGGAGCCGGATGGGTCGCCGTGCAAGCGGGCGCCGTAGCAGGCGAAGGTGATCAGATAGGTCATGGGCGAGGTAAGACCGCTTCCTTTTGGGCGCGGCTCGGAACGTACGGCGTGGGTTTGTTCGGGTGTTGTCGTTCCTGGGAAGAGTTTCTTGATGACGTCCAACCGCGGATCAGAGCTCGGGGGCGGTTTGTTGGGGTGTTGTCATTCCGGGGAGGAGTTCCATGATCTTGATGTTGCGGAAATGGATTTCGGCTCCTTCGGATTCCAGGCAAAGGTAGCCTTTCCTTTGTGTTGAGCGGGCGATGCCGTTGACGAACTTACCGTTGACTGCGAGTTTGATTACGCCGTCGATTGCTACTACGTCGTAGGTGTTCCACTCGCCTTTGCCTTTGGCGCGATTTTCTAACGATGAGCTTCTCGGGCCTCGGGGATTGTCGGGTGTGATCTCTACTCCACCTACGCCGAACAGGTCGCCGTGGACGTAGCCTAGCGATAGCGGTTCGCCATTGCGTTTGTGCATATTGACGAAGTCGACTTCTAACATCTGGACTTCTACTCCGTTTGGAAGGCGGTTATTCTCTCCCGGCTTGGCGTCGCTCCAGACGAAGACGCCGGAGTTACCGCCCGGTTCGATGTGCTTCCATTCGATGTGTAGTATGAAATTTTCATACTGCTTGTCGCTGCGCATTACTCCGATCGGCTTGCCTTTGCAGACTAGGATCCCGTCGCGCACGGTCCATGTGTCCGGGTCTGTGTTGACGTTGACCCAACCAGTCAGATCTTTGCCGTTGAAGAGATCGCGAAATGCGGGAACTTGCGCGGTGGAGTGGAAAGTCGCTAGGAAAAGTAGGAACAGGAATCGCATCGATGCCATTCTGTCATATCAGTACCCTATGTCACCTAGTTTTTCTCCGGGCTCTCGGCTGAAAGCCTGCCCCACTCTAAGTGGCAGGGCTTGCATTACGGAACTGTAGCGCGGGTCCGGAGGTACGCCGGACCCGCCCCCAGCACCTAGCGCGACGGGCGTCGTCGCACTACTCCCACCAGGAGACAAAAATCCGGGTCGACGAACAGAACGGTTACGACAGGTGGGTGGCTATTGTGGACCGGCTTGACTCTTCCATTCGTGTGAGGCATTTGCCCGATTTCGGTCACGGTTCATTGTGGAGCAACCACACTTTTTAGTCGTACCGAAAATGTAAACGTTTTGTGAATTCTTACCTAACGCGCCAGTGGGAGGCGTAGACAAAAGGATGCGCCGCGATCGACACGCTCAGACCATAGCTCGCCGCCGTGGGCGAGAACGGTTTGTCTGGATAAGGCCAGCCCGAGTCCTAAGCCGTTCTTTTTGCCGGCTGTGGCGAAGGGCTCGAACAAACGATTTCGGACCTGGCTGGGAATGCCGGGACCGGTGTCGTTGATGAGAATCTCCGCGCAACCATTCTTCTGAATTGCCGAGATGCGAATCTGTCCGCCATCTTCCATAGCTTCCAGTGAATTCGTGCACAGATTGAAGAATACCCGCTCCATTCGAGCGCGCTCGACCGGGGCTTCGAGCTTCTCGGGGACGTCAATGGTGATGTTGACGTTTTGCGCTTCCGCGATGGACTGAAGCGGCTCACAAGCTGCCGCGATCAAGTCACGCAAGCAACACAATTCGGCCGCTTCGGCTTTGCCGCGCGAAGTGTTCACGAGGTCTTGAAGAAGCTCCTGAATACGCCGCGATGCCCGATAAATGTTATTGGCAAGACGCTTCACCTGGGCGGGCGGAAGATCGCCGTCGACCAGCATTTCCGAGCCGCCATACACAGCAGCCAGAGGATTGCGCAGATCGTGGACGATGGACGTGGACAGTTGACCGATCGTTCCGAGCCGTTCCTGACGGATCAATTCCTGGCGAGCGTTCTGAATGGAGGCGCACATGGAATTGAAAGTCACGGCAAGCGTCCCGAGTTCATCCTGTCTCTCGACCGGAACACGGAAATCGTAGTTATGGCCGGCAACGGCAGTCGCGGCAACGTTCAGCCTGACGATTGGGTCGACAATACGACGCGTGAGCCAGTATGTGAAGAAAACACCGATTGCAATGGCGCAAAGCCAAATCGCAATGAGGTTCTGCTGCAAGCTCATGAGCCGGCGTCTTGCGTTTTCGAATGAGCGGACGATGCGCAGTTCTCCCAGCCGTTTGCCGTCCACTGAGATCAGAGGGGTCGCGAGAAGGGCATACTCGCCCGCGCCGCTCTTCTCGATGTGGGCCGTTGCGGAAGGCAGAGGGGCGGATATCAGTGTCGACGTGGTCCGTTCATCGAGCGTGGATACCGTGGCGCTTCCGGCCGAAGTATAGATGAAATCGCTGCCTGTGCTTTGTTTGAGATTCGACGCAAGGGAAGCCGTCACAGGATAGCCGGCGACGAGGACGTTGAGCAACGCCGGTCCGTGCTGGCCTTGCACATAGACGGGTGTTACTACGACCTGATAGAGCGTGGACTCGTTTTGCATGAATCCGATCGCTTGTCCTGGAAATCGCGGGGCCGCGGAGCGCACGATGGGAAGATCGGGCAAGCGTGTGGCGCCAGCGAGGGAAGCAACGATTGCGCCTTGCGGATCGGTGACCAGGAAAATCGCATCATCGTGGGATATTTTTGCCCACAACTCTCCTGCTGTGTCGCGAATGGTGGCCTGATCTCCGGTGCTGAAGGCCGCTCGGACATCCGACATGTTGCTGATGACGAGGCTGACCGACGCAAGCATGTCCGCCCTCGATCGCCAAAGCGATTCGTATGCGTGGAGGCTGGAACGTACTTCGTCTTCGAGTCCCTGGGATGTGGTTCGAACCGCGTAACGTAGCACGAGCCAGCCGGTGAGACCGAGCAGCACCGTAATTGCCGCCGATGTGACGATGAGCGCTTTGGGCAGCAAGGACAAGCTAGAGAACCAAGAGCGTTTCATTTCTTTGCTCCGGGATAGAAAGACTCGTCGACGGTTTTCGGATATTCCTTTCCGTATTTGTTTTTATGCGTGACCGATAGGTACCCGCTTTCGGAAATGGAAATCGGTTGAGCCGTGGTCGTGCCCTCCTGCACCGTCAATCGCGTCGACAGCGCTTCCAGCACGGCGGGAGTGGCGCGCTCGTGTATTACGCGCAAATTATACTCCCCAGGCGGAACATGGGGAATTTGAAATTGCCCATCGGCTCGGGATACGGCGAAATAGGGAGTGGGCAGGACGGCGATGAGCGCGCTCATCGTCGGATGAATATTACAGAATACGCGCACGACGCCGGGGCGATCGAGCCGAACGGATCGTGATGTGCCTGGCGCGTAGAGTCCGATGTCGAAGACCTTACCGTCGAAATTCGAGAATGCGTTATGAAAAATCGGGTCGTTATTCGGAAACTCGACGGTTGTTCCCGCCAACACGGCTAAGATGTGCGGCACGAACCGCTTCTTCCTCTGCACCATCTGCGCTCGCGTTGTGGTTGTTCGCGCAATCGTGTGATTCGCGTGTATGGGTTCGAGCCACACGACGACACCAGAGAAATCTTTGGCCGAGCGCACCGATGCCTGTTGCGAATCGACAAGAGCGACCGATCCAGTCACTGTCGCTGCCGGCAACGACGCCGCCGCGAGCAGGCTAGAACTGATAAGCCAAGGCCAAGTCATAGTGATTGTTGAGGCGGCGTCCTGCTCCGACGTAGTTGGTTCGCAGTTGCATGACCTCGAAGGCGAAGATCACGTTGGGAGCAATGCGGTAGAGCGCATTGCCTGCGTATGCGAAGTTCTTGCCGATTGCGTTTGCGCGCAGATCCGAGTCGCGATCGTCATGCTGACCGCCGAATATGTTCAACGTCAGTCGCGGAGTGGCGGCGTAACTGAACTGCGCCCATCCTCCGAGCGAGTGCGTCGGGATAACGCGTCCGGGACCGAGGACGGTGAATCCGGGCCTCAGAGTCCCGAGGTTTGCCGTGTTCTGGCCGCCGTAGAACATGCCCGTGAAATCGAGTTTCGGAAGCGGAGCAATTGACCAATCGAAGCTATAGACGCGAGACGGGACTGACGTTCCGGCAACATGGGTTGTGCTCATGTGGAACGACGGAGCGATTTCGATATGGCGATCTTCGCCGATTGCGTGGCGGAAAGCGAAGCGTCCCTGGAGCGCGGGCCGGCTGCTCTCCAGTGTGGCCGCGAGGGCTTCGGAAATATTCCCGCTGGCTTCGGCGGTTTGAAATACACCGATTTGTGCGGTGAGGTTGGTGCTTCCGCTAAAGCGGAACCGTTGTTCCAGGCGCGCTTGCGGCTGCCAGAGCCATGGATTGCCACCGTTGGTCAACGGCGAGACTCCGACCTGCGAAAGCGACATCGGCTCGCGCGGCGAGATGATGGGCTTTTCCTGGCCGAAGAGGAACGATGTGGATTCCCAGTCCAACTCGACTGTTGCGATGCGAAGTCTCATCAGCCGATTGAGATTGCCGCTGATGGCGCGATCGGGATTGACGTTGGGGGCCAGGTTCGCGAAGAAGTCCATGTAAAGACTTCCGTTGACTTCAGCGCCGAGGACCGTGCGGGGGCTTTGAAACTTCAAGCCAAGAATTGTTTGGCGAAATGTGCCACCGGCGGTGCGCGGAACGGCGTTAAGCGATGCGACGGTTGGGTTGTCGCTCCCGCCGTTGTGACGGCCATTGATGTAGGCATTGAACAGCAGCATTCCGGTCAGGGACACCGGTAGTCTTTGGGATGTCTCAACCTTTGTCTGAGCCAGTTCTTCGACGCGTGTCTCCTGAACGGACAGGCGTTCTTCTAATGGGACTGGCGCCGGGGCGGTCGGTGTTGTGACGGCTCCGGCAGATAACTGCCGCCGGAGGGCCTGTACCTCTTCCGTTAGCGTGCGATTCTGCTGCTCAAGACGTTCGAGCCGCTCGAGAATCGCTTTGAGAGCAGCAGTGTCATTCTGTGCCCAACCGTTGGTCGAAAGGAAGAGGAGTAACCAGGAGATCTTACTTTTTGTTCTCATACAGAAGCTGCTCCAGAGTTTGACGGACTGCAATTGGGGAGAACGGCTTCGTGAAGAAAGCATTCGCGCCGAGAGTGCGAACCCGGGATGGAGTTTCTGCGTCACTGTCGCCGCTGATCACGAGGATCGGGACTGCGGCGAACCGCTCTTCGAGGCGAATGCGGCGAATGAGTTCGAAGCCGTCAATGCGGGGCATGTGCAAGTCGGTGACGATTGCGGCCAGTTGGACGGTATCGGCAACTTTCAAGGCTTCCTGCGCGGAACCCACCATCTGAACATCGCAATCCGTAAGCGCGGCCAGCGCAAGCGCGAGGGTGTCGCCGCAAGAGAAAGTATCGTCAACGATGAGTATGGTTCGGGGCATGGGGTGTGGCCGATGTCATTACAGATGTCATTTCAGGTCACCGCGCAGATGTCAGGGCAGAAAGCGGTATCCGACACCATGCATGGTGAGGAAGTGTCGGGGACAGTCGGGCTGTGGTTCCAGCTTCTGGCGCAACCGTACTACGTGCGCATCCACCGTCCGCGTATTGGGAAACGATTCGTATCCCCAAACGGAATTCAGAATTACGTCACGCGTCAAAGGCCGATCAGGATTCTGAAGGAAAAAAGTTAAGAGATTATATTCGGCTGGGGTCAGTTTTAATTCCACGCCTTTTCGGGTGACAACGCGACGTTCGAGATCGACGCTCGAATCAGAGAAGGTTATTACCTGATGCGCTTCGGGAAGCGAGCGACGCATGACGGCGCGAATGCGGGCGAGCAGCTCGCGAGTTCCAAACGGCTTGACAACATAATCGTCTGCGCCCATTTCGAGCAGAAGAACCTTGTCGATTTCTTCGCCAATCGCGCTCAATACAATGATCGGTGTCGAGAGACGGGCGGCGCGCAGTTGCTTACAAACGTCGGCGCCGTTCATGGTGGGGAGCCGGAGATCTACGAGGATGAGATCGGGCTTGGCTGCCAGCGCCCGTTCCAGGCCGGCCCTACCGTCGCGCTCAAGCAGCGCCCGAAAACCCTCTTGCTCCAATAACACGCCGATTGTGTCACGGAGGCTGTCATCATCGTCGATTACAAGTATGGTGCGCATCATATCGCCGCGTTAAGGTGGCTTGCCGTGATTGTAATCGAACGGATGGGCGGCTGAGAAATACGTGCGATGCCCGCACCTGTAAGACAGGCATCGCACGTTACCCACGGCGTCATCGGATGGGACCCTTTCCTCGATTCGCACGTGGGCGGCCGAACACAGACGATGGTAATACCAAGCGCGGCGGACGAGTGTTCGCGATGTGTAAAAAAATCGTGAAAACTCATTTCCTCGCCAACGTTCATTGTCGATATGCCATTTTTTGCGGCTGAACTCCGGCTGTCCAAGCGCAAATCGCATCGCGGTCGGCAGGGCTGAGCCGAGCGGATGGATGGAGCATGAGGTACTTGGCTGGTGGCATACGTCCGCCTTTGACGCCGGAGCACATGGCGTTGAGATAGCCGAGCGCGATGCCAGGACGGCGGCCGGCTTGATGGGTCCACTCGGAAAAATTGAGTGTCTTCCGGGCGCGGGCGACGTCTTTGGCTACGCCCCAGGAAAGCGGGGCCACACGGCTGTACCAAGGCCACCGCGTCTCGTTCGAATGGCAATCCATGCAGGATCTGCGCAGGATGGAATCGACGTGGCTTGGCGGTGTGAGGCTTGCCTGTAGAGTGCGTTCCTTGATCACGGGTGGATTCGATCGCTGTGGTCCGGGGACGAATTGCAGCGCGACGAGCGGTATCACTCCAACGGCTCCGAAAATCCATTTTCTCTTCGACATGCATTAGCAGTGTAGGAAAAGAGAAAAAGGAAGTCGTTATCGAATTGTCAAAAGATCGTGCGGGCTCCTTGTTAACAGAAGGCCGATTACAAATCGGCCGCAGGATACAATCCTGCCCCACTGGCGCAGTATGCGAAAAACAGGCGTCAATAAGCTCAATTGTGTGTAAGAATTTCGGTAATAAAAAATGCTCTTGAAACGTATTACTGGCAGGAGTATACTCCACTTGCTTGCCTAAGCCTATGGAGGTGTTTTCTCATGGCAACGTCTTTATCGAGCAGCTTTGACGACTTGCGGGCTGAATCGATTTCCTTCGGAGTTTCGGCCGATTCCCCTCAGGCCGAAGAGACTGGGCGCTATATCATTACCTATCGTCCCGAGGCTACCACGGAAGCGATGAGAAGCCTGACCGATACGGCCGGGATGCGCGTCGCAAATGCAAAAGATTATAACGACTCGGCTGTATCTTTCGGCGCTTTGGGAAGCGCTGACGCTCTTGTGCTTCCGGAGGTCGGAATCGCAGTGGTGGCCGCGGCACCGGATCAGGTTGAGCGATTGGGAGTGCGGGCCGCAGACGATAGCGCAATTCTGGCAATCGAGCCGGAGCGGTTTGTCTACGCTATCTCGAGTCCTGCGCTTGGCAAACAGGACGACGACGATTATTCACAGAATGACAATGGTCTTGGTCTCTCGCCTGCTGCGGCGAACTATCTGCGGGGCTATCGTGATGCGCTCGATCATCTGACCGAGTCGCTGCTTGGCAAGGGCGGCGTAACACCCGGGTCATTAGAAATGTCGCCGGCGGCTTTTGCAGAGACGATGTTCACGTGGGGATTGCAGGCGACACGGGTGAATGTCTCGACGCGGTCGGGTAAGAACATTCGTGTGTGCGTGCTTGATACCGGCTGCGACATGAACCATCCCGATTTCGCGTCCCGGCCGAAAGTCGGCAACTCGTTTGTTCCAAATCAAACCGTGCAGGATGGACATGGACACGGAACGCATTGCATCGGGACGGCGTGCGGACCGAAGGATCCCCAGGTGAAACCTCGCTACGGCGTCGCGTACGAAGCGCTGATCTATGCGGGCAAGGTTCTGAACAACCAAGGGTCGGGAACTGACGGATGGATTCTGGCGGGGATCAATTGGGCGATTGCAAATAGTTGCCCGGTGATCTCCATGTCGCTGGGAAGAGGAGCGAATCCAGGCGATCCTTTCCCGGTGGCCTATGAGGCTGCTGCAAAGGCCGGTCTGACGCGGGGTTGTCTGATCGTGGCTGCCGCGGGCAATGAAAGTAATCGCAGCCAAGGTGTTGTCAAACCGGTGGGACATCCGGCGAGTTGTCCGTCGATCATGGCCGTCGGAGCACTCGATAGCAACTTCAAGGTTGCCAACTTCTCCAATCGGACCATCAATGCGAATGGAGGCGTGGTTGACATCGCCGGTCCGGGCGTGGCCATTCGATCTACCTGGCCGAAGCCACAGCTATACAACACGATCTCGGGAACGAGTATGGCGACTCCGCATGTTGCGGGCATCGCAGCGCTCTATGCGCAGTCGTCGGCTTCGTTGCGTGGCGTTGCGTTATGGAAGAAGTTGACGCAGACGGCTCGCAACATCACGACGATTGCGAAGGTTGACGACGGCGCAGGTCTTGCTCAGGCGTAAACTTTGAACATGAGCCGACGACATTACACAATCACCGTCAACTCCGATGCAGATCCGGATAGGGTCGCATTGGAGTTGCGGTCGAAGGGTTTCGAAGTTAATAACGTGATGAAAGAGATCCGCGTGATCTCCGCTACTGCGGATGCCTTTGATCCGTCGACAGTGCAGGGCTTGAATGGCGTTTCAGCGGTTGAAGAGGAAGGCGGAGTCCAACTTCCGCCGCCCTCTTCGCCGGTGCAGTGATCAGGCGAGCAATTCCTTCACGACATTGCCGTGCACATCGGTCAGCCGGAAAGGACGGCCCTGGAATTTGTACGTGAGCTTGGTGTGCTCGAAGCCCATGAGATGCAGGATGGTCGCATGCAGATCGTGGACGTGAACTTTGTCTTTGGACACGTTGAAGCCCAGTTCATCGGTTTCCCCAATCGTGATTCCGGGCTTGACGCCACCACCGGCAAGCCACATGGTGAAGGCATTCGGATGATGATCGCGTCCGTCTGAACCGCCCTGGACCATTGGAGTTCTTCCAAACTCGCCGCCCCAGATAACGAGTGTGTCGTCGAGAAGGCCGCGTTGCTTCAAGTCTTTGATGAGAGCTGCGGAAGCGCGGTCGGTATCAAGGCAATTCTTTTTGAGATCCTTCACGAGATTGCCGTGCTGATCCCAGGACTCGTGATAGAGCTGGACGAATCGAACGCCGCGCTCGACCATGCGTCGAGCGAGCAGGCAGTTATTGGCGAAGGAAGCTTTGCCGGGTTCGGCTCCGTAAAGCGCCAGTGTGTCCTTGGACTCTTTGCTGAGATCCATTAGATCCGGCGCTACGGATTGCATGCGAAACGCCATCTCGAAAGAGCTGATGCGGGTGGCAACTTCGGGGTCGCCTGAGGTCGCGAGACGCATCTCGTTCATCTGCTTGACGGCATCGAGCGTGTCGCGCTGGAGTTCGTTGTCGATGCCTTCGGGGTTTGAGAGATAGAGAACAGGGTCGCCGCCGCTGCGAAACTGTACGCCTTGATGCGTGGTCGGAAGGAAGCCGCTTCCCCAGCAGCTATTGCCGCCGCTCGGACCCTTTGCGCCGGAGCTGAAGACGACGAAGCCCGGTAAGTCCTGCGTCTCGGAGCCGAGTCCGTAGAGGAGCCAGGAACCCATGCTCGGACGGCCGAATTGCATGCTGCCGGTGTTCATCATCAATTGGCCGGGAGCATGGTTGAAGGCGTCGGTCACCAATGATTTGACGATGGCGATGTCGTCGGCTATTTCTGCTGTGTGCGGGAGCAGCTCGGATAATTCGGCGCCGCTTTGGCCGTACTTTTGGAACTTGAACTTCGGACCGAGCAGTTTTGAGTTCGGGTTGATGAATGCGGCTCGGTAGCCTTTGAGGAGATCGGCTGGCGGCAGGGTGCCGTCGAACTTGGCGAGCTGTGGCTTGTTGTCGAAGAGCTCGAGATGGCTGGGCGCGCCTGCCATGAAGAGGAAGATGACGCGCTTGGCTTTGGGAGCGAAGTGCGGTGTCTTGGCGGCAAGCGGATTGGCAGCGTAGCCTTCACGCGCGAGCAGATGGCCGAGAGCTACCGATCCGAGTCCGACGCCACACTGCTCGAAGAACCATCGGCGTGTGACCTGTTTGGGGTGAAGATTTTTGTACAAATGATCGTGGCAGCTCATAGTTACTCCTTGGTAATCGTCTCGTCGAGGTTTAGCAGCACGCGCGCAACGGTCGTCCAAGCGCCCCATTCCACGGGCGTGACGTTCGCGGGCAACTCTGTTTTCTTTTTCGGATCGAAGCCTGTTAACGCATGGGTGTTCAACCAGCCGTTTGTAAGACGCAGCCGCTGCTTGTCGAGCATGGTTAGCATCACATCCTGCTCCTTAGGTGAGGGCTTGCGTGACAGGCTCAGTTGGAACGCATAGGAGAGACGCTGCGCGTTGTCGGCGCCACCTTCCTTGAGCGTCCGTAGCGCCAGGGCTTGCGCGGATTCCAGGAATAGCGTTTCGTTCAGCGTCACGAGCGCCTGCAGCGGAGTGTTCGATCGGACGCGGCGCACGCAGGAGAAATCTCCGTTGGGCGCGTCGAAGGTCTGGAGCATCGGATAGGGCACGGATCGGAAGCGGAACGTGTATAGGGCGCGCCGGTAACGGTCGGCGCCCTTCGTCTTCCTTCCATGTCTTCGGACCATAGCTGGTGGGGGGAAGGAAGAGGAACGCTGGCGCGGGCGGATTGACACTGGGGCCGCCTACCGTTTCATTTAGTAGTCCGCTCGATGCCAGAGCGATGTCGCGAACCACTTCGGCGTCGACGCGGAAACGAGAGCCGCGGGCGAGCAGTCGATTATCGGGATCGCGTGATAAAAGCTCGGGCGTTACGTTTGAGGATTGCTTGTAGGTTGCGGAGTTGACGATGAGCCGGTGCATCGCCTTCTGACTCCATCCCTGATCCATGAACTCGACCGCTAGCCAGTCGAGGAGTTCGGGGTGCGACGGCGTTTCGGCTTGTGTGCCGAGGTTCTCCGATGTGCTGACGAGTCCGGTACCGAAATATGATTGCCACATGCGGTTGACCATGGATCGCGCGGTCGTGGGGGACTGACGGTCGACAAGCCACTTGGCGAACGTGAGGCGATTCGGAGGCGCATCTTTCGGCAATGGATTCAGGAAGGACGGAACTCCAGGCGTGACGGCTTTGCCGGGTTGGAGGAAGTCGCCGCGGGTGAGCATGTGCGTTTCACGGCCGTCTTCGCGCGTCTGTAGAACGAGCTGGGTTGAACCTTCGGGATGCTCCTTCCAGAGTGCTGCGATGGTGTCGTTTTCGGCCTTCCATTCCGGCACGGTCGTGCGCCAGTAGCGGAAAACGGCTTGCGTTTGTTCCGGTGTGCGCTGGCTGGCGGGAACGGCAAGGATGTCGCGAACGCTCTTGGGCAGCGGGTCGGCCTTGGCGGTTGTGTCGGCGGTGAAAGCGAAGCGGAATCGCCCGATGTTGTGGGTTTGGTTGTCGTCCGAGTTCGGTCCGCCATGCTCCTGACGAAGACGGATCGTGAAGATCGTGCCAGCGGGGAAGGAAACCGGCTTTTCAAAAGCGAATACGGCTTTGCGCGGTTGGTTGCGGAGCCCGGGACCGATATCGATACTCCATGCGGTATCGGGGTTGTCGTCGTGGGCGTATTCGATCGGGCCGGTGACGCGGCGGCGACCGCTCTTGTCCTGGAAGATCGGTTCGAGCAGCGCTTCCGCCGGACTGACGTCCGCGGTGGCGTTCGCGATCTTGATCTTCGTGGTCTTCTCGGGCGCGTCCGCCGGCGCGGCTTCGATCTCGAATTCGGTTAGTGCGAGTGATCCTTTGGGTGAGCGGCCGGGGCCGCCGAGCGGAAGATTCGGGTCCGTTAGAAGTTCGAGACGAACGGCGCGCTACGGGTTCCGGTCCTGTTTTAAGAGTCGATTTGGGAGCGAACTTGGTGGGCGCGTAGCCACCGGCAAGCATCGAGCCATCCTTCATCGGGAAGAACTTCTGTCCGCCGGTCGAGATGTCGTCAATCGCTGGCGGAACAACATTCCACTTGGGCTCGTTCTGGACGCTTGTCTCCCAGGCATCCATGCGCTTCTGCCAATCGGGGGAACGGTGCTGAAGGTCGGCTTCGATCTCACGCGTGCGGCGGAAAATCTCGGCGCGCTTCATCTGGTCAGTGGGGGTGTAGACCGGAGACTTGGCCTTCGTACGAATCGTTAAGGAACGCGAAGATTCGGTAATACTCCTCTTGCTTCAGAGGATCGTATTTGTGGTTGTGGCACTGCGCGCACTGGATCGTAACGCCGAGGATGGATTTCCCGATGGCGTCCATACGATCGAACATGGCTTCCATGCGGAACTGTTCGGGATCGACGCCTCCTTCCTCATTAATCATGGAGTTCCTTAAGAAACCTGTCGCAACTCGTTGATCCTGAGTGGAATTCGGGAGCAGGTCGCCGGCGATCTGCTCGATGACGAACTTGTCGTAGGGAAGGTCGCGATTCAGCGCGTTGATGACCCAATCTCGATAGAACCAGACATTTCTCGGCTTGTCTTTTTCGAATCCATCGGAGTCGGCATAGCGTGCGCCGTCTAGCCAGATGCGCGCCCAACGCTCGCCGTAGTGAGGAGATGCAAGAAGGCGATCTACCTGTTTTTCGTACGCTTTGGGGCTCTTATCCTCAAGAAACGCATTAAGCTCGGCCACCGTGGGCGGGAGGCCGATCAGGTCGAGGCTGAGGCGGCGAAGAAGCGTGGCTTTGTCGGCTACCGGGGAGGGGGAGAGCTTCTCCTGGTCAAGCTTGGCGAGCACGAACTTGTCGATGGGACTTTGTGCCCATGCGGCGTTTTTCACGGCGGGCAATGCGGGACGTTTTGGGCGCGATGAAAGCCCAATGCTTCTTGATCTCCGCGCTCTCGGCGCCGGTGGCGTCGGGCCAAATCGCGCCCGAGGCAATCCACTGACGAATGATTGCGACCTTGTCGGCCGCAAGCGGTTTCCCGCCCATTGGCATGCGCGCCTGCTCGCCCGAGCCGAGAATCCGTTGCAGCAGCAGGCTTTCCGACGCCTTGCCTGGCACGATCGGCTTTCCGGACACACCGCCCGTCATGGCTGTGCTTTTCGCGTCGAGACGCAGGCCGCCGAGTTGTGATTTCGGTCCGTGGCAACTGTAACAGGATTGGGCCAGAATTGGCTGGACATCGCGCGCGAAATCGATGTCTGCAGCCTGTCCAACTATCGCGTTTAAGAACAGGCCAATCGCGAGTACTTTAGGGGTTGAAATTGTAGATTGTGGGCTCAACGTGGTCTACCGGAGACGATTCTATACCAGTATCCCATTTTGCCAATCCCAATGGGGCGTTAGGGTTGGAGCTTTGGAACCAAACTGGGGTCGTATTTCGCGCCTGCTGAGACTTGGATCATTGTGATGCGGACCTTGGTCGGGAAGAATTTTTCGTGATCCGGACGCCGATGGGCGTGTCCGCGTCCGCCGCTCCCGTCCTTAATGACCAAGTCCATTTGCTTGATGCCCTCGGTCCAGACGATAGACTGGTTCTCCCACCATGAGGTCATAGGCACGTCCCTCTCGTACACGCCCTTCTCGCGATAGATGCCGGAGCCGGTGCAGCCATAGCCGTTCCCTTGTCCCTTATTGGGGATGTAGCAGAGTGTCCACTCGGTGTTCTCTCCGCCTTCGGGCTTTTCGATGACTTCGGTGCGAATGTGAACTGTGCCATTGCGGTAGTCGACGGGAGACGTCCAGTCGACAGGTCGATTGGGATTGATGGCGGCGCCTTTGACGTAATAGTGCGACTTGCTGGGAGTCGAAGTGTCGGCGTCGGCTTTGGTGAAGGTGAATGTGACGTCGAATAATATTAACTGCTCGGCGCAGGCGAGCGAGGGCGCGAGAATCATTGCGACACGAAAGAAGTGAGTTAGTCTCATCGTTTTTCAGGTTAAGCCGAATGCATGTTCAAGCAGGAGAATCAACGAAAAGCTGGGAATTCTCACCCGAAGTCGAAGCACTGAAGCAGAAGCTGAGCGACGCGCAACGTAATGAAAAAGAGAGCGGCGTGGCTAAAGTGAAGGCAACCAAAGTTTCGCCCGTTGCAAGCTAAATGCCGACGCTCCGTCGAACGCTTTGTCGAGAGAAGTCGCCGCCTTGCTTCTTCGAAATCGCCAAGCCGATGAAGCGGGGATGAGTAACGCGTGCGGCACGAACCCGAACACTCTCCGCGCGGTGACGGTGTGACGGGGTCTTCTTTTCTATTCCCTTTTCAAAAAGAGAGTAGAGAGTAAAAGGCTGTCACTGGGCGTCCAATGCGCATTACTATAGGCGTCCGCTTGCGCGTTATTGGCGAAAAGGTGTCCGCTTTCGCAACTCACCGACGCCTCCTTACCCCATGGCAGTCATACTGACAGCCAGCGCCTGCGCTAAATCAATCGAGGGTGAATCTGTGAGCCTGAATATCAATGTTGATGATGTGACGTCCGTGTGTTGGCTGATGGGTGGCATTGATATGATTGACAAGACCTTTGAGAGCTTGATGCCTATGAATTCCTCGATGGCGGAAAAACTCATTCGTTCCGCAAGCGTGTATACAGCACCGGCGCCGAGGGAAAGGGGAAGACGGGGGATCAATCGCATGCCCTATCAGATCGATCCTGGCTATCGAGTGCCAAGGTTAGAGCGTAGTTGTCGTGGACCGAGCTCTAACTCCAACCGAGGAGCATTACTATAGCAGTCCCAATGTGGGTGTAGCCAGTAACCTTGCTTCAGCCACTTATCTCGACGATTACAAGGGCGAATGCGTCCGCCGGCGCAAATAGAAGTAGCATGGTCCGGCGAGCGCGGGAAGTATCAGTGTGCCAGTGCCCGGCTCCGGGATAGCGCTGTATTCGTAGCGCGAGCTTTGAAATCGGTAGAGCGTCTCTGGCACTCCGCCGACTAACTGCAAGTGGACAGTCACTATTCCTTGCCCCTTCATCGATAGTTGGATGTCCGGACCATCCCAATCGGGGTCAGCCTCAAAAGCAAAGAAGCCAGCAGAGGACGTGAAGGGCGCCGTCAAAATCAACGTTTCTGGTGGATCCACACCCACCATCGGTATCGCAAAAGTGTGCGAAAACGATATTCGGGCGGAAGGACCTAACCCCGGAAGCGCGGCCCAGGGGTATGTTTTGCCCCCCAATGTTAAGGTGCCGCCCAGACCTCTGTCCTCACCCGAGAGATCCCCGGATTGCCCGCGCGTGGTCCCAGGTACGCATGGGCCGAATGCAGAACACGGGACCATAAAGCTTGTTCCGCCGCCTCCCGTGAACAAAAAGCCAGGGCCGGTTAGAGAAAACCGTGCCGAGCCCAAACCATCTATTGGATCGATCATTGTGATCTCCACGAAACCACTCGTGATAGGAACTGCCTCCGCCACGGGCAAGAAGAGGCATGTCAGACCTGCTGCGAAGACCGCGATTTTGTGCATAGTTGCCTCCTGAGCTACTGAATCGTCAGCGGCGGAAGGCTAGCCCCTGACCCTACTCCGTCAGACATCTATTGCAAGCGCTGAGGGTGCGCTCTTCGCAATGATAGGAGTTGCCTTAGAGAGCGCAGGCTGTATAGGGTATCAAAAAAACAACTTACCTGGTGGCTGTAACCTTGCTTCACTGTAACCTTGCTTCAGCCACTTATCTCGACGATTACAACGGCGAATGCGTCCGCCGGCGCAAACAGAAGTAGCCTAGTCCGGCGAGCGCGGGAAGTATCAGTGTGCCAGTGCCCGGCTCCGGGATAGCGCTGAATTCGTAGCGGGAGCTCTGGAAGACGTATAGCGCCTCGGGCTCTACGCTGAATAACTGCAAGTTCACAGTCACTATTCCTTGCCCGGCCATCAATAGATCGACGCTCGGACCGTTCCAATCCTCCCGCCCCTCAACAGCTGAGAAACCACCCTCGGACGTGAAGGGCGCAGTTAAAAGCAACGTTTCTGGTGGGTTCACGCCCACCATCGGTATCGCAAAAGTATGCCAAAACCCTATGCTTGCCGTAGTAATTAACCCCGGAAGCGCGGTGTAGTCGAATGTTTCGCCCCCGAATGTAAAGGTGCCGATCATCCCTCTGTCCTCACTCGAGATTGCGGCACCCCGATCGCGGTGGTCCCAGGTGCGCATAGGCCGAATGCAGAACACGGGTCCAGACCGCTTCTTCGGCCCTTCCCGTGAACGAATAGCCAGGGCCGGTTAC
Source organism: Bryobacteraceae bacterium (assembly GCA_963844855.1). Classification (GTDB taxonomy): domain Bacteria; phylum Acidobacteriota; class Terriglobia; order Bryobacterales; family Bryobacteraceae; genus DASQDN01. Next base: position 177,038 of record CAWJQP010000086.1, read on the forward strand.
AGACAACCGTGCCAAGCCGAAACCATCTTCGGTCGCTGTGATCTCCGCGAAACCACTCGTGATAGGAACTGCCTCCGCCATGGGCAAGAAGAGGCATGTCAGACCCGCTGCGAAGACCGCGATTTTGTGCATAGTTTCCTCCTGAGCTACAGAATCGTCAGAAGCGGAAGGCTAGGCCCTGACTCTACTCCGTCAGACATCTTATTGCAAGCGCTGATTATTGCAAGCGCAATAGGGTATCAACTTACCTGGTGGCTTAGCACAAATTGGCTAATGTCAACCTAATAAGAGATGGGGTCTGTCAGTCCTGACCTCATCGTGACTGATGCTTCTCTCGTCATCAAGCGCTCGGTATTCGCGGCGCGACGATTGTCGCCCCTATGATCACGCCGATTCTTTCGCCCACGCGTGCGGCAGGCAAAATCAAGGCCGATTAAATCGTTCTCTGGTACGACTCATCATGCGGAACAGCCGTCACCCCCCTTTTGATCCGTGATACACCCACCTTCGACCCCAACGGGTTACAAGCAACCTGCTATCGGATGTAAGTGTTTTGTCTTAGCCCGAATCCACGCGCCAATGTCGATGAGCGTCTATGAAGAGAGCCGCTCAGATTCTTGAAGGTATTGATCTAGTTTGGTGGCCGACGATCTTGCGGTCCCTGCCGCAAGGCGAAGACGTTAATGGCGGCGGGGCTCAACCTGCGAACGAAGGCTACAAATTGCCTGGGCAGTCGTCACAGTCGAGTAGCTCGATGGAGACAGTTGTGCGAAATGTGAGTTCAGACAAATGTTAGCCAATGCGAACGACAGGCCGGACATAGACGAACTAGCGGGAATGTTGACGCGCGGCGAGTTTCCCGAGAACTATGACCACATCATCAGGAATATCTCAGACGAAGATCTTGAACGGCTATGGGCAACCTTTAAGCAAAAGTGGCGCGGTATGAATGAAGGAGACGCCCATAGTTGCTTGGCTCCTGAATAGCGTCTGTCCTCTTCCTCCGGCGATGTCTAGTGACATCAGTATTCCCTTCGGGAAGTAGCTATCGAACCGGACCCAATAAGTAGTTATAAATTGACCCGAGCGAACTTCTAGATTTTTTAACTTCTCCCGCGTTAGGCCCGATGCTCCTTGCGTTCGCATGGCAGGCACCACGCCTCTCAGATACGTCGCTATTGCCACGCGCGGCCCTAGGTTTTGTCAAGCACCTATCCGCGTGAAGTACCTACAAACCTCAATACCTGGGAAGCTTGCTCGTTTCGGACCTAACGGAAAACTCCGTGGGGGTCGTACCTAGTGACGAGGAAGAAAGAGGGCGCGAGTAATCGGACAATCAACATGGAAGTTGCAGAACTGTTTCGCGCTCTTGGTCGGAACTTTGGCCCAAAGTCAACAAACTCCGTGAGCGTAGTGATATTGGTATCGCGCTTTCACGGCAGGATGAAGCGAGACCGGGTCTTGTTTCAGGGAAGAGCGAAGACAAAAATTGCCGACTGGGAAGCAATCGCCACATGCTGCTTTCCGTCCACCGAGTAGGAAATGGGCGAGGCGACAATCGTGGCGCCTGTGTTGTAGCGCCACAGATAGCGCCCGGTTCGACTTTCCAGAGCGATGAGGTACCCATCGCTGGATGACGCGAATACGACATCCCCGCCGGTGGCGAGAACGCCTGTTGCCGATGATCCAATGTGAAGTGGAAAGTTCCAGCGTGTTTCCCCCGTAAGAGCATCCAGCGCTCGGACCGCGCCGGGAGTTCCGATCTTGGGATCGATTTCCTGACCGCCCCCGGTATAGCCTTGTCCGGGGACCGGTTCCTTCGTCACGCTGGTATATGTGGCACACGCCTCGCGCACTGAGACGAGGAAGAGGTTTGAGCGCGGGTCATACGACGGGGTGCCCCAGTTGGCGGCTCCGGCTGCATCCGGACAAACATAATTGCCTGTCGGTGTGGGGTCGGTGTTGGGAAGCACAATCGGTCTCCCCTTGCTGTCGAGACCCTTTGCCCAGGTTTGTTTCGCGAAGGCCCGTCCATCGAGAAACTCGCCTGTCTCGCGATCGAGCACGTAATAGAAGGCGTTTCGTTGCGCGGTGATCAGCAGCTTGCGTTTCTTTCCTCGAATTGATCCTTCAATCAATACGGGCGTTTGATTAGCGTCCCAATCATGCACATCGTGCGGTGAAAACTGGAACCACCATTTCATTTTTCCGGTTTCCGGGTCGAGAGCCAGCACTGAGCACGAGTAGAGATTGTCGCCGAGTCGTACAGAGCCGTCATAGTCCGGCCCGGGATTTCCAGTGGTCCAGAAGATGGTGTTGGTTTCGGTGTCAAAAGTTCCTGTCATCCATGTGGGGGCTCCGCCGAAATCCGCCGATTTCTCCGGCTGCCAGGTCTTACGATTTGGATCGCCGGGCTGGGGAATCGAGTAAGTGCGCCATAAGCGGCGTCCTGTTGCCGCATCATAGGCATCTACGAAGCCGGTGAGAGCGCATTCGCCCGAGGTGACGCCAACGATGATCTTGCCATCGATCGCCAGTGGCGCATGCGTGATCGATAAACCTTTCTGATAGTCATCGACAGGGATGTCCCACAACACGTTGCCACTCTTTGCATCCAACGCCACCAGATGCATATCGAGTGTCGCCATGTAGAGCCGATCACCGAGCATCGCAAAACCGCGATTCGTCATCACGGTGCAATGGCTGGCAACGGCTGGGAGCCGTCGAGTGTACTTCCAGATCGGATGGCCGGTGCGGGCGTCCAATGCGCTGGCATTGTTGAGTGGTCCGGTCACGAACATGAGGCCGTCGGAGACCAGAGGCATTGTCTCGACGGTGTTGCCACCGAGTTGACTGGTCCACAGACTTTTGAGTGATGCGATATTGCCCGGAGTAATTTGTTTGAGCGCAGAGTAATGGCGCCCGGCCAGATCGCCCCAGTACGTAAGCCAGTTCTGTGGTTCGGCGGCGGCATTGCGTAAACGTGAGAAGGTGACGTTCGAGTCGGAGGCAGGCTTCCATTCAGCCGATGGCTCGTACATCACTGGGGCTTTCAGAAGAAACGCAGAGATCGACTCCTGGCTCGGCGCATCGAGAGCATGGTGGACCTGTTCCTTTCGGGCAATGACAAGATTTTGTTTGTCCAGAAAATGCCACTTCTGTTCCTCGTCCATCAGGTACAAGGTGAATGTATTTTCGGATTTCTTGACACCTCGAATCGCACGGCCTGCTTTGTTAGTCGCTTCGGTGCGGGTCCATGGCGCTTTCATGGCGCCCAGCAGCGGGCCTTGCTGATAACGCGCACGCGCCTGGGTCAGATCCGGTCCCAGGATGCCTCCTCGGCCGCCGAACATGTGGCACTTGCTGCAACCACCGGCGCCAAAGAACAACTGGCGTCCGGCGTCGGGGTCCCCTTTTATCGGCGCCGACTTCCCTGAGTCGATGAGTGAACGCAGATAGGCAACGACGGCGCCCGCATCCGTGTCGCTCATCGGAATTGGCGGCATCTGGGTACCGGGGATGCCTTTGACGATGTTCCGCACCAGTTCGGAGTCGGTTGCCCCATGCTTCCACTGGCCGGTGGTCAGGTCCGGCCCACGACTACCCTTAGCGGTATCGCCATGACATGCGGAGCACTTTTCGACGAAGACGCTGGCGCCTCGAGCGATCTCGGGGTGTTGAGCGTGAAGCGGAGCGACTGCGCCAAGAAGGATAAGGGCGAGAGTTCGGATGCGCATTTTCAGATGTCCCCACTATAGGGGATCTGAAGTCCGACGCGGATCGCAGGGGAGTTGAGCGAGTTTGTGACGCCTGTTCTTTAGGCGCGATTCGAGAGGCCGGCTTGCAGAGTGAAGCCTCTGCTTTAAGTGCGTGTCAAAGGTACAACTGCTTGGGCCACGCAGCGACGCGCAATTTTCGCCGAATAGAAAACCGCGTCCATTCGATCCAGGCCAGGGGCCATAGACATGAGGTCAGCAGCCAAGACGACTGGAGAGCGTCCGGTCCTAAGGCCAACACAAACGTGCAGATCAGCGCCGCCCATTTCACACAGCGGAAAACGAGTGCACGCGACGGAGTATATATCGGCAGGAATGGCCCCGCGAACAGAACACCCATTCCTACGCCTCCTACGAACAGCTTTTGCGCTAGCGTGGTTGCGCCTGTGAGGAACAGCATGCTGGATGACAACAGCAATGCCACGGGGAGTGCCAGAAGTAACCACTTCAGCCAGGCGCGGGAGCAAACGGCCCGGGCTTCGCAGTTCCCTTCGCGGAGCATTCTCGCCTCGGCGGACGTTAACAGGACCTTGCGATACTGACAGTTCGCGGCCTTAGCATCGCCCAGGGCAGTCAAAGCTAACCGATCCGCTTCATCAGCGGTAGCCCCGCCGCTAACGGCGGCCTCTCGAGCTGATTCGTAATGCTCCTGTATCTCGGTTCGGACCTGGGAAACCGAATCGTTCGATAAATGCCGCGTCGCTTGTTTCAACCATTCGTCCAGTGTCGCCATCTTAAGCCTCTCCCAGAATCAACGTCACCACTCGTGAAAGTTCGCGCCACTCTGCGCAATGTCTAGTCAACGTCGACCGTCCAGATTTTGTGATGCGGTAATAGCGCCGAGACCGGCCTTTCTCGATGCCCTCATAGGACTCAACGAGACCTTCATTTTCCAGCTTGTGAAGCGCCGGATAGAGAGTACCTTCCTTAAAATCCAATACGCCCTGGGAGCGTTCCTTGATCCGCTGGGCAATACGATATCCGTGGCTCGGCTGATGCGTCAATGTCTCCAGAATCAAAGTGGGAAGCGTTCCCTTGAAGTTCATTGAATACATCGTAGTCCTATGCATAGGATAGGATGCATATCCATGGGTGTCAATAGAAAAGGTTTGCAAGTTGAGGGCTTCCAGGTGTAGGATCGGAAGCGTAATCGGCAACGGAGTCGCGCACGGAAGGGACTTGCTTGACTAATCCGAGCCAATGAAACCGATCGTTGGCGAAAATTGGAGAAGGTATTCCACGCGGCGCTGGAGTGTGCGCCGGAAGCTCGGCCAGCATTTCTGGATGCAGCCTGCCGCAGCGACCCCGAGTTGCGCCGCGAAGTGGAGGTCCTGCTGTTGCGGGAAGAGCAAGCCGGGAGCTTCCTTGAAATACCCGCATTGGAAGATCCGACAGTCATCGCGCCGGCCTGCGAATCCCTGGTTGGCCGCCAATTCGGACCCTATCGCATTGTTTCTTTGTTAGGCGCCGGCGGCATGGGCGAGGTATACCGTGCGCATGACAGTAAACTCGGCCGCGACGTCGCCATCAAAACTCTGCCTCGCGAATTCGCGCGCGACCCACAAAGGCTGGCGCGCTTCCGCCGCGAGGCGCGCACTCTGGCGTTGCTGAACCATCCCAATATTGCAGCCATCTATGGCCTCGAATCCGGTGGCGGTCTCGAGTCCGCGATGTCGATTGCCTGGTGATGGAACTGGTGGAGGGTGAGGCCCTGCGCGGACCGCTGCCTGTCGAGAAGACGCTCGACTACGCGCGTCAGGTCGCAGATGCGCTTGAAGCGGCGCACCACAAAGGAATCATTCACCGCGATCTGAAACCGGCGAATGTCAAAGTCACTCCTCAGGGCCGCGTGAAAGTACTCGACTTCGGCTTGGCAAAAGCGATCTTGGGACCGGACGGTGACCGGGATCGGTCCCAGGTCGGGATGGCGCCGGGCTTGGTGAGCCTTGCGGGACTGCAACCTGCCGCATGCTCGTCTGAACACTACCGCAGCCTGTTCAAACTTGAGGGCGGTCTGACGACAAAGCGGGCAGGAGATCGAATCAGGGCGACTGGGTATCTCTACATGGTCCGTAATGAATGCGGTTACCGATTCGGTTTTATGGTCGTCTTTGAGATTATGACCACTCAACGCCTATTGTTCGCCTTAACAGCCGCCAATCTGGTCTTACTCATTTGGCAGGTCACTCACCCCAGTGCAATCGCGGCTAACGAGATCGCTCCCGTACTGCGAGGTCGTGAACTCCAACTCGTTGACGCCGGTGGCCGCGTTCGTGCCGAAATCAAGGTGTTGCCTCCCGATCCAGCTGTAAAGATGCCAGACGGGACTAACGGATATCCGGAAACTGTCCTCCTTCGGCTTATAGATTCTCAGGGCCGACCGAATGTGAAGATCTCAGCTACCGAAGACGGTTCCGGGATGAGCCTCGGGGGGAATACAAACCCCACACATATACAGATCCTGTCGCGCGGTGACAGACCTCTCATGAAGCTTGTTAACCGGGAGGGTAAGCAGCAAACGATCCAACCGTAGGCAGCGGCGGCGTTGCGAGACTTCGACCGCCAGCGCTGCCGGTCAGCGAGTGACGGGCTATACGGACACAATCGGCTCGTGAGTACGCCGCGAGAGGACGGTCCGTGCTGCGGTCCAGTAGACCGAGCCAGTTGATGCGCCTGTTCTTTGGGCGCGATTCGTGACGCAAGACGCGACTATTGAGAACTGATCCGAGTTTCATATTGTGTGAGCGCCGTTCTTAACGTGGTTCACCACGTGGTTCGTCACCCTTCGGCCGACCTTCCTGCCAATTAAGATAGAGAAGGACGCTTCGCCTCTTTAGCACAATCACGACACTCGGCACACCACATTGACGTGAAGCTTCAGGAGATCCACATCGAGACGTTCTTTCCGGCTGACCAGGTGTCGGAACGAGCTTGGCGATAGTGCGTGATCCCATACTGCAAACGACGATAGCGATGCGAATTGAACCAACATCTAATCATGTGAATCGCGAAGTTCACGAACTCACTCCACAGCAAGTGCAGGCGTTCATTGAACGCGGATTTATAGAGCTGCCGCGGGCATTCTCCAAGTCGCTGGCCGATGAAGCGCTCAAGATTCTTTGGCGAGACACAGGTTGCGATCCGGCGGACCCATCCACCTGGACGAAGCCGGTAATCCGCCTCGGTGACTATCCACACGCCCCGTTTGCGCAAGCAGCGAATACCCCGCACCTCCATGGCGCCTTCGACCAGTTAGTCGGAGCCGGCCGATGGCTCGCGTTAGGGAGTCTCGGAACATTTCCTATCCGCTTCCCCTCGCCTGATGACCCCGGTGATGCCGGCTGGCACGTCGATCCAAGCTTCGGGACCGAGACGCCTGATTTCATGTCATGGCGAGTCAACGTCACTTCGCGAGGACGAGCGCTTCTGATGCTGTTCTTGTTCTCGGATGTGGGACCGGAAGAGGCTCCAACGCGCATTCGGGTCGGCTCTCACTTGGATATCGCGCGAATGCTCGCGCCAGCGGGCGAGAACGGATTAACGCTGCGCGAGCTTGCCGCGAACGGCTTCGCTGAGACGGCGCATCGACGCGAGGAACTTGCGACGGGCGAAGCGGGTACCGTCTACCTGTGCCATCCGTTTCTTGTTCATGCGGCCCAGCCAAATCGCGGCACTCGCCCCAGATTCATGGCCCAGCCGCCGCTGCTTCCCGCGGTTCCGTTACGGTTGTCGCGTGACGATGGCGGTTACTCGGCAGTGGAGTTGGCAATCAAGAACGGATTGGAGGACGACGTCCGACAGTAGGCTGTAACGCGTCCGCGATCATCTCTAGTCCGCGGAAGTACGCCTTATCATGTCAGCCGCCGAATTGAGCACATGATCGCGAACATTTTTGCGGGTGGATGGCGGCAACCGCATCGTAGGATAGGGATGATATGAACGACGAGCTACCGTGTCTCGCCCTGCTCGAAGCGACGCCGGAGATATTGCGTGGGCTGATGTCGGAGATTTCGGATGAGGACGCGCGGTGGAAGCCGGCGCCGGACCGCTTCTCGATCGCCGAGGTGCTGGCGCATCTCTCGCATTCCGAGGGTCACTGCTATCGCGCACGTGTGGATCGATTTTTGACGGAGGAGATGCCGGAGCTCGAACCGGACGATGCGCAGATGCACCTGGAGCTGTACAAGAACGGCGACCCGGAGGAGAATCTCGGGCACTTCGAGGACCAGCGGGAGACGAACATCGAAATGCTGCGCGGCCTTCCGGCGGAGGTTGGCTCGCGCAAGGCGAAGCATCGGGCGGCGGGCGAGATCACGCTTTCGCAGATGCTGCACGAGTGGGCGCTGCACGACTTAGGGCACGTGCGACAAATCGCGGAGCTGGTTCGGGCGCGAAAATACCTGGCGGGCGCGGGTGCGCTGGGGGAAGACTATCAGCTGAAGCCATGATGATATGGCGAGATCCCGAAGCCGATGAATACGCTACACATTGAGTGAGTTCTGTCCGGTAACCGTTGGCCGAAAGTGGGAATTAGCGGGAAATAAGACCAAGTTATTGAAAACGAATGGAGGCGCGGGGGGGAATCGAACCCCCGAGTAAAGGTTTTGCAGACCTAAACTCTGCTGTGCTAGCCACCTTTGCTATCAACATACTTGCTCTACTGTTCTCCCAGAGGTCCGGTTTTGGTCCGGTCGTGCCTGGAACTACGGGAGGCGCTAGGCGACGGCGTTCCCTTTGAAGAGGGTTTGCCTAGCCCAGCGATTGACGTGTGCAACACGTTAGACCCCTAGTGCGCGATTTCGCCCGCATCCATGACTTGGACCTGTTCGCCTCAAAGCAGCAGAAGAAGAGGGTGGAATCGGTCGAGCTGGTTCGACACAGTCGGGAACAGGGTGGGCAGGAACTCGCGTTTAACTCCCGTCCTTTCGTCCTGTGTGGCCTTCCAATCCGTCGGCCTCCGGATGGCACGCATCGCTACACACGCCGGAACGGGAGATTCCGCCTCGAGGTAACTGGCGATCCCGAACATGGCATCCCTTACGGGCAGGACCGTCTGATTCCCATTTGGTTCGCAACGCTCGCCGTTCGACAAAAAAGTCGGACGGTGTACTTCCGGTCGGCGGCCGAGATCCTCGAGGAGTTCGATCTTCCGAAGGACGGACCGCATTACCGTCGTCTCGTGAATGGCTTCAAGCGGGTCTTCAGAAGCACGATCTATTTCGGGACCGAAGCATCCGTCGGCCCGCATGCCGTTTGGGATTGTCAACGATTTCATTTCTTCGATCGGCTGCGGATTTGGTGTAGCCGATCGGCGGGGGAAGACCTCGTGGAGACCAAACCGGATTGCAACATCGTCAGCTTGAGCGAAGCGTTCTGGAAGGAGATTCAGGACCACCCTATACCCGTCGACATCAGGGTCATCCGCGAGCTTACGAACATACCCGGGTGCCTCGATTTGTACATGTGGCTCTGCTGGCGCTGCCATCAGGCGAGGCGGACCGAGTCTATCCCGCTCTTCGGTGCTTTCGGTCATGCTTTTCAGCTGGGTGTGGCGGAGTACTCACGCGATCGCAACTTCCGGAAACGCTTAAAGGAATGGCTGTGGCTCGTCCATCTTTACTGGCCTGACTGCCCAGCTCAGTTGACAGACGATGGACTTGGACTATGCGTGTCGCAGGCTAATGGAATCACTCCGGCAACCTTCTCCGGATAAGTAGGCTCGACATCGCGAGTCCTCCAAACTGCGCCCTTGTGAGACACCCAGCATGCTGCACTTCAGCTGCCGCCGCACTCCACTATCCGCGTCAAGGTTGAAGTTTCGGTTGGTGCTCTGCCGCGCTGCGAAAGATGTCGATCAGTTCGACTAAGACAGACCGGAATGTAAACTTGTTCCACGAACTGGCCGAACGTGTGGTTCACGCGCGGCATTCGCTCCCGGCCGGAAGCCTCGTTGATTGGTTGAAGAATTCCCGAAAGGATTCCCTCTGCCTGAGCACGCGTCATGGGTAGACCACAGCCCAAGTTCTTTTGACCTTGGTGTCCCGTCCCCCCGCCACTGGGCATACCAGTACGTTTTCCCTATTCGTTTGCGGGGATTTACGCTTTTCCGCTGATATGCTTTCGACGCATTCGATTCTCGGTTTCCTGCGTCAATGGCGAATAATCCTGACACCGCTGTGATGTTAGCATCGGCATTTGTGTGCTTCGAGCCAAGCGTCGAGCCACTCGCGGCGGATCAGCTTTCTCCTGCCCATTGAGAAGTGCGGCAAGGGAGGAAGATCCCGCACCCTGCCGTTCATGACGTTCGAAACGTGGGCTTTCGAGCACTGGAGGATCTCAGCGACTTGATTGATGGTCAGGATTTTGGACGGTGATACCGGTTCCACTCTATACCTCCACTGTTGATTGGCAGACTGCTCTGTGTCACTGGCTGTTGCTATTCGCGGTGTCTCGCCTTCTGAGCCCCTTCTGAGGAAGGATCGGCTGGGGATCAGCCTGGAGGGGCTCGTAAGGAGATTCAAACAACATGTCGCGATTCACTCGAACTGTGAACCTGTAACCCACTGGCACCTTGATAGTCGGCTGTACGTTCAGGTTCCGCCTCGTCATCATCGCGCCGGTTTGGCTCAACTCGCGCCCAACCGCCGCGGATGCGGTTTGGCCTGCGCTCGGATTGACGAGGATGCTCTGGTTACGCCGCTGCGAGACTTCGAAGGCTGCTGTGAACAGGCTCGTTAATGCGGCGAACCCAAGCAATCGCTTGTAGTGCCGATCTACTTTGCTCCTCAGTCCAGAGTTTCCTTGAGCATCCAATCCGACCATCCCGTCCAGGTCGACTGTCGAGGCATCAGGAAAGATGACTCGGCTCCATGCGACCTGTACACCGTCCTGGCCGTACGCTACTCGCGAATCATACTTGCCGATTAGTCGAGAGCCCTGCGGTATGAGAATGTACTGCCCGGTGGCGGTGTCGTACACGTTCGAAGTGACCAACCCCTTCAACTCGCCGGGGAGGTCCGAGTTCAAGGCCTGTTCGAGCACGGCCGGGATCTCCCATCCTGCTTTGATTTCATATGAGCTTAGTGGGGCTGTTCTTGTGGAGGCCAGATAGTTGTCGCCCTTCGATCGCGCACTCTCGAGGAACGCTTGCTTGCGACTCTGCATGTTCTGGGCGTCATAATCATCACCGGCCTGGGACGGCAGCAAGGCCTGATTGACGGCGGCACCGCCCTGCTCGGGGCTACGCCTCGCGCCAGCGAGCGCCTGCGTCAATGCAGCCACTTGAGCGATGTCATTCGCTGCCGACGAGCGCGCGCCCGTCCCAGCGCCGATGCTGAGACCGCTGAAACCAGAGGCTCCGGAGCGACTCCGGATCGATGTTGGAGCGACAATGGCATCCTGCTCCTGCTGATAGGCGGCAAGGATTCGCCTCTCCTGCGGAGTGAGCTCACGGCGAGCGGGTTGAGAAGGAGCCGCCGGGCTCGGCGGAGACTTCCGTACCACTATCCTGTCGAGCGGCCCTAAATCGTCACAAAGCCGACCGGTGTTCGGATCGAATCGATATGGTTGTCCAGTCTTAGCATCCGATCCACATGGGGCTTTAGCAGCGGCGTTGTCGGCAGGCACTGGTGGTTGGAGCTCGGGGGCATTCTTTCCCGCCAGCGGAGCGGTACCAGGTGGTATGTTCTTTATGAATTCATTGCTCGCCGAGGTCGCCGGGGCGACGTTCTTGAGCACTCCGGCCTCTCGCGCCGCCGCTTCTGCATTTATCGATCGACGGTAACCGCCATAAGCGAAAGCCGCGAGTAACCCGAGCACAATCACGCCAATGATGCCCGCTGCTCTCTTGCTGATACGCACTGTCTTTTCGGGTTGCGGGTGGAGATCCAGACCGGTGGGAGACTGAATCGGCTTCACTTCTGTTTCGCGAAGACTATCCTCGGGGTTCACGCTTGATCTCCACTTTCTGAGCCTTCTTGCCCGATCCCAATAGGAGCTGCGCACGGTCGAAAAGCCGGTCCACGACATACGTCTGCTGCTTGACACGATAGTTTGTCATCGTGCCTTTGCCATCGCTGCCCAGCACAAGCAACACAGGAGCTTCCCTGTTCCGCAGCTCGGATGGCATCTGGATATAAGTCTTCGCGCCATCGTCAAAGACCCGAATCGGCCGGATGTGTGCGTTATCACCACTAACGTGATATCCGAAATTCATGCTCTCGACTGCGATGACTGCGGGCACTACTTCTGCTGAGCGCTTGGACTCCTTCTCTGCGAGCCGCTGTTCTTGAAGGTGCTGTTGCCACCGGAGTGCACTGTCGTCGTCCGGATATTGGAATGCGACCCGCGCCACGTAGTCTGTGGGTTTCGAGATGAGACGCAGATAATAGGCGCGGCGATCCGTCGTAACGAGGAGGTTCGTATCCAGACCCGATGTCTGGGGCTTCAGCACGAGCACCGGAGTTGCCTGATCACCCTTCCCATACATGGCAGGCGAGATATTCCATCGAACCGAGTCACCAATCTGCGGCTCGCCCTCGATTCTTTCGCTGGCTTGCAACTCGATGATGCACACGCGTAACGGTGCGCAAACTACGGTCGGAAGCCCCGCTCCGAAGCTATATAGGACCCGTCCATCCGGCCCGGCTGTGGGCGCGGTGTTTTCTTCCCGCCAGCGTTCGCTCACGCGCACCGCTTCAAGTGCCGTAGGTGTGAGCGGCACGTCTGTCTTCAGAGTGAAGTCTTTCGGCACTCCGGTTGGTTCGGATTGAGGAGGCACCGGAGCAGCACCGTGCGATAGCTCGGTGGGAATGGAACCGGCGTCCTGCAGCGCGCGAATCTGCGTAGCATAGTCATACTGCGCAAGATCCACGGGAACGCCGGCCGCGGGTTTGGTTTTCGAAGCCGACGGCGTGCGCTTCACTTCCACGACTGGCGACGGAGGCGCGGGCGTTTGTCCGAAGAGCTTAAAGAGTGAAACGACGGCATAGAAAGCGATTGTGCATCGTAGTAGCATAGGAACTCCTTTTCAAAGAACTTTGGCCCAACTCACCGAGGTTACGTAGATTCCGAGCGGGTTTATGCGCGCCAGGCGCTCGTCGTTGGGCGGGTTCAGTGCAATGGTGAAAGCGCCCTTCCAGTGGTCGGTACTCTTGACGGCACCGTACAGATCTCGCGTCGTCTCAACCCAATCGACCTCAAAGGTTCGGTCGCTGTTCGCGAGGACCGACTTCACTTCCACGGAAACGGTTTCGCTGGCTGCACGGGTGAACGGCTGACCAGTACGGTAGAACTCGGAAATGAACGTCTGCGCCTGGCTTCCATTTGCGATCTGCGAATAAACTCGGTCGATTGCTTTCCTTTGCGCAATGCCATCCGTTGTCACCAGACGAAGGTTTTCCACCCAGGAGATGATGCTTGCGCGGCGAGCTCGTTCATCAGCTGGAGAAGCCTGGTCGGCAATTCCTGAGGCAACAGACCGGCCCAGGCTATCCGTGACTACCACGAACGGAACCACGTGGGACTTGCTCGATTGCCAGATCAAACCACCGGTGGCAAGTAGAGCGATCACCCCAGAGAGGAAGGCCATCGTGCGCCAGTTCCGGGCGCGAGTAATCTGATCTCCGTATCGTTCGTCCCATTCACGGCGGGCCGCCAGATAGGGATTGTAGATTTCGGGACCCACCTTGTCCGCCACCGTCTTAAATCTTCGAGTTGCAAAGAACGAAACCATCAGTCCGGTCCTCCTCAGTCGTTGTCATGATCGATTGGCATCCGCGGGGGCGATGGAGGCGGCGCCGCATCGGACATGCGGCCGATGCGCAAGCGGGCGTCACGAAGGCGGTCGTGCGTGCCGCGGAGCACGTTCTCCGTTTTGCGTGTGGCCTTTCCGATCCTGTCGAGGCCAGACGGAGCTTGCGGATTTCCAGCGGAGCTGTGGACAGAACTGACGTCCGAGGCGGCAGAAGCGGAATCTATGCTTGTGCTTTGTACCGAACCCGGGGCGACATCGGGGACCGGTGCGTTACTGCCCTGACCAGATCCAGCAGGAGGCGGCTGCGGGGCTCGTATTCCCAACGAGCTCGGCGAGTACGCCGGCGGCGGGACAGCAGCGGATGAGGTGACAAAGCCCTTCGCAGATCGTTCTTGCTCGAAGCCGGAGCCCGCCAGAGCTTCTCCTCCAAGGTTCGCGAGCGAGCGCGAGGGAGACGGCGACTCTGCATACACGCCACTTGATCCTGCCGCTGAAGTGTTCCCTTGCGATCCCGGAGTATTTCTGTCAGCCGTATCAGGTCCAGACGAAACACGGGAAACCTCAGCGGCAAATCCGCCATGTCTCGTTGGGGGTTCCGGTTGGCGAGACGCTGCACTGCTGGTACCCGCGCTCGGAGAGGCACCGGTCGGCGGCGGAACGATTGCACTGCCTAAACTCGCTGATCCGACCGAACCGATTCCCGACGTGCTCCCTGCCGCGGCCGCACCGGACCCACCAGCCCCTGCCATCCCAGTTCCACCGGCAAGGGCAGAACCTCCAGCGGCGGCAGTGCCGCCAGCGACCGCCGCGATTGCGCCCGCACCAGCGGCACCAACGGCGACCGCGCCTCCAATCACCGCGGCGCCCGTTCCCACGAGATCCCCACCTGTGAGGGCGGGCGATCCACCGAGCACAGCGCCAAACAGCTTCGGGATCTGCCAACACAGCATCATGAAGATGATGGCCGCGCCCATCACATCGAACGCAGTCATCGCAGGATTTGGCGAGGTCCCAACACCCTGCGCTTCAGTTAGCCAGCCGACTCCAAGTCCGAATCCCGCAGCGACTAGACAATAGATCAAAACGATCTTGATACCAATTGAAACTGCGAGACCGATGTAACGCTCCACGTACGGAGCCGTCCACCGGCTTCCGCCGAAGCCGAGCATTATGAAACCCGCCGAAATGACGAGATAACTTTCGACCATGGTCACGATGTAGTTGAGCGTGATGATCACATACGAGATCACGATGAGGATGGCGGCGAGTGCGAGAGCGAGCGACGATCCTGGGTTCGTGAAAAATGCAGAAGTGCTGACAGCATCCATGAGCGCACCGGCTATGTCGATACCCTGTGCGAATACGTCACTCGGTGAAATGCCCGGAGTTCCGGATGCCGTCTGTCCGATGACTTCGAAGCTCGAGATAATAGCCGGTATCCAGTACCGCCCGTTGATCAGAAGCGCATAGAAAGCGCCGATCCACATAATCCGTCGGACAAGGGCGGCCGTCCAACTCTGCATGTCCGATTTATCAAGGGCCATGACGATCGCGCTCCAAGCGAACTCGATTACCGCAAGGATGCCGAACAGCCGATTTGCGAATACCCAGACGTTCGTCATCCAAGTAGTCCGCATGCTGCGGAACTGGTGCATGATGTCGCCGGGATTCGTGGTCGTGAACCCCTGAGCAGCAACAACCTGCACGCACACTGCTGCAATCGCGAGTACCGGAAATGATCGGAGTAGGAGCCGGCAGAGTTGATGAGTTGTCAGCATTCGGTCGAACAAGGCACACCTCTCCTGTTGCGTGCTCGGTCAGGGCACGCCGCACTGAAAACGAACGATTGATTTGAGCTTGCTAGTTTACGCCCGGTCGGAACACTCTGCCGTCGCCTCTCGCGGGAGCGGACCGGAAGAAGGCAAGCTCGTTAGACGCGGCGCACAGGCGGCCCTCTGTGCTATCCGCCCATTGGGCTTTGGCAGCTTTGCGGACAGGCTTACACATACTCTCGATTTCAATGGCAATCTCCCGGTGCTTGCCCAACCATTGCTGGATTGCTGGGGACGAAGCCGCAGATAGATCACCGGCACCAGCCTTCTCGGCTTTCTGGACAATCACGCTTCTTGCCTCCTGACGGGAGCAGCCAGTGCAAATCAGCAGTCCCGCCATCAGTCCCAATAAAATCGATTCCACAATCCTCATTCGTTTCCTCACTCAATGTATGCCCGGACGAAAAACGCGACCGTCACCAGATGCTGGATTGTGCTTGAAGAATTGTTCGGTGGCGGCGTGTTCGGCCGCCTGCTGCTGGATAACCGCTGCCTGATACGCCTGCTTACTCTGAAGATCCGTCAGCATGATCTGTCGAAGCTTCATGAGCTGCTGCGTCTGTTGCTCCGCGATCTGGCCCATCACCTGCAGCGCCTGCATTCGACCATCGGACGATTGCGCCATCGCGCGGAGTTTGTTCAGAACAGTCTGCTCACTCTGAAGTTGTTGGCCCTGTAGTCCAACAGCTTTGAGCGTTCCCAAGGTTGTATCCAGCGAGGCAGTGGCCCACTTCTTGTAGTTCGGGTAGTACGCGTTTGGCGTCGTTCCGTACCCCGTGAAAACCGCCCGAAATTTGGCATCAAGCCCCGCGAGAGAATACGCGAGAGCTTGCCCGCCCTGAACAATCGTCGCGAGCGAGTTCAAATCCCCCATAATCGAACCGAACACCTGTGCGGGCAGCGTTTTCACATTTCGGAGCTGATCTGCGTACATGTTCAGTTCGTTTGCGAGCTGTTGCCCTTGGCGAATGTACTCCATTACGAGCTGGCCATGATTGAGGATCTGCGTGAACTCCGTTGCAAAAGCACCAGCGTGCGCTTTCTCAGGCGTCTCCACGGCGATGACGGAAGCCAGCGCCGCCGCGATTAATTTGTTGCGCATACGTATTCCTCCTCCTGCTCTGTTTCTTCGAGGGTGGAGAAGTAGTCTGCCCACTGCCCTAACCCCTTCAGCCGAAGCCACTCTTCGCGCCACGTGTTCGGGAACTGATCGATGACGCTCTCAACGATCTGCCGTTCCTCTTTGCCGTTTACCCCGACCCATGACAAAGCGACTCTACCGACACCGAGATCCACGAGCCGCCTTCCGAGTTTGCTGATTACGTAGTAATGTTTCTTCGGAATGCTGACCTGAAGAATGTCCAGTTCACGCTCGTTCAGGCCGAGGCGACCATAGAATTCGCGCGTCCCGGTGTTCTTCGCTTCGGCATTGGGCAGCAGAATCTTCGTCGAACAGTTTTCAAGCACAACATCGGCAATGTCGGAGTTGGCCACATCGCTGATCTGTTGTGTAGCGAGGACCACGGCGGCGTTCTTCCGGCGCATCGTCTTAAGCCAATCCTTCAGCCGCTCCCGGAAGAGATCGTGTTGCAGGTAAGCCCAAGCTTCATCCAGCAAAATAAGGGTGGGCGACCCATCCAGCCGCCGCTCAATGCGCCGAAAAAGGTAAAGCAGAACCGGGATGACTGCTTTGTCATCGAGCTGCAGCAGGTTCTCGGTCTCGAATGCGAACATACGACCTGAACCAAGAGAGTCCGTTTCCGCGTCCAAGAGCGTGCCAAGTGTTCCGGCGACGGTGAAGTGCTGAAGGGCGTCGCGGACTTCCATATCTTGAACGTTCGCGCTCAGCTCCGTTAACGTCCGTGTTGGCGAGAAGCGCAGCTGCAAAACAGCGTCGGCTATTGAATTCCGTTGGCGGGGCGTTACCTTCAACCCGCTCAGATGACAAAGCGTCTCAACCCAGCCGACAGCCCACGTGACGTCCGATTCATCATCGATGTCACGCAAAGGGCAGAACGCAAGATCGGTCTTCGGACCCGCAAGATCATAGAATTCACCGCCGGCAGCCTGGGTCAACATCCAGATCGAGTACCCGCGGTCGAACGCGAAGACCTGTGCCCGCGGGTAGCGGAACCACTGGGCTGCGATTAAGCCGAGAGCCGTCGATTTGCCTGCGCCCGATGGTCCTAGAATCAGCGTGTGCCCGAGATCCGATACGTGCAAGTTAAACCTGAACGGAGTCGCGCCGCTCGTAGCTGCGAACAATAGAGGAGGACTATTCTTCGGCATGAGAGCGGAAGGATTCTCCCGCAGGCCTGCCCATACGGATGTGATCGGCAGCATATCCGCCAAGTTCAGGGTGTGGAGAAGGACGCGCCTCACATTGCAGTAGCCGTCACCGGGAAGTGAACCGCGCCATGCCTCAATCGCGTTAACGGTCTCGACGCGACATGAGAAGCCCAGGTTCTGAACAGTTTTCATTACCTTACGCGTGCTCTCGTAAAGGCGATCCTTATCCTCATCGAGACAGATGATGTTTGCTGAGTATTGCGCGAACTGCACATCACCGGAAGACGCTACTCCCATGGCCTGCTCGGCATCAACAGCCATCTCCTGAGCGTGGAGGTTGATCGCTCCCGACTGACTTCGGAAGATCTGATCCTTCCATCCCCTGATCTTGGAACGCCATTTCTTGCGGTGCATGTCGAGAAGATCGCGAGCGTCTTCCGGATCGATCAGGATTGCGCGTGTGTTCCAGCGGTACTCGATCGGCAGCGCATCAAGCTCCCGCAGGATGCCAGGTGAGCTCATCTTCGGAAAACCGTCCAGCGCTATGACTCGCATGTGTTTGCGGCCGATGCGTGGCTCGATGCCGGCAGCGAAGTCCTGGCAGGCAAGCGTTTCATTCAGAAAACTGGGGATCTCCGGAAGCGAGAACGGGTGATCGTTGCCACTGATACAGCGGCGCATATATCGAAGCAGCCGATCGTGCGTGTGCGAGCCGCCCAGCTCATCGGTGACCGTGACACGCTGCAAGCGTTCGGTTGAAAAAAGTGTGCTGAAGACGTTCTCGAACATATCGATTCGGGATCGGAATCGCTCAAGGATCTGTTCAGCGGTCCTTGCACTGCTGTACGAGCCGTTCCCGTCGAACATCCATCCTTTGATTTTCTCTTCCGCTTCCGCCGGCGGGAGGTACGTCAAGCTCAGGAAATACTCCGATTCGAAGTGGGCTCCCTCTGCCATGAACTGCTGACGGCGTTCAACGTCAACCACTTTCGTGACCGGGTCAGGAAACGCGCCATCCTCCGGATATCCCGGAGCTCGAGTTCGAACGGCATCGCACTGTACCATCCAACCACTGCCAAGTCGCAGGCATTGGTTCAGCCTCGCGTTGAGGGCGCTCATCTCAGAAGCCGAGGCGGACATCATATCCGGCCCTCTGAAAGACCAGGCAGTCAGAAGAGATCCGTCCTGCTGAAGGAGAATTCCATTCTCGATCAGGGCGTGCGGTAGGAGCAGGTCCGCGAGACCTCGGGGATTGCGGCGATGCTCATTCCGTTGCATCACAACCTCCTTACTTAAAGAGCAGCGCACGGGCTGCCACGGCGCGTGCGCTCAATGTAGACATTGGTCAGATCCATCGCATTGCCGTTTGTAGGCAGGCCGAATGAAGGCCGCTCTTGGCCGGATAGAACGGTCTGTATCGTATGTGCCGCATATATACATGTCGGAGCAGCGGATCGGCTTTACCCATACGTTTCAGTACGGCCATTGCTGCGATGTGCCAGCAAGCGGCAAGAGCGACGCCCCACAACGAAGCCAGACTGAACCCGAGCGAGACCGAGATCAGAACTGTCATTAAGACAAGTTCCCGATCTCCGCCCATAAGCTGGTTCGGTCTGTTCGCCGACTGGTGAATGAGAACCTCGCGCGGCCGGTCGGAACTTTCCACGGTTACACCACCGCGGCAGTGACGCCGAAGGCCGAGGACAGCATCGGAGCAGCAAACACGAGTACCGAAACGACGAGGCCGATCATGCAAGCCCGTCGCCCGAACTCTGTCAGCTCACCTCCCCACAGCATTGATCCGCCAGCGATGGCAATCCCGATCAGCCCGACAGCGTAGGCGACGGGTCCGGTCAGCGACGTTGCTATTGCCGTCATAGGCGCTTCCCACGGGAGCGTGCCGGCCGCGGCAGCGTGAGCGCGCGCACTGAATATCATTGCGAGCGCATATAGAGCCCCGAGTTTGGAGCCGACTCTGGACAGAGCCGAGAAATGAACGAGTGTCATCAAGTGAAATCCTCCCTTTGGATACATTCAAACGCGCTCGACCTGGTATTGGCCATCCCGATACCCGGAAACGAGCAACACTTCGCGGACCTTGCGCCCGGCTTTGACGCTGGGCTCCTCGTCAACGAAGATCACCAGATCCACCGCCTCAGCGATCAAATTTTGCTGAGGAGCGCTCGTGGCCTCGGCTATGAGACTTTCGAGCCGGATCAGACCGCTCACGGCATCGTTGGCGTGGACTGTCGCCGCACCGCCGGGATGCCCGGTATTCCAAGCTTTGAGCAGGGTGTGCGCCTCCGCACCACGAACCTCGCCCACGACAATACGAGTCGGCTTCAACCTCATGCAGGCGCGGAGGCAGTCAAGCATGGAGACATTTCCGACCGCGCGCAGATCGAGGTAGTTTCTGACGGGGCACTGCAACTCTGTGGTGTCCTCAATAGAGATCACCCGGTCATGTGGGGTGATGACCGCGAGTGCCTGCAGGATGGCGTTTACCAGCGTCGTTTTCCCGCTTCCCGTGGACCCGACAATCAGCATGTTCCTTTTAGCCCGCACAGCGGCGCGGATCACATCGGCATGCCTGAACCGGCGGACCGCCGTCGCGAAGTCCTCGCGCGACCGCAACCTGTTTAGTGGGTCGGTCTTCTCGGTGAGAATGCCGCCTTGCTCGTATTCTTCGAGGCTGAAGATCCGTCTGGGCCGAAGCCGGATTGCAAACACCGGACGGCGGACTACGGGAGGGACGATTCCTTCGAAACGGCTTCCGTCAATCGGCAGCTCCGTTTCGAGGATGGGGTTGTTATGGTTGATGGCGGTGCCGCGCCAGGCGGCGATCGTTGCGAGGGCACTGAGCGCTGTCGTTGGGGCCATATCTCCGGCTCGAGAAAAGCCCTCGCCAATTCTTTTTACCCAAAGAGAAGAATCCGGGTTTAGCAGGATATCCTCCGTACGATCATCGGCCAGGGCGGCCAGAACGGTTTCGCCAAGCTCTCGCCTGAGCTTCGTTTCGAGGCGCTGATGCTGCTCGTCATGAGCAACCGAGATGACACTAGTCATTGCAGATTTCCGGGGTTGTGTTATATTTCCGGCAGTGCCTCATGTAGGACCCTTCACTGAGAAAGGCCTTAAAAAGGTTCTAACCCGGACAGAGGCAGTCGATTTTCGTTATGGCTTCGAGGCGGTATGCTAGTCACAATCCCTTTTGATTACGAGGAATTGCCCGCATCAGAACGAGACAAAATCGTCCCCATCTGTATTCCTGCGCACGATGAGCATGGGAAACGGATTGCCTGGGGATGGTTTGAGGCCACAGCCAAAATTCAGAATCCATTGCGAAGATTGAGCCGTGTCACCCTGCACGACGTCTACCGCGTTTCGGAAGTAGCGCAGGAAGCGGTTCACGGTGTCTGGCGGACTCATGGGGAGGATTTCGGGAGATCTCCGTCCGGCAGAGTGTACGCACGGGCGAAGTGGTACGCACGGGACCTGCAGGCCGGAACCAAGAGCCAGCGGAACGGGTTTACTCTGGCGCTGGATGAGCTCGAAAGCGTGGTCCGCCAAAAGCTGGATACCGACCCGACGGACTACGATTCCGAGTACCAGTCTAAATTGGATTTGGCTGCGATTAGCGAGGAACTCCTTGCCAGCGGCTTCAAGGAAATCAGTGTCATTATCGATTTGATGCAGGACGGCGCAACCTGGCCGGAGATCGGCGAGCGACTGGGCAAAAAGCCAGATACGGTTCGCAAGCGATTCGACCGCTGGCTGGAACGTAGGTCCGATTTCGCGGACAGACTCCTTCAGGTGCTCCGATGAAGGTTGCCAATTGCCGATCAGTCGTTGGATCAGCAGCATTGGCGGACTTGATTCTTCTATGAGCGGCTTCGCCGCCCGCTTTCCCTCCCCCGGATCAGTTTCTCTAGTACGAAAGTCACGACCGGTAGTGCGCTAAACTGATGCGCGTTAAATGAGATGGCCGAATCACCGGAGCAGAAGTACAACCGCATTGCAGATTCAGTTCAGAAGTCGATTCTCCGCGATTATCCGAACCCGAATCGGGAAGGATGCCCCGGAGATGCCGCCGTCCGCCAAGTCGCCGCACGCACCGAGCTTCGGAAGGATGAGCTCTGGCAACACATCACACACTGTTCGCCTTGCTACGCCGAGTTTCTTCGATACAAGGGTGAGCTTCGCGATCACGGTAAGCGCAGACTGCACACTCGTCGAAGTGCTCTGATTGCGGCGAGCGTGACAGTTGCAGCGGCCGGAGGGGCGTCTGTTTTCTTGCTCTGGGAACGGCAGATCTATAACGTGGATTGGGATTTAGAGAGCCAGAAGACCCTCCGAGGATTGAACGCTGAACGGATGGAAGGCCCAAGCGGGCCGCCGTTGTCAGCGCCAGCGGCGCGACTGCGCATTTCGCTAAGAATGCGAAAGGACAGCCCGCCGGGGCAGTATGTCGTCCAGTTCTGGAAAACCATGGAAGCGCCTCCACTCTTGTCGAAAACGGTTCAGGTTTCTGCGGAGTCGCAGCGTGTGACGATCGACGCGGACTTGACAGGCGCAAGTCCGGGTTCGTACACGCTCGGAGTGCGGCGGAGTGCTGAGGCAAGTTGGCGGTACTTTCCAGTGACCGTAGTTACTGCGTGAGCGGCCTACGCCGCTTGTGGAGCGCCGACTACACAGACAACTGGATTCGCGGACGCTGCGGCGTTTGAACGAAGCCGCTAATGCGGCGGACGCCTGGCGGCGTGTATCATTTGGCAGGGCGACTGCGATGCCACCGAGTGCTGTGTAACACGATTTCAGCCTTCAGTATCACAATCGCGATTGAATACCCAATAAGCAATCGCCCTGCCAAATACAGGGCGGCTTCCTTCAAACGTCTCTATCCGAAGTGACCCGGCGCTCAAATGCCGCCACTCCCCAGCAGTACGCCGCCGCGTCACTCCAGATAGAGTCATAGCGTTTAGCGAGACTAACCCGGATGTCTCACGAGTAGTTCTTGTGAGCGGGTCATGCCGAGAGAAATGGGGCAAGTGTGACGGTAAGCTCAGCTGAGGCAAAGACGAGTGGTGATTTCGTCGGAGTAGCGGGGAGTTATTTCAGCTGTCGAGCGTGCCTGTGCCCTTCAATGTGTCAAGAAAGCGCACTTGTTTGACGGTAGTCCTTCCACCGTTGGAGTTTTGAATCAGACTGGCCTTCCCTATGCCGCTCTAGATGCGTAAGTTCGACCAGGCCCGCTGATACACGCTTTGCCACGGGTAGCTCGATGCCATCGAGATCCAGACCTTGCGCACCGTCATTCTTACTTGTACACCGATCTTCAGTAGCTTCGTGCGAATCGTGGATACCTGTGCTTGCGCAAACTCGGTTGCTTTCAATCCAAGGCGCCGGAATCCGCTGACCAGCACATAAGCCACTACCGAGAAATACAGACGCAGTTGGTTGGCCCGCATCGTCTCGGCGCTCACCCGATCGGCAAACAAACTGAACTGCTCTTTAATCCGGTTCTCCATATCGCCGCGAGCGCAGTACAGTTCTTTGTACAGCGCTTGTGCCGTCCACTGTTCGGGACTCAGCGATGTCACGACAAAGCGCGGGTTCTCCTTGCCATCGATATGCTCGGCTTTGGCCACCACGCGGCGCTCCCGATCCCAGCCTCGCTTCTTGGTTTTTCTGGTCTGATACTTGAACTCAGTAAACACTCGCGCCGGCTCGCCGGTCCGGTTCCACTGCTCCGTTGCTTCCCACATCTGCCGTCCGATGATGCGTCGCAGCCGCTGATTGCGCGCCAACCCGAACACATAATCCACGCGCTTGCTTTCGCACCAACTCATCAACTCGTTGCGGCAGAATCCGGAGTCGCCCCGCAAGATGATTTTCACTGTCGGCCATGCCCGGCGAATCTGATCCACGATTCTTTCGATCTCCACCAAGCTTCCTGCCGACGCATCGCAATTGGACTGTCGCAGCCGTGCGCACAGGACATGTTCTCCGCAGAAGACGTACAACGGCAGGTAACAGTAGTGATCATAGTAGCCGTGAAAGAAGCGACCTTCCTGCTTCCCATGCAGCGGCAGGTCGGTTGTGTCTACGTCGAGAATGACTTCCTCCGGCGCCTTTTCGTGCGATTCGACAAACACTCTGACTAGCAACTCGTCTACCGCTTGCTTCCAGAACGTGATTTTCTTATATCGATCCTGTTGGCCATTGCCGAGTTCCAATCGGTTTAACGTGCTCTTACCCGCAAGTGGCTTGTCTAGTTCTTCGCGCCCAGCCAGCACTCCAAACAACGGATCCTTCCGCAATTGCTCGTGATCGTTCAGGTCTTCATAGCCGAGCGCCAGTCCGTAGACGCGCTGCGAGACCATCTCCAGCACCGAGTGTTCCACCCGATCCTGTTCCCGCCCGTCAAGAAAGCAGTCCGAGAATCGCGCCAACAGATTCAGCCGCTGATCCGTTTGCCGCAACAGCAGCGAGCCTCCGTCTGAACTGATAGCCCCGCCGTCAAAACGGGCAACCACCTCCCGCGCATAATGCGCTTTGAATTCGAAGCTCGACTGAGTACACTGTGTCATAGCAAAGGCCGCTTGTCTCCTGGCGCTAACTATTGGATTGGAAACCTATTTATGCCATGAACCGCGGCTTTTTGCTATAGGGTTAGTGAGATATCCGGGCTAATGTTGGCCAAGACGCAGAACCGTAATTACTTCAGCGTTTTCGCCGTTCCGCGGCAAGTGGATTGTCCTTCGTCAAGCAATGGGCGACAAAGCTACATTCCGTTGAGCTCGGTTAGAAGGGCCAATGTTGACAGTGAAGTGTAGTAGCGCAAGACCCCCACGAGTTTGACATAATACGCCGATGGAATTTCGCGACGGGCCGGACCAAATAGCGCGGAACAATTCTCAAAGGCCGAGTCGCCGAATGGTCATTGGGTCAATGGCTTTGGGCTTGCATGGTGCAATTGCCGCTCAATCAAATTCGGCACTCGGAACTAATCCCGGGATGACTTGGGAGCGTTTCTCTAGCGCTGAAGCTGCAGGTTTTCGCTCTGCTGGTTTGGATACTCTTGAGCAAACGCTTTTTACGAAACCGACCACCTCGTTGCTGATCATCACACGTGGAAAGATCGTCTATTCGTACGGAGACATCGGCCACGTGAGTTATCTCGCTTCCGCCCGCAAGAGCGTTCTTTCTATTCTGTATGGGAAGTACGTCGCAAATGGCACGATCGACTTAAACAAGACAGTCGGTGAACTCGGCATCGATGAGGGAGGTGAGGGACTTCTTCCAATCGAGAAGACGTCGACTGTCCGCCATCTTCTAATGAGCAGTTCGGGTGTCTATTGGCCGGAAAGCAATCCTTCCGGAAACTCATTACCTCCACCGAAGCGCGGATCGAAAATGCCGGGAGAATATTTCTACTACAACAACTGGGATTACAACGTAGCCGGCGCCGTCTTCGAACAGCTAACGGGAAAGACGGTGTTTCGCGCGCTCGCAGAAGATCTGGCTGGTCCGCTTCAATTTCAGGACTTCGATGTTGGGCGGCAACGAATGCTCGGTTATCCTGGCGCGCCGTCCCGTTATAAGAGCTATCAAATGTGGCTCTCGGCGAGAGATATGGCCAGGCTCGGGCTTCTTATGGTGAACGGCGGCATCTGGAACAGCAGTGAGATTATCCCGTCGCCCTGGGTGAAAGAGAGCACAGCTCTTCACGTCAAGTCTGCCGCGCTATCAAATATGAGCGGAGTGATGGGGTACGCGTACATGTGGTGGAAGCCCACAGTCAGCAAACAACAACCCGAGTGGGCTGACTCGTATCTCGCCGTTGGAAATCATGGCCAGTTCATATTGGGATTACCGGCAATCCAGACAGTCGTTGTACATAAGCGTGCTCTGCCGGATGAATTTGCGATCGCAATCAACACAGGTAGAACAAAATCGCAACCAATTGGAGGCCCATTGACATACGTTGATCTTTTGACCCTCGCAGACATCATTATTGGCGCCCGAGCTTGACCGTTCCCGAACAACAATCGAGTTTTCCATGGAAAAGATGACACGCTTTGGTGTTTTGTTCCTGTTTGTCTTAGTCGTTCCTGAAGCGCGCGCAGCAGCAATCGAAAACAGAACCCGACCCGGTGAGCTGTTCACAGACCCGCCTACACTGATTAACCTCGGCTTTGAATGGAGAATTGAAGGCGACGACAATCGAAACGCCAAGGTGGAAGTATCGTACCGAAGGCAAGGCGAGACGCGCTGGAAACACGGCCTGCCGCTTTTACGACTGCAACGAGAACAAATCTATCAAGGTCAGGGGGTGTTCGACGTAGTCTCACCCAACATGTTTGCCGGGAGCATTTTGGACCTCGAACCCAATACGCAATACGAGGCTCGATTCGTCCTCTCGGATCCGGACGGATTTCTTGGACACGCCGGGAAAACTTTCACGCAAACGGTGAGCGTACGCACCCGCCCGGAGCCGAAGCCCTATGCAAAAGGCAAGGTCTACCACGTCTATCATCCGGACTTTAAGGGACCAAAAAGCGAACCAGCTTTCGACGCGTTAATGTGCGCGTATAACTACTCCTGCGGCGGCGGAGATACCGTTACGGCCGCCCGGCCTCGCGTCAAGCCGGGCGACGTCATCCTGGTACACGCCGGCGTGTATCAATATCACCCTGAGTATTATGGTGGCGTCATGCGGTTCCCGTCGATTCTTAACGATCACTCGGTGAACGCTACCACTCCTTTTGAAGGTACGTACTACCTTACTGCGAATGGAACTCCCGACCGACCAATCGTGATTAAGTCGGCTGGAGACGGGCCGGTGATCTTCGACGGCAACGGAAATTTCAACTTGTTTAACGTCAAAGCCGCCAATTACAACTATTTCGAGGGCGTAACAATCCGCAACACAGAGATCGGTATTTGGGCCGGCACACAGTTCATCGCCGGCTCTAAAGGCCTCACCGTCAAGGGCTGCCGACTTGAAAACGTGAACATCGGAATATTCACCAACTACTCAGGCTCCAGTAATTTCTATATTGCGGACAATTACTTCAATGGGCGCGACGATCCCAAGCACCTGCTTGGATGGAATGGAGCGTTCTGGGTTCCATTCAACGGTGTCGACGGTCAGAAATTCCCGCCGGTGATGGCGTCTTACACGGCCGTCAGGCTTTACGGGTCCGGTCACGTGGTTGCGTACAACTACGTTGCGAATTTCCACGACGGCATCGACATCGAAACATACGGAAACCCGGACGGTTCGCATGCCATTGATGGGCCGCATTACCCTCCAAAAGAGAAGTGGGATCGCCGCCCGGTATCGATCGATTTCTACAACAACTACATGACAAACTTCCACGACAACGCGTTCGAGATCGATGGCAGCATGCATAATGTGCGGGTGATGAGGAACATGATGCTGAACTCCGCTTCGCATCCCTTCTGTAATCAGCCTTCTCTCGGTGGCCCAGTGTACTGGATTCGCAACATCGCTTATCATGCTCCGACCGGTTCCGCAAGGCTGACCACCGGTTCGGCCGGTGTGCTGTTCTACAACAACACAATCCTGACGGAAACTACCGCCGCGTCCGCCGGCAACGTCCATTGGCGGAATAACCTTATGCTGGGGGAGAACTCCGCTCCGGCCATTCTGAATGTGAATACGACCACGAACTACAGTTCCTCCGACTACAATGGATTCCGTCCAAATCCGGACGCCAAGATCTCCTTTCAATGGAACTCGCCGCCCTCGCAGACACCCGCCGACTATAGTGGCCTGCGTCAGGCCAGAGGCGGACGTGGCACCAGCCCCGTATCTTTGCCTGGCCTCGAAGCACGATCCTTCGCCTCACTTGAGGACTACAGCAAGGCTACGCAACAAGACCGGCACAGCCTCACGCTCGACTACGACATTTTCATCAATGTTCCACGACTCGATGCGAAAGACCAGTCAAACGTCCAAAGACTTCACAAAGCCGAAGATCTGGACTTTCGCCTCAAACCAGGTTCTGCCGCGATTGATCGCGGGATGGTGCTGCCGAATATCACAGACGGGTTCGCCGGACAAAAGCCCGATCTAGGCGCCTTAGAATTAGGCCAGGCCATACCGCACTACGGCCCTCGGCGCTGATTCCGTCACGGCGCCACCGGGCGATTGCGGTTCCGTTGATTGTGACGCAAAGTGAGGTGCCCGCCTGACGGCGTTCAGCAAAAGTAGCAAAAGATCAGTCCTGTTAAGTCGCGCAGCCTCCGCTTTAGGATGAACAGGTCTCAACGTGAGCTGATCTACCACAGCGTCCATGCGGGCGAAACCACAAGGTCCGCGCTGCCAAACGAAAACTATGCAATGAGATGTCTTCCGAGCAGAACAACGACTATTCGACGTTCACCGAAGCGGGCCATAAAAGTGTGATGGAGTTGGCTGGACAAGCAAATAATCTAGCTGTGTTGTCGCCTGCCGGATACCCTGAGAAGCTGTTCCGCGCCGAGTATCCCGCGCCAGCAGCTGTTCGTGACATCCATTGGAGCAGGCTCGCAGACCGGCCCAGTTTTTAACAGCTGTTCGTGACCGGTTTGGGAAAGGCAATCGGCGCCACAATCGGCGAGTCGTCGGACTTCGGATCTCGGCATAGCAGCCGTCAGCAAGGTTCAGTCGCAGTCCGAACCGCTTGCGAGAACGATAGGCAACTGCTAGGAACCGGAGGTGTTACGTCGAAAAGGGGTTCCAGTAGCTGAATGGCCTTCCGTAATAGCGATGGAATCCAGCCGTTTTCTTCTTGTCGTTCTTCATTGGCAGTGTGCAATCCGCAAGCGCTCGCTTTATTCTGTGAACCTCTCGCTCCCTGTGTCGGTCAAGCGCTTTGAAGCATGTCGGAAGGACGGTTCGTCCCTCAAGCCCGCGAAACCCCGCCGCCCATGACATGGGTAGCGGCCCAACCTGAGGTCTGCCCAGCACGACTCGGCCAACCGACATCGCGATGAGGCGATGTCGAAAACGGTGAACTACTTCATGCAGCGTACGCCTGATGGCTTGTTTCTTCTGGGCGAAGCGCAGCGTCGCAACGAGGCGATCTGTCACCTTTGTGACAGCGCGTATTTGTTTGTTTATAGACTGAGGCCGGATCCGCACTACGCCGTCGTAACGAATTTGGTAGCCGACAAACTGAATCCATCTAATGCCTTCGCAACTCCACTCATAAGCGAACTTCGACTTCCCACCCCAAAACTCTCGGCTGTACTTGGAATACAGTTTCGGCGGATGAGCGGGCAACAGCAGTTCCGCCAAACACTGTGTGTACGCGTTGAAGGCACGTTCGCACACGGCGCGCTCAGGCGAAACTAGCACCATGTCGTCGCAGTAGCGCATGTACAGAATCTCGATGCCCGTTTCCTCTCGCACTCGCTGGACTCGCTTGTCAGCCTCGTGCAGTACGGCATTGGCGACTAGACATGAAAGTGCGCCGCCTTGTGGCACGCCGATTCCTGGCAGTTGGCGTCGACTATACAGCGCCTCCAGCTCTTCCTTCGGCCACTTGAACTGCCCCTGCGAGTCCTTCTTTTTCAGTTCACGTTGGGCTTTGCCGAGAACACTTGTCGAGAAGGCATAGCTCTCGATGTACGCGTCAAAAATCGCGACCGCCCGAGGGCTAACTGCGAACGAATGCTTCGCATCAGCCAGAACCCGCCGAAGTGCCCGCCTAGCTATTGCGTGCCCGACACAGTCGTAAAACGACATGATGTCGCACTCGGCGACGTATAAACACCCTTGATACCTTGAGCGCAAGTCCATGATCCGGTCGAGCGCGTCATGCGTTGTCGGTGGACTCTCATTACCGGCTCCGCATCGGAACGCCATGCATGAATCGTGAAACAGGAAATCCAGATTGGTTCGCAGATACCGGGCAGTTAGGCCCTCGATGATCTTGTCTTCTAGCGGGTAGACCGCGAGGGGTCGATACCGATGCCCATTCGGCTCCTTGCGTTCGGCGAGGATTGTAGGTGGTCGGAAGTGGATCGCTCGATTCGACAGAACTCTTTTGCGAATTCCGTCGATCGTGGTTTGCAGATTCTTGACCCAAGGGGCGTCCGGTGTGGCCGCCCTCAGCACGGTCACGGCACGCAACAGCGCCTGGTACTGAGCCTCAGCTCCTGCGATTCCGTTGCGCCGCTTTGGCCGGAAGCGATGCCACTCGCGACGAGGTGGAAAGATATCGACTGGGATATGCCCCCAAGCGGGTGGGCTCACTCTGTGAGTAGCTTTCGCGGTGCGCGCGATGTTATGAAAGAAAGCCGCAGCATGGCGACTGCTCGCCAGCTGCATCCTTGCACGGCACAGTTCCTCGATGATGATCTTCTCCGAAAAGTACTCTTCAAATGACCGCATCACATAAGGCACAGCCCTGACGCCGCGAGAGCCAGCGAAAAACCGCCGGCTGGTCGTATGGTACGCCCGGCATTTGCATACCATGGCGGCCTCAATCGGCGGGGGCCGGAGCCACTTTTCATCCGCCTCCAAGGAGCTACAGCGGAAGCACTCCACACGACGTCAGTCCATACCTCCCGCCTTCCGCACGCGGGTTCTGCAAGTATATCGTTTGATACGCCCCGGCATCCACCGAGTGGTGGGCAAGTAATAACGTGACTTGGGCTTGGCCTCTTTGGGATTCCAACGATATAGAGATGGCTCGCAGGCTCGCCGCACCTTAAACATCTGAGACACGCTTGACACGCCTTTTTGCGCGGGTTGCCCACGTGATGGTTAGCGGGTGGTCGCTAGCCGGAAGTTGACCGAATCGGGACCGACAAGTCGGCAAGGCAACTGCGATGTGGACGCGCATCGTTTTGGCGTTATGGACTAGCTGGGAATGTACTTTACGATAACGCCACTTCACAAGCTTGATCTCAACGTCGGCACTATTCTTTGCGTCGGCCGATGTATTAGTGCCCCGACGGACGGACTTTGTGAAGTTCGACTTGAACGATGCAGCGTCCGGATCTGGTGAGCGCGCCGAAAGTCCCCGGGACTGGGCACACTTCCCAGCGCCGCAACTGCCGTCGCGGTTGTGGAGGATCCCCTCGTTCAACGCCGCCGTGCTGACCTCTCGATGGCGGTTGATGGGACTGTACGCGCTGCCAACGATCATGGCGCACAATTCCGTGTGTCTGACGCCTTTGAACGGAGACGAGGCCCACAGCGCGCGAAGACGTGAAGGCGACTGCCTTTCAAGCATTTTCAACTGTATGGACACATTTCTCGATTACGAGGCGAGAATCTCATCGAGATTGCGGCTCCGATTCACTGCACCTGGAAATTCTTCAGCAGAATGAGATCCATATCGGTTTTCGCCGCCTGGTCGAACAAAAGGTATTGCCCATCAGGGGAAACACTGAGCGAAGTCCCAAAAGGCGGTTCGTTTGCCTCTGCCACAGGCCGGCTCTGCCGCGTGGCGAGGCTGAAGAATCGAATGTACTGTTTGGTTGATTCGGAACAGTCTCGATAGTAAATACCGCCGGTGGTCACGGCGAACCCGTAGGCCGTCTGATGAACGCAGGAGAGAACCTCAGTTTCTTTACCACCATCTTTCGGAACTTGCCAGATTGCCCCACCCGACTCGGCCACATAGAAAATCGACTGCCGGTCCGGAGACTCTGCGGGCCGGAGCCCGCCCTGTGTCGTAATTTGCACAGCATCGCCACCAGCAGACGGTATCCTCCAGACCTGCCTTCGTCCCGAGCGCATGCTGTTGTAGTAGATCCAGCGGCCATCGTGTGAGTATGTCGCCATGTTTTCATCGAAGCTGCTGCTGGTAAGCCTTGTCAGGGTTCCACCCCGGCCGGGAATCACATACAGGTTCAGATACGCCTCGTTGCGGCCACTGAACAAAAGCCACTGACCGTCAGGAGACCACGCCGGAGGATTCAGGGTGG
Organism: Bryobacteraceae bacterium; assembly: GCA_963844855.1. Lineage (GTDB taxonomy): Bacteria > Acidobacteriota > Terriglobia > Bryobacterales > Bryobacteraceae > DASQDN01. The sequence goes on from CAWJQP010000086.1 coordinate 208,642, forward strand.
AGGACTGCCCCATAAACGTCAGTTGCGTCGAACCGGAACCATCCGAATCCGCGGTCCAAATCTCCGGTGATCCGGAACGCATGGACACAAAGGCGATTTTCCGGCCATCCGGCGAGTATCTGGCACCGTAATCGGAGCGAGTGGAATCGAGGAATCGCTCCGGGACATTGGCCGGATCGCCCGGGGGCGGGATGCGGGCACGCCAGATATCCGTATCCACGCGCACCTGCGAATACACGAGGTGCGTTCCCAGGCTAAACGTGCCAATGGTTGCGTCGAAGGGTATCGTCCGCTCGGGACGTCGGCTGGCCGATATGTCTATCACCCGCAACTCGCGAAAACTACGAGCGTGCGTGACATCGCCGAAAACATACAGAATCGCACTCCCGTCAGGCGTCCAGGCCGGGCCAACGGACCATCGCACATGATTTGTCAGCGGCTGCGGCTTTCCGGCCGGGTTCAGCTCGTCATCGAGCCGTAGAAGATGTATCTCGCTCGTGTTGAAGCCCTGCAGGCGGCAGAAGGCAATCGCACGGCCGTCTGGTGAGAAAGCCGGCGAGTGGTCTCCATGGGAATGCAGGGGAGGGTGTGTGAGCTGCCGCGGGTGTTCACCGGTCACAGAGAAAAGGTGGATTCCTTCAGTAATTGCACCCGGCGCACGGTGGGAAGCAGCGATCCAGCGGCTATCGCGCGACCAGGACAGTGAGGAAACCCTCATTCCCGCCGGAAATGGACGGAGATCGAGATTGTGTATGCCCGCAAGCACTCGTTCAGGGCCACCGGACGCCGGTAACAGGATCAGATCAGCTTTGTCGATGCCGACCCGGCGGAGGAAAGCGATTGTCCGGCCGTCCGGCGACCAGGCCGGCGCGAAATCAGGTGCCGGACTCGTGGTCACTCTCGCGGGCGCAGTGGAACCTAGCTGCATGACATAGATATCGAAGTTGCCGCGGTCTGCGTCCCAGGAGAACGCCACGGACTTGCCGTCCGGAGACAGCGCCGGGTTGAACTCCTGTCCTCTGAAGCTGGTCAGTGGAACCGGGTGAGGCGCCGCGAGTTGCGGGGCGGAACGACGAGAAAAGGCTAATACGGTGAGAGTGACGAGCAAAACGGCTATCGCGGCAACTGTGACGACTAATGGCCGGCGCACCGATATCGAGGTACTAGGGTTGGAGGTTTGCGGTGGACGGAACAGGTCGCTGGTTGCGGCGTTTGTAGGGGGCCCGGGCCGGAGTTCGCCAATGAATCGGTACCCGGTCCGCGGCACCGTTTCGATATAGCGGCATGTGGCAGCCGGGTCGCACAGGGCGTGCCGCAATCTGGTTACTGCAGCATTCAGGCCATGCTCGAAATCGACATGCGTGTTATCCGGCCAGACGCGGCGCCGTAATTCTTCCCGGGTGATGACTGTTCCGGCGTTCTCGAGAAGGGCGGTCAGCACCTGAAACGGCTGCGACTGCAATCTCACCCGCACGCCATTTTTCTGAAGCACACCCTCCTGAAGGTCTACCTCATACGGCCCGAATCGAACCATCTGATCTCGATTGCGCGAGAGCTGCATAGCGAGATGAGGCAGTATACCGCACGGCGGACAAATATGTTAACGCCGTTTCACCGTGTTACCTGTGGCTAAAAGGCCAATGCTTTCCGGCAATTAGCTCGCGATGTAGATTTTCTCTCGATTTGACTTCGCTATTCCGGCAGGTTGCCGCAGGATGTCCAGGACGAACGATGCCTATCCACGAAAGGAGCGTTTCGGATGGCTAAGGAAACGATGACAAGGCGAAGTCTACTGAAAGGAGCGGGGGCGGCGCTGACGGTTATGCAAGTAGCCGGCCCGACCAAGGTTTTCGGACAGGTATGGGAGGTTGTGATCCCGTGGCTGGATCAGCCGCCGCCTCTTCCTCCGGGCGCTCCAACCGGCCAGCTTCTGAGGTGGGAGAATATTTCCCGCCTCACACCCGCCGATAATTTCTTCTTCGTTCAGCACTATGGCCGGCCCGAAATCAACGAGGCCACCTGGCGTCTCGACATTACGGGCCTGGTCAACCAGCCACAGTCCCTCACGCTCGCGGACCTCAAAGGTCGTGGACGCAAAGAAGTAGAATTCACGCTCGAGTGCTCGGGCAATAGCAGCGCGCCATTCTTTATCGGGGGGATCGGAAACGCACAGTGGGCTGGAGCGGCACTGGCGCCACTGTTGCATCAGGCGGGCATTCAAGATGCGGCGACAGAAGTGATCTTCTGGGGCGCTGACAGCGGCCAGGTAACCGTTCGCGACAATCCGGGCATCATTTCCGCCGGTGACACGGGAACCGCCGTGCCCGACGACACCGGGGGACTCGATCTGACGATCACGGAGCAGTTCGCACGAAGCATGTCTCTCCGGGATGCGCTCCAGCCTGACAATCTGCTTTGCTATCAGATGAACGGGGTACCGTTGCCCGTCGCGCACGGGTTTCCGGCGCGCCTGATTGCTCCTGGCTGGTTTGGAGTCGCCAACGTAAAGTGGCTGACGCGCATCGAACTGATCGACCACCGTTACGCGGGCCGCTTCATGGGGCGGGATTACGTTAACATCCGCGAGCAGCAGCGCGGTGCTCAGACAGTCTGGACGTTTACGACTGTCGGTCCGATTCTTCTCAAGTCGGCGCCGGCCAAAGTCACGCGAACGAATGACCGGTACAGCATCATGGGCGCGGCCTGGGGAGCGCCGATTCGGGCCGTCGAGGTTCAGATAGATAGTGGGCCCTGGGTGCCGGCATCGCTCGACACACCCAGAGCGGCGACCGCACCGGGGCGCGGCCATGCGTGGAGGTTCTGGACGCTGGACTGGGGCAGACCGGCATCGGGCGACCACAACGTCCGATCGCGCGCTATCGACATCGACGGGAATGTGCAGCCGGCGCCAACCGATCCCGTCATCACTACGAGGCGGACTTACTGGGAAGCCAACGGGCAGATCACTCGCCAGGTCAGAATTCCATGACGGATTGAAGCCGCGGCGGCAGCCAGAAGTTCCGCATACCGAGCCGCGCCCGAGGCTCGGATCGGAGTGCCGCTTTGAAGGCTGGTCCAGAGAAGTTCTATGGACGGCGAGGGGAACGATGAATGCGACATGAAGCCGCCGCCAGCGCTCGGCAGTCTCCGAGTAGAATCCGACCATGGTCCTCAAAGAAACTCTCGAGCAGCTCAATGCGCTCGGCAACGCGAAGGTGCGGGCGCAGAACGCCAGGAGCGGCACTGGCGACAATCAGTTCGGCGTGAGTCTCGGTGACATCCGGGTGCTGGCAAAAAAGATCCGGACGGACCATCCGTTGGCTCTCTCGCTCTGGGAGACCGGGAATGTCGACGCCCAGTTCCTTGCCACTCTCCTGATCCAGCCCGGGAAACTGTCGGCCGACGAGATGGAACGCATGGTGCGGTCCGTTGCCTTTATGCGCGTGGCGGACTGGCTCATCGCCTATGCCGTCAGGCAGCACCCCGACAAGGAGACTCTTCGCGAGGAATGGATGGCCGCGGACGACCGCTGGGCGGCCCGCGCCGGATGGGACCTCACCGCGGAGCGGGTCGCGAAGAGTCCGGATGGGCTCGCTCTCCCGGCGCTGCTAGATCGCATCGAGTCCGAAATGGCCAGCGCCGATCCGGAAGTGCAGTGGACGATGAACAATACTCTTGCGGCAATAGGAATCCACTTCCCCCAGCACCGCAAGCGGGCCATCGCCATAGGCGAGAAGTTGGGAATCTATCGGGACTATCCCGTGTCGAAGGGTTGCACGTCCCCCTTCGCGCCGATCTGGATTAACGCAATGGTGAGCCGGCAAGGCTGAACGAATACCGCCGGATCGCGGGCTAACAAAGCGTTGCACTTGACCGGGCCGGCACGACCGTTGCCCGCCGGCGTAATCGCCACCCGCCAGGGAGAGTTCCTGATAGACGAGGCGCTGTTCGTCGGGCGACAGCGCCCACCAGTAGTAATTGTTCAGATCACCGACCGCCGCCAGCGGCCTACCTTCGCGGTTGTGCCACGTAAGCTGCAGATTCCTGCCCGTTCCCGCGCGATAGGCGAGCGTACCGGCTTGCGAAATGGAAAAGTCGGCCCGCCCGCGGAAGTGGAGAACGTTCGGAGCTACAGTGACTCGACCGCCACTCAATTCGAGAGTTTCGGGATCGAACGGCTGGGCCATGAGCGTGCCATCGAAGCCGAACATGAGGTATCCGGGCCGGCCGCCGACCGGAGGGGCAAACTGCGCACTCCCGTTGGCATGCGTGAGGATCTTATTGGTCTTGCCATCCAGGGACCCTACGCGAATAGCGGTATCGCGCGGGCGGGTGCTGACGGCGAGATAGACGAAACGGTTCCCGTCCGGCAGGAACGCCGGGAAATGATGGGCGACCTCGGCTCTAGATGCGTCGAGGGAGGTGACCGGCTCCGGCTTTCCGCCCGAAGCAGGGACCTTGAACAGCCCGCCGCTTGGATGGGGAGCAAAGACAATGTAGCCGGCGCTTCCCCAAGCTCCGCCGCGAGTGACAAAGCTTTCGCACACGATCTGAGGTGGTCCACCGGCGAGTTCGACACGTTGCAGCTTGTCGATGCCGAAGAACGCCAGCGACTTGCTATCGGGCGACCAGAATGGGAAAGCGGACAACACGGACCCGGGTATCGGCTGCGCCCCGAGGGAGTCCAGCGAGCGCACCCAGAGCATTTGCTGTCCCTGTTGAACCGAAGCGAATACGACCTTTCTGCCGTCTGGCGATATCGCCGCATATTGGATCTCGGCGCCTGCTGGGGCGAGCAGCGATAGCTTCATCGCTTCGGCTACCGGCCGAGCGCGGTACATGAGGAAGGCGGTGATTCCTGCAACGACCGCCCCGGCGGTGAAGGCAGCAAGCAGGAGTCGCCAGGCGGGGGACTTTGCAACGACTTCGCGCGCCGGCTGTCTTTCCGTGAACACCGGCACGTAGGCGCCTTTGGGGATCGCAATCTCCAACGGATCGGCGTGCCCTTCGTTTTGATAATACGAGTCCAGGCGCGTCCGGAGCCGGCTCGCTTCAACGCGAACGATAGGGTCGATCTTGGGGTCGAACCCGGAGGACCGACCCAGCACCTCGACGCCGATGACGGCTTCCTTGATCTCGGCTGCACGGCCGTTCAATGCGCTTTCGACAATGAAGGCCAGCATGCGCTTGGCGCGCTCGGCTTCTCCGAATGCGTTGCTCGAGAGGATGCGCTCGAGTTGGACCCGTACGAGGTCCGGGTGGACATTGGCCGGCTCCTTGGCTGCTCGGTGGTTCACGGGTGTTCACCGATTGTAATGCGGACGCTCCGTTACATAACAGTTGGCGCAGCTATCGTGGTAATTTGGGACCCTCTCCCAGCAAAATGACGCCAACGAAACGAAAAGTAAAGCCCAAGAAGGACATTCCGGTTCTTCTTCAGAACTACAACATTCTGAGATCGGAAGGAATGCTGAAGAACCTTGCCGAAATCAGCTATGCCGCATCACTGATCGACCTCTGCTTGTTCAGCCTTGCCTTACTCAAGGCTGACTGCGAGAAAATCGACCTGATTTCGATGGTGGTGGGAAAGAAGTATCATGCGTACCGCAAGATTGTAGTCACGGCCAGCCATGCGTTTACGACTCAACCGGACCTCACAGGCAGAACCGTGCAGGCGCCTGTGTAGGAAAGTTTGAACGGTGGAGCAAGAGAGGGGTGCAGCCCAAAAAATTGAATCCGAGGTCCGGATGGTTCGATCACTGAACTACCAAAATGCGAAATTGTCTTCGGCGCTTCCTTCTGGTGTATTGTTTAGACGGCTATTGTTTACACACGCCGATCTGGGCACAGGAACGTAGTGGGTGCGCCGTTGTCGGCATCGTTTTTGACATTGACTTGCAGCGTCGCTCTCTAATGTTGAAGGACAAAACAGGTTTCATCGGCAAGGTCGATGTTCCGGCGGAGGTTGAGGTTTCAAAACTTGTGCTTCCAGGCCCGGACGAATCACATTCGCCGATATTCACCAGAACGATTTGGTGTGCATCGAAGGCGATCCAGGAGACAAGTCTTTTACCAGGATCAGCGTGGTTGGCCGTTCGGACTCGCAGAGGGTTCAGCGCGAGGTTGCCCTCCGATGGCAATCAAGCTCTGTTTTTGGATCGATCCTGCTCATCGATCGGGAAACCCGCAAGATGGTGGTAAATCCGCAGATCCCGCAGAATCCGCCGGCCCCGACTCAGATCAATTTGCCACTGGACGTGCAATACCGTTCGTACCCGTCGACAGCGCTGCGGATCGGCGACGCAACGGCGATCGCCTTCGAAGATTTGCAACAAGGTGACACTGTTTAGGTACGCGGAAAAGGCGGTAATGGGGATCCGAATCTGCAGGCCGCCTTGGTCTTAAAGGGGGGCATGCGTGGAATCCTCGGGACTCTGCTCGAGGTGAGCGGTTCCAATGTTCGCTTGCAGGAATTTGGAACCGGCAGGGATCTCTCGATCACGATACCGTCGACGATGGCATATCGAACGACAAGGGAACTGACGAAGACGGGAGGGACGATCAGATTCGAGGAGTCCAAGTTGGCCGCCGTCCAGTTCTCTGACCTCCAGCCTGGGGATACAGTGCTAGTGCTCGGGTCAACGAATTACAACACGAACACTGGGACCGGCGTTGGAATCATCTCGCAATTCGGCCATTTCGGCTCCGTGCCCACCGACACCGGTCATCAGTTGTCCTGGTTCCTGACGAAATAAGAAGGGCACGCTTAAACGTCGCAACTGACCTTCTCAGGCAAAGCATTCGCGGCGTCATCCCGGCAACACCAGCGAACGATCGTCGTGAAGAACCTCAAATATCAGGGTGCGCCACCCAAAGACGGAATCATCCTGATGCCGAATGAAGTGCAGTCCTGGCGTGGGGCAGACAAACCTTTCGAATCGCGCGGCACACTGGCGCATGGTAACCATCGACATGTATTCACGAGACGTCCGATAGCCGTTAAGGCGTTGTCTTGTAGAGCTGCATCGCGCATGGTAACCAACTAGGCAACTAGGGCCCCTGGTCGCCGGTCGGTAGCGATTCCGCTCGTGAGACGGGGATTTCGGAAAATGAGACGTTGTCGTCCGACGACTCAAGCTGCGCTATATCTGTCGTCAAGCCTAAGCGATTACAGCGCGCGTCGATCCACTCTGAAGAAGTCCAAAACGGAGTTGCTGAATCAGGAGCATCACCCGGAAACGGGGTTTTTAGAAACGACCATCCTTTCGTAAGCTGGAACCAGCATTCCTCCTATTCCGGCAAGCCCCATCGGCGTAGAATGGCCGCAAACCGCGGATCCGATCGCAAGGGGTCGTACTCAGGTTCCACTCTGGCCCACATGTTAACCGCTGTTTCCAACCATCGAAACGCTTCCTCTTTGTCACCCAGCCGCAGATTGATATCTGCGAGGTGTGCTTTACTGGCGCCGCTCGAGTAGATTGGAAGAACCACGTCTCTGAGTTTGAGCCAATAGGCTTGTGGACTTTTCGCGGCAGCTACGCGCAATTCAGCGATGGTCGGCTCGTCCAACTTGTCGCGATTGCGACGCATTGTTATGTCAGCGTTGACGGCACGATCCATCATGCCCTTCCGCAGCAGGCACCGAACAACCCATCAGTCAACGACGCTGGAGTCGGGCTGCATATCCGCCGCCTGCTTGAGTTCCGCAAGCGCCTCGTCGTAACGCCGGGCGTAATATAGCATTCGGCCGACTTCCCGATTGATCAAAAATGACAAAGGATCATGTTGCCGGGCGCGCTTGATTTCCGTTACGGCTTCCTCCACCCGGCCGCGGGCTGCCAGGCAATTGGCCAGGTGCAGGCGCGCATCGGCATCGCTGGGATTCAATTTGAGAGCTTGTTGGTGCGCCCGCTCGGCGCTCTCGAAGTCATGGTCATACAGGAATTGAACTTGCCCTAGAGCGTCATGGGCCTCCGGGAGGTTCTCATCCAGCGAGACCGCGCGTTCCGCCGCCGCTTTGGCAGCCTGCTTGGCTCCGCCGGGGATCGTTACCCCCATGTACGTCAACATCACGTAGGAAAACGCTAACTCGGCGTGCGCCCCAGCGGAATTTGGGTCCAGCCGGACGGCCTGATCCGCATACTCGAGGCTTTTCTTCGCCGCTTCTGGGGTCCTCCGATGGTGTCTGAAGTAGCGCGCTTTCCAGCGGGCGAGTTGGGCTTCAGGATTCACTGAACGTCTGCCGGAAGCGCGTCTCTGCTGGTTGGGAGTCACCCTGCCGTGAATCTCTCGTGAAATCGCATCGGCGATCTCGTCCTGCAACGTCAACGCATCCCCAAACTTCCGTTCGTAGGAACGCGCCCATAGATGTTTCTCCGGAGAAACCTGAATCAAGTTTGCCGTAACCCGGATGCGGTCGTTGAGCTGCGTCAAGGTCCCTTCCACGACAACATCGACACCCAGTTCGCGACCGATTTCCCGAATGGGCTTTCTGGCCTTCTGATATTGGCCAACGGAAGTTCGTGCAATCACGCGCAAAGGGCTCGCCTGCCCAAGATTTGTGATTAGCGCCTCGGTCATTCCATCCGCCAGGTATTGCTGGTCTGTGCCGCTCGAAAGGCTTTCGAAAGGCAGCACCGCAATGGCCTCGAACGCTCGTCTGCTGCCGAACAGATCACGAGCGGATGGAAGCAAAGCGACGCCACTCAGCACAAGCACTGCTCCGATCAGCACGTAAAGCAGGCCGTGGCGAACATGCGGGGAAGGCGGCACTAGTGATGGTATGCCTGGAGGATCTTCGGTGGTGTTGCACACCACTTGAACCTGGGCTTCCATCAGGAACCCACGACGCGTCACCGTTCGAATGATCTGCTGCGACTCGTCGGCCAGAGCTTTCCGTACATCCGCGATGCACTTTGTCACTGACTCGTCCGAGACCACGACATCGCCCCAGACGTCCTGCATCAACTCATCCCGAGTAACGAGGCGGCCAGGGTGTTCTACCAGATAACGCAACACATGAAAGGACTTGGGACGGAGCTTAATCTCGCTCGTCCCACGCAGCAATCGTTCGGAGCGTATGTCCAGCGTAAAATCAAGAAACGCGTACGCGCGCACCGGCGATACAGAACTCTGGCGGTCCAATGCCACTCCAGTGATCCGCGAATTCATCCCGAAAGGCTCACAAGAGCTTATCAGAACGGATGGCAGTAGTTTTTCCAGATATTTCCTAGTTCTTTCCTGGTTCTTTCAGGATTTCCCGACTTGCCCGAAGTAGTCTGGACGCCCGGGACATTTCCCGTCGAGGACATCTGTGAGAATCGTAAAGACCACAATCGCAGTCGTCACTATCGTGCTGTCGACTTTGCCCACAGCGATGGTTCCTACCGCATCGGCACAAACAACCCAGGCGCGCGCGCCAATCAGCTTTACACTGACACCGGCTTGTCGGAACCTGAAGGTGACCGTGGTGGGTACCGGAGAAAGCTTTACAGTGACGAATCACCGGATTGACCAAAACGGTGTCGATCACGTTCAGATCAACAACCTGGTTACAGGAACGGCGACTGACAATGAAGGCACGACGTATCGTTTCAATTACCACAACCACGCCACGCTCGAGGTCCCGGCTGGTGGCTTTCCTTTTTCCGTCACAACTACCGACCACTTCAACCTCGTGGGTAAGGGAAAGGCAAATCAGGTTCACATCGGTTTCGTCGTCCGGCTGACAATAACCGGACCTTCCGACCCACCGATCGTGGACCGGCTGGTGAACATGAGAGGAGAGGCATTCTTTTGTGATCCAATCTGAGAGCGAACACCAACAGCACCGTGCCAGGCAACTCGCGTGTCTTCTGGTGTTCTTTTCCCTACCCGGTATCGCTGAGGACCTGGATGCCGAACTTGCAGCCGTCCTGGCCCGGGCCGGCTTCACAGGCTCTATAGAATCCACGCTGGCGGCGCGTCTCGGTCGTCCGATCGATTCGCGCCTGGCGAACCTTGGCCGCTTGCTGTTCTTCGACAAAATCGGAGCACTGCATTCGGATAACGCATGCGCGGGTTGCCATTCTCCGACAGCGGGTTTCAGCGACACCCAGTCCATTGCGATAGGCATTCAGAACAACAGTCTGGTAGGCCGGAACCGTTTTGGTCCACGGAATCAGCGACGAACACCCACGGTTGTGAACGCAGCATTCTTTCCCAGCCTCATGTGGAACGGGCGCTTTTTCGCAGCCTCCGGGGATCCATTCGACAACTCGCGCGGGTTCGTATTTCCGCTCCCGGAAGGCGCCACGGCGTTTCCGGCCCACGATCCCGTGATCCGAACGCTCTTAGCCGCCCAGGCGCAGCTGCCACCCACAGAGCTTGTTGAAGTGGCCGGCTTCACTGGGACGGCGGGGACAATCAGCCCCGAATTTGACCAGTTCGATGATGGCTTGGGTTCGCCTGTCCCACTGCCGGACCATAGCGGCTTTCGTAATGAGCCGATTCGTCAAGTCCTGCTATTAAGATTGAATGCTTCACCTGCCTACCGACGTTTGTTTGGTGAGGTGTTCCCCACGGTGACGGCGGGCGGCCCGATCGACTTTTCCATGTTTGGGCGGGCGATAGCCGAGTTCGAGTTCACGCTTACGTTCTGCGACGCCCCGATCGACCGCTTCGCCCGCGGCCAACGAAACGCGATGAGTGTTCGGGAGAAGCAAGGAGCGCTGTTGTTCTTCGGAAAGGCGGGCTGTGTGAACTGCCACGCCGTCGGTGGCCGGTCGAACGAAATGTTCAGCGATTTCCAAATGCATGTGATCGGTGTGCCGCAGATCGCGCCGCTGTTCGGCGCGAGCACAGGAAACGTGATTTTTGACGGGCCGGGGCGAGATGAAGATTTCGGGCTCGAGCAGGTCAGCGGCGACGTGGCCCACCGGTACAAATTTCGAACCTCACCACTTCGCAATGTCGCGCTACAGCCAACGTTCTTCCATAACGGCGCCTTCACCCGGCTCCAGGATGCGATTCGACATCATCTCAAGCCCTTCGAATCCGCTCGAAACTACGATCCAATCGTCGCCGGTGTTGATAAAGATCTGACGTATCGCATCGGACCCACCGAACCAGTCCTCAGGAATCTGAGTCCGCTGCTTTTGAAAGTGAGCCAGCTTTCCGCGGTGGAATTCGAAAGCCTCGTGGCCTTTGTCCGGACCGGATTGCTTGATCCGCGTGCGGAGCGTCAGAAGGTGTGCTCGTTGGTCCCAGCGTCGCTGCCTAGTGGCATGGCGGGGCTTCGGTTCGAGGGATGCCCGCAGGACTTGAAATAAACACTCGGGCTCTCCTGGCGACTGTCATTCTCGCGAAAGATCATTGGCTTGGTTGTAGGGTCGAACTCATGTTCGTACGAACAAGGAACCCTGGTATCTCCGCGTGGTCTGATCAATGTGCGGTAGTTCTAGGCACTGCATAGATGCGAATGTCGACGTCGTAGTTTACGGTAACGCCACCTACCAGGCATAAACGCTGCGTGACGTGATACCATGACGGACCGTTGTCGCTCTTCCGAGGTTTAGATCGTGCGGCTCCCTAACCCCGTTTTGCTCGTGCTCGCTATCTCGGCGGCGCCACTTGCAGCGCAGTCTGTTTCGGAAAACGACAGTCGGCCCTTCCGATCTTCCATACCGAAGCTCTGGGACGAGAAGGAACTCGCTGCGATGACTTTACCGCCGGCTCGGCAGGAAGGTCATATCGTATATGTCTCTTCTGAGTACTTTTATCGAACACCCGGCCTCCAGATCTACAAAAGCTACCCCGTCTATCGTCCCGATCGTGAGCCGGCCGGTTATTTCGACTCGCTGAAACAGCGCGAGCCCATTCTCGATTTCGATCCATCCACACTCAAGACAGAAGCCGACTGGATTCGGGCAGGTGCGACGGTGTTTAATGCGCCGACTTACTTCGAGTCCATCAACGACGTTCGTGACCCGGCGTGGTACGAGCGGCTCCGCGTGCCAGTCACGAAAGAGGGGATCGTCCCTGGTTATTATTACGTCGTTAGGAAGAAAGGCGCTGTTGAGTTGGGTGTTTTTTCCTGCGCAACATGCCATAGCCGAGTGTTGCCGGACGGCACAGTCCTCATGGGCGCGCAAGGAAACTTCCCCATCGAGAGCGCATACGCTTACGCGCTCCGGAAAGACGGTCCAAAGAAGGTCGAGGCGAGGCTTGAGGAGGGGCTTAATTTCACTCCGTCAGAAAGGAAGCGCCTCACCAGTTCGCTATATGACCGGCCGGTAGAGGAGATTGCCTCGATTCACGAGGCCATGATACCGGGGATCGCGATGCGAACGGGTTTCAGTCACCTCGATCCGCCCAAGATCGCGGATCTGATTGGCCTCAAGGAGCGGAAGTACCTCGACATGACGGCGCGGCTCGAACACCGTTCTATTGGCGACGTGATGAGATACGGAACCATGAATGCAGGAATCAACTACTTCTTCTCGGCGAGCGGCCCCGTACGCCCAGAAAGCCTGCCAGATCCGAAATCTCTATTCCGTTACACCGACGAGCAAGCGTACGCGTACTCTCTGTTTGTCTACTCGCTGCGTCCCCCACCGAACCCAAACCGACCTAATACGTTAACAGAACAGGGCAAAAGGATCTTTGAAAGAGAAGGGTGCACGAGTTGCCACACACCCCCACTCTATACGAGCAACAAGCTGACGCTGGCAGGTGACTTCAACATGCCCGTACATCATGCAAAACGATACGACACGCTTCCTGGGCGCGTGGGAACAGATCCGCGTAGCGCGTTGGAGAGCCTGAGAGGGCGGGGGTACTACAAAGTTCCATCCCTGAAAGGAGTATGGTATCGCGGTCCCTTCGAGCACAACGGAAGCATTGCCACACTCGAAGACTGGTTCAATCCAGCACGATTGCGGCAGGATTACGTGCCGACCGGCTTTAGAGGTTATGGTGTGAAGACACGTGCCGTACCCGGCCACGAGTTTGGCCTAACGCTCGATAACGCAGACAAAACAGCCCTCATCGCATTCCTCAAAACCCTGTAGAGTCTCGGATCGATCCATGACGGGATCGCGCACATCGGGGAGAAAGGCGTTACATCCAAATGCGACAGCGGCCCACACGAGAATCTCACATTACGAGAACGCCACTTTACTGGCTCTACCCCCGAAACGACGTGAGGCTTAACGTTCAACCGAATGCCAATCTGTGTCCTCGTGAAATAATGCAGCCATGCAACGGAGATCGGTTTCGCTGGCATGCCTCTTTATTTGCCTGACCCATTCGAGGGGCATCGCCCAATTAAATGAGCAGCGTCAGCGAGAGATGGCTATTGCTCTCTCACCGGATCCAAAAGCGAAGAGGCCGATCGCAAGCCACGACACATTATTCATGGAGGAAATGACTTGGATGGAGGTCCGCGATGCAATCGCAGGCGGGCGAACGACGGTGTTGGTAGGCACTGGCGGTATTGAGATGAACGGCCCTTATGTGGTCACGGGCAAGCACAATTTCGTTGTCCGGGTCAACATGGCCGAGATCGCAAAAAAGCTGGGCAATTGTCTCATCTCACCTGTCGTGCCGTTTGTCCCTGAAGGTAGTTCCGATCCGCCGACCGGACACATGCGGTATCCGGGTTCCATTACAGTGCGCGACGAAACCTATCGTGCTCTACTGGCCGACATAGTCGCCAGCCTGAAGGCACATGGCTTTCGCAACATCATTCTGATGGGCGACTCGTTCGAGAATCAAGAAGGAATGCGCGTTGTAGCAGACGACCTCAGCCGCCAATGGGGAAGCAGCAGCATGGTTCGCGTTCATTTTGTCCCCGAGTATTACTCTGCGCGCGGTACGGCGATGTCGGCGGCCGGCATTGCAGAGAAGTTCGAAGGTCATCACGATAACTTGTATAACTCGGCGGTACTAATGACGCTTGATCCAACACTGATTCGTGCGGATCAGCGACGTGCCGTCAGATTATTTTCTATCAACGGCGTAACTCTCGATCCCGCAAACCAGACGGTAACGCTTGGTCGCAAGCTCGTCGCCCAAACGGCCGACATAACTGTAGCCGCAATTCGACAGAAGATCGCATCATCACGTTGATCGACGACCAGTTCAGTTGATCGACATGGGGTCGGGCCCTTGGAACGGCGTTATCGTTATCAATCCGTGTGGAGTGATTCTCAACTGACGCATCAAGCAAATTATGCGGCCCACCAGCAACCTCGCTCCCCCACGCACCGCACGATGCGCAACTGCGACAAGGTGCATTCGCTGAGTCGCCGCTTAACGTGGAACGCCAAGCGACTGATGCCGGCGAAAGTCTGAGTCGACTGCTGCTACTGCGACAGGATACCCAGTTGCTGCATGAAGGAGAACATGTCAAAGTAGTGCCGACTATCCTTAATCTTCCCACCGTCGAAGTTCAGCACCCAACTTGCACGCGTCGTCTGTTGTTTCCCGGTTGGCGGCACTATACCGCTCGGACCCTGTAGTGGCCCGGTGTGCGTCCCCTTCCACGTCATTTCCAGTACTACGGTGTTGCCCATAGCCCACGCATTCGTAACCGTGCCTCGGACGTCCGGCATAGCCTGTTTCCACTCTTGAAAACACCGGATGATCTCACCGACACCCCGCAGTATCCGCGAAGTGCCCACTTCGTCATACACGCAATCTGAGGTCATTGCCGTCTTGTATCCTTCCCAGTCACTCGCGTTGAATGCCTCGACGGCGCCGCGCGCCGCCGGGATCAAATCTTGTTCAGCCATGATGACCTCCTTCATAAGTAAATTAAAGTAAGGGCTTTGTTCTGGACTTCTCGGACCGGCCCATCATACACCTCTGTAGGTCGTTCGCAGGACGTGGGGCAAAACTGTCACCTCAATAGCCGGGCCGAGATCAATGGTGTTGAGGGGCGAAAAGACGGCTGCTGATGCCGGAGGCTGTTCAAGATCCATCCAGCCAATGTGTCGCGGTTGCTGGCACAGGCACGGCTGGGAGTTATCAGCAGAAAGCGCTGGGGCGCCGATCAAAAGACTGCCAAATAGCGCCGAAACTTCTACGCCAAATAATTCTGAAGTGCTACGCCCGTGAAACGGGGCTACCGGAAAGTGACGCACAACGCGACATCTTCGTGCCGATTGGCACGCATGAGCAAGCGCAAGATCTCACAAACTGAAGAAGCCCAACCGAAACCCACGGCCGAACTCCGCCGCGAAGGCCGCCTAGCCCGAATCGCGAAGGCACTCGTCTCCGGTGCCACCGTGACGGACATCGCCGAAGCCGAAGGGATTGATCGCACCCTCGCCTCCCGCGAAGCGAACTCGCCGGAGTGCCGGCAACTCGTTGCGGAGTTCGTAACCAACGAACGCGACGAGATGTGCGCGTTGTTTTACCGATCGCTCCGCACGATCGAACTCGCGCTAAGCGCCAGGCGCGAGTATATGACGAAGGACAGCATCATTTACATCCATCTCTCTCGAGCCCCGCAGCATTGATTGAGATCACAGCGGCTTCTTGCTCGACGGGGTTGAGCTCGTTATAGACCGATCCCGACTGTGGTGGTGTAGAACTCAAAGACATTCGTCCGCTGGGATGGCCCGCAGCAAGGGCCTGCTGTAATCGCATTAGATCACCCGCGAAGGCTTCATTCTTCATACGCGAGGTTATCGGCGGAACCGCGACTCGGAATAAGATCAGGTATCACTGTAGTCCATCCGGAAGTGAAGTAGCCCATTTCTCGAAGAACGCCCATCGCCGCCCTCTTTTATCTCAAGCGCGCATTTCGCTTCTCCTACGCGCGCGAGCTTACTTTAGGTGCAGCGCAGGCTTGCTTGTGTAGATTGGCAATCGAAGCACGCGCGTATACATGGCGCGCCTCCTTGCGCCTACGCGAAGCACATGTATGGCGCGAGAACCTTCGATTGCTTCACACGCGTGATGTGAAGAAGTGATCGAAGATCGCTGTTGTTTGCGGTGTGATTGGTTGCTTTCTAAGTCATTGCAAGGACAGACTGGAGTTTACATTATTTGACACTTTTGAGGGGGAATCGGCCGTATGCCAGTCTCAGCCGCTTCGAATCTTCCCTAGCGTCACGAGGGATGTGAAACTCTTGGGCGGCTAGGCAACCCATACAACATGAGTCTGGCCGTCCATCTTATACGGTGCGCCGATGGCAGCGGTGCCACGCCGCGCTGAGCGGTAGCAAGAGTCCTACCAACCGAGCTCTTCTGGCTCTGGAACCAGGAGCAGCGGCTGTTCGCTAAGATTCACCACTTCTTCGATGACGATTACTCCTCGGATCGAGAACGCGCAAGTGCTTTATGTCAACGAATGTGCCTCGCGCGTAGGAGACGAAATCAGCGCCGGGTGTAGAAAACCCCTCGGTCATTACATCTCCAGTATTCGGCTTGTCGAGAACCGCCGCAACGGGCCGTCCGCCGCTACCGCCGTATTTGTCTTTGACGAAACTTCGCAAGACACAGGGAAAGAACTCCTGTGCCCAGAAGGAGAAATGAACTAGCTTCAGGAACAGCAGACACACCGCTTTCTGAGTACACCAAGCCCGAAGCGCTATCGATCGACCAGCCCGAGATTCCATTGCCATTTGCGTCAGTTAGTGATATCGCCCCGATGCTGACCGTGTGCGTGAAGTCGGATGTGGCGGTGCTATTCCCCGCCCAGCGAGTCAGACGTGGGCTCGTGTCGATATTTAGAGCAATATTGAATGGCTGACCCATCAGGAATGGCAAGGGTACGAGTTCCTGCGTCGTCGCGAAACCCGCGGTCGGTGTTGGCGCTTCACCGCCTATCTGATGCAGATATTCGGATCGGCCGAGTGTCCCCGGCGAATAGCCGAACGCTAAACCAGTTGGACAGAGCGGCGCATCACACAACAGATCGCCAGTAACGATAAGAAAGACGTGTAAATAGGCAAATTGGCCGCTGGGAATTGTAGTGCTGGTGATTGTTAGTGCATCCCGGAATCCTGCTGACGAGTGCACTTGAACACCATCGACTCCTGTCGGGATTGCTCCACTGACACTGCCGAAGGCTGTCAACTCGCCATTGATTGAAGTTGCAGAACCAGCTGCGGTCGGGAAAGCTCCCCATGTCGCGCCGATCGCAGCTGATGTGATCCCGACATCAAGCACACGTGTCGCTGCATCGGTGTCGTTAAAACCAAAATCGACCGCCGCGTAAGACGCAGGTCCAAGAACTGGTCCAGTTTGGGGTGACAAGCTTGTGGCGAGTCTAGTAACACCCGAATTGGTGAACGGTGGAATCTGGGTATTTAGCGGCGCAGCACCCGAACTCACCACAAAACCCATTGCCGTGATTAGAAGACATAGGCGCACTGTTCCTGTTTCCTCCTTTTGATCACTGCAGATTATGTCAAACGTACTGCAATATGTAAAGGTCAAGTCTTGTCTCACACGAGGGTTTTCTCTTCCGGAAAGCGATCGCCGTCTCCTCGCGCGCGCCCCACTGCCGCAGACGCCCATCGAAGGATAAACTCGAGTCGGCTTCAGAAACTCGAGGTCTGTTCATTCATACATTCATAGAGGGGTTTCCCCTCCCGCAGCCCTCTTTCATCTCGAGCACGCATTTCGCTTCTCCTACGCGCGAGACTTCACTTTGCGCAGCGCAGGCTTGCTGTGTAGATTGGCGATCGAAGCACGCGCGCATACATGGCACCTCCTTGCGCCTAAGCGAAGCACATGATAGGGCGCGAGAACCTTTCGATGCGTCACACGCGTGACGTGAAAGGTGATCGAAGATCGCTGTTGTTTGCGCTGTGATTCGTTGCTTTCTAAGTCATTGCAAAGACAAGAATGGAGTTTACGTTATTTGACACTTTTGAGGGGGGGTGAAATCGAAGCGTCACGCGCCGAACCCGAATACCCGGTGCCAATCCTCGCGTGAACAAAAGTGAACACTTTGCGGAGCCAATTTTCTAATTTCAGGCCAACTGGGGTGCGTTAGGGCGTATTTTCCGGCAACCGGACCTCACAGGCAGAATCCGTTGACACTACGTTGTTACCCAGGTGTTGCCGTGTCTACTGGAGAGCGCTGAACAGAAACGTAATCGCGTCCGGCATGCGCGCCGCCCATGATGCTGAATCGTGACGGCCTTTCGGAGCCACTACCAGCATTACTTCTGATCGCTTTATCCGCGCCGCTCTTAGGTTCGTAGCAAGTTCTTCCGTCATCTTCACAATCCCGCCCTCAGCCTCGCCACGTTTCAGTCGGTAAGGCGCGAAATATTGATCAATGTCAGGGAAATCGTATTCCGTGGCCCCAATGCCAACAGCTACTCTGTCTGGCGCACGCGCGATGAACGCGGTGTCCCGCAAGACTGGCCGTTCCCAAGCAACAGGCTTGGACTCTGGAGGAGCGCCAATCCAAACAAGTCCGGGCGCTGCAGGGATGTGTACAGTGCTGCAGCAGCCCCGAGCGATGTGCCTCCGATCCCAGTCTCTGCTGCCGAAGTCGTAACCCGATAACGCTCTCGCACAAAGGGGACCACTTCTCCTGGGCTACAAATGACGGGAGCCGCTTGCCGTTGGGATCAGGCTTACCGGCTTCAGTCACGGGATTCGTATAGAGTGCGTATTCATCGTTGCGAGCGCTGGTGCTGTCAATGCCGATAACAATCAGCGGTGGCACCTTGCCGTCCGCGATGAGCTTGCTCACGATCTCGTCGAGGCGTAATTCATGCTCACCCTTGAATGCTGTGCATTCGTCAAATAAGGTTTGACCGTCGAACATGTAGAGAGTGGCGTACTTCCTATCTCTCTGACGAGGCTTACTATAGCCCGCGGGAAGCCAGATGCGGACTGTCATTGTCTTGCCGTAGGTCTTGCTCTCGAATCGCTCGACCCGTACTTCTCCCACTACCGTCGGGACGCAGGGTGCTTGTGCGTGTACATAAAAGGTCATGAGCGTGCATCCCGCGATCAGGCAGCGAGTCATGGAAACGAATACGATTGAGACGTGATACTGGTTCAACTTTTCCTAATCAGACGAGATGACAACGAGTAGTCGCGCAGCGTTGGCTCAGTTGGAGCGCGGCACCATCACCAGCAGTGGCAGTGGAATCGAACAGGCGTGACGGCCAAGGCCTGGATGTTCGCTCAGCGGTTCGTCAAGCAATTTGGAGATGGAGAACGAATAACGCCGCTACCAGAAAATGACACAATGCAACATCGGTGCCGATTGGGCAGCATGAGCAAGCGCAAGCCCCCCGTCGTTGAAATTCATCAAGCCGACCACAACCCACAGCCGAACTCCGCCGCGAAGGCTGCCTAGCCCAAATGGCGAAGGCGCTCGTCTCCGGCGCCACCGTGACGGACATCGCCGAAGCCGAAGGCATCGGTCGCACCCTCGCCTCGCGTGAAGCCAACTCGCCCGAGTGTCGGCAACTGATTGCTGAATTCGTAAGCGACGAACACGACGAGATGCGCGCGTTGTTTTACCGATCTCTCCACACGATCGAGCACGCGCTTAGTGCCAGGCGCGAGTACATGACGAAAGAAGGGCAGATTATCTATGGTGGGCCGGACCACTACGCCCGTCTCGCGGCGACAAAGCACTACCGCGATTTCATGAGTGCGGGTCGACCAGCGCCGAAGCAGCCGGAGAAGCAGGAGCGTAGAGGATTGACGCTGCCGGAGCTTGAGGAGTTGCTGAGAGAGCAAGAAGCCAAGAAGCAAGAGTTGAACGTAATGTAAGCCCCCGCGTTTCGCGCTCCGCAGCCCTCTTTCGTCTCGAGCGCGCATTTCGCTTCTCCTACGCGCGCGAACGCACCGTATGCCTTAGCGAAGGTACGGCTTCTGCGGGTGGTAACACCTTATCAACGCTCATCCGTTATTCGGATGGACGTCGCGTTGCCTTGTATATCGCTTGCTCCAGAGCGCGAGCCCCGAGTCCGCGAGAGAAGTCGCAGGGTCGACCAGCGCTCATAAAGAATCGTCCGGCGTTCCCCATCAAGTTAAAGGTTCCACAAGACGCCTTAAAAAAAACAAATGCACCTAACATAGAGAACCGTCTGAGTCTCGAGGACTAGCATGAGCACACAAGCAACACAGGAAACCATTTCGGCTCCGGAGGCAAGCGCACTCGCACAGGAGGCGTGGCTCTTCGGCATGCCTCTGGTCTATATCGAAATCCAGATTGACACGATGACCCACGTCGCCAAGCGCGAAGGGACTCACGCGCCGATCAATCAGTTCGTTCATTATCGCGAGTTGGCCGACGCTTCCAATAAGGCCGTCGTGGGTTTTAACGTGGATACACTCTACTCGCTCGCGCAGCTGGATCTCTCGCCAGAGCCGATGGTGCTTTCCGTTCCCCAGATGGGCGACCGTTTCTGGATCATGCAGATCATCGATGCCTGGAACAACGTTCCGCATGCTCCTGGCTCCCGGACCGTTGGTGAGAAGGTGGCAACTTCGCCATCGTGGGTCCTGCCTGGAAAGGAACACTCCCTCAAGACGTTACAGAACTACGTGTGCCTACGAACCTTGCGATGCTCGGTGGGCGCACGTACACAGGCGGCCCTGATGATTACGCCGCGGTTCATGCGCTGCAAGACCAGTACAAATTGGTGCCGCTTTCCCAATGGGGCAAAAAGTACACTCCACCTGACGACGTGCCGCTCAAAGCGGGAGTGGATACTAAGACGGTCGTTCCGAAGCAGGTGCTGGCAATGACGCCTGAGGAGTTTTTCAAGCGTCTGAACCGGCTGTTGGTCACGAATCCGCCCGAACCGGACGATCCGGAGACCATGAAACGTATTGCCAAGCTCGGCATTGGACCGGGCGCGACGTTCCGTATGGACGCGTTCACACCCGAGGTGCGTAAAGCAATCGAGGAAGGAGTCGCCAACGGGAACAAGATCATGCGCGAGACGCCGCGCGGCAAGATTGTCAACGGGTGGCAGATTGCGCTCGACTTGGGACGCTACGGTACGAACTACGCGTATCGCGCCGGGTGGACTTTCTACGGAGTTGGCGGTAACTTGGCCGAAGACGCCATCTATCCATTCGGCGAGGTCGATACCGAAGGCAAACCTTTCAACAGCACAAACAAACACGTACTGCGGTTCACCAAAGCCGAGATACCTCTCGTGAATGCCTTCTGGTCGCTGACGATGTACGACAAGGACGCCTTCCTCGTTCCCAACCCAATCAATCGCTACGCGCTAGGCGACCGCAGCAACCTCATGTTCGATAGCGACGGTTCATTGACGCTCTACATCCAGAGCGACTCACCGGGCAGGACAAAGAGAGGAACTGGTTACCGGCGCCGAAAGACGATGACTTCAAACTGGCACTGCGGCTTTACGCGCCCAAAAAGGAAGTCGCGGATGGCACATGGAAACCGCCGGCCGTCGAACGCTTGACGCTCTGAGCCCTTTCTCGCTTCCGCGCGGTACGCGTGCAGGACTGCTGGCCACTTTTGTCTGATTTCCTCTCCTCGTCATGCCTGCGGACTGCTCCCCTTTTCGTCTCCCCCACTGCGCATGTGCTTCCTACGCGCGCGTGATCTGCGCGCACTGGATGCATTCACGGTGAAGCGCGTGCGTTTCGACGGCGTTCTATGCGTTACCCGCTATAGTGCGGTGTCGGTCGTGAAAACAAGAAGCGTCACGCGGCAAACCCGAATACCCCGTTGCCAATGCTCGCGTGGTGAACAAAAGTGAACACTTTGGGGAGCCAATCTTCTAATTTCAGGCCAACTGGGGTGCGCTAGGGCGCATTTTCCGATATCGCCACCTCACAGAACCTTCCCAAGACCTTGCCAGAGTCGAATGTCAAAAGCAAGCCAAGTCGAAGCGGTCTATGGTAGGCTTGACCTCCGTGAAGAGAACCTGCTGGCTGGCATTGGCAATTTCGTTCCAGTTCTGGTCGCCGATCCTTGCTGAGGACTGGCCGCGGTTTCATGGGCCAAACGGCTCTGGTATCTCAAAAGATCTGAACGTGCCAGCGGAACTGGGGGCAGACAAGAATGTGGTCTGGAAGACGACCGTACCTCCCGGCCATTCTTCCCCTGTGGTTTGCGGCTCGCGCCTTTATCTCACATCGTTCGATAGCGATGTCCTTCGGACCCACGCGTTTGATTCACACACCGGAAGGGTAATCTGGGTTCGTGAACTGCCCCGCCACAGAACCGCAAAGCACCACAGCCTAAACAACGCAGCATCGCCTTCGCCAGTCTGCGACAAAGCAGGCGTGATGGTGTTCTTCGCCGATTTCGGCCTAACCGCATGGACGCATGACGGCAAGCCACAATGGAGAATTCCGCTGCCGCCCCTCGTGAATAATCACGGAATGGCAAGTTCTCCCGTAATCGCGGACCGGCTTGTAGTTCAGATCCATGGGTCGGATACCGGATCCGAAGTCCTTGTACACCGCCGTGACTCAGGCAGGCAACTATGGCGGGACAAGCTTTCAGGCGTGACATACTCGACGCCCACAGTCACACCAAAAGGGCAAGTCATTGTCGTCTCAACTGGTGAGGTGGTGGCGTTTGATCTGCGAACCGGAAAACGCCTGTGGTGGATTTTGGGAGTGCCTTACCAACCGAAAGCTTCACCGGTGTTGTCCGTGGACGGCAGAACTGTGTATTTCTCTGCGCTGTCCGTGGATGAGGGGTCGAAGGCTGCACTGAGTTCCTATGAGAAACTCCTCCAGCAGTTTGATGTGAACGGAGACGGACAGATCACAGCAGCAGAGATCCGCGAGCGCAAAGGACCTGCCGGTGCGTTCCCGCAAATCGACATAAATGGTGACGGAATCTTCACTCGCCCAGAGCAGGAGGCGATCATGCGTATCGCCGAAACTCCCCACTTGGCCGCCGCTGTTTCAACGGACCGCGTCGGGGACCAGACGGGGAAACTTTTGTGGTCCGTTCACAAAGGGGTGCCGAACGTTGCTTCACCAATTCTCGTCGAGGATGTCCTGTATTTGTTTAAAGAGGGGGGGGTCCTGAGCGCTATCAGCACCCGAGACGGCTCTGTGCTGAAGGAGGGTCGCATCAGTGCGGCGTTCGGCCCAGTTTACTCTTCGCCCGTGGCTGCGGGAGGCAGGCTGTACATCATCAGCGAGCAAGGCAGAGTGACCGTTTTAAAAGCCGCAGCGGCGCAATGGGAGGTGCTGTCCGTCGGCGATCTCGGAGAACAGTGCTTCGCTACGCCCGCGATAGCAGGTGACTGTATATTCGTGCGGACTGCAACTACGCTTTGGTGTTTCCGGCAGAGCCGTTAAGCGGACTGAGGATCCTGCCTGTTCATCAAGTCGCGAAGCTTCGAACAAGCAACAGTGCCGTGCAGACTCGTCTTGCCCGTGAGCTGGCGTTGCGTGCGAGTGTTCTGCTGTGCTCCGAAGTGCCGCACTCAGCAAGTGATTCATCCCGAAAAACGGGGTTACCGCCAACTTGCCGGTGAACCCGCCGGGTCTTAAACAGATTGGGGAAGAGTGTTCACCCACCCCGACGTGAACGTGAACGCCTGTTGCGATACAATCGCTGCTCTATGGGCGGTCGATCTGCCGTAATCCTGTTATGGTCTATCGCATGGCTGGTTTCCCTGCATGGCCAGACGGCAGTACCTGCCGCCGGTACGAAGGTCGTTCCGGGGTCGGAAGAACAGTGGAATGAGAATTTTCGTGATCCGGCTATCCATTAGAACGGAACCCGATGATGTTCTTGTGAAGGCAATCGCTACGCGAAAGCCCGGCTCAGCACTTGACCTTGGGATGGGACAAGGCCGCAATGCACTTTATCTGGCTGAGCACGGTTGGCTAACCACCGGCGTCGACTTCTCCGAAGTAGCGGTCACGGACGCGAGAGCTGAAGCTGCGAAGCGAAGCTTGAAGTTAGAACCCGTCATAGCGGATTTGGCCACGCACGATTTGGGAACAGCGAAGTGGGATTTGATTCTGTACTCGTATATGCAGTCTTGGCTGAAGTCATCTACACTGGACCACGCCAAACGCGTGCGGACGGCGCTTCGGCCGGGAGGACCTTGTGGTAATTGAGGGGTTTGCTGGCAAAGACTCCCCAACTGGGGCGTGGTTCGAAACGAACGAGTTGCTACGCACCTTTGCCGATTTCAAGATCCTGTTCTACAGAAGATACCGAGATAATAGCAGCAATGGGGTCGACAAAGAGTTAAGCGTCGGATTGTCAGACTCATCGCAGAACGCGAATAGCCGTGGCGGCGTCGGGAACGCACCACTCGACGGCGCATACCTGACGCGATTTTCTAAACAGAACGGGCCACAGCGTTAAACCGCCGGGGCGGGAAATTAATAGTGGAGGGAAGAGCGTTTACGGCTGCCGGGCAGGGAACCACTGCTGGCCGTTGAACCGTTGTGTCCAGAACGTTCACTGTACTGAGGGATTAGCAACCGTGCAATTATCGAGTTCATGATCACCCTCGCAGACGCTAGAAGAGTTATTACAGCCGCAGAGCAAAAGCTGAGGACATCGGTCAGCCTATGAATATCGCTGTGGTGGACAGCGGCGGGAACCTGGTCGCCCACGTCCGTATGGATCGGGCTTGGATTGGGAGTATAGACATTTCTATCAAGAAGGCGTCGAACGCAGCGCAGTTGCGTTCGATATCGAGACGATGCAGTTGGCGGAAATGAGTCAATCCGGAGACCAGTTTTAGGGATTCATGCATCGAACGATGGACGTGTAATGATCTTTGCCGGCGGAGTTCCCCCTGAAGCGCGGTGGTGAGGTTGTGGGGGCCATCGGTGTAAGCGGAGGATTAGGAAAACAAGACCAGGCGGTCGCTGAAGCTGGCGCGGCGGCGTTTTATGCATCAACTACAACGTGACGCTATACCTTGCGTTTGAACCGATCGCGCAATTCTGTTTCCACGGCAGATGTCGGCCCAAGTCGCGTAGCGTGCGACTAGCCGGGCGGAAGTTGCACTCACACAATTCGGTAGCTCGCAGTTCTGAATCGTCGTAAGCGAGGGTTGGCACGACCAATAACTTAATCGGATCAGCTTCGACGTCTTTTCCGATTGCCGCTATCCGGCCAGACCCGCCAGACCCGTACTGAGAGCGCCATCGTGGCTGGTTCTGGTATTGCATTCAGACCGGGAGCGGTAATTTGCCCGCTGCCGAACTGCAAGCGGTCCCAAAAAAGTTAGGGTCAGGATTGCCAGAAGGCGGGATGCGCCATGGCGATAGCCGTGGCGAAGCCGGTCGCCCCGCTGAAAATACCTGTGCCGCCTAGAATAGTCCAAGTGTCAGAAACCCCAACCACGTGAAAGTCTGTCCCCGTGAACGTGTCGGCTCCCCCGTTGAACGAGACGGTGAAATCAAGCGAAACCATGGACGGCACAAGGACACCTGAAGGTAACATTGCGAACGTGACTGTTCCTATTTCCGAGAAAGTCGCATTGCCGAAAGGCGCAAAAGACCCGGAGCCACTAGTCCACGCGGGGACGGTCAAGTGTCGGACTGGGGACCCCATACAAATGCGTCATAGGTAAGTTCAAACGTAAACGGTACTGTGGCAGCCTGCGCAATATCGGAGAAGCCAAAGACAAGCATAAGCAAGGCGACTAGGATGCTGATTGTCGCCCCGCGGAGCTCGTTCGGACTGGGCTGATTTAATGCGTTGTCTGTCATCGTGCAACTATATACGAATCCAACATGGTGCTTGCGGCTGTCGCTCGCGTTCTGCGTTCAGGGGCACCGCACAGCGTTGCCGTCGCCGCTGTTTAAACGCCTGTAGCAATACTGATGAAGGGCGTACCAGTCCGTTCATTGAACCTGTGCCCACATCGACGACAGCGGAATTGGCAGTAACCCCGATCTGTTGCAGTAGGTAGCTTTGAGTTACACCGGCCTGGGCCTGGAATGGGATGAAGCACTTCAATCGAAAGCGCGAGTCAGGAACCTCCTGCTGAAGCGGGCCTGCCGCCGCATCCCCTGCCGGGTATGTCGTTATCACTCCTCTTCTATGATGATCGGCGG
>CAWJQP010000087.1:0-71175 GCA_963844855.1 Bryobacteraceae bacterium
TCCTCGGCAACGGACCCAACGACAACCGGCACACCATGAACATGTGCACACCCGGCACAGAAATCTTCATGAAGGGAGCGATGGTGAAAGCTCACTGCACCAGTTCGACGTCAAAGATCTATCGTGGCAACGACTGGGTGAAAGTCGAGGTCGAAGTGCTAGGGTCCGAACGCGTGCGCCACCTCATCGATGGCGAGACCGTGCTGCAATACGAAACTCCCCAAATCGGCGGCGGCGTTGCGCACAATTTGATCCCAAGATTAAGATCGACGGAAAGATCCTGAGCGAGGGCTACATCGGTCTCCAGTCGGAGAGCCAGCCGGTGGAATTCCGCAACGTCCGGCTTCTGAATCTTTCCGGCTGCAAGGACACGAAGGCAACCAACTACAAGGCGTACTACGTCCACCGAGACGATACCAAGTGCGTATTTAAGCGTTAAGTACTCCCATTCGGAAATACACCGCTTGCTCACGCGCGGCTCCGTTCTGAGAAGCCGTGACCGTCAGGGAGCGGTCCTGGCTAAGGAACCGACACCCGATTCACCGACGACGGTCCAAACGACAGCCAAGTGCCTCGTAAAGGCCGCTGCTCGATTCCAGGCTTTCGAGTAATCACAGACGCCATCCGGGAAAATCCCGCGAAGCCGTTCCATCTCACCCGCTGTAAACGAGGCCGTGTAATCTGCCGCGTCAATCGGCTTCAGTTGGCACTTTACGACATCATTCGCCAGCGGCATCCCCGCGGCTAGATAAGGCGATCCATGCGACGGATACAACCTGTTGCATTCGCCCGTTCCCGCATGCGTCTGCCTTTCAACGATTCGACTACCCGTGGAATCGTAACAGGCATCCACCAGTTCCGCCGGCTTCGACCGCACAACCTTCTTCGCTTTCGAATCACTCGAAGCGTCACGCGAAAGCGCCGTCAACCACTGATCCATATACGACAGCGCCCCCCGCAGCACAGGGCTCTTTGTACTGAACCCTCCATACGTCTTGCCGTCCTCGACCAACATCACGTGATTATCCGTATGGCCATTCGCCTTGATCAGCCGTTCTCGCGTAGAGAACGAATGAAACTGCATATGAATGTCACCCTTGGTTAAGTCCGAGTAACCCCGGTAATCGATGATCGGCGTTTCAGCCAGGCCGGCCCCGCCATTCAGGATTCTTCCCGTTTCATAAGCGATGCGCATCGCGGCCCTGTCTCCCACGGTTCGCGAAGGAATGAACTGGGCGTCGCTGTCGAGACCGCCGATCTTTTCATTCAGATCGAGAAACTGCTCCGTTGTGATCTTCCCGGCAGTCAATGCGCGGAGTCCGTACTGCACACCAACGTTATCGAGGAAACGGCGCGCAAATCCAGTAGCAGGGTCCTTCCCATAAACGTTCACAGTGTGGTCAAACACAGTACAGCGCGCGCCCTTGGGATTCGTCACCGGATCGTACAAAAGCCCGATCGGGAGCAAAGCATCACAAACACCACGAGGCCGCAGACGGTCCGGACGCGTTCCATGCACCCGCAGACTCTCAGCGTCCGGCATGCCCGACGCGATTACTTGTTCCTCGATCGTCCATGGCACAGAAGCGGTCTCGAAGTAGTGATACATCAACCGCGCCCCAAACGAATGAGCGCTAATCGCCGCATGCCCAACATCCGGAAAGCTGCAGCCGACCACAATTCCATCCAGGAGTCCCGGATAGTTGTCGCCGATCTGGTGGCCCTGATACGAACCTCCCGAGCAGCCCCAGCCAATCGTGAATCGCGGTGGCCCCTGCAACTCGATAAAGCGTTCTTTCACCATCATCATCGTTTCGGCCGCTAGCAGATCGTTGCAGTTGCTTCCGAACACGTTGAGCGACGCGGATGCAACGGCATATCCTTGCTAGAGCATCGCATCGTTATCCACTCCGCCCGTCGTAGCGCCCTGTCGGAACCAGCCTCCCGGACAACCGCCGCCAAACGTATAGATCAGCTTTTCGTTCCAGCCCTTCTCGAGCATTGCGATCTGATAGACCGCCCTATTAATCGTGCCGGTTTCGATGCGCACAACATACGGAACGGTCTCCCCATTCCATGTCGTGATCTGAGCTGTCTCCGCCGGAGGCGCCTGAGGATCGATCAACGGGACCAATTTGTCCACCCCAGTCGCCCTGTAGTAGTAGTCGACACGAGTCTTCACCATGCAGGTCGAGTCGAGCGCAGGACCCAGCATCTCGCCCGACTGCAACTTGAATCGCTCGGTCTCGCAGATAAATGGCTGCTCATGCGGTCCCGACAAAATCGGCCCCGTAATCGGATAATTCGTCAGCTTCAAAGACCCTCGCGCCGAACCTACGTTCGCGACGAGTTCGTTCTCTCCATTTCGGAGGCCCGTCACCAGACCAACCAGGCCCGGGCCATCCTTCGAGAGCTGAAAGCTTGACGTGACGTCGAGATCGTTCAACCGGACCTGGACATCCTCCCGTGCCGCCGTCTCGACCCGCACCAGCGCGTCACCACCCGAGACCAACTCCGCCCGTGAAGAGAGCACAGTTATCCGAAGAGGCTCCGGTTCCGCGCTCCAAACCCGCACACCAAAGGTCAGGACAAGCAGAGACACACCGATATAGCAAGTTCGCGGCATCGCGAAAATTGTACCGTATCGATATACTGAAAGAGGTTTGTCCATCCGAGTTCAGAGCGCTTTGCTTGGCTTCCTCCTTGCGGTAACCCCTACTAAACAGGCGTTTTCGCAGACGGTCGATTTCCTCACCGGCGTCCAACCCGTGCTCAGTGAGAAGTGCCTCTCCTGCCATTCTGGCGACACCCCGCAGGGCGGCCTCAAAGTCCATACACGGGAAGAAATGCTGAAGGGCGGTCAAAGCGGACCCGCCTTAGTCCCCGGCAAAGGCACCGAAAGCCTGCTCGTCACGAAAATGCAGGGCAAAAAGGGCCTGCGGATGCCGCCCTCCGGGCCCCCGCTTAGCGCCGACGTAATCGACAGAATCAAACTCTGGATCGATCAAGGCGCGAATTTCTCGGGAGCGTCTTTGAAGACCGAGCGGATCGCCCCGGTTGGTCCGCGTACTCCCGCAATACCGCCTGGACAAGCGGAGAATCCCGTCGATCGATTCGTCGACGCCTATCTCAGCAAGAACAACGTACCCACGCCAAAGGTAGTCGCCGACGGAGTCTTCGCCAGACGAATCGCGTACGACATCACCGGCCTTCCCCTCAGCCCCGAACAACTCCGCGCGTTCGAAACAGATAAATCCCCAAGTAAGCGCGCCCGATTAATCGACACCCTACTCGCCGATCGTCAGGCTTACGCCGAGAACTGGATGAGCTACTGGAATGACCTGCTTCGCAACGATGAAGGTGTCATCTACCACGGCGAGCGGAAAACCATCACAAAGTGGCTCTTCGACTCCTTGTCGAAGAATCGTCCGTATGACCAGATGGTCCGCGAGCTTCTCAACCCGGAAACAAACGGAAGCTCCGAAGGCTTTCTTGTGGGCGTTAGCTGGCGCGGCGTAGTCAGCGCCAGTCAGACGCCACCTATGCAGGCAGCGCAAAACGCGGCGCAGGTCTTTTTAGGAATCAATCTGAAATGCGCGGCATGCCACGATAGCTTCATCAATCGCTGGCAGCTCAAAGATACATTCGGACTCGCGAACATGTTCTCTGAGGAGCCTCTGGATCTCGTCCGCTGTGACGTGCCTTTGGGGCAGAAATCCCAGGCAAAGTTCCTCTATATGCCGTCAAAACAGCCCGTCGCCGACACGCTTGCGCTCCGTCGTGAAGCCGCGGCCGAATGGTTCGTCAGCGACGACAACGGACGATTTGCGCGCACGATCGTGAATCGTTACTGGCGGCAATTTTTCGGCAGGGGCATCGTCGAGCCCGTGGATGACATGGACGCCCTTCCCTGGAACGAAGACCTTCTCGATTGGCTCGCATCGGATTTCGTCGCCAACGGTCATGATCTTCAACATCTGATCAAACGCATCGCCTCGTCTCGCGCCTACGAGTTCGAATCCGTCAAACAGAAAGAGACCGCGAAGTCCTACATCTTCCGTGGCCCCCAACTCCGCCGGATCACGGCCGAGCAGTTCGACGACACAATTTCCGCAGTAACGGGATCTTGGCGAGTAAATAGCCCGCGAACGGAAACCTTCGCCACTTACACGCGGGAGTGGAAGCTCAAGTCCGACCCGCTCAGCCGTTTGCTCGGCCGCCCTATCCGCGATCAGGTGTACACCGAACGCAGCAATACCGCGACAACCCTACAAGCTCTTGAGCTGACGAATGGCCCGATCTTGTCGACGCGTCTCGAGCGTGGGGCAAAGTCGCTTCTTGGCGAATCGAAACCGGCTCCGGTAAATATCTTCGATAGCAAAACCGTGCGAAGCGGCGCCGTACCCATTGACGTCGACATCACGAATGCCAACGAATTGTGGCTTGTCATTGAAGACGTAGATTCGTACGATCGCGCCCGAGTCATCGCCGGATGGGCGAACGCAGAATTGATAGGACCGCAAGGCCCGGTAAAGCTCGCCACCGTCCAAAGCATCCTGCCTGTCTCCTCAAAAGAGATGCGATTGAAGGATGGCACCGCCGACGCGATCGCAGCGGACATACCGTCGATGCTCGGCTGGAATATCGCCGGCAAAGGCTTCACACGATTCCGCGCCCAAGCGGCCGTCGACGAACGAAGCCGCCAAAGCGACATCGGCCCCGCTATCCGATTCTTCGTTTTCGGAACCAAGCCGGACTTGGAACACCTGATTCGAATTCAGGGCAATCCGCCGCTGCCACCCGTGAAACCAGTCACCGACTCGGCGGCCTTGACCGATCGCCTTTACACATATCTCCTTTCCCGGAATCCAACCGAGAAGGAACGGCAGACGGCAATCGCAGTCCTCGGCGGCGCCAAGGCGACCACCGCGGGGACAGAAGATTTACTCTGGGCATTGTTGATGAGCCCCGAGTTTCAATACATCCATTAGCAGGAAACACCATGCGGCAACCAGATCTATTTCGAGGCATTACACGCCGGGATTACATGCGGCAAAGCGCCGCGGCAGCGATGGCTGCCCTGACCTCTGGCGCCCCGCGCATCTTCGGCGCCGAGGGTGAGAAACCCAAAGCCACCGCCGACAGCATGATCCTTCTCTGGATGGCCGGCGGCATGGCGCAGACCGAAACTTGGGACCCCAAAGAATACACAGCCTACGAACCGGGAATGGAGAGCAAGCGCGTCCTCAGTACGTTCACCTCGATTCCCACTGCCGTCGACAACATCCGCATTTCGCAAGGACTCGAAGAGACCGCAAAAATCCTCGATCGCGGAACCCTGCTTCGCTCGCATCGCGTCGGCGATCTCGGTTTCATTCTGCACTCGCGTCATCAGTATCATTGGCACACCGGCTATGAGCCGCCGCAATCCGTCGCGGTGCCGCACATGGGCGCATGGATGGCGAAACTTCTCGGTCCCCGCAAACCCGAAATGCCGCCGTTCATCGTCGTCGGCCAGAACATGGAGATCGGCGCCGAGAGCGACCCGTTGAAGTCGTTCCATACTGCAGGCTTTCTCGGTACCGACTCCGGCCCGTTCCTTATCACCGACCCACGCGATGCCATCGCAAGTGTGCAGCCGCCCGAGAAGATGCGCGGCGGACGCTTTGAGAAGCGTTATGAAGCTTTCCAGAAGCTTGCCGCCGAGAGCCCCATCCTGAGCCACGGAAGCGACTATCAACGCGAAAGCCTGCTCGCTTCCCTCGACAACGCCGACCGTCTACTCCGCTCCCCGGCCTCCAAAGCATTCGATCTCACCCTCGAACCCAAAGCCTCCTACGACGCCTACAACACGGGCCGCTTCGGACTTGGTTGCCTTCTCGCAAGACGACTCGTCGAAGAAGGCGTCCGCTTCGTAGAAGTCACCTCAGAGTACATCCCGTTCCGCCACTGGGACACGCATGAAAATGGCCACGACCGCGCCGCCCAGATGAAGCAGACCATCGACCGTCCGATTGCTACCCTCATCCGAGACCTCGAACAGCGCGGCCTGTTATCGCGAACGATCGTCGTATTGGCCAGCGAGTTCGGACGCGACATGATGACCGAGGGCAAACCCGGGAAGGAAGTAAAGGACCAGGTCAAGCAGCCCGACATCATGACCTCAACGCAGCACTACGGCATGCACCGTCACTTCACCGAAGCGGGAAGCGTGCTGCTCTTCGGCGGCGGATTCAAGCGCGGCTACCTGCACGGAGAAACAGCGAACGAACGCCCCTGCAGCATCGTCAAAGATCCCGTCACGATCACCGACCTCCACGCGACGCTCTTCAACGCAATGGGAATCGCTCCCGACGCAGGAGTCGAAGTCGAACGGCGCCCCGTCTATGTCACAAAGGACGGCAAAGGCAAAGTCGTCCGCGAGCTACTCTCATAGGCTTCAGCCCAACTGCATAGATTCTTTGCCTGAGTCGAAGACATTCTCAGGCAGCATGAGCTGAGTAGGTAAAAACCGGTCAATCTGCTTGCACTTGACTGTAGCGTAAGCGCTGGATAATCAAGTGGATTAGCCGGCTTATTATCGGCTTATCTGGTCCAATCTGTGCACGCGCCACATTCCACACAAGTTAACGCCGCGCGGGCATCATGATTGGCAGATAAGGCGGCTAACAGGCAGCTTGTGGGGCAGGCTTTCAGCCTGCTGTATCGATTTCATCGATACCACCGGGCGAGAGCCCGGCGTCAGCCCTCATAACGACTCGACAAGAAAATCATAGGACTGCATCCGGATATCGGGAGGAAAATCATGCCCGCACTCCGGATGTAACGCCCGCAGCCTCGTCGATGTCTTGAACACATCCGCATACACCGGCCGCGCAGCATCCACGCAAGCCTTCACGCCCGCTAAATCGAAGTTCGAATCGCCAGTCGGCGCATTAATATAAACAGCCCTCGGTGCCAGCGACTGCAGAATCGCAGGAAAATCGAACGGCATCTTCGATGGCGATTTCTCATAAACACTAGCGATCCGCGGCATATAACCAGCATGACTCCAACCCGTAAGGTCACCGCCTTTGTAATTCGCAAACGCCGTGAAACCGCAACTCGTCACGACGGCCGCGATACGCTCATCGAAGACAGAAACAAAAAGCGCATTGTGCCCTCCCAACGAGTGCCCGATCGCCGCGATCTTTCGCCGGTCCACCTCAGGCATCGACACAAGCACATCCACAGCGCGCCGATGATTCCGGATGCCCTTCATGCTCGCGCTCACATAACCCATCGCGTACGCATCGACCTTGTACTCTCCGAACCTCGGATAATCCGGCGCAATCGTCACGAACCCACGCTCAGCGAGCTCCAGCGCATAACGCAAATTCGGTTTTCCACCCAACCCCGCCGGCTCTTCCTTCCCGATGCTGACGGTCTGATGCAGACACAACGCCGCGCGAGCCCGTCCTTTTCTCTCCTTCGGCACAAACAAATAAGCCGGGACAAAATCTCCGTCCCCGGAATCGAACGTAATCTTTCGCCGAGTGAATGTCGGGAACGAAATCTCCTCGATCACCTTCACCACCGGCTTTCCATTCGGCGGTGCCGGCAAAGGCCCCATCACTTCGCACATTCCCGCCAACGTCCGCTCGCGCAGAGCCTTCCACTCCGACTTATTCCCAACCGCGCCCGCTCGCAGAGCCGCCAGTCCAAGCAAAGCCAAACTCCGTCGCGTGTACATCAGCATCTAAACATTACCGCACAAGCATGTACAGTAATTCCTTAGGGAGACAGACTACCAAATGACCCGACGCGAATGGCTGCAATCGATCGCCATAGGATCACCAGCATTGATCGGCTTGCCCGCCCGCGGCCAAAGCGCCACATGGAAAGCCGGCGTCGCAAAGACCGACATCACACCGACCGAGCCCATCTGGCTCGCCGGCTACGGAGCACGAACCAAACCGTCTGAAGGCGTTCTTCAAAACATCTTCGTCAAATGTGTTGCCCTCCAGTCCCCCGACGGAAGCCCGACCGCCTTCATCACCTCCGACCTCCTCGGCTTCCCAAAAGACATCGCCGATGAGATCACCCGCGAATGCCTCGACAAGTACAAACTCCCACGCGAACGTCTGATCCTAAACGCCTCGCACACCCATAGCGCTCCTGTCGTCGGACGCATGCTGCGACCGGCATATCCCACATTCACAAAGGAACAGGAAGATACAATCGCGCGCTACACCGACGGCATCGTCAAGAAAGTAGTCTCGACCATCGGAGCCGCCCTCGCCGACCTGCAGCCCGCCTCCATATCGTTCGGACAAGGGCTCGCCGGATTCGCCGTCAACCGCCGCCGAGTTGGACGACGCCATCTACCAGGACCCGTAGACCACGACGTTCCTGTGCTCGGCATCCGCAGCCCGTCAGGCCAGCTCCGCGCAATCTTGTTCGGTTACGCCTGCCACAACACCTCACTTGGCGACTACCGCGTGAACGGCGACTGGGCCGGCTTCGCGCAGCATGAGCTAGAGGAGCGTTACCCCGGAACAACAGCGTGCTTCGTCCAAGGGTGCGGCGCCGATGCGAACCCGATCCCCCGGTATCAAGGCGCCGACGCTGTCCTATCGCGTTACACAGTGGAGTTACCGAAGATGTACGGCTCCATCCTAGCCGCAGCGGTGGCAATCGTACTCAGCGGAACGATGCAACCCATCAGCGGCCCTCTAACAGCAGCGCTGCGCTACGTCGACCTTCCCTTCCACAACATTCCTGCACGAGCAGAATTCGAGAAGCGACTCGAAGAAAAAGGCGATGCAAGCGTATATCGACGCCGCCACGCCACGCAGATGCTCGCCCAACTCGACAAAGGCGCCAAACTCCCCATAAGTTACCCCTACCCCGTCCAAGTCTGGCGATTCGGCATGGACATGTCGCTCATCTCGCTTGCAGGCGAAGTCGTCGTTGATTATTCCCTTCGCCTCAAAGCCCAACACGGATGGAACACCACTTGGGTTGCCGGATACTCCAACGATGTTTTCGCCTACATCCCATCCCGACGAGTTCTACTCGAAGGCGGCTACGAAGGCGTCGACGCCATGATCGTCTATGGCCAACCCTCTGCCTTCGGCTCCGCCGTAGAGGAGCTCATCATCGAGCAGGTTAGCGATTTGATGACCGAAACTCAGCGCATATAATGACTCGTAACAACGGAGTATCAATCCTTCATGAAACTGAAAACGATTCTGAGCGCGCTTGTCGCCCTCTCCTATTGCCACGCCGACGTTAAGCTGCCGGCCCTGATTGGCGACCACATGCTCTTGCAGCGCGACGTCCCCGTGCGCATCTTTGGGTCCGCCGAGCCGGCTGAGGCCGTCACTGTCGCTTTCCGCGGCCAAAGCGTACAAACAACCGCTGACGCTCTCGGCCGCTGGGAAGCCTGGCTCGCGCCCATGAAGCCGGCCGCGCCGGAAGAGATGACGATTCGCGGCGCCAATACCCTGAAAGTCGCAGATGTTCTCGTCGGAGACGTCTGGCTTGGCTCCGGCCAATCGAACATGCAGTGGGCCGTCCGTCAGACCAATAACGCCGAGCAGGAAATTTCGTCCGCCAAATTCCCCGAAATCCGTCTTTTCTACGTCCCCCGCAAACCCTCAAACGTTCCCGTCGAAGATGTCGAGGCCAAGTGGATGGTTTGCACCCCGGAGAGCGCCAAGGACTTCTCAGCCGTGCTCTACTACTTCGGTCGTCAGTTGCACCAGGACATCAAAGCTCCCATGGGCTTGATCCACACATCCTGGGGCGGCACACCCATCGCCTCATGGATCAGCGGTCCGACTCTCAGTGCCAGTCCCAAGCTCACTCCATTCCTGACGTTCTGGGAGGACGCAGATCGCCAAGTACCCCGATAACTACACGCGCTATGAGCAGAACCTCAAGAAATGGGAAGTAGCGGGCAGCAAGGGTCCTCGACCTGGACTGCCTATGGGCCCGGGGAATCCGCACGAGCCGACATCGCTCTACAACGGAATGATCGCGCCTCTCGCCAAGTACACCATCAAAGGCGCCCTCTGGTATCAGGGCGAAACGGAAGCCGGCCGAGGCCAGGGACACATCTACGGTGACGCCCTCATGACGCTGGTTCAAGACTGGCGCCGCACGTTCGGACAGGGCGATTTCCCTGTCTTCTTCGTGCAGCTCGCCAACTTCGCAAACGCCGCCAAGAACGGACACTGGATGAAAGTACAGGAAGGTCAGGTGAAAGCGACCGCGCTCAACGGAACCGGCGTTGCGGTCATCAACGACATCGGCGAAGCCACCGATATTCACCCCAAGAACAAGCAGGACGTGGGACGTCGTCTTGCGCTAGTTGCCCGCCACGTCGCGTATCACCAAAACGGCTTCACCTGGTCGAGTCCCATCTATCGTCAGTCGACCAGCGAAGGCAATGCCATGCGTGTTTGGTTCGATCATGCCGATGGTCTTAAGACGCGCGACAGCGGACCGTTGAAGGGCTTCACCATCGCCGGAGCCGATGGGAACTATGTTCCAGCCGAAGCAAAAATCGATGGCGCGACCGTGCTCGTTTCGAGCGCAAGCGTGACCAATCCAAAAGCAGTGCGCTACGCGTGGGATTACAATCCGGTGGAGGCAAATCTGGTCAACGGAGCCGGGCTCCCCGCATCGCTATTTCGATCCGATGACCGGGATGAAGTGATCGTAAAGTAGACGGGCAAAAAGGGTGGGGGCCAAGGGCCCCCCTTGAGAGAAAGGCAACAACAAACTTACCTTCTTCAGTATCCAGTTCAGGCCCCCGAATGCCAATAGACCACGCGGTATAAACCGTAAGGAATACCTCCAACAAACCGCTGTACTCTATTCCGCGCACACTGTTTGCTCGCCGCCACATGCAAAGAACTTCTTGCACACCACCCCAAGTTGGGCGTATATTGGAAAAACTGGGTTTATCCCAGAGGTTCCTACCATGAAATTCAACACATACATCACATCAACTGTCGCGGACCGAAAGTTCGTGGATGTCGCTGTTGCGTTGAAGCCACTCCCGACAATTCGCATCCGCGTCGCGTAGTTTTTCAACGTTCATTCCGGTCATCTTCAAGAGAACTTTTTTTTCTCGCTCAGGAGGCGAGCCCTATGGCTACAGTTGCCATACCGCAAGAACGATCTACATTTTGGCAATCGCTCAAAGAAGCGATACGCGGAAGTCATCAGGACTTCACCGAAGGCTCCATCAGCCGCGCAGTACTCTTGCTCGCGACACCGATGGTCCTTGAGATGTTGATGGAGTCGCTATTCGCGATCGTCAACGTCTTCTGGGTAACTCGGCTCGGCTCGGAAGCCGTGGCCACTGTCGGACTCACTGAGTCGATGATGACGCTCGTCTTCTCCGTGGCCATCGGCGTTTGCATGTCCACCACAGCCATGGTTGCCCGCCGTACCGGCGAGAAGGATCTGACCGGCGCGGCCATCGCGGCCACACAAGCGATCCTCCTTGGCATCGTGCTGTCGATCGCGATGGGCATACCCGGATTCATCTACGCCAAACAATTACTCGGCCTCATGGGAGCGCAGCCGTCAGTCATCGAACTAGGCTGGGGATACACCGCGATCATGCTGGGCAGCAGCTTGGTTGTCATGCTGCTATTCCTGAACAACGCGATCTTCCGTGGAGCGGGAGACGCCTCCATCGCAATGCGTGTGCTATGGGCTTCGAACCTGATCAACCTGGTGCTCGATCCGTGTTTGATCTTTGGCCTCGGCCCATTTCCCGCCCTCGGTGTGACCGGCGCTGCCGTATCCACTCTGATCGGCCGATCAGCCGGTGTCGGATATCAGTTTTGGATCCTGCTCAATGGCCGGAGCCGCGTGGCGTTGCGGTTGGAGGACTTCCGGCTTGTCCCCGACGTGCTGTTCTCACTGATCCGTGTGTCGATCACCGGAGTACTCCAATTCGCGATCGCCCACACGAGTTGGATCGCGCTCGTCCGCATGATCAGCGCATTCGGAAGTGTAGCGGTGGCCGGTTATACCATCGGCATCCGTATATTCATTTTCGTGATACTTCCATCCTGGGGGTTGAGCGGCGCAGCGGCGACCATGGTCGGTCAGAACCTTGGAGCCAAGAAACCGGAGAGAGCCGTCAAAGCGGTATATCTCACAGCTTTTTACAACGCGATCTATCTCAGCGCCATCGCCGTTGTGTTCATCTTCATGCCGGAGCGAATCGTAGCATTCTTCAGTTCGAATCCGGAAGAAGCGAGTTATGCAATCGACTGTCTGCGCATCGTCGGATACGGCAACCTGGCCTACGCCATCGGCATGGTAATGGTGCAAGCTTTCAACGGCGCGGGTGACACCGTCACACCCA
Organism: Bryobacteraceae bacterium; assembly: GCA_963844855.1. Classification (GTDB taxonomy): domain Bacteria; phylum Acidobacteriota; class Terriglobia; order Bryobacterales; family Bryobacteraceae; genus DASQDN01. The sequence continues at coordinate 12,377 of CAWJQP010000087.1, forward strand.
CGCTCATCAACGTAGTGGGCTTCTGGTTATGCGAGATTCCCCTCGCCTGGGCGCTCGCATTCCCGGCGAGACTCGAGGTGCGCGGAATCTTCTATTCGATTCCGATCGCCGAAGTGTTCATCACCCTTATGGGCCTGTTCATGTTCTGGCGCGGCAAATGGAAGGACCGCAAGATCTGACAACTGTGTAAAACTCATCTAATGCGAAAATCGCTTGGCTGTTGGGTATGCTCCTGTTGGTTATATTGTGGTTCTCTTCTCGCGTTCCAGGCCCCACAAGGGCCCGACATCGCGGCTCAGAAAGAAGCCATGAAGAAGCTGAGTTTCCTTGCGGGCAAATGGACGGGTGACGCTACCGCGACCATGGGCCCGCAAGGACCCGTCAAAATGCAACAGACCGAGGACGTGCAATACCGTCTCGGTGGCCTCGTCATGTTGATCGAAGGCACAGGCCGCGATCTACAGTCGAACAATGTAGTCTTCAACGCGCTCGCAACCATCTCATATGACGATGCTGCGAAGCAATATCGGATTCGAGCCTTCAACCAAGGCCGATATCTTGACACCGAACTCAAGCTTGGAGATCGTTCGTTCGAATGGGGATATCAGGCCGGACCAGCTAAGATTGTCAATCGCATGAACCTGGGGGAAGCCGGCGAATGGATTGAGGTCGGCGAGGTGACCCTGCCTTCTCAACCGCCGCGAAAATTCGTCCAGTTGAATGTGAAGAAAGCCCCGTAAAAACCCACTACTCCGAATTGAGACCAACATTCAGCCGCTTCGCCAACCGGACCAGACGTTCCACCGTCATGCGGGTCGCAATGCAGTTCTCAAAAGCAATACCCCATCGATAGGAACCTGCGTGCGGCTCGCACCGCCGAACCGATCCCACAGCAAAACCTGCAGCCGACTGCACCGCCACAACAGTACCAATAGCAATAGGCGACGTCCCCAGCACGCCCAACCCTTCCTCAGACACATCGACGATCGTCGTATCTACCTGAGGACCTATCCCGGCATCCGCTGGAACCCAAACGGTGACCGAGGTCTCGAGCAGTGCCAGTCGCTTGCTGCGCCGGCGCTCGAATGGAAGGACGGTCGTATCTGCGACCGGCTCATGCCACTGTAAGCGAGCCATTAGCGCTTCCATGTTCGAACGTCTGCTCGGCCAGTTTGGAAATGTGGGATCCATTGCTATGTCTCACGATGATCGTAGGGCCTGTTCTTTTACTTGGCAATGGGCTCCAGTACCAGCGCAGGACACAGATGCGGGTAGTGCCGATTTGTAGAGAGTTCGTTCTACGAGGCCGTAAAACGGTGTAGCAATCCCAAGTTCACGAGCCCACGTCGAGCGCTTTCCGTCAGCATCTCCCAGACAGGGCGCTTGCGGCTCGCGTTCAGATCGACGTCCATCAGCCGGAAGTAAGTCTCGGTTCGTTGAAAACGCGCAAAGCACCGCTGGCAGCGAAAAAGATGGTCTTCGACAAGGATCAACTCGATGCCTTCTGGAATCTTTGCCAGAAGGTAATCTTCGAGATGATCGTCAGTCAGGTGTTGCACCAATTCTTATTATCACAAAAACTCCTCTCAGAAAACCCCTTGCCTGCTAAATAATCAACCTTATCCGTTTAGTAATGTCAATCTTTTTGCAATCAGCACGATTTTTAGAAGGATCTCACCCTTTTACATACAGTACTAGACAGACCGAAGGTCTATACGTACTGCGCAAAGTATACCCACAAAAGGGCGTACTATTTCATGGCTAACACACCAAAAAATATCCGCGCATTACACCGGCGAAACAGCTCTTTCTTCCTCGCGACCCATTCCAACATAGATAAGCCCCGCCTTCCGCACTTCGGCGGGCTCAAGAATGTTGCGCCCATCGAACAAAGCTCTGTCCCTGAGATGCGTCCTGAGTTCGTCATAATCCGGGGACTTGTACGTATCCCACTCGGTCATGATCACCAGGGCGTGAGCGCCTCGTACCGCATCGTATTTGCTATCAAAAAGCGAGATACGTTTCCCGTAGCGCTCCTCGGCGCGCCGAGCCGCCTCCGGATCATGCGCTTGAATGCGAGCCCCGCGCTCCAGCAAATAGTCAATGCAATCAAGCGCCGGCGACTCGCGAATATCGTCCGTCCGAGCTTTAAATGCGATTCCCCAAACCGCAATCGTCTTCCCCGCCAGTGATCCGAAATGCCGCTCCACCTTACGCGGTAAGTGGAGTTTCTGCCGGTTATTCGATTCCTCAATAGCAGGAATCAAACTCAAACTAGTACCATGTTCCCGTGCGCTCTCTCGCAGCGCTCGTATATCTTTTCCAAAGCAACTGCCGCCATATCCTGGACCTGCGTAGAGAAAGAGATGACCGATCCGCGGATCAGTCGCCAATCCCGCGCGAACCGATTCGATATCGGCGCCCACCGCCTCACAATATCGGGCCATTTCGTTGATCAGCGCAACCCTGCATGCTAGAAAACTGTTTGCTGCCAACTTGGAGACAATCGCCGACTTGGGATCGGTCATTTGGAGAATTCCGGGTTTGCGCCTTGTGAATGGAGCATACAGCGTTTCCATGAATTCCTGCGCTTCCGGAGATAACGCTCCGACAATAATCCGGTGGGGTTGACTGAAATCGCGGACGGCGGTGCCTTCGGCGAGAAATTCGGGATTGGAAACCACATCGAATTCCACGTCTGATCCGGCCATCGCCTTCGCCAAAATCTCACGGACACGCGTGTAAATGTCCGGAGTAACTGTGCTCTTTAGCACTACGACGTGCCGCCTCGGCTCGCCTTCCCTTGTCCGAAGCGCCCGCCCGACCTCTTCCGCAGCGGCCTCGACGTATCGAAAGTCATACGCGCCCGATTCTTGGGATGGCGTACCCACAGCAATCAAAGTCGCGTCCGAAGAATGAACAGCCTTAGCGATATCGGTCGTAAAGCTAAGCGTCCCTTCGGCAATGGCGCCCTGGAGAATTTCTTCCAGCCCCGGCTCATGGATCGGACAAGCTCCACTCTGGAGCGCATCCACAATCCGGGCATCCTTGTCCACGCATATAACGTGGTTCCCCACCGACGCAAACATTGCGCCACTCACCAGACCTACATAACCAGTGCCAACAACCGCCAAACGCTTCATAGAAACCGCAATGTACCACGACGGGCCGACGGGATGAAGTTAGCCCGGTATCAGAGCCGGACCGATTCACAAACACGTTGGAAAATCGAGTTCTTTCCTCAGCCGGGAGACGGCGCCTGTACGAGAGAGACCGATCTGATAATTAGCGCTTCCAGCACCTTGCGATCCACATCGGCGAGCTTCTTGATGTACACGCAGCCCTTCCCTGCCTTGTGGTTGCCGAGCTTAGCCAGCAGAGCGCCTGTCTCGCCAGACGTCAGCATGAGATACAAAACCGTTGCCGACTTGCGCGGCGAAAAGCCAACCAGGGGCATATCGCCCTCGCGCCCGCTTGCATATGTGTAGTGGTAGCTGCCGAAACCGATGATCGATGGTCCCCACATCTGCGGTCTTTCGCCAGTCGCGCTTTGCATCAATTTGACGAGCGCTTTTGCATCCGCGCGCTTGGCATCGTCTGGAATTGCATTGATGTACGCAGAGACGCTCAATTTAGTTGGCTTGGTTTTGTTGTCTGCCATTCCGGTCCTTGTTCTTTGGCAAGACTAACCTAAGGGGAATGGACAGCACAAGGGAACATAAGCGCGACATGCGCATGTCCCGGCAACTTGACTGCCCAGCCCAACTCACGTCAGCCTCGCCGCGCTGCCTCGATGGCGGTGATGTCGATCTTCTTCATCGTCATCATCGCCTCGAAGGCCCGCTTTGCCTCACTGCCACCAGCCGCAAGAGCATCGGTTAGTACACGCGGAGTGATCTGCCAGGAGAGCCCCCAGCGGTCCTTGCACCAACCGCACTCGCTTTCCATACCGCCATTGCCGACGATTGCGTTCCAGTAACGGTCCGTTTCTTCCTGATTCTCCGTTGCGATCTGGAAGGAAAAGGCCTCGGTGTGCTTGAACGTCGGTCCACCATTGAGACCGAGACAGGGAATGCCCAGAACGGTGAATTCCACCGTCAGCACATCGCCCTTCTTGCCCCCCGGAAAGTCACTGGGAGCCTCTTGAACAGCGGTTACTTTACTATCCGGAAAGGTGGCGGCGTAGAAGCGCGCCGCCTCATGCGCGTCTTTGTCGAACCAGAGGCAGATCGTGTTCTTTGGCTTCATCCTTGTGTGCTCCTTCTGCTCCTAGGGTAGATCACCCAAATCGACATAGCCTTTCCCCGCTGTGAAGATGGCGCCGATTAGGAGGCCGTCGAGACAGACGCATCTAAATCCGAAAAGATAGCATCCAGCTTGTCGAACGATCCGGTCCAGCCCTTGGTCATTCCCGCGCGTTCATTGAGGAAGAAATTCAGTTCTTCTTGCGTAGTTGGGCCATAAGGCTCCCATGAAATCGTCACGCGCGTGCGGTCGGCGCCCTCCGGGGTAAAGTCGACCGTCGTCAGCATGGTTTGAGGCCACGTAGGAGCATGCGGATGGCGCGTGATTCGCTCGTTCTCGTCGCAAAACTCTTGTGTGTAGACAAGACGATTTGGTCTGACCTCGCGATAGTCGGCACGAAAGTAGAATTGGAGATCCGGCCCATACATCCGGGAGAAAATGCTTCCCCCTGGCTTGATCTCACCTCGGATGAACTCCATCTGCACCCCTCCGGCGGCAGCCATCGGGAGAAATGGTGTGGGTTGGTCCACATCTCAAACATTTGCTCCATCGGAACGTCGAATGAGCGACTGATTACGAATACCTCCCTGCCGGAGGACTCCCGCTCCAGGTATTCCGCGAGGCGATCCCAGGTGGAATTCCCGCCCGCCTTCTTGATGAATTCGCGCGTTCTCTCAGCCTCCTCGGGCGTGGGCAGCGTCATCGTCATCTCCATCGCGGTCTTGCCGCCGGACTCCTTGAAGAAGACGGATACGCGGAACAGGGGAGGCTTGCCCTCGCTAGCGCCATGGTCGTAGACCAGTGCCTCACGTTCTCGCACTTCGTAATAGTAGGTGATGTTTGGATAATCCGTGCCATCGGGCCCGTGCATCGTGTAGACCCACGTTCCGCCTGGCCGCAGATCCTTGCTGTGCGTGGTGATGGTAAACCCTCGCGGACCCCACCAGCGTGCCACCTGTTCGGGATCGGTCCAAGCATCCCAGACAGCCTGGAGAGGGGCGTCGTAGAGGCGTGAGATCTTCAATTCATTTGACTTACTTTTTAAGGCCATTGGTTTTATCCTTAGGGTTCTTCTTCCCGGTTGTTTCTTTCAAATAGGCATCCAAACGGTCGAAACTCTCTTCCCAGAACATCCGGTATTGCTCGACCCAATCGGCTGCGTCCCGGAGTCCGGCGCCTCGCAGTTTGCAAGGTCGCCATTGTGCGTCCTTTGACTTGGTAATGAGTCCAGCTCGCTCCAAGACCTGAACGTGTTTAGTGATCGCCTGCAAGCTCATGCTCTTTATGAACGGGCGCGCGAGTTCCGAGACGTTCGCCTCGCCCTTCGAGAGCTGGGCCAACATCGCCCTGCGGGTCGGGTCCGCGAGGGCCGCGAAAGTTTGGCTAAGCTTGTCTTCCATTACTAAACTCATTGGTTGATTAACCGATTGGTTGATTAACTAATAGGTTGATTATGCCGGAAGAAGTTCACACCTGTCAAGAAGTGTTGCGTGGCTTCAGTCGAAGCTCGGATCATCCGGAAGTTAGATGGGTTCGAGACTTGGACGAAAAGTCGCCGTTCCGCTCCAGTGCGGTCCATTGGCGGTTCTCCATCTCGTCGGACTCGGCTCCGTTAATCGCCGGCACGGCGGGCGATCCGCACTGGATTCGGATCAACATTCGGGAGCTCTCAAGGCTGGTAATCGCGCGCGTTGACGGGTAAGAGCGAGAGCTTCGAACGAGCGCGGAGGCACGTAGCCGTTTCAGAGAGCGGTTGAAGAGAACGACGAAGGTGATTCCGGCAGAAGCGGAAAAGGTATGTGAAGCTCTGAACGCCGTCGTCGAAGCCGGCGCTTGATCGATAGGCCCACTACATGCCGCGTGGCCGCAGTCCACTTCCCAAGTTGGGCGCTATACCGTCAAATGACGCCGAACCCGTCAGCTTGAGAGTGTGGCGCGCCCACGTGCGCTGCATTGACAGGATCGCCGGCAAAGGGATCTTACAACAAAGAATGGAGTCCTCCGTCCTAAGAGCGACGGAGATCACAGGCCGAATATTAAACTCACGACGCAATCTTGGCCGATTTCAGAATACCAAGACCGCCTTAGTAAAGTCTAATCGCCTGAAAACACAGCAAATCGAGTCACATCGAAAACCATTTTTCCACTGGTTTGCAGCTCGAATACCCATTACGATTGTGCGGAGTTCTGATGCGCGTACTGTTTTCGACAATCGGATCGCGCGGTGATGTCCAACCTCTGGTGGCGCTCGCGTCGCACTTGAAAGCGCTCGGGCATGAAGTCAGTATGTGTGTGCCACCCGACTTTCGCGAGTGGATTGAGACGCTCGGCATCGCGGTGATACCCATCGGTCCGGAGGTGCGCAGCTTCGCCCGGTCTCGTCCGATGGGCATACAGCCGCAAAGCCCGCTGACGCTCGAACAGCGGCGTCAGATGGTGGAAGCGAGTGTGGCGACACAGTTCGAGACGTTGACGTCCGCGGCGCAAGGGTGCGACGCGATCGTCGCGGCTACCGCGCTGCAGGTGGCGGCGCGATCGGTGGCGGAGAAGATGGGAATAGCTTACGTCTTCGCCGCCTATGCGCCGTTGGTGCTGCCGTCGCCGCATCATGCGCCACCGCCCCTGCCGGGGCAGGCTCCGCCCGCGACGAACGACAACCGTGAGCTTTGGGCGCAGGATGCGGCACGGTTCAACGATCTCTTCGGCGCCGCGGTAAATGCGGGCCGGGCATCGTTGGGACTGGGCGAAATCGGCGACGTGCGGAATTACATGTTCACGGACCAGCCATGGCTCGCGGCGGATGCGACGCTCGGCCCATGGCCCGACCCCACTGACAGGAGCGTGTTTCAGACGGGCGCGTGGATCCTGCCGGACAAGCGCCCACTCTCTCGCGAACTGGACCGATTTCTCGACAGCGGCGATCCGCCGATTTACTTCGGCTTCGGCAGCACGCACGCGCCGGAAGAGGCTGGTGCGGCAATCATGCATGCCGCTCGCGCGCTCGGTCGCCGGGCCATCGTATCGCGAGGGTGGTTCGACGATTCACTTGTGGAGAGCGAACCCGACTGCCTCACCATCAGCGAGGTCAACGTTCACGCGCTCTTCGCTCGCGTTGCTGCGGTGGTACACCACGGCGGCGCGGGGACGACGACCGCAGCTGCACTCGCGGGCGTGCCGCAGGTCGTGATCCCGAATCATTACGACCAGCACTACTGGGCGCAGCGAGTCCACACGCTGGGCATCGGTGTGGCGCACGCAGCGGGGGCGCCAACCAGGGATTCTCTAACGAGCGCTCTCGCGCTTAGTCTGCGAGTTGAGATGGCTATGCGCGCACGCGCTGTGGCGGGCACAGTGCGCCGAGACGGCGCCAAGCTTGCGGCACAGAGATTGGTTGCGCTTGCGTAAGTGGGCGTGCAGGACGTAGCACTGCATCGCACGTTCGGATGCTTGGTCCCGACCGGATAAAATGCGAGCACCAACTGATCTAGTTGACGTGTAGTCACCAAGCCGGGGAATGACGAAGCGCCGCTGGCGGACAGCAGGAGACAGCGTCGGGCGTTATACGACCGGGCGATCAGCCGGTCAATTTCCAAGACTGGCGAGGCGCCGGTTTTGGAGCTATGTTGATACGATGTGAAACTGCAGGTCAGTGCAGAGAGACATCCGGGGATGTGCCTGGTCCGTTTTGGACAGTACGAGTTGGATTCAGTGGCGGGCGAACTGTGCAAGAACGGCCGCAAACTGCGACTGCCGGCCCAGGCCCTGGAAGTGCTCGCCATGCTGCTCGATCGACCGGGCGAGTTGGTTACCCGTGAGCAGCTCAACGCCCGGCTCTGGCCGAACGGCACCATCGTCGAGTTCGACCACGGAATCAACTCCTGCGTCCGGAGGCTCAGGGCAGCCCTGAACGATTCGGCTGAACAGCCGCGCTACATCGAGACTCTACCCAAGCGCGGCTATAGGTTCATCTTCCCCTTTGAGTCCCAACCCGGGCAGAGCAGCGCGATCCAAGCGCCGCCGGCGACTCAATACCGGATTGTGTCGAAACTCGGGGCCGGCGCAATGGGCGTGGTTTATCGGGCAACCGACAACAGGCTTGGCCGCGATGTGGCACTGAAGTTTCCAATCGAAACCATGCTGAGCTCTCCACGAATGTTGGAGGCGTTTGAGCGCGAAGCCCGCGCTGCCGCTGCTCTGAACCATCCCAACATCTGCACCGTTTACGGTGTTGGGGAACAGGATGGGCGTCCGTTCATCGCCATGGAACTGGTCGAAGGCGAAACATTGGAGGCTATCCTCAGTCGCCGCGAAATAACCATCGAAGAAGTGGTGGCGATCGCGATCCAAGTGGCCTCGGCACTCGATACCGCTCATTCCAGAGGCATCGTCCATCGCGATATCAAGCCAGGCAATATCTTTATTTCGGGCGGCCATGCAGTGAAAGTCGTGGATTTTGGCATAGCCAAGTGTCCGACCGAAGTGGCTCCGGCCCCGGTCGTAGCAGCGGGAGACGGGCAGGCCACGCCAGCGTTGTCTACGACCGTCGGCACGCCACGCTATATGGCGCCCGAACAGTTGGAAGGCCATGCAGCGGATGCGCGATCGGACATCTTCTCCTTCGGTGTGACCCTGTACGAGATGATCACACGGCGCAGGCCGTTCGAAGGCGACGAACCCGAGGCGCTGGCTACCGCGATCCGATCTTCGCCTCCGCGCTCGGTAGAGGAATTGCGTAGTGGCGTTCCTCGTAGGATTGCGCGGATTGTCGACCGTTGTTTGCAAACAGACCCTGCGGCACGCTGGCAAACGGCACATGAGCTGGTTACGGAAATCGGATCGGTCCCGGTCAGGCGTCGCTCACGAAGATGGGCCCCGGTGGTCGTCGGAGCAGTAGCCGCAGTTGGGTTGATCATCGCTGGCGTGTTGTATTGGCGCAACGGAAATGCCGCCTCTATAAACTCCATTGCTGTCCTTCCGTTCACCAATGCAACACGGGACGGGAACACGGACTACATCACGGACGGCATTACCGAAGGCATCATCAATAGTCTGTCGGCGGCACCCCGGCTAAAGGTGATCGCTAGAACCACTGCATTCACGTTCAAAGACAAAGACATCGACCCGCAAGCGGTCGGCCGACAGTTGGGCGTTCAAACAGTGCTGATGGGCAGAATCTCCCGACGCGGCGACTCGGTCTTTATTCAGACTGATCTCGTAAATGTGGCCGACCGAGCGCAACTCTGGGGCGAGCACTTTCGGCGGAGTACCGCCGCCATCCAGAGCCTGCAAACGGATATTGCAGGAGAAATCGCGGATAAACTGCGATTGAGATTAGCGGGCGAAGAACGGAAGCGGCTGACGAGGACGTCTACGGAAAGCAGCGAGGCCTTCCATCTCTATCTAAAGGCCGTGTATGCGCCAAATATTCCCTCTGAAACTGCGAAGCGGATCGATCTGCTCGAGCAGGCGATTGCAAAGGACCCGGGGTTCGCGCAGGCCCACGTTCAACTTGGTAAGTTCTACCGCCTGCTCCATGATCACCAGGCGCCGGCTGCGATTCTCCAGAAAAGCAGAGACGCGATAACCAGAGCTTTGGATCTGGATCCCGGTCTTGGTGAAGCGCACGTCGAGTTGGCGATAAACCTTTGGTCACAAGACTGGGACTGGGCCGGCGCCGAGCGAGAGTTTCAACGGGCCCTTAAACTGAACGCGGGCATTGCCCACGCGCAGTACGGTATGTTTCTCGCCCAGATGGGGCATAGGCAAGAGGCGCGTATCGAAGCCCAGCGAGCGCTCGAAATAGACCCGCTTTCGCCGGGTACTCTCACCGCTGTGATGCAGATCTACAACAGGACGCGCGACTATGACCGGGCGTTTGAAGCGGCGCGAAGGGCTGGTCCGATGGCAGAAACTGTGGGTCTTCCGTTTATAGCCGCGGGAAGAGGTCAGTACGAAGAAGCCATAGCCGCGTGGGAAAAGCCCGGCAACGAGAACGTGGGTCTTCGAGGACATCTCGGTCATGCGTATGCGATGGCAGGAAGACAGGCCGATGCGCGACGAATTGTTCGTGAGTTGCAGGCTCGGGCGCAGAAGGACGGTGTCGGCGCCTATGAGATTGCTTTCATCCACGCGGCGTTGCGAAATAAGGATGAGGCATTCAAGTGGCTCGACGTAGCCTACCAGTGCCACGACGCCGGTTTGAAGTCCCTGAAGATTGACCCTACCTTAGACTCTCTACGATCCGATCCGAGGTTCCAGGAACTGGAACGACGTGTCGGTTTTCCGCATTAGTGGCGCTTATCTATCGTGGCCTCGCGTTCGCACTTTGAAGAGATCTATGTTTGCGTTCATGAGCCGGCTCTGGTCGGAAGTAAACCGGAGGAGACCTTGACCGATCGCGTTCAGATCGCGTCGATCCCATTCGGCGCGCATTATGCCGAACGGCGAATGCTCGTCTGAGTCCAGAAGCAGGTGCCCGATTTCGTGCATCAGGGCTACCGACAGCACAGATTGGACGGAAAGGTCCGCCAGTTTGCCTCCCAGGACAACGCGGTCGTGGTAGATGAGCGCTTCCCGCCTTCCACGAAGCGCTGTGCCGAATGCCCCCATCGCACGAGAGGGAGGAGCCTGCGGCAAGATTACGACCTGCAGTACAACCTCGGGTCCTCGCCACGTGACATTTTCAAGGCTGTTCATCCACGCGATCCGGATCCCGGCGCTGTGGTAGATCCGCTGGCATTCGGCCTCCGCCTTCTGCACGAGTTCCGCGGGTGCGGCGCTCAAGTTACGGACGAGAATACCAATGTGCGACAACCTGGGTGGCTCGGCAGCAGCCGTGGCCGGGTGGCAGAGGCTAAGTCCGGAGAATACGAGGGCAATAGTGGGATGAGGTGCACCGATCCATGAAGTAAGTCCTGAAAGTTGCATGCGGCCCACTCTGAGCCGCAAGGCGGTCATTTACGATGCAAACGGACTGGAAGATATCTAACAAAGAGGTAACACCGTAAGTTCTTGCAAAACAGGCACTTCTTTACACATGTACGAAGAATGAAGGCCTGTGTCAGATCGACTTACAGCTATTCCCGTGCTGGTAGCCGCCGATCACTGACAGGAAGATGGCTAGGATGAGGTGCAGACCTGCCTACCTGATAAATCGTACCTATTGGCGCAGTGTTTACGAATCCACTTGGGCGAAAACGCCTACGGTGAGAGTGACGGTTGTCCGGGTCCAAAACGTCGCCCTCTGCAAAAGCGAACTTTACTCAGTTGTCTACAGGTCAAGAGATTGCCAGACACCGAATTTACCCGCACACCGAAGATCATCCGCGATTGCGCGAAGAACAGGCCTGGAACAAAAAGGCGCTCCTGAAAACTTGACGTTCACAACCCACTTTTCCCAATCCCTTCAACAACTTAACCCATGGTCATTTGGAGGCGTATGCCCATAATGGAAGTAGAGGTATTTTTCACCATGACCGCAGCTAAGCTCGCAGCCAATCGCTCCAACGCGCAGATGTCCACGGGACCGCATAACACAGCGCGCACTCGCTTCAACGGCGTCCGCCATGGACTCACCAGCAAACGGACGGTCATCCCCGGTGAAAGCTCGGAGGAATACGAGGCTTTTCGCGAGAGCTTCTTTGCCGAACTAGACCCTCAATCCATCATTGAGGAAACTCCGCCGATCGCATAGTCGCCGCAGCCTGGCGATTGAAGCGCTTCGTAGGCGTCGAGGACGCCTTTTACAGCGATCGTGTCGAAGCATACTGCAATGAGCACCCGCATGCCGACCCAAACGTTGCCCTCGCCAATCTCTTCATCGACCCGACCGAAAGCGCGCGTTTGAAGCTCATCCTTCGCTACCAGACATCTGTCCAACGCGAATACGACAAAGCCACGCTCGAATTCAAACGTGCGCGTTCCGAGCGCGAGCAGGCTCAATTCGACGAGGTCTTGTCGGAGACGCTGGCGCCCCGCCCCCAAGCTCAGGCAGCTCCCATCCCGCCAGTTGGCTTCGCTTCGCAATCGGCTCCCGAGCCAACACCGCGGCAGCAACTCCCAGCACATCCGGGCGTTTACGCGCAATCTCAGCCGATGCAAGCACGCCGTGCGTTACCCTAGAATTTCCCATGCCGGAACAGCCGTACGATCACAAAGAAATCGAACTGAAGTGGCACGATCGCTGGATGGCGGATCCCAACCTGTATAAGCCATTGGCGGACCGTTCTAAGCCCAAATATTACGTGCTCGAAATGCTGCCGTACCCGAGCGGCGCCCTGCACGTCGGCCATCTCCGCAACTACTCCATCGGCGATGCTCTCGCCCGTTATAAGTGGATGCGCGGCTTCAATGTCCTGCACCCGATGGGCTGGGACGCGTTCGGCCTGCCCGCGGAAAATGCCGCGATCAAGAATAATCGGCAGCCGCGCGAGTGGACCCTTGCAAACATCGAAGCGATGAAGCGTCAGCACAACCGCATGGGCTTCAGCTACGATTGGGATCTCGAAGTTTCTACCTGCGAGCCCGAATACTACAAGTGGAACCAGTGGTTCTTCCTGCGCATGCTCGAAGCCGGCATTGCATATCGGCGGAAGGCATTGGTGAATTGGTGTCCCGAGTGCGCCACCGTCCTCGCCAACGAACAGGTTGTCGATGGTTGCTGCTGGCGTCACGAAACCACGCCCGTGGAGCAGCGCGAGCTCGAACAGTGGTTTCTCCGCATCACGAAATACGCCGACGAATTACTCGACGACACCGGGAAGCTCGAAGGCGGCTGGCCCGATCGAGTGTTAGCGATGCAGCGCAATTGGATTGGACGATCGGAAGGCGCCGAAGTCGACTTCAAGCACGAATCTTCTGATGAAAAGATACGTGTGTTCACGACGCGCATCGACACCATCTATGGCGCAACGTGTGTCATCCTCGCCCCGACACATCCGTTGGTCCAATCGCTTTCCAACCCGGAGCTGAAGCGCGACGTGAAGGCGATGATCGATGCCCAAGGAGCCAACAAGGACCAGGGGGAAATCGAGAAGGAAGGCCTCTTCACCGGACATTACGCGATCAACCCGTTCAACGGCGATAAGCTTCCCATCTGGATCGGCAATTTCGTCTTGATGGGTTATGGCACAGGGGCGATCATGGCTGTGCCCGCGCACGATGAGCGGGACTTTGAATTCTGCAGGAAGTACGACATTGCCGTCCGCCCGGTGGTCCGTCCAGTCGATGCAGAACTGGCCGACCCCGGCACAATGACTGAGCCGTTTACCGGCTACGGTATCCTCGAGAACTCCGGAGAATACTCAAAGCTTGCCAGCGCGGATGCGCAAAGCCGAATGACCGCCAAGGCCAAAAGCGAAGGCTTCGGTGAGAAGGCCATCACTTATCGTCTAAAGGACTGGGGTATTTCGCGCCAGCGCTATTGGGGCACACCCATACCGGTTATTCATTGCGCCAAGTGCGGCATTGTGCCCGTACCGGACGATCAACTTCCGGTGATCCTGCCGACAAACATAGAGATCACCGGCAAGGGTCGCTCCCCACTAGAGAATGTCCCCGAGTTTTTGAATACTACGTGCCCCACGTGCGGCGGACCGGCCCGGCGTGAGACCGATACGATGGACACGTTCGTCGATTCCTCGTGGTACTTCTACCGCTACTGCGACGCGCGCAATAGTCAGGCGCCGTTCGATTCGCATAAGATCGCCTACTGGTTCCCAATCGACCAGTACATCGGCGGAGTCGAGCACGCCATTCTTCACCTCATCTATTCGCGCTTCTGGACCAAGATGATGCGCGACATCGGCATAATCTCGAATGACGAGCCGGTGAAGCGTCTCTTCACGCAGGGCATGGTCATCAAAGACGGCGCGAAGATGTCCAAGAACAAGGGCAACGTTGTAAGCGCGGATGAGATGATCGACCGCTTCGGAGCTGACACCGGTCGTGTTTTTGAGTTGTTTGCCGCGCCTCCCGAGCGCGATCTCGAATGGACCGATGCCGGGGCGGAAGGCTGTCTCCGGTTTCTGAGCCGGGTGTTCCGCTTCATCACGAGAAATCTCGATGTGGACTCCGCCGCCGAGCCGACCGCGGCCGATCGCAAGATACAACGTAAGCTTCATCAGACTTTGCGCAAGGTAACCGACGACTTCGAGACGAGGTGGCACTTCAACACCTCGATCGCCGCAATGATGGAACTCGTCAACGAAGCCTACGCGCTCGAACAGGAGCTCTCCGGCCCGGTCCGTCGCGATCTCCTCGAAAAACTCACGCTCATGCTGGCTCCGTTCGCGCCCTATATGACACAGGAAATATGGGAGCTCATGGGAAAATCCGGTCCTGTTTTTCGTCAGCAATGGCCGGAGCATGATGACGAACTCGCCAAGGAAGAAGGCGCAGAGGTCATCTTGCAGGTCAACGGCAAGCTTCGCAGCAAGGTCATCGTGCCATTCGGAACCGGACGCGAAGAGCTCGAGCGGTTGACGAAGGCCGATGATAAAATTCAAGCGCATGTTCAAGATAAACAAATCGTGAAGATAATCGTCGTTCCGGACAAACTCGTGAATGTCGTCGTAAAAGGATAGAAAATGGAAGCCGATCGCAGAGATTTTTTGAAGACCGCGGGAGCAGCCGCGCTAACCACGAACATCTTCACGGGCAATCTGAAGGGCGCCAACGACAAAGTCAACGCCGCGTTCATAGGTATGGGTCGCATGGGACAGGGGAACCTCCAGGCCGCCATGAAACAGGAGAGTCTCGCGGTGTCAACGGTCTGCGACATTTATCCGCCGAATCTCGAGAAGGCGGCTTCGATAGCTGACGCCAGTTTCCCCGGCGTAAAGTTACTGCGTGATTTCCGTGAGGTTCTCGCGGACAAATCCGTCGATATCGTCTGCATTGCGACTCCGGACCACTGGCATCCTTACATGATGGTCGAAGCTTGCAAGGCAGGCAAAGACGTGTACGTCGAGAAGCCTATCTGCGTGACCGTCGAAGAAGGCAAGAAGATGGTCGAAGCAGCTCGTAAATACAAGCGCGTCGTACAAGCTGGCACGCAGCAGCGCTCGGGCGATCACTTTAAGAAAGCGGCCGAACTCATTAAGGCGGGAGAGATTGGAAATGTGACCTTCTGCCGGACCTGGAACTACGGAAATGCGCCCGTCGAAGGGATCGGAAATCCACCGGACGGAGAACCGCCGGCTGGCCTCGACTGGGACATGTGGCTCGGCCCAGCTCCGAAGCGTCCATTCAATGCAAATCGGTTCGGTGTCGATCCAAAACAGTTCTCGCACTTCCGATGGTTTTGGGACTACGCCGGCGGCATGATGACCGACTGGGGCGTCCATCTTCTCGACATTGTTCAAATGGCATTCAATGAAGTCATGCCCAAGTCGGTGAACGCCTTTGGAGAGAAGTACCGTCTCAAGGACAATCGTGAGACCCCGGACACCATCGTCGCCTCTTACGAGTACCCCGGCTTCCTCGCCACCTACGAGAACCGCTACGGCAACAACAACTCACTGACGTTGAACAACAAGAGCTACGGAACCACATTCCACGGCGATAAGGGCACACTCTTCATTGACCGCTCTGAGTATCAGCTCTTTGAAGAAAAAAAGGGAGCCGAGCCCGTTATCGTAAAATCCGGCAACAATCAAAACCGAGCTCACTGGGAAAACTTCCTTGCGTGCGTGAAGTCGCGTGAAAAGCCCGCCTCCGACATAGAGATCTGCCAGCGCTCGACAACCACTTGCCTCCTCGCTAACGTCTCGTTACGGGCAAAAATGCGAGTCGACTGGGACGAAAAGAACTGGACCGTGAAGCAGTCCGAAGCCCGGAAATACCTCTCCCGCGACGAGCGCAAACCCTGGAAGCTGGTCGTCTAGGTAAACTGGAAATGTATGGAAGTGACTCTCACTCCCGAACAAGAAGAGGCTCTGTCTAAGTTCGCAGCTCGGCTAGGGCGACCCAAGGCAGACCTTGTTGCCGAGGCGATAGGTTCCTACTTGGAGCATGAGCATCAAGTCGCTATGCTTCGTGCCGAAATTCAGATCGGAATCGACGAAATGGACCGAGGTGAATTCATCGAACTCACTCCGGAATCAATGCGCGAACTCGTTGACGAGATCTGTCACGAGGGACGAGAGGAATTTAAAGGCCGCAAGCAATCGGCTTAGATGCGTTATCGGCTGAGCGCTAGAGCGCGCAAAGACATGCGAGAGATTTGGGATTACGTTGCCACTCGAAGCGGCAGCGCATCTATTGCAACACGGCTTTTGCAAAGGCTCGGCGATAGGATCTCACTCGTTGCACAGAATCCATTGGCGGGTAGAAAGCGGCCAGATCTCGAGGCAGGCTTACGTTTGTTCAGTCACGAGAACTATGTCATCTTGTACCGGGTAACTAAGCACGTTGAGATTCTTCGCATCGTACAGGGAAATCGCGATCTTAGTAAGTTGATACTAGACTAACCCCGCTTCCGAAACGCCACGATAGCCAGCGGCGGCAAGGTGACCGACAGACTATAGGAGCGGCCATGTATCGGCTCAGCCTGTGTCGATACCATACCGCCGTTCCCCATGTTGCTTCCGCCAAACATCTCTGAATCGCTATTCAGGATCTCCTCGTAGAAGCCAGGTTCGGGAACACCGAATCGGTAGCTCTTCCTCGGGACCGGCGTGAAGTTGCAGCAGAACAGGACGACATCGGAAGGATCCTCGCCACGGCGAAGGAAGGCGATCACCGAGTTGTCCGCGTCGTGGAAGTCGATCCATTCAAAGCCGCTGTAGTGAAAATCGACTTCGTACAAAGCCGGCAACGTCCGGTATAAGCGGTTCAGTTCTTTGACAAATAGCTGCAGCTTTTTGTGCGGCTCATACTGCAAAAGATCCCACGGAATCGCGCTGTCGTGGTTCCATTCCCAGGGATTGCCGATATCGGAGCCCATGAAGAGCAGTTTCTTGCCTGGGTGCGCCCACATATAGGCCAGGAATGCTCTGGCGTTGGCGAATCGCTGCCACTCATCGCCCGGCATCTTATTCAGCAGCGACCGCTTGCCATGGACCACCTCGTCATGCGAGATCGGCAGCACAAAGTTCTCGGTGAAAGCGTACAGCAGGCTAAACGTAATATTGCCGTGATGATACTTGCGATGGATCGGTTCCTGCTCGAAGTAGTCGAGCATGTCATGCATCCAGCCCATGTTCCACTTCATCGTGAAGCCGAGCCCGTTCAGGTAAGTCGGCTTCGACACACCCGGGAATGCGGTCGACTCCTCCGCGATCGTGATCGCGCCTTCCACCTTATGCGCGACTTCATTGAACGTACGCAACAGGGAGATAGCTTCCAGATTCTCGTTTCCGCCGTACTGGTTCGGAATCCACTCGCCCTGCTTTGCGCGAGTAATCGAGATACAGCATCGAGGCAACGGCATCAACACGCAACCCGTCGATGTGATACTTCTTCAGCCAAAATACAGCGTTCGAGATCAGGAACGTGCGGACTTCATTGCGTCCGTAGTTAAAGATGAGCGTTCCCCAGTCGCTGATGTTCACCCTTGCGCGGATCGGCATGTTCGTACAGCGCCGTTCCATCGAAGAACGCCAGCCCGTGCGCATCCTTCGGAAAGTGCGCCGGCACCCAATCCATAATCACGCCGATGCCGTTCTGATGGAAGCTGTCGATCAGGAACATGAAGTCCTGCGGCGTTCCGAACCGTGACGTCGGCGCATAGTATCCGATCACCTGATAGCCCCACGAACCCGAGAACGGATGCTCCATCAAGGGCAGCAGCTCGATGTGCGTGTAGTTCATCTCCTTGACGTACTGCACCAGGCTGACGGCCATCTCGCGATACGAAAGGCTCGTGCCGTCCGGCTTGCGCAGCCAGGATTCTACGTGGACCTCATAGATCGACATGGGCTGCTTGAGCCAGTTGGTTTGCGCCCGTTTCACATCCACTCGTGATCATTCCATAGTGTGAGTCTCCAGATTCGACGACAACCGACGCCGACTTGGGCGGCACTTCGCATCCGAAGCCATAAGGGTCGGCCTTCAGTTGACGATGTCCCCAATGACGTGATCGTACATAGTATTTGTAGGGCATGCCCTCGGCGATGTCGGGAATGAAGATCTCCCAGATACCGCCGTTCGCAGCCGCATCGGATGCCGTCGCGTGTCCCAGTGGTTGAACTCGCCGACTACCGTGACCACTTCGGCGTTCGGCGCCCACACGGCGAAGCGCACACCCAGCACACCGAGCGACTCAACGATGTGTGCGCCGAAGGTGTTGTAGCTCTCGTAATGAGTGCCTTCCCCGTGCAGGTATAGATCGAAATCAGTAAGAAGCGGCGGGAAACGGTAGGGGTCGTCGAGAATCTCGATGGCGCCGTTCCACAGATGCAGCCGGTACCTGTAGTTCAGCGGTTCACCATCGAAATGGGCTTCGAAGAAGCCATGGGCGTGCTTCTTCCCCATTGGAACTGCCTCGCCGTTTAGTAAGACTTCTACAGTCGACGCATGGGGAAGAAACGCTCGGACAACCCAACGCGAGCCGCCGTCTTTACCGTCCGGAAGCGAGTGCGGACCCAGAATACGGAAAGCGTCACCGTGATACCCCCCGACGATTGCCTCAATCTCGTTATGCGTTTCAACCGACGGGGTTTGCAGAGCCATCGCCGCTATTATGTCAAGTAGTGCTGGCTGAATTGCATTTGCATCTCGAGGGCTCCATTGAGCCGGAGACCCTCGTTGAAATCGATCCTTCCCTTCGCCTTGACGATGTAAGGGACCGCTTCCGCTTTCATGACTTCGCTGGTTTCCTCGCGAGCTACGTCTGGGTAAATCGCCAGCTACGGGAACCCGAGCATTACGCTCTCGCTGCCCGACGCTGCTTCGAACGACTCGCGGAACAGGAAGTCGTTTACGCTGAGATCACTCTTTCCACGGGCGTAATCGTTTGGAAGGAACAAAATTTCCATGCGATTTTCGACGCTCTTGTCCAGGAGGCGACCATCAGCCCGGTTGAGATCCGATGGGTCTTTGACGCCATCCGGCAGTTCGGACATGAAGGCGCTATGCGCGTCGCCGAAATCGCTGTGGAGCGGAAGCACGATGGTGTCGTCGCCTTTGGCATCGGGGGCGACGAAGTGCGTGGACCGGCTGGATGGTTTCGGGACGTCTTCCGTTACGCCGGGACCAACGGACTGGCCCTCGTACCCCATGCAGGCGAGACCGACGGACCGGCTTCGATCTGGGCTTGTCTGGAGCTTGGCGCCAATCGGATCGGCCACGGCATCCGCGCAGTCGAAGATCCTGAGCTCATGCGAAGGCTAAGGGACGACGACATTCCGTTGGAGGTCTGCATCACGAGTAACGTATGTACGGGCGCAGTGCCGTCGCTCGAAGCGCATCCCATCCGCAAGCTCTACGATGCAGGCGTGCCGATCACGGTCAACACCGACGACCCTGCTCTCTTCGCGACCTCGCTCCACAAGGAATACGCCATCGCGCGGGACCTCTTCGGAATCGACGAAACCGTGCTAGCCGCGAATGGTCTCCGCTATGCGCTCGACTACCGGCCGCCCACGAGCTTTTCGAGCGCTTCGAGTTCCCTGCCCGCTTCAGACCAGCGGCCCTGACTCGACAATTCGCGGTACCGGCGAAGGTGCTGACGCACGCCGTCGATGTTCGCTGACGGCGGAGTCGTGGTCGTAGTGGTAGTGGTAACAGGCGCTTCTTCGCGTACTTTTTGCCCCGGAGTCGCGCCTGCAAGCTCAGCAAGAGCCTCCTCATAGGTGTCGCGATAGATGAGCCTGTTGCCCACCGCGAGCACTACCTTCTTCAACTGCGGCATGCGTGCCTGCGAGGACTGAATGTAGATGGGCTCGACGTATAGAAAGGTATCGTCGATCGGCAGCACAAGCATCTGTCCCCGAAGGACCTGCGATCCCTGCTGGTTCCACAGGGCTAAATCCTTGGCGATGTTCTGGTCCGAATCGATGCGCGCTTCGATCTGAAGAGGGCCATAGATCAAGCTCTCCTTCGAGAGCTGAAAAACAACGATCTCGCCGTAGTGCTCGGGATCGCACCGCGCCGCCATCACTCCGATCAGGTTGTCCTTGCTCCTCGGAGTAAAGGACTGGAGCAGCAGAAACTCCGGCTTCGTTCCACCGGGCACCGTGGCCACAACGTACGTCGGCGCTGGGCTTTGTCCCTGCTGTGCTTGAGAATAGACGGTCCTCGATACATCCCAGAGATCTTCCTTGTTATAGAAGGCTTCAGGATCCTGCATGTGAAAGGCCCGGTAGATCTCGTTCTGTCCACGGAACAATGTCTCCGAGTAGCGGACATGCGCCCGGAGATTCTGCGGTAGTTCGTCTCCGTTCCGGAAAAGATTGGGAAACATCGCTTTCCACGCGCGAATGAGCGGATCGTTATTGTCGTAGACATACAGCGTCACATGGCCGTCATAGGCGTCGACAGTCGCCTTCACCGAGTTGCGTATGTAATTGAATGTTCCGATCTCGCCCAGCCGTACGCGCCGGGAATACGGATGACGGATGGACGTTGTATATCCATCGATCATCCAGACGAGCTTGCCTTCATCCGTAACGATGAGATAGGGATCGGTATCCCATTCGATAAAGTCGGCGAGCTTGGATACACGCTCCCGCACATTACGGTTGATCATCATCCGGCTATCCGGCCTGAGATAACCGGTGAGGAGGATGTTCCGATCCATATGAACAAGGGCGGCGGCAAGGCGCATGCCAAAGCCGCTGATGGGGATTCCACCCCTCCCCTCATAGCGATTCTGTACGTTGTCCGAACCAGCCGGATAGTTGAACTCGGCTTGCTCCGTGCGAACATAGACGGGCTCGTGTGTGACTTCGCCGTAATAGATCTCCGGCCGAGTCAGCTTCAAGTTCGGAGTGTTGATACGCGGCGGAGCGTCCTGAACGACGAAGACAGGTTGGCCATTGGCGTTGATCCGCGTCGCATCCGCCATCACCATGCCGTAGCCATGCGTGTAGATGAAATGCCCGTTGATCCAGTTCGTTCGCGCATCCGGCAATTGGCGGATATCGAGTTCCCTAGGCGACAGCATTACCTGCCGGATGTTGCCATTCAGCATGTAGCGGTCGACATCGGTGTCCGAGAACACGTAATACTGCCGCAGCGCTTGCAACTGCGTCACCGTATCGTGGAAGGCGCGCCAGTCCCACAGACGAACGTTCTCGAGAAGCGGCTGGTTCTTAACGATATCGATCGGCGCTTCCGAAATGCCCGGGTGCTGAACTTCCTTCAAACGCGAGTCGAGACCATACGCGGAGCGAGT
This sequence comes from Bryobacteraceae bacterium, assembly GCA_963844855.1. Lineage (GTDB taxonomy): Bacteria > Acidobacteriota > Terriglobia > Bryobacterales > Bryobacteraceae > DASQDN01. The sequence continues at coordinate 33,960 of CAWJQP010000087.1, forward strand.
CGCTTCGATGTGGGCCTTAATAAATGGCCGCTGAAGTGCCAGCTCATTCGGCTTCACATAAACACCGGAAACGATGGGCGGAATGATCCCTTTGAGGACGAGAAGCGCCACCGGCGCGACGGCCCATTTCCACCGGCCCATCAGGATAAGCAGCGCAGCTATGAGAAACGCCGCGACCGATACCCATTGCAGCGGAATACCGATGTTGGTATTCACGTACTCGGCGCCGACCAGGAAGCCGTGGTCGTCGTCTAGAAAGTCATATCGCGCTAGAAACGCCTGGGCCGCGAGTCCGATGAGCACGAGAGCCACGAGAACACGAAGAAGCAAGGGCTCGAGACCGCCGCGCAGCCGGAAGCTCGAGATGCTAATTGGGATCGGTCCCTCTCGATATTGCTGTGCTTCCTTGAACAGCATCCAGCCTCGCGCCGCCACCCAGTAGACGAGAGCGGTGACGAAGGCGAGAGCGAGAAGGTAGCTAACCAGCAGCGAGTAGAACGGCAGGTCAAAGAAGTAAAACGGCAATGGATTGCCGAAGACTGGATCGTGCCATGCGTTTGCCCCAACTGAGCCGGCCTTCTGCGCGCCGTAGTAGCGGACGATGGTCCAGCCATCGATCGTGGTGATCGCTATGAAGAGACCTAGAACTAACAGAACCAGCGTTGACGCGAGAGCATACTGCCGCTGCTCGCGTAATCCGGTGTCGGCTATCTTCAAGGCTCTCGCATGGGCCACCCAAAGCACGGCAAATGCGATGAGTCCGGCAATGGCTTGAGGCAGGAAGCTATACAGGAGAATGGATTGCCACGTGGAGACCTGGCCCATCTCTTTCCACCATTCGTACTCGATAACGAATGCAGCAATCGAGCGGCCGGTGATCAGGATTGCAATCACCACGCCGATGATCCAAGCCATGCAGTGCTCCTTGTCGGTTCGCTGTGTTAGATTGCCCGGTCGTGACGCCAGACAATCGCGCCGTTCACGATCGTCGCTACGGGTCCACCTACGAACTCGGCTCCGTGGAATGGAGTGTTGCTGCTCTTCGACGGAGAGTGATTTACATCATACGTCCAACGGCGGTTGAGGTCGAATACGGTAACATCTGCAGCGGCGCCTATGGCGAGTGTTCCGCGATTCAGCCGTAGTACCCCGGCTGGCCCTGTCGTGTAGAGCTCGATCATCTTCATTAGAGAGATCTTTTCCGTATGGACAAGCTTCTCGAGGGTCAGGCCGATGGCTGTTTCGAGGCCGAGGATTCCGAACGGGCACTTCTCGAACTCCTGCATCTTCTCGCTCCCGGGATGCGGAGCGTGATCCGTAGCAAGGGCGTCCACCGTGCCGTCTGCGATACCTTCCAGCGCTGCGTCAACGTCGCAGCAGGAACGGAGCGGCGGTTTCATTTTGTAGTTCGCGTCATAGGCTTTTACGTCCGAGTCGGTGATGGAGAAGTGATGCGGGCATACCTCACAACTGATCGGCAGACCCTTGGCTTTCGCATACTTCACCATCGCCACCGCGTGTTTTGTCGACAGGTGAGCCACATGGTAACGCACACCTGTCATTTCGGCCAGCAGGATATCGCGGGCAACCATCACATCTTCCGAGGCCGAAGGAATTCCGCGCAGTCCAAAGCGCGTCGACTGCACGCCTTCGTGCATATCGCCGCCCGCGCTGAGATTCAGATCCTCACAATGGTTAATGAGCGGCAGGTCCCAGGCTCTGGCCGATTCCATGGCCCGGCGCATCACGCGGGCATTCATCACAGGCCGGCCATCGTCGGAGATCGCGACAACTCCGGCTGCCTTCATCGAGCCGATCGCCGCCAGTTCTTCGCCCTCGCTACCCTTCGTGATGGCGCCGATCGGAAACACATTCACGATCGCGAGCTTTCGAGCGCGATCGAGAATGTAGCTCGTGACGGTGGCGCTGTCGTTGACGGGCTTTGTGTTCGGCATACAGCAAACCGACGTAAACCCGCCGGCCGCCGCAGCGCGCGAGCCGGTCTCGATGGTCTCGGCGTGCTCGAAACCCGGCTCCCGAAGATGCACGTGCATGTCGATAAAGCCAGGGGCGACCACCATGCCGGTTGCGTCGAACGTCTCGGCGTCCGCAGTCCGGATTTTTGACCCGATTTCGGCGATGACACCATCGCTCAGTAACACATCGGCAACCCGATCGTACTTGCTTGCGGGATCGACCACGCGGCCGTTCCGTATTAGAAGCTTACTCATTGCAAAATTGCAATATCCGTTCAAGCACCGCCATACGAACAGCGATGCCATTTTCCACCTGGTTCAGGATCACGGAGCTTTGGGAGTCGGCGACTTCCGACGCGATCTCACGGCCACGATTCATCGGTCCGGGATGCATAACGATGGCTCCCTGTTTGGCGAGCCCCACATGCTCGAGCCGGAGGCCGTAGAACCGGAAGTATTCCCCCGCGGGCATTGGAGTTTCGTGCTGCCGTTCGAGTTGCACCCGCAGCATCATGATGACGTCGGCATCGCGTATCGCGGCCTGAATGTCGTGTTCCAGCGTCACACCGGGCGCGATCCCGGCGAGTTCACGCGGCAGCAGCGGCGCAGGACCGCAAAGCACGATGTCGGCCCCGAACTTGGAGAGCAGATGAATGTTCGAGCGAGCGACACGGCTGTGAGCGATATCACCGATGATCGCGACACGCAGGCCATCGAGCCGGCCGCAGTGGTCGAGAATCGTCCGCGCGTCGAGCAGAGCCTGTGTCGGATGTTCATGGGTGCCGTCACCTGCGTTCACGATCGGCGTTGAGAGGTGCCGCGCAAGAAAGTGAGGCGCGCCGGACGCCGAATGGCGCATCACAATCGCGTCGGGCCGCATCGCGACAAGAGTGTTCAACGTATCGACGAGCGATTCGCCTTTCGACACGCTGGAGCCTTGCGCCGAGATCGACACGATATCTGCGCCGAGGCGTTTGGCCGCGATCTCGAAACTGACACGAGTACGCGTCGACGCTTCAAAGAAGAGGTTCACTATCGAGCGCCCGCGCAGTGTATCGAGACGCTTGAACGATTCGTTTTCGAGAGGTTGGAAAAACTTGGCGCGGTCGAGGATAGCTTCGATCTCGGGCCGTCCAAGCTCCTCAATGCCGAGAAGGCCGGGTTTGGCGTTCATGTGGTTGTGGAGGCGGCCGCTTCAGCGACCGAAAGCGGAGCGTTCAGAAGAATCGTGAAATAGAACTTCGATCCGACATCGGGTGTGGATTCTACCCAGATGCGTCCACCATACCGCTCGACGATCTTCTTCACCATTGCAAGTCCGATTCCTGTTCCTTCGTATTCCTTCCCGTGCAGCCGTTGGAAGACGTTGAAGATTTTATCGATGTGTTCGGGGGCAATTCCGATACCATTGTCGCTCACGCTGAAAACGATCTCATCATCGCGCCGCTCGCTGGTGATTGTGACGACGGGGCGGCGCTCACCGCGATACTTGATGGCGTTGCCGATGAGATTCTGAAATACCTGAGTCAGCCGGATAGCGTCATACGGGACGGCTTCAGGAAGGTGCTCCGATTTGACCGTCGCTCCCGACTCGGCGATTGTGATCTTCAAGTTTGCCAGTACATTTCGGAGGATCGTTGGAACATGCACCTCAGAGAGCTGGTCTTCGTTGCCGGCGCCGGCCCGAGAGTATTCAAGCAGATCCTGAATGAGAGTATTCATTCGCTTGACTCCGTCAACGATGAAGTTGATGAACGAATCCGCGTCGCCATCGAGGCGCCCAGCATACCGCCGTTGGAGTAGCGTGGTGTAACTCGCGATCATCCGCAGCGGCTCTTTCATGTCGTGCGAAGCGATGTAGGCAAACTGCTGGAGATCCTCATTCGACCTCTGGAGCGCTTCGGTGCGTAGAGCGACGCGCTGCTCAAGTTCGTCGTGAAGTTGCTTTGCTCGTTCCGTTTCCCTGCGCTGTAAAAAGTACAAAATGCCTATAAGCACAAGGTTGAGTATCAAGACGCCGAAGAAAAGTTCGAAAGTCCTCTGAAAACGCCAGCTTTGCTCGCGGCTTCTTTCAGCGAGCCGGCGCTCTTCTTCTGTCCGCATGTTCGAGACCACCCGGCGAATGTCGTCCATCGCCTTGGAGCCGCGGTTTGTCAGCAGGATCTGCGAAGCAGCTTCGACTCCCCGCTCGTTGCGCGATGCAATTGTCTGCTGAATCTCTTCGAACTTCTGCGGAATGAGAGAGTCAAGAAGACTCAACCAACGGGTGTCGGCTCCGATGCGCCTCAGTTCGCGTATGTCATCGTCAATCCGAACGTGCGTATTGCGTATCGTCTGAAGGGGTAGCTCGCCGCCAACCAAAATATATTCGCGCTGAGCTACCTCGACATCCTTGATTTCAGAAAAGAGCTTTTCGAGGAGTTTTGAGATGCTGTTTGTCTCGGCAACGTGCTTGGCAGACTTTGTAAGCTCGATTGCATTACTGGCCGCCAAAGCTGCGAGGACAACGGGAACGAGTGTTAGAAGCCAGTAGCCTAGGCGTATTTTCTGCTGCGCGGTCCAGTTCATGGGATCGAGTAAAGCGACGCACCGAAGAAGCGCGCGTAGTGGGTACTGGAGGCATCACGGCCCCTTCACACCTTTTCGACAAGCAGCACTTTCTCCAGGTTATCGATCTCCTGGAGTTTCACTTCAATTATCTCATTCGGCGTCGTCTGAACCATACGTCCTACGAAGCGGGCTTCTATGGGTAGCTCCCGCCATCCGCGATCGATCAATACACATAGTTGGACGCGCGCCGGGCGTCCCTGGTCGAAGAGCGCATCGAGCGCCGCGCGAATCGTGCGGCCGGTGTAGAGCACGTCATCGAACAGAATGATGTCTTTACCTGTGACGCTGAAGTCGATCTCGGTGTTGTTGAGGACAGGAGCGACTCCGACTGTCGACAAGTCGTCTCGATAGAGATTGATGTCGAGAATGCCAACCGGGATCGAGAGATTCTCCAGCGACGCGATCTTCGATGCGAGCCGCTGGGCAAGCGGGACACCGCGGCGTCGAATCCCGATGAAGGCGAGCTTCTCGATATTCTCTGCTTTTTCGAGGATTTCATGGGCGAGCCGGACCAGCGTGCGGTCGATTTCGGAGGCGCTCATGAGTTGCGACTTCTCGCGAATCTGAGTGATTTCAGCCATTGGCGGTTTGAGAACAGGCTAGCATGGACGCGAAGTCTACTCGGGCTTAATAAAGCCTATCTTTATACCCAGCTGCAACCGACGCTTCGATCTCGGCGGCTGTATCGGCAATCTCAATCTGATCCTTCATCATTTTTCCGTAGGACGGCAGCGAGGCGCGATCGATCTTGTAATCGTCGTGCCATAGCCGCGACCGGATCAGGGCTTTGCCGCAGTGCAGAAACGCTTCCTTCACCGTGATCATGAGCGCAGACTTGGGATGTTTCCCATTTACATTCCAACGGCCAAGTACCTCCGGGCTCGTACTGATCACGGCAGAACCGTTGACTCGCAAAGTCTCATCGACGCCGGGAATCAGAAACAACATTCCGATTTCGGGATTCGAAACGATATTCATCAATGAGTCCAGCCGATTGTTACCGGGCCAGTCCGGGAGCGCGAGCGTGGTGTCGTCGAGCACATGAACAAAGCCGGGTTGATCACCGCGCGGAGTTACATCGGCGCCGTCTTCCCCTGAAGTTCCCAGACAGACAAAGGGAGATAGTTCGATGAACTTCCGGCAGTGCGGATCGAGCCGGCGCAAGGACTTAAGACGTGCTCGTTCGATCGGCTGCCCGTAGCGGTCGCGCAGTTCGGATACGCACTCCATGATTTCAGTTTAGAATGGAAGGCCATTATGCGGACTAATGTTTTTTTGGCCTTAGCTCTCGCTGTGCCGTCTTTGCTATACGGACAGGCCGTCGAAGCGCGGATCTCTGCAGAGCCGCCGCTCTCTCCGGATGAAGTTTCCCAGCTCGAATCGAACCTGATTGCGAATCCGGCCAATAAGGAGGCACGGCTCCGGCTGCTGCGGTATTACATGGCGTTTGGTCCGCGCCGGGCTGAACGTTTGAATCATGTCTTGTACATGGTCGAGAACTTTCCGGCAGATCCGGCCTCTTCGAGTCCCATGACAAATGTCTTCGTTCCAGCCGTTCATGATGCTTGGAACCGTGCAGTTACCCGGATGCCCGAAAATCCGGATGTGTTGTTGAATGCCTCGCGCTTTTTGTACCACGAACATCCTGAAGACGCGGAGCAATTACTGAGCCGCGTAGTCGATCGTGATCCGGCAAACAAGAGGATCGCTGCAAATCTCGGATTCCTCTATGCGATGGACATTCTGGGAATGACCAGTCCGGACGGCGGTCCGGCCAAGCGCGCAGCCGGAGAGCAGGAACGGTTGCGGGAGAATGCGCGCTTCGCGCTCGATCGCAGCCGCAATGTCTTTGTCCTGGCAGGCGCTGGAACGGCGCTACCGAATCTGTTTCCGAGGACCGAGCAGGCGCGCAACCCGAACGATCGTTCCGCTTTCGAGATGGCGTCTTCTTTGATGGCTCGCGCCCGTGAACTTAGCCCACAGGAGCCGGAATTCCAGGGTCCGATGCCATTGATCCAGGAATTTCAGAAGTTCCAGCAGAGGGAGATGCCGCAGTTACAATCGGCCTCGACGGTCGCGCCGCCCGGTTCGATCCGGGTCGGTAGCGCTGTGCAAGCAGCTAAACTCGTGGAGAAGCCAGAAGCAGTTTATCCGCCCAAGGCAAGAGAGGCGCGTATCCAGGGCATCGTTCGCTTCAATGTCGTGATCGCCCGGGATGGCAGTGTCGAGAACGCAACGTTGTTGGGGGGCCACCCGTTGTTTGTACCCATCGGCCGTCGAAGCAGTGCGCCGATACCGGTATCAGCCGACCTTATTGAACGGGTCGCCAGTTGCCGTAGTCAGCCAGGTGGATGTGCCGTTCACGCTTCAGTAGCGGCGAAGCCTCGAGCGGATGCGTTTGCTCAGCTTCTCGATGTCGTCGAGTTTCTTCAGCATTGACACGGAAAGGACATGCCGGTCGTTCTTCTCGAGCTCGATCTTCAGGTCTTCAGTGAGCTGAATCAGTTTCGAGGCATCCTCGAGCGACTTTTCGTGATCAGCCTTGAGAATTTCCTCTTTCTGAGACTTACCGTTTGGCAGACGAGGATCCGAAGGATCAGGGTTCGTTTCCTTAGGACCTTGACCATTGGCTATCACCGCGCATAACAGCGTCAGGAGAACAAAATGCACTACTTTGCGGCGGAACATAGAAACGCTACTGCTATGATACCGGCATATGCAGCGAGTGAATGTTGGCATTGTCGGTCTAGGCAATGTCGGGATGGGCACCATCGCTGTGCTCACGCAAAACGCCAAGCAAATCAAAGAAAAACTCGGCTTCGATTTGAAGATCAAAGCTGTGTGCAGCCGCTCGGTCATGTCGATAAATCTTCCGGCCGAGTTGAAAGGCGTTACGAAGACGGCCGATTGGCGTGAGGTGGTATCGAGTCCGGACGTGGACATTGTGGTGGAACTCGTCGGCGGAACGGCGGTCGCGAAGGAAATCATTCAAACGGCCGTCAAGCAACGGAAGTCCATTGTCACAGCAAACAAGGAATTGATGGCGCTAGCCGGCGCCGAGTTGTGGGATAGCGCGATCAAAGCCGGGATCAATCTCGCCATGGAGGCGAGCGTTGCGGGCGGCATTCCGATTCATGCCGTGTTACGCGAGGGAATTTCCGGTGATCGCGTCACTACGTTGCTCGGGATTCTGAATGGAACTTCGAACTTCATCCTGACTGAAATCGAGAAGCGTCGCGCGGACTTCGATGAGGTTCTAGCTGAAGCGCAAAAACTGGGATATGCCGAGGCGGATCCTGCGGCGGACATCGACGGCTACGATGCGCGATCGAAGCTGTCGATTCTGGCGGCGCTCGCGTTCGGAGAAAAGATCACACCGTCGGATATCTATACAGAGGGAATTCGACGGATCCAGCCAATCGACTTTCAATACGCCCACAGGCTCGGGCACACGATCCGGCTTATCTGCGCTGCCAAGCAATCGGCGGACGGATTGATTCTGTCGGTGCGGCCGGCGCTGATACCAACATCGACGATTCTTGCGAGCGTGCAGGGCTCGTACAACGCGGTGTGGGTGCGAGGGAAGTTTGGGGCGGATACTTTTTACTACGGTCGCGGCGCTGGTCCACACCCGACGGGCGTGGCCGTGGCAAGCGATCTGATGAGGGTGGCGCGCGAGATTCGCAGCGGAAGTCCTGAACGTGTGTCGCCATTTGCGCATCCACGGCTTGGGGAATATAAGCCGATTCCGGTTACGTCCCAGAAATCCGCCTACTATTTGCGATTCCGTGTGGTCGACAGGCCCGGTATCATTGCGGCTTTGGCGAAGATACTGGCGGATAAAAAGATCAGTCTCGATGCTGTGTTGCAGTTGCCTTCCGAATCGAAGGACAATCTGCCATTCGTGATCACGGTTGAGCCGACATCGGAGAAGTCGGTTCGTGGAGCCTTGTCAGAGATGAGCGAGCTGGACTTTATGGCAGAGCCTCCGCTCGCAATGCCGATGGAGCCCGGACTATGAAATTCCTAATTCTATTGGGCGCTGCTGCGCTCGTTTCGGCACAGGTTGCCGAAAAAGCAAATGAAAGATACCAAACTCCCGATGCTCGTGAGGGGATCGCGCGGACGTTAACGGAACCCTCCCGTGACGCGAGGCAGAAGCCTCGTGAACTGGTTGCGGCGCTCGGGATCAAACCGGGAATGACCGTTGTGGATTTCGGGACGGGACCGGGGTACATGCTGCCGTACTTAAGTGAAGCGGTGGGTAAAAGCGGTCGTGTGATCGGTCAGGATATTTTCGCCGATTTTCTCGGTAAAGCTAAGGAAAAGGCGTCGTCACTATCGAACGTCAGCTTTGTCCAGGGGAACGCCAAGGAGACAAAGCTGAGTCCCGAATCAGCCGACTTGGTAATGGCGCTCGATGTTTATCATCATCTGGACTATCCTGCTCAGACTCTCGCAGAGGTAAAGCGGGCGCTGAAACCGAATGGCCGCCTGGCGATTGTCGAGTATCACAAGAACGACGTCGCTATGGGCGGACGGGCGAAGGAACATGTTCGCTTAGGCGAGGATGATGCAATCAAAGAGATTGAAGAAAACGGTTTCCGGCTCGTATCCAAGAAGGACTTTGTCCCGCAGGTTCAGTGGTTAGCGATCTTTGAGCAAGTAACACTTGAACCTAAGCTCCGGAAATTGAAGTAGCATAAGAGCAGGAGCCAAGATGCTGATACGGACGCTGATTGCGTGCAGCTTTCTTGTAGGCCCTGTAATTGCGCAGGAGCAAGCCCCTCAACCTCCGTCTGAAAAAAAGGCGGATCCACCTATCCTGCGCTTCATGGGCAAACAAAACTTTTTCGCCCAGAAGAAACCAGCGCCTGCTTCGGTGAGTGTTGAAAAGGAGCCGACGTCGAAAGTCTGCTCGATCCCGCTAACCAACGTCACACCACCAGCGATACCGTACATGCCTTCGTTCAAGCCTCCCGCGAATACGCGGTCGATGTCGATTGCGCCACCCGCGCCGCCTTGCGAGGATAAGCGGGGCGCCGCTAAGCCGCCTGAAGCTCCTTGATAGGCTAGTAGCCGGAGCATGAGGTCGGCGCTCACCTACAGATGAAAATTTCAGGACGAATACTGCCGGCCGCGTTAGTCCTTGTTTCGTCTGCACTTGCACTCGACCTCGCGTCCCTCAAACCACAGGGATATCTCAGTGATTTTGCCGGCGTGGTCGATGCCGAGAGTCGCCAGGCAATCGAACTTTACGGAGCCCGGCTCGAGAAGGCGACCGGCGCACAGATTGCGATTGTCACATTAAGTACGCTTGATGGCGAGCCCATCGAGGATGTCGCAAACGATCTGTTTCGGCGCTGGGGCATCGGAAAGAAAGGTGAAGACAACGGGCTGCTGTTCCTGTTGGCGGTTCGTGACAGGCGGTCGCGACTGGAGATTGGCCGTGGGTTGGAGCCGATTATCACGGACGGGCGATCGGCGCCACGTTACGCGCCATGCGTCCCGCGTCTACGAGAAGGACGTTATGGGGAAGCGCTTTCGGTTGCGGCAACCTCTCTAGGGGAAGTCATTGCGCAGTCGAAAGGCGTTCAGGTTGACATGGGCCCAAGGGCGCGACGGGCGCACCGGGAGCCTCAGCCCGTCTATGACGGGATTCCATGGCCGCTTATTATCGGCGGGATCTTCCTGCTGTTAACGATAATGGGCAGAGGCGGCAGGCGTGGCGGCGGAGGAGGAGGCTTGGGCGGTCTTCTGCCCGGTATCCTGCTCGGGAACGTTCTCGGCCGAGGTTCGTCCTATGGTGGCTATAGCGGAGGCGGCTTCGGTGGCTACGACTCAGGAGATTCTTTTGGAGGATTCGGCGGCGGGGATTCAGGCGGTGGCGGAGCATCCAGCGACTGGTGAGAAAATGGCGCACTCGCAACAACTTCCGAACGAACTAGTACAGAAATTACAGAAGGCGCATGGGGATAGACTGGTCAGCGTCGTACTGTACGGCTCGGCTGCAGCACCGGGCGGACAAGACCGACGATCGGATATCAATGTTCTTTGTGTACTGAAGCAAGTGACGCCGGATGAATTGCACGCGGCTGAACCCATCTTCCGCTGGTGGCGTGAGATGAAGAATCCATCGCCACTACTACTGAGCGCCGATGAATTCCGTACATCAACAGATTGTTTCCCGATGGAGTTTCATGACATCAAAGAGCGTCACTGCGTTCTTTATGGGGACAACTTGATCACGGGACTTGAAATCAACGATCGTTACTATCGCGCGATGGTGGAACATGAACTGCGCGCAAAATTACTTCGTCTGCGTCAGAAGGCAGGTGGGATTTTGTCAGAGGGCGATCTACTGCTCCGCCTGATGACGGATTCGGTGTCTACGTTCTGCGTTGTGTTCCGGCATGCTTTGCGGCTAGCGGGCGACGAGTCACTCTATGACAAGCATGAAATCGTAGCCGCCGCGTCCCGGCGCTTCGGCATTGATGCGGCCCCGTTTAACACGCTGCTGGATTTGCGTGAGGAGAAAGTGAAGCCGCGAAGCATTCAGTCCGGACCGTTATTTCGGGATTATCTAAAGCAGATCCATATCATGATCGAAGCAGTCGACCAGTTGCATTAGTGAGGAGAACATGAAAATCGCTCTTGTAGTTCTTGGTGTTGTCGTGCTGCTTGTCCTGTTGTTCGGGGCAAAGCTGACAGGAACGCGTAACGATCTCGTGCAACAGCGCGAATCCATTAACGGCGCGTGGTCTCAGGTCGATGTCGACCTGCAGCGCCGCGCCGATCTCATACCGAATCTGGTGAGCACAGTGAAAGGGTTTGCGGCGCAGGAGAAAGAAGTCCTGGCTAACATCGCCAATGCGCGCGCGGGTTTGCTGAACGCTCGCACTCCGCAGGAGAAAATCAACGCCAACACCCAGTTGGACAGCGCTCTTGGACGGCTACTGGTGGTCGTCGAGAACTACCCGCAGTTGAAGTCGAACGAGAACTTCCTGAGGCTGCAGGACGAGCTTGCCGGCACGGAAAACCGCATTGCAGTCAGCCGCCGGAGATATAATGAAACTGTTCAGCGCTACAACACCAGCATCGATCTGTTCCCGAATAATATTGCTGCATCGCTATTCGGATTTTCGCGGAACGACGCATATTTCAAAACCGATCCGGCCGCGCGCCAGACTCCGAAAGTTGCTTTCTAGTCGATGACCACACAGACCTTTCCGAACTACATCAATGGTGAGTGGGTTTCCGGACCCACTTTCGAGAATCGAAATCCGGCCAACACCGATGAAGTCGTTGGCCTAATGGGCAAAGGCTCTGCCGCCGATGTTGAAGCGGCTGCCGATGCCGCGCAGGCGGCGTTCGCAGGCTGGTCCAGCCTGGCCGGTCCCGCTCGCGGTAACTTCCTTTTCAAAGTCGCCGAGATCCTCGACAAGAAGTTCGAGAGCATCGCGGCCGAGATGACACGCGAAGAAGGCAAGACGCTTCCGGAAGCCAAAGGCGAGGTACGGCGGTCGATCAACATCTTCCGTTATTTTGCCGGCGAAGGCTCGCGCATGCCGGGCATGATCGTGCCCTCCGAACGCGATCGGGTCCACATGTTTGCGATGCGGAAACCCATCGGCGTCGTGGGACTCGTGACACCCTGGAACTTCCCAAGCGCCATTCCCGCATGGAAATTGGCTCCGGCGTTAATCTGCGGCAATACCGTCATCATGAAGCCTGCCTCGGTTGCGCCGTTGAGCGCGTGGCGCATCATTGAAGCTTGCCATGAAGCCGGAATCCCGAAGGGCGTCGTCAACTTTGTCGCGGGATCGGGCGGAGAGATCGGCAGTGCATTAGTGAACGCCAAGCCACTCAAGGCGATTTCGTTTACCGGCTCCTGCGAGATCGGAAACTGGCTGCATGGAGAGGCATCGAAACGGCGGCTGCGCATCCAACTCGAGATGGGCGGAAAGAATCCGACGATCGTTCTCAACGACGCCGATTTCAACTCTGCCGTCGAGAACACGGTGAATGCCGCGTTCTTCTCGACCGGACAGAAGTGCACGGCTACGAGCCGCGTTATCGTCGAGGACGGAATCTATAACAAGTTCATCGATGCCATGGTTGAGCGGACCAAGAAACTCAAGGTCGGCAACGGCATGGAAGCCGGCATCGACATCGGACCTGCAGTGGACAAAGGTCAGCTCGAGACGAATTTGAAGTACATCGAGATCGGCAAGAAGGAAGGCGGCGCAGCTGAAGGTCGGAGGCAGCCGGATCAGCGGCGGAGCTTACGACAAGGGCTACTTCGTCGAGCCGACGATCTTCGCGGACGTCGAAGAGAAGATGACGCTGGCGCAGGAAGAAGTTTTCGGGCCGGTGCTTGCGGTGATGCCGGCAAAGAATTTCGACAATGCGCTCGAGATCGCCAATAACATCCCGTTCGGTTTGTCAGCCTCGATTCAAACGTCGAATCTATCGCGCGCCTTCGACTTCATCTATAAGTCGGAAGCAGGTCTGTTGACGGTCAATCTTCCGAGCGCCGGTGTCGAGTATCAGCTTCCGTTCGGCGGCACAAAGGATTCCAGCTTCGGTCCGAAGGAGCAAGGACCTGCCGCGATGGAGTTCTACAGCGATTACAAGACCGTTTATCTGAAGTACTGATTGGAACCGGCCTCCCGAGCGCAGCGGATCTCGTCGTTGATGGCGCGTGTGAAATCGCGCGATACAGCGCCTGAGAAAATACTCCGCCGCGCTCTACGGAAGGCCGGTTTTCGTTTTCGTACCTGTGATCCTAAGCTTCCCGGAAAACCGGATATCGTCATTCCATCCCGACGGCTAATCGTGTTCGTCGATGGTGACTTCTGGCACGGCCGCCAATGGCGAACGCGCCAGCATGCATCGCTTGAAGGACAATTCACGAAATCCCAATCGCGCGAGTACTGGTTGACCAAGATCCGCCGCAATATGGCGCGTGATCTGAAGCACACGGATTCCCTGCTCTCCAGTGGATGGAAGGTTGCGCGTTTCTGGGAAACCGATGTCAATCGCGACCCGGATGGCTGCATTGCTGCGCTCACCAACGAGATGGCGGATGCGCGATCGTTGCTCCCGCAAAGGACTGTCGCCGAGTTCTTTGCCGGCATTGGATTGATGCGCTATGCATTCGAGCGGCAGGGATGGCGTGTCACGTTCGCTAACGATATCGACGCGAAGAAAGCGCATATGTATGCCGCACATTTCGGCGATTCGTTTGCGGTGAGCGACGTTCATCACTTGGTCGCCGATCAAGTTCCATCTGTGAGTCTCGCGACGGCCTCGTTTCCTTGTACTGATTTGTCGCTCGCCGGTGGACGGAAAGGCTTGGCGGGCAAGCACTCGTCGGCATTTTGGGGTTTTCTTCGAGTGCTCGAAGGCATGGGAGCGCGGCGGCCTCCCTTACTGCTCATCGAAAATGTACCGGGATTCCTGACCTCGGGTTTCGGGAAGGACCTGCATTCGGCCCTGCGCGGGCTCAACGATCTTGGTTATGCAGTGGATATGTTTACGCTCGATGCGGTCCACTTCGTTCCGCAGAGCCGCAACCGGCTGTTCTTAGTTGGACAACCTTCGGGTGACAGCACTGGAGTTCGGAGTGGAGCCGTTGGACGATTCATCGATCGTCATCCCGATGTTCGTTGGTCGACCAGGCCTCTTCCGGAGCCGCCGGGATCGGAACGGAAGCTTGCAGAGCTTCTCGATACCGACGCCGAATGGTGGGATGAAAAACGGAGCGCTTATCTGTTGTCGCAAATGACGGGAAGCCATCGAAAGTCGGCTGACGAGGCGATCGCGAAACGGCGGTGGACATACGGCACGGTCTTTCGTCGCGTGCGATCCGGCCGGACGGTGGCCGAATTGCGAACGGATGGGATCGCAGGATGTCTTCGCACTCCGAGAGGAGGAAGCGCTCGGCAGATTCTGTTGAAGGCGGGATACGGCAAGTATCATTTCCGGCTTTTGACGGGAAGAGAGTGCGCTCGACTAATGGGGGCTGATGACTACCGGATCGAAACGAGGCCGAATCAGGCGCTGTTCGGTTTTGGCGACGCAGTGTGTGTTCCGGCGATCGAGTGGATCATCATACACTACCTGGCGCCGCTAACCAATGAACTGATCCGCGGGCGAGTTCTGATACGCTAGTCACTTACCCAACGATGAGACTCGGCCAAATCAAGTGGTACAACAACACGACTGCCGCAATCTTTGAGAGTGACGGAACAGCCAGACCTATACCTGATTACAACGTTTACGACCTTATCCGGCTTGCTGAGATGGAGAAAAATTCGCTCTCCAAAGTAGCAAACCGTTTGGCGTCAACACATAGAGAGCCTGCCGTTCCGATTATTCCTATCCACCCAAAAGAAGTATGGGCTTGCGGCTGCACGTACAAACAGAGTTCTGATTTCCGGGATGCTGAGCACGGCACGCGCGAAGGGTTTTATGCCTATGTCTATCGCGAGGCGCGTCCGGAGATTTTCTTCAAAGGCACATCGCGAGTCTGTGTTGGACCAGAAGGCAAAATCGGGATCCGTTCGGACTCGAAGTTTACGGCGCCGGAACCGGAACTTGCGGTGATCCTTGGAACCGCAGGTAAGGTGCTCGGCTATACGATCGCTAACGATGTGTCCGCTTGGGACATTGAGCGCGAGAACCCGCTTTACCTTCCACAGTCTAAAGTGTTCACGGGATGCTGTGCGCTCGGGCCTGTCATTGTGACGGAAGACGAAATTTCGGATCCATACTCACTGCAGATGACATGCACGATCGAGCGAGACGGCAAGACGATTTATCAGGGTAGTGTCAGCACCGCGCAACTCAATCGTAAGGTCGAGAATCTGACCGAGTATTTGCTGAGGGCGAACGCTGTTCCCGGAGGATCGGTGCTTTGCACAGGCACCGGAATCATCGTCACGGAAGAGTCGGCGCTTGCTCCGGGAGATGTGGTGACAATCGAAGTACCGGAGATCGGCAAGCTTCGGAACACGGCAGCCATCGTAGATTAAGGGCCATGCGCCTCTGTTCCCTCGCCGCGTTGGTATTTGTGGCAGCGTGCAGTCGTGCGCCTGACGTTGCCGAACGACCGAAGCGCGCCGCAACCACGGCCGTAAGCACGGCGAAGATCGATCCGACCTATGACGCCAAGTTTTGGAGCGTTTGGGGCGATGGCAAAGCCGAATTGAGCGCCTACCGTCTCACGATGCCGCGCTATAAGCAACTTCGCAACGGCGTCGCTGTAACGATCTTCGTGACAGAGCCTTTCTCGAACAGCCTGCGCGTAAAGGCAGATCCCGGCAAGCATGGCCCGGGCGATGAGTTTCCCGTGATGAAGCTGAACCTGGTCAAGGATTACCAGACCGGGATTTACGATTACAACGACATGCTCAGCGCATTCGTTTCTCTGGCCCCTGTCAATAATCGCGCGTCGGGTGTGACGAAATTGTCGTTCTCGAGCCAGGAGTGGTGCGGTCACGTCTACCACCAGGTTCTGTTCGGGGAGACCAAAGCGCAGGTCACGCGGCACAGTTACTTCGATGGTGAAGCCGACCAGCAGCGGGACATCGACTATCCGGAGCACGGTTTCACCGAAGATACACTCATGTTGTGGGCACGGGGAATCACTCGGCCGTTTATACGTCCGGGCGGGTCGAATGAGGTTCCGTTATTGATGTCTCTTGAGTCCTCCCGCGGGCGGCATGAACCTTTGAAGTGGTCTCCAACAGCGCTTGTCAGAGGTAAGGGAATACAGAGCGTTCGTGTCCCGGCCGGATCGTTTGAAGTTGAGGTGTTCCGCGCAAAGCGCCACGACGGATCGTGGAAGGCGTTCTACGTCGAGAAGGAATCGCCGAGACGCATCGTCCGTTGGGAGTCGAGCGAAGGAGAGAAAGCGGAATTGCTCGGTTCGGAGCGATTGAAGTATTGGGAGATGAACGGCGAAGGCGGCGAGGCTGCGCTCGAGCGCCTCGGCGTTTCGCGGATGACGCCGCCCCGGTTCCTCAAGTAGTCGAACGAACGCCCAGGTTCAAAGTCTTGCGGCAATAGTCGAGGCTGCGCTCCATGTGCTCGAGTTGCTGAACTTTCAGCGCTTCCATGAAGCGTTCCCGCGGGCCGGGAATGTCGGCTTCGACATGCGGCTTGTCGTACGGCTTGCCGCGCCTGGCGAGAGCCAAGAATCGGCTGAAGTCACGGGATCGGCCGCGTGGGAACCACTTGTTCCAGAACTCCTCCGAATAGACCGGAAGCACAACAGGCGGACGCGCAGTGATGGGCTTGCAGTAGATATGAACCTGCGGCAGAATCTCGGCTGCACGAGCGACAATTGCCTTGAAGTCGACAGTGCCTTCGCCGAGCGGCACCCACTGCACCGCGATCCCGTCGGGATGCTCATAGACAACCGAATCGCGAAGATGGAAGGTCACCGCGTATGGACCGAGTTCTTCGACTGTTGTCATCGGATCTTCGGCAACGAAGACCGGATTGCCTGTGTCGAGATATGAGCCGACGAACTCCTTACCGGCGGTCTCTATGAGCTGCCGCGTTTCCCACGCCTGCAGTTCCTTGTGATTTTCAATAGCGATCTTGACTCCGGCGTCCATCGCCTGCGCGCGCACTTCGCGAAGAACCTTGACGGTTGTTTCGATGTGCTTCTCGACGGGGCCGTCGGGCATGCTGTAGCGATCGCTGGCGAGAAGCGCACGAACGATTGGAGAGCCCATGGCGGCTGCGCGCTCAATGTTCTTACGCAGCGTAGCGACATTTTGGTTGAACGCGTCCGGCGTTTTTGGAAGGATCGTGCCACCGCCCGTTTCCAGATGCAGGCCCATTTCTTTCGACCACGCGCGAACCTCGGCCCAGTGCTTGGGGTCCATGACACCGGGGTCGAGGGAGTCCTGCAAGAAGATGGCGTCGAGCTTCTTGGCCACACAGTAGTCGAGCAGTTGCTTATCGTTCCAGCGCTGGAATCGCAGACAGTATGTGTTGATACCGAGAGGCCACTTGCGCGAAGCGGCGAGAGCTGGTGTAGCGAGGGCGAGCGTCGACGCAAGGAAGTCGCGACGTGTCATGACTTCCGATTCTATCGTTTGAGAGTAAAGGAAGGGCGGCCAGTTCGCCGCCCTAGGTAAGTGAGGCTGAATTCGATCGTATCGTTTTCAGTCCCGCGAGCAACTCAATTCGTAGTGGTCAGGTCGGCGTAGAACAACTCTTCCATCTCCTGCCAGTCGCCGTCGGCTTTCATCGGCCCGACATAGGACTGCCAGACCTGATCGACAGGATCTCCTGCGAGAATCGCCGACGTTTTAGAAATGTCTTCTGCATCGACAAGCAGCACCAGTTCGTCACCTTGAAGGTAGACTGCGCACAGACGCATGCCAGCTTCGCGGTAGCGGCGCATCAGATCGCCGGAGACGTTCTTGTGGGCTTCGATATATTCCTGTCTACATTCAGGCTTCAGCCTGGTCCGATAGACTTTGCGTTGCATGCGCAATCTCCAGGGGGATAAGCTGGCGGATGTCGTCGATCCAGTAGTCAGGCTCAAACTCTTTCATTTTCGGCAGATTGCCATAGCCATAGCGTACACCGCAAATTTTTACGCCTGCGCGCCGGCCGGCTTCCATGTCAGGCGCGGAATCTCCAATCATCAGGCAGTCTTCGGGCCGGGCCCCAAAGACTTCGAGCGAACGCTGAATGACTTCGGGATTCGGCTTACAAGGGAAGTTGTCGGTGCCTTGAACGTGATTGAAAAATGGAGCCAGACCAAACTGCTCGAGAATAATGCGCGTTGTCGGAGTGCCTTTTGTCGTGGCGGTGGATTTGCGACCGGGGAGTACCGAAAGCGTCTCAAGGACACCGGGGTACAAACGCGTCATGGTGTGGCCGCGGGAAGGATATACGGATCGATACTCGACGAGAAGCGCTTCCTTCTCGTCTGGAGACATTTGGGGAAAGAGATCTCCGAATAGGTCGTTCAGATGATAGCCGATGTATCGCTTGAGGAAGGCCTGTTCGACATCAGGACGAGGGGTGCGTGACAGAACGGTCTGGAGGGCTCCGCAGATATCGTCTGCGGAGTCCACCAATGTACCGTCAACATCAAAGAGGTAAACCGGAAAAGCCGGAATCACGCGGGCTGCGGGCTCCCACCTTCGAGGCCGGGAACTCGGATACCGCCGGTCGGGATCGAGTGACCCTTCGAATCATCGGAATTCTTTGAAGTGGTCAAGGGCGGCAGAGGCTGACCATCGATCAGCGCCTTTACCTCGGCTCCATCAAGTACTTCCCGTTCGAGCAGCGCCAACGCGATGCGATCCATGGCCTCGGCATGCTCACTAATGACGCGCTTGGCATCTTTGTAGCCGCCATCCACCAGTTTGCGAACCTGCTGGTCGATCTCAATTGCCGTCGATTCACTGTAGTCGCGATGTTGAGCGATCTCACGACCGAGGAAGATCTGCTCTTCCTTCTTGCCGAAGCTCATCGGGCCCGAGTTCGCTCATACCCCATTCGCAAACCATCTTCCGGGCGAGATCCGTCGCGCGTTCGATGTCATTGCCGGCGCCTGTCGTGATGTGCTTCATGAACATCTCTTCGGCAATACGTCCACCCATCAGAATCGCGAGCTGAGTGACGAGGTAATCCCGCGAATAGCAATGCTTGTCGTCGAGCGGCAACTGCATTGTGAGGCCGAGGGCCATTCCGCGAGGAATGATCGTGACCTTGTGCAGCGGGTCGGCGTACGGCATCATCATCGCCACCAGCGCGTGACCGGCTTCATGGTATGCGGTGTTCTTCTTCTCTTCGTCAGAGATGATGAGCGACTTGCGCTCCACACCCATGATGACCTTGTCTTTGGCCAGTTCGAAGTCTGCTTGCGTGACCACTTTGCGGTTCTGCCGCGCAGCGATCAAGGCAGCTTCGTTCACCAGATTGGCGAGATCGGCGCCGGCAAACCCAGGGGTTCCACGGGCGATCAAAGCCAATTCGACATCGTCCGACAACGGTGTTTTCTTCGTGTGAACGCGAAGAATCATTTCGCGACCCTTGACGTCGGGACGGCCAACGACAACGCGCCGGTCAAATCGGCCGGGGCGCAGCAGGGCCGGGTCGAGCACGTCAGGCCGGTTGGTGGCAGCGACCAGAATGACACCTTCGTTCGATTCGAAGCCGTCCATTTCGACGAGCAATTGATTCAGCGTCTGCTCGCGTTCATCATGTCCGCCGCCGAGGCCGGCGCCGCGGTGGCGTCCGACCGCGTCAATTTCGTCAATGAAGATGATGCAAGGCGCGTTTTTCTTGCCCTGCTCGAAAAGATCGCGAACGCGGCTGGCGCCTACGCCCACAAACATTTCGACGAAATCGGAACCGGAGATGGAGAAGAACGGTACGTTCGCTTCGCCGGCAATCGCCCTCGCGAGCAATGTTTTACCAGTACCCGGAGGTCCGATAAGGAGGACGCCCTTCGGGATGCGTCCGCCAAGTTTCTGGAATTTCTGCGGTTCGCGCAAAAATTCGATAATTTCCTGCAGTTCTTCCTTCGCTTCCTCGACACCGGCGACATCTTTAAATGTCACCTTTTTCTGCTGGGAAGAGTGCAGGCGCGCACGGCTTTTTCCAAAGCTGAGCGCTTTGTTGCCTCCGCTCTGCATTTGGCGCATCATAAAAATCCAGAAGGCCAAAAGTAAAACGAAGGGTATTGCATTAATTAAAATGGATACCCAGTTGCCGGAGCTAGCCTCGCGAATGTCCATATTGACATTCTTTTCACGAAGCTGTTTGTACAGATCGGGGTAGTTCATCGGGATCATGGTCACCAGCTTGGAACCATCTGTGTAGGCTCCCTTTACCTGGTTACCGCTGATCTGAACGGTCTTAACTTTCCCCTGCTCCACCTGATTCATAAAATCGGTGAAAGTCAGCTGGGATTCGACGCCGCCTTTTCCTGTCTTTACGACAACCCAGATCAGGACTGCTACGCAGATCAGTACGATCCACAGAACCGCCGTCTTAACGTTTGAATTCATTCCATCTCCCTGTGAGGGCCGTACCTGTCATTGATACTTAATATAGTGGACGTCGAACCGGACAGGTTCGATTCAGTTCAATCCAATTCTTCTTCAACAATCTTGAGGATGCGAGTCGAACTCGCCGCCGGAGCATATTCGGACGAAACACCGAATCTGCGGGCCCACACAATGCGATCTCCAGCAACGATAACCGGCCAGCCCTGACGGTCCCAAAGGGGAATACGCGCAAGCTGAAATAGCGTCTTTATCTTCTCGGTGGCATGACCGGGCCGTGTAAACCGATCACCCGGATGCCAATTGCGTAACTCCACTGGACCAAACAGCCACTGGGCGTCTATCAGCCTGCTTCCTGTATTATACCCTTCAGCAGCCATCATTGTATTCGCATTTTCAGCAACTTCGATGCGGACTGTTGACGATTGAGCCGGCACCTTGGCTTCTCCCGGTACCGGAAGCGGCACAGAATAGTCGCGTTCCGAGCGCGATTCCGACCGTGGAGGACAGATTTTCAGCCATTGAAATGAGCGAAATACATCGATTCCTGGGGCTTGTCGCCGTCCGTGCCCCTCGGGTTCGGCTGCCAAGGCGAGAATGGAATCGACGTGAAAAAGGTCGATTTGTCGAAGGTCACCCTTCACCTCCGAGATTGCTCGCCGGATCAGACGCCGGCAAACTGCAACCGGAACCTTATTTAACTTATCGACATTAATCAGAATGCCTTGAGGGGCTTTCTCGAAAAGACTACCGGCGAGGCGTTCGATCTCCTCAGACCAATACTCTTCTTCATCGCGGGCCAGTTCAGCAGTCCTTGCGAGGGCGAATTCGGCTCCCGGACCGAGAACCGGCAATATTTCGTGTCGGATCCTGTTGCGGGCGAAGTTGAGATCGGCGTTCGACGCATCTTCGCGCCAAACCAAGTCCCGGGACTGGAGATAATCGAGAACGTCGGTCCGGCCGCACTCGATCAGCGGTCGGATGCGGCGGCCAATCACCGGGAGGACACCTGCCAGCCCAGCCGTACCGGAACCACGCAGCAATCGGTAAATCACTGTTTCGGCCTGGTCGGATCGGGTGTGACCCGTCGCAATCCTGGTTGCCTGCAGCCGCTCAAAGAAGGCCAACCTGGCCTCACGACCCGCCTGCTCCAGGTTGCCGCCCAACTCGAGGACGTTCACTTCCTCGTAGAAAAAGGTGAGGCCCATCTTTCTGGCGAGATCTCGCACGAATTCGGCGTCTGCGTCCGATTCGGCTCCGCGCAATTTGTGATTGAGGTGCGCAACGGAAAGTTCGATGCGGAGAGACGGCGCAAGTTCATGAAGAATATGCAGGAGGCAGACGGAATCGGCCCCACCTGAGACCGCTACGGTGACGTGGTCTCCGGGGGCGCACATGCTATAACGGGAAAGAGTTCCCGACACACGATCTAGCAAGCTTCTCCATTGTAATGGCCAAGCTTGTAAGGCGAGGATCATACTTGGACATTTACGAACTGGCAGCCGGCATCGAAATGGTGTTAATGGATGTCGACGGAGTCCTGACGGACGGAAGGCTTTACAACGTGCCTGACGCGCAGGGCAAGATGGTAGAAACAAAGGGGTTCGACTCGCAGGACGGAATTGGCCTGCAGTGGCTGAACTGGAACAAGATTAAGACCGGACTCATCAGCGGCCGTGTCTCACCGGCCACGATCGAGCGAGCGGGACAGTGCAAATTCTCTTACGTGTATCAGGGACATATCGAGAAGATTCCGATTTTGCACGAGATTCTTGCAGACTCCAAGATTGACGCTCAGCGAGTCGCCTATATCGGGGACGATCTGACGGACATCGTGGTGATGCGACGCGTGGGACTGTCATTTGCCACAGCCAATGCGCGTGACGAAGTGAAAAAGGCCGCTCACTACACCACGTCGCAACCCGGCGGATCCGGAGCTGTTCGCGAGGTTTGTGAATTCATCCTCAAAGCGAAAGGTCTTTGGGAACCACTGCTGAAGAAATACGAAGTTATCGTATAAGAATGCCTGACAGAATCGGGATCGTCGTTCACGCGGAGCGTGGACCTGGCATCTTGCACCAGGTAACCGGGGTAATTGCCCGGCATGGCGGCGATATTTCGTCCGTGGACATCCTCTCGAGCCGGCCTCCTGAAACACGCATTTACTTTGAAATCGAACTGCCGGAGGAAACTCCGGAGTTAATCGAGGAAATCCGCTCGCTGTCCGTCGTTCATGACGCTACGGTTTCCAGGAGTCTCACCAAGATCTACGGCAAACGCATCATCATCATCGGTGGCGGAGCTCAGGTAGGCCAGGTTGCCATCGGCGCGATCTCGGAGGCCGATCGTCACAACATCCGCGGCGAGAAAATTTCTGTGGACACGATCCCACTGGTTGGAGAACAACCACTGGCAGAGGCTGTGCGAGCCGTGGTGAACCTCCCACGCACGCGCGCCGTCGTGCTGGCGGGTTCGATTATGGGCGGTGATATCGTCGCCGCTGTTCGAGAAGTTCGAGAGCAGGGCCTGCTCGTGATCAGCTTGAATATGGCGGGCGGAGTGCCGGACGCTGCCGATCTCGTCGTCACCGACCCGGTTCAGGCAGGAGTTATGGCTGTGATGGCGGTCGCCGAGACAGCGAAGTTCAATATCGAACGTCTTAAGCGACGGGTGTTTTAAAAGTCCGTCTCGAAGATCAGTACGCCATCATTCCACCAGGGGAGATTGCCCTTTGCAATTGTTTCGTGTGAAAAGGTTGCAGTCGAATGGTATGTGAGATGCGACTTCGTGACGCTTGATTCAAGTGGTATGAACCCACTCGCCGCAACAGATTCTGAAAGCGCGGGACGGAGCGAAGGGTATCGAACTTCGGATCAACCTTTACCCAAAGCGCGAGCCATCCACTGCGATCTTCGCAGGCTTTTTCCAGCCTCCAAGTCCCGCATTCCTATCTGAGCGAGCGCGCTCAGGTACGCGAAGCTCCCGTCCGAGCAAAAGGTCGCGAGATGGGCCGGTAGCCAATGAAGGCGCAGCCGCAGCTTTACCGAACGCCTCGTGATCCCGGCGGCTTTCCGTTCGGGTACAACTGGAGGGCAACGCTCGTAGGCCTTGCTCTCCTGACCGGGTTCAACTTCGCGGGTCCCAATACATCGCTGCTCGATTCCAGTACCAACCGGGGGCTTCCGGAACTGCACGTCTAAAGACGTGCTCATCCGCAGACCTCTGTTCGAGGGAGAAATGATCGTCCTATGCGAGTGTGTTCTATCGATGGTGGCCTTCTTCGTTCTGACGAATCGACAGGCGCAGCGTCTTTCGGAAAACGCATAGGATCTGCATGGCTCAGCTCGATGGGCAAGAGAGGCGGACATCGAGTCAACTGGACTGACCCAGACGAGTCGTGGAGTTTATGTCGGTGGTTGGTTCAACCCCGGCCACCGGAGGCTCTACTACCTAAGGCACAACGGTCCGGAGCATGTCCTGGTCTTCGCGCCCACTCGATCTGGTAGAGGGGTGGGACTGGTTATCCCCACGCTGCTCGCGTGGGATGAGAGCGCGGTGATCTACGACATTAAGGGCGAGAACCGGGCGAAACGGCCGGCTTACCTCGAGCTCCGCAGCGGTCGTTAGACGTTTCCGCAGCCGTACGCCGGATCAGTACCGGGAGAGTCGGCTTGTGCCAATGCACGCTACTTGACGGCAAGGGCCCAGTGCTGAGAGCGGACGACGATTCCGCCGATGTGTCCGGATCCGCCTACGATCCTGGTGGATGGAATCTGCGGGCACGATTCCGTGAGCGCCGGTCTCCGGGCGCGATTCTACGTCACTCAGACCCATCAATGTCGCCGCGAAGCTTCGACGGGTCTGGTAATGCGCGATCTTATCTGAAACCGTCCAGAAGCATGAGGTCGCTGACACACTGCGATTTGCGAAAAGAGGATCTGCTTGCCATCCAGAGACACGTAATCAAGCTGATCAGGAAATCCTTGCCGATGTCTGGCAGCAGGCAGCGCAGTGCCGTCGTTCCGTCGGGTTCCGGCTGCAGATAGAACAAGCGATCGTTCTGCACCACGAATCCACCTGCGATGACGGCGTCGAGGACTTCCGACTCTGCCCGTATATGCGCCGATTTTTGAAAGATCTCTTCAAGAGAGTAAAGATCTCGTCGATATGTCCAAAATGATGCATAAAGAAACGTTGCAAACGGGAAGGCCGGCCACTTCGTTCGCTGCCCACCATGTTCGTAACCAGATGTTTCGCGCTGCCAGCTGTTTCTTAGTGTTAGCGCTTGGCTCCGCCTTCGGTGCTGACCGAGCACACTTGGCAAAGCTCGCAACAGACTTGAAACAAGTTGACCCGAATACAACCGTCGACGTGATTGTTGAGTACAAACAGAACCCTGCGAGACTGGGAAAGCAATCGAGGAAATACGCCGAATTTGACCTCCAGTCGCCCTCCTGGTATGGCTCTGCGCGAACCGTTAAGGCATCTGAACTCGCCGAACTCGCATCCGATCCCAACGTCGAACGGATTTCACCGGATCGTGACGTATTTAGGGCTGCCGATTACGCCACCGAAGCCATCCGGGCAACATCTGCCCGGGCTCTCGGCTACGATGGCCGTGGCATTGGAATCGCCGTCATTGACAGTGGTTTGCGCGCCAGTTCCAGCCTCTCTCGTGACGCTCGATCCCGCATCGTGTATCGCCAAAGTTTCATCCCTGGAGATACAAGCACGGATGACCAGTACGGCCACGGGACTCACGTAGCCGGCCTTGTGGCCGGTATCAACGCGAGCGAACAAGACGGCGCCGCGGAGCCGGTTTCGTTTGCGGGGGTTGCGCCACGCGCGAATGTCATCAATCTACGAGTCTTGAACGCAGATGGGGTCGGTAAGGACAGCGCAGTAATCGCCGCAATCCAGCGCGCCATCGCGCTGAAGTCCAAGTACAACATTCGCGTCATCAATCTCTCTCTCGGACGTCCGGTTTTCGAAAGCTACAAGACAGATCCTCTTTGCAAGGCCGTCGAGGCCGCGTGGAAAGCCGGTATTGTCGTGATTGCTTCAGCCGGAAACTTCGGACGCAGCAACGCCGTTGGCAACAATGGCTACGGAACCATCACTGCGCCTGGTAATAGCCCTTTCGTCATTACAGTGGGTGCTATGAAGACGAAAGAAACGCAAACCATTGGTGACGATGAAATTGCCAGCTATAGCTCCAAGGGGCCGTCTATCATTGACCATGTTGTGAAGCCTGACCTGGTTGCCCCAGGAAATCGCATTCTTTCGTTGTTAGTCAGCGATAGTTCTCTCGCAGTGGCCAATCCGGGCCAGGTTGTGACTCTGCAAGGCGATGGATCGGACGGCTTCCGCGGAATGATGCTCAGCGGCACAAGTATGGCCGTCCCAATGGTCAGTGGCGCCGCGGCGCTTTTAATCCAGAAAGACCCTACGCTCACGCCGGATCAGGTGAAGGCGCGGCTAATGAAGACGGCCAACAAAGGTCTTGCTCTCTTTAGCGTGGCGGTCGACCCGGACACCGGAGTCATGTATTACAGCCAGTCCGACATCTTTACAGTCGGCGCCGGTTATCTCGACATTGCGGCGGCGTTGGCGAATAACGATCGGGCCAATAAGACGACGCTTTCTCCGACTGCCATATACGACCCACTTACTGGCAAGGTGAAGGCCGTTTTCGCTTCAGGTTCGGTTTGGGGAACGTCAGCCGTGTGGGGAAACAGCGCGGTTTGGGGCGATACGGTCTTCCTGAGCGGAAACTCGGCCGTTTGGGGAGATAGCGCGGTGTGGGGTGACAGCGCTGTCTGGGGCGATTCCACCACGCAAGGCTTCAGTGCGGTCTGGGGAGATAGCGCTGTCTGGGGAGATAGCGCGGTTTGGGGTGACAGCGCTGTCTGGGGTGACCGGACCACTGTCATGCCCAACACCAACAAGGTGATAGTGAAGGGCGAAAACTAACACCTCGCCCTTCAGCTTCAATCGGGTAGCTTTAAAACGATTTGTTCTTCTCTATCGTTTTCTGGCTACCCACGAAGCTCGAAGCCAGAGCGCTACGCCAGCCAGACCGAGCAAAGTCATCGTTTTTGGTTCAGGTACCGATGTCGTAACCACATCGAAAACATAGCGGCTGACGGGAGGTTGGTCATAAAGTCCATTTCCGTCAAAGCCGTCCCCCAGGACGCCCGCTCCCAGACCTGCCGCCACAGGCGCATTGCCCGCCACCGTCAACACGACAGTATATGAACCGGCGGCTAGAGAGTTCAAACTAAGGACCGAGTCAAGGCACAGCAGCGTTCCCGGGTCGGCGTTCGCCGGCGGACAGTCCCCGTCATCTTTGAAATAGCTCATGTCCGGGAATACAGCGCCTGCTCCCGAGCCCACAAACAACGTGATGGTGGGATCGAAGCTGCCGGATTGGACCACGGTACCGTCATGAGTAGTGCCACCGCCATAGCTGTACGTCTGAATAGTCACATTGCTGGTCGTCTCCAGAACCAGCGGCGCGAAAAACACCTCATTCGGATTCAATAAATCAAATTCGCCGGTGTATTTCATAACGGCCGCGTCCAGGGACAACGGCAACAATCCAAAAGAAAGCGTAAGAAAACACAGAAAATGGGTTCCGCTAATGACAGGCATAGTATTGCTCTCACACATCATATATGAGAAACACTATTGGGCGGTATGTATAAAGATGCTCCGAGAGGAGATTCAGTCGCGCTAGAAATCGGCAAGGTGGACTACAAGTTACACGCTCCTGCGCCGCGTGTGGTGTTGTTGCAATCATAAAATGTCACCTTAAACACATATGCCGATAGCCGTGAAGGCAGGCTTCACTTGACGGCAGATTTTGGCCACGATCGAGAACCCGGATTCGATGCCGTTGGTCGTGGCCAGTGTTCGGCGCAATCGGGGTGTAAGCCGAAGATCGGTCACAGTTAGTGTCTCGTCCAAGCCTTCGGCCAAGCTTGCTGCCGCACTTGGATTGGCTTCCAGCAATTCATCATGCAACTTGAACAGTGCGTTTCGAGCGCCCACCGCTTCGGTCATGTCATAGGCAGCTCGCATACGAAACTTGATTGCGTGTCGTTGTGCTTCGCTCAGATATTCGGTCACATTTCGAATCTTGTGAACTTGGCAGCGTTGGAAGAAGGCAGCATCGCCGGCAAAGTTGCTGATCGCTCTCCGAATCGCCTTGCTTCCATCTATCACGTAGAGTCGGGGCTGGTTGAAGTCGACTCCACGTTCGGCTAACTCTCCAAGCAAGTCGCCAACAACCGCGGCATTTTCGGTTGCTCCTTGACGAATGCCGAGCACGAGTTTGTGCCCTAACCGATCGATTCCGATGGCGACAATCATGTGCTCGCCCTCGAAGATAGTGCCGTCGATGACGATAACCGCAAGTTGGACATCGGCGAGAGAACGCTTCATTAGTTGATCGAGCTTGCGCCTGCTTGCCTCAATGAAATGGTCGCTGGTCGTGGTCTTCTCGAGTCCATAAGCATCGGCAAATTGCTGGACGACTTCTTTGTAACTGCGCATCGTGAGGCCGTGCATGATCTTGTGCCATACGGTTTCCTCGATGAGCGAAGCGCGTTGGAACATCTCGTAGCTGCCCAGAGGAATCTCGTTGTTTTGCTGGTTGCGGACTCGCGGCCGGTTGATCGGCACGCGCTGGCCATCCACAATACAGAATCCCGCCTCATTCCCCCATCGGTAGGCTCCCCGCTTCGGATTGCGCTTGGATCGCTGGCCCACAAGATGCTCAACTTCGGTCTCCATCACCGTTTCGATGAAGAGCTTGCCAACCGCTCGCAACAGATCTCCTAGGCTGGACTTTGCCAGTTCGGCGATCTCTGGGGTTGGAAATGTCAGTTGAATCGGCGACTCATTTGCGATCGCCCAATCCTCGAACCGCTCTGCGGCTCTTTGTTTGTTGATCTGATATTGTTTCTTCACGACTCTCCTTTTCTTCTCGCCGAAGGTTTCCAGAGCCTATCGCTCTGGGGAGAGTCGGTCAACTTTCTACGATTCGCCGGACAATCTCAATCGAGAAAAACAAGGTTTGTTGGCCGTGTTAGACTTATACACATGAAGCGCACAAATCTTGTGTTAGATGAGCAATTGCTGGCAGAAGCCACTCACGTGCTTGCGGCCAAGACGTATTCGGCCGCGGTCAATACGGCGCTGGCAGAGGTGGTACGCATTCGAAAGATCCAGGGTATTCCGCAGTTCTTTGGATCCGGTATATGGGAGGGAGACTTATCGCAGATGCGCGAAGACCACCTACCGCGCAAACACCGTCGATAATGATCCTGGTAGACACTTCGATTTGGATTGAACTCCTGTCTCGCAAGCCCCGCCGAACAGTGCCTGAAGAAGATCTTTTTCGTTTCGTCACATGCGGTCCGATTATTCAGGAGGTCTTCCAGGGGCTTAGGCTGGATGGACAGAGCCACGCGTTTCGCAGACATTTTCGGGCCTTACCAGTGCTTAGCGATCCGATTCCCCTCCGTCTGTTCCTTGCTGCGAGCGATATCTACCAGCAGGGCAGAAGGAAGGGCATTACGATCAGGTCCTCGGTCGACTGCCTCATCGCTGCCGTGGCAATCGATAATGATGCACCTGTGTGGCATCGTGACCGCGACTTCACCGCGATTGCACGGTACACGGGACTGACATTGGCCGAACTGCCGTATTAGTACTTACTTGCGAAAATTAGCGTGCAATCGTCACTGAGTTTTCCTTGCGGGAAAGCGATAGCCGCGGCCCCACACCTCCCGGGGAAAGCTACGTCGTTTACGGCGTCGGGGCAGTTTACAGGCGGCTGCGTAGTCCAGTACGCGCTCGAATTGTTCGTCATGCTTTTCTCTCGTTTCCGCTGCGATGAGTTGCGGCCAAGCACAATTGACCACGTCTAGCACTTGCGTGAAGCTTAACTGCCGGGCGGCAATGCCAGCACGGCGCCCAGCCAGGCACATTACAGCGCGCACGAGATTGTAGGCGCAGGTTGCGGTCAGCAGCTCTTTCTCCATCCCTTCCGAGCTGCGGGAACTGATCTGCTGCAGATGAACCGTCCGTTTCAATGAACGTAGGTCGGTCTCGATATTCCAGCGCTGGCCGTACAATTCCACGATCTGTTGCATGGAGAGCTCCAATAGAGTGGTGAACAGATACAACCACTGCTTGGACTTTCCACGGCCTACCCGGACAGCGATTAATCGGCCGCTCAGACTGGCTCCGGCAGGCCAAGGCCTCGTCTGAGGCTGGTCCCAGCGACTCGACTTCCATATCACTGGCGAATCGCCCTCTTTTGCGATAGGGCCGCCGAATAGCTTGCAGGCTCGCACCTTGGTGAGGCGCACCAGAACCCCCTGTTGTCTCTGAGCCGCCTCCCAGGCGACCGAAAACACTCCAAAGTTGCGATCGGCCACCACCACTGCGCCCGGCGGTAGTCGTTCCATCGCCGCAGCTGCTCGCTTACCGCCTTGTCTCCATACATAGTTCCCCATTGCGGATACAATGCCAGCCCACTGCTGACATCGTGCATCACCACCACCCGCAGCAGTGGCCACTGGCGGCTTCATGCTGATTGCTGGCCGGCGGATAGGCACTCGCCAGTTCCCGCGTATGCGGCAACTGCAGACTAGAGCCATCCAACACATAAACCGGTCCCGCCACTCCTGGCCATGGCTCCCCGATTTCCTTGCTCAAATTGAGCTACGATGTCGCGTGTCACTTGCTGCGGTACCAGTTTGGACATTTTCTTCACGCTCTGGCAATACCCGCCCGCCGCCGCCGAGATGCGGCCCTCTCGTACGCGCTTGCAATTCGACAACAGCGATCGCGCGTTGCCCTGCACCAGATTCCGCACCGCGCGACTCAGCGTGCCCCGTGGCTGCAGTCGCTGCCAGATCATCAGCCATAGCACCACAGGCAAAGAATAGATGCCCTGGCGCCGACGCTCACCGAGTTCGCTCTCGATCTGCTCCAACACCCCTCTATCCACTACCCATCGGCCATACAGATTGAATATCGCAGTCCCGTCCGGCGTGCTCATGCTTAAAACATAAATCAGTTAAAATGTTCTATGTGCGCCGAGGGATCTGAAAACTAAATGATATTGAGCTAAAGCTCGCACCACATTGGACAGTACGCAGATTTCTGCAACTTGGTATTAGAGTTTCGATAGCACACCCCGCTATATTCCTTGACACGTATATACCTTAATAGGTATATTATCTCCGTGGAGTCTGTGTTCGAGATTATTGCGGAGCCGAACCGACGGGCGATATTGGGACTGCTTGTCTCCTCACAACAGTCGGTAGGAGAGATCGAGCGTCAGCTTGGTATGCCGCAGCCGACAGTTTCAAAGCATCTGCGCGTGCTGCGTGAGGCCGGTTTCGTGGAATCGACCGTGGACGCACAGCGACGTCTGTATCGGCTGAAGCCGGAACCCCTTCAGGAGTTGGATGCGTGGCTGGCTCCGTTCCGGCGGTTCTGGACCGCTCATGTGGATGCTCTCGAACGCCACCTTGACCGCCAAGCGGTTGGTAAGGATCTGAAACCTAAGAAAAGGAGGAGATAGATGAGCGATCGCCAGCAGTACACACCGGGCCCGGCCAGTGGGGCGCGGGTACAAAAGGACGAAGAGAATTGGACGCTCATTCTGGTGCGAGAATTGCGCCACTCGCCGGAGAAGGTCTGGGAGGCGCTTACCGAGCCGGCTCATCTGCGGGAGTGGGCTCCCTTTGATGCCGATGGGGACCTGGGTGCGGTTGGGAACACGGTGAAGCTCACGACCGTAGGAGCGCCCACGCCGCATGTTACCGAAACAAAAGTGATACGAGCCGACGCTCCCAAGGTGCTTGAGTACAACTGGGGAGACAAGGATATCCGGTGGGAACTCGAAGCGGTTGGCGGCGGCACGCGCCTGACGCTGTGGCACAACATCGATCGGGGCTTCATCTCGATGGGCGCCGCCGGGTGGCATATTTGTTTCGATGTTTTGGATCGCCTGCTGAACAACTCTCCCATCGGCCGGATTGTTGCTGGTGAGGCGATGAAGTTCGGTTGGTCGCGGTTGAACGCGGAATATGCCAAGCAGTTCGGTGTAGAAGCGCCGAACCGACCGCCTCAGGCGGCTCCAAAGTCGTGAATCGAGGTGGATGGTAAAAGAATGAGCACGAAAGGCAAGAGTTTGAAGGGCATAGAACTTGACGAGCTGCTCGCTACATTAAAGGCGCGTTTTGAGAAGAACATGAACCGCCATAAAGGCCTTGCTTGGGAGAAAGTGCAAGACAAGCTGGTAGCTAATCCTGAAAAGCTTTGGTCACTCCATGAGATGGAAAGGACTGGTGGTGAACCGGACGTTGTTGGTCTTCATAAGACGGGCGAGTATGTCTTTTACGACTGCTCGGCGGAAAGCCCGAAAGGCCGCAGAAGTATTTGCTACGACGGGGAGGCGCTCCAGTCAAGGAAAGAACATAAACCAGCGAATAGCGCTATCGGCATGGCGACAGCGATGGGCATTGAGATTTTGACAGAAGAAGAATATCGGGCGTTGCAGCAGCTTGGAAAGTTCGATACGAAGACGTCGAGCTGGGTGAAAACACCTTCTGATATTCGAGAACTGGGCGGCGCTATCTTTGCTGATTTCCGCTATGGCAAGGTGTTCGTGTATCACAACGGCGCTGAATCTTACTATGCCGCTCGGGCGTTCCGTGGGTCGCTACGGGTGTGAGTTTGGGGACATGAGGGCGCAGATGGCATGTTGACGAAAATTGCAGTCGCCAGAATGCCGCGCTCCGTGAGTTAAACAGAGCGTCAGAGGTGTTTGCGCATATCCTGCGAGACAACGGCTCGCTGAGGGAGCTATTAAAAAATCCAAAAACGCTCCATTGAGGACGCTTCTGAAACCATGCTTCCGGACGGGACTAAAGTCCCGGGCAGACTGGAAGTCTGCCCCACTTGGCCGGCTGATGCGCAAAAATTTAAGACGTTATGTTTTAGTAACGCTGGCGCAGCAGGCAATATTCGCAACGGTTATCCGCAGGCCGTCGGACGAGGTCTCACGTGGCAGCATCCACCACTAGCCGGGATTGGACCCAAGCTGTCGCGCGGCTTTGAGCTTCAAAATAGAGATGAAGTCAGCAGCATTGATGAAGGACTCATAGGTACGTTCATCGTCGCTGAGTACACCGTCGTTTGCCCGTTCTGCCAGGATATCGATCCGCGCCTGAACCGCAGGAGTCAGGCTTCTTCTATCGGGTCGGAGCCGAATCGCAGTATGTGGCCGTCCGGGTCGCTGACCTTCATCTCAAGCGCCCATGGATAGTTGACCGGGGCTTCGAGAATGATGGCGCCTTTGGCTTTGTACTCCTGGTGAAGCGCTTCGGCGTCTTCGACGCCAATCCACACCCAGGTTCCGGGGTGGCCCTGGTCGCCTTCGCAGAGGTAGATGCCTGCCCCATCGCGGGTGACTAGGGTGAAATCGTCTCCTCCCCAGTCGGCATTTTCGAACCCCAGGATGTTCACGTAGTAATCGACACTTTTGGCCATTCTTGCCACATTGAGTATCGGATTGGCGCCTTCAAATCTGGTTCGCGTCATATAGTTTACAAATTCTTACACACGGTGAGCCGAGTCGGAACATCTCATTAATTGAGATGACTACGATTGTCCAGGAAGCTCCCAACGTTTCGCAACTGAGGCCTGTACCTCCTCCGCCGCCGATGCGGAAGCGTTCGCGCAAGCACTGGGTGTTTGCAGCGGTGATCGTGCTGCTGGCGGCCGTTGCGTTCTGGGGTTGGCGATGGCAGGCAAGCCTCCTGCGCCTGAATGGGGGACCGCTGAAGTTCGTCGCGGCACGATTACCAAGAGCATTAGCGCTACGGGGAAAGTGGACGCGTTGACCACCGTGAGCGTCGGAAGCCAGGTATCGGGCACGGTAGCGGAGATCTATGTCGACTACAACTCGCCGGTGAAGAAGGGGCAGATTATCGCAAAGCTCGATCCGTCGCAATTGCAGGCGCAGGTGACGCAGGCGTCTGCGAATCAATTGAGCGCGACAGCGGCGGTTCAGACGGCGCAGAACTCGGTGTTGAGCGCGGATGCGGCGGCGCAGGCGAATGAGGCGAATGTCGAGCGCGCTAAATCGGTGGTCGCCGATGCGCAGCGGAACCTTGACCTCACGGAGAGCCTGGTGGAGGCAGGTGTGACCGCTCGTCAGCAGGTGGACTCGGCGAAGGCGACGGTTGTGCAGGCAAACGCTCAATTGCAGCAGGCGATTGCGCAACTGAATCAGTCGAAGGCGCAGGCGCAGTCCGCTCGTTCGCAGGTGAACCAAGCTCGGGCACAGGCGCAGCAGGCGGGCGCGTCGGTACAACTGGCGTCGGTCAATTTGGAGAACTCGATCATTCGGGCTCCGATCGATGGCGTTGTCGTAGCGCGCAACGTCGACGTGGGTCAGACGGTGGCGGCGAGCTTCCAAGCTCCAACGCTGTTTCTGATCGCGAACGATCTGCGGGAGATGCAGGTGCTGGCGAATATCGATGAAGCGGATATTGGACAACTGGGTCCGGACAGCCGCGTGACATTTACTGTAGACGCGTTTCCGGCTGAGGATTTCAAAGGACGGATCTCGCAGATTAGGCTTGCGCCGCAGACTTTGCAGAACGTGGTGACTTACACTGCTGTCGTTCAAGTGGACAACCCGGAGCTGAAGCTGAAGCCGGGAATGACGGCGAACGTTACAGCAATTGTCGCGGAGAAGCGTGATGTGGTGACTGTGCCGAATGCGGCGCTGCGTTTCCGTGGCGGGTCGAATATTTGGAAGATTGCGGGCGCGCAGTTGACGCCGGTTCCGGTGAAGTTGGGTGTGACGGACTTCGTGAAGACCGAAGTTATCTCGGGCGCGCTGCAGCCAGGGGACAAGGTTGCGGTTCCGCAGATTGCGGCGAACACGGGTCGGACTCCGCCTGCGGCGGCTACGCGTAATCCGATGATGCCGATGGGCCCGGGGAGGCGCCGATGAGCAACGTTATCGATGTGCGTGATCTTCATAAGGTCTACGACTCGGGCGAGGTTCGTGTTCATGCGCTGAAGGGCGTTTCTCTTTCGATCGAAGAGGGCGAATTCGTGGCGATTATGGGTACGTCGGGTCAGGCAAGTCGACGCTGATGAATATCCTTGGTTGCCTGGACCGGCCAACGTTGGGCTCGTATTTACTCGATGGAATCGATGTCTCCGAATTGAATAAAGACGATCGCGCCGATATTCGGAATTCGAAGATCGGGTTTGTTTTTCAGGGATTCAATTTGCTTCGGCGCACAAGCGCGATTGAGAATGTCGAGTTGCCGCTTTTGTACGCGGGAGTTAATGCGGCCGATCGTGTGGCGCGCAGCCGGTATGCGTTGAGCCTTGTGGGTCTGGCGCATCGGGAGGACAGCTATCCGAACCAGCTTTCCGGCGGTCAGCAGCAACGTGTTGCGATTGCGCGGGCGCTGGTGAATAGTCCGTCGCTGGTGCTGGCGGACGAACCTACGGGGAATCTTGACAGCCGAACTTCAGTGGAAGTGATGAGCGTGTTCCAGCGGCTGAATCGCGACGCGGGATCACGATTGTGCTGGTGACTCATGAGGCGGATATTGCGCAGTATGCGCAGCGTGTCGTTGTGGTTCGCGACGGCTTGATTATGAAGGATCAGCGAATCGTGGATCGCCGTGACGCAGCGGAGGAGCTGGAGGTGGAAGCGTTATGATCGGGGCCGTTCTGAAGATCGCGTTGCGCGCGCTGGCGCGGAATAAGGGCCGGTCTGCGCTCACGATGCTCGGGATCATTATCGGTGTCGCGTCGGTGATCGCGATGGTGAGTCTGGGCCAAGGCGCACAGAAGCAGGTGCAGCAGCAGATCGAGACAATGGGAACGAACATGCTGATCATCTCTGCGGGAAGCCAGAGGACGGGCGGAGTGCGGAGCGGCGCAGGCACCAGCACGACACTGACGCCGGAAGACCTGGAGGCGATTCTTCGCGATGCGCCTGCAGTGACGACGCTGAGTCCCAGTGTGAGTGTTCCGGTCACGCTTGTGTTCGGCAACGGGAACTGGAGCACGCGCGCGGAAGGCGTGGCTCCCACGTATCCGTCGATACGGAACTGGACTGTCGCATCCGGCGAGTTTTTTTCGGGGACGGATGTGCGGACGGCGGCGCGGGTGGCGGTGATTGGACAGACGGTCGCGAGCCAGTTGTTCGGGGGCGATGAGCCGCTGGGGCAGACGATACGGCTGCGTAATCTGCCGTTCCGCGTGGTGGGTGTTTTGGGCGCGAAGGGACAGTCGCAGTTCGGGCAGGATCAGGACGATACGGTCTTCGTTCCGTATACGACCGCGATGAAGAAGCTGCTGTCGACGCAGTATGTTCCGACGGCTTACGTGTCGGCTGCAAGCACGCAGGCGACGTTTGAGGCGGAATCGCAGATCAATGACATTCTGCGCCAGAGGCATAGCATTCGCGATGGGCAGGAAAACGATTTTACGGTTCGCAATCTGACGGATCTGGCGAACTCGGCGGAAGAGACGACGCGTATCATGACGATGCTGCTCGGGAGCATTGCGGGTGTGTCGCTGCTGGTGGGCGGGATCGGGATCATGAATATCATGCTGGTGTCGGTGACTGAGAGGACGCGCGAGATAGGGATTCGCATGGCTGTGGGCGCGAAGTCGAAACACGTGAGGACGCAGTTTCTGCTGGAGTCGCTGGTGTTGGGTTTGGCCGGCGGGTTGATCGGTATCGCGATGGGTGTTGGCTTGTCAGCGCTGACGTCGAACGTGTTCGGCTGGCCGGCGACAATTTCACCTGCGGCAGTATTTGCGTCGGCAGTTTTCTCGATGGCGATCGGTGTTTTCTTCGGTTATTATCCGGCGCGTAAGGCCGCGGCGCTGGATCCTATCGAGGCGCTGCGATTTGAGTAATCGATCGCGCGTGTTCGGGTTTTTGGATCTTTATAACTAGCGGATTCCTGAAGTGAAGTAGTTCGTCGTTCGGGCTTCCGCAAGTGAGGCACGAATCGCCACGGCTTTGGAACCAGAGCATCGATTCGTAGTTGTCGAGCGATACCGCGGCGTCGCTATCCGGCTGCCAGTATGTGTCGTAGTTCGGCACAAGATTCCTGTAGCGCAGTCGTGTCCTGGCACCGGAGATTTGATACTGAGCGCGGCGGATCAGTCTTGTCGGCCCGTCGATGACCCCAGTCAAATAAGATCGTGGACCGGAAGCCGATGCTGGCCTTTACTAGCTTTCCGAGCAGCGTGAAATCCTCATAGGGGCGGACATCGAAGCCGTCGGCTAGCCACGTGGGGCAGTTCCAGGCGACGAGCAGGAAAAGCATGCCACCGGGTTTGAGCACGCGCCGCATTTCTTCGAAGGCTTTTTCGGGCTAAGGAATGTGCTCGACTACCCATACCGTCCAGGCTGCGTCGAAGGAGCTGTCGGCAAACGGCATCTTGGTGGCGGAGCCGACGACGACGGCTTGTGATAGTAGGGCGCTACTTTTGACGATAGGTCGA
>CAWJQP010000088.1:0-32269 GCA_963844855.1 Bryobacteraceae bacterium
ACTTCCCGATACAGCACTTTATAGCCCTGCAGAATGGCCGCTTGTCCGATGGCT
Source organism: Bryobacteraceae bacterium (assembly GCA_963844855.1). GTDB lineage: Bacteria > Acidobacteriota > Terriglobia > Bryobacterales > Bryobacteraceae > DASQDN01. The sequence goes on from CAWJQP010000088.1 coordinate 55, forward strand.
TGGGCCAGTGACTCTTACCGACGCCACCAGGACCAAGGAACAAAGCGTCTTCGTGTTTGGCGATAAATGCGCCCGTGGCTAGATCGAACACGAGACTGCGATTCATCTTCGGATTGAATCCGAAGTCAAAATTATCGAGGGTTTTGTCGGGATCGCGAAAGCCGGCTTGTTTGCGGCGGCGTTGCAGCAAGCGGTCGGCCCGAAGGGTGAGTTCGTCCGATACCAGACAAGCAATTAGATCGATAGGAGCCATGGTTTCGGCCTGAGCCTGGCGCAAGCGAGTTTCGATCACCGCGGCCATTCCACTTAGGTGCAGTTGCCGTAGCGAGCGTTCGAGTTCTACAACGTGCATAAGTCAGTCATCCTCCTGACGAGTTCGTTTTTCAATAAGGTCGCGATAGAGAGTAAGTTGACGAATCAGCGGATCGACCTGGCGCAGGCTCAGCGGCAATTGCGGGTTGTGTTCCAGATAGCGGCGAACGAAGCGATATTCGCAAGCGCCGGTTTCCAGCGCTACGGCGCAAGCATCGTCGGTGGAAGCCAGACCGTACTTTTTAACGAGCGCAAGCACGCCCAGGATGCGGCGAACGGCTACCTGCCCTTGATTGCGATACATCGTTTGGCAGAGTACGCCAATGTGAGGACCGGTTTGTTCGGCGCGCCGCAGTAACCGATCGGTCGATAGCGGTGCGCGAGTTGAGCGATCCTTTTCGTCGATGCGATGCTGACCACGCTGTTGCCGTAAATGCTCGCGCAGTAACTGCCCGGTACGCGGATCGATCAGCCGGATGTGTAAGTGATTCCACTGCACATGAACCCGGCGACCGATCCAGCCCGGCGGTGTGCTGTAGTAGGCTGCCTCGACTTCCACACAGCCATCCAGATGTACCGTGCGCTCGCCATGTTGGTAATAGCGAAAAGGTTCGACCGGGAGCGGAAGAAGTGCAGGACGTTCTTCGGCAAACATCGCCGCCACCTGCCTCTTAGTGGTGCCGTGAATGCGTGTGTCGGCCCACCGCTCTTCCCAACGATCCAAATACGCCTGCGCCTCTTCCAGGCTCTCGAAGCGTAGCCCTTTCAGCGGTGTCTTTTTCGCATGGCCGACGCTCGATTCCACTTTGCCCTTGCGGTCTGGATCTCTTACGCGGCATGGCAAACCGACGGCGCCAGTGTTGGAGCAGATCACGATACAGCGGATTGAGCGCAGGATCGTAGATATCCGGCGCGAGCACGCCTTCCCGAAGGTTATCGAGCACCACGACGCGAGTGGCCCCGCCCAGCCGCCGGAACGCTTTCTCGTGCAGTTCGGCCCAGACGCGTGCGGTGGAGCGAAACACTAGAAGGCGCACACATTTCCGGCTGTATCCAAGCGTCAGTACAAACAACCGTGTGCGGCGGTACTTGCCCGTGTGCGGGTCACGCACCATCGGACCAGCGCCGTAGTCGGTTTGTGCTTCTTCGCCCGGTGCGGTTTCGATTACCGCACGTGCTTCCAGCGCAACGGATTTACGAAGCTTTCCTACGAAGCGCTGCACGCTCTGATAACCAGCAGCGAAGCCATGACTATCGACCAGATCCTGCCAGATCGCCATGGCATTGCGGCCACGCGAGAGTCCCAACTGGATCAACTCGCTATACAATTCGCAGGCGCTGGTCGAGCGGTTGCGACCGGAATGCGGTTGAGGGCCCGATATCGTCCCCGATCCTGCGCCGGAGTCGGTAATCACCTCATTGGCCGGTTTTGCCGGTCCACGCCGTCCCCACCCACCGGCTGATCGCACCGGGATACCGGCGGCGCGCAGATATCCACCGATCGTCTCCCGCCGAATGTGTATCGCCGCTTCGATGCGCCGCAGCGACCATCCCAGCCGTCCCAGCGCGATGACTTGCTGCTTCTTTTCTTCACTCAAGACATTGCTCACGTTGACGGAGGGTATTCCTCACGCCAGGATTAATGTCCTGGATCAGCCGGTTCGTTGGCCGGTTTTCAGGTGATTATCATTGGCCGGTTTTGGGTGATTGCCGAGGCGTCGAGAATCGTCTTCTTTTCGACCTGTGTGGTTGCATGATAGCGGCTCGCAATGGCCGCGATCATTCGCGTCTGGTTGCCAAACTCAGTTGCCTCCTTAATCTGTCGCTCGTCCCATTCAAATAGGACGGTAACATTTTCATGAAGGAACGACTACGCCCCGGTAGCAGAAGTCACGAGTCAACGCGCCGGAAAAGTAGTTGACGGTGCGGTGCGCAAACCGGCATGGAGTAGAGGATGCAAGAGCCTTACGAGAGGGGAGGAGTAGCGATCCACCCGGCCCCGAGTTTTTGCAGTGGGCGCTGTGAAGCCACCACTGAAGAGTAAACAGGGGAATAGATGGGCTGGGTATCAAGCTTCGAAAAAATCGCAATCGTGACGCCAACGCTGTCGTCAGCGGAAGGCAACATGGTCAGGAACGATAGCGCGAGTTCCGGGCCAGTCCTGCGTAGTCGTAGACCCCAGGCACGTCTGGAAACTCCATGCACGAGAACCGGGAGACCTCGGAGGCGCCGGGTCACCAGATCTACCCGTACTTGCGGCGGCGTTGCCATCAAGCGGCCCAACCACGTCTGAGCACCGATATACTTACATTCCGATGCGTGGGGGGCCTTCTTTACCTGATTGCAGTGATGGTGGTTCAGCCGTTTTGTCCTCAGTTGGGAACTCTCCAACACAATGGATACCGGGTTCTGTTTGGCGGCGCTTCATGCTGCTTTCCGCTTTGGCCAACCCGAGATCTGGAACTCCGATCAAGGTACGTCACGTGACCCCTTCAGGAGTAGCTCGGTAGAGAAACCCGTCGGAATCCATCACCGCCATTTGCGCGTTCAGATAAATCCGAGGATAGAAAGCGTACACGGCATCCGATAGACGAATGAGGACCGATCATGTTTGAAGCAACTTTATCAATCGCACCCACACATTGCAAGTGCGGACGAGTGAATGATCGCTTCATCATCGAACCTTCCGAGGATATGGTGTTTTGTACGCATCCGTGCCCTAGTTGCGGAATCGCAACCCCGCCGGTCGTTATTAAGGGTTCGCTGCCCTTCAGGTGTCCCGCGTGTTTGGGACGGGTAATTCTAGCCGGTAAATCATTCTCATCACCAGAGCGGTCTTTGATTGGAACGAAGTGCCTGCATTGCCAGGCCTCGGTGCAGTGGTGCCGGATCGGGAAACATCAACACAATATATGCAAGGAGAATCTACATTGACCCTCCATCATCGCGCCGAAATCACGTTGCTTGAGTATGTCAGCCCCGAAGGTGCTCCAATTAAGATTGGGTTGCTGCTTCTCGATGTAGAGCGCGAATGTTTACATATGCGATTCAGGACTGATTGGGCTGGCCTTGACGATTCAGCATTTGAGATCCTTTCCACTCTCTCAGAAGATCTCGTGATGAAGGCGCAGGAACATGGTGCCTTGGCCTTGGTGGATCATCTACAGAGCACGTTCTCGAATATGCTTCGGGTAACTGAAGTTGAAGCCATAGTTGTTTCAGATATCGAAGCTGAGTTGGATCGCCGTGCGCAAGAACTGCTGCCGGGTGTAGCGTTTCCCCCGATGGAAAGTTCTGCGATTAGTTTGGTTTCGTCGTTCTTGAGAACGGCACTCCCCTCGGTGGAGATCGCAAAGCGGGAACTCGCTCGCGGCGTAGCCTTCTCTAAGCGCGCAGATACTGGCTACGCAGTCGCTTCAGGAGCATGTGTGCTGGCAGTATTGTGTACGGCCGTCACTTTAACGCAGACGAATGCGCCAACCAAATCACATAAAATAGCAGGCGTTCAGGCACTGACACCCGAAGGTCCCGGTCTTGATGGTGCCGAGGACTTCGCCACGTCATCATCGCTTTTAGTTACCCCGATGGATCGGATGTCGGCAATTCCCGGACAAAGAAGGGCCAACGAACGTCGTGCAAGGTACGCCCGTCGTACGGAACGTCGCGTGCCGACACCGACACAAACATTTACACCCCCGAGCATGTTGACGTCATCGCCCCAGGAAGTCGTGATGCTCGCATACGATGCTCCCATACAGACACCTACTCAGTTGACACCACCACAATTCGAGCAGCCCTCGATTGCGATATCACCGCCTCCCCCTGAGCGTGTTAGCGGCGTACGCCGGTTGCTCCAAGCGATCGTGTATCCCTTCAAAAAAGTTGGACAAGGATTGGCAAACTAGTCAATGACCCGTTAGGCACGACGATCGATCTAGCTCTTAGCCGTCCGACACATCTCTGCCATGTAGTTATGGCGCTCCGACATAGAAGAGCTAAACCTAGCGTCTTAAGTACTTGCTTATAATCGGCGTAGGACATCGGGAGTTTGGTCCCATCAGCGAACCGATCTTGGACGGCGGCAACGACGCCATCGAGCAGGCCGAAGTAGCGATTGTGAAGACACAGCCGACGCGTAAGTTTCCAGATCCCGTCGATGAATCCGATCAGGGCTACGGCGGCAGAAAGTTCAAGCCAAACTCGGGAGCCTGCTGGTTGCGCCACCCCAGATGAGTTTGGAGCGGTGATACTGTCCGTTCCTCATGCTTCATCCCGCAATCGCGATCGGCTTCCCGGAATACGTAAGTAATCAAAGTTTTGAACGGACTGAGATGAAAGCGGACGCCACCAGAAAGTTAAACCACGGATCTGAAAGTCTGAAACGGGCAACTATCTTATATCAGCCAATTCACACTTGGACCGCATAGGGATTCTAGGCGTCGGCAAGCAGGACTCTCTCGACATCCGGCAGAACTGGGATGGTGCGACCATTCTCCGCAGCAGTTTACTTCCAACCGTCAAATCCGGATTGTCAATCGATTGAACCCAAAGTCAGAGTTGGTATTTCGCTATCACGCAAACCGAGTTGCAGGGCTAAGGTAAGGCCGGATCCGTTCTATGCGGCCGAAGCGCAGCACGCACCGGTCTGCATGTTGTCGCAATGCAACAAAGAGGGCGCATTGAAGCGCTGATGCGACCTTCACCTGCTTCCGGTTTGCTTCGGCCCGACCGTGAGGAACTGCTTCTTCAAGTCGACTTCGTTCCGACGCAAGCCGCGAATCTCGGCGTTCTGCATTCCCGCGTTGAGCGCCAGCATCAAAGCCGGGTAAATCACCGGTGATTCGCCCTCGCGTTATGCTTCGATCAGTTTCTGCTTTTATTCCGCTATCTGCTCGGGTCGCCATTTGGAAGATGCGAAGCCAGTAATTTGAATACTCTTTCTTACCTAGACTTGCTCTTGCCTCAGCAAGACAAGTGTTTACGTACGGATTGCGGACATCCAGACAGGTCTACAGACTAATGATGTCCTTCTTGTACATCGCGGCGGCCGTGGAAGCGTTCAAAATGTCAGAGGCTAAGGCAATGGCGGCACCAAGAACTTCGGGTGCACTGTGCGGATCGTCATTCGGTGTGGAGAGATTGTGTCGGCTTCTATTGTGAGGTCGCATAGCGCTTCGAGTTCGGGACTATCGGCCATGCCTCAACCTAACTCGGATGCAAACTACAAGAAAGCGCCTTTTATATATTGATCGACTCAAATGTACCGCAGGTTTCTTACTACCAGACTTAGAAGCGTCTCGACCTCATGATTTCGGTATTCTTAACTGTGTAGTTGCCAAACGCACCTCATCGAGTTCACTTTCAAGTAGGGCATTGACGGCAAGTTGAAGGTTCTCTTCAGCAGATTCCAGCAGTAGGACGTTCGGCGTTACCGCGAACCGAAGCGTATCGATTTGCGTGATCAAGGTGTGCAAACGGATTTCCAGCCCCTGAAATAACTCTGGAGTTTGACGTTGGTTTAACTCAGCACCCATTATTGGCGTCTATGCTGTCCTAGTGCTTCGCGGGCTTGGTTTGTCTCATCGCGGCAACGTTGTACTTCATCCTTGAGAGTGCGACATTCGATCGTCCCCAGTGTTCCTAGCTCAAGGGTCAGCTTACTCACAGCCTTCGCGTAGCGTACTTGGTTCAACGAATCCAGAAGATAACCACGTTCTGAGCAAATCTAAGAGGTCAATCAAAACCCATCTGTGAGCTAGTAACATTAGAGGTGCGGGAGACGAGGGGTGTGCCGTCAGTGGAGTGAACCCCAAAACTGAGACAGGGAGTTAAGGGACGAAATACATTGAATGGAGTTGAGGCAATGGATTTGTCCCGAAGTATCTACAGCCGTGATCTGAAGGTTGCCGCGATGCGTGCCATCGACGCTGGGGCGACGATTGGTGAGATCGCACGTAAGTATCAAGTGAGTCCTCATTTAGTGGACCGCTGGCGAGGAGAATGGCGGGCCAAGGGTGATCTTGCATTTCCTGGCGTTGGGCGACGAGGAATGTTGCTGCCAGTGGTGGAGGAGGCCCGGCGGATCGGTGAGCTGGAGCGCAAGATCGGCCAACTCACAATGGAGAACGATTTTTTAAAAAGGGCCTTGCAGCATTTCAAGGAGTATCACCCTCCAGCCGTCGTCAGTGGCGAGGATGCCTGTTTGAAGAAATCCAGCAAGCCGCGGCGGAAGGCAAAGCCGTGAATGCACTGTGCCAAATGACTGGCCTAAGCCGGGCTGGGTTTTATCGGTTTCGGAAGCCGCGACAGGCCTCTCCAGTGGAGATGGAGCTCCGAGACGAGATGCAGAAAATCGCAGTGGAATCGCCGGCATACGGCCACCGTAGAATCACTGCCGCTTTGCAGCAGCGTGGCTTCAACGTCAACCACAAGCGCGTGCTGCGGATGATGCGGGAAGACAATCTGTTGTGCGTTAGGCGGCGTAAATTTGCGGTGACCACCGACTCTCGACATCAACTGCCGGTCTATCCCAATCTGGCAGGCCAACTGAAGCCGACAGCCGTGAACCAACTCTGGGTTGCAGATATCACCTACATCCGTCTGCAAGTCGAATTTATATATCTGGCAGTGATACTCGACGCGTTCTCACGTCGTGTCATTGGTTGGGCTCTGGGGCGAACGCTGGAAGCTGGATTGGCGACCACCGCGCTGCAAATGGCGTTGCTGGAGAGAAAACCGCCGCCAGGCTTCGTCCATCACTCCGATCGCGGCGTGCAATACGCCTCCCAGCAATATACGGGCATCCTGAGACAACACCAAGCTGAGATCAGCATGAGTCGCAAAGCGAATCCGTACGACAATGCGGCTTGCGAGTCGTTCATGAAGACGTTGAAGTATGAGGAGGTTTACCGCAATGAGTATCGGGACTTTCGGGAAGCGAGCGCCTGTATCGGAGAGTTTCTAGAGCGCGTCTACAATCGACATCGGCTTCACTCGGCTCTTGGTTATTTAACACCGTCCGAGTTCGAACGCCAAGCAGGCGATGCGCCATGAGAATCCATTTAGCAGATCGGGGGCTCTGCCCCTGCGACCCGGGGATTTATCGCTTTCCAGCCAGAATGGCTAAGCGGACTCGGGGCGGTTCCACCGCCCCGGTCATTCCGGCAACTGAGTCGGCGCTCGAGTTCCATCCCTGGAGCGCTCTATCCTCCGCTCAGCTATGTCCACAGTGGACCAACAACAACCTCGCCGCCAATGCTTTTCCAGCGAACGGCGATAGCCTCCTTAACTTTGTGTCTCAGCCCAGGGGTCCACTTCACAGATCCCCCCGCAATGTATATCCCCCGCCCGATGAGCAGCCGTGGATCAATTTACCCGTACTACTCGCGCTTTCGGCCGTCAGTGTGCTTGCTTTTGAGCCACCATTGTGCCGTTAGGTTTGAGAAATCGCCCCCTCTTCGGCGAAGCTAACGCGCTCCCACGACCATGTACACGCTGAATCTCCATGATCTTTGAGTCTTGACGCCCTTGATCGTGGCACAATATGACCGCGCCTGAACAGGTCCATCACCATTCTCTTGGAGTCTTCTGTGGTGACCCCGAGCGCGCCATCGACGGCATGTATAGGGCGCAGCCAAATGTCGTTAGTCGGAGCATGAGCGACTAACACCTGTATCGCTAGTTCCTCCTGATCCGTTAGCGCATTCATTGTCATAAGGTTAATGCTCAGCAAGAATAGGTTGTCCAAAACGCAGACGGGACGGGAATGCCTCTTCTTCCATATATCCGTTGAATAGCCAGCTGCAGATTCATCTGGGTCAGGCACTTCTGCATGCAGGACGTGGAAAGCTGCGAGGTAATAAGTAGATCCCTAGGTATGGCTCAGAGTTCTTACCGAAGAATTCCGCCTACAGTTGGGGTGTTAGGTCACATGTGTGGGCCAAACCAGTCGCGTTCGCGCCTTGCTGCTCGATCCGAACCGCCGTCAGATCGTTCTCTTCCATACCAGCGAATAAGATCCGCGACAAGTCGGGGGAAGAGTCGGAGAAATAGCATCTGAAATACGGGCGGGGCAAAATGAGAGACGACCCCGCCCTTTGGTAGCAGCTTCGGAGGCTAGCTAAACTCAATTCTCTAAGTCAACCGGCTGCTGGTGCTTGTGAGGTTTCAATTCAGAAGAAAAGCACCAGCAGTTGGCCGGGACCGCAGCGTTTGGTGTCACGCATTCGCTGCTTTCTTGAATAATTAGTGGGGTCGGCGGGAAAAGCTCTCAGTCTAAATGCCGTGGTAAGACAAGCAGCTTGAGCTTTGAGGTCAGAGTTGACTAGATCGACTATGCTGCTCGCAAAGACCTTTAACCGCCTTCGCTGGGTCATTGGTTTGCATTATGGTTGGGCCTGTTACGAAGAGGACATTGCTGAGGGTATCTGACATCCAATCGAAGGTAGCTTTAGCGCCGTTTTCTTGGGCTATGGAGTGAAATGTGCTAGTAGTTTCGGCAAGGAACTCGAAATCATAAGGATCATCAAGGCGAAGATCATCCCGAAACGTAATGTAGAGAGAATCAGTCGATGCAACGTACAAGGCGATACCTACGACGATCGGACCCGCTTCAAGACGATAGTTAATGGTTAGGTATTCGGCCGTGACCACATTCTTCATAGCTACCCTGGAAATTGTACCCCCTTGGCGGTTCGTCTGGTGTTTTCGGTGACAACACTAGCCCCGCAGCCGACGCACTTCCTCCGTATTAGGAAGCTAGTCGGACCGACGTAGCTGGAGCCAGCGAGAATAAGCCAGCCTCCACAAGAACACTTGTTGACTGGGCGGCAGCCAGGACACTCATCGAGCGTCAGTTTTTCGACGTCGCCAGTCATGATTGTGACGCTCATATACCTAATGTCGGCTGAGCGGCGGCTGCCGACTATAGGGGAGATTACCCATTACTTGGAGCAAAGTCACAGCGTACAATCTGATACGCGCCACAAGGCGTTTCTGAAGAGATTATCGCTTCTTTCGCCACATCCAAAGCTGCTTCCATGCCGTTACGAGTTGTTGAATTGCGATCGCCTTAGGCAAATTGTCTCCCTCATCTCACAGTCTTTGTGAGCTTGTTGTTAGGCCTCCTTGACGCTGGATTCACTGAGTGAGCCTGGCGAGGTTTTGACGCAGTTGAAGAAGTTGTTCCTCAGTAAGGGGTGGTCGTCCATACATCGCCTCTCGTCTTGTGGCGCTTGTTTTCAGCCTCCAGTTCTCCGACAAGCCGTATCAGGGCTTTGTTCTGGTCTCGTAAATAAGTCAGTCTTCCACCTCGGGCGGGCTGACAAAGGTGTGGACGTGATGAAGATAGTCGCGCGCCCATTTCAAGAAGCTTGTTAACACGATCGTTGAGCTTCGGTGTCACAGGAAACCCCACGGAAAGAGTATTACTACGGTGTATGCGGTAGCGAACAGTCTATTACGGGGCGACGGGGCAAGCTGGACTTGTTAGCAACCGTGCTCGGCACGATGGAGATCAAGCGCCTTTCTGCAGTGTCTACCGCCAACCGGAGCCCCAAGTGTCATCGCCGGTGCAATAATCCTCAAATCGCCAGATGAAAATTCCTCACCCTCGTGACTGGGTTAGAACGGCATCTAAGGAGGTGCCGAGGACTGTTACGGAGTGTAGTGATCGCGGACAATCATAATTCGGCCAAGGACAATTAGAATGCCCGATGGCTAGCAGAGCGGAAGCGATACAAGTCGGAGACGACTTGTATGGTGAGCGATCAGCAGGTAGGCTTGCGAAAAGGAGTTGGGATTGAAATTGCTACATCATTATGCAGTCGCGAGCCAAAAACTAGGTAATTACTAGAAATACTACGACATGGTGGTACCCACGTCGGGCTAAAACGCTGCAAACGCAAGCACACTTGCTTTTTTGCCCCCCTTTCAAAAGTGTTAAATAGTGTAACGCTTATTTCGGTTTTGTTGCAGACAGCGGCTCGGACAACTGATGCGTCAACAGCCGACGGCGACACCAGCGCTCGCTTAAGCAGCCATGGTTCGCTGCCACATCTCGGCGTGGCTTGCTTGCACTCCGCCGATTCGTATCAGATCGTACTGTCGTTTCTTGATCTTTTCTGCGAACTCGATTCCGGCAATCACCACACGTGCGTTCAGGAATGTTTTGAACCCGAGCATCGGCTGCACTCTGCGCTTCACTCGCCGGTGGTCTTGTTCGACGACGTTGTTTAAATAAGCGCAGGAACGCACGCGCATCTTCTGGTAGAAGATTTCCCCACTATCCCTCAGTTCCTGGACAGCACGATGCGAGGCCGCGTACGCGTCCAGCGTAATCGAGAGCGGGTCACCATGCTTGCGCAATGCATGCCGTAACAGCGTTTTCGCCGCTCGCACATCACGTCGCTTGCTCAAGAAGAAGTCCATCGTTTTCCATTCTGATCGACGGCTCGATATAAATAGGTCCACTCGCCAGCGACCTTTATATATGTCTCATCCATACGCCAGCTCAGCCCTACGGGCTTCTCAAACTTCTGCCAGCGCTTCTCGAACTCGGGTGCATACCGGAAACCCAGCGCATAACCGTGCTTGGAGCCACCGAGATGCCGCGATCCCGGAGCATGTCGCAGACCTGCCTATAGCTGAGCGGATAGGTGAGGTACCAGCGCACCGCAACAATGATGACTTTGTCCTGGAACCATCGGCCGAGAAATAGCGGGTCACGGGGTCGAGCGAGGCGTCGCCATACCCGGCAGTGTACTCCGGTCCGCCATCTGCAACAAAACCTGTCTCCGCGCGATCGGTCACGCGCTTAGCGCCGTCGCAATTGACGGTGTCCCACCAGTAGAATCAAGCCGACCCGCAAAAGAATGAGTGTAGATGGTTCAGGTATTTCGCCCACACTTCCATTGCCTTTGGATACGTTAATCACAGTTGGTGGTTTTTCGACGCCCGGCAACGTGTTCAGCTCATCGAGTGGATTCAACGAGAGAGCCTCCCAAGTTTGGAAACCTTCTGAGTTGCTCATCGATGGGCGGTACGAATTAACTTCACCTTGGGTAGGCAGGGGCGGGAATGGCTGCACTTGGCGAATGTCTCGGATCGGTTGCGCTCGCGACGCGTTTGGAGTGTGACTATCCTGAAACTGTATTGGCATAGGTTCCTGCGACTCCGGGTCGACCATCTCTCCTAAGACCTTCTCGACCACGCTTGGCTCGTTCATCTCGCCATTTAAGTCACCATAGTTAGAAAGACGCGTGACGAACTGAGACCCACTGAAAGGGGTTTTTGAACCGCTGACCGAAAGCGGCGATGTCAAAGCATCACGGGACCGTGCCGTAAAACTCGCGCGAACTATTCCGGAAGAACCGGGGGAAACTGAGACAGTATTGGCGAGTGAAGCTAGCCTCGGCTGCCCCAGATCTCCTTCTGTTGGTTCGGATGTCTGAAAGGGAGGTTTTTTCGTTTCTGTTGGCTGTTGTGGTGTCTCAGATAACCGATTGCCGCATCGACTACGGACAAAATGGGTACCGTCGCTGAGAAGAGTCTCGTCCTGAGGGACGCGAACCTTCTTGGAGGTCCAATAGATTTGATTGTTCTTCCTGTACGAGACATACATGGGTTTCCCATCACTCGCAATGGGGCGGAGTGCGGCAATGTTGATGTCATGGTAGTGTGTCCGGACGACTGGGTCAGTTACTATAGCCAATCTTGCCTCTTGCGCGTTGTAGAGGCCCGATCTGACCACAGCATACGCGTATTCCATGCGCGGTATCACAGCGGCACTGGACTTCGCTATAGGGTTTGACTTGTGCATTGGTACACGAGTCACGTGGGGACTCCAAGCAAATATGAAGATGGCAAGACATAGGCTTCCAAAGGTGGAATAAATGAGAATGCGTTTCATTTCGTTGCGGTATCCCCACGGATCGGATTTATACGTTGTAAGTAGTGCTGAAAAGTCCGAAACGTCTCACTTGTGGGTTTAGTGTGTCAACGCCAGATGAAATCAGGCTCTTCCGCACATTCGGTGCAATAGATGGCGGCCTAAAATGGGCCACAACATATAAGAACGATTCTGTTTTATGGTTGGAAAGCGATGGCACCTCCCCCGAGCCATTCGCAGTCTGCATTGCCAGGCCGGAACAGTCTTGTACTAGATTCGATCTCAGAGGAGCAATCACGCTTCGTTCTGAATATTCGCACCGACAAGGTCCCGCGTTGCCCGGAATGCCGCCGTAGTTCAAGTTCGTACCACAGTAAAATACATTCGAACGGTTCACGATCTCGCATGGCAAAGGCGCGGACGAGTTGTATCTCGGCTACATGCTCTTTCTTCCCACACCAAACGTTGTGAACTATGTGGCGAAGGGATCGTGTCTGGTCGAATACAACCGCATCAGTCAGGGCATGCGGTTGATTGACGACGCAGGCACCGGTTGGCTTGGGCCGGTCTCGGGCGTGGTGATCAGTCCATCGGCCGGCACGTTAAGCAACAGCAAGTGCACGGTAAATGTAGCCGGATCGATTGCGACCCGATCAGGCAATGTCATGACTGTCCGAGTGCCGATTGTATTCAAGAACGGCGCGACTCCAGTGATGGGAACGTTCCTGCAGGCGCTCGATGTGAAGGGCAACTGGACAGGGATGACACAGTTCGGTAACTGGACCCTATCGACCGGCACGAAACTGCAGGGCGCATCGATTGCGGGTGTGACGAACTCAGCGACCGTTGGATCGTCGGCAACGTATACGATTACAGCGCTTCATACCTCGGGAGCAGCGGCGCTGACAATGATCCATCTGCTGCTGAGTGACCCATCATGAACACGGCGCCCTGTCAGGCTGTGTACTTCCCGGGGAACAATACGCTGAATCTGATTAACGATGACGGATCGGCGCTGGTGGCCCGGCTGGAGTTACGCCTGGAACACCAGGAACGATCGCCAATAGCCGGTGCGCTATTAATACAGGGACGGCGTCGCACGGAGGGAAGCGATCGGTGTGATTGTCACGATTCCTTTGATCCTGAAGCCGTCGACGTTTGGCGGTCAGAAAACGGTCTATGTGAATGCGTTCGATAACGTTGGTCAATTAACGCACTGGGTGCTGGGCGGAACGATGCTAGTGCAGTAGGCGCTAGGTCTCAGACCGCTTGATAAAGTGTCATAAAACATTTTCTATAAACAATGGTTTGGGTCATACTTGGGTATGGCTCGTCGGCCGATCCCGATCAAGGTCAAAGCTGCGGATCTCGCCCGCATTGACGAACTCCTGCGCGGTGGACTGCAACAGGTCAGGGTGGTGCTGCGGGCGTTGACGCTGCGACAACTGGCCCGGGGCAGGACTGCGCCCCAAGTTGCCGAAACCGTCAGCCTCAGCCCGAAAGCTGTCCGAGAGATTGCCCACCGCTATAACAGCGGTGGCCTGGAGCGCGCCCTCTACGAGAGACAGCGGCCCGGAGCCAAGCCTCTTCTGGATGACTCACAGCGGCAGCGCATCATTGCGATGGTCTGCAGCGACCCGCCGGCAGGCCGGGCGCGATGGACCGTGCGCTTGGTGGCCGAAGAAGCCGTCAAGCGCAAACTGGTCCCCAATGTGGGCCGAGAAACAATCCGGGTCTTGTTAGAAAGCCACGAGTTCCAGCCGTGGCGGGAAAAAAATGTGGTGCGTAGCTGAACTGGATCAGGAGTACATCGAAAAGATGGAGGACGTGCTGGCGATTTACGAGAAGCCCTACGATCCGGCCGAGCCGGTGGTCTGTCTGGATGAAAAGCCGGTGTCTCTGCATGCCGATGTGCGGCCTGCGATGCCGGCTCGGCCAGGCAAACCGGCCAGGCGGGATAACGAATACAAGCGCTGTGGCACGGCGAACGTATTCGCGGTGGTAGAGCCGAAAGCAGGACGGCATTTCACCGTGGCGACGCCCGATCGATGCGCCGCCGAGTTCGCCAGGACGGTGGAGAACATTGTTGAGCAGTATCCCTTTGCCACCACGATTCATCTGGTCATGGACAACCTGAACATCCACTGCCGCAAATCGCTGGTCGATTCCTTCGGCGAGCAAGAAGGTGGATACCTGTGGGATCGGCTGACGGTGCATTACACTCCCAAGCACGGAAGCTGGCTCAACCAAGCGGAGATCGAACTTAGCTTATTCTCGCGACAATGCCTGGGTACCCGGCGGATTCCGGATCTGGGCACGTTGCAACGAGAGACCAAGGACTGGACCCGTCAGAGCAACCAGAAACGAACCAAGATTAACTGGCGTTTCACACGGAGGAAAGCCAGAAAGGTCTTCCGGTATGAGAAGCCGAAGGGCCATCGTCGCCAGCGATAATCTGCAACCTCGGTCGAGGGATTGACCCACGCGGACGGCCCGTCAACTGCTGCAGTCATCCGGTGTCCACCCTGACAAGCGGCCGCAGTTCTGCTGCGTTGCACAATACCGCTCCGATCGACATTCCTGCCTCGACTTTCCATGAATACAACCCTATGACCTGCAATCTATAAAACCTTTTCAGGCGGTCGAAGACCTAGTTTGCGATTCAAGCCGGCTGGGGCGCTTTCTGCGACTCCTTGTACTTCAGATACTCACGTTCCATCTCGGCGCACTTCTTAGTGAGGTGAGGGACGATCCCCAACAGCCTTTAGATGAGCATTAGTTGGCCTCGATGATGCATCTCATGCTCTTTTGCGCTCAGCAGAGCTTCCAGCGCGATTTCGTTGGTCCGCTGCCCGATTCCTTAATCGTTTGGGCGAGAGTTTCATCGGATAGGCCTTCGAGCGGTTGTGCGCGTTTATCGGTCACGCAAGGAGTAACCTGAAGACAAGACGCAGATGGCTATCCCTGAACTGGTTCCCGAAGAAATCGATATTGCCAAGATAAGCCAGATTCTAGCTGAAATGCATTCCATGCCGGAAGCAGATCCACGCTCAGCCGAGAAGATCCTGGATGACTTCTACGATGAGCATGGTTTGCCGAAATGATTCGTCAGGTCGCGGATGCGGCGAGGGCGTCTTCCACGGCCTTCGGGTTCCTGTCAATGACTGTGAGGTAAGCACGAGTAGCTAGATCAGGCTCGGCGCGGCCCTGCTCCCATTCCTGAACCGTTCGGGCATTCAGCGCATATCGTGCCGCGAACTCGCCTTGCGAAAGACCAATTTTCTGGCGTAGAGCGCGTACATTCACCCGTTCCGGGATGCGATATTCATAGCTTCGCAGTTTTAACTCACCGCGAAAATGAGCCGCGGCCTGCTGAAGGCCCTTTACCAGTTCGTTTCCCAGCTTGGTCGTCAGTTCCGAGGCTGGCCGCGATTTCGGCTTTGAGCTCTGCGAGCGCCCTTTTGAGCTGTTTGCGGTCGGCATTTGTCAGGTCCTCCTTTTCATCCTTCGAATACACAGACAGGAGCACGATTATGCGCTGAGAAAGAGCATAGAAGTAAATGACTCGCGTTCCACTGCGTTTGCCTTTGTTCCGATTCTGTTGAGTCCACCGCAGCTTCCGCAGACCCTTCAGGTCTTGAATAACGTCGCCGCCCTCTGGATACTCAGCAAGGAAGCCTCGGACTCCCTCCCGTTCTTGGGGTGTGAGCAAATCCTCTGATCGTTGCGTGTACGCCTCGGTTTCGAGAACGGTTACTCCCACGGTTCGTATTATACGTGAATCACGTATAAAAATCAAACAAAAACCCGCCGGCCCTATTAGAAGAACCGGCGGTTTTTTACAGCGTACGTTGATCCGGAGCTATTGCACGAGCAGCGTGGCGCCCTGGACCCAGTGTGTGGTTAAGCCGATGTTGTCAAAGGCATTGCCGTAAACTTGCTTCGCGCCACCGAAGGTAGCGGGCTGGAACGTTAACGGAGTGGTGACAGTGATGGTGTTGCCCGACGTTATTGTCGAGGAAGCGAGAGTGTTGAGTGTGCAGCGGCTGTTTGATAAGAAGCCACCGGTACCCGGCTGAACGCCTGTTGGAGAGACCAGAGCATTCCCAAGGTCATTAACAAGGTTCAGCGTATTCGAGGGCGGGAAGTAGATCACGTGGCATGGTATTCCACCAACGATCTTGTCACTGATGAGCATGTGAACCTGCACCAGCGCTCCGACGCCATTGACGTGAGAAACGGTCTGAGAATAGGTCACACTCGAGCCGGCTGCATTGGTCGGATTGATACCACCGATCGCCGGGCCCGTTCGCTGCGGTACGCCAGCGGGAAGAACCCAATTGCCGAACTGCGTCATACCGGTCCAGACGCCGTTGACATCGAGAGCCTGCAGGAACGTTCCGAGCACAGGTCCGAGCGAGTTCAGGAACGTGACTGGCGCATTGACCGTCATGGTTGTTCCACTGACGAATGCCGTCGCATTCTGGACACTCACCGAGCAGTAGTTATTGGAGAGAACTGCGCCGAAGGTTCCAAGAGGAATTCCCGACTGTCCGCCAAGCCAACCGGTGCCTGCGTTATCGATCAATCGCATCCCGTGGCTGATGCGGTTGTACTCGACCAGGCACGATCCGGTCGCTGTGTAGTTCACAACGTTCGGCGTCGGCAGGAAGAGAATGTAACCCAGATAGTGCTGGTTTGCGCCACCGGAGTGAGTAAATGTGCCGGTGAAGGTCTGAGAAGAACCGGAGCCCGAGGTCGGCGCCAGCGCAGAAACACCGGGAACACCACCAGGATTGCCGCCGCCGGAGGTGACCGTCCACGTTCCAGCGTGGATCCAGCCGCTGGTCAGCGCCGAAGATTCACTCGACGCGAGAAGATAGACATTCTTTGCGCCGAGGAAAGTTCCCGTGAAGGATAACGAATAGTTAACTACCGTTTCCAATGTCCCGACGCCTGCCGACGTATTACCGGAGCTTACGCCGACGCTCAATGAGCATTGGCTATTGCTGAGGACGGTATTGGTCCCAGCGGCAGCCGGCGCCGTCCAGGTCGTTCCATCATTGTTGATCAGACGGAAGAGATTCGTTAATGGCGAGTACTCGACCATACAACCACCGGTTCCGTTGATGATGGTGTTCACCAAGATATAAGCTTTTTCGATCACCGCGCCTCCCGGATTGGCTGTTGCGAAGCGGCCCGTAAAGAGCTGCGTGCTTCCGGAACCTGAGGTGGGTATTAAGCTGACTACGGACGGAGCCACTGTGGTCAAACCACTCTGTGTGATGGTGAAACGTACGCCGCTAACCGAGATTGTTCCGGTACGGGCAACACCGGGATTCGATGCGATCGAGTATGTAACCACTCCGGAGTTGGAGCCACTAGCGGCGTTCGTCACTGTAATCCATGAATCGTTCGATGATGCTACCCATGGGCAATTCACGGCATTGACCGTAAAAGAACCCAGAGCAGTATTCGGTCCGTAGTTAGCTCCGGCGGAGTCCAAGGAAACTTCGCAGCCGGCAATCTTTGTCACGAAGGCATCCTGCGGTCCGGACATCACAGGCTGCTGCGATATCAGGCGTGGGAAATTTGCCGAAATCGTAGTTCCCGTGAGATACAGGTTTGCGGCGCCATCGATCGCGAGACCAGACGCGATGTCATCAGAGCTTCCGCCAAGGTAGGTAGACCAGACACGAGAGGTTCCGTTGGCATCGATCTTTACCAGGAACAGATCGTTGCCGCCCTGACGCGTAGCTTGCATCGGGTTGCCGACCGGTAAGTTATCCGAAACAGTCGTCCCGAATATATAAGCGTTTCCTGCCGCATCCAGCGCAAGGGAGGCGGCAGTGTCGAGTCCGCTACCGGCGAAATAGGTCGAGAACATGAGCCCGGTTCCGTCCGTGTTGATCTTGGTGAGGAATACATCCCGGTTGCCCGGAGGACCTTGCAAGGGGTTTAGAGTTGGGAAATCGACGGATTCTGTGTCACCGGTTACGTAAGTAGTTCCGTCGCTATGAACTGCAATGCCGGTCCCTTCATCAAAAGCGGTGCCGCCGAGATAGGTGGAATACAGGAACTGAGTCCCGTCGACATGGATCTTCGTGACAAACGCGTCGGCGGGGAAGGGGGAGCGCCCTCGAATTACCGGTTGGTACGCCCCCGCCGTTACGGGGAAGCCAAGAGAGGTTGTCGAACCAGTTACGTAAACATTGCCGGCAGTGTCCACAGTCACATCGTTCACTGCATCGTCACCCGACCCGCCCAGGTACGTTGACCAAAGACGCTGGCCAGTAGCGTTCATCTTGAAGATCCAGCCGTCGGTCACACCGCCCATGTAGGCAGGCTGGAGACCACCTGAAGCCCAGAAATTTGTCGATCGCGTCCTACCGCAAACGACAACATTCTCGCCGTGAACGACAAGTCCAAACGTCTCATCGTCTTCAAAGCCGCCGAGGAAGGTTGAGTAAACCAGCCCCGCCGACGCACTAAACTTGAGCAAAAAAGAATCACGCTTTCCGCCGATCACGGACTGCAGCGGACTCCGCGTCGGGAAGTTCACGGAATCCGTGTTTCCCGCAACGAGGATATGGCCGGCAGTGTCAACGCCGACAGAAGTCGCGATGTCGCTGCCCGATCCGCCAATGTAGTTCGAGGACTCAATGGTATTGCCGGCGGGACTGTACTTCACGACAAAGGCATCCGATGCGCCGCCGCGATTGATGTTCTGGCCGCCAGTGAGGGGGAAATCAGTAGAAGCAGTAGAACCGGCCACGTATACCGATTGTGCAGTATCGACCGCAATGCCGTAGCCACTCTCTACGCCCGTTCCACCAAGGAACGTCGAGTAAACAATCACCGGATCGATCACCAGTTTCGCGCTATGGTCATACTCGCCGAGCGTGAAGCCGGCCTGATTGCCTTCGCGTAGTGTGTAGTTGGCAGCCACGTAACGGCGGGTTCCATTAATGTCCTGATAGACGACAGGCTTCAATTGACGAAGCTGCCCGTAACGGGTCTGCAGTACGAGGTCGCCATTCTTGTCGGCAGTGATGCTGTCCGCGCCTTCAAACTGCAAGCGAATGGTGCTCGGATCGGCGCCGGGCGCGACCACGAAATCGTACTCCAACTGGCGCTGGTTTCCGTAGTAAACGACGTCGATCCCTGGATACACGCCCTGATACGAAATCCGACCATAATGGCGGATATTCCGCAGCCATTGTTTTGAGTCGTTCCCATAGAAGTAATTACTGAGGGTGGACTGCGGATCCAAGGCGCGGACCGACTCGGAGCCTTTCGAGCCAATCATCGTCATCCGGATGGCGGCTGTTTGCCGCTCCCCGTTTGGCGTTGTTCGGGCGAGCGAAACCACCGCCTCATTACCGGAAGTCAGGAACAATGTGTATCCTGCACCGCGAGACAAATATTTGACTCGCTTGTCGGTCTGTCCGGCATTGGCTTCAAATGTCAAAGGCAGTTTGCCGTAATCGCTGCCTGGTTTGGTCGCTGCAAAAGCAGACACGCACGTGGCGGCTGCCGCTATGCCCCAGACCCAAATATGTCTGTGCTTCACAAAAAGTCCCCCTTCGGTACAACAAGATCTTATCCGAATGTCTGGGGAAAAAGCCATTAATAAGTCGTAACTAAGACGACATAGGAGAGGGGTGGTACTGGAGGCATAAACGATCCACGTTGCTAAAACAGCATCGGGAATGCGGGTTCATTGGGTGAAGTTCAATCGGACCTAATTACGGGCGATACTGCGCTTGTCCCCTCGGCTGACACAAATAGTTAAGACACTGTTCGCCGTTCGCTGAAAAACAGTCGACCGGCAGGACGACTCTACAGCATACTCGGAAGCGGTTGGTGAAGCGGAGGCGTAATCGAAACCGGTCGCGCCTCTATCGGATGGATAGATTTCCCGATGCCTCCGAACGCGGTGTAGTAACCGCATCCAACCGAAAACCTCCGTTAAGGGCGTACGTGAACCTTTGGCGAGCGCGCGGGCGCAAACCGTTGCGGTGGCTCCTGATGGTCATGAGACAGCAGCATGAGGCATGTGCGTCCGCGAATTGCAAAAACGGTTCAGCGTGGCGGAATCAATACCGAAGGTGAATTGCTTTGGGTCCCACTTGTGGACTGTGCAGGATAACGCACGGGTTCGACACGTCGCTGCCTTATCTGGATCGGAACACATCCAGCGGCTTTTGGCGAAGACCAAGTACTTCTCCTCGCCTGTATATTCTTCCGGGAAAATGACGGCCGTTCGTCCTATCCGAGCAAGGCCCCACGATTCTTCTATGGCTCGGAGCACGCGGTACAAACATCCTTTGTATAGGCGGTAGAGCGTTAGCTCGGTTTGCGGCAGGCCGCCTCCGCCACCAGAGTGGCTACGGACCAGCAAGTCCTTGCGCCGGTAATGGACCGTTGCCTTGAGTGCGATGAAGTGTCCGCGGATTTCTCTGACCACGGGAAACAACAACCGAACTGACCAACCTCCCACCAGCCATCTTCTGACTGTCACAACTGCGGGAAGCTTTTCCTGAATCTGGGCCATATCGTACGTGATCCTCGGACCGCGATTGCAAATTTCATGCCGATGTGTTGAGTTGCTGAAGTCAACAGGTCTGACACCGAAGCGCACCAGCGTGCAGGCACCCTGGCAGAACGGGATCACGGAACGGTGGATTGGAAGCTGCCGTCGCGAACTACTCGACCATGTCATCACATTCGGTGAGACCTATTTTGCGGCGGCCCATCCGCAACTACGTGAACTACCACCACGAGGATTCGGATCCACGATTCGCTCCAAAAGGACACTCCGCATCAGCGGCCTTTGGAGCGTAAACCTTATCCTGCAGCGACCGTGATCTCCAATCCGCGACTCGGTGGCCTGCATCACAGATACGGCTGGCGCGAAGCAGCGTAACGACTGCGATAACCGACTGGCAGTTGTCTCGACCCTATGGGAAGGCGAGAAGCGGCGTCCACTCGTTCGAACATCACGGGCCAGCGTGAAAGAGGGAATACCCTTTGGAGTGAACCCCAAAACTGAGACAGGGAGTTAAGGGACGAAATACATTGAATGGAGTTGAGGCAATGGATTTGTCCCGAAGTATCTACAGCCGTGATCTGAAGGTTGCCGCGATGCGTGCCATCGACGCTGGGGCGACGATTGGTGAGATCGCACGTAAGTATCAAGTGAGTCCTCATTTAGTGGACCGCTGGCGAGGAGAATGGCGGGCCAAGGGTGATCTTGCATTTCCTGGCGTTGGGCGACGAGGAATGTTGCTGCCAGTGGTGGAGGAGGCCCGGCGGATCGGTGAGCTGGAGCGCAAGATCGGCCAACTCACAATGGAGAACGATTTTTTAAAAAGGGCCTTGCAGCATTTCAAGGAGTATCACCCTCCAGCCGTCGTCAGTGGCGAGGATGCCTGTTTGAAGAAATCCAGCAAGCCGCGGCGGAAGGCAAAGCCGTGAATGCACTGTGCCAAATGACTGGCCTAAGCCGGGCTGGGTTTTATCGGTTTCGGAAGCCGCGACAGGCCTCTCCAGTGGAGATGGAGCTCCGAGACGAGATGCAGAAAATCGCAGTGGAATCGCCGGCATACGGCCACCGTAGAATCACTGCCGCTTTGCAGCAGCGTGGCTTCAACGTCAACCACAAGCGCGTGCTGCGGATGATGCGGGAAGACAATCTGTTGTGCGTTAGGCGGCGTAAATTTGCGGTGACCACCGACTCTCGACATCAACTGCCGGTCTATCCCAATCTGGCAGGCCAACTGAAGCCGACAGCCGTGAACCAACTCTGGGTTGCAGATATCACCTACATCCGTCTGCAAGTCGAATTTATATATCTGGCAGTGATACTCGACGCGTTCTCACGTCGTGTCATTGGTTGGGCTCTGGGGCGAACGCTGGAAGCTGGATTGGCGACCACCGCGCTGCAAATGGCGTTGCTGGAGAGAAAACCGCCGCCAGGCTTCGTCCATCACTCCGATCGCGGCGTGCAATACGCCTCCCAGCAATATACGGGCATCCTGAGACAACACCAAGCTGAGATCAGCATGAGTCGCAAAGCGAATCCGTACGACAATGCGGCTTGCGAGTCGTTCATGAAGACGTTGAAGTATGAGGAGGTTTACCGCAATGAGTATCGGGACTTTCGGGAAGCGAGCGCCTGTATCGGAGAGTTTCTAGAGCGCGTCTACAATCGACATCGGCTTCACTCGGCTCTTGGTTATTTAACACCGTCCGAGTTCGAACGCCAAGCAGGCGATGCGCCATGAGAATCCATTTAGCAGATCGGGGGCTCTGCCCCTGCGACCCGGGGATTTATCGCTTTCCAGCCAGAATGGCTAAGCGGACTCGGGGCGGTTCCACCGCCCCGGTCATTCCGGCAACTGAGTCGGCGCTCGAGTTCCATCCCTGGAGCGCTCTATCCTCCGCTCAGCTATGTCCACAGTGGACCAACAACAACCTCGCCGCCAATGCTTTTCCAGCGAACGGCGATAGCCTCCTTAACTTTGTGTCTCAGCCCAGGGGTCCACTTCACTTCGGCCCAAGGACCCGCTCTACCAAGCATTCTGATTCGTCGCGAAGGGCCTTGATAGCGCGTTCCCCCTTCAGTGTATCCGGAAGTTTTGCGGAGATCAGCTTCGTCTTGGTCGTGAGGCTCCAGGCGAAGTTGTGGCTACGCACAACTACACGGAATTACACCCAGCATTGCCCGGTGTATGGGTGCACGTGTACACCAACACCTTCGATTGAATACGTCGATTCGGTATCATAGCATGTACGCTATACCGCTCGCGGGACGTGCCCCGGGTCAGTTTTAACGTGGCACATCCTATGTTGGTGGGAGGTGATTTGTGACGACAACCACCGAATGCGACCTTACTGCTGCAGCAGCACCCGCTTTCAATCACGGAAAGCGAATAGGCGTCCTCGTGGTTACTTACAATGCCGTTACGACGCTCTCCAAGGTTCTCCGCCGCATTCCGGAAGAGGTGTGGCAGAACATCGAAGAGGTCGCTGTTTTCGATGATGCCAGCCATGACGCCACGTATGAACTTGCGGTCGGTCTGAAAACGATTTCCGAGAACCACAAGCTCACGGTTTTAAAGCATCAGAAGAATCTCGGCTATGGCGGCAATCAGAAGGCTGGGTACCGCTATTTTGCGGATAAGGGATTCGATGCAGTTGTGCTGCTGCACGGAGACGGACAGTACGCGCCGGAAATTCTCGCCCGTTTGTACCAACCGATCGTTACGGGCGAGGCGGACGCTGTATTCGGCTCGCGCATGATGCGCGATTTCGGCGGTCCTTTAAAAGGCGGCATGCCGCTTTATAAGTACGTCGGCAACCGTATTCTTACGATTTTCGAGAACCGCGCGCTTGGAATGAATCTGAGTGAGTTTCATTCCGGGTTTCGAGCTTACAACCTGCATGCGCTGCGTGAGATTGATTTCAGTCATATGACCGATGATTTCCATTTCGATACGGAGATCATCATCAAACTCCACCACCAGGGTTTTCGCATTCACGAAGTTCCGATCCCGACGTATTACGGCGGCGAGATCTGCTACGTAAATGGGACGAAGTACGCATGGGATGTTGCTCGTGCGGTTCGCCGGTATCACCAAACGCGGCGGTCGATCAAACGTCATCCTGAATTTCAGGAATTCTTCGTTCACTACCCGGTGAAAACGAGCAGCCATTCGAGTCACGCATATCTGCGCGAGGCCGTCGGGCGCAATCATGATGTTCTTGATATTGGGTGTGGCGAAGGCTTCATCGCTGCCGAGCTGCGTGAGCGTGACAACCGAGTCTCCGGCATTGACGCATTGCCCGTTCCAAAGCGCAGCGATGCACTCGAGCATTATGTTCATGCCGATCTGGACGGCGGCGTTACGCATCTCGCCGGCCTGATACGGCATGAGTTCGATCGCGTGTTGCTGATGGATGTCCTTGAACATCTCCGGGCTCCCGAACAGCTGCTCACGCAATGTCGTGACGTGCTGCGGACGAATGGACGTTTGCTTGTGTCGCTGCCGAACGTAGCAAACATCACTGTGCGGCTGGCACTGCTTTTTGGACGGTTCGAATATGCCGAACGCGGCATTATGGATCGCACGCATGTACGGTTCTTTACACGCCGCAGTGCTCGCAGGATGCTTGAGGCCGCGGGCTTCGAGATAATCGAACAGAAAATGACCGTGATGCCTCTGGAAGTGGTCATCGGCTCACCCGATAGCAATGCCTTAGTCAGGGTCGCGCATTGGATTCTGATCGGGTGTACGAAGCTGATGCCCGGCCTGTTTGGTTATCAGACCTTCTTTGTTGCCCGAAAACGCGAGTAAGGCGCGAACCGTCCCTTCCGCATGCTGAGAAGTGGCAGTGAACGTCCTGCCCGAACATCCGGCTTCTTACGATGAGTAGCACTCCTGCAGAGCGTAGTGGTTCTGCAACCGTGTCATAGGCTGCGTTGGATCGGAGAGGCTGCCATGGCCCGCGGCACTCTCGCAACCGACGATCCGGCGTACAACCACGTTATGGAGTGCTCTCCCTGCTACGAAGAGCTGATGACGCTGATCGAGCAGGTTCAGTCCCCGGCGCTCTGGCCGCCGCTGGCGTGTTCCGGCTGCTGCACTCGTTGCCGGCGACAAATGCAGGCGGCAGACGGTGTCACGGCATTGTACAGCAAATCCGTAACGCTTTGCCGAGCGACACCTTAAGAACAAATTTCCTTGGGGCTTTGTTAGCGTGATCCACAAAGTGTCCGCGTTCAGTGCATTTCAGATGGTCAATGCGGCCACAATCTTGGCAGAGTATCAGACCAGTAATGTTTGGGATGAACCCTAATGTTGGCCCGTCGGGAAATTGTGACGCGTGGCAGCCTCCAATTGAGAAGAACGTCTTGTTCCTGCACTATATGGTGTGCTGAGTGTTTTCCCAATTCTCGCTTCTTACCTCTCGCGTACCGGGTGATCTACCTAATGCGTGCAGTAGGCAGCGCACGGCCTGGGATTAGAGAATTGGAAATCATCATGCTGCAACTCGTTGGCTAACAAGATCTTCAAGATCGATACCGAAACTGGTTACTTGACGGCAGTGCTTGCTGCGAAGCGCTTTCAAAGGCATGATCAGGCTTCGAGATTGGATCGACGTTCGTGGGGTTTTGCAGGAGGCAAGCTTAAGAAAAGTTGCAGTAGGGCAGCAAGAACGAACTCTGATGAACTTTCTGATCACTACCATCGGAACTGCGGGCGACGTGTTACCGTTCGTCGAACTCGCCCTTGCCCTTAAAAAGCGGGGGCATCACGTAGAGTTCGCTTCAGCAGAGGCTTACCGGTCCTTGGTAAGGACAGCCGGTTTACCCTTCCATACCCTCTACGCGGCACCCCAAGCAAGAGACATTTACTCACCTATTCAGGGAATTCGCGTGGCCTCAGAAGAAAGGCTTATCCCAGCCCTTAGGCCCGCCTACGAGCTGATTTCACAATTATCTCCGGCCGAGTGGATTCTCCTATCGGACCCTTATTCCTACGGGGCGCGACTCGCGCAGGAGCGCGACGGTTTTCGTTTAATTACGTTCGTTGTGAGTCCCTTCGTTCTACGAAGCGTTCACGAAATGCCAGTCATGCCCGGAGTGCCGATGCCGTCCTGGGCGCCGCTCGTCTACCGCCGATTAGTGCTCCAGATAGGAGCGCGCCTCTGGGACAATGCCCTTTCGGGCCCGGTGAATTCATTTAGAAAGGAACTAGGCCTGACTTCGGTGCGAGACATCTGGTACGGTTGGTCGCTGTCGCCTCAGCGCGTCATCGGCTTCTTCCCAAATTGGTTCGCACCGATGCAACGAGACTGGCCAAAGCAGTTTGTGCATGGTGGGTTTGCGACCCATAATCCTGGCCAGGAGTTGCAGTTGCCTAAAGAGCTTAGAAACTCCACAATACCTTTAGTTATATTCACAGCAGGATCTGCTGGCCCTGCGGCCGTAACGTTTTTCAATGCGGCAGTCGAAGCCTGCCGACATGAGCCATGGCACGGAGTACTCCTGACCGGAGAATATCGCCTACCAATTGGCGCGTTGCCCCCCAACGTCACTCGTTTTGACTATGTTCCACTCGGGATTCTCCTGCGTCACGGCGTGGGAGCGATTGTTCATCATGGCGGGCTTGGAAGCATTTCCGTCGCCCTTGAGCACGGGACGCCGCAGGTGGCCGTGCCTCATGGCGCAGATCAGTTCTACAATGCTGCCCGAATCGCACGATTAGGGGTCGGACGGGTCATTCAGTTGGACGGGCCCCTGGCCCGTGACATGAAAGATGCCATCCAAACCTGTCTTTATGATGAAGCCCTTCAGCAGAAATGCCGCGATCTCGCTCCGGGAGCCACACCGGAGGCTTCTATTCCGAGAATTTGCAATCAGATCGAGCGCGACATTGCGCATGTCCACTGCTGGTGTTCTCAGCCGGGTTCTCTTGATAGCGCTAGTGATCGCGTTCGTGTTCCATGCCACGTAAGTGGTTTCGATAACGACGCTTTTACCGTTTGGCGGTGTACCGGCTGTGCGTCTCTTCATAGCGATGAACCAGTGGCATTAGCCAGCTATTATGCCAACTACCCTGTTCACCAGCACCGGCTGGATTTTCCGGTACGGGTCGCGTATAGCCGACGATTAGCGCATCTTCGAAGGCACGGCCTGCGCATAACCGACACAATTCTCGATTACGGTTGTGGAAATGGGGTGTTTGTAGAGTTCTTGAAGTCCAAGGGCTACCAAGAGTCGACCGGCTTTGATCGGTTCGTGAAGGCCTTTTCGAATCCGGCTATCCTGACGCGGTCTTTCGACGCAGTCGTTTCATTTGATGTCCTCGAACATGTCGAGGATCCTCGCGAATTTATGCGCGAGATGGTTTCTTTGCTAAAGCCAGGCGGCCTTCTGGTCCTAGGCACTCCGAATGCTGATGCGGTGTCGCTTGAGCGCCGTCCCTTTGACATGGAGCTATCACAGCCATTTCATCGCCACATACTCTCGACAAAATTGCTTTTAGCGCTCGGGCATGAAGAAGGAATGATGTTCGAAGATCTCGTATGTCGGTCGCCATTCGATACTCTCTTTCCAGGACTCAACACGGCCTTCATGTCCGCCCTGATTGCCGCCCGGGGTGGGCTACTGGACGCGACAGCACAGCCCATCGGGTTGACCGAATTCCTGCGACATCCTAAGCTTCTCTTCTTTGCGTTCTTCGGCTACTTTGCCGCATCGAGCCGGAATGTCGTCGCTGTCTTTAAGAAGCCTTCTGAAGTGACCATTGACCCTCCGTCCGAGGACAAGGATAGCGGGCGAGCCCCGAACTTGAACAGAATGTGGAAGCGTTCACTGCCGACAGGCTGATGATTTGGGTTGAGTCTCGCCAGAATACACTGAATTGATGTGTCGCCAGATCGGCTCCAGGTAATGAAACTCGTAGAACGCTTTCCCACAACCCGTGCGGAGTCGAATTCGTGGGCGCATACTGCAACGCTCGTCCCGTCGAACATGGTCACGATGATCGCGGAAGCGAACGCTTCAAGCATGCAAACGCTACGTGAACGTGCAAGGGAACAGGACCCGGATGCGACGCCATCTTATACGGCCTTAGTCATCAAGGCCGCAGCGCTCACCATGGCGGCCAATCCAGCGGCCAACAGGGCTATTCTTGGGTTTCCGTTTTTTAAGAAACTGTACCAGTTCCACACGACCGACATTAGCGTCGCCGTGGAAAAGAACCTTCCCGGTTTGCCGGGCCAGGCGTATGCGCAACCGATCCGGAATACTTTGGGCAAATCTACGAAACAAATCACGGACGACTTGCAGGCGTTGGCGCACTGCAGCGAAGCCAATAACGAAGGCTTTCGCCGATTCATGCGCATTCTAAAATATCTGCCTCACCCGTTGGCTGTGTGGGCACTCTCCTTGCCTCAATGGGTACCGTCGCTTTGGGCCGAGCACCACGGTTGCGCGTGCTGGGTCAATGCTCCTTCGAAGGCTGGCGCGGATCTCGTAATGACGACTTGGCCTTGGCCGATCACATTTTCATTTGGCGTCGTTCGCAAGCGGCCGGCTGTCGTAGAGGATCGTGTGGAAGCCATCCTCACAATGCCCTTGGTGATGGTGTTTGATCGTCGCATTATGGGCGGCGGTCCGGCCGGCCGGATCTTTGCTCAGTTCAAGTACATCCTGGAGAATGCCGATAAGCAACTCGACATGGTCTCAAAGCCGGACCGCGTCATCAAGGATTGAAGCAAAGCGGCGCAATCGTGCAAGCCTGTCGACAGAGGCTGATCTGGTGCTGCACAATGCTTTTACGACCTCATTCGCAGTCCTCGTTAGCAGCCACACGTGCAAGGGACAACAATACAATGCTACCCTAGCTGGGCCCTTCAATCCGTCGGCGCGCGGGAGGGTGTTGCGCGGAGACTCTCGATGTATGGCTGGGCCAAAGAATTGTCGGTACCTATTCATTTGATCTTGATAGTTCTGCTTTGATTCTTCAGTGTCTTCCCTGTACAACACGACTTCAACATCAGCGTTGGTTGAACCATGCGAGAGAGAAGATGACGGAACTCGAAATCAGCATGTATGAACGGGCAACCATGGCTGTTCAAGTGGCGGCAGTTTGAAGCCGAGATCATCGTTTGCGCCGTTCGTTGGTATCTCCGCTACAGCCTCTCGTACCGGGAAGTTCAGGAGCTTCTCGCTGAGCGTGGCATCAACGTCGATCACTCCACCAGCTGGAGATGGGTGCAGCGCTACGCACCCGCTGGCGCTGCGCCAGCGATCTCACCTGAAGCCTACAAACAAGAGTTAGCGCGTGGACGAAACGTACATTAGGGTCAAGGGCGAATGGTGCTACCTGTACCGAGCCGTGGACTCTGAAGAGCGACGGTCGAGTTCTTCTTGTCAGCGTTCCGCGACAAAGAGTCGGCGCAGACCTGTTCAGATCGGTGTAGATGACGCGTGGTGGAGGAGCGCCGTGGCGGATCGCACGGCGGTGATCTTGCTCCACGATGCTATTGCGGTACTGCACGGGCCGGTGCCGGCAATGGCGCGGCAGGTCGCCCGAGCGCTGGAGACCCGCGATCGCGGTCGGGTAGGTGGAGCGTATTGTTGCGAAGCAGAACTTCAGGGCATTCGGATCCGCGCGGCGCACGGTAGACGGTTATGAAGCGATCCATCGAATGAGGAAAGGGCAGGTGCGATGGTTACCAGCCCGCGACGTCGTGCGCCACAACCTCTACAGCGACCGGCTTTTCGGTCTCGTTCGCTGACCGATGTCAACCCTCTCGGCACCGCTCGCACTCTCACCCGATCTCAAAATCCTTGCAACACAGCCCGCGCGTTTGTTAACCCTCGCCAGGTTCAATCTACTCGAACGGTGGTGCGGGTCGCCTCCCATGACAGGTAAACATAAAGCGCGCCTATCAGTACTGCAGACACGATGGTCAGGGTCAGCAATATCGTATTCCATCGATCCAGTACCTCAAGTCTATGCGCAATTGTCGCTTGCGTAGCTACAAGCTGCTGCTCAGAATCGGAGAAGTGCAGATGGTCGTCCTCGCGCTTGCTTAAATTCCATCGCATCACCGCTACGATCGCGTACGAGCACAAGAGGGCAACCCACGCTCCGAGGAGTAGTTGCATATTCATGGTGAACCTCCTGATCGAGATTCTCTCTCATTTCAGGGAAAGACGGTGAGGGCAACTGGCATGTGTGCCGGGCACTATACTTCCGCTTGACTGTCCAGTCGCTTCGCAGCCTCGCTTACAATCAGCAGTGCATACTGGCATGCGAACAGCGTTCGGTCATCAGTTGCGACCTCGCGAGGTCCCTTGCTATGCAGGAATCGCTCGATACGCTCGATGTTTTCGAGAATGTCCTGTAAAGGCTGAACGCAGTCACTAAAAGGCAATCACAGCCTCACGCTCCACATTGGCTCGGATGCGAGTTTTCAGTGAGCGTTCCTGCACCAGGTCAACTTTGCGGCCCAGCAAGTCGGAAAGGCGGTTCTCGATGTGTACCAAGCCGATCAGGGAAATTGGCTTTGCGTCGTCAAACTGAGCGAGCAGATCGACGTCTGACATTTCACTGGCATCCCCGCGCGCCACAGAACCGAACAACCGAACACGAACAACCCCGGCTTCGTTTAGTTCTTGTTCATGCGCCCGCAGCGTCGCAATGACCTGTTCTTTGTCGAGGGAGATTCGCCGATTGTGGTCCAGTATGCCCGACCTCTTCAAAATAGACCGCTCGACTACAATGAGCAGATTCGGCGTATTGAAAACGCCATGGCGGAGTCCACTGCGCGAGCGTGATTCCTCGACTTGGTAGACTTAGCCGAGACGCGTGCAGGACGCGTCCTGTCCGCGGAAAGGGCCGCGCCCACCTGCTCTTTTGGGAAGGGATTACCGCCAGTCATCCTCTTTCGCCTGTCATGCGGACCAGGCATAAGAAGGAGGCTGTCTTGAATCTCGATCAACAGAAGAAGCAGGCCCGCGAACTGTTGCGAGCCATCCGCGCCGGAAACGAAGATGCGATTTCTCGCCTGCGCCGTAATCACAGCCACTTGGCGACATCAGACGAAGCAACCGTGCGTCAACTGGTGGCGCTGCACGATGCTCAGTTCGTTGTGGCTCGTGAACAGGGGTTCGCCAGTTGGCCGAAGTTGAGGGCCTATGCTGAGCCGTCATCACATTCCCGCCACACGCGATTGTTCGTCGCTGATTTGGCATGGATCAGGGATCGCGTTCATGGACTCTTGCGAACGCGCAAATCCGCCGGTCCCGCAGCATTGGAACAGATCCGTGAATGGCATCCGCGCTTCGCAGATTCAACGGACGAGGAGATTAGCCAAGCTCCATTCACCGAGGCGGATGCCCAACTGGTCTACGCACGGGAACACGGGTTTGACACCTGGGACGATCTGTTGGGTCGTGTGAATCGATTAGCATCTAGCGCGGACACTGTAGCTACCGAACCGTTCATGGCTGCCTTCGGAGCGCTGCAGCGCGGTGATGTTGGGAGCTTTGAAAGCTTATTGCGTGAGCATCATCGACTCGTACATGAACGGGGGACGAATGGAAACACGCTGCTGAATCTTGCAGTCAGTTTTGCAGGCAAGCCGGACTGGAAAGCTGGTGTGTCTGCGATTGAGTCGCTACTGGCGGCAGG
Organism: Bryobacteraceae bacterium; assembly: GCA_963844855.1. Classification (GTDB taxonomy): domain Bacteria; phylum Acidobacteriota; class Terriglobia; order Bryobacterales; family Bryobacteraceae; genus DASQDN01. The sequence goes on from CAWJQP010000088.1 coordinate 31,471, forward strand.
TTCCGACATAAATGCAGCGAATGATCGCGGGTGGACGCCGCTGCATGCGGCTGCGTACGCCAACAAGCCGGAGATTGCAGCCATCCTGCTTGCGAAAGGCGCAGCTCTGGATGCTGAAGCACATGGCGCGGGCGGCACTCCTTTGATCGCGGCGCTGTTTTGGGGACATCGCGAGGTCGCCGATTTGTTGGGATCGCATGAAGTTACGCCACACAATCTTCGTGCGGCGGCGGGGCTGGGCATCGTTGACCTAGTAGAGGCGTGTTTTCGCGGCGAACGCACACTCACACCTGAAGCCGGAGCAGCCCGAGGCTTCTATCGCCCGCACAGCGGGTTCCCAAACTGGCAGCCTTCTACGGATTCGCAGGAGGTGCTCGATGAGGCTCTCGTGTGGGCGTGCAAAAGCGACCGCGTCAATGTGCTGGAAAGACTTCTGAGAGCCGGTGCGCGGCTAGATGCGGACCCATATCGAGGGACACCGCTGATTTGGGCCGCTGCCTGCAACCGCACAGAGGCTGCCGCATGGTTGTTGAATCGTGGCGCTGACGTCAATCGAAAGGGTACTTTCGGCGGGTTGACGCACGGTCAAGGCATAACCGCACTCCACATCGCCGCTCAATATGGACATATGCCGATGGTGAAGCTTCTCGTCGAGCGCGGCGCCGATCGATCAATCGAAGACGATCTCTACCACGCAACCCCCGAAGGCGGCGCTAGCTATTTTGGGCAGATCGAAGTACGAGACTACCTATGCTCGCTTGGGCGTTAGGTTATGACTTGAGGTGGAATGCAGAGGCAT
>CAWJQP010000089.1:0-41793 GCA_963844855.1 Bryobacteraceae bacterium
TGGCGCTTCCGGAAACTGGGCGTCGAACAGACTTGGGTCAACGGTTCAAACGCAAGGCATAGCGTCACGTTGTAGTTGATGCATAAAACGCCGCCGCGCCAGCTTCAGCGACCGCCTGGTCTTGTTTTCCTAATCCTCCGCTTACACCGATGGCCCCCACAACCTCACCACCGCGCTTCAGGGGTACTCCGCCGGCGAAGATCATTACACGTCCATCATTCGATGCATGAATCCCGAAGAACTGGTCTCCGGATTGACTCATTTCCGCCAACTGCATCGTCTCGATATCGAACGCACGTGATGTCCACGCCTTCTTTATAGAAATGTCTATACTCCCAATCCAGGCCCGATCCATACGGACGTGGGCGACCAGGTTCCCGCCGCTGTCCACCACAGCAATATTCATGGGCTGACCGATGTCCTCAGCCTTTCGCTCTGCGGCTGTAATAACTCTTCTAGCGTCTGCGAGGGTGATCATGAACTGAATAATCGCACGGTTGCTAATCCGCCAGTACAGTGAACGGACTGGCTCGTTCTGTTTAAAACGCGGGCCAGTCCGCCCGAGGGATGAACCGAGTTTGGCCGATTTTGTGAGCTGTCGATCAGCAGCCGAGCCCTCGCGTTGACGGGAGTTGGATGGGCCACCAGGTCACCGCGAAGCGACCGCAGGCGACTCGAGCCCTAGCGTTAATGCCATGGTTGCCCACGCCGTTGCTGCTGCGGATATCCATTGATCATGTTCATGCGGAAAGCCGCTGTCGAAGTACGGTTGGAACTTCAGCGAGCGGCTTCGGACCAACCATGAACCATCCTTGAACTGCGTGCGGCGCAGGTATTCGACGCCGCGTTGATAGGCCGGGTCCGAGGATCGCAGCGCAGCACCCACAGAGAGCGCATACAACGTTTGACCGGTCGCGTAAGCATCACTGGCGAAACCCGGCCGCTGCGCCCAACCTCCGTCCGGTTGTTGCTCAGAAATTAGCTGTGCCGCAGTCTTACGGAGCGGCTCAGGATCTGTGCCGGACCACGCCAAGCCTAATAATTGCTTCACTCGATCTTCGTTGTCCTTCGGAGTATGCGAGAGTAGCCAGCTGCGGGCCCGGGCAATGCGCTTGGCGAATTCTGGCTTACGGCCTGAGGGACCGTAGAGTTGAAGCGCGCGAATCGCATACGCTGTTTCACTGAATGCGCTGTGCTCAATCGGCTGCCGAACGATGTGGGAGTGCCAGGCTCCATCTTGCGATTGCATACCGGCAAGCGCATGTGTGAAGGCCACCGTGAGTGCGTCGCCTGGGTACTTCTCCGCTGCAATCCCCATCAACATCAAGCTGTCACGCATTGGAGCCCCACCACGGGCTACCCCCTGCAGCAGACTCTCGCGTTCGGGCAGACGGACCGTCACCATGGTCCGAAGTTGCTCCTTGGCTACTTCTTCGTTGAAGTTTAATCCTCGCTCCCGCGCCAACGAAACGGCCATCGCGGTTAGCGGCTGGTGATGGCACCCCACACACCCACTCTTCTCAAAGTACCGCGTACTGCTCGCTTGCAACAAAGCAAGCGAAGTCTCGATGGCAGTGCGGGCATTTGGTTCCTGTGGCACCTCGGCCACCGTGGCGGCTGTTCGGTGGTTAGTAGCAACTGATCGTCGTTGAAGGTTCTTCAAGACGCCGCTGTCGCCCCATTTCTCGGCCCACGAGATAGCTGATTGCCCATCATTAGCTTTCCAGTTGGGGTCCGCCCCTCTCGCAAGAAGGATCCGGATCGTTTCTGCGTTCTGGGTCTCCGAAGATGCGGCCATCATGAGTGGCGTCATGCCTCGCATGTCCTTCGCGTTGATGTCCGCTCCCCGATCCAGCAGGAACTTCACGAGCGTCGGATTACCGGTCGCAGCCGCAATCAGCAGAGCCGTCTGTTCACCGAGTTCCTGCAATCCAACCTTAGCCAAAGGCCGACGTCCAGATTGCTCATTGACCTTCGCGCCCGCATTCAGTAGTACTTCTGCGGGTTCAACCCGGCCGAACTGGCAAGCCACAATCAGGGCTGTCCGGCCCGCGTTATCGCGCTCATTCGGATCTCCGCCCGCCTTTAGAAGCACCTTCAGAATTAGTTCATCTCCTGCATTGGCGGCGGCGAATACTGCTCCTCCTGTAGCGGCCATTAGCTTCAGCTGCGCGCCTTTCGAGAGCAGGAGCTTTACCGTATCCACGTTCCCCGGATTGGATGCCGCGATTATTAAAGGTGTCCTGCCGCTGATCGCTTGGGCATTTACATCAGCTCCATGTTCGATCAGCAGGCGAACCTTTTCGATGTTGCCCGCACTCCACATTAAGGCAGTCGCGCCAGCGTTGTTCCGAACGTTGACAGCCGCGCCCCTGTTCAGAAACAGGCGCATACCTTCAGCGTCTGAATACATAGCCGCATACATCAGCGGACTCGTGCCGCTCTTGTCGATGGCGTTGACGTCCGCACCGGCGGCGAGGCGCCGCTTTAGGTCTTCGCGATTGGATTGCTCGATCGCCTGGCGCAGATCTCCACCCGTGCCGACATCCTCTGCATGGGCAGGGACAAAGGATACAAGCGACGCGCACAAGGCAATCGCTACAAAATTTACGTTCATACTGCTTCTCCGCGTACAGGATAGTAATGCTACCGCAGTTTGGGAACCTACGCTGGGCCCTTCAACCGCCCCGGGGATGTCCTGCCGGTGATTCAATCCCGACTGCCGTTGAACGAGGTCATTCAGCTCCCGAATATATTCGGAGCACTGGATATCGTTCTTTTATCCATTGATACCCGGACCGGCAAGGTTCGCCGCGACAGCAACGGCGACCTAATCAGGTACAACTTCGGCAACACGAACTGGATCTCGCTGATGCTACGCAATCCTCGTACATCATTCACCCCGAGGAACTGCTGGCGGACAACTTCGCTACCCTGATGGAGTGGCGTGCGGATGGCGTCTTGCCGCCGGCAAACCCCGACGGCTTCCCTGTTAATGACGCCAATCTGCTCGTTGCCATACAAGATGTTCTTGGCGAGTGGCTGCAAAAACTGACACCGCGCGGTGCGTCCCTGATACACCGCTAAACAAAATTGCCGCAACGGTTCACACTCTGGCCATCTGAACCATGTGGCGGAAGTGTGTTCAATCGCAAAAGCGATGAACGCTAGTGGTCATTCTGGTGAGAAAACAGGAATCGCCCCTGGCAAGGCGGTGGCGAGCGGCGAATCGACTGTGAACATTGCGCGATTCGCGTGTCCTGTCCCTCATCTTTGTGGAGGCTCGAAGTCGCGGTCGCCCAGGGCGCTTTTGGAGCGCCCTGGGTTAATAGCTCGGTTGCGATTCGAGGGTTTATCGTCGCAGCAGAAGGACCCAACCCCGTGTCTTACAGGTACCCGGCTTCCTGCTGGGTAAAGAGCCTTAAGGCCGTCTTGAAGAAATGATCGATCGCCGAATCGAAGGTCCAACGATCAACAGAAGCAGCCCTGCGCCCGTGATCGCTGCGGATATCGGTTCCGGGACAGTCGAGAATCCGGCTACATCGGTAGTGATAATTCTTCCATCGAGGCTTTGCACGTCACGAAAATTACCCCCAGGGAAGAGCGTCCGAAACTGATCGATCTGCGCGGTGGATAGTTGCAGAGGTTCGGCCAGCACGACCCAAGTAACACCTTCCGTAAAGCCCGGCGTAGTCAGCGAGCCGGTGTAGCAGTATGAACTCAGGTCGGAGGGCAGAAGTCCAGTCAGATCGAAAGACGGCAGGTCGAACGTGCTGCCGCTACAAGATCAGCGCACATTTTTGTAACACTGCCTTTGATCCAGCGTCAAAGCGTTTGCGAAGAGTGAAGCTAGGCCTTTAACCTGGATAGTCCTCTCCCGCTAAACCCTGATAGGATCTCTGACCTATGCGTGAAAGCAGGGCGCAAAGTTTTCACATTTACGTCGATGGCATCGACCGATCATGCCTTTGCGGTACCAAAGATCCGAGACGTATCACGAACGCAAACAATCGGCTTGCAGCGACTGCTGACACCGTCTTGTGCTGGACGTGTTTTCTGGAATGGATGCGATTGAAGAGCATCCAGTGAGAAACGGACACGACAATAGGGCAACGGCCGCCAACTCAAATGTCGGCTCTGTTGTGCTGCTGCCTGAACACACTTGCAGAACGTTCATCCGAAGCCACGGATCCCGTAAAAGTAAAAGTTAGATGGCCGTCACTTAGATCTCTATATCGCCGCCATCGAAGCCACCGCCAAAGTCCCCAAGCCCCGCGTCGGCCGTGTCAACACCTGGGTCTTCCACGGCATCGGACCCGTAATCGGAAGAGGCGAACTCATTAGCGCCACCCGCTGTGTCACCGTCAAACGGATGCTGGTCGAAGAACGAGTGAGCGATAGAACTTGCGATGAAAGTGCCGGCAATGCTTGCGAGCAGGCTGCCGGCGAACATCCCCCCGAGTCCCATTCCCATGCCGCCAATCCCTCCGCCCATGCGCGAGGACCCGAAGACTCGCTCAAGCATCCCGGGTTGGCGTATCTCCGTGCGTGTAGCTAGCCTGGCAAGGCTCGCCGGATCATCCGTGGCCCGTCGGCTCTCTTCGGGCGGTATGGACTTGGTCAGTTCCTGTAGTACCATGCGGCGCTGATCCGGCGTTAGTCTCGCAAACGCCTCTTCGTGCGCCTGCTGAATCGTTTCTGGCGGCGCAGTCCGCAGCATGTACCGATAACGTTCAATGGCTTGCTCGTCGTTCAGCGACTTGCGGTCGTCCCCTCTTTCGTCGTCCTCTCGCTTTCCCCAAAAACCCATGGCAGCCTCCAATCTATTAGACGAAGGCTCTGTCGGAATGTTCACACATTCGAGCCGCGCGATGTATCCCTACGCCCCTTAACTGGATGACGGCTACCCGGAAGTGCGTTGCTACGGACCATTTCAAGGTTCCGGCCTACAAGTCCGCTACTTTTCTTTGGCAGCAGCAAAGCGAAACAGACTTGTAGAAGTGTCCACAGTGCCAGTTAAACACCTTTAGGAGTTGGATCAGCCTGCTCTCGGTGAACGCTATCCAGGGATCGGTTTAACGCGCCGCGTTTAAACTTTTTTGCCCATCGGTTTCACTCCCCCCGGGTTTAACGTTGGTTCGGCAGTTGCGGACGAAGCTATGAGCGGCCTTCAACTAGCATGACTGCTTCTACCATTCCTGCTCTGAAGTAGTTATGTCCGTTCCGTCGGCCTCCAACAGCAGTTTCGAAAGCCTGCACCTTGGACTCGCGTGAGCACAGGATCATGTACTTGTCGATCTGCCAGAGAGCGCAATTGATCGCACATTTCAGCACCAAGGAAGGCATTAGACTTTTATGGCGTATCGAGAAACGCTTAACGCGTTTGTGGCACTAATACAGAAGGTGCTTACCATGCCATTGCCTAAGATGAAGCAACCGGACCTTGAATTGCACACCTACCCCCCCAGCGGGGTTCATTGACAAGAAGGAGGCACGCGACGGCGTCTCATGGGCCGACCTTGGAAGTAGCCGCGGAAAAACGGCCTGGGATGTCATATTCTTCAACTTCCGAACCTTTGTGCCTGAAGAGGTGAACTGGTACATGTGGCACTACCTCGGCCGCACGAAACTGGCGAGCGACGGCATCAACCTGACATTCGGCGCCGATCCCTTCAACCCTAGCGCACTCGCCGAACCGCCAAAGAAGATCCGGCCCGGCGACAAACCGTGGGTGTACATCCCTCCGGCCGGCTTCAAGGCACCCTCCGCCAATGACGAAGTGCTCCGGACCAACGTCAAAGTTATACTCAGTGAACCAGCAGCTGATATTCAATTCCGCTTTGCCGGAGCCGCTTTGTTTGCCGGCGAGATTAGGCGTGTCCGAGACCTCATCTCACAACGGCGGATTGCGGTACAGTACGATTCATCTCTCACAGGTATTGCCAAATACGTCCATCCCGACCACGCAGTCGATGGCAACACATTGAAAGCCGGGTTCAGCACAGCGGCTAGTGTCTGGCATCGTGCTCTGATCGTGCACGAAGCCGTTCACGCCGTCTTCGACGTGCGCGGCACAAAAACGGTCTTGCGCGAAGCCGAAGCGGCCGCGTATGTTGCGCAGGCGATTCACCTAATCAGACACAGACAGCTCCCGCATTTCGCGCACCTGCCCACACTGGACATGGACATTTTCACGGCAGCAGAGCAGGTTGCGACTTGGGTCATCGGTATCCGTCCACCTCCGCGTGTTGCCCTTGTCGCTCTGGCAAACGCCATCGCCGCTAAATACCCCGCTGGTGAATACGCCTTCGACGGTGTCCCCTGAGATCGCGGATCTGCTTCGCTCTGACCTGCGCCTTCACAGACCGTAAGAATGCTGCTTTAACAGCGCGCTGCCGTTCCGAAGAACGGGGCAACTGCGCATGAGCCGTCGCACGGCCAGAGGCTTAGAACCTTTTCAGCTTTGTTTGAACACTTTCGGGGGATCGGTTTAAACCTGCCGGCATCGCGCGCCCGAGTTCCGTACAAGAACGTTGGCTTTTTCCTCTCGCGCGATTCGCCACCTGGGCGCATTCTTAACAGATCCCGCGACAAGTGTTTAATTCAAGCGGAGGGACAGTCGCAGGTGACCATCGTGAACGGGGTGCGGCAATAGCTTACCCTATTCGCTGTTCTCCCTCTCTTTTCTTTCCTCAATTTTTCAGACAGATATGCTTGGTGAACAGCGGCCCCAAAACCGCATGTTGTTTTGCCGGACGCCATCCATGGCTGATTCGACGATAGGGGCGGCAGTCTGGAGGTTCTGGAATCCTTGCTCGACCGCGAGGTTCACATCCCAATCGATGATCTTGGCGATGCTGATCGGTGAAGTGGGAACTGTTGTCCGACAGCTAACAGCAGTGGATATAGGATCAACATTTCCTGTCGTTTGTACCTAGAGTTGCTAACTGTTTTTATCACTCAGGTTTTGGCGACCAATAGCCCGGCATCACCGAGTCTTCCCTGCGACAATGCAAGGTAGAAGTGGCTTTGAACTTTCATCAGCGGAATCTTTTGAACTCCGACGATAGCCGCATTGGAACTGCCTGGACCTGCGTTCTACTTCTTACGGTCATGCTCTTAATTGGCATGCCCGGCCGGGTGAAAGCGCAGGACGAAAATAATCCAACTTTTAGCACTGGTACTCGGCTCGTAGTTCTTCACGCCACCGTTGTCGATGCGAAAGGACGCCTCGTCACGAATCTTCCTCGGGCGGCGTTCACCGTCATAGAAAACCACACCGTACAGCCAATAAAGACTTTCCAACGTGAAGATGTTCCAGTGTCCTTGGCTCTTGTCGTGGATAACAGTGGCAGCATGCGGAACAAGCGTAAAGAGATCGAGGCCGCCGCTCTCGCCATGATCAACGCCTCCAATCGGCACGATGAAGTCACTATCGTCAACTTCAACGATGAGATTTTTCACGATGTCGCGTTTACTAGCGATATCAAAAAATTAGAGGCAGGCCTATCGCACCTCGACACGCGCGGCGGTACCGCCATGCGCGACGCGGTCAGCCTGGCTATCGATCTGGTCAAGAACCAGGGCAAGCACGATAAGAAAGTCGTTGCAATCATCACGGACGGAAACGACACGGCAAGCACAAAATCGACGTTGGAGCAGTTGATTGACAAAGCACATCAGAGTGAAGTCGCAATCTTTTCCATAGGATTTCTGAACGATGAAGAAAAGAAAGAGGCTAAGAAGGCCCAAAAAGCATTGGAAGCATTAGCAAAAGCTTCTGGCGGTACGGCGTTGTTTCCACGGGAACTTAGCGCTGTGTCTGCGGCGGCGGTTGGCATCGCCTCCGAAATACGAAACCAATACGTCATTGCTTACATTCCAACGAACGCTTCTCTCGATGGCACGTTCAGAACAGTGCGAGTACAGGTGAAAGGTCCGAATGGTCCGAAAGTGCGAACCAGGTCGGGGTACTACGCGAACGCTGGGCTACGGTCTAAGTCTTAGCTCGGCTGCGCCTTTTTCGAACAAGTAACGTTATGAAGAGTTACGCCATCCTGATTCCATTCTGTTGCGCGGTCTGGAGACTCTCCGGCCAGCCTTCAACTGCGGGGGAGCGCCAACCTGACGCAATACCCGAGAGTCGGATCAGCGTAAACGTAAGCCGCGTCAACATGCTATTCACCGTGTCTGACAAGAAGGGCCGGTTCGCAGCTGACCTATCAAATCCGCCTGCCTCATCCTCCGCGTAAGCCAATAGCGCGGTCACTTCACGCTGCGAGGACAGGTCGAGATATTGCATCAACGCTTGACGGTGAGGGGGCGGCGTTGCCTGAAGGAGATCCGCCGCATCATCTGGGGGGAGCAGTCGGACCCACAGCCGTCGTTCCACCTCAGGTAGACCCAATAGGAGTTCGGATTGCTCTCGAGCTGTCAAGCTGAGAAAGAACTCGTCATCCTCTCCTGGTGGTAACAATTTGAACGCGGCGATCTTTTCCGCGGTGGACAGCTGCCGCCAGGCATCAATCGTCAAATCAGGTCCGGTAGTTGCTTTAAACATCTGGGTACATCATGTACCTTGACTTAGCGAATGCTGCGACGAGGATTGAAGGGAATCAAGAGGACAGCAGCGTCAGCGTCGAATCGCGATGCACGTGCCTGCGAGAAAACGGCAGCTCAATCTCCAACACGTAGCAAATAGCTCACCTTCGGAATCCAAGCTTCTCGAATACTTTGCGCCCCAGAGGCGGGGTCACCAACCGAATACCCACGGTCCCCCACACTGGCAATCGTGGTTGTCCCGACGTACCCGATCCGACCGTCGCGTCGATTTGGATGTAATCGCTGATGAAGTGCCGGAACCCGGCCTGAACGGCAACACCAGAGCTTTCGGCGTACGGGTCACCGGAGAAGACTTCGCTAACGACATGAAATCCGCCACGGACACGAACTTGTGATCCTACTCCCCAAGTTGGCTTTCGACCACCTATGGACGAATTAACAAACCCGCCATTCCCATGGATTAATACGCCGTCACCTTCAGTAAGCGACTCCGTCACTGCCACATACGCGAAAGAGTCCCACCCGTGAGGCTTGAACACTCCATTACCTACGGGGGCGAACGCACCACCGGATACGGCCACGCCGGGCCAAGAGCCAGTCTTAGGTTTGCGGAGAAGATACTTCGCTTGCATCAAGGGGCCGGCGATGGAATATTCGCGGCCATGCTCGTAGGTGGCCCCGTGTACCATGCCAACCGTGAGTTCTAACGGTTCGATTGGGCCGTAGGAGGTCAGCGCCCAGTGTTGGAATGCCCCCCGGTCTCCGCGCGTCCAAGTCTCCAACTGTGCCTGCCGCCGCCCGACCACCCGCGCATCATCGGTGATAAACGGGCGAACACACAGCGCAGGCCTCACAGCGACAAAGAGGAGCCCTATCCCACAAATAACAGTGGCGCTATTCCACGCCTTCAACATTTATTTATCATACTGATGGCGTGCCGAGGAACCCGTCGTTCGACTAGGGTTGACTCTCCTTAACGGGGTCGAAGGATCCTGCGGGAGCACTCGCAAGCCGAACTTAAGAACGAACTGACGCCACCCGAGCGTCATATGTTGAAGGCATGGCTTACTGATACTGGTGTGTTCGTGCCGTAGTTATTGGCCGCTTGAAGCCGGAGGAGGTGCAAGGGAATGGTTCCAAACTGGCTGCGCACCGCTCTGGTGGGTCGCACTCGCCTTCAGACGCTCCTCCTCCTGCATGTCGCCGCTTGCCTGGCAGCCGCGCAAACAAATACCAACGAAGGCGCAATTGCAACCTTCAGATCCGCCATATCGAACGTCAAGATCGATGTCCAGGTCACGAATAACTCTCAATTGGTACGAGACCTGACCCTTACAGACTTCGTACTCTTTGACGAGGAGCGCCAACGGGACTTACTATTTGTCGACCGCGGCGCTGAACCTCTTTCACTCGCTCTACTTTTGGACGTTAGTGGCAGCATGCGTACACACGTCGAAGCGGTCGCGAGCGTTGCCCTGGAATCGCTCCGATTTCTCCGCGCCGGCGATACGGTCGCCGTCATAGTTTTCGGAAAGCGAACGAAGACCCGCTTGCCGCCCACAGCAGACCACACTCGGGTCCAGAGCGAAATTACTGCGGGTCTAAACGATCAAGACGTCGGTACTGAAACTGCTATCAACGACGCTATCGCGAATGCGTCGGAATACCTCGCAGGGCAAGCCGCTACAGGCAGGCGTGCGATCTTGATCCTGACTGACAATTTGGGTGTGAACAGCCGTAACCCCGATGAGAAGGTCATAAATCGGCTCCTCGAAGACAATTGTGTTCTAAACGCGATTGTCGTCGGAAGCAAGTATCGTCCAGATCCCACGAAACCTCGACTCACAAGCAATCCCGAAGAAACGCTCCCGAACGTGTACTACATCGCCCAAGAGACAGGTGGCGAAGCCGTGCAAGTGGGGGATGCGAGGGCGGCGTTCCCAACAATGGTGGAGAGGATACGCTCCCGTTACTCGCTCCAGTACAAAACTCCGCCAGGTATTCACGGGCAGTTTCGCAGAATCCGTATAGAGCTGACTCCGTCTGCCCGCCTCCGGTACCCAGACTCCAAGCTTCGCTACCGCCGAGGGTATTACTTCAGGCACTGAAGCCCACTCGTAACGATATGTCTTACTTGGGACTCATGATCTCGTGCAGCACCTGATCGTGTACGTCGCTAATATGCATCCGAGCCGAGGTGACCACGTCTCGATCATCGACGCCAACGGCTGCAGCAAAACCCTCGAGCCGCCGCATGAGCGTTCGAATCTGCAATTCCGCCCGCTTCCAATATTTGGGTTTGTTTCGCGCGCGCTTCCCACTATCAAGCAGGGATTTGTAGCTTAGATCAACAAGCTCCGAAACTTCCGTCACGCTTTTACGAAAACCCTCAAGATTGCTCTCGTCGTAAGCTTTCTTGGCGCTTTCGATCACTTGAGCAGCTTCCTTGAGCGCGAGTTCTGACCGCTTTTCTAGGTCGCGCTCTACAAAAACGGATGGGAACTCGCCGCAAAGGGTAACGGTCGAACACGCAAGCGTTAACCAGACTGTGAACAGCTTCATTCGACAACTATGCCCTCCAAGTATAGGCCTGTGCCCAATCGACGACTGGAGGGAAGTTCGCAATTAAAGTGACGGCACTCGGCGGTCCGCAGGGGTGGGATATTCCATAGAGAGCGTGTTACGAAGGAAAAGTGAGAGAGCCGGTAATATCGCGAACGCGAATAGGCTCAAACGGCTAGGGTTACTGCAGCGCGGATCAGATGATCGTCGGCCACATTGTCGGTGTCGGATCCTGCCTACATCTTAACGTTACTGACCAACGCACGGTTGGTGTCTCGGGCGACAACTCTATTTCGTTTCCGCTCGATCTTCCTCGTCAACGTCGATCGCGCCGTGCTGGTTTAAGAGATCGATGGCGCGATTGACCTGCGCCTCATTTGTCTTGACCGTGATTACCGTGCCGCCTCGTTGGAGCACGTCCATGTAGTACCCAGATTCCTCGTTATTGAGACTAAACATTGAGCGGAACCCACCGCCCAGGGTGCCACTGGTCGACTGCATCGTGCGGTCAACCGTTCCCGTGAGCGCAGAGTTTCCAGAGCCGGCATTGCTTGTAAAGCTGCCGGTAGAGAGGAATTGGATATCGTGGTGATCAAAGCCTTGGCTGACGAGTTCTTGCTTGGCGCTCTCGGCACTGGCGACATCAGGAAAAAGCGCAAATAAGGTGGTCGTTGAGTTCGGCATGCTACAACTCCGTACGGGAGGGACTTCCTGGCCTATGATAGGTCGGGTCCTGCGAAGAAAGCTGTTTACACGGTGAACGTCGAGACGCCCATCGAACTTGTCTGACCAGAAGTTACCATCACAGAGCGAACTCCGCGTTCGCCGGTCTAGCTGCAAGTAAGAAGCCCTGACGAGCACGCTGTGTATCGACTATGTATGCGTGTGAGCAACGCGGGATGGTTGCAAAACAAGTCCCAAGTCATCATTCACCGCGTTGGTCAGATCCAACTACTTCCCAAATATCTTTCCGTAGTCGCAATCGAAGCATGGCCGAGGAGTAACTGAATCTGCTCGAGGTCCCCACCACTTGCTCTACACAATTTTGCGCAAGTCCTTCTCAAATCATGCGGGGCCAGTTTGGGCACGTCGATCTCGGCCGCGTAGCCCTGGACGATGGACCAAATGACGTTGGCGGTGAGTCCGGCGCCGTAGACGCGGCGGCTCTGGTGCAAATATCCGGCGCAGGTCAGTCGCGCCGTGAAAAGTGATTGATGGTGATTATGCTCCGATGACGGCTGTCCAGATTTCTGGAATCGTCGTCGGTCGGCCGGGCAGCTTGCCGACCTTGAACTGGTGCTTCCTGATTTTCGCTGCGAGTTCAATTCCGCTGATCGTGATAGCCGCTGTCTGGAATCGCTTAAAGCCCAGCATCGGTCCGATCCGTTGCTTGACGCGACGGTGGTCTTGCTCGATTCCGTTATTAAGATACTTGCTCGAACGGACCCGCACTCGCTTCGGCATCTTTCCTTCGGCCTTCAATTCCCGAACCGCCCGATGCGAGGCGGCATAGGCGTCGAGAGTGATGATGCGCGGCGTTCCATTGTGCCTCATAGCCTTGCGGAAGAATGCTTTTGCGGCAGCAACGTCGCGTCGTTCGCTGAGCCAGAAATCTACGGTTCGACCCTGCTTATCGACGGCACGATAGAGATATGTCCACCGGCCCCTCACCTTTATATAGGTCTCGTCGCAGCGCCATGATCCGCCCACCGACCGGGCGTACCGGCTCCAGCGCTTCTCGAATTCGGGGGCGTACCGCTGGACCCATCTCAGAATCGTCGTGTGCGCCAGTTCGATGCCGCGCTCGCCCATCATTTCGACCAAATCGCGTGCACTCAGTTTGTAACTGAGATACCACCTGACACACAGGATAATGACCTGCTGGTCGAAATGCCGCCCTTTGAACAGGGCCGCGTCCGCCGTCATGCCACGCCATTATGCCAGCGCTGCCGGTCCCCGCGAGTTTGCACCAGAACCCCAGAAACCACCCAGTTCAGGTGGAGGAAACCTGCGGTGTCCACCTGCAGGATGTCCATGAACTGCATGTCCATGACAGCGCTCCCAGTGCCCAATCCGTTTTCCACCCACGCATGGGTCATGGCGCTCAGCTTGCCGACCTTGGTGAGGCCCTGGAACTCCGCGAACGATGACCTTTCCGGATGCCCTCTTTCGGATGCGGCTACCGAGCCGGCATGCGAAATAGAATCCAGCCAGTCCAAAGGTAGCTTCGTCAGGCTGTCGGCTTGACCGTCGAAATCGCCGAACGCGCTAGCAAACGCCGTATAGCGTGATCGCAAACCTACCTCGTCACCGCTTTTGAGAACAACCGAGAAGTTGGGTGCGGGGAGAATCACCCCGGCTTGGAGCGCGGGCGGCAAGAGGCCCATAAGAGCCATCAGGCAGATCAGTGCGGCGATCGGCCACATGTGGACATGAGTGCCCGGGCAAATTGAGATCCGTATGATTAGTTTGCTCATCATGGCCAAGTGTGCCTTCGGGGATCGCGAAATACCCTTCAGATTCGCTGAAGAAGTTGTGAAGAAACACTGAAGTGCAATGAATTAGCCGGATTACGAGTGCCGGGCCATCTGATGGCAACAAACCGATGTACCAATACTGATGAAGGGGCGTACCAGTCCGTTCATTGAACCTGTGCCCACCTCGACGACAGCGGAATTGGCAGTAACCCCGATCTGTTGCAGTAGGTAGCTTTGAGTTACACCGGCCTGGCCCTGGAATGCGGTTCAAGCGCTTCAACCGAAAGCGCGAGTCAGGAACCTCCTGCTGAAGCGGGCCTGCCGCCGCATCCCCTGCCTGGTATGTCGTTATAACTCCTCTTCTATGATGATCGGCGGAGTGCCGGGGGAGCCGATTACCCACCTGGAGCCGCATGAGTCACAGCTTTCTTTGATACAGTTCAGTTCCCAAATCCTGCAACCGCCTTCTCCCGAGCTGCACGTACAGTAATACGCCAGGACAGTTCCATCCTTGAACAGCCATTTAATGCGCTCTCCAAGACCAGGGATACTGGTCACACTCGCATGGGAAATCTGCGTGGTCCCCTCGTTCCCCGGAGTTAGCAGCAGGGAGTTTTGATTCTCGAACAGCGAGAATCCCGGCAGAGGAACGAGAGACGCCCCTTTGACTGTGAATCCCTTGACCGTCTCCGATAGCCTTAAGTATTCGGGCGCCATGGCCACGGCAATTTTAAAAGAGGGTACCTTCTTCCAGTACGGATTGAATTGTTTCGTCGTCTGGCTAAGTCCCGATGAAGGCATGAGTGAGAAACTCATGCACGTCAGCACAAATGTTGCAATGCGCATATACAAACAACCTCAGGAAAGTAGTGATAGACGCTTCAGATACGTTTCACCGGAGCGACATAACGGTAGTGCGGCGCTTGACGTTGGTCTTCGAAACACGCCCCGATGGTGATTTCGGCGCCCGTAACGGAAACAGCCACACAAAAGGCCTGCCAAGGTCACGGTGTTCGGTGATTACCTCGAGCGTCGATGGAACGAGGGATGTCACAACGCAACGTGCTTGTATCAGGAGATTCGTGAACGCGGGTATACCGGAAAGCGCTCGATGGTTGCGAAGTTTGTGTCCCTGTGGCGTGCGACCGGCAAGCCCAAGATTCCAACTGCTCCAGAACGGATCGCGCCGAAACACGCTGCGATCCTCGCAACCCGACCGACTGATGAAATGACCCGAGAGCAACAGAAGCTGTTCGACAGAATCAGCGCCAACTGTCCCGACGCGCTTGTGTTGCGCGGCTACGCCTTTGAGTTCCGAGAAGCTCTCGCCGGTCGCGAAGCCTGGCGAATGATGGCATGGGTTGATTCAGCCAAGTACTCGCGCTTCGGCCCACTGGTGCGCTTCGCTTACGGACTCCAGAAGGACATATCAGCGTTGAAGTCAGCCGTCGAAACCAACTGGAGCACAGGTCAGGTCGAAGGTCAGATCAATCGCTTGAAGATGATTAAACGCGAGATGTACGGCCGCGCAGGCTTTCAACTACTGCGAGCTCGTGTGCTGCCCTATACTTCTTCGCTCTGCCCATCCGGTCCGGCTCCATAGGAATTGCACCAAAAGTGCGGAAGAGCCGCAATAATCCTCAAATCGCCAGTTGAAAATTCCCCACCCTCGTGACTAGGTTAGAACGGCACCTACGGAGGTGCCGGCGACTGTTACGGAGTGTAGAGGTGAACCAGATTGAAGAGCTAAGGCGGCAAGGTTTAGCCGACAAATTCTGTTGAGTATCGAACGGCGGCTTGGCGCCGCCGTCGTCAGGTACAGAAACTATGAGCGATCAGCGGTGCTGTTCCATCAGTGCCATGTATATGAGAGGCTAAGCCTCGGTGCGGCAGCTAAGGCCGACAAATTCATTGGTGCTTTCATGCCCGATGTTGAGTTTGGCTCCGGTGTTCCGGCGATCGTTTGTCTGGTGGCAGCCGCACGGCTCGACCCCGTTGGAGAGAGTGTTTCAATTCGCCCACGGTCCAGATCACCGAATCGGCATGGGCGCGTGGGTTCGGTCCGCCTGCACAAAAATTCCGTGGGCGGGGTCATCAAACGGGCGGCCGCAGCGGTGGGCCTCGATCCGGGCCAAGTATGCGGGCCATTCGCTGCGGGCGGTCTGGCAACCCAGGCGTATTTGAATGGGGCCAGCGAGCTGGCCATCATGCGCCAGACCGGCCACCGCTCCCTCGCCATGGTCCGCCGCTATATCCGCGACGGATCACTGTTCCGGGAAAACCCAGCCGCCAAGCTCGGGCTGTGACCTGGGTATCCTGTGCTGCCATGCCGCGTCGCTGCGGGCACTTCGTTTGGAACGTACGCGCCCGCGTTCCGCTTGAACAAATCGCGCGAGAAGTGTTTCAGCTTATCTACGCTCATCGGGGAGAGCCAGAGATCGTCAAAGTTACCGAGCGGAGCGTGACTGATCCACTCGCCGCTATGAACTCCAGCTTTGCCTTGCCGTCCAGAAAATCAGCAATGGTGGAGGGTGCAAACGCTGAACTCCAGCAGAACGTCCGTTCCGCCTGGGGCTCTGAGCCGGAATTAAAGAACCCGCCGGCATCACTACCATCGACTGTAATTAACAACTCGTCTCCTGGGTCGAGTACATCATCGGAGAACTCGATTACCAGACACGCTTGTTCAACAGACAAGAACTTTATGTGGACGTTGCCCGTCCCGGAGACAGAATCGGTGGTGGTGACCTCACCAGCATGAGGGTTCAAATGTACAGGGGCGGTTGCATCCTCGGCTGCGGCAGGCGTTATTGTCAACATCCCGACTGCCATGACGAGTAGCACTATTAAAACCGGACTTGTCTACGCTTTTCTCCTCAATGATTTCGATTTCGGCCAATACAACGAAGTAGCCGATGTTAATAACCGGGTGTCAACAATTCTGGTTGTAACCGGTTCTTGCGTCGGGATACTCCGACATACGTCGGAGTATACGCCCGTTTGCCTTTGTGGGAGCAAGTTTATAGGTACGGACATCCGTACACCCGGTTGATCGCCGGTTCACGAAGTGATGCTTAATGGACCTGACGAACGCCGGATCCGATACTCGCATCTAAAGGGAATTGCGCTTGCCCTCGCGTCCACTGGGTAGAGCAATCAATACGGGCGTATACAAATTGTCTTGAGAATTTGTACGCTCCTGCGGGCTTCCCTAGCGTGCAAGGTGGGGTTCAAACGAGGGCCGCAAAAACTGTTCACAACTGTTCACTTTTTCTGCGATCCGTTGGGTTGCCACTGCGTGTCCGCTCTCCACAGTAGTGTGATTCAGAGGGGCGACACTTTGGGGCGACTTTAGCAGGCATGACAAAAGGAAAGAACGCAACCACAGAAAAACCAGCACCCCCTACCACCGCCGAACTCCGCCGCGAAGGGCGGCTCACCCGAATCGCGAAAGCCCTAGCCTCTGGCGCGACCGTTACTGACATTGCGGAGGCCGAGGGCATCGGTCGTACGCTGACATCACGCGAAGCAAACTCGAAGGCTTGCCGTCAGCTCATTGCCGAGTTCGTGAACGCGGAACACGTTGAGATGCGTGCAATGTTCTATCGAAGCGTTCGAGCCATTGAGCATGCGCTTAGCGCCCGCCGGGAGTACCTGACGAAGGAAGGGAAAATCCGCTATGGTGGGCCGGACCATTACGCGCGTCTGGCGGCCACGAAGCACTTCCGCGACTGTTTAGCTGCCGGTCGACCACCAGCGCCGAAAGAGGACGAGAACTCAAAGGGGGGGTTGAGGTTATACCAGTTGGAAGAATGGTCAAAGCAGCGGATATCCCCGATACGGACTGGGATACGGTTATTCCGCCATATCCAAACGCCCATCGCTCGTAGGGAGCGGCGGGCGCTGCAAAAGCTGGGACGACGCAGGGTCCGTCCGGTTTCCCGAAATCGGAGTAAACTCACGAAGGACGCGAAACAGTCTGTCGCAAAGGAGCTCTCAGCGTGAAGATTAGGAACATGTTCGTTCGCCGGTATGTTGGTGCGGTGCTGTTGGTGACAACAATGGCGTCAGCAGTTTGGGCGGCCGCCGCAGACCCGCGCGTAGCACCACCTGAATCCAAGCCGCTCGGGCAGTCGTATGCGGAGTGGGGTGCTGCGTGGTGGCAGTGGATTTTCTCTCTGCCGGCCACCACGCCTGTCCATCCGCTGCTCGCAACCGGAGCAGTCGACTGCAGTTATGGGCAGCAAGGCCAGGTATGGTTTCTCGCCGGAACACTGGCGCCCGGAAGCACCGTCCGATCGTGCGTGATCCCAACCGGCACGCGGTTGTTCTTCCCGGTATTCAACGCGTGGGCTGATAACGTTGCAGAGCCAGATCCGTTCACCGTCGAGGAACTGATGGAACGTGCGGCATCGTTTGCTGCTGCCAAGGAACTTCATGTGACTATCGATGGCGTGCCCGTGAAGGACCCGTTTGCTTATCGTGCTGCATACGCGCCGTTCACGTACAGCGTACCTTCAACCGATAACCTACTGCAGTGGTTCGGAGCAGACGTGCCCGGTATCGATTGGCCCAGTACTGTCATCAGCCCGGCGGCGTCAGATGGATACTGGTTGATGTTGCAGCCACTTTCACCGGGTATACACACGATCAACTTCGGAGGCACATCGGAAGACGGCACATTCGCAATCGACATCAGCTATACAATCAACGTCGTGCCGAAAGGTCAGTTTTAAAATCGCGCGAAGCGAGCGGTAAAACCACGCGCGCATCGCGGAGCTACCCTTGAGGTCTGTTCAGCGTTTATCTCTGCTACAGTCCGTTGCGCCGTACAGGTCACAAGAAAAAGCACTGACTAGCCGAGAACTGGAGAATCTCGTCGCGTACGCGCTCAGCGCCGGGTGTAGAAAACCCCCGGTGGACCAGAACAATGCCGTGCGCCGAGGGGCTTTCGTGTACCATGTGCAATACATGCACCGGCGCACCGTGCTGTCCCTGCTGACGAGCAGCACTCTTGCTCGGCCCATGCGCGCGCAGTCCGTTGCGCCGTACAGGTCACAAGAAAAAGCACTGACTAGCCGAGAACTGGAGAATCTCGTCGCGTACGCGCGCCTGTTTGGCTATGTCCGCCACTTCCATCCCTCGGACGAGGCCGAGCGCGCCGACTGGGATGCGCTGACTATCGCCGGCGTCACGCGTGTCGAAAGCGCCGCCAACCCCGCCGCACTCGCGGTCACACTACAACAAGCATTTGCATCAGTGGCACCGACGATCCGGGTTTTTCCGAAGGGCACGCCGGTGGAGCGTTGGCTGCCGACCGACCAGGAGCGAAAGATCAGGAGGGTTTTCTGGCGCCATCGCGGTTACCGGGTGGAGCTGAACGTACCCGACTGGATGAACACCTGGACGAGGCAGCGGATCCTAGCACCGGTCGATGGACGTCCTGAGGTAGTCGAAGTCAATCTTGCCGGAGGAGTTGCTGCCCTAGTACCCATATCCCTGCCGGCCGATGAGATAGGGACACTGCCTCGCACGTCTAACGCCGACACCTCGCCGTCAGCCACTGGAGATTCCCCCTTCTCAGGTGATGAGCGGGCAACCCGTCTCGCCAGTGTAATCATCGCCTGGAACGTATTTGAACACTTTTACCCGTACTGGGACGTGCTCGAGACCGATTGGCCAGGGGCGCTTAGCTCGGCCCTGCAGGCGGCCGCCACCGACACTGCGCACTCATTTCTGCGCACGCTCAGGCGGATGACGAAGGCCGCTCACGATGGCCACGTGAAGGTGTTCTGGGATGCTGCGCCCGAGCCCAATGCCGCCGCGCCAGTTGGCTGGGACTGGGTGGAAAGTCGCCTAGTCATCACGGATGTGCCAGACGCGCAGGGACAGCCGATTCAGGTGGGTGACTTTGTCCTTTCCATCGATGGCACGCCCACCGCTGAAGCCATACGAGAGATTGAGGCCGAGATTTCCTCACCCTCCGCATCATGGCGACTCGCCCGATTGCTCAACTTCGCCGGCGCGGCCCAGCGAATGTTCGGTTCGCTGGGCGAAGGGCCACAGAGTCGGCCATTGGTGCTGGAATTGAACCCCTGGAACGACCCGCGTAAGCGCCGTACCGCCACGCTCACACGCAGTGTTTCGCGAGCGCCGGTCAGGGAACACCGCCCACCGAGGATTGCGGAGCTGAAACCCGGCATCCTGTACGTCGATCTGACACGCCTGACGGCGGCTGACTGGAACGCTGCGCTGCCGCAAATGGCCGGAGCTTCCAGCCTGATCTTCGATGTCCGGGGCTACCCTCGTCTCAACTTCGAAATCCTCGGGAACTTGTCACCCGCGCCGCTGCTGCAGCAACGTTGGTACACACCTGTGATTACTCACCCGGACCGTACGCGCTGGGAGTTCGACATTTCCGAACGGGCTACCATACCACCCGTTAAGCCGTATCTCGCCGGCCGTAAAGTATTCCTCATTGACGGTCGTGCCATCAGTTTTGCCGACAGTTGGATGGCCATGGCGGAGCACTA
Source organism: Bryobacteraceae bacterium (assembly GCA_963844855.1). Taxonomy (GTDB): domain Bacteria; phylum Acidobacteriota; class Terriglobia; order Bryobacterales; family Bryobacteraceae; genus DASQDN01. Next base: position 20,135 of record CAWJQP010000089.1, read on the forward strand.
CCGGCTCGGCGAGATCGTCGGCGAAGCGACCGCAGGTACCACGGGGCTGGCGAACCGCATCATGCTACCCGGCGGATACGGGATGTTTTTCACCGGCCAGAAGGTGCTGAAGCACGACGGCACACAGCATCATGGGGTAGGTGTACGCCCAACGGTACCCGCGTCACGGACTGTAGCCGGTGTCGCCGCTCAGCGCGATGAGGTACTGGAGCGCGCGCTAAAGGTGCTTGATGCGAAGTAAGTCGCGGAGGTTGAACTCAGAGTCTGAACGTAGGAGGCTCAAAGGCGTGCGTGTCAGCAAGTCACTCTTCAATCAACGCGAATGCCACTTTCACGTCTAGCCCGTCGTGCCATGCGCAGATCGTCGTCATGGCCCCCTCGGGTGACACAAGTAGTTAAGACACTGTTCGCCGTTCTGACCCGCCCCGCAAAATGAGACAGCCGGTGGGTTGAGAAGTTTGCGGCCCTCGTGTGAACCCCACCTTGCACTCCAGGGAAGCCGGTAGGAGCGTACAAATTCTCAAGAGAGTTTGTACGGCCGCAACATGCGAGTAGATTCTAGATCAGTTAATTCACGGCCCTTGACAATGTGTGCCGCCACGATGTTTGATAGCCAGAACTGGATGAGGCATTTGCATGCAAAGAATCTTCGAAATCTCTCCACCATTCCTCGTTCCTGACGGCACGTTGGTCTCCCCCTTCCTGAATCCCAAAGACAGTGAAAGCGATTTGCCATTCGACTTAATAGATGGATTTAGCATCGCTGCGGGAACGATCGGACCGAGCTTACGATCTAAGATCTGTCTTATGCCGTTTATCACGCAAGTAACATTCGTTCGGATCGGCGCGTTGACCGTCATAGTGAAAGGTCATGACGATGTGGTTTCCCATGAACTGGGCCCTCTCACAGCAGGTAGAGCCGTTCTCACGCGCCCTGGAGAATTCATTCAGCTGATTAACAAAGGTGCGGATCCATGCGAAACGTTGTACATTGTAAGCCCAGCTTACATATTTGAGAAGCAGCTCGACGGTGACGTCACGTACGACGATGCAGTTGCACTCGACGAAGACTGGGATGCGCTCCGGGCTGCTAACTGGCGGACCGCTCACCCGTTACCGACTGAGGAACAACGCCAACAGGCGATAGGACGCCTAGCCAATAGGAAAAGAACAAGACTCACATCCGAACCGGCAATCCGGTAATAGCCGATTGACCGAGCTCCTGTATCACTCCATCGGCACTTCCGGATTGCCAAAGATGCTCGGATTCGTTTAGGGCGATGAGGAGGATTGGCGTTAGCACCTAAAGGTCAGCGTGCACCGGCGAACACCCGAAAAAAGATTGGGCGGCGACACAAGACGTGCGCACCGGATCCACTTCACATTTCAGGCTGTCGCTTTCAGGTGCCGCGTCAGCCACGCCCGGGCGAGCTTCCAGTCCCGCATTACACTTTGCGCCGAGATCTTCAACACTTGCGCTGTCTCGTCGACGCTCAACCCCGTAAAGAACCGCAATTCCACCACCTGGGCTTTCCGCTGATCTATCTTCCCGAGAGCGTTCAGTGCGTCATCAATGGCGATGATTTCCCAGTCCCGCTCCGACGCAATTACGGCGGCGTGATCGAGGTCGGGCGCTTCGGAATGCTCGACACGCTTAAGCTGTCCGCTGCGTTTGCCAGAGGATCGCACGCGCGCCGCATCCACTAGTATCCGGCGCATTATTTGGGCCGCAACACCGAAGAAATGCGCCCGGTCCTGCCAATCCATGTGGCTGATGTCGACAAGCCGCAGGTAAGCCTCGTTCACGAGCGCACCGCTCTGCAGCGTTATCCCGCGGCGCTCTTTTCTCATGTACCGGCGCGCGATGCGACGCAGTTCCTGATGCACTTGCGGAATAATACGGTCCCGAGCCGATACGTCACCCGCTCCCCAAGCTTTCAGCAAACGTGTAATGTCTGTTGAAGCGATCTCACTCATTGGGTCCGCCAATTACATCACTGCAGCACGCGCGTGTATTCACACTATCAAGGTACGTGGAAGTCCACCTTATCGTAAATCTAACCAATTAAACAGCGGACGCCCGGCTAACGTTGAATGAAACCCGAAACAACCCAACGCCACGATGCCGGAAAGTATCAGAATGGAAGCGCCGGTGGTCGGCGCAAATACATCGGGCGTAAGCGGCAATGCTACAACAACCCCGAACACGAAGGTAGCAACAATCACAGGCAGGAGTCCGATACGGATTAGCAGACTAATACAGACTGTTATGGTGAGAACGCGCGCGACGGTTTCTGGCGAGGATGACCGGTAAGGTTCAACGGCGTACAAAGCGATGACGCTCACCACAACTGCGATCCATTCGCTCCGAAAAAACCGCTTGCAGATAAATGTCAGAAACAGCAGAATCAAACCACAAGCCAAAGAGTCAATCAGAGTGCCGAGCACGTGCGCAACCGTGCCCCGAGTTCCGGATAGTGCCCAGTAGGAAGGTATGCCGGGGGCGTAGCCTACTCCTCCAGAGGGAGACGGCGAAGACGTGAAGTTTTGGGGGTCTAGTGAAACGACTACCGCAAACAATGCCACAGTGCCCGCACCGACAGTAGTGCCGATCAGAATATGTGCCCCCACAACTGGATCGCGGAGCTTCCCAGACAACATGCGCGTCCACGAGATAATCGCGTGCGACCACCTGCGGCGGACGTAAGGCTCCAACGCCATGTAAACCGTCCAGTAACCCACACTGATGAATCCGGCCCATGTGAGTCCCATCGCGATTAACGTGAATTCCAATACGTCCGGCACATGGCGAGCCGTGAGCGCCCAATCGAGCAACCCTGCAGTCAAAATAAATAGCGCAATGCGGAAAGCTCCGCGGCGATCGCCACGCCCGAGCTGAATATTGCGCCACGCAAATACGGTAGATGCTGTAAACACGATGATCAACAGCGCCAACATATTGGGATGGAGCCGCTGGGACGTAAGTACTGACGGAATGCTTGCGGTGTGCGACGCGGGCACAACTTCAAAGTAGACAGGACGGCCCTGCCACGCGGCCGCCTCTATACGAACCGTTGTGCGCTTGACATCCGGGTACGTACCGATCCAGGAGCCCCGCGCATCCCAGGCTGGTGCGGGGAGCCAGCCCGACTTAGCCGGCGTGAAGTCGGTCGGGTCGAGGCCAGCGGCAACGAATAACCGCGTCCACAGCTCCTCAGTTGCAACTCTGGAAGTAGGCGTGATCGTAGGAACGGCTTTCAAATACAAGAGTCGTCCCGTTCCGTCCCACTTTGTTGTGGTCATACCGGGCACTTCCGTAGATGGATTCCCAACAGTGATCACTCCCGTCAGGTCATAGGGAATCATCCAGTACGGACTTGTGCGATACCAGAAGAACAGAGCCGCCGCGTCAAAGTTCCGACGTAGGGCAGAGATGTCATAACCAAACCTGCCGACATGATGTGTCACTCGCTCCTGAAGACCCAGGCTTACAAGGGTCTCGCGCGCTACGCGCTCCAGAGCATCGGGACTATCAAATCGTATTCGGCTTAGAATGCTGACGCGCGGCGCAAAAACAGCGAACACCACCAACGCGAAAATAACGGTAGCCAAACATGCAACTGCAACACGAACGGGCAGACCCTCAGTCGCTCCTGCACGCGCAACTAATTCAGGCGCCGGCGTTTCGCCCGCTGCGATTGCTGCCGCAAGCGGATCGCCGCCTGAGAGTTGCACGGCTACAGCAGCAGCGGACGGCGGGCGGTTTTGCGGATCCGGTTCGACGCAATGCAGGATTGCATCTTCAACATCCGTATCGACATCTAGGCGCAGCGCGAGAACTGCCGGCATACTTGTGCGCTTAAGTCGAAGCAGTTCTGGCGCGGAACATTCGCTAAAAGGATTCTGTGCCCCGAACAATTCACATAAAACCAAACCAAGCGAATAGATGTCACTGCGAAACGTTACGTCTTCCCGTCCTAACTGCTCAGGAGCCATATAAGCCGGTGTACCGCTGCCGAGGTCGCGCGGGTCCAAACCGTCGCTTAATACCGCCAGACCAAAATCTGTAATCCGAACATTCCCTTTCGAATCGATCATGATATTGGCGGGCTTCAGATCGCGGTGAACTACTCCGCGCTCATGTGCGGCGGAAATTCCGGCACATAGCCGGTGTGCAATCTGCATTGCTTTCTCGTTCGGCAATCGCCCGATGCGCCGCAACAGCGAACGAAGATCCTCACCATCGATGTATTCCATCGTTAGGAATCGCAGCCCATCGCACTCAGCAAGGTCGTACACGCGACAGACATTGGGGTGTGAGATATTTCGTGCGAGGCGCACCTCGTTGTGCAGTCGCTTCAGCGCATTCACATTTCCCGTGAGCGGCTGTGGCAGAAATTTGAGCGCAACGGTTTGCCTGAGAACGAGGTCACTTGCGCGATAAACTTCCCCCATGCCGCCGCGGCCAACTCGCACAACAATTTGATAACGCCCTGCCAGGATTGTGCCAGGTGCGAAACGCCCTTCGCCGGTTAATGCCACCTCCATGTCGGTTGCGGTTGTGCTCAACGCGGGCTCCCATGCCGGCCTGTCCAGCGGCCCGCCGGCCGAACTCTGTGCGATGAGGGACGCTACTTCACGCCGGACTTCCTCGCTGTCGGACACTTCCTCTAAAAAAGCGCGCCGTTCGTGCGTTTCTTTTTCCAGCGCAGCGTGGTAGAGCTTTTCAATCTGATGCCACCGCTCTTGTTCCACAGTGGCCCACAGTATACCGCTCCGCGATGCTTCCGAGGACATGCGGGGAAAGGCTATTCGAGGGCTGATTCAACGCCTCTGATAATAGCGCCTGCAAACACCATCGCATTCGCCTAAGTGACCTTCAGGGTTTCGGCCACAAGCGGCCGATATCAGAAGCGCATAATCGGCGTATCCTTCCGTGCACTCATCGTCGAGTTCAAAAGTCTCTGGGAACTAATCGCGTAACTCGCTTAGCTCTTTTCAGCAATGAGTGCGTATCTTTGCCGTTGTTTCATTAACAGGCAATACTTCAACCAAAAGCAAGCTCTTCCTCTGTTCGAGAGTCGTTTCCTGCATAGGTTTTCGTATTCGGCGCAGCTGAGTATAAATGAGCCGCATGAGAGTGCTTCATGCCATCAGAGTGCAACGCAGCTCTTCACCAGTTCGGACATTCATGTCATTGACGAAGTGAGGTACTCGGCAGCTACGAGTGGAACCCACACCGGGCGGAGGACGCGCTTATTTAACGAGCGACCATGTACTCCGCTCGAGGAGCACAACAGCACGTGTTGTGTTCTTTCCCTTCACCGGTTCGAAATGCTCGATCAACGCATCGATGTCGAACAATGAATTTGGCTACCTGGTGCCTACGCTCGCTACGCGCCGCAGCTCGCCATAGACCTTGATGTCAGCCAGTCCAATGCGTTGCGATTCGGCTGTACTCCAGCCTTCAACAAAGGAGTGATTTCTGTAGACACTGAGCTGTTCCGAACAAACTTTCTTCAAGCCCATTGTAGTTGGATCGTTCCGTTTTCGCTTACCCTAGCGAGGCACAACTAATGAAGATCACATTCAAACGCGACGATTGGAAGTATAGGCCATCAATAGACCGACGTGCGGCCAGGAAGACCTGGCTTTGGGTTTTTGGTTTTTGCCTGGCCCTTGTAATCACTCAGGCGGAGGCGCAGGTCTCTAACGCAAGTACGCCCATGCCACCATCTCGTGCTGCTGGTTCGGGTGAGGAACTGGCGCTGGTCAAAGAACTCATCGTTGAGTTCAGAAATCTACGTGTCGAAATGATCGAGCATCTCATGGATGCGCAAAACAGCACGATATCGATGTTCCAGCGTGATCTCGACCAGGTCCGTCAGGAGCACAAGCGTCTACAGAGACAAGAGATCCAGCAACGCGAGCAGGTCACTCAACTCGACGAGCAGCTCTCAAACCCTGAGCTGGAAGCGGAGTCGCGCCCACAACTTGCGGCGTTGAGAGATGAGCTTGTGAGTGCGAGTGCCGCCAACGTACGCGCCGAGCTGCTGAAGGTCCAGGAGCGCGAGCGCGAGCTCAACGAGTGCTTGCAACGCGAGGTACATCGGCGTCAGAAACTGCGAGAAAAGTTTCAGCAACTGAACCGACATTTGAGCCAGCGCGTCTTCTGAATTCTTCGACAGCTTGCATTGTTTTGCCCCCGTGTGACCCGCCGGGTACCATCTCGCGGTTCCTTCCGCTCGACTGGGAAGCATGGATCCGGCGAAGTGTGGACTTGGGAAGGCCGCGTCTTAAGGAGATAGACATGAAGAACAATTGGCGTTCAACATTGGTGTTGGCGATCTCCCTCATGGCGGGTGGCGTGCTACACGCCGCTCCCCCAGTGGGTAACTGGTCATTCAACTCCAATGGGTTTCAATACACTCTAAATATCAACGTTAACGCGGCTACTGGCGCGGTGACTGGGACGATCTTTAACATCAACGGCACAGCTAACGGAGTGGTTAAGGGCTTCTGGAACGAGGGCGCACAGAAGCTGATCTTCTATCGCCCGATTGGTGGTAACACGGTTTCTACACCGCCGGATGCCATCCAGATTTACACCGGGTATTTGTTTCCCGTGTCGGCATCGGTTCCAAACGGTTCGAAGCGACTGGCCGGTCACTTTGAGTTCTTTAGCGCTACCAATGGCGACGCCTTGCGTCACATCGCCGGTTGGTATGCGGTGAAGTGACAACGGGTCAGTGAAATGATGGGCGCGGGCGCAAGGGCAGTAGGTGCGCCCGAGGCCCGTTCCCCCAAGCAAGACTGAATGCAAGGTCGGAACAAGCGAGCGGAAAGAGAGTCGCCGAAGTGGAGCTTGCTATTCCGCTTCGGCCATACTTGCACCTTACTGTGGGTAATGCACATTAAAACAAGCAATCAACCGATACATTCCTCGGTTCGCTGCCCCCCCGCGGTCGATGCCGCAGTGTGGGGTCGCGTCCTGAAAGGACAACCTTTCCGGACACTAGCGGAAATCAGCCGAAATCGATCACTTCTCGAATCGAGAACGCGCAAGTGGCTTCGTGTCAACGAATGTGCCTCGCGCGTAGGAGACGAAATCAGTCGCTTAGCAAGAAGAAGTAGCCCAGCCGCCTCGCACACCTAAGCGGACAAGTTTACTGCTCACCGCTGCCAGACGCGCGCGGCGAATCGGAACGGACGGAGCCGAGCTCGCGTGTAAGCCATGCCTTTGCGAGCTTCCAGTCCCGCATGACGGTTTGTCGAGAGATTTTCAGAACCTCGGCCGTTTCTTCCACGCTCAATCCGCCGAAGAAGCGCAACTCTATTACTCGCGCCTTCCGGGGATCGAAGTTAGCGAGTTGTTCCACGGCATCATCCAGAGCAACCAACTCGCGATCCCGGTTAGACGAGACGTCAGGGACCTTGTCCAAATCGAAATTCGTGCAGTGATCCTGACGCTGAACCTGACCACCGCGCTTGACGGAATGACGCGCTCTCGCAGAGTCGACGAGAATCCTCCGCATAAACTGCGCGCAAAGACCAAAGAACTGCGCACGAGCCTGCCAGTCGACATTGCTCACTTCGATCAGCCGGAGGTACGCTTCGTTAACAACAGCCGTCGTCTGCAGCGTGTGTCCTCGCCGTTCCGCACGCATGTACCGGCGCGCCATGCGGCGGAGTTCGGGATAAACTGCGGGGATCAGATGACCGAGAGCGCTAGCGTCGCCAGCAGTCCACGCTTTTAGCCAGCGAGTTATTTCGGTGGACAATGTTTCATTCATCCGTATTTCGTTTGCTCAAATTCCATCTAGAATATCTGAAATGGTCGTGTTGACCGCAACATGAGTCCGGAGCGCTGGCGCAGAATCGAATCTTTGTACTATGCGGCCCTGGAGCGGGATCCGGCGACCCGGGCAGGGTTTGTATCTGAATCGAGTGACGGTGACGAAGAGCTCCGTCGCGAAGTTGAATCGTTACTGGCGCAGGACGGAGTGTCCTTGCCCGAACTTGAAATCTCCCCCCTGCTGCAATGCGGTAACGAGATGCTAATGATTGCTCAACGTGACGGCATCGACCTCCTTGCTGCTTTAAGCGAGAGCCGGCCAGTGTTCAGGAAAGGAGATCTCGTTGGACGTTACGAGATTGTGGATGCCTTGGGCACAGGCGGTATGGGCGAGGTTTACCTTGCACGCGATCCGGAACTCGAAAGGAAGGTTGCCATCAAGGTTGTTGCGGAAGCGTCGGCTGCCGACCGAGAAAAAGCAAATAGACTCTTGGCCGAAGGGCAGGCCGTATCTGCTCTGAATCACCCGAACATTCTGACGGTCTATGACATAGGTGAGATCGGCGGAAGGCCATATCTCGCGACCGAGTTCGTTGAAGGTATAACTCTCCGCGAGCACCTCACCGCTGGTCCGGTCTCACCAAGTGAAGCGGTTCGCATTGGTATCCAAGTAGCCTCGGCACTGGCTGCTTCCCATGCGGCAGGCATTCTGCACCGGGATATTAAGCCTGAGAACCTGATGGTTCGGCGTGATGGCCTCGTGAAGGTCCTCGATTTTGGGTTGGCAAAGGTGTCGCGTCAGGCTGCAGCCGGTGCTGCGGGTAACGTGCTGTCGATCCGGACCGAGCACGGAAAAATCGCTGGATCTCTTCCATATATGTCGCCGGAGCAAATCCGTGGGGACGACTTGGATCCTCGAACCGATATCTGGAGCCTCGGCGTTGTTCTGTACGAAATGTTGTCTGGTGAGCGACCATTCGTCAGTCGGAATGAGGCGGTGTCTGGAGACAACCTCATCAACCGCATTCAGCACGAACGTCCCATGTTCCTAAAAACGCGTGTTCCTGATTCATCAGCACGCCTTGCGCGCGTCGTGCAACGCTGCCTCTCGAAACAAGCGGAGGATCGGTTTGAAAACGCCGATGATCTTAAATCTGCGCTCGAACAGAGCATTCATCAAATTCGCCCGATTGCAGCGGTGCTCTCGACCGCTATCGTCTTAATCGTCATCATTGCATTCGTAATGGCCAAGTCCGTCGCGCCTTCACCGGATCCACCGGCTTTTCGCTACTTCACTTACTCGGGACACGACTCTTCACCTGCAGTTTCACCCGATGGCCGCACGATTGCATTCACCTCCGATCGGGATGGTCAGCCTCGAATCTGGCTGAAGCACGTGACCGGCAGTCCTGAAACACCAATCAGTACGGGCCCCGACGATGCCCCGCGATTCTCTGCTGACGGCAAAAGTATCCTATTCATTCGCCGCGAGGGTTCGCATACATCACTATTCAGTGCGCCGGTCGCAGGGGGTAAGGCACGGCATCTTCTGGATGATGTGGTGGGGGCCGATTCCTCCCCGGATGGTGCGGAAATAGCCGTGATCCAGTGGAAGACCTCGCCGGGTTTTACCGGTTCCATTGTCCGAGTTATTAAGAGCAGCGGATCGGGACCAATCCAAGAACTCGCCAGAATTCCTCTGAGGCAGCTACAGATGCCGCGCTGGTCTCCCGGCGGGAACGACATCGCAATGGTTGACAGCATTGCAGGTTTCGGAACAGAGGTTGTGGTTATCACACGAGCGGGCAGGGTAATGGTTCTCGATGCTAGGACGGAACGCGCGATCTCCAGCCCGGCTTGGCTCAGTTCCGGACAAGATGTGGCGTATGTTCGCGGTGATTATGCGGCTAGTAGTGTCTCTGATTTCGTGAGGCATTCGGTCCATACAGACAGGCTCACGCCGCTTCTATCCGTATGGCCGCATCGGAGCCGGTGCCTTGACATCATTGGAGATGGGCGCGTGGTTTTTGACACCTCATCGAGGCGGTCCAACTTGCGCGAGATTTCGCTGCAAGACGGCTCAGAGCGGTGGCTGACACGTGGGACGAGCATGGACCGTCAGCCGGCGGTGTCACCCGACGGCAAACGCGTTTTGTTCACGTCAGATCGCAGCGGCAACACCGATATTTGGCAGCTCGACATGAGGACAAACCAATTTGCGCCAGTCATAGACCACCCTAGTGACGATATGGACCCTGCCTACGCCCCGGACGGGGACCGAATCATCTGGACTTCAAACCGCGACGGACATTTAGAAATCTACATGGCCGACAAGACGGGCACCCACACCAGACGGGTAACTGACGATCGAGTTGATGCTCAAAACGCGACGATGACGGCAGACGGAAAGTGGATCGTTTACACCTCTTCGCATCCCGAGAAAAAAGGTATCTGGAAAATTCATCCTGACGGATCCGGTGCCCAGCGGATTGTAAGCGGTACTTGCTTCAATCCGGAAGTTTCTCCTGACGGCAAGTACGCGCTGTATATCACAAGTCTGCATCCGGCGGAAAACGTCATTCGTGTGGTTCGTGTTGAAGATGGCGTGCATGAGCGTTTCCAGATCGTTTGCGAGATTTTGAAACCAACTCAAGTAATCATCGGACGAGCCCGATGGAGCCTGAATCGCCGGGCGATCCTGTTCGTAGGCCAAGATGGCAACGGCGTCCACGGGATCTTTGAACAGCCATTTATGCCTGACAAAAACACTGATCAGCTCCGGCGGCGCGTTGCTGCGTTTGACCCAGACACGACGACAGAATCCTTCGGGATCTCACGTGATGGTAGATTGATCGTTGCCAATTGGGATCAGCTCTGGAGCCTTGTGATCGGCGATAGCATCCCAGGCGCATATGTCCGTCGTGACAAGCCAGTACGCGCGTCCAGAAGACAACCTTAGCCGAAGCTGCACGCAACCTCGAATGGTCAGACCGTCCAGATGGAAGTGACTTGCTTGCCCAAGTTTCAGATAAGCACACCAGGCCACGCGTGAGCGTTTTTTTCGAGGGCAGCCGCGGAGTGTCAACGCGGCGTATCTGATGATACTCCTTTGGCGGTGGACCACGAGCAATCGGGGGGGTGCTCGGATCAGTAGGACATCGCAACTGCAGGAAGCAATATAGGCATCCTTGGTGGTGTTAAGCCGTACAGCCAGACCACCTCAATGGATGGTCTTGCTCACACGTTCATCAGAAAAAAGTTTAGTCACATGGTAGTTCTTGCGAATGATCTGCGCTTACAGGAGCAGAGGCGGCAAATAACCAGGCAGCGTTACAAAACCACCTTGGACAACATGAATTCACCGTCGGCTCCGTCATGGTCTACTGCGACGGCATTCGACGTGGGTGTAAATATCACAGTTTTGACGTAGGAGATGTACACATGGCGAACTTCTTTCGCGATTTCGTTCCGTTCGATCCAACGCCGGATCCATTCCACCGAGCGTTCCGTCCCCTGACCCTCGGCGCTCACGAGAAGTTGACCACTTGTGCTCGGATAGAGTTGACCACCTCGAAAACAGGCTGTGCCACGCGGCACGCAGTTGAGCATACAACAGCATTCGTGCCGCGGGCACGTAAGTCCTTGCTTCTACTCAGGCGCATTTAGGGCGTTCTCATCCGCGCGGCAACGCCGCGTGCTAGCGCATCTGGAAACGCTTGGCGGAAAGGTTGCTTTGGTGGTCAACTTTTGGTGAGCAGGGGTGGGTCATTTCTCGCGAGTGCCGAAGCCCCTGACAGACGAAGACTTTCTGTTCTCAGCAACAAGAGCATTCCGTCTCGGGCTGGAGCGCGACGGAAATCTCACCCTCTATGTGATAGATGATGGGGACCTTCCCGTGGACATTACTCAAGGCAAATATCTAAAGGTACTGTGGCAATCGGGCACGACGGGATTGAACGCACACTCTTGGGTGATGCAGTCAGACGGCAACTTTGTCCTTTACAATGGGCGCGATGCGACTGGAACCGCAGTTTGGGCGACACATACGGAGGGCAACCACGGCGCATTTCTACGTCTCCAAGACGATGGAAATATTGTAATTTACGGGACTGGCGGGCCCATTTGGTCGACCAACACCTACGCTGGACCGCGCCCTTGAACTGGAACAGCGGTTCCGGGTAGCTGGAATGCGGCGTGATACTCAGGTGCACCGATGCCCCGACTGCAGAACCTACGTGAAAGATGCGACCTACCGCTTCTTGGAGGAGGCGCGAGGGCACCTCGGGGAAAAGCTGAGTTCCTCTATATTGGCGAGGAGACGCTTCGAGGCTCCAAAAGAATAGCCCTTGCGATAGAGCTGTTCGGTAAGTGGGCATTTACGATACTCAGCAAATCCGATAGGTAATGCGTAGAAATGAAAAGCGGCATTTCTACACACGCGTTGATGCGGTCTGTGATCAAATGGCGACCGCTTCGACTGGGTGGGTGTTTACCGCTACTTTCCGGTGGAATAGCCATTCCGGAACGAGATCAGGCTGGCGCGGGGTCCCGTGACGTCACTTAGGTTTCGGCCCGACGTGTGCGGGGGCCGGCGAAAGACGTGAGCCAACGGTCCGTGTGTCTCGTCCGCAGTAAAATCGGGCACCAACAATCCGGTAGGAGTTAACCTCTTGGCCTACCGGATGGCGGAGCTATGCCAATCATTCAATCAGGAGGGCGACAAACAAAGGAGAACATCTATTATGCCTACACTCAGATTGGAGCGGGTCAAGTGTATTACGACGACTAGCGGTTCAGGAGACGACGACGTCTATATCGAGGTAGAGGGTCAATCATTCTGGGGCGGAGACGCAATGGAAATGGGTGAGGATGACACTCAGCCGATAGGGCTAGATTGGCCGTTCCAGCAACGAGCGAGAGTTGTTGTTTATGAATGGGATGAAGGAGCAGACGACGTGATCGGTGGCTTTACGGCTCGGCCTTCCGATGCAGGCCAGGGTGAACAGCGGACTCAGATGACTGGGGACGGCGGCAACTACGAGATATACTGGACAGTCACCTAGCCTAAGGTAAAGTAGGCTGTTGCGGAATCGGGGCCTATTAAACCCATTTGCGTTGGCAACTACACTTGGGATCTTCCGCAATCTTAAGAGTCGGTAAGCTGACCCACTTAGGGGTAGTAGACAGCTACCCCTGAGCACTTCAACGCCCAAGCCTCTTTCGTCTCAAGCGTGATTGGCGGCAATTAAGACTCCCGGCCAACGACAATAGAATTCCCGTTCGACGACAACCATGAACGACCATCGAAGATCGCGCTTCGGGCGCGAGAAAGATGGTCACCGACGCTCAAGTGAGGAGGTTGAAAAGGTTGTCGAAGACAGAACAGAACCAAGAGGTCGCGGCCACGAAAGCTGGCATGGACCCAAAGACAGCGCGCAAGTATCTGCGCAGCGGGCAACTGCCCAGCGAGCAGAAGACAGATCGGAACTGGCGCACGAGGTCGGATCCGTTTTCTGACGTATGGGAGGAAGTTCGGGACTTGGTGGAAGCCAATCCGGGGTTGGAGGCAAAGACGTTGTTCGAGTCATTGCAACGTCAGCATCCCGGACGATTTTCTGACGGCCAGTTGCGAACCTGCAACGGCGGATGAAGCATTGGCGTGTAACAGAAGGACCAGGCAAGGAGGTGTTCTTCTCGCAGAAGCATGTGCCTGGCCGGCTGAGTCAATCCGACTTCACGCATATGTCCTCTTTGGAAATAACAATCGGCAGACAAAGCTTCCCGCACTTGCTGTATCACTTCGTGCTGACGTACTCGAACTGGGAAACAGCATCGATTTGCTATTCGGAGAGCTTTGAAAGCCTGAGTGACGGATTGCAGAACGCGCTCTGGGAACTGGGCGGCGTACCGATGCAACGCCAAACAGACCGGATGTCGACAGCGGTGAATAACATGAGCGACGAGTGCGAGTTTACCGTCCGCTATGAGGCTTTGTTACGACACTATCGAGTAGAAGGAAGAAAAATCCAAACCGGCAAGGCGAATAAGAACAGCGACGTTGAGCAACGTCACTATCGTTTGAAGAAGGCGTTGGACCAGGCGCTTCTGCTGCGAGGTAGCCGGGAATTTGCCAGCATCGCACAATATGAAACATTCCTACGGGCGCTGCTGGCGCAGTTGAACGGAGGGCGCCGGCAACGCCTGGCGGACGGAATGCAATATCTGCGGGCACTGCCGGAAAGAAGACTGGAAAGCGCAAAACGGGAGCGCGTAAAGGTGGATTCCGGAAGTCTGGTGTTCGTGGATCGGAACACCTACTCGGTCCACAGCCGGTTGATTGGCGAACAAGTCGAGGCCCGGGTGTATGCCGAACAAATCGAGATCTGGTATTCGGAGCCGCGCAAGCCGTTGTCTCAGAACTCAACGACATTAAGGTACTTCCGACACTTTGATTTCGAGACGGGTTTCGAGACAACATTCCCCTTGCAGGACGGGGTTCCGCATGGACCAAGCGCGCCAGTCTCAAAAACGACCGTTTACGGTACTAGGCGGGTGGGATGGGTCGGAGGGGCTAAGCTCAGCTACCGGGCAGGTACGAAGAGAACCGGCCTTCAATAGTATCCTGTTCACGAATGGTGGCCGGTAACCGGCTTGTGGGTGCTTATAAGTTGTCCAAGAGCTCTTAACTGAGGCATAGAAAACTTGTAACGTTATCACTGGCTTGCAGACAACGATGGGAAAGACGACGCCTTTTCATCCAGCTGGCGGTTTAGTTGTTGGGCTGTAAACCACCTGCCACGCAGCATGACACCAGCTTTTCGTGTAGTGTTACGGACGTCGGCTAGCGGATTAGCGTCTACAAGTAGCAAGTCGGCCTTCTTACCGATTTGTATGGTCCCTGAGTCGGCTGATTGGCCAAGAAAATCAGCCGCATTACGGGTGCCCGCTGCAATCGCATCAAATGGCGTGAGACCCGCTAGAACAAACTGCTGCAGCTCTTCATGAACTGAGTAGCCCGGAACAGTTAACGGATTTGGGGTATCTGTTCCGATTAACAGACGAGCTCCCTTTCGATGCAAAGCTTTCGTAATCTCCAGCCCAATGCTCCAAAATGTTTCCATATTTGCTAGGTCCGTCTTACTGACAGAAGAACCCTTACCCGACCTGGCGGTCCAATCCTTCAAGAGGTCAGCCGGGAGATACCTCATGCGCGGTTCCTTTAACTTTTGCTCTGCCTGCTCAACCGGGAAAGACCTATTTTGCTGTTGGGTGAGCGTTGGGCAGTTCCATGTCCCGGCCCGTACCGTCGCGTCCACAATACCCGGCAGCTTGGACATGTCGACCATTTGCGCCGCTGCATAACGGTCCGAAGAACTCAATAGACTGGGTGCAGGAACTGGTTCGCGGTGTAGCGCCTGTATGTATCCATAAAGGTGTTCGACGGACTTCTGTCGATCGGATAGAACTTGCACGAGCCCCACAAGGTCTGGCACGTGTCCCCAAACCTCCATACCGTGCTCCCTCGCCTCACGAACAAGGGCACCATAAGCGGAGGGAGTAAGACGCGTTAACACCTTCACCGCACTATAGCCGTTGCTTTTGTCTTGCTCCACTGCTTGCTTTGCTTCTTTCGCGGTCACCACTACACGGCTGCCTGGGTACGCAGGGGGACTCCCATCTGTCACACTTCCTGAGGAATAAATACGAGGCCCGACTAATTGACCATCCTCTATTTCCTTCTTCAGGCTCAGGACTTCGGGGGAACCGCTCATAGACCTTGCAGTCGTGATGCCGTTAGCGGCCAACAGTAAGGGGGTCACGGTTCTCATTGACCCCATAAAGAAGTGGACATGCATGTCAGCCAACCCTGGCATCAAGAACTTTCCACGACCATCGACTCTGATAGAAGAGGAAGGTGCTCGCAGCTGTGCTGCCGGGCCAATTGCCGCAATGCGATCTCCCTTTATTAGCACGGTTTGATGCTGGAGAATCCGCTCCGAATCCATAGGAATGACGGAGACGTCTACGAATGCAACGTCCTGTGCAAGGAGGGTTTGGAGCGTCACATAGAGAACAACACGCGCTGCGTTCAGGACCGGCTTCATGTTCACTTCCTTTCGGCAAACTCCCCGTTGAATTGTATCGGTAACGAACGCGCCGTTCTTACATGACGAACGCTACAAGCCGCTTTGACCAGGTAGGCTGAAGGCTGCGGCCGATAAAAGGGCATGAATTCGGATTGAAGCTATCGGCCCGATGATAAGAAAGCGCTGATCGCTTTTCTTAGGACACTCTAGGCCGTCACCGCTCATCCCAACCATACACACGTGACCCAGAACGGGGCCGCCGCCGGAGTCAAAGCCGCCGTTCCGGAACGCAGTTCTCGAAACTACAGCACTGTCCTGCAACGGCCACACCTCCTAATAGCAAACTGTCCCTAAAACGACTTTTTTCGGGACTCTCAGAACCGAACCACCTCCAACTTTGGTCGGGCACTTCTCGATACAATGGCGAACCGTTCGCAGGCGTCAGGAGCAATTACAGCAGAGGAGATGGCGATGGGAACAATCAAGGTTTTTGCGCTCGTTGGTGCGTGCACGGTCTTGGGCACGCTGGCAGGCTACAACTTTGCCCTCGTTCGCGAGCACGGTCGTCTAGAGCGCAATAAGACCCTCGTCCGACGAATGCATGTAGAAGTCTGGAGCGAACCGAATTCGGAAAAAGCAGCGAAGGCAGCGCCCGAGCTTTACACATCAGATTTCGTACTTCACGACTGGACGGGTGCGGTCCACAGATTGGGCGCGGATGGCCTCATGAACCGTGTGGCTGGCTTTTTTGCACTGTTCCCAGTTGCGCGATTGACCTGCGCCTCATTTGTCTTGACCGTGATTACCGTGCCGCCTCGTTGGAGCACGTCCATGTAGTACCCAGATTCCTCGTTATTGAGACTAAACATTGAGCGGAACCCACCACCCAGGGTGCCACTGGTCGACTGCATCGTGCGGTCAACCGTTCCCGTGAGCGCAGAGTTTCCAGAGCCGGCATTGCTTGTAAAGCTGCCGGTAGAGAGGAATTGGATATCGTGTTGATCAAAGCCGTGGCTGAGGAGTTCTTGCTTTGCGCTCTCGGCGCTGGCGACATCCGGAAAAAGCACAAATAAGGTGGTCGTTGAGTTCGGCATGCTGCAACTCCGTACGGCGAGGGACTTCCTGGCCTATGATAGGTCGGGTCCTGCGAAGAAAGCTGTTTACACGGTGAACGTCGAGACGCCCATCGAACTTGTCTGAACCAGAAGTTACCCATCACAGATCTACACGACGCGAATTGGACATCAATAAGCTCCAATTCGAGTGGCGTTTGCCCGTGGACGTTAGAAACTCAGGCATGCACCCGCCCTCGTTTCTGAAGAACTTGATAACCCTGCCTCTGAACATCAGCTCTCCGCAGGTTCATCGAGCGCCGCTGCTCGCGCTTCTGCGTCACGAGCATTGTCGGCATCGCCAGCTGAAGTGAAACCGCCGGCTGCATTGGAAAACGCCGTTCGGGCGGAGGCCAAGTCTCCCGAGTCCTTGTACGCATTCCCCAGGTTGTTCTGGATGATCGCCCACGCCTGCGGGAAATCGCTTTCGGTGTAGATGCGGAGCGCCGCTTCATAGCAAGCGATCGCCTGCGCCGCAGGTTCGCCGCCCGATCCCCGCTCGGCAGATCCTTGTACGCATTCCCCAGGTTGTTCTGGATGATCGCCCACGCCTGCGGGAAATCGCTTTCGGTGTAGATGCGGAGCGCCGCTTCATAGCAAGCGATCGCCTGCCGCAGGTTCGCCGCCCGATCCCCGCTCGGCAGGTCCTTGTAGGCAATCCCCAGATTGTTCTTGGTCATCGCCCAGTCCTGCGGGAAATCGGCTTCGGTGCGGATGCGGAGCGCCGCTTCATAGCAAGCGATCGCCTGCCGCAGGTTCGCCGCCCGATCCCCGCTCGGCAGGTCCGTGTAGGCAATTCCCAGATTGTTCTGGGTCATCGCCCAATCCTGCGGAAAATCGTCTTCGGTGCGGATGCGGAGCGCCGCTTCATAGCAAGCGATCGCCTGCCGCAGGTTCGCCACCCGCGCTCCCAGTGTTGCTTCGATGAGTTCGCTTCCCAACGAATACCGCGCGGACGCCTGCTCGACGTCGATCGGTGAGGCCTCCATGATTTCCGTTGGCAACCACCAGTTCAGCAACCTATAGTGCAGAGCCATCCGCATCGGCTTGCCCCGTGCCCCCTCGGCAAGCCTCTTCCATTCTTGTTGAGCTTCTTCTGGCGCTACACGGAACCAGTGGAACCAAGCAAGGCTAGCGAACTCATCCGTTTCGCTTGTCGACCTTGCTTGCCAATGCTGCCGCCACCAAGTATGCTCCCGCGTCGCTTCCGGAACACTTCGCGTTATCTGCTTCATCAACGCCTTACGCATCTGCGGCCGTAGCGTGTACCAGCCAGGCTCGGAGAGAGACACGACAAAGCTGTAATCGAGGAGCGATTCCCAGGCGGCGGACTGTGCCGCATCCTCCACCGCCGACCACGCCGTCCGGGCCGCCGTTTCCTCAAACCTTGGGGTCAATGCGAGGCGCTCAATCCACACCCGCTTACTGTTATCCGGCAAGGATTTCAGGAATCGTTCCGCCAGCGCATCCCAGTTCCCGGGACGCAGGGCGAAGGAGGCTGGATCGGGCGTCTGTCCCTGTGCCATTTCTTCCGCAGCAATATCGGCATGCAAGCCCAGGCTGAAGCAGTGATAACCGATCGTTCGTCCCTCGGCTCGGCTCGACGGATCCACCTCCTTCGAACTTGCCAGGATGACGTCCTGAAGCGCCGCTTCTAGCACTCCGCACTGGGCCAGGAAAGCACGTGCATCCTTCTCCGACAGTCCCCAATGAGGTGCTGCTCCAAGAAAGTCGGATCCGACCAGTCGGAATCGACTTCGTCGCAGGTCAATTTGTTCTGGCCTGCAAGGACGAAGAAGACTCCATCTAAATTCGCGCAGAGATCGCGAACCCAGGCTTCGCGGAGATGCTGCTGGATATCGCTCTGCAACCCAAAGTTCACAGCCTCGAAGGTGTCGAGAAACACCACGGCGCGGCAGGCTTTATACGATCGCTGGGGAAGCGGTTCGCCAAGATCCTGATTGAGCCGCGTCACCAGCGTCGGTTGGATGTCTTGGGCGGTTCGCGCGCGCAACTCCAAAGCATCCTGATTCCCCGCCGTGCTCGCCAGCCAATGGCCCAAGGCTGTATGTTCTAGCCGCTGTTTCACCAAGCCGCCGGCCTTCTTGCCCAGCCAGGCCAAAACGTTGGCGCCCGGAATATCCTTGGCCAAGGCTTCGCCGGCTTCGGCGACAAACTCGAACGCGGTCGCCGCTTCCCCGCTGCCGCGCAGCGACGGGTCGCCGCCAGCGCCTTGCTTGACGCGCAAATACGCATAGGCAAGATCGAAGCGCGGGCAGGACACACCGAGTTGCTGCCGGATTTGAAAAAGGGCCGCCACGCTGTCCTCGCCATACCGCTGGCCGCCGGTTTCCCAGTCGAAGTCGAGACGAGCGGAAGGAATTTGGCGGCTACTCGAAATCTCCTGGAGATTACGGAGCAACCAAGTTTTCCCGCTGCCGCCGACCCCATAGAACATCAGCACCGGGAGCGATGTGCCAAGCGGCAACTCCAGATGCCGCAAGAACAGGGCCCGCTCGTCTTCGCGATTGGTGAAGTGCCGCAACTCGCTTGCGGGAGTTTGTTTGCGTTGGCCGGGTTTCTGCTTCATCCGAGTAGGCGAGAGTCTATCAAAGCGCTCGTTTACAAACCGGTGTTCCGGACCGCGTTGTCGGTGAACAGCGAACCTTCGCGGATGTAGCGCCGCAGCATCGGCAGACTGCGGTGCCCGGTCTGGTTCATGATGGCGCGCTCGGAAGCGCCTCCGGCGGCCGCCGCGGTTGCGAAGCCGGCGCGGAGACTGTGGCCGGCATACTCGGCCGAGGCAATTCCGGCTTGCTCGAGGGCGCGCTTGAGGATCCGCGCCACAGCCTTGTCCGATAGGCGCTCGCTGTCGGAAGTTCCATGACCATCGACGGCGCGGAACACGGGACCATTCGAACCGGTGTGGTCCCGCCACAGTTCGAGGGCGCGCACCGGGCATACCTCTTCCCGGCGGCCGTAGGGAATGCCGATCTTTCTCCCCTGCCCTTCGGGATCCGTCTTCGACCGCCGCAGCGTCACCACCAGACCTTCCGAAACCCAGGCGAGATCCGCCCAATCGAGCGCCACCAGTTCCGAGCGCCGGAAGGCGCCGGCAAACCCAAGCAGCAGCAAGGCCCGGTCGCGCCGGCCCGCTGGAGTTTCCGGCAGCGACGCGAGGGCGCAGCGAAGGTCGTCGGGAAGCAGGGCTTTTTTCGGCCGCGGCGAGGCAAAGTGCCAAAAACGCGGGTGCAGGTCATCCTCAAAAGGCCATCGGGAGTTTGGAGACGCTACCAGACAACAGCTTCCATTGTCCTGATCCAATCCGTTTGAATAGCAAGGCCATCAATTGGCCTCGGCTCTTGACATCGAACAAGCGATACAAACTCGTGACGTACTGATGCGCGGTAGCGCAACTCACTCCCAATCTGGCGGCCACCTGTTTCTCGCTGTCGCCTTCGACTAGACATAGCAGGGTTTGACGAAGGCGGGGAGACAAACCCTGCGGCCACGGTTCGGTTCCACTCACGAGCGACCTGCCGATCAGGCGCCCCAGTTCGCTATGGAAAACGTCCAAGAGGTCGCGCTCGCGCAGTGAAAATGGCCGATCTCCCAAAGGCCGATGCAATGTAATTGCGTTGATCGCGCCTTTGCTATCGATCTGGTAGATCGAGGTGAGCTGATCGTCTATGCGGCCCGGTTTCCGGTACTCATTGAAGCTATGGGATCTATACCAGTTTTGATCGGACACAACCTCGCCTCGGGTACGAGTCAGAGCACGATCTGTAATGCCTTGCATGCCCTGCATAATCGGGTCATGCGCAAAACCGCCGCCCTGTTGCATGTAGGCCACAGACAACTTACGCGCCGTTTGGTCAAGCCCTACATCGAATGCAGTCATGGGTTGCGGTGGCTGGTGTGGCCGATTCCACAACCCTTCACCGCCAGTTGCCCCCGAGCATCCAATCAGCGCAAGGAGCCCTTCGAACATCCGCTGATGCCACAGATCAGGATCATGTCCCAAGTCCCGACAATCACTGATAAGGCGCAATGCGTTCCGCACGTCGCGGATACGGAGCAACTCCATAGACATCACGCCTCCTCTGTTTAGGGGAATTGTACGCCAGAAACGAATCGAGTAGATTGAAGGTCACCCGGGCCCCGACAGGATAACTGATTTCTGTCTGACAGTCTCGGCAGGTTTAGCAACAAGAAGGTGAGAAATGGCTATGTCATCAGACTACGTACGGAATCCGACTGAAAGCGCAGAATCGCCACGAACACCCAGTACGGGGCTTGAAGGGAAGATACGTAGGCAAACGCTTATTCAGATGGAATTAGATAACGGAGAACGATCATTGCGCCTGAGGATGTAATTTTCCAAAAGGGAGCACTCGACAAGATCGGCACGGCAGTAGATATATTTTGTAAGCTAACGGGTTGGTGCGGTGGAGGTGGCGGTGGAGGTGGTGGTGGCGGCGGCGGTAAAGTCTGCTACAAGACCGTAATTGGTACAGACGGTACAATTACGATCACGCCGGTTCCATGCCCCGGTACGGCGATCGCGTAACTCCTCAGCGTGGCGTTGCCCGCCACGCTGCGCTCCCTACACACGGCCTTAACCCCAACTGTGGCTGAGGAGACCTTACGGCACCCTCGCTGGGC
>CAWJQP010000090.1:0-81199 GCA_963844855.1 Bryobacteraceae bacterium
CGCGCAGCCTTTGCGGCATCCAATGGAACGTCAAAGGACCCCTCCTCATAGCAATCCGCCAGCAGCTTGCACGCGTCATAATTTCCCAGTTCTCCAGCGCGCTCCAGCCACATCAATCCGTCATCGGTATTCTTAGGCTCTCCTTCCCCAAGCAGCAGCATGAAGCCCAACTCGTATTGAGATCCCCGGTCGCCTCTCTCTGCCGCCCGCCGATACCAGGCCGCAGCTTTCGCCAAATCCATGGGCCAGGATGAATCTCCCGTCGCATACAAGCAACCGAGGAGACCCTGTGCATTCACGCTTCCGAGTTCGGCGGCTCGTAGGAGGAGTCGTTCGGATGCGGGAGTGGTCTCTTCCTGCGAACACTGTAGACGCGACGCCAGGAACCAGGACGCATCTGCGTGGTCTTTGGCCGCGGCCGGGCTGACTAGTGCCTCCATGCGCTCCGTTGCAGGATCGTCCTCGCGGGCGGCGAACTGGAGATAGTGGTACCCGAGCTGAAATTCTGCTTCCGCTTCTCCCTGCTCGATCCAGGGGTTCCAGATGCACTCGAGGGCGTTCCAGTCATCGGCATCGAGCGCGTGCTTCGTTTTGGCCAGTAACTCCTGACGAACAGCCTCCTCCATCATTTCGATCTTACTGGCCCCAAAACAGTCACCCTCATCGGAATCTTCCGGCTCTTCCCAATGGGCAGTATTGAGGCGGGACGTATTTCTTCAAGGTGATGTCCTTGGTACTGTCGAGAGTGGATAGTGTAGTGAGGGCTTCGAAATGTCAGCACGTCTTGAGAGCTGTTCTCGGCACGCATGCGATCAATCAAGTTATCAAGATGAGGCAAATTGCGGTCTGCAAAGCAGTAGATACTGTCGTATCGCAACACGTGCCTCCGGAACTTGCGTGGCAATGTGCTGATCGACCAGCCGGTTCCATACTTCGCGCAGCATCGAGAAAGGATCACGTTGGTGCCACGCCATTCCCGGTCCGACGCGTCCCCATGTGAGCGGAGCGGCAATATCTCTAGCGGTGATTCTCGGATTCACCCGATCTACGCTATCCCAACCCTAAGCCGTCCACAAGAGCGGATATTTGCGTACGGATTCCTCCCGCAAGTCGGCATTGCAACCGCGATCTTACATCCACTTCTACGGTTCCCTCGTTATGCGTCCTTGTGGCTGCCTTCATCTATTCGGGCGTCATTGGAGTCACTTCAGCCTTTCAAACGCTGATAGCGTTGATGTATCTTCGTTTACTTGCAGTTCACAACACCTCGTGTAGATTCAGACGCGCAGAGATTTGTTGTCGGTGTTAATGCAAGCCTGCGGTAGGTCGGTTGTACAGGTGGAGCTCGAAGGCTGTTCTTCTTCGCCTCCAAAGGAAAAGCACCGGGCAGGAAAGCGCCGTGCCGATTACCGTCTCCCCCGACTCGTGTAACATCAGTGCGCGTTTCAGTGCCGGAAAGAGGGAGAAATGAAATGGCATATGTCGGCATGCTGCCAATCATAGCGGGCGTAATTGCCGTTACCGCTCAACCCAATTCTGCAGTAACGTTTCACAGGGACGTGCTGCCGATCCTCCAGAAGGGGTGTCAGGAGTGCCACCGTTCGGCGAGATCGGGCCGATGTCGCTCATTTCGTATCGCGAGACACGGCCGTGGGCGAAAGCTATAAAGAAGCTGTACGCTCCCGGAAGATGCCGCCATGGTTCGCGGACCGCAGCATCGGAAAGTTTAAGAACGACAACTCGCTGACGCAATCGGAAATCGAGCTTATCACCGCCTGGGTGGACGCCGGTGCGCCCGAAGGTGACCCTAAGCAGGCCCCGCCTCCAGTCCAGTTCCTCGAGGGGTGGACTATCGCCAACCCAGACGTCATAGTCGAGGTGCCGATCGAGTACGAAGTACCTGCCACAGGAACCATCGAGTATACGTATGTCGTGGTCCCCAGCGGGTTTAAAGAAGATAAATGGATCGCACAGGCTGAGGTTAGGCCCTCCAACCGGTCAGTTGTCCATCACTGACAGGTTGTCGTCCGCCCGCCGGGTTCAAAGTGGTTGGCGAACTGCCCGATCGGCACTCCGTGTGTTCCGCCGGAGCAGACGAAGCGGGATCCAAAGCGACCCGCCGCCAGTACTTTTGCGGGTGGCTTGTCGGATCTGGAAGACCAGCTCGCTAACTATGCTCCTGGCTGTCCGCCCATCCGCCTGGCCGAGGGCCAAGCTCGCCTGGTGCCAGCCGGCTCGGATTTTGTGTTTCAACTTCACTACACCCCAAACGGCAAACCGGCAAACCACCAGCCGAAGATAGGGCTTGTCTTCGCCAAGCAGCCGGTTCGCGAGAAAGTGATCCGCGCAGCCGCTGGGAACGACACCTTTGTAATTCCCGCCGGCGCGGCGAATCATCGTGTCGACGGCGTGATGACACTCGGCGGCGATGTCAAGCTAGTCTCACTTCGTCCGCACATGCACTTGCGTGGGAGGTCGATGGAAATCAACGCAGTCTATCCCACCGGGGAAAAGGAAAAGCTCCTGAAGGTGCCGCGCTATGACTTCAATTGGCAACTCGAGTACATCCTGAATACGCCCAAGCTCCTGCCGAAGGGAACACGTATCGAGGTAACTGGAATCTACGACAATTCTCCGAATAACCGCTACAATCCAGACCCAACTACGGAGGTGCGTTACGGCGATCAGAGTTGGCAGGAGATGATGAGCGGCATCGTTTACGTCGCCATAGACCCCAAGGCGGACCGAAAAGACATCGTCTCGCGAGTGTACGACCGAACGAAAGAGTAACCACGCTGGAGACCGCAAGCCAGCTTCTTGTCATGATGACAAACGTCGGTGGTGTGGAAGCATTGCAGTGTGGTGTTCGGCAACGCCGCAAAACCACGTTGACGGCGCTACCGGAAACTTGCCATTTCTTAAACAGAAAAGGGAAGCCTTGATTGGCTGCGCCCAACAGGCGCCAGATGAACGAGATTAAGTCAAAATAGTGCCGCTGGAGCCGACGGCAGCTACAGCCGCAGCCGACACTGGTGCTCGTTCGAGCCCGACGGGAAGCATGGGTCCGGGGTCACGTACAGGTCAGTGATGACGCCGTTTCGGCGGCGATCTAGTTCAGGAGTTTGCTCGCATCGTACCCTCGGGCCGCAGGTTCCGAAAGGAACCTACATGGCGCAACGTAAGAAGAGAAAAGACAAAGGTGCGGGCGGCGTCCGCATGCTGCCGGTACTGCACCCTGACGCGGCCGGCATTGATATTGGAGCGGAAGAGGTCTTCGTGGCCGTCTCTCCAGACCGTGCGGCTCAGCCCGTACGATCATTCGAAACGTTCAACCGAGATCTTCACGAAATGGCCGAATGGCTTCAGTCCTGCGGAATCAGGAGTGTGGCAATGGAGTCCACAGGCGTGTTCTGGATCCCGTCTTCCAGATTCTCGAAACACGGGGTTTTGAGGTTTTCCTCGTCAACGCCCAGCACGTAAGGAACGTGCCGGGCCGCAAGAGCGATGTCTCCGATTGCCAGTGGATCCAGTATCTGCATGCGGTGGGGCTGCTGAAAGCGAGCTTCCGACCGCCTGACCAGATCTGCGTCGTACGTTCCCTATGGAAGCCGCTCGTCTACGTCGACCACTCCGAGCTCTCCTGCGTCGGCCTGTTTCGCCAGGCCTGCCGCAGGGACCTCGAGGGCGTGGTCGTCAAGTACAAGTTCGGGGCTTATGGCGAGGCGTGGTTCAAGCGGGTCAATCCGAACTACAGCCAGTACCGCGACCGGCACGAGCTGTTCAGCCGCTTCTCGGCCCGCTGAAATTAGTCGAGATTTTGACCTTGCGCAATTCGCGTGTCCGATGAACTCACCACCGTCAGACATCAAATCGCGCCTTACTTTCCGGTATCGCCACTCAACAGGAGAATCACCCGTTCCATCAACGGCCGCTGTACCCTCCGCAGCGTCTTGCCGGCAGGCTCGAATCGAGGACCCGGACACTTTAGCGGCCAGCAGCTTTCATCTCTCGCACGAAGCTCTCCGCACCTTCCTCGGCGACTATCTCTCGTGCGCGCTTTAGGACGACAGAGTTATTCCAGCCGATTTGCTCAGCCTCGATAGAAATCTCGAGATCTTTTTCACGTCCGAGCTTTCGATACACCTGCCTTTCGATCCCATAAAGGTGCAGGTGGTTCAACACGGGGCCGGGCTCAGTCTTGTACTTACTCATGAGCGCAGTCGTTCGATCCGGCATCGTCGCAAGCCAATCGCCGACGTAGCGGTGCAGTATCTCGTGGAACAGAGTGTTCTCGAAGTCAATCATGGGAGCAGTCTTATCCTTTCCCGTGAATGACAGATACATGCGCATGTTCACCATTAGCGGCACGCTCATCGGCCCAAACCCGGGGCAGAGGATCAACGTTGCATACGCTTCGCGGAAACGGAAGGGTACTCCCGTAACACCGGGTACAGCAGCAAGCAACGCCGGACCACCTTTCCGCCACAAGTCCCGGAATGACTGCATCCGACTCTGAAGCTCTTTGATTGCTTCCGGCTCGACTTCTGTTAGTCGCTTCGGCGCACGCTGAGTCGAACATGGGACTGTAGCGAAAAGTCACCTCCGGATAAAGGCTTTCTGCGGTGCCCGCGACCGGCGTCAGGACCAGCGCTATAAAAATCGAGACGTTGAACTTCATTCTCATGCCATTCGGGCCAGTCTACAACGAAGCAGCGTATCGCGGGGATCCGGTGAACGGTCTCACTTACGGCAAGTGTTATTCCCGAAGACGGCGTTCCCGTCGATTGAGGATATCTGCGTCGATTTGACCAGCGGGTAAGGAGACCGCTTGTCGATGAGCCGCAAGAAGCCGAAGCAGACCCCAAAACGGGTCCTCCGATTGCCAGATCTTGGATTTCGCCAAGAGCGCCGTCCTGAACACCCTTCGTTCGCCGGAGTCGAAGCGATCGTATCGATTTGCAATCGACGACTTCGTCGCGTGGTACTGCTCGGAGCCGCGAATCGCCTTCAACAAGACCGTCGTGCTCCGCTATCGACTCGAACTCGAGTCCCGCCGACTGTCGTCCTCCACGATCAACCTTCGCCTCGCGGCGGTCCGCCGACTCGCATACGAGGCGGCCGACACCGGCTTGCTCAGCCCAGAGTTGGCCGCGGGCATCCGCAGGGTGAAAGGTGCGAAGAGGGTTGGTGTTCGGCTCGGGAACTGGCTCAGCGCTGAACAGGTGAAGGAACTTCTGCGGTCACCGAATCTGGACACGATGAAAGGCAAGCGGGACCGTGCAATCATCGCCGTACTCGCCGGATGTGGCCTTCGCCGGTCCGAGGTCGCGCAACTGACTTTCTCCGACATCCAGAAGCGCGACGACCGATGGGTCATTGTCGATCTCTACGGGAAAGGTGGCCACATCCGAACCGTCCCAGTACCTGATGGGTCAAGAGCGCCGTCGATTGCTGGACCACGGCGGCGCAGGTGACGGCGGGCCGGATCTTTCGCTGCGTGAGCAAGACAGGCACCGTATGGGGCGAAGGCATCACCGAGAAGGTGATCTGGTGCATTGTCAAAGAGCTTGCCTCGAAAGCTCAGTTGGGCAACCTTGCGCCTCACGACCTGCGGCGCTATGCCGTATATCGTGTCATGCCGAGTCTGCGATCAGAACGGTAGCGTTTTGCGATTTCCTACCTAGTCGCAATGCGGCATAGTCCGGAGCGTGAATCACGCCGATGCTTTGGGCATGCAATCACTTCTTGATTCCAAATTGCTCCAACGTGTCCGCGTGGGACCACTGGCGCCGTACTTCGATATCTATCTCGCACGACTACAACGAGACGGATTCATAGCGTCGTCAGTGCCGTGTCAGGCATACGCTATAGCAAGGTTCAGCAGGTGGCTCGATCAGCGCCACTGCGCAATAGCCGATATCGACGATTCACTGGTTCGGGAGTTTCTGAATCGTGATCCCGGCGTTGTGCATTATCCCGAGCCAGCTACGCTGCGTCGTCTCTGCTCGGTCCTTCGAGACGTCGGCGTATTACGGGACTCTCCTGCTTCGGTCTTGACCGCATCTGAACGCTGCGTCTACGAGTACCGGCAGTACCTTGTGAACCAACGAGGGCTGTCGGCGAGTTGCCTGTCGAACTATACCTCGTTCGTAGAACAGTTCCTGTCGAGCCGATTTCCAGATGGCGATCTGCGCTTTTCTGAACTTTGTGCGTCAGACGTCACGGCTTTCCTGGGGGCCTGCACAGGCAAACTGGCGCGCGGTCGTATAAAGCTTTTGGTCACGGCACTTCGGTCTTTCCTGCGTTACCTCTTGCATCAGGGGCAAATAAAGATCGAGTTGGCCGGCTGTGTCCCGTCTGTAGCAGGCTGGGCCTTCTCGGACATCCCGAAGTGCCTCCCTGCGGGAGCAGTGGAGCACCTCCTTGAGCAGCAGAATCGAAGCACTCCGCTCGGGCAAAGGAACTATGCGATTCTGCTGCTGCTCGCACGTTTGGGGTTGCGAGCCGGAGAGGTGCTTGCTTTAAACCTTCAAGACATCGAATGGGAGAACGGGTGCATCACCATACGGCGCAAGGCGGGCCGCTGGATGCAACTGCCATTGCCAACCGACGTAGGTGAGACGGTCGCGCTCTATTTGCACTCAGGCCGGCCACAGTGTTCCAGCCGCCGTGTTTTCGTGCGTCATGCGGCGCCTCTCCGCGGATTTGCTCATACGATCACGATTTCGTCGATCGTGCGGCGGGCTCTGATTAAGGCTGGTATCGAATCCGAACGGACCGGCGCACATGTCTTGCGACATTCACTGGCAGCGGACCTGCTACGCAAGGGAGCGTCGCTAGCGGAGATAGGCGATGTTCTGGGGCATCGTCGCCCGGATACAACGGCACTCTATGCCAAAGTTGATCTCGTAGCGCTCCGTCCGCTGGCTTTGCCCTGGCCGGGTGGTGCACAATGACGCGGCTGCAAGCTGGTGTTGAGGATTACCTGGCATTGCGGCGCGGACTCGGTTTCAAACTGAAGCGCCCTGGCCGTTTCCTCCGGGAGTTTACGGCGTGGCTGGCCAACAGAGGACAGGCGGAGATTACGACACAAACCGCGCTCGAATGGGCGACTTCCGCCCAACATCTGCATCCGTCGGAATGGGCTGCTCGTCTCAGCAGTGTTCGCGCATTTGCACATTACTGGAGTGCGATTGAACCGAATAACGAGGTCCCGCCGGAGGGCTTGCTGCCATTCCGTCCAGAGCGCGCACGGCCGTACTTGTATACCGACATCGAAGTCGAAAGACTGATGGAAGCAGCCCGAGGCATGCAGGCTCAGTTCAGTCTGCAGCCATTAACGTACTGTTGTCTGCTTGGTCTGCTGTCGGTAAGCGGGCTTCGCATCAGCGAGGCTCTCAACCTTCGATTACAGGACGTCAGATGGGCAGATGCGCTGCTGATGATCCGTAATTCAAAGTTCGGAAAGTCGCGGGTGGTGCCGTTGCATACGACAACCCAAGCCACGCTTGCAGATTATGCTACACACCGCAATCGTTGCTTTGCGGACCACCCCGACGCACACTTCTTCTGTTCCAGAACGGGTCATCGACTCGATGAAGGCCAGGTCAGGCGTATTTTCTATCGCCTCTCCCGGCAGACTGGCATTCGTGGTGCTTCGGCCAGTCATGGACCGCGCCTGCATGACTTCAGGCATCGCTTTGCCGTCGAAACACTACTCCGGTGGTATCGCAATGGAGACGATGTCATGCGCCGAATGCCCGTCCTTTCTACTTACCTCGGACACGGCCACGTTAGCGACACCTACTGGTATCTATCGAACACGCCTGAACTGATGGCATCGGCGGGCGAGTGCCTGGACAAACGATGGGCGGGTCAATCATGAGACAGGCTGCCGGTTTTCCGACTCTGCTGCAATCCTTCTTCACGAAGCGCCTGATCGCACAACGTCGTGCCAGTCCGCACACGATTGCGTGTTACCGCGATACCTTTCGTCTACTGCTGAGGTTTGCTCATAGCCGCACAGGCAAAGCTGCGTCCACGATTACTCTTGAAGATCTGGATGCAACGCTGATCGGAGCTTTTCTTGATGATCTGGAGACGGACCGCAATAATGCTGTGCGGAGTCGCAATCTCCGGATGACGGCGATCCGATCTTTCTTCCGGTACGCCGCAATCGAAGCGCCCCAGCAGGCAGCCCTTACGCAGAGAGTATTGGCGATTCCCAACAAACTGCAGGACCGGCGTCTGGTTGGATTCCTGTTACGGCCCGAAATCGATGCACTGATCGCCGCGCCGAACAGGAAAACGTGGTTGGGACGGAGGGACCACGCGCTGCTGTTGACGGCCGTCCAAACCGGGCTCCGCTTATCCGAGATTACAGCCTTGCGTCAGCAGGATGTCGTGCTTGGGACCGGTGCGCATGTCCGCTGCCAGGGAAAGGGACGAAAGGAACGGTGCACTCCTCTCACGAAAACCGTCAGCGCAGTGCTATCGGATTGGATGCGGGAGGAAGGAACGGACAATACACGTATACTTTTTCTTAGTTCGCGAGGTGGCCCACTGAGCGCCGACGCTGTTCAATACTTGGTCTCCAAGTATGCAACCGTCGCTCAACGGAACTGTCCGACGCTGACCGGCAAGCGGGTCACTCCTCACGTACTCAGGCACACTGCCGCGATGGAATTGCTCCAGGCGGGTGTTGACCGAGCGGTCATCGCCCTTTGGCTTGGGCACGAATCTGTCGAAACCACGCAGATCTATCTCGACGCTGATCTTGCCATGAAAGAAAAGGCACTCAGCAGGGCCACTCCGACGGAAGCGAAGAGCGTCCGGTACCGTCCAGACGATAAACTTCTTGCCTTCTTGAAAGGTCTGTAGCTACAGGCGGCGACTAAAACTATGCCGAATCGGCGGAAGCGCTAACCAGGCTTGGGCTACCCGCCTTTCCCGGGGACGTGAGATCCGATTCGGCATGACACGACATACGGCATAGCGACGCAGGTCATGAGGTGCAATGCCGGGAAGGCCAACTTTCGATGCATACCGCTGTAGCAATTGCCAGACGACTTTCTCCGTAATGCGTTCGCCCCATACTTTACCGCCACGATTTACGGACGGAAGACAAGACCGGTCTCGACAATCCCGGCCGATGTCCATGCATCCACCGCGACTTTCACCCATGTCGGAATCGGGACGGTACGAATGCGTCCGTGCTTGCCGTTGAGATCGACAATGCACCAGCGTCCATCCAATTGCTGAATGCGCGCCAGTGCAAGCGCAGCCACTTCGGACCTGCGTAAAGCGCAACCTATCAAGAGGGCTAAAATTGCCCGATCCCGTAGACCCTTCACCGTCGCTGTATCCGGCGCATTCAGGAGCATCTGCGCCTGCTGTAGCGACAGCCAATTCCCCATACGAACGCCCGTCGTCTTTGAACCTCTCACGCGACAAATTGCCGAGGCTATCTCTGGTGCAAGCAGCCCATTGTCGCCAGCTTCATGCGCGAGTTTTCGAACCGCCGAAAGCCGGCCATTGATCGAAGAGGAACCCAACCCTCTACTCTCGAGAGACGATCTCCAAGCATTCACCGTCGACTTCGTAAACCCACACCGGCCTTCCTTGTCGTACCACTCGATGAATTCGTCGAGCGCTAGGTTATACACCCGTCGCGTGATTGGTGACGAAACGGCGTCAAGCACTAGGCGCTTCAATCGGCGCCATTCGGATTCTTTTTCTACTACGGTCAGCTCTGTCATCCATCCTAATGATTGGCATTATCGGAAGCCATGACGACAGTAACTCTGGGTCGCTCACAGACAAGTGTCCATACCTGTACGCCGGAACCGTGGCACGCACGTGGAGCATTCGTATGCAGTGGGTCGACTTTGGCGGCAACCGCGTTAAGGACAGTAGGGCTTCGGTAAACCGAGTGGAGCCCACAACCCCGTAACACCTTGGTCAACGCGCTAAAGAGTCCGAAGAATAATCACAATTGCCTTGCAATCGTTTGGGACCGGAGTGATGTGTGTGATCGCGGCTCGGGTCACCCGGCCGGAAGGAGCAAGAAGCTGTGAAAATGTTTGTGATTAGCAGTGCCGGTAAGATCGCGGCAATTCAGCCCGACAGTGTGACGGAAGCGCAGATGACGTTCAAGACCGAGTGCGAGCTCACCGGCGTCACGTCCGAATGGCCCAGTAAAAGCCTGGTCGAGATGTGGAACCAACTCCCTGGAGTGACGGCAGTTCGGAAATTCACCGATCGCAAGTCTGCCGTTGCGCGGATCTGGAAGGCCGTTCAGACGCTGGAGCCTTCTAACGTTGCGCCACTGGCCGCCCAGGAAACCGGGAAGAAGGCGCGGTCGGGCAGGAAGGCCGCTCCCGAAGCCGACGCGCCGAACGCCAACAAAACCGCAACGGTATTGGACCTGCTTCGACGCGAGGGCGGTGCCACGCTGGACGACATCATGAGCGCCACCGGCTGGCAGGCGCACAGCGTTCGCGGCTTCATCAGCGGTGTGCTGGGCAGGCGCATGGGCCTGACCGTCGAATCGACAAGACGCGAAGACGGGAAGCGCGCCTATTCCGTCGGAAGTTAATCCAAACCCGAGGCAAACACATGCGAGTCGCAATCTACGTACGCGTCAGCACGACCGATCAGACGTGTGATCTGCAACTGAGAGAATCGTGGCAGTACATCACTGCGCGAGGTTGGGAGTCCACGGGCGAATACGTGGACCTGGAGTGGCTCTGCTGCGAGCTGGCCCGAGTTTGACAGAAATGCTGAATGATGCGCGCATGCGCCTTATCGATGCGGTGCTCGTTTGGAAACGCGATCGATGGGAGTATGGGTTGACCACATGGTGGAAAGCGGAGCGTAGCCGCCTCCGTAAAGAGCATCCAGGAACTCGTCTCGCTCGCCATTGGCTTCATCGCCATTTGTCCCTCTCGCAAACTGCGAAGTGACTGAGATCATGGAAGTTGCACCTTATCCGCAAGGTCCTTAATTTGATCTCCGGGTGGCTCGCACTCTTCCTCGCCGGAGCCTCATCCGTCCTGAAAGCCCGCGCTGCGCTGCAGCTGGAGATTGTTGCCCTGCGGCATCAGATCAGCGTGCTTCAACGCTCTGCGAAGAAGCGCCCGCAGTTGCACGCAGCCGACCGTGTTCTGTGGGTCTGTTTCTCCCGCGTCTGGGCGGACTGGCGTTCGTCGCTGGTCATCGTCAAACCCGAAACAGTCGTTGCCTGGCACCGCAAAGCATTTCGCCTCGTCTGGACGTGGAAGATTCGGAGAGGCAAGCCCGGGCGTCCAGCCGTCCCACGCGAGGTTCGCGACCTCATTCGCCGCATGAGCAGTGAAAATCCGGGTTGGGGAGCACCGCGCATTCACGGCGAGTTGCTGAAGCTCGGCATAAACATCGGGGAGACGAGCGTGAGCAAGTATCTCGTCCGCAACCGGAAACCGCCGTCCCAGACATGGCGGACTTTCCTCGAGAACCACCTGAAGAGCCTTGTGTCGGTAGACTTCTTCACCGTGCCGACGATCCGGTTTCAGGTTCTCTACGTCTTCCTCGTGCTGGCGCACGAGCGTCGGCGCATCCTTCACTTCGCGGTCACGGCACATCCGACTGCAGAGTGGACCGCACAGCAGCTCCGGGAAGCCTTTCCGTGGGACAGCGCGCCACGTTATCTGCTGCGCGATCGGGATCGCATCTTCGGGCATGACTTCGTCGAGCAGGTGAAGGCGATGGGAATCAAACAGGTATTGTCGGCGCCACGCTCACCATGGCAGCGTGCCTATGTCGAACGGGTCATTGGCACCATTCGTCGAGAATGCCTCGATCATATGGTCGTATTCAACGCAAGCAGTCTGTCGCGGCACCTTCAGGCGTTCGTCGGTTATTATCATCGGACTCGCACGCACCTCGCACTGGAGAAGGATGCACCAGATCCACGCAGTGTACAGCTTCCCGATGCTGGCGGCATCATCTCCATCCCCGAAGTGGGCGGGCTGCATCACAGGTACGAACGCCGAGCGGCCTGAACAAGACTTTCGAAACTTCGACAGTAATTCATTGACGGCATACCTGATCGCGTGTAGCGCATCTTCTCAGGCATCTGCCATTTGGCGCTGGTCCAAACCGGCAGGCTATTCATCTTCACGCTCGTGAGACAGTGCCGTCGCGCCACCGTGGCAGCATCATTGCTTTACGCGTCTTCATCGGTCCGTAAGAGCGCGTCCGATCAGATATTCGAGAGGGACAATTGGAATGGGAGCTAGTAACCACGCAGACAACAACATACAGCGTCCGACCTCGGCGGTTTGTCCTCGCCTCGGATAAACAGCGTTAACGGGCTAGTTGGTCTCGTCAGCTATCCTGCTTTGCCGCCAGATCTTCCCTTAACGCCTTGACCTCCGCCGTCAGCGCCCCTAACGCCGTGGCGATTGCGTAAAGCCCGTCTACCAGGCTTGGCTCTGGTACCGCTTCCTCTGGTACCACTTCCTCTGGTATGAGTCCCTCTTCGCGAAGTACTTGCCCTATGATGGCAAGCATGGCGCCGCGTTCAGCGTCGTCCGTCATTTAGCCCATCCTGATCGACTCCCGCTTGGGCGGTATCTCACATCTCGGATAACGGCGAATATCGCGCTAGTTGCGGTGCCGGTGCGCGATCTCATTTCGTGCCACGGCCATCGCAAGGTCCCGATGTTCCTTCATTATCCAAACGGCCAATTCACGAATCTCGGCGGCTCCGATATCCACTGGAAATCGCCGTTTCAACTCAGCTAAAGCCAAGCTTTCAAGCTGCTCCAACTGTTTCTGTTTCTCATTCATGTCTCACCTAGGATAATCTTTCTTATCGGTCACTTCCGGGCCGGATGCCGCCGTCGCCATTCCTCTCGCGCCAGGTCTCGGGCTTGTACACTTCCTGGATTCGTTTGGGCCAATCGCGCGGCTTCTTTGCCCCAACCGATCAACTCCCGGCCGGTCATCTTCCGCAAGCGATCCTGTACTCGTTCCCTGTACGGGCTTTCGTTGTGCTGGTAGCAAGCGCGGCTTGATCCATGCCCGAATAGTAAAGGCCACCGGATCGTTCCGGTGGCCCTATTCATCAAAGGAGTTCCAAAAAGAGACTAGGCAATAGGATTTTGACACGCCCGATCGGCGCGCGCAAGCTGGGTGCACCATAAAGACTGATTTAGTCAGGTTTCCAAAGCTGACAAGCAGCTTAGTTTAAGCCGCTGGATGATTCCATTGACGGCGGACTTGGTCGCGCAGCATAGCGAGACCGTCACCAGATAGGCAAGTGGCCCGATCGACGCGTGGCTTTGTGGGCGAGCTTGGCGTAGGAGCGGCGCAGATCGTGTGACGCAAAGCTTTTCATGCCGAGGGCGCCGGCATACGCCTTCACGGTATTGAAGACAGCCTGCGCCGTCATGCGCGCGCCGCAGACGCGGCCGCCTTTGTTGACGCGCCGGAACACCGGTCCGCTAGTGAATTCGGCGCTCGTGATCCAACCATCGAGCGCCGCTTTCGCCCAGCTTGGCATGGGGACCGAGCGCACGCGCGTCCCTTTGCCGACCAGATCGACGATCACCCAGCGGCCATCGCGTTGTTGGATGTGCTCGAGGGTGAGCGAGGCCGTCTCTTCGCGCCGGCGGTTGAGCGGAGAAGAGGTAGAAGCGGCACTCCAGGAACAAGCTCTTGAACTGGCGCCGGGCTCGGCAGCGGCGACGAGCGAACATGTATTGCTGCTATTGCCTGTTCTGCGGTTGCTGCAGAGTCAGCATAAGGAGATCGCCAGGCGCATAGAGACGGTTCTTGAAGGGATGGAACAACAAGAGCAGGAAGGCGAGCATCGTGACGTTACAATCCTTCGTTCCATGCCGGGAGCGGGAAGAGTGGTAGCCGCCACGATGCTGGCGGAAGCCTCAGAGGCTCTCGCTGAGAGAGAATATCGCGCGTTGCGGAGCTATACAGGGGTAGCTCCGGTGACTTGGCAAAGCGGCAAACGGAAGGCAGTCGGGATGCGACGGAGCTGCAACCCACGCTTACGAAACGCGGTTTATCACTGGTCGATGGTAAGTATCCAACATGATGAACGAAGTCGGGAGCACCACACAGCGCTGAGAAAGAAAGGCCACTCCCATTCACGGGCTTTGCGAGGTGTGGCCGACAGACTCTTGGCAGTACTTACAGCGATGCTCAGAACGGGAAGCAAATACGATCCGACGCTGCGTTCCGCGGCATCGCGGCAATAACGAATCTGTGGCGTTATACTTTTCAGACTCGTGCAGAGGAAAGGCTCCGCTGAGAAGCGACCTGAGCGCTGACACGAGTGCGGACTAGCGGGGCGTACGACAACGCCCCGCACCGGTACCAGTCTGCCCGAAAGCGTTAAATCCTAGGGTCGCAGGGGCGAAGCCCCGAAACTCATGCCGGCACGGTTGACAAAAGGTGGGGAGTCCTACGCGCCCCGTTTCACTTGATTCGCTTCGCCCGAGCGGTCGATGGTAGCCTCTCAGTCTCGATGACATGGACCGGCTAACCTTTTTCAAGACGGCAGCGCGTTCCGAATCGAGTGCAAGAGATCGGCAAACTGAAACGGCTTCCGAACATACCCTCGGATTTGCGGCGCTGTTACTGTGTCCCTGACAACGTCTTCGCCATACGCGCTCGTCAGGAGCACGGCAACGCCGGGACGCGTTTGCTCGACTTCCCGAACGACAACCTGGCTCGACGCACCGGGAATCGTCATGTCCAGCAGAACCAGATCGAGGTGACGGCTGGTCGTCCGAAGAATATCAATCGCGGTAGAACCGTCTGCTGCCTGGAGCACTTCGAACCCCCGCTTTCGCAGCAGTTTCACAAGTGCCGTGCGAAGGAATTCTTCATCTTCTACCACCAGCAGGGTGTAATCCCGACGAACAAGTGTGAGGTCATCCTGTTCAGAAACGGCATGGTCAGTACACAGAACCTGAACGGGAGCACAAGGGAGGGTAATTACAAATAAAGTACCCGCCGCCCGGTTCGCTTCTGACGTCAATGGACCCGTCGAGGCCGCGAACGATGCCTTGCACCATTGCCAGCCCGAGTCCGTGTCCTCCTAACTTGGTCGTGAAGAAAGGATCGAACGCCCGCGCTTGCGTTTCAACGGACATCCCGCAGCCAGTATCGGAAACCTCGAGTTGTAACTGGTTACCGGCACGGAAGTGCTCCGGGCCTGCCATCGGGCGCCTCACTGTTCGTGTACTCACACGGATCGTGCCACCTCGTTCACCAATTGCTTGCGAGGCGTTGGTGACAAGATTCAAAACAATCTGCCGCAATTGTGCGGCACTGCCGAGGATTGGCGGCATGTCCCGGCCGAGGTCGGTTTCAAGGACCACATGTTTGGAGTTGCGTCAACCGTTAGTCGAGGCTGGGCAGGCGAGTTACGGAAGATGATTGCGAAACGGCAAGCGTCTGGGACGTGTCACACCACTGATGATTGGTTACAGCTTTCCGGGCAGATGGTTTACGAACATCAAGCGAGTTCATCCTGCGGATAGCGGGTGTGCGCGTCACCCGGAAGACTTGTCATCGTAAGGAGCATCGGTTCATGGACACAACTACTAGCACTCGAACTGTCGTCGGAGTTTTCGACGATGATTCTACTGCCCATCAGGCGGTAGAACAACTCGCAGCAGCCGGTTTCAGCCGAGACCGCATCGAAGTCAGCAGCGGCCATTCCTATGGAGACGATGCTGCTCGAGGCAACACAGGATTGACCGGAAACTCGCCGTCCGATCGAAGCGGAGGTGGCATCGGTGGGTTTCTTAGCCGACTATTCGGGTCCGACGAGGATAACGAGAAGGACGCCTATGCCGAGGCTGTTCGTCGCGGCGGCACGGTCGTGTGCGTGACCACAGAGGAAGCCCGTCAAGATCGTGCAGTTGAAATTTTGGATGGATTGGGCGCCGTCGACATCGATCAGCAGGTCGCGGCCTGGAAACAGAGTGGCTACACGAGTGAGAATGCATCCAGAAGTAACGCGGGTGACCGCAGCATTCCTGTTGTCGAAGAGCAACTGCGAGTGGGAAAGCGTGCCGTTCAGCGCGGCGGAGTTCGCGTGTATAGTCGGGTGGTGGAAGCGCCTGTCGAGCAGCAAATCAACCTGCGTGAAGAACATGTCAGAGTGGACCGGCGCAGCGTCGATCGACCTGCCAGTGAAGCCGACCTCCGGCGTGGCGACCAGGTTATCGAGGTGACCGAAACTGCGGAAGAGCCGGTTATTGAGAAGCGGGCGCGGGTTGTAGAAGAAGTAGTCGTCGAAAAAGAGACGAGAAATCGTACCGAGACGATTCGGGATACTGTCAGGCGGTCTGATGTCAATGTCGAACAACTCGCCGATGAATCTGGTATCTATGACGATGACTTCCGCGCGGACTTCCGCAAGCGATTTGGGGCCGGGGAGTCGGCCAGCTATGAGACATATGCGCCCGCATACCAATACGGGTATAGAAGCGCTTCCGATGAGCGTTATCGCGGAAGTAGCTGGGATGAAGTCGAGCCAGCCCTGCGCAGCGACTACGAACGCAGTTACCCAGGCAGCAAGTGGGATCAGATGAAGGACGCTGTCCGGTACGGTTGGCAGAAATTCACTGGCCGTCGTTGATAAGTAGACCCGGTCTGGCAATAGAGGCGGGCCCGAATACCCCGCCTCTGTGTTGAAAGGCAAAGATCTATATGGGGGATACAAATGCCCTGCGAGTTGTCGGGAAGGATGGCCTGCAGGGCACCTTACTGAGTCCACTTCCCACAGGCAAGACCGAACCGGTGCGGATCGTTCTGGATACGGGAGAACTCATCGAAGTGCCGGCTTCAATATTGCATCCGCACTCGCCAGGAATCTTGCAGGTTGAGTTGGGCCCGGAGGACCTGAATCGGCACAATAGCGAGATCGACCGGGCCCCTGGTAGTACCGTCGTTCCTGTTCTGGCAGAAGAGCTTCAAGTTGGTAGAAAGGCTGTTCCGACAGGTAGCGTTCGCGTACACCGCGCGGTGCGCGAGCATGAGCAGACCGTGGATATACCCCTTCTTAAGGAGCATGTTGACGTTCGTCGAGTTCTGATTGAGCAGGAAGTGAACGGGCCGCTGCCGGTTCGACAGGAGGGCAATACCACCATCATTCCCATTGTTGAGGAAGTCCTGGTGGTCAGCAAGAAGTTCATGTTGAAAGAAGAGGTTCATGTTCTACGCACTGTGCGGGAAGAACGATACCGTGAGCAGATCACTGTCAGTCGTCAAGAACCCGAAATCCAGCGCATCGATGCGAGCGGTCGAGTCCTCTCCGTAGATGTGCCTGCCGTTCGTCCGGAAGCGCCTATTAGTAGCACGAATGCGCCGCTCACTCATCAAGAAAACAAGCGGGTGCAGCAACCGCGGAAAAGAAGCATAATCGCGGACGTGTATCGAAAGCCGTAAGCTGGAGTTTTCTCTCTCCGGCGCGAAGGGCTTCTCTCTCCGGCGCGCCCGCCAACCCACGCGCGAGAGGCGTTTTGTTGAGACACAAAGACTTGCTGTTCTAAACTGGGCGACGTCGTGTAATCAACTCTCTTTTCTCTCGCAAAACAAGGCCGTCCTCAGTGCTGCCATGTGTGGTCGCTCGCAGCGATACGCTAACCCCGGCGGCAATAAGCAGTGCAAGCGACAGCGATCTTTGGTCACTTTTTCACCTCACGCGTGTGACGCAATTCTTAGGTTCGCTTAGGCGCAGGGGGAAGTGATGTATGCGCGTTTCGATCGCCGATCGACACAAGCTAGGCCTGCGCTGCGCAAAAAAGAGTGAACTCGCGCGTAGACTCGAATGCGCGCTCGGGTCGAAAGAGGGCTAGTCTTGCTGAACCCCGGCGGCGACGGCGGATCCTGCTTCCTGAGGGGGGCGCTGCCCTGGCGAGAACGCGGTCGCAATGTAGGCCCTTCGGTGTATACTGTGGGCGGCCAGGATGTCAAAACGGAGATTCAGGATAAGAAGGAAGGTGCCAAGATGCCGGAGTATCGGATTAAGGTTGCGCCCAATACAGTAGCGTATGCTGACGAGGAAAACGACAAGTTAGTAGTGGAGTTCGCCATCCCAGGAGCGCCAACGGATACCATCGATGTGAAGATCCTGAAAGACAGTGTCCACCTGACAGCGCCAGCAAGGGACATCGAGTATGTTTCGGCACTGGCTTTAGGTTGGCCGGTGAAACCTGACAAAGCCGAAGCGACCTACGAGCACGGCCTACTCCGAATCGAGGTGCCCTTCAAAGATCCGATGGAAGATGCTGTGAAGATCGCCATCAGAGCAGGCGCGGAAACCAAGCCTAAAACCATTGAAGGTAAAAATCCATAGGTGCCGCGTCCGCCGCAAACGCAGCGGCTTCGTCTAACCGGCTTCCCATCACTTTGACGGATAACGGCGGTTGCTGACAAGTAACAAGGTAAGCGCATGTGAGTAAAGGCAAGCGGACCACTGGACGCTGAATGTCTACAATCCAATCCACCTGTCTCAGGTGGTAGTGTGGTCGCGGATCGCGAAGTTGTCCGCCAGTCACGAGTCGATAGAGCAGCCAAACTGTTCACTTTTGTTCGCTTCCACCGCATAAGCACGCGCCGCGTGCAGATGACGAGCATGTCAAAGAGCCGAGAATCACCGCGCGAGTTAGCGCCCGGCGTAGTGACCCTGCCCAGATCGTCGAATATTGCCATTATCGGAGGAGCGCCACCGGTTCATTTCATCTATAGGCTCAAGGTACGAGTTATCAACGCAGCACATGCAAGACACAACATCTGAAAGGCGGGCCCGGTCCCCTTATGTCATATTGCGCGGACATGAGCAACGATGGCTCCCACGAAGTACAGCGCCATTCCGGTTGCCGCCGCCACACCGAGTGGAGCCCATCGGATACCCAACAGCAAGCCGGTTGCGGCAGCGAATTCCAGTCCAGCGAGAAACGGAAACCACCGAAGGGGAATGCCTACTACATCATGCACTGTCTTCACCATGTATGAATTACGACGCAGCTTGCCGAGTCCAGAAACTAGTGCCAGCAGTAATGATGAGACTATCGCGACACCAACGTAAGCAACAATCATGAAGAATTGGCCTCGACTGTGGACGACAAACTCATATCAGTCCCCAAGTCTATGTCACCAAGATGCGTTCACCGTGGCAGCGGTTGAACCGACTTCCCCGTTCTGTTTAAAGAAAGTGGCAAGACTCCGTTAGCGCCTTATCACCGGCTCACACTCCTCGGATTGGCGATGACAAGGTTCGACGTACTGGCCAGCGTAGATCGCACTGGACCAATGCCAGCAGCAAAGTCACGCTTCTGTCGCCGGGAGGAACGTTACTTTCTTCGTTCGAGATCGCGCGAGTGAGCAGCCCATCGCCGACGGTGGCTAAACCGTAGAGAACTAATCCGCCTCCGCTAGCACTGGCGACGAGGCGCGTAGTGGGACTCCAGTTTGGCTGCATAAAGTCCCAGCGCTGGCCGACGCGCGCGTTACCGAGACCTCTTCTTCACGCCGCAGTCTTGATTTGGCGCGCGACTGGTGGCCCGATTACGAAGGTCACGCTGGACCTTGGCTGCGTAATCGGTCGAGTCGTTGTAAACGCTGGCTGCTTCGTCGTCGCAGCCTGGCCCGACGAGTCCGCCGGCGGGCAGGATCCAGCAGGAACATTATGCCAGCGCCGACCGTGAGGCAGGCAGCGCTCATCACCAGAGTGTTTGCGTCGAACCCAGCCCCCTCCTCATAACGATGTCTTGAGTAGTCACGTCCCAGCGAGCGCAGGGGATGGCCAAAGCCGGCGGGCTCTGAGATCTCCTCAACGACCTCACCCACTTCCTCTTCACTGGTGCGTCGAGCGATATCTGCCTGGGAGATGATTCCCGCTAAGGAACCGTCCTCATTAACTACGAGGATACGTCGTACCTGCTGGCTCGCCATGCGTTGAAGGGCCTTAGTGTAGTCGTCATCCACGCGGCACATCACAGGGTCTGCAAACAACATCACCTCACCGACGTAAATGGCTTGAGGATCCCACCCAGCGGCTACAACCTTGACCGCAATATTGTGGTCGGTTACGATTCCGATCACCTTCCTGTTCGCGTGATCGCTCACGACTGGTATAGAACCAACATCCTCCTCTCTCATGATTTGGGCTGCTCGAGAAATGCTGTCCTCAGGAAGGCAGCATTTTGGATTCGCCGTCATTAGATCCTTACATGTCATCTCTGCTTCCTCCGATAAGCGCAAGTAACAACTTGGGCCGGGTGTCTGCAGGCGACGAGCGTAATAGGATCACTAACGGCCACGCCTCTCGGGTGGCTTAAGGTGGCTGTCTCAGGAAGCTGACACGCTTCGCACCTTGACACCCGCACCCGACGATAAAGACGCAACGCTTCAGAACCAGTTTCAGCATCCGTACGAAACCGTATTAGCTACTTACCCCGAAGGAGCGCGGCATAGAATGATCATCTCCAAACCCTTTGCCGTGGACACATGAGCAGCCTAATTTGCATCTCCCGTGCGCTCGCGAATTCGCCAACCTGCGTTCACGCGTGCACCGAAGTGATTGAGCGTCCCGCTCTAGCGGCGCGGAAGAGCCTGTACTCCGTGCGCGATCCGTGTTAGACGGCGAACGCCGAGAAAGCTCGGGCATACGTAGAGAGATACAACAAGACATGGACATGCACGCCCTAGCCTGACCTTCGGTCGGTCACGTTACCCCGAGCCGTGTAGAAACACATTCTGTCCTAGCGCCGTCTATCCCTCGATGTGGAGGAACCGATGAGTACGAAGAAAAAGATGCTGTTCATCACTGCAGTGATGCTAACGAGTCTCGTGTATGCAGGCTGCGGGACGAACGATCCCGGCATAACTACAGCTGTTAAGAGCAAGCTGGCTGCAGATGAGCGTACCAGCGCCATGAAGATCGACGTAGATACCAGCAACAAGATAGTGACACTGAACGGAACCGTGCAAACAGAGATGGAGAAAGCAGCGGCGGAACAAGTCGCCAAGAGCACCGACGGAGTGACGAGCGTGGTCAATAAGCTTACAGTGGCTCCCCCCGCAGCAAGCACCACCGGGGGCGAAGTAACAGTCGGGACCATCACCGGCGATCTGAACAACTATCTAGGTAAAACCGTGACGGTCGTGGCTGACGTGCAGGAGGTCCTCAGCCCCCGCGCTTTCACACTCGACGAGGATGATGTCCTGGCTGGCGGGATCGATAACGACATGTTGGTGCTTAGCCCGCAGAGCGGAAATCTCACGTCCATTGAAAACAACTGGAGGAAGAACAAGGTTCGTGTGACCGGTACCGTACGCGGGCTCTCTGTCGTTGAAATCGAGCGCGAGGTCGGCTGGGATTTAACTCCGAAGATCAAGGCGGAATTTAAAGATGTGAAGGCCGTACTGGTTGCCAGCTCAGTAGAGCGGCTTCAGAGATAGTCGGCTCGAGTTCTGGGCCAATGCGTGAGGGTGAGCCATCACGGTGACGCCCGGAAACCAGGGTCACCGTGCCAGTTGGTATCAAACACCCGTTCGTGGCGTCCATAGTCTGAGGTAACCAAATGGCTGGTAAAAACACGGCAGTATTCGGCCTATACAGAGACGAAGCACAGTTGAACGATGGTGTGGACGCGTTGCGAGCGGCCGGCTATCGCAATACAGATATATCGGTTCTCTTCCCCGATAACCGTGGGACAAAGGACTTTGCACACGAGAAGAACACCAAGGCTCCAGAAGGAACGAGCGCAGGCGCAGCCTCGGGGATGGCGATCGGAGGCACGCTGGGGTGGCTCGCAGGCATTGGCGCCCTCGCGATACCAGGCATAGGTCCCTTCATCGCCGCGGGACCGATTGTAGCGGCCTTGGCGGGAGCAGGCGCTGGTGGGGCTCTCGGCGGATTAGTCGGAGCGCTGGTCGGCATGGGAATCCCTGAGTACGAAGCAAAACGATATGAGGGTAGAATCCGCAGCGGCGGAATCCTGATGTCGGTTCACTGCGACAACTCAGAGTGGGTTGGACGCGCGAAGGAGATCCTGAGACAGACCGGGGCCGAAGACATCGGTTCGGCGGGCGAGGCCGCAGCGGACTTTGCCAAGTCCGATAAGCCGTTGCCACGACCCTGAACGAACATTTATCGAAAGCAGAGAGGTTCTTATGAACTGGGATCAGTTGGAAGGAAAGTGGAAGTAATTTTCGGCTCGGCACGCCAACGCTGGGGCAAACTTCTCAAATGCGCAGGCAAGGAGTGTGCCGCCGCGGGGCCATCCGGACAATGGCAAGCTCCGGGCTTCCTAGGGGGAGCCGCACCGCGCTGACAACTGCGGAACTCCCAATTCCGCCACTCCAAGATTCCACGGGGGCGAGCCACAACTCGTGCCCGGTCCCGTTTACACCGCGCGGTCAGTTTTGCTTCCCAAGTAAATGTTGCCGACCGCAAAGTGAACTTATCCCAGATGTGGTCGTATCGCGTCAGCACTCAGCGTTCAATTGCTCTCCTACATCACCGAAAATTACTCGCGGATCGGTCTGGCGATGATACCGAGCCCCTTTCGATTCGAAGACGGCTCCGAACAGCGAAGAGTACTTTGCCACCTGCTATACGACTATATATGGGACGCCTCGTCAGGCATGGCGTGTCGCCAGCTTCCGTGCACGCACAACGTCGCGCGCTTGATTGAGCTCATCTGGCCCTACAGCCTTGACATTGAGATCTTGTGCAACGCGGAGCGCCTCAGCTTCGTCGTCTGCAGTAAATAGTGGTTCCGGTATCACGCGATGCTTCGCTGCTTGCTCCTCGTCTGCGTTCGCATTCATATTCTCTGCAGGTTGCTTGGTCATGTGCGTTCTCCTTGGCCTACTTCCGTTGCAAGAGCGCTGCCATACAGGCGAGCCCGAAATTTCGTGTACGTCGCGGAGAGACAACGCCCCGCTGTTGCGAACCTTGCGGTGAGCGCTCGCCCTCTGCAACACATGGACCGAGCTCTGCCTAGTGTTCACCGGCTAGCCGGTGAAAGAGGTACATTGACATCGGAGAAACTGTCACATGTATTCTGCCAAAGAGAACCTGCCCGTAAC
Source organism: Bryobacteraceae bacterium (assembly GCA_963844855.1). Classification (GTDB taxonomy): domain Bacteria; phylum Acidobacteriota; class Terriglobia; order Bryobacterales; family Bryobacteraceae; genus DASQDN01. The sequence continues at coordinate 23,116 of CAWJQP010000090.1, forward strand.
GTTGGAGTTACCCGGCGTCACGATCAGATCAACACCATGGAACGGGATGGCCGCTCTCTACGTGCAATTGGCCAAGGGATCAGATTTTTCCCCGGTCCTGAAGGGGTTGCCGGATGATCTGTGTCAATGCCCGCATTGGGGCTACGTTCTCAAAGGTACGCTGCATCTTCGGTATAAGGACGGACGCGAGGAGATTGCCCGCGTCGGCGACCTGTGGTACACGCCACCGGGACACACCGCATGGTGCGACGAAGACTGCGAGTACATCGAATTTAGCCCAGAGCATGATTTTAATCACGTCATAGCTCATGTTCGAAAGCAGGTTCAGACTTAGCCAGACCACAACGAAAATCCAGCCGCCGAACAGAATTGCGACAAACATTGAACAGGTCGTGAACGCTTTGGCTCCAATTCTGTTCCGCCGCGGGGCACGTTAATCGTCTTCCGTAGCAGGTTTGCAGAGTATCGTAAAAAAGAACGTCGATCCTTGACCAAGTTCTGACTCGACCCAGATTTGCCCGCCGTGCTTTTCTACGATTCGCTTGCAGATTGCCAGTCCGATGCCCGTGCCGGGAATCTCCCTTCCATGTAAGCGCTTGAACACGCCAAAGATACGTTCAGAGTGTACAGCACTAATCCCAACCCCGTTATCGCGGATCGATACCAAGCAGTCCTGCGCTCGTTCCACGGCCGAGATATGGATTTGTGGTGGCTCCTCCGGCTTACGATACTTTATTGCGTTGCTGAGCAGATTCTGAAACAACTGCACCAGCTGCACATGATCTGCCATGACTGTTGGCAACCGATCGTGGTCAATACTGGCCCGCGTTTCTTGGATGGCTGTTTGCAGATTCATTGTGGCCCAGTGGAGGACTGCTTCGAGCTGCACCGGCGCAAACGGTATTGCTTCGAGGTTGACCACGCGGGAATAGAGGTTGACCACGCGGGAATAGGTGAGGAGCGAGTCGATCAGATCTTTCATCCGGTAGGCACCCGACACGATGTAGTCCAGAAATGTATCAGCGGCGGCATCCAGCTGCCCTTGATACCGTTGGGTGAGCAGCTGCGAAAAGTTGATAATGCCCCGCAACGGTTCTTGCAGGTCATGGCTTGTCACGTAGGTAAACTGCTGCAAGTCTGCGTTTGAAAGTGCGAGTTGGGCTGATTGCCGCACCAAAGCCTCTTCGGCGCGTTTGCGCTCGCTCACGTCCCTCAGAATGGAGAGATGTAGACCCGGCGCAAAGTTGCTGGTTGCGGTGTACTCCACGTCCAATAAGGTGCCATCAGCTCGTTGTAACCGGCATTCACCTCGCTCCACGCCGCCCGTTTGGAAGTGCTGCCCAGCTGCGCCGACTGCGCTACCCTGACCCTGCTGTACAAAATCTTCAATCTGCCGCCCCCGGATCTCCTCCGGCAGCAAGCCGAACAGGTCGCCAGCAGCAGGATTCGCTTCGATGTAGCGGCGATCGTTGTCGACGATCAGCACCGCGTCCTGCGCGGCGTCAAACAGCGCTCGGAATAGAAATTGCTGTTCCTCGACTAGCTTGCGTTCCGTGATGTCTTGGATAACTCCAAGCATGCGGACAGGCTGCCCCTCCTCGTTGCATTGAATGCGAGCGCGGCCTTCGATCCAATGAACATTTCCATTCGGCCATACGACACGGTATTCTTGCCGATAGTCTTGGCGTGACTCCAGGCATCTGGCGATCTCATTCTGCACAGCTTCCCGGTCGTCGGGATGCAGACAGGTAAGAAAGCGGGCGTAGGTGCCGGAAAAGCTGCCCGGAGCTAGACCAAAAAGCTCTTCGTGATATCCCTCCCGAGTAATCTGGTTGTCCGGAATGCTCCAGTTCCATATACCGAGACGCCCCACGTCCATGGCTAAACGGAGCCGCTTGTCTACTTGCTCGGCGAGTTGACGATAATGAGCGCTTTCTTGCTGAACTCTAACAAAGTCATTCCTTAAGATGAAGAAATTCTCAGATGATGAGGGAAGGGTGGATGGTTCGCGTAGCTTTTCGTTGTTTGCCATCGCATCCCTCAAGATCTTAAGGTTCCGACCCGATCATCCAGCAAAGCGGCGCATAACTACGACTAACGCGATCTCAGACTAACGGGATCTCACAACGCAGGACTCAATCGACTTGAGGTATTCTGACCTGCGGGCTGGCGGTCTGGAATATTTCACTATTCGTGCCGACAGCCGTGACCCGCATAATCCGCCCAGACCTACCAACCGAATGTGAAGAGTTCGAGATTTGCTTTACTTTCTCGGCGTTTCGCGAAACGAATGTTTAGCGGAATGGCGACGCCACGATTGGCAGGTCCGCAGCAATACTTCAGCTTTTCCGGAAGGCGTCGTTTGTAATGCCAAAGCTCGGCCCCGGTTTTGGCGTCGATCGCGAATAGATGGTTCCACGAAGCACTGAGAAAAATCACACCATCGACAAACAGCGGCGTGGCAACTAAGCCGTCGGGAGTTCCCGTCTGAAAGCTCCAAACCGGCGTCAGACTCTTCACATTCCGCGTGTTGATCTGGTTGAGCGAGCTGAAGCTGTGGCTGGCGTAGTCCCGGCCGTACATCAGCCAGTTATCGTGATCATCCGCCGCGGCAAGCAATCGCCGCGGATCGACGTAAATGCGCGGCATCTTTACGGCTGTGGTGGGCTGGATAGCCTGCGCACCAAGCGTGCGGATGTGCCGCAGCACGTCACGCTGTTGGGCGGAATCGAGTATGCCGGCAAAGGCGGGCATTGCAGTTCCCGTCACACCGTCGCGAACGATGCGCTCGATTTGGGCGTCGCTGATGCCGGCCTGCCACACGGAATTAGTCAGATCTGGCGCCGAGCCACCGTCGCCAAAAGTTCCATGGCAAACAGCGCAATGTTTTGTAAAGAGCAGTTGACCAGGACCTGTCGCCTGCCGGGTTTGGGCGAGAACTGCTACTGTCATCGAGAAGTAGCCGGCCGCTTTAATCAAGTAACCCATGGCGTCTAAACGAATATTTCAATCTTAAAGGACAAGGCCGTCAACGAGGGTGCTCTCGACCGCCGGCACGGTATGGCGATTTACGATTACTAGAGCGAGCAGAACGCTAAGATCGAGATGGGCGCGTTGATTGTCAAGATTCCTGGCGATCTCGCGAAACTGCGCCTCTCGCGCACTTCCGGGCCTAATAAAATCATGGGGAAGTTTGCTATGGATCAGGCGACAGAGAAAGTAGCGTTGACGACTCGAAGGACGATCGTGGCAGGTGCGGCGCTTGGATTAGCCCCTGCCATTCGCCCGTTATGGCGACAACAAAGCGCCAATAACGAGATTCGTCTGGGTGTAGTGGGCATCCGAGGCCGCGGACGCGATCACTACCGCGCGTTCGCCAAAGTTCCGGGAGTTCGAGTCGCGTACTTGTGCGACATCGACGAGCGCCTTTTCCCGCGGTTGTGAAGGACATCGAATCCTTAGGTGGAGTGAAAGCCGAAACCTTTGTTGATCTTCGCAAGCTCCTCGAGCGCAAGGACCTGGATGCGATTTCGATCGCTACGCCGGACCACTGGCACGCGCTACATACGATCTGGGCCTGTCAGGCGGGGAAGGACGTCTATGTTGAAAAGCCTCTGTGCCACAACATCCGCGAAGGCCGCAAAATGCTTGAGGCTGCTCGGAAGTACAACCGCATTGTTCAAGTGGGACTCAACCGAAGAAGCGAGAACCGCAACCTTGCGGGCGTACGCTTCGTTCGCGAAGCAAAGTTCGGGCCGACCTATCGCGCAAAGGCGGTTGTATTTCGTGGGCGCACTTCAATTGGCAGGGCGCAGGAATCTAGTATTCCCGAAGGGGTCAACTGGGACCTCTTCCTTGGTCCTGCTCCTTATCGAGCCTTCGATCTGAACCGATTTCACTACGGATGGCACTACTTCTGGAACACTGCGACCGGTGAGGTTGGGAACAACGGTGTTCATGCTATTGATTTGGTGCGCTGGGCATTGAACAAGAACGTTCACCCGATAAAGGTCGTCTGCTCCGGAGGTCGGTTTGTGGACGACTCGGACCAGGAGACACCGAACTACCAGAACGCTACGTTTGAGTACGCCGATGGAACGCTGGTGGATCTGGAGGTCACTACGCTCCCAAGCCCATCCTTTGGCGGAGTTCAGATGGGCGAGTTCTCTACACGCCCCAGGGCTACGTGGCATCCGCCAACAACTGGACCACGGTCGTGGGTGAATTTACTCCTCGCAATACTCCTGATCCGCCTTCGGGTGTCTCAAACCGCTTGAACAACGTCAGCTTTCCGCAGACTGCATACAAACCGGGACCTGCGATTCCTGACATCGGGGAGCCCGAAGTAAGTCACTTTCAAAACTTCATCGATTGTGTTCGGTCGCGGAAAACGTGAGGCCCTGAACTGCGAGATTGAGCAGGGACACCTATCGACCACGTTATGCCATATGGCAAACATCGCGTTTCGTACCGGCCGCAAGCTGGTATACAATCCCCAGACAGAATCGTTTACAAACGATCCTGAGGCCAATAAATTTCTAACCCCAGAGTTGTCCTCCGCAGAAATTCCATGCGATGTTTACGCAGCGAGTTTCTCTAACCAATACTCATGGTGGAGTCCGCCGAGAACGGCAGCGCGTCGATCCGCGTGGCCAGATGGAATACGATATCGATGAGCGCTCTCGGCAGCGACCGGACGTAACGGCACAGGGATTCCCGGCCCAAGACTCATGTGTGGCCTTGCGTGGTTGAAATGCGCGACCCATGTCTTCAGGACGCTCTTGAGATGGCGTTCATTGAACGGAATGAGGAAATCCAGACATTCGCGGCGCAATGTTCCGCCGAAACGTTCGCAGAACGAATTTGCCTTTGGCGCTCTGACGGGCGTTCGTAACACTCGCACCCCCATGGCAGCAACCTCTTTGTCCAGTTCCTTGCAGAAAATGCTGTCCCGGTCGTGAATGAGATATCGATAGGTATGCCCGCCCGGAAGTGCCTCTCGAAACTGTTGCAACGTCCAGTCCGCTGTGGGATGGGCCGTGACGTTGTGATGTACGATCCGGCGTGTCCCCAGCTCCATAACCACGAATACATAGAGGACCGGGAGCATGGCGGTGACCACAACAAAGAAGTCGCAAGCCACAATCGCCTGGGCATGGTTACGGACGAAGGTCAGCCAACGCTGCTTTGGATCGGGCGTGCGTACCGGTCCACCAGAGCGCAGATACTTCCCCACCGTGCGTGGTGATACTCGAATCCCGAGTTTCAGCTTGAGCTCGTTGGCGATACGTTCCTCTCCCCATGTCACATTGTCGGCGGCCATCTCTCTGATCAGTTGCCGAAGGTCTTTGGGCAACCGCCCGTCGGCTTGGATTTCCAACGCCAAAACAGCCGGAACCCTTTGCGATGCCAACCGATGAGCGTATCCGGTTTGACGTTCCACAAAACATCGCGCCACTCGAACATTCGGCTCAGAGTTGCCATCAGCCACCGTGTGGAGTCGTTGCCCTCCGTGGTTTGATCTTCCGCTCCTGAAGCAGGGCCAGCTGCTTCCGAAGGAAGAGATTCTCGGCTACAAGCGCACGGCGCGACCGGACAGCGATAGCGAGAAGGCGACCGAAATTGAGCAGTACGATCGTTACAGTAACAAGGCAGTGTCGGAGAGCGGCGAGCAAAGCAACGGCGAGGGCATGAACGCTCAGGATCGCACTTTACGCAAGGTTACGATGGACTCTTCTGGCAGCCGAGGGAGTTTTTTGCGGAGCACACCGGTTAGTGAGGCACTCCCAGAGGAAACGGGGAGCAACGGCTAGACCGAACCTACGGAACGATGGCGCCAGTCGACCCTCCCGGCAGTAGGCCGAGTTTACGCCTTATTGTTCCCGATGCAGTACACGTGCGAGTCCGTGCGGTATATCAGGACGTCTCCTGATACCGCCGGTGAAGCCGTGATTCTTTCGTCCAAGCTGTTCGTGGCAAGTAGTGCGAACTCTCTTCCGGCCTGGACTACGAACGTCGTCCCATCGTTGTTGCTCAGATAAATACACCCGTCGTTTGCGATCGGAGACGAGTTGCAGCTACCGGCCAAGCGCTTGCGGTAGACCTCCTTGCCCGTGGCCCCATCGAGGCAGGTCAGGACCCCGTTGTCGAGCAGGACGTACAACAGGCCCCGATAGTAGACTGGCGACGGTTCTTGTGGGCCAGGCTTTTCACTCACCCACACCAACTCGGGCGGTTGCCCATTGCTCTTGAGTCGAATCGCGTGAATGAGACTTTGCCGCCACAACTGCAGGAACACTATTCCGTCTGCATACACGGGACTGACAACGATTTCGCCGTTGAAAGGGCCCTCGCCTTCGCCATACTTCCACAACTCGGTTCGGGTCTTTGCGTCGAAACCGGTCAGGCGATTCTTTCCGGGGACGAGAATGTCAGTCTGTTCATGGTGCTCGACGAGGAGCGGCGTGGCGTGGTTTGTGCCTATAGCCCGCTCTCTTTTCCAAAGCACGGAACCGGTTCGCTTGTCGAGACCGACGAGATAACACGGTCCTTTGTGATGGTCCCAAGGCAGCATCACGGAATCGTGCAGAACGACCGGACTAACCCCATAGCCCCACGCCATTTTTGGGTCCCCAAACAGATCCATGTATTTGGTGACCCAATGCAATTTGCCGTCGTGTGAGTAGCGAGCGACATCTGAATTGCCGAAGGCAACGTAAACTGCGTCGTCTGTCACGGCAGGCGTATTCACCGCAAGGTTGGACTTTTCGTGAGTTCGCTGATTCGTGCCGAGTCCGAAGTCGTTGCGCCACACTTCCTGGCCGCTACGCCGATCAAAGCAGAGTGTCAGCAGCGATTTCTTTTCGCCTTCCTGCGCCTGTGAAGTGACAAACAGACGATCTCCGTACACCACCGGCGAACTCGTGCCCCAACCCGGCAAAGTCGCCGACCACCGCACGTTTTCGGTTCGACTCCACTGTAGCGGCAGATTTCGGTCCTGCCCGATGCCGTCGGCTTTGGGGCCGCGCCAGCGAGGCCAGTCCGTAGGCATTGAGCCTTCGTTTGCTCCCGCTGAGATTGTCGGAGCCCCTGCTGCGACCAATGCCAACAGTTCGCGTCTGTTCATCTTTATGTTGAATACGGCCGGTACTCGGGCGTTCTGAACTCCGACCGGTTCAACCAATTATCTGACGTGTAGGAAGCCTGCTTCTATTTTTGCCGGGCAAGTCGTACAGCGACATCCAAGCCGCCGGCCCGCTGAATACCCGGGACGAAGAATTGATCGACGAAGTCTTGGTCGTCTCCCTTGAAGTTGCCCAGGGGAGCGTTCAAAGACACCGGATGTGGCGTCACCGCGGCAGCGAACGTCGCCCACACAGCCGCCTTGCCAAGCCCTACGACCGTGATGTTCGTTTCGCCCGACTGTACGAGGAAAGCGATCGCGGTAACGATGTCCTGCACGCGATTGGCGTCGTCGCTCCGGTTGAATGTAAGGAAGTACTGATGCGACCGATCTCGCGAGGTAACAGCGGTTCCGGTCTGAAATGCGTCGATCGCCAGCACGGTACGACCATCTCGAGCCGCGGCGGCAGCTTCGGCGCTCTTCCGTGCGGCGGCGGCTCCATCGGGATGCACAATCAGGACTGCCCCACCTTTCCCGCGGGTCCAGATTCCGGGTACGCGATCGCCGACGCCACCTCTGGTCATGACTATTTGCTCACCCGTTGCCTCGTTTTCGACCTTTGCGGGCCACTGAGTTCCGAGTGCCATCTGGAGGTATTCGCGCGCCTGCTGCGGATCGCGAATTGAGTCGTTCTGTTGTTTAGCCGAACGAACCCAATTGCTGAACAACTCCTCGTATTTCACTGCGTTGGGCGGGAAGGGACGCCCGAAGAACACCATCATGTCCGCAAGCCTCTCCTGCCGGATGTTCTTCTCCGTGTATTTCGACGCATCGGAATCGTTCAGGACTTTCTTCGCCATGAACTTGTATACTGCTTCCCGGCTTTCGCGATTGTAGTTGTGCGGCGCATCAATTTGTATGGTCTCAACCTGGTCGCCTTTGCCATAGAGATCATAGATGGCCTTCACGGCAGGAAACTCCTCCTTTGGTGTGTTCTTCGTCCAGTCGCCCGTCGCGGCGACCATGAGCATTGGCTTCGGCGCCATCAGCGCGGCAATCTCAACGTTATTCGTTCCGACGCGAAGACCGGGGGCGTTCTCGCACGGCGATCCACCTTGCATGATTAGAGAGATCATGTTGACCGGCGCGGACCATCTGGGCCGATCGTCGACCGCACAGAGCATGAACGTCTGCGTGCCGCCTCCGGATTCGCCTGTGACAACGATCCTCTCCGGGTCTACATCGGGAAGCGTCTGAAGGAAATCAAGTGCGCGGATGGAGTTCCAGGTTTGAAGCCCGAACGGGCCGAAACTCCAAAGCTGTTCTCGTGGCCCGCCGAACGCATGCGGGATCTGGACGGTATCGACGAAGCCGATCATGTCGTACGCAAAGACCACATATCCCTGACGCGCATGGTTAATGCCGCGCGAAGGTACGGAAAACAATGTCCCGTGCTCCACGCGGCCATACGTCGCGTGTCCGTGAGGCGCAAGCATGCCTGGAAACTTTCCGGTCTTGCCAAGCGGCCGGTACAGGTTGCCCGCTAAATAGAAGCCCGGCAGTGTCTCGATATAAACCTTTTCTATGGAGTAGTCTTTGTTTTCGATCCGGTCAAAGATTTTTGCATTCAGAGGGGTTCGCTCGGGCATCGGCAGGAGGCCCGCCGCAAACATGACCTGCTTTCGCAGAAATTCACGCCGGGCGGTCCATTCGCTCAGGCTCGAGAATGCGGGCGGTTTGAAATGGGTATTTGTATCGGGCGGTTGCGTGTTTCGGATGTCGACGGTTGGGACGGCGCCGTTCGCGGCCGAAATCGCGAGCAAGAGAGTGACGGTGACGGATTTCGAAAAGGGCATTCGCGGGCATCCTACAAGATTCGTTGCGAACAAATCAATCCCCAGCTTCTTTTTAGTGCGGTCGTCGGCTGTTTGACACTCACGTGACGGTATGAAATACTTTTCATCATTGATCTAGGGTCTTCACCCTAAAGGCTTCACTCAACCGCCTCGAAGCGGCCTTTTTCTAAATAACTGGCAAAAGTTAGGCGCTTCCCGCGACTCGTAGATGCGAATGGGAGGAAATACCATGCAAAACAAATCGCTGCTGCGAATTGAATTGCTTTGCGGCGTGGCGGCGACACTGCTCGTCCTGGCCCTGCCGCTCGGAGCTCAATACACCACAGCGACCTTCGGCGGTACCGTACTGGACAACTCGGGAGCAGCCGTCCCGACCGCAAAGGTCACCATTTCAAACGTGGGAACAGGATTCTCACAGACGGTGTCGAGCGACGGTAGTGGACTGTTTCTTTTTTCCCGGCTACCCGTGGGCACTTATCAGCTACGAGTTGATAAAGAGGGCTTCTCCGGCTATGTGCAGTCGGGCATCGAACTTACCGTTAACCAAGTAGCAAACCAGACTGTAACGATGCAGGTAGGGCAAGTGACGGAGACGGTTAATGTGGAGGCAAATGCGGAGCTCGTTGCCACGCGCACCGCTACGCAAGGCCAACTCATCGACACGAAAAGAGTCGTGGATCTGCCTCTGAACGGCCGCGGGGCTCAGTCTCTTGTTTTTCTCGCGCCAGGCACTGTGAACCTGACGGGCCGCTACTGCGGAGAGAATTGCCACGGCGGCGTCTACCCGGGTTCGCAAGTGGCGGGCGTCAACGGCGCCGGTTCCGCTCAAGTGAATTATCAGCTTGACGGGACCGATCATAACGACTCTTACATAAACATGAACCTGCCGTTCCCAAATCCCGACGCACTACAGGAATTCAACCTGCAGTCGAGCAACTTCACCGCGGAATACGGAAATGCCGGCGGTGGAGTGGTGAACGTTATCACCCGCTCCGGCACCAATGAATTTCACGGTACAATGTTTGAATTCATGCGGAACGGTGCGATGAATGCGCGGAATTTCTTCGCTCCGACGCAGGACACATTGAAGCGCCACCAGTTCGGCGGATCCGCGGGCGGCCGAATCATTGCGAACAAATTGTTCTTCTTCGGTACGTACCAGCAAACAATTCTGCGCGCGGCACCGGCTGGTCGCGTGACGTTCGTGCCGACGGCCGCCGAACGACGAGGCGATTTCTCCGGGCTCAGCCGATCAGATTATCGATCCTCAGACGGGGCAGCCGTTCGCCGGGAACCAAATTCCGGCATCACGGCTGAGCGCGCCGGCACGCTACTTTAACGACCGGATACCGCTCCCGAACGGGCCCGGACGGCAGCTCACATTTGGCGGTGCACAGCAGGCGTCCGACGACTATCAGTTCATGCCGAAGATCGACTGGTACATCAACGACAAGCATCAGATCAGCGGCCGATATTTCTTCAGCGATTTCAACCGTCCAGCTGTCGCCGACGCGGAAAATGTGCTTCGCTCCACCGGTGGAAACGCGGTCCGCGTCCAGAATATCTCCTTCATTCACACGTATACGGTTTCTCCGTCACTGCTTCTGAACAGCACGTTCGGGTGGAACTCGCAGACGGGCGGATCACTGTCGGGCGCTCCGTTCAGTTTCCGCGACGCCGGTGTGAACATTGCGGGCCCGCAGGATTCGCTTCTGAAGGCGCCTCCGGCCTTGAACCTCAGTATTACCGGTGCTTTTGGCATCGGCACCACTCACAAAGGCGATTTCAATCGTGGCAGCTGGACCATTCGCGAAGTCGTGACAAAGATTTCGGGAGCGCACGAATTCCGGTTTGGCGGCGAAGCGATTCGCCTGTCGAACGAGATCAACAACACGTTTCAGATGATGGGCAACTTCGGTTTCAGCGGCCAGATCACGGGCGACGGCTTGGCCGACTACATGTTAGGCGAGGCGAGCCAGCTTTACCCAGGGCGGCGGCGAGTTCAAAGATCTGCTCGGCACCAAGTGGAGCGTCTTCGTTCAGGACAACTGGCGCGTCAATCAGAACCTGACGCTGAATCTCGGCGTTCGGTGGGATCCGTATCTCCCGTACTACGACCGGCAGGGCCGAGTTGTGTGCTTCCAGCCGGGCCAGCAGTCGAAGCGCTACCCGAACGCGCCGAATGGGTTGATTTATGGAGGCGAAAACCATGATCGCCGGCTGTCCCGTTGCCGGATCGGAAGCCAACTGGGGTAACATCGGCCCTCGAGTCGGATTCGCTTATCGCCTGACGCGCGACAACAAGACAAGTTTGCGAGGCGGAGTCGGCCTGTTCTATACGCCTCCACAATCCAGCCAGTTCAATCCGTTTACAAACATCGCTCCCTTTGCGCCTACCTTCATTTTCAACGGCGTCGGCTTCGCTGATCCCTACGCCAGCGCGGGCGTAGCCAATCCGTTCCCTGAGCAATACGGGCCGACGATTCGCGGACCAGAAGCGACGTTCACGACTCCGGCGGCGATCCGAGGCTACTTCGTCAAGGATTGGCGCATCCCGCAATTGGCAACCTGGAACCTGATCCTGGAGCGTCAGATCGGCGCCACCTGGGTTGCTCGTGCGGGCTACTACGGGAACAAGGGAACGTTTCTCAGCTTCAACGGACCGACTCGCGAGGTGAATGCCGCGGTGTACATACCCGGAGCGTCAACAGTCGCCAACACGCAATCGCGGCGGCCGAACTCACTGTTCAGCAATGTCGGCGAGTACCAGTCCGGCAACAACTCGAATTACCACTCTCTCCAAGTCGGACTAGAGAAGCGGTTTGCCCGAGGGTTGTCGATTCTAACCAACTATACTTGGCAGAAGACGATTGACGACTTCGGGTGGAGCGATCCGCAAAATCGCCGGCGCGACTACGCGGTTTCGAGCGATGACGTCACCCACGTGTTCAAGTTCTCGAACATCTATGAAGTTCCGCGGTTCGATCTTTCCAACGGGTTCGCGGACCGGCTGCTGAATGGGTGGTCGATGAACTCGATCGTGTTCTGGCAAAGCGGGTTCCCGCTGAACCTCAGGCAGCGGCGTTGACAACTCGTTCACGGGCCTCGGACGCGACCGTCCGGATTACATCGGCGGGCGAGGCTCAGCTGAGCTACGACCGATCGCACGCAGATATGATCGCAAGGTGGTTCGATATCTCGCGTTTCACGGTCAACGCACCGGGCACGCTTGGCAACCTGGGGAGAAACGTGCTCCGCGGGCCGAGGTACTTTAACACCGATCTCGCATTGATCAAGAACACGCGGGTGACGGAAGCCGTATCAGTCCAATTCCGCGCCGAAGCGTTCAATGTGTTCAACAATGTGAACTTCAATGGTCCGAATACTAACCGGTCGGCAGCGCAGTTCGGCCAGATCACGTCCGCGCAGGATCCTCGGATTCTGCAACTCGCGCTTAAGCTCGCATTTTGACAAATACCGTTGTCTGGAGCGCTCTGCTTTTCGCCCCGCTACTTGCGGTCGGAGGGCAGAGCGCCGCGGAATTACAACAACAGGGCCTTCGGTTTGCTGCTCAGGGCCGTCTCGATGACGCGATAGGCGCATTTGAGGCGGCTCTTCAACTTATCTCGCGGCAACGCCGACATATTGAACAATCTGGGCGTCGTCCTCCGGCGTGCGGGACAAACTGCGCGTGCGGTTTCGGTGTTCCAGGAGGCGATCAGTGCCAAGCCGGACGAATATCGAATTCACAGCAATCTCGCGCATGCGTACCGTGACGCAGGAAAGCTCGATGAAGCAGTTGAAACGATGGATCGTGGGTGCCGACTAGCCGACACTGAGGCGACCTGCAAAGATCACCTCGCGCTGCTCGCGCTTGAACTCGGCCGCCGCGCTGAGGCCGGGGCTCATATCGACAAAGCAGTCCGCAGCTATACAAAGGCAGTCCAAGCGAATCCGAAATGCGGGGAATGCGCGGCCGCGCTCGGCTCTGCTCTGCTGAAGAGCGGAAAAACGACGGAGGCCGCCGAGGCACTTCGGTCCGCCTCCGGATTGCTTCCGGGTAGAGCGTCGGTGCATGCGGACCTCGGGGTCGCCTTGGCGCGCGCCGGCAACCCCGACGAGGCGATCCTGCACCTCAGGCGCGCCGTCGCTCTTGATCCGGACCACGCGGCAGCACACTATGCGCTCGCTCGGGAGTTACAGCGGGCTGGAAAAAGCGACGAGGCACGTACCCACATGCAGCGCGCGCGGGCGGGCGATGAAAAGAGTCGGCGCGTGATGATGGCGCGATCGCTAGTCAACGAAGGGGCCGATCAGCTCCGTGCGGGCAGTACGGCCGAAGCAGTCTCGTCGCTACGCCGCGCAATCGAACTAGATCCGCGCAACGTCAACGCTCGGCACAATCTGGGGGTCGCACTGCTCGCGTCAGGTCAGATCGAGGACGCCGTGCGCGAGTTTGATGCCGCGCTAGCCGCGGACCCGAGTAGGGCTGACACGCTGTATTATGCCGGCCGTGCATTGCTTACTCTCGGCAATTCGCCGCGGGCTCTGGAGGTGCTCGCGAAAGCGACCGAGCTGAAGCCCGATGACGCGTGGGCCTGGAATGCGTTAGCTGTTGCTCGTTCCGCCGCGAACGATCCCGTGAGAGCGAACTCCGCACTGGACCGCGCGCTTTCGATCGCCCCCCGGAATGAACTGTTCCGACGAAATCGTGACTGCCTCGTTCAACGGCTGGCGGGTTGTCGGCTCGATCACTGACTTTCTCGAATTGTTACGACGCGATTCATGCCTGGGTTCCGAACGACCTGAACGCTGCCTGAAGGCCAGCGAACCTCGAGTTCGGCCACGCTGACGGCGTCGCCGATCCCGAAATGAACGCGCTTCTGACTTGCCGACAGATAGCTTCCAGCGGTCGTTAAGATCTGCCACTGTTTCCGCCCTGTGTTGTCCGTCAATCTGATGGAGGCTCCAAGTGCGTCGCGCGGGCTTTTTGTGCCGACCAGTTCAATGGCGACCCAACCGTCCGCGGCAGATTCGTTCCTCAACAGCAGCGCGGGGCCATCGTTGTTGTTCACCGCGATATCGACGCGGCCGTCGTTATCGAAGTCGGCGATTGCCGCGCCGCGTGAGGCGCGTTTAACCCGGAGTGCACTTCCGGCTGTCGCCGTTACGTCGGCAAACTTGCCCACCACATTTCGGAGCAGGAGGAGCGGCTGAAGATAAGAAAGGCTTGGGTTGTCGTAGGCGATCGTGTCCATGACATGTCCTTGGGCGACGAACAGGTCCTTCCAACCGTCATTGTCGAAGTCCGCAAACCTTGTGCCCCATCCGCCGAATGGTTCGCTGGCGCGTCGTAATCCGCTTTCCTCCGCTACGGGGTCGAACATGCCTGCACCCGCAGAGCGGAACAGTGCGTACCCTTCGAGCGATAACGCGTTGATGAACACGTCCGGAGGGCCATCATTGTTGTAATCTGCGACATCGATGCCCATGCCTGCGAACGGCTTGCCGTCTGTGTTGTAGGCAATGCCTGTCTCCAGGCTGATTTCGCTGAACGTGCCATCCCGTTTGTTTCGGAACACTTGCTGCGCTACCGAATCGTTTGCGACCAGGATGTCAATCCAGCTGTCCTGATCTATGTCGGCAATTGCGACGCCGAGCCCCTTTCCCGCGTGACCGGCAATTCCGGACTTGCGGGTGACATCTTCAAACCGGCCGTTGCCGACATTCCGGTAGAGCACGTGCTGCACGTCCCCGAAACTGTTCGGATGGCAATACCCGCGGCGATGCGGTTTCGCGCGGACCGCACCATGGGTTCTTCTCAAAGGTCCAATCCACATATCTGCCGACAAACAGATCGAGGAAGCCATCGCGGTCGTAGTCCAGGAACGCGGCGCCCGTGCTCCACCCGCCGGTACTCACGCCAGCTGTATCGGTGATGTCGACGAATCGTTTTCCACTGTCGTTCCTATAAAGTGTGTTGCGCTCCCATCCGGTAACGTAGAGATCCGGCCAGCCATCGTTGTCGACGTCGCCCGTCGCGACGCCCATCGCGAAAGTCGATCCTTGCAGGCCGGCCGATTCCGTTACATCGGCAAACTTACCGCCGCCGGCATTCCGGTACAGGCGATTCCACAATGCCGGGTCGGATTTGTTGACGACGACGCCGCGCCCACTGCGAGCGGTGCGAGCGGCATTGAGGAAGAACAGATCGACGAGACCATCAGCATCATAGTCGAAAGCGGCGACGCCCGACCCCATAGTTTCCACCAGGAACTTGTCCGCTGTGTGTGGGGAGCGGTGCGAAAAGCGAATGCCGCTGCTCGCCGTTACATCGCGAAACTGCATGGGTGCCGATGGTGGAGGAAGTGCAGCACTAAGCGCACCGAGCACGACCACGATGGTGAGTAACGCAAACAGCTCCTTCATACTCGGAAGACAACCATTGTCCCTCTCGCGCGAGGCCATGGGCAAAAGGGCGAAATACGCTGTGCGTAGACAAAATTATCTCCATCGCGGATCGGCGTTGGATTGTTGTATGCGCAAGCGGGTGCTGGTGCGGATGTGCCATTTCGCGCAGTTAAGAAGCGAGAACTATGTGTGACCGAATTCCACAGTACCTGTGCGTAGTCAAAACTTCATCAGTCATTTAAATCAGTGGCTTGCGATTCAGGTCTGTGTGCCGTTTCGAGCAGCGTTACGGCGTGCTACAAACGAGTGATTCGTGCTCTATTTGATCTCGGCATTCCTGTGCGCGCTCCGCGCTTTCTTTCGCAGTCGCCTGGATACCTCTCTCGAGGTCCTTGCCTTGCGCCAGCAGATCGCTGTACTCAAACGACAGCGACCACGACCGCCACTGACGCGCTTCGATCGGTTCTTCTGGACCACGCTGAAGCAGGTCTGGCCGCGATGGTCAGACGTTCTGGCCGTCGTGAAGCCAGAAACTGTGATCGGATGGCATCGAGCGGGTTTCCGTCTGTACTGGCGCTGGCGATCGCGGCGTCGTGCTGGGCGGCCGAAGATTAGCGCAGAGATTCGGAATCTCATCGGGACCATGGCCGTGGAGAACGCAGGCTGGGGTGCACCGAAGGTTCACGGCGAACTTCTGAAGCTCGGCTTCGAGATCTCCGAGCGCACGATTGCGAGATATCTAAGGCGACTGCGGCGCCGCGGCGATCCAGGCCAACGCTGGCTTACGTTTCTCACCAATCATCGTGAGGCAATTGCCGCCATGGATTTCTTTGCCGTTCCGACAGTGACTTTCAAACTCCTGTATTGCTTTTTCGTGATTGAACACGGGAGGCGCCGAATCCTGCACTTCAATGTCACCAGCCGACCGAGTTCAGAATGGGTCGTACAGCAACTGCGGGAAGCGTTCCCCGAGTCTGGTCAGTATCGGTATGTGATCTTCGACCATGATGCGAAGTTCAATGGGGATGTGATCGCGTTCCTGAAGGCGACGGGCCTGAAGCCGAAGCGCAGCAGTATTCAAGCCCCTTGGCAAAATGGAACGGCCGAGCGGTGGGTCGGAAGCTGTCGGCGCGAGCTTCTCGACCACGTGATCCCGCTGAACGAACCACATTTGCGGCGTTTGATTGGCGAGTACATGAAGTACCATCACGCGGACCGAATTCACGACTCGTTAGATAAAGACTGTCCCTCCAAAATATCCGGATCGATCTGTAATCATTGAGGTTGATCGACTTTCATTTACGTCTTACGGCGGCGCGGCAAGTCTTGCTCACCGTGGTCGGCACCCTTGTCTCAATGTTGAAGACTTCGGCTGAGCTACGACTGGAGAACCCCGCCTTGCGGCAACAACTCGGCGTCTTGCGCAGGTCGGCTCCCAAACGGCTCAAACTGACGCCAGCCGACCGACTCTTCTGGGTCTGGTTGCGGAGCCTGTGGAGCGACTGGAAATCGGTCCTGATGATCGTAAAGGCCGACACAGTTGTCGCTTGGCATCGTATAGGCTTCCGTTTGTTTTGGACGTGGAAAATCCACCGTGGCAAGCGAGGTCGGCCCAGTGTGCCGCAACAGGTTCGAAATCTGATCCGGATGATGAGCCGCAACAACCCGCGCTGGGGTGCACCACGCATTCACGGCGAGTTGCTCAAGCTAGGCATTGAGATTACGGTTTCGTTGCGAAGTTGCAGTAAGGCAGCACTGCGGCCGTGCAGAGTCGATCACGAGTGAACCTGCGTTACGCGGGGATACCGAACAATTCGGCGATAAAGAGCGCTTGACCGACGGCATCGGCTTTGGCCAGCCATCTCACTCTTCCTTTCCGAATCATCTGGACTGCTTCGATGCCCTGCAACGTCCGCCATGCGCCTTGAAACGAGCCGTAGCCTTTGGCGAGCCAAGCGCGTTGCTTCACGGTTCGGTGATCCTGCTCGATCACATTGTTTAAGTACTTGCATTGGCGTAACCGAACGCGAGGCGGCAGCCTCCCTTCAACCACCAACGCTTCGATTGCTGCCGGATATGCGGGATTTTTGTCGACGTTTATGACCCGCGGCATTGGATTCCCAGATGCTTCTATAGCTTGAAGCAGGAAGCGTTTGGCTGCGGCCGTGTCACGCTTGGCTGTCAGCAGGAAGTCAATCGTTTGGCCGGTGGAGTCAACCGCGCGGTACAAGTATCGATCTTTACCCTTAACCTTTATATAGGTCTCGTCTATCCGGTAGGACTTATTCGTCCGCCTCAGATGCGGGCGGCAGCGCTTGTTGATCTCTGGCGCATACGCCTGGACCCACCGCCAAATGCAGCTGGCATCCACTTCCAGACCTCGTTCCGCCAGCATCTCGGCCACGTGCTCGTACGCCAGCGGATAACGCAAATACCAACGTACGGCCAACCGGATCACCTCACCCGAGTACTGACGTCCTTTAAATGGATTGGCCGGCGTGATTGGCATCGACTTACCCTATCAGCCCTCGGCACGAACTTCGCAACGAAACCCCGAATTGTTCGGTATCCCCGCGTAACGCAGGTTCACTCGTGATCGACTCTGCACGGCCGCAGTGCTGCCTTACTGCAACTTCGCAACGAAACCTCCTGTTCCTCGCGCTTCGCAGCGCCTAGGAAGGTCACCTTGTCCCCGACCACCTGCATCACCTGATGCTTGGTTCCTTCGCGATCTTCGTACTCGCGCGTCTGTACGCGGCCTTGGATCGCAACCAAGCGCCCTCGCTCGAGAAAATTGGCGCAAGCTTCCGATAACCCATTAAAGACGATCACCGGAAACCAGGTCACTCTCTCTCGCTTTTCTCCATCAGTCTTCCAGTGCTCGTTGACGGCGACCGAGAACCGGCAGAACGGGACATTGTTTTGCCCGTAGCTGAGCTCGGGTGCCGACCCAACATTTCCAACTATCGTGATTTGATTGACTCCACTCATGCTTGTTGTCTCCTTTTGAAACGCCACAGGCCGGCGATTCCGGCCTGAGCGGTATTGATGTTTGCGCCGGCTCCCGGTGAGGCCAGGGATCGGCGCTGGTCTGAAGCGGACGCCTATGAAGCCGCCGCGACGGGCGTCGAGGCGTCAGCCGCTTCAAACTGCTGCCGCTTGCGGGCGATATGCGCCTGAAGTTCCTCCACGTCACTTCTCAGGTCACCTGCAGTGAGTCGTTCGATAACGACATCGAGGGTTCCTTCAAAACCCTCGAGGACCGCGGCCACGAAGCCTGGAGTCATACCTCCTCCTCGTCGAAGCGGAACTTCCGACCGCCGGTCTTCGTCAGCATGGTGTCGAGTTGAGCGGCGATGTCAGCCATCCCCTGTTGAACCTTGCCGCGGAGGTCCCCAGTCGCCCGAAGATCGTCCGCGCTGACGCCTTGCAAGAGGTGGCGCGCTTGCGCTACCAGGGTCTGTAGTTCTACGTCGTCGGTGACGTTGCGGAACTCAAAGTTCGTGAGGAATTCCACGAGATTCGAAACCGTCGTCTCCTTGAAGCGCAGCGGCTTGCCGTCTTGTCCCTCTTTGAGCCGATCAGCCATGTGCTGGACAAGCTTCGCCATCGATTCCCGAAGCACGTGCTGGATTTCGGCAGACGCTTCAGCCATGCGTTGCGCGGCCTTCTCGCGTTCCTGCTCCCAGACTTCGCGCGAGATACCTTTAAGTTGGTCCGGCACCCCGAAGCTGACGTACTGCCACGAGAACCCGAACTCCCGTTCAACATCGTCGACCGGCGGGTAGTCGGCGGGGTTGTAGAGACCGCGAAGCCGCTTTGCTGCATCCTGGCACAAGCTCGGGTAAGCGGCGATGAACGCGCCGACCAATTGTTTGCGGTCTTCCGCGAACTGCCGGAGCCGATGCTCGACTGTTTCAAGCGCGGCGACGGGAAGCAGATGGATCCCGATCTCGAAAGGAAGGCAAATGTTGTATAGGAATCGCCGGATCTCCCCGTCGAAACGGCCGATGGCCTTCAGTTCAGCGGAATCCACCAGGTGCTTCGACACGCGAAGCAGATCTTTGTCGGCATCAGCCTCGATCTGGGAGGTTGAGACCTTTCGAGTGTTGCCCATCGTGGACACCCGGACCTTGATGCAAACGGTCTTCCTGGCTAGGTCTACACCCGGATCTGCGATCGGAATCGCGAAAGGCATCCCCCCGCCATTGCCGCCAGGGACCACAGCGGGGATGCTGCCGTCCATCGCCGCCGATGCCGGCTGCATCAGGGAAGAAGAGAATAGTGGTGCTTGAGTCGCCATTGCTGGCCACCTCCTGTGTTTTATGTGAATTGTTTGGAAGAAAGCTGAAGCCTGCTTGCGGCGGGGCGTCAGGACGCAGCCGTGAACATGCTGCGCAACAATGGAGCAGTTTCTGGATACGGAAGACTCGGCGGCATTTGCTTTCGGACGGCCGCCGTGAATCCCCACGCGTACTTGTGAACGCCGCCGTGTCGAAGTGGACGGGTGAACTGCTCGACTACGTGTCGAACGGTCTGGGCACAAACGAGTGCACTTTCGGGAGCACCTAGACTCAGCAACATTTCGCGCATCGCATGTGTACCTCGCTCGCCCGCCCGCAGCTTCTGCAGAGTCCGTTCACTGAGTACCTGACCGTCGGAAGGAGTCGAAGCGTCCGAGGCGTCGAGCGGCCAAGGTAGGCTCCGGAAAGTGCCTTGTAGACGGTACCAATGTGTCCGGGCGCGACCACGGTTCCATCGGCGGCGGTCCGCGCGACGGGGTCAGCGAAGCTGACAACTCCAGCGATCCCGCTGCGTTTGAGATTGTGGAAACACCGGGCCACAAAGAAACTCTCACCGTTTCCGGGCACTTCATCTAGCAGGACGAGCCGACCGAGTTCAACGCCGTCAGTCACGGGAATGCGGAACACGTTGGTGATGGACCGGTCGTTTACCGGATGCGAAAACACTGCTACACCGACCAGCACTCCGTGTCGAAACAAGCCGAATCTCCAGCGGGACGGAGGAGTGGACTTCAAGTAGTGATGGGTCCGGATAAACTCCCTTGCCTCGCGCTCGCCCCTGAGCGCCACTACCTCGTAGTCGCGCGGATTGATCACTTCGTCCGGCACCCGGTACGAAGATCGACCGAGCCGCCATCGCTGATTCATGTTGTCGCCTCCGCCACGGCCTGCAAACGGAGCCAAGTAGTCCACGAGAAGCTGCGCCCGAGTCCTTTGACCGAACGTAGCTTGGGTAGGGCTCGCTCCTCGATTGCGAGGGCCCGGTCTACCAGATCTGGATGCTGCCGCTGGAGTTGAACCAGCTCCGGTTTCTTCGTCGCAGGGCAGAAGAAGCACGCACTTTTGCACGGCACGACTAGACCTTCTGAGCGGATCAGATCAATGCACGCAGTCCTATCCAACCCGAATTCGCGCAAAGGGTACCAGAAGCGGTACTTTGGATCGCGGAACTCTTTAATGCGACGCCCATCGGATGGGCCGGCATCATAGCCGATCGCCTTGAGAACCCGCTGGCCAGAGTGCCAGCAGCGCAAAGCTGGCTCCCAGTGATTACAGAACTTGTTCTGCGGTGCGACCTTCCACTTCAGGCTGCAGCTCTTGCCGCCGTAAGCGAGGCTCGGCAAAGTGCCAGTCCGAAGACACTGATCTTCGAGAGTCCGATCCGGCACACGCACGCCGCGCCTTCGAACGACAATCAGTTCCGGAAATCCGGCGCGCCACAACCAGTCCTGCCGGATCTCCAGATAAGCGTATGTTTCACGCTTCTCGGACCCCGTGTCTGCGAACAGAATCAGATCAGGACGTACGCCGACACGCTTCAACTTGATGAGCAGCGCCGTCGAGTTGACGCCAAGACCGTCGGCGACCACAAGCGGCACAGCGGACTGCGTGCCGTGGATCTCGGCCAGCGTAACAACCTCAGGCGAAGCCAATCCCGTTGAAGAAGAAAAGAGTCGTAGCTGATGCACGAGCGCCCTTTCCGGCGCCTCGTGCGCCGCGACGTCAGACTGGTGGTCCGGTCACTGGAAAACCTGTTACTTGGACGAACCCGTGCTCACCGATGTGGACCTCGATCTCCTGCGGCTCAAAATTCCGCTCGGAGTACCGGTCTGACAAGATCTCGAGTCTCTGGTTCGCACTTGTCCGAAGCGCGAGCACGCTCGGTCGCCCGGCGACATACCGTCCGAGCACAGCGAAATCAAGATGTCCCCGAATGCTTCGCCAAATCGCTTGCCGTGCGACCTGGGTCAATTCCCTTCGGCACCAGTAATGGCCGCTCTTCCAGTTCCTGTGCCGAGTACCCGGAGTACATACCGAAACTCAACGCGGGAAGCCTACTGTGCACGCACTCGATTAGCGATAGCAAGTCGCAGGCCTGCTGCATTGGCTCCCCTCCCGAGAACGTGACTCCTTCGAGCCTGCGCTCTTCATAGGCGCACAGAACCAAGTCGGTTGCTTGGGCAATGCTCCATTCTTCTCCGATAAATGGGTGACTTTCCGCGTTCCAGCAAGACCGGCAACCGAGTGTACAGCCTTGAAAGTAGACAACAGCGCGAAGGCCGGGTCCGTTCACCCGACTGCCGCGCACAAAACCATGGATCAGCATATTGCGCCTCAGATTCACAACGGCAGCAATGAGACCACAATGTCTCCGCAGGTGATCGCCTGTTGTTTCGACTGACGAGACACGCATGTCCGCGGAATGGACGTTATACGGCCCGTTGGATCGAAGTAATGCCTCAAAGGGGGTCCTTTGCGCTCCGAGCCGTGATCGCCTTGCGACGGTGTATGCTGTGCGTAGGAGACTGCATGGAAGCGGCCACACTTGTAGCGATATTTGTATCTATTTTTGTAGCCATTTTCCTTCCGTTAATTCTGTCGGGAAAGCAATGGAGAGAAGAGCAGGACAGGGCGCGCGCGCGCCGTATGGGCTGAGCATAGGATGAATGCAAGACTCCTGAGACTCAACATTTAATGCGTCCCTAAGGCTCTCCTCAACGTCTGGCAAAGGGTCCGTTGTTAGACTCAGACGACACCTTGTAGATTGGACACATGGCGCTCAAACGGATGGACAACGTAGGAATCGTCGTCGATGACCTCGGAGGGACGATTGATTTCTTTCGCGAGCTCGGCCTCGAGCTCGAAGGGCGGGCCACGATCGAAGGAGAATGGGCCGGACGTGTCACTGGACTGGGCGATCAGCGCGTCGAGATTGCCATGATGCGCACGCCGGACGGCCACGGCCGGCTCGAGCTCTCCCGCTTCCTCACGCCGCCTGCCGTCGCGGATCACCGCAACGCCCCGGTGAACGCTCTAGGCTACCTCCGCGTCATGTTCGCCGTGGACGACATCGACGAGACGCTTGAAAGGCTCCGCAAGCGCGGCGCGCAGCTCGTAGGCGAAGTAGTCCAGTATAAAGACGCGTATCGGCTCTGCTACATCCGCGGGCCTGAAGGGCTTCTCATCGGACTCGCCCAAGAACTCAGCTGAGCGCAATACGAAGACAATGACGAAGAGCGACCAATGTCAGCGAGCGCGTCTCACAAAGGGTAATTAACCGGCTAATCTCTGCCGAAACTTCGATACCTATGACGGATCGAGTTTTCGAGCTTCTGAGGCGATCTTGATGAGGCGGTTGGCGAGCCGCTCCAGGAGACGACGATGCGGTCCTGGGGGAAGAGTGCGGCGGAACATTTCCAGCACGTGCTGTGCGACATGGAGCGAACCAAGCAGGCCGGACAGGTCGGGGGTAGCAGAAGTGGCTGAGGGGATTTTGGGGGCAGGTAAGCGGTGACGAGGTTGTTGTCGAGCCAACTGAAACTCGTGCTCGACGTCGAGCAGGGACACTTCGAGATAGCGCATGGTCATGTTGGGCGACCGGTGGCCGAGGATCTTCATGAGAACGGGCAAACTCACGCCGGCGCGGAGCATCTCGGTTGCGAAGGTGTGTCTAATCTCTGCCGAAACTTCGATACCTATGACGGATCGAGTTTCCGAGCTTCTGAGGCGATCTTGATGAGGCGGTTGGCGAGCCGCTCCAGGAGACAACGATGCGGTCCTGGGGGAAGAGTGCGGCGGAACATTTCCAGCACGTGCTGTGCGACATGGAGCGAACCAAGCAGGCCGGACAGGTCGGGGGTAGCAGAAGTGGCTGAGGGGATTTTGGGGGCAGGTAAGCGGTGACGAGGTTGTTGTCGAGCCAACTGAAACTCGTGCTCGACGTCGAGCAGGGACACTTCGAGATAGCGCATGGTCATGTTGGGCGACCGGTGGCCGAGGATCTTCATGAGAACGGGCAAACTCACGCCGGCGCGGAGCATCTCGGTTGCGAAGGTGTGCCGGAACTGGTGCGGGACGATGCGGGACTTAATGCCAACCGCAGCAGCGATCTGATGCAGCGACCTGCGCAACTCGCAGCCAAGCGTCATGCGGCCTTGAGGGCGGGGCAGAAGAAAGCGTGCCGCGCGATTCTTATCCGGGTGACAGAGCAGACGAAGGCGATGCACGATGCCACAGACGAAGGAGTCCACCGGGACAAGTCGCTCAGTGCGCAACTTGCCAAGGGGCACGTGAACGGCCCATTGATCGTGGCTGATATGGCGTAGACAGTCCAGCGGCAAATCGAGGCACTCGCCGATGCGCAGGCCGGTGTGGCGGAGGAGCAGCAGGGCGTTGCCGACGAGATCGTCGCGTCGCAGTAGTTCCTGCTGGATCAACCGGTCTTGTTCGGAGGTCAGGGGCCACGGCAGACACCGGTCGGCACTTGGAATATCGTCAGAGCGGATCAGGCGGGTTAGCAGCGGGATGCCTTTGCTCCACGCCAGTTCTTCGAAGATACGGCGCAGACGAATGACGTAGTGGGCGTAAGTCACCTTAGCCAGAGGAGGCTGGTGAGAGCGCAACAGGTTGAGCCAGTCCAGGATGTGCGGGTCGCGGCGGAGTTGCCGGAGTGAGCGCACGCGCGGGTGTTGGGCGTCGAGATAGTTCAGAAAGTGGCGCCCGGTGCGCTGATAATAGTGTTCCGAATCCGCAGTGAGAGAAGTGGTGAGAGATTCAGCGGCTCGTTGAAAGAGGGGCGCCATGGGATTCCGTGGAAGAGGAAACCTTTGCCTCATGACTGGGTGGGGGGAACCGGCAGGAGTCGCCGGGCCACCGCGCGCGCATACTGTTCCATGACGTCGTGCGGCGAGACCTGAACGTAGATCATCGTGGTGGAAATGTTGGCGTGTCCCATCAGTTGCATGAGGGCAGGCAGGCTGATTCCGGCACGAACCATATCGGAGGCGAAGGTGTGTCGGAAGCGGTGTGGATGGGCGCCGGAGATCCCGCTGGTGCGTCGGTGATAACGGAACAGAGAGCGCAAGCCGGCGGGCGTGATACGACTGCCGCGGGCAGGCCCTTTCAGCGATACGAACAGTGCCGGGCCGCATGCGGGGGGACGTTCCAGCCGCAAGTAGTGATCCAGTAAGTGAACGGTTTCGGAAGCCAGAGGCAGGAAGCGGATTTTGTTGCCTTTACCATGCACGCAGATCCGGGACTCTGCCAGTTGGACATCCTCGCGGTCCAATGCGATGACTTCTTTGGAGCGGAGTCCCAGCAACAGCATCAGCCCGACGATGGCCAGATCACGCGCGGTGTGGAAGCCGGACCAGAAGCGGGCGACCTGATCCACCGACAGAGGCATAGGGATGCGTTTGGGCTCTTTCACTCGGAACCGGCTCAGCGCAGGACGGAACCGTCCGTAGCCCAGCGACGAACGCAACCAGTAGAAGTGGGAAAAGCCCGGCTCTGCTGTGCGGACCGCATCGGGAAACTCGTTGCGCAAAGCGCACCCGACAACGATCACGCGGCGGTTGATGGTAGCGGGCGCAGGCCGCGGTTGGCTGCCAGCCTGGAATCGCACATAGTCCGGCAGCACCGACGCGAGTGCATCCTCAGCGAGAGCATCCGTGTGATGGAGGCCGGCCCACCAGCGAAGGAAGTGCAGTAGATCCATGGCATAGCTGCGCAGCGTGGTTTGCGCGAGGCAGCGGACATATTCACGGTCCAGAAAACGATTGGCCCATGCCACTTCACGGCCAGTCTGTTGCTCGACGATATGAAAGGGGCTGCGTGCGCCGCCGTTTGGCTGATGGATTAGCTGGAATGTCATGGACGAGCGATCTCCAGAAGCCGCTGAAACTGTCGCGCATCGCCGCCATGAACAAAGAAGCTGTTCGGATCGTGTCCGTCCGGCAGCGAGACGCTTCGGGCAGAGACGCCTTTAGCGCCAAGGCGGCACGACATCCATTGCGCAGCGGATTGGCCGCTTCCGTTGACGTCGGAATCGAAGGCCAGATAGACCGTCCGGGAACCGTCACACAGTTGTTGAACCTGCCGCGCATTCGGATGGGTTCCCAACGAGCAGGTGACGTTATGGAAGCCAGCCTGCCACAATACCGCGTAGTCGAACAGCCCCTCCACGAGAATGATGTCGGAACATCGACGAACCTGCTCCCATGCGTACAAGCCGCCCTTGCCGCCCGGCAGGAACCGGTGCGGAGCCGCGTCCCCAATGCTGCGGCCATAAAGATTACCCTCCAGGGGAAAGACGATGCGGTGGGCATAGGTGTCGTAACCGCTGGCATTCACCAGACCTGCCTGCTGCAGCACGGGGAGTGCGTAACCCAACTGGCTCAGCCATGCGCGAAGGCAACGGCCCGGCGCATACCCGATGCGCATGTGCTCCACGATCTCGGGCGCGTGGAGCCCGCGCTGCTGTAAGTAAGCAAGCGCCTCGCTGTGACGGGTCAACTGCATCCGGTAGAAGTCGGTAACTTCCTCCAGCAGCCGGGTAACTCCGCACCACTCACGCAGCAACGCCACGGCCTGAGGAAACTTCACCTGGTGAAAAAGCTCTGTAAATCGGATCACGTCCCCGCCACGCGCGCAGCCAAAACAGTAAAACAAGTTCCGACAGGGGTCCGCCAGAAAGCTTGGCTTGTGATCGGCGTGCAGGGGACACAGTCCCATCAGCCTGCCTCCACGGATGCTCCGGGTGGGTTGCCAGCCGTGAGCCTGCAGAAAGTCCAGCAACGGGATCTGCTGTTTCAGTTCATCAATCGCCTTTCGATTCACGAACTGTTCACCTCCACAGGCAGAATATGGCGGATCGCGCGCCAATCCCAGGCAAGGATGGTGGGCAAGTCGAAAATGATCCACCCCGTCGCCTGCCACAACCTGCTCGCCAGCAAAACCCCGAGGCAAAACAGTTGCCCAGCCCATCGGCGCACTGTGGACGGATCCGGCAGTCTGTCCGGCTCTTTGGTGTTGGGAACCGACTCTTCCCAGTTGCTTACTTGGTGCAGCGATTCCCAGGCTTGCTGCCGGCAATGGAGACTATAATGCCCGTAAGGCAGCGACCAGACGGGCAGAACTGTGAACGTTTTTCCGCACGACCTACATAACCCGCGGCGAATCCAGATCCAGTCGTGGCGCTGGTCGCGCGCCTGCTTGCGTCGCAGGCCGTGACCGATGATGGTCTGGTTGCCGCACACCGGGCACCGTCGCGGCAGCAGTTGCAGCGGGAACGGTGTCACCCCGGATCGAACTTGTCATCGTCCTCGGTCAGTGCGATAAAAAGAATCAAGGCTGGCGTGAAGGGCACCCTTTCAACGCCCTGCCAAGGTTCGATCGGGTCGCGGGCCTTCACCCTCCCGTAAAAGTCAGTGTCGAACGAAAAGAAGAATACCGCTTTCTGACTGCCGGCGCAGAGCCCAGTTCAGACTGCGACATTGGCCGGTAATAGTGGTAGTTCAGCTCGAGATATCCGAAGTTGGCATTCCGGCCGCGCGGGTAGATCGCCTGCATCACCGAGTGTCCCTGCGCATGCGCGAAGTATCCGGAGACTGTGAGCTGAGGGTTCACATTGTAATCGACACCGGCATCGTAAAGGGTCGCCAGTCCCCGATTGCCGCCGGTTGCGCGCCCAATGTAGCCGAACGTCCACGGCTGAAACGCGCCTCCGCCCAGATACCAGAGGTCGCTGCCGCTCGCGAGGCGAAGCCCGTGGACCTCCGTGCGGATGGTAATCGCACTGTGCGGCCGGAGCAGCAGCATCCCCATGAAATCCTCGTTGTTGAGGAAATCGAAGAAGGGAAATCGCGCGTAGGGCCGCGGTGTGGGCAGGATCTGGAAGAAGGTTCCGTGACGGTTATCCAGCGGGTTATCGTCACCGCTGCCATGGAAGTAGCCTGCGCGCAGCCACGGCCGTAGCGCCGGCATTCCTGGCGGCTGCCACCCGGCTTCCGCCGCTATCGCGGTTGCCCGGTGATCCAGCCTGCCCCACCGGCCTGTCTGTCCAACCCCCCACACCAGGAAATCCAGCGGCCCCCCTCCGGTCGTGATCCTGTGCAGATAGTGGCCGCCGAAGGATCCGATCCGAATGTTCGCCAGGTCACTGTTCCGCAGCTCGGAAGGGCGGTTGTCGGTCTTGACGATGTGGCGCCAGTCCTGGTAGTAAATCCCGAAACCCCGCGCGTCGATATGGTGCCTTTTGCTGGAATACGATCGCGTCAGTGCCGCGTATCCCAATCCGACATGGAGGTTTCCCCAGCCATCCACCTGAAATACGCCGCGAGTGGGGAGCACGCCGAGCACAGTCACATTGGTATTCTTCGAATTCCACGTGTAATGGCCTCCGTCGAAGCTGCGGCCCACGTGCGTGAATCCGAAAGTTCCGATCAGACGCTGGCTGATTCGTTCGCGCTTCAGCCACGCGATGGTCACGTCCTCGGGCGCCGTTTCCGTGCCGTCATTGAATTCGAAACGCCCCAGCCGCAGCGCATGCGCGCTCTGCTTGATCCGCACGAATGCCTGTTTCGGAAACACCATCGCGGCATTGCGCGAACGGTCGTTGGAGACATAGTAATTCGCGCCAAGCCCGAGTTGTCCCTGGGTGCCCGGCGCGACTGCATTTTCCGGCAATCCGAGCAAGATGGGAGCCGCGAGTTCAATCTGCCAGTCAAATCTCTTCCCTGCCTGGCTAAAAGCGAGGCGCGCGAGGTTGCCCGAAAAAGCGTAGGAGTTGTCGGCGTCACCCTCAAACCAGTTCCAGAATTCCACACGGCTTCGGATGCTGCCGTGGAGCACGACGGGGCCGAGCTTGAGATCCTGAGCGGCAGTCTGCGCCAGCGCGGGCGTACAGGCGGCGCCGGCAAGCGTTAACGCGTAAAGGCTCATCGCGGGAAGGGAACTGCGCATCGCCATCAAGGATGAAAACATCATTGTCACAGGTATTGCAGGCCGCCGGTGGCTTGTGTCAATCGGTTGACTTGTGCCCGAGCGAGTTGATACTCTGGCTCCACTTGCGGGCAGCCCGAGGTGTCTGGTCCGCGTGTTCCTTGGGCAACGTTCGCGACGTGGGAGGGCAAAAAAATGCTCAAGGGAATCACGTTTTTTCTAACTGCGCTTCTGTTTGGGTTGTCTCTATCTGGTCAGGTGCCTACGGCCGAGCTGACCGGCATCATTACCGATTCCTCCGCTGCCGTTGTGGCGGGTGCGGAAGTGGTGATTACCCATACCGCCACCAATGTCAGGCGTTCGTTGGTCACCAACTCCTCAGGCGTCTACATCGCGCCGGCATTGCAGCCGGGCACCTACTCCGTTCGAGTGTCACTGGCAGGATTCCGCTCAGCCGTCGAAAACGAGGTTCTGCTGCAGGTGGGTCAGACCGTCCGCCTCAACTTCGAATTACAAGTCGGCGACGTCACCGAAACGGTAGAAGTCTCTGCCACCACCGAAAACCTCGACACTGACACAACCACTGTCGGAACCGTAATCGACAATCGCCGCATTGAGGACCTTCCGCTGAATGGCCGCAATTACCTGCAACTGGCTTCCCTTGTTCCGTCGGGAACAATCTACGGTCCCGGTAATTTCATCGCCGGCGCCCGTGGCGGCGGCGCCCGCGCACAGCTTTCATTGAACCTTTCGGGGCAGCGCTTTCAGTTCAACCGCTTCACTCTCGACGGAGTAGAAAACACCGATCCAAATTTTGGCACTTACCTGTTTCTTCCATCAGTCGATGCTCTCCAGGAATTCAAAGTCGAGACGGGCACCTACAGCGCCGAGTTCGGCAAGAACATGACGCAGGTTAATGTCATCACGAAAAGCGGAACCAACGAGCTTCACGGCAGTCTGTTCGAATTTGTCCGCAACACGGCGATGGACGCCCGCAATTTCTTTCAGCTTCCAAACGCGCCTATCCAGCCCCTCAAGCGCAATCAATTTGGATTCACACTTGGCGGACCGGTCGTGATCCCGAAGGTCCTCAACGGACGCAACAAGCTGTTCTTCTTCGCCAACTACGAAGGCCAGCGCCAGCGCGTCGGGTCACTGTTATTCGCCACCGTTCCGCTGCCGGAGTATTTCAACGGCAATTTTTCGGGCATGTCGCAGACCATCTATGATCCGAACACGCGAGTCTTAAATGCGGCCGGAACCGCCGTCGTCTCGCAAGCCCCGTTTCCCAACAACACCATTCCTCAGAGTCGCATTCATCCGACGTCGCTCACAGCGAGACCTCTCTGGCCTACGCCTAACAGCCCTCCCACGGCCGTGCGGGACCTCGTGTACTCGCAGAACTATCAGAACAATCTGGAGTCCGCACGGGCCGATAGCGACGGCGGAATGATCCGCGTCGACTGGCAGCACACCGACAACTCGAGCTTTCAGATCCGTTACAGCACTGCCAATGAGCCCTACTACACTCCGGCCCCTATTGCCGAACAAGGCAACGTGAATACAAGCATCAGTCATCAGGGCATGGTTGGTCATACGTGGGCACTCAACCCGACTATGGTGAATCAGCTCAAGCTGGGATACAGCCGGCTGGCCGCGGACAACGGCAACCTGCATGCCTTCGATGCCGAGAACAACTGGGTAGAGAAGCTCAATATCCCTTACGTCTTGCGAAGCCCCCGGACGTGGGGCAGTCCAAGGCTCGGCATCGGTCCGTTCACCGTCAGTCGGCGATCCGGAAAACTCCCCCTACTCCAACTGGGACACTCTCATGCAGGTGACCAACAACTTTTCCTGGAGCAAGGGCACCCACACTATCAAAATCGGCGGAGACTACGTACACACGCGATTCGATCTCTCCGGCAATGACCGGCCCCGCGGGCAGTTCGCGTTCACCGGAGCCTATTCGCAGCTTACGGGCCAGACACCGCTGGCGCTTCACGGAATGTCAGACTACCTGCTCGGCCTGATAGCCAACCAGCAGGCGCAACTCGGCGAGGTTGCCGCCCAGCTTCGCAGCTTTTCCACCGGCTTGTACTTTCAGGACAACTGGAAGGTTACTCCGAAGCTGACCTTGAACCTCGGTTTGAGGTACGAGCTGGCGCCTGGCTGGACAGAGAAGTACGACCACATGACCGTCGTGAGCTGGTCATGGGACAATTCCTTCCATCCACTCTGGGTACGCGTCGGCGAGGGAGGTTTTTACGATGGCAATCCGCCTGTGCCTTTGCCCGATGGTTGGGCTATTGCGCGAGATGGCCGCTTCGGACGCCGTTCGTGGAAGACCGATCGCCGCCAGTTCGCACCCCGGCTTGGCTTTGCCTACAGCTTGAACGCGAAAACCGTGCTGCGCGGCGGCCTGGGTATCTTTTACCCACACGACATCGGTAACGCGGCATTCGACGTTCTCCGCAACCAGCCGTTTACGATGCGTATCGCTTCCAACTCGAACCAGTTCATCCCGAATGCCAACTGGGATGCTCCGTATCCGCCGGAATCGCTCAGAGTTTCGACCCTCACGCCTTCCTGGGTTTGGGGCGATCCCCAGCCGTACTCGCCCCAGTGGTCCTTCAATGTTCAGCGCTCGCTGAGCAGCACGATGTCGCTCGAAGTCGGCTACGTCGGTTCGGCCAGCGTCCACCTGCAGCGGACCGTCTATGCCAACGACTCTGTTCCGGGAGGACCGATCGCGAATCGCAACCTGCGGCGTCCATTCCCGGACCTGGGCTTCATACAAGCCGTGGAGGCGCCGAGTCACGCTTCCTATCACTCTCTTCAGACCCGCTTGCAGCAGCGCTTCTCGCACGGCTTTACACTTCTGGCGGCGTTTAGCTGGGAAAAGTCCATCGACGATGGCAGCGGCATCCGGCAAGCGGATGGCGACAGCTATGTACCGCCGAATGGAGCGGATTTGCGATCCGAGCGTGGGCTTTCCGCCTTCAACTTTGGCAAGAAGCTCACCGTTTCCGGTCTCTGGCAATTGCCGTTCGGGCGCGGCAAAGCAGTGGGCGGCAACATAAACAAAGTGTTGGATCAATTCATCGGTAATTGGCAACTGGGTGGCATTGTGACCCTCGAAGGCGGCTTCCCGTTTTCCGCCAGTTGTCAGGCCAACGCCATCTTTCAAAATACCGATGCCACTTGCCGCCCCGACGCTACCGGAATCACACCGGTCCTCGACAACCCCGACCCGGCACAATGGTTCAATCCGGCCGCCTTCGTCAATCGCCTGGACTTTACACCGAACGTCGGTCCTTATCGCTTCGGAAACAGCGCCCGCAATAACCTGATTGGTCCGCCTCTTACGCAGGTGGATGCATCACTCTTCAAATCGTTCCGCTTCGGCGAGGGGACGGAACTCGACTTTCGCGCCGAGTTCTTCAACGCGCTCAATCACCCGAACTTCGGCCAGCCGGCCGCAACCGTCGGCGTTGCAGGCTTCGCCAGAGTATCGAACACTCGAACCGACCAGCGTCAGATCCAACTAGGCTTGCGGCTGACCTTTAACGTAGAGGCAGGATTTACCGTACAGCGTTGGTTGCCATCTTGTCGCAGTTCCCGCAATGCTTTAGTCTGAAGAGATGCCTGGTGCTGCGACGATCTTCACTGCCGTTGTGCTTCTGGCGGTGACTCTCCGCGGCGCCGAACCGGCACCCGAGCAAATCGAATTCTTTGAAAAACAAATCCGGCCAGTGCTGGTGCGAAGTTGTTTCGCCTGCCACAGCGCCGCCATCGCCGCGCCGATGGGCGGACTGCGTGTCGACAGCCGCGAAGGGCTGCTGGCTGGAGGCAAGCGAGGTCCCGCTATCGTGCCCGGCCAGCCCGAGACGAGCCTTCTGCTCGAAGCCGTCGCCTATTCTCACGACATCAAGATGCCGCCGTCCGGCAAGCTGCCCGGAGAACAGATAGGGGCCTTGGCTGAGTGGATTCGGATGGGCGCGCCCTACGCTCGCGCGGAGTCAGCGCCGGGAACCCGCTCGAAATCCCCCACTGAAGCCCGCAAGTCCTGGCCTTTTAATCCCGTTGCAGATCCGCCGCTGCCAACAGTCAATCGGCGCGATTGGGTGCGGTCGCCGGTCGATGCATTCATCCTCTCCAGCCTCGAATCCCAGGGACTGGAGCCCGCCCCGCCCGCCGATAAACGGACGCTGCTCAGGCGGGTCACCTTCGATCTGACCGGATTGCCGCCGACTCCCCGAACAGATGGAAGCATTCCTCAAAAACTCGTCTCCGGATGCATTCGCGAAGGTCGTCGACCGGCTGCTCGCGTCGCCGCATTACGGCGAGCGATGGGCGCGCCACTGGCTGGACCTGGTGCGCTATGCGGAAACGAACGGCCATGAGTACGACAACGACAAACTCGCGCCCTGGCGCTATCGCGACTACGTGATCCGTGCGTTCAACGAGGACGTGCCGTACGACCAGTTTGTGCGCGAGCATCATCGCCGGCGACCTGCTCCCGAACAAGCGGCTGCGCGCTGACGGCGGCGCGTTCGGGAGTCGCCCTCGGCACCGCATCGTTCTGGTTCAGCGAGGTGCTCAACAGCGCAACGGATTCGAGTCAAATCTCGCGCCGATGAGGTGGACAACCAGATCGACGTGTCAGGCAAGGCGTTCCTGGGACTGACCGTCGCCTGCGCCCGCTGCCACGATCACAAGTTCGATCCGATTCCGACCGCGGACTACTACGCGCTTGCCGGTGTGTTTCACAGCACCGAAATCCGCGAAGCGTCGTCGATTCACCGGAACGCGTGCGAAACATCGCCGACCTGAGCCGCAGATCCGCGAGATCAACACGGAGATGAGATCGTCTCGCCGGCAAAACGGCACTTGCTCGACCGGCGATCGACTACCGCCCCAGGACAAGTCTTCGAAAGCTTTCGAGACAGGATTTCGGCAAGTGGGTTCCGCAGGGCTGCCTTCGGCGAAGGACCGCAACAACGGGTCGGCGATCCTCGCGCTGCGGGCTCCGATGTCTTCGTGGGCACGCTCGACTTCGCCCAAGTTCCGGACCGGCAACGAACTGTTCCTGCACGTGCGCATCGCGGGTACGAAAGGCGACCAAGATCTGAACGAGCGGGGCCCGCTCCGCTTCACCATCGTCGCCGACGGATACAAAGGCCAGCACATCGTCCCCGAGGGAAAGGCGGAGCCGCGTTGGAAGACGCTCCGCCTCACGTTCGAGCGCAAGCGCATCTGTTACTTCGAGATCGTGGACCACAGCCGCGAAGGCCACATCGCAGTGGATGAGATCGTCTTCTCCGGATTCTGAAAGAACCTCCGGACGAGGAGCCCGCGGCAAGGTGACGTGCGAAGCGCGGCAAGCAGAACGCCTCGCATGACCAGCGAGAACTGGCGAGCTTACAGATCGGAACGAGAACTTGAAGCCGCAGGTACCACGTCGGAGTTCGCCATGCGTGGCCGACCGATCATCAGCCGCACAATATCAGGATTCACATCCGCGGCAATCACAAGAATCTCGGCGAGGCAGCTCCGCGCCGTTTCCTTCAAGTGGTGGCGGGCGAAAATCCAGCGCCGATCGCAGGCGGCAGCGGGCGGCTCCAGATCGCCGAGTGGATGGCGAGCGCGCAGAATCCGCTGACGGCGCGCGTGATGGTGAATCGCATCTGGAAGCACCATTTCGGACGCGGACTGGTTCGCTCGGCCGACAACTTCGGCAAGATGGGCGAGCCGCCGACGTCATCCCGAACTGCTGGATTACCTCGCGAGCCGCTTCGTCGAGAGCGGCTGGTCTGTCAAGGCGATGCATCGGCTGATGGTGCTCAGCAGCGCATATCAGATGTCGAGCGCAGCCAGCGACACAGGCAAAGAAGACTCGATCCGACGAACAAGCTTCTGCAGCACATTCCCGTGCGCCGGCTGGAAGCGGAGGCGATCCGCGACAGCCATGCTGGCCGTATCCGGGTCGCTGAATCCTGAGCTGTTCGGACCCAGCGTGCCGCCGCACATCAGCGCATGGCAGGACGGGCGCGGCAAGCCTGAATCGGGACCGCTCGATGGCGACTGGCCGCCGGAGTCATCTACATTCAGGTGCGGCGCAACTTCATGACGCCGATGTTCCTCGCGTTCGACTATCCCGCTGCCGATCAGCTCCATCGGCGCGCGCACATGTGTCCACGGTGCCGTCGCAGGCGCTCATGATGATGAACAATGAGTTCGTCTGCTCAGCAGGCGCACGCTGGGCAGCGAAGGTGATTGCCGAAATCGCGGCACGATCCGGCAGAGCGAGTGCGATCGCATGTATCTGCGCGGCCTTCGCGCGTCCCGGCCAGCACAGGACGAGATCGACAACATTCTCGGCTTTCGCCAGCAGACAGGGCACCCGCGCCGAAGTCGGAGGTCTGGGCCGATGTCGCTCACGTGCTGTTCAATTCAGCCGAGTTCATTTACGTTCAGGTAGACGATGTCTACGACACGCATCGAGTTCAGGCCGGACAGACTACGCGCCGGGAAATGCTGTGCCGGTGCGCGAACGGCTTCGGCGGGCTCGCGCTGGCTATCTGCTGCTGACGAGAGGCGCCAGGCTGAGAGCTGCCGGAGCCGCATCACACAGCGAAAGCCAAGTCGGTGATCTTCCTGTTCATGGACGGCGGACCGTCGCAGATCGACACCTTCGATCCCAAGCCGCGGCTCCGCGAAGGAACACGGCAAGCCGATTCCGATCAAGACGCCGACTACCGTCTTCAACATCGGCGACAAGGTGCTGGGCTCGCCGTTCGAGTTCCAGCAGTACGGCCAGTCGGGCGCGATCGGTGAGCGAACTGTTTCCTCACGTGGCGACGTGCGTCGACGACCTGACGATCGTCCGGTCGATGGTGTCGGATCACTCCGAGCACACGGCCGCCAATTACTTCATGCATTCCGGCTCCGGCTTTCAGGGCCGTCCGAGCATGGGCGGATGGGTGGTCTACGGACTCGGCAGCGAGTGCGAGAATCTTCCGGGCTTCATCGTGCTCGAGAGCGGCCTGGTTCCTCCCGGAGGAATGGATCTTTTCGGCAGCGGCTTTCTGCCCGCGAGCTATCAGGGCACGCTTTTCCGTCAGGGGCCGCAGCCCATCGCCGACCTCAAGCCGCGCGAGACACGACGCGACGCGCAGCAGGCGCAAAGCTGGATCTGCTGCGGAGGCTGAACCAAGGGGTGCTCGACCGCTTCGCCGGTGTGATCGCGAAGTGGAAGCGACGATCTAGAACTACGAACTGGCATTCCGGATGCAATCGGCAGGTGCCGGACCTTGCTCGACCTGCGCGACGAAACCGAGGCAACGCGAGAATCTGTACGGCCTCGACGATCCGGAGACGGAGGAGTTCGGCCGCCAGTGCCTGCTGGCGCGCCGGATGGTCGAGCGCGGTGTTCGCTTTGTCGAACTGCTGCCGCCCGGCGGAAAGGGCATCGACCGGTGGGACCAGCATGCCGGCATCTGGAAGCGGACACCGCGTCAATGCCAAAGCTGTCGACAAGCCGATCGCCGCGCTGCTTGAAGGACCTGAAGGCGCAGCGGGATGCTGAACGAAACCATCGTGCTGTGGGGCGGCGAGTTCGGCCGAACGCCGTGCGCGCAGTTCGCTGACGTGCAAGTACACGAATGCGAAGTCGGTCGCGACCACAACCCGTTCGGCTTCACGATGTGGATGGCCGGCGGCGGATTGAAGCGGCGGCCTGACGTACGGCGCAACCGACGAGTTCGGCTACTTACGCGATCGAGAACAAGGTCCACGTCCACGATCTGCACGCGACGATCCTGCATCTGCTCGGTCTCGACCACAAGCGGCTGACCTACCGCTTCAGCGGCCGCGATATGCGGCTGACGGACGTCCACGGCGAGGTCATTCACGACATCCTGGCATGAAGCTTCAGGTGCGTTTCGAGCGCACGGCTTTGAGCAGCGCGGCGCCCACAACGACCAATGTTCCCGCGACAATCCAACGGGGCGGCACGCCCAGCAGCGTGCACGCATAAATCAGGCCGCCCAATATTAGCGCATATCCGAGTACGTAAAGCGCGAAAGTCACTTGTTTGGCGCGGCAACGTGCTATCTGGACGCAACCCGCCGCAAGACGTTCACGGGCTCGGACATTTCGGCGAGACAACTGCCGCCCAGCTTCTGGACCCTTCGCATCACTGACTTGGTCTTGTCGTAGGCCCGGCTGGAACCTGCCTCCACCTCGTTAAAGATTCGGGTGCCTTTCTTGCGCAACGCACGGCGCGACTGGTAGCCAGACTGCGGCGCGTATAGCAGCGCTACAGTAGCTCCGGCAACCAACCCCGCCCCTAACATGCACCAACTTGTTGTCGAATTCATGTTCTTTCTCCTTCTTCTTGTTCCGTCGGCTAAGTTACCGCCGACGCGGAAGCCGTGAACTTTTCGATGTCCACGGCTTGCCGCGCCAGCGGTTCCCGCTTCACCCATGGCGGAAGGTTGAGCTTCAGTAAACTTTAGTCGTTTCCCGTACCGCTTCCTTATTGATTCCGGTACTGAAGAGGCCGCCTTCGGCGATCTTATTCAGCTTGTCGTCGGCTTTGCTCTCTTCATTAAGGCTCTCTTTGAGCAGGTCGGCGGCATCATCGTAATCGAGCAGCTTCGCATGGGCCCGGGCTGTCCCATACGCTGAAATCTCGTAATGTTCAACACGCTGAGCGGCGCCGATTAAAGCGGCGTCTTTCACGTCCGGATCGCCCGGTACTCCGATGAGCTTTTCTCCCTCCTCGATCAACCCTTCCATGGCATCGCAACGCATGCCGCTGGCAGGAACTCCCAATCCTTGGAAAATCCTGTTAAGCCGCGCAATCTGATTCGTCGTCTCTTGCAGATGCGTCCGGAACGCATCCTTGAGATCGATGTTCGTTGCGGCCTCAGCCATCTTGGGCAAAGCCATGACAAGCTGATTTTCCGCATCATACAGATCGCGAAGTTCGTGCACGAATAGTGTCTGCATTGAGGCCAGTTCCATGTAAACTCTCCTCTCTCGTGAGCTTGACTCGCCGCACGACCCGTTTGTTTCATCGCAACGTGAAATCGAAGTCGTAACAGCGGGATGCCCGCAGATTCTATGGTGGGAGGCTGAAACAAGAAACCAATATGCCAACGATTGAGCAGTCGAAAACAAGACCGAAGCAACGCCAGGAACAACCGGGTATCGAATCGAAGATGGAGCCGCGTCCCATTGCCGAGCGTGAGGAATACCGTGGCAGCGGCAAGCTGCTGGACCGGGTTGCTATTATTACCGGCGGCGACAGCGGTATCGGGCGGGCTACTGCCATCGCATTCGCAAAGGAAGGAGCAGATGTTGCCATCGTCTATCTTCAAAAGGAGCAGGGCGATGCTCAGGAGACAAAGGTCAATGTGGAAAAATACGGAAGGCAATGTATTCTTATTGACGGCAATATTCAAGATGAGGAGTTTTGCGGCCGGGTAATTGACGAGACAATCAAAACATTCGGACGCCTGGACATCCTGGTGAACAATGCCGCCGAGCAACATGAGGCGCATAGCCTCGAGGAGATATCTGCCGACCAACTGGAGCGAACGTTCCGCACAAACCTGTTCTCGATGTTCTACCTGAGCAAGGCCGCTTTGCCGCACATGAAGCGTGGCGCGGCCATTATCAATAGCACTTCCGTCACGGCCTATCGGGGCAGCCCTCACCTGATCGATTACGCAGCCACAAAGGGAGCCATCGTGGCTTTCACCCGATCGCTTGCGCTGGCCGTGGTTGACCGGGGTATCCGCGTGAATGCCGTCGCGCCAGGGCCGATCTGGACTCCTCTGATTCCCGCAACATTCGACGAGGAGAAGGTGTCGGAATTTGGAAAGAATGTTCCCATGAAGCGGCCTGGCGAGCCCGCTGAGGTCGCTCCGAGTTATGTGTTCCTGGCGAGCGAACTGGATTCCTCCTACATGACCGGCCAGGTACTCCACCCCAACGGCGGCGACATCAATAATACATAGACGCTACTGCCGCGCCCGGCCCAAACCTGCGATACTCACTGTCAGGAGAGGGCCGGGTATTGCTGGGGCAACATAGACGACTGCGCAAATTCGCAATCGCGGGGCTGATTCTTGCGGGGGCATATGCGGCCGGATGTGCCGGGTTCTTCTGGGTGATGCGGCAACCGCCGAGCGACTTCGGACGCATCATGTCGCGAGTGCCGATGCCGCTGATGATTGTGTTCCCATTCGAGCCGATGTGGAACGTAGCGCGCGGTGGCGAGCTTGAGCCGGGTCAGCCTGCGCCCGATTTCGCGCTCCCTCTCAGAGACAAGGGCGGCATCGTCCGGTTAAGCGATTTTCGTGGCAGTAAGCCAGTCGCCCTGATTTTCGGCAGCTACACTTGACCGCCATTTCGCCGGGAGGTTCCCGAGCTAAACCGGTTGTACAAGGAGTATCGGGACCGGGCAGCTATCTACGTGGTCTACATCCAGGAAGCGCATCCGATGGATCGCTGGCAACTGCCGGTGAACATAAGAGAAGAGGTGCTTTTCTCGAGCCCGAAAACGATCGACGAACGGTTTGGAGTGGCTGACGCTTGCGTGCGAAAGCTGGGCATCGAAATCCCGGCACTGCTCGACCATCTGAACGACACAACCGAAAAAGCCTACACTGCCTGGCCGGACCGGTTGTACGTCATTGATCGCCAGGGGCGCGTAGCGTACAAGAGCAAACCAGGGCCATTCGGCTTCAAACCGGGCGACATGGAACAGGCATTGAAGGACGCGCTGTAACTACGCACCGCAAGCCGCTACTCAAGATTCGACAAGCCAGCCACTGCTTCCTCAACAGTGGAAAATACCGCAAAGATGCGGGTGAACTGCGTCATTGCAAACACCTCACGTACGAACGGCTCGAGCGCTGCAAACGCGAGTTTGCCGCCTTTCGATTCGACAGTCTTACCGGCGAGGAGCAGTACCTGCAGTCCGGCGCTGCTGACGTAAACCAGGTTGGTGCAGTCAATTACGGTGGTCAGTCCGCCTTGGCGCCACGATTCTTCCAGAGCTTTCATCAATTCCGGAGCCATCTTGTGATCCAAACGGCCTTCGACTCGAATTACCGGAATCCGTTCCATGGAATCAATCGTTATCATCGTTCGACACCTCGGCTTGCACCGGATCGTCTTTGATTCACTTCATTGCCGATCATGCCAGTTGCGCTTTCAGGAACTTCACACCGTCGCTAGCGATCGCATCCGACGAGGGCGCCAGGTCGCGCCAGATGCATGCGGCAGCCGCGATTTCGGGTATGTGCGAACCGAAGCTCTCGATCACGGCCCAGCCGTCGTATCCTATCTCGCGCAGCCCGGATACAGCTTCGTTCCATTCTATGTGCCCGCTGCCGGGGATGCCGCGGTCATTCTCGCAGGCGTGAAAGTGCTTCATGTGCTTACCGAGGGCGCGAATGGCGGTAGTCAGATTTTTTTCTTCTATGTTGGCGTGGAAAGTGTCGAAGGCGATGCCGATCTTGGGATGCGCTACATCCTCGCAGAGGCGGGCGCCGTCGGCGTCCGTGTTCAGAAAATATGTCTCGAAGCGGTTTAGCGGCTCCACAGCCAGCGTGACATCGCACGCGTCCAGCGTTTCTCCAAGCGATTGGAGACCCTCGACTGCATGCTTCCACTCGTCTTGGGTCCGCCGTCGGCCGAGCAGTTGTCCGACCGGAGCACAGACCGGACCCATGAGGACCTTCGCGCCGAGTTCCGCCGCCGCTTCGATTGCCTTTCGGAGGAAATCACGGGCCTGCGCGCGCACAGAGGGATCGGCGCTTACCAGGCTCATAGTGCCGATCAGCGCAGTGCAGACGGTACACTCGAGGCCCTGCGCGCGGAGTTCCGCCCGAATCCCCGCTGCAGGAAAGCCGTCGAAGTCAAAGCGGGCGATCTCGACGCCATCAAAACCCATCTTCCGGATCTTTGGAAGCAGTGCGAAGTGGCTTGGATCGAAAGCGGCTGTCCAAATCAATGTATTAACGCCGAATTTCATGGAAGATACCTCGTCCGAGTGAATATTGTCACGCCCTGAATGTTATCATGGCACCACCCCAAGAGCCCGATCAGATCCAGGTACAATCGGATTATCTCGTTACAGGGCACAGGAGACGCACCTCTTCTGACTGGCCGTACGATTGGCCACTACACGGTTATGGAGAAGCTCGGCTCGGGCGGGATGGGTGTTGTTTACAAGGCACTCGACGTCAAGCTGGACCGTATCGTCGCCATCAAGTTCCTTCCGGCGGCAAGGGTCGCCGACCACAAGCTGAAGCAGCGATTCGTTCAGGAAGCCAAAGCGGCCTCCGCGCTCAATCACCCCAACATCATTACCATCTACGACATTGAATACGAGGAGGGCGTTGATTTCATCGCGATGGAGTATGTCCGGGGCAAGTCACTGGACCAACTGATTTCTCGTTCGGGCATGCGGCTGGAAGAGACGCTCAAGTATGCCATACAGATCGCCGACGGCCTGGCAGCCGCGCATGACGCAGGAATCCTGCACCGCGACCTGAAGCCTGCCAACGTGATGGTCTCAGACAGCGGGCTGATCAAGGTGCTGGATTTTGGAGTGGCCAAACTTGTCAAGCAATGGAGTACGGGTGCAGAAGATCCAACGCGACCGCTCCCGGTGAACACGGGGCTGGCAACCGAGGATGGTGTAATTCTCGGAACCGCGCCTTACATGTCGCCCGAGCAGGTGGAAGCACAAAATGTGGACGCGCGTTCCGACATCTTCTCGTTCGGGTCGCTTCTCTATGAAATGGTGACCGCGCGCCAGGCTTTTCGCGGGAAATCACAGGTGGCAACGATGAGCGCAATCCTGCGGGAAGAGCCGACGCCGCCCAGTGAGATCGTAGCGAACATCCCGCGAGACCTCGAGAGAATTGTCGTTCGCTGCATGCGAAAGGATCCGTCGCGGCGCTTTCAGCATATGGCTGACCTAAGGGTAGCGCTGGAGGAAGTTCGGGAGGAAAGCGGTACGGGCAAGGCGGTGCTGGCGCACTCGCTACGCAGAAGACGTCGTTGGAAACGCGTGTCCGTGTTCGCGGTTGCGGTTGTGCTTTTGGCCGCTTGCATCTTGTGGTGGCGCCGGACTGCCACTTCAAAGAAAACAACGGCGACCGGGGTAGAGACACCGATACACGAAGAACCTCTTACCACTTATGCAGGCTGGGAAAGCTACCCGACCTTCTCGCCGGACGGCAGCCAGATTGCCTTTGCCTGGGGCGATGAAGAGTACGGCAACTCGGACATCTATGTGCAAGTTGTCGGATCAGCCAACCCGGTGAAACTGACGAAGGACCCTGCGCGCGACACCGGACCCATCTGGTCGCCGGATGGAAAGTGGATCGCCTTCTTCAGAGAAGTGAAGGACGTTCGCGAGGTTCGTATCATCGGCCCATTGGGCGGGCCGGAAAGAAAAGTAACCACGGTCCGGGGACCTACTGACGCCGCATGGACACCGGACAGCCGCTGGCTTATCGTGTCAGACCGCGCTTCAATGAACGAACCTAATGCGTTGTTCCTGGTCTCCCGCGAGGGGGAAGACCGGCGCCGGCTTACCAAGCCTACCGGCAATATCGCAGGTGACATCAATCCGGCCATTTCGCCCGACGGCCGCATGTTAGCGTTTCGCCGTCGAGTTCCGCTGGTGGTTCCATTGAACGCGGATTACACTCTCCAGGGAGAGCCACGGGCTGTCTTTACACCACGGCGTGATGTAGCCCCTGTGGACATGTTTGGACTTGCATGGTCGCCCAATGGGAGTGGGCTGATTGTATCCGGAACAACGGTGAACGCTGAATATGGCCTGTGGCGCGTTCCGATCGACGGCTCTATGAAGCCGACCGCCCTGCCATTCGCCAGGCCAGGAGGTCCCACGTTCGCGATTTCACGTCCGGACCGCTCCGGGACTGCAAAGGTAGCATATGCGCAGGGAGTGCTGGATTCAGACATCTGGCGATTGAATACGGCAACGTCCCAAAACAAGAAGAACCTGCCGGAGAGGTTCATACATTCGACGAAACTGGATACAGGTCCCCAATATTCACCCGACGGAACGAAAATCGCGTTCGCCTCCACCCGAACCGGGAAGTTCGAAATCTGGACATGCAAAGCGGATGGCACCGAGGTTTTCCCGTTGACATCGA
This sequence comes from Bryobacteraceae bacterium, assembly GCA_963844855.1. Taxonomy (GTDB): domain Bacteria; phylum Acidobacteriota; class Terriglobia; order Bryobacterales; family Bryobacteraceae; genus DASQDN01. Next base: position 65,963 of record CAWJQP010000090.1, read on the forward strand.
TGGGTACCTACAGTGCTACACCGCGGTGGTCCCCGGACGGGCAGTGGATAGCATTCGACCATAGGCAGGATCAGTGGGATGTGTACAAGATCAAGGCCGATGGTAGTGAAAAGCCGATCAGGCTGACTACGCATGCTGCTCTCGATGCCATTCCAAGCTGGTCGCGCGATGGTAAGTGGATCTACTTCACGTCGGACCGGCTCGGGGGGTCGCAGATTTGGCGAATGCCCGCCGGTGGCGGAGAGGCAGTGCAGGTTACCAAGAGCGGCGGCACGGTCGCTCAGGAATCCGCCGACGGCAAGCTGGTCTACTACATGAAGGAGTCCCGGATCCACAGTTCGCTCTGGAGTATCTCAGTTGACAGTGGCGAGGAAAAGGAAGTGCTGAAATCGGTTGGCTGGCGAGCGTTTGCGCCGACGAACAAGGGTATTTGGTTTCTCGCCCTGGACGGTTCCGATGACATCGTCCGTCTGTACTTCCACGATTTTGCTTCCCGTCAACAGCGCGCCTTCATCACGGTAAAAATGCCCGGGGTTGGACTGGCCGCTGCTCCGGATGGCCAATCGGTGCTTTACACAGAACGGGAGCAGGCAGGCTCCGACCTCATGCTCGTAGAGAACTTCCGGTAAGTTTAGCTGGCGATCAGCAGTTCGTGGATCGGTTTTGCTTCTGGGTCCACCAATGGAATTCGATGTCCATCGCCGGCATCGAGCTTAACGCGCGGATCGATGCCAAATCCCCGGTAAATGGTGGCCGCAATGTCGGCAGGAGTTACCGGACGGTCCTTCGGATACGCGCCGATCTCATCCGACTCGCCGACCACGATACCGCACCTCAAAGGCCCGCCTCCCATCAGAACTGTCCAGCACCCTGTCCAATGGTCGCGCCCGCCGGCATAGTTCAGTCGCGGGGTTCGCCCGAACTCACTGAGGGCAACAACCATCGTGTTCTTCAGGAGCCCCCGGTCGCTGAGGTCTTCAAGAAGAGCGCTAAAAGCATGGTCGAACATCGGCCCAACTACATCGCGGTAGCAGTTGAGGCTGCAGAAGGGTTGGTAGCCGTGAGCGTCCCACGTGACTTTTTCGAACACCGTATCGAACATGTTCACGGTGACAAAGCGCACACCCTGCTCGACGAGCAGACGAGCCGCAAGGCAACTTTGTCCAAAGGTGTTCCAGCCATACCGGCCGCGCATGGATTCCGATTGGCGGTCAACCTGAAAGGCTTCCGGCGGACGCATCACAGGGTCATGGCGATGACCCAGGTAACCCGCTGTGTGTCCGTGAGGCATGTTGCCGCCAGTCGCACCGATTGGCCCGGGTAGCATTACGTGCACCGGAGCACCCCGCCGCGATCCGAGAATATTTGAAACCACGCATCCGTAGTGCGGATGCTCGATGCCATCGCGGAACAACCGCCCGGTTTGCATCGCCTGATATCCGGCGTCGTGAAAAGGCGCGGCGCGCTCGTTCGAAACGCTGCGGACGAGCGAGAACTTGTCGGCGTGCCTGGCGAGCCGCGGGAAAATCTCCGAAATCCCGATACCCGGCACATTGGTCGGTATCGGACGGAAAGGACTTCTATGCTCCCGCGGCGCATCGGGCTTCAGGTCCCACGTATCGACATGCGATGGACCACCGACAAGCATCAACAGGATACAACTCACATCTGCCGTCTGAGGTGCTGCGCCGGCGGTAGCGAACGGGAGCGCTCCAGTAAACAGAAAGTCTCGTCGTCTCATCTCTTGTGACTCAACCATATCACTGGCGGTTCTCAACCACAAGCCCGCTGTCCGGAACCAGTCTCGCGTCAGGGGATCACAGGTAGAAGAACGTGTGACGGGTACTGCGCGGAATGGTGAATCGCCTGTTTGGCGATACGCACATTCGCGTTTGTTCCGAATGGTTCGCCGGTGTTCGGATTTCTGTCAAATTGCGGGAAGTGACTGCTGGTAACATCGACCCGAATCCGATGACCCTTCTGGAATACGTTGCTGGTGCCGACGAGATCGATCGGAAGCTCATACACCTTGCCCGGTTCGAGCGGCTTAGGCGCGCTAAGGCTCTCCCGGTACCTGGCGCGGATGATGCCCTCCGCCACATTGAAAGCCCGGCCATCCGGAAAGACGTCAATGAGCTTCGCGACGAAATCCGTGTCAGGCGCGTCCGACGCTGCGTAGAGCACAACCTTGACGGGGCCTGTGACCTCGACTTCGTCGGCCAGGATTTCAGACGAATAGACGAGAACGTCGCGGCGCTCTTCGATGGGCCGCTGGTCCTGCGGCCCCGCCGGAGTCGGGGTTCCGCAGCAGTTGTTTCCTCCAAGACTCGGGACGGGATCATTCGGGTCGTAGGTGAAGGAATCAGCCGGTGAACCAGCGGCGGATGACTCCCATGCCAGGCGTCCATTACCAAAGCGAGTGTTCGCGCTGCCGCCGCTCGACAGGTGCATTTTCCGGTACTGCGTCCTGGCAAGCGGGTATTCACTTTCCTGACGCCAGACATTCCTGCCCATCACATACAGTGTCACGGGAGGCTCCTGCTCTATGCCGTTGTTCACTCCCTTCAACATATAGTCATACCAGCGCAGCTCCACCGCTTCGGTATCGGCATGCGCGGGAACCCCGAAATCGATAGCGCCGGTCTTCTGCGATGAGCCGTGCCCCCACGGGCCGATCAACAGGCGGCTCTGCTTCCGGGCCGCTTCGGTCTTGCCGCGCTTGCTCATGCCCGCGTAGCCGTTCAGCGTGCCCTGGCTGAAGATGTCAAACCAGCCTCCAACCGTGTACACGGGGACGCCGATCTGATCGAAGACTTCTTCGGCATTCAGCTTCTTCCAGTAATCGTCGTAGTTGGGATGCTCAATCCAGTCGCTGTAAAAGCGGGCGTGGCGTCCAAGCAGTTCCTGCATCCCAAGCAGAGGCAAGTGGCGCAGCACCTTGTCGTAGCTGATCTCATCCGGGCCGCCTTCCACGGTGTGCTGGCCGGTGTTCTGCATGATGCGAGACTCCTGGCGGACGGCGCCCCACCCGAAATTGAACGAAAGACGCCAACCCCCATTCAACGTGATCCAGTTGTGATAGAGGCTGGTGGACGCCACCATCGGCATGATGGCCGTCAGATGCGGCGGGTTGGACATGGCGGCGCGCCACTGCACGTGCCCGAGGTATGACCCTCCCTGCATGGCAATCTTGCCATTAGACCAGGGCTGGCTGGCCGCCCATTCAATAGTGTCATAGCCATCTTCGATGTCGTTGCGGAAGGGCTCCCATTTGCCTTCGGATTCGTGTCGCCCTCGAACATCCTGAAAGACAAAAGCGTAGCCGCGGCGCGAGAAAAACACGGCGGCGCTATAAGCATTGGGATAACGCTCTGTGCTGTACGGCGTGCGCGAAACCAATACCGGGTACTTTCCGGGTTTCGCCGGACGATACACGTCGGCAAAGAGCTTGCTTCCATCCCTCATCGGGACGGGCATAAGATTCTCTATGACGATCTCATTTGTGGGCGGATAGCTGACGGGGAATTTGACCTCGTTTGGTCCGCCCTGGAGAGCGCCCGCAAGGAGCGTCAGGAAAGCAGCCACAGCCAGTTTCATAGCCCGGCAGCGTAACAGATTGACGAGGGTGGTAGCAAGCCGCCCGGCCAACGGTCACGAAGAATACTTCTCGCGCCAGCCGTCCAGAGCCTTCCGCAATCGCTCTCGCACCGTCACATATTGAGGATTGTCGTACGCGTTGCGCCTCTCGCGGGCATCGGCAGTGAGGTCGTAGAATTCGTTCGGACCTTCGCCGCCATTGCGGACTACCACCTTAAAGCGATTGTCCCGCGCCATCTCCGTGTTCCGGAAATGGCCGAACACCGTTGATGGCCATGTCTCGCCTTTTGCCAGAGCACGGCCCCTGGCCAGTGTCAGGAAACTGCGTCCGCAGAGGTTTCTTCCGGGCACGGGCACATCCGCGGCTTCGCACAGAGTTGGCACGACATCATAGAAACTGACCAGTTCCGGACGCACCCCCTCTACAGGAATCTCACCGGGCCAGGAAAAGATCATCGGCACCTTCATCACTTCGTCATACATGTTTATGGGATCGGACGCGTGTCCTTTGCTCCACAAGCCGTGACGCCCCAACAGAAAGCCGTTATCGCCCGTAAACACGATGAGTGTGTTGCTCCACAGCTCGCGCTCCCGTAGCGCCAGAAGGAGCCGTGGGATCTGGTCGTCGAGCGCAGTGGTGGACGCAGCGCATTTCCGCAGATTTCCCACGATATCGGAGAGCATTTCCTTCTCCCGTAGTGCATTCGGCGCCGCCGATTCCCAACCGATGGTCTGGAAATTCGACTGGGCGTACATGTCGTAGTACTTCTGCGGGTGTCCATCGTAAGGAGTATGCGGATTGAAGTAACTGATCGTAAGAAAAAAAGGCTTGTCCGTCTTTTGTTGCTCGATGTACTCGCAAGCGGCCCGCGTGGTGAGATGGGTGAGGTAGCCCTCTTCTTCTGCAACTTTTCCGTTGCGAGCCATGGGCGGATTCTGGTAGCGGGTAGACCCTCCGAGCATCGTGTACGTGAAATCGTACGCATGTCCCGGCGTAGCGTCGCTGCCCATGTGCCACTTGCCAACGTAACCGCAACGATAGCCCTCCTTGGCCAGGATGTCGGAGATCATCTGCTCAGACGCGAACGATTCAGGCGGCGCCGCCTGGCCCTGCGGCGGCTTTTCGATGGGTTTCTCGCTAAGAAAATCATGAATGCCATGCTGCATGGGGGTGCGGCCGGTAAACAGCGTAGCGCGCGAAGCCGAACAAATCGGAGTCACGACAAACGCACTTTGGAAGCGCGTGCCCATCCTGGCAAGCGTGTCGATGTTGGGTGTACGGATCTCACGATTTCCATAGCAGCCGCACATCCAGGCTGCCAGGTCGTCGGCGACTATCAACACGATATTAGGCCGCTTCACCGGAGTGCGCTTCTGCGCGATCAGCGGCGCAGTTCCGCCGGCGCTTCCGATCAAGAACCGCCGTCGAGAGAAGCGGGACATATCCAACCTCCTAGAGAACATCCGCGAACCCGCGTTTTAGATGCCGAAACGTAAGGCCCCCAATGATGAATGCCGTCATTCCAAATGCACCGAGGATCAGAAACTCCTCAATTGACGGTAATCGAAACGACAGGAGGCGATCCCGGTAGGCTCGCACAAGGTATGCCATAGGATTCCAGGCGAGCAGGAAGCGCATCTTTGCGGGATACATTTCGGGTGTGATAAAAACCGGCGTCAGCCAAAACCAGAGGGTCAATACCACGCTAACCACTTGCGCAGTATCCCGGACATAAACGTGCAAACTCGAGACGAACCATCCCAGACCAATGGCCAGCAGCGCCAGCAGGAGCATGTAAACCGGCAGAAGCAACAGTGTAATGCTGAAATGTTTCAGTGTCAGTCCGACCGCCGCGATGACTAAGCCGAGAGTAAGGAGGTGGCTGACCAGAACCGAGGCAAAGATCGATACCGGTATCATTTCAGCGGGAAAAATCGTCTTTGTGATCAGATTGGAATGCTCTACCAGCGCGGAAGATGAGCGCTGAATCGTTTCCTGAAACATCAGCCACGGAAGATACCCGGCTATCAGGAACATGGCATAGCTTTGGGTGACCTCCCCTCGCGGAAGCTGCACTTTGATACAAACCTGGAACACAAACGTCCAGCTCACAAGCAGCACCAGCGGGTGAATCAAAGCCCAGAGCCAGCCGGCCGCCGACCCGACATAGCGCTGCTCGAAATCCCGCCGCACGAGTTGATAGAGGAGGGCTCTCCGCTCGAAGAGATTCTGGACAAAATAACTACCTGGGACGCGCATTAGTCGCTGCGATAGGAGCGAGGCTCACAAGTTAGAATACCGAATCAAAGGATTGTGCGCCATCTGTAAGGGAGGAGAGCGGACCCTCAGTCGAGGCCCAGCAGAAGCCGCCTCGCCTGCTCTCCGCTCGGACCGAATGGCCCAAGGCCAATTGAATCCGGAAATCCTTTGGGTTCAGAGATCATGCGAGGGAACACCCGTCTGCGCCGTTCATCGGCTTCGGGCCCAGGCGTCCAGACCAGCTCCGTCATCCAAGCGAGTATTCGGTGAAGGGCGGAGTAGTGCTCGTCATGAGCCGCCGCATACCGATCGAGCGCCGCATTCCAGTCGGCAGTGGAACGTATCGCGGCGCAGAGCTGTTCCACGTCCAGGAGTGTGAGTGAGAGGCCGCAGCCCCAGGATGGGTCGGTGGATGCCGCCGCGTCACCGATGAGAGCGACGCCATTCCTGGCGGGCGACTCGACCCAACGATCGGCGCCTACGAACTCGGCGAGCGGGCCAATTGACTCTGCTCCAGCAAACCATGTCTCCGGTATACCCACTGCGCGGCAATGCTGGAGAAACAGTGGGACTTTGTCCCTACCCGAGAGGTAGGAGGCGTCCGGCTACTCCGGGATAGACGTAATAGGCCCGCGCTCGCCCGTTGCCGAGCGGGGCTGTGAGCGTGGCGCAGCCGGCTCCAAAGGCCAGGTGGACGGCATCCTCAGGTACACTGGCGCCTTCGAACAAAGTTCCGGCAATCGTAAGAAGCTCAGGGTCTTTATGTTGTTCGAACCCGGCCCACCGGCGAACCTGCGAGTCACGGCCATCGGCGCCTACTACCAGGCGCGCGGTTACGGTCCGGCGTTCGCCTTCATGCTCAAATGTAACGTTGGGAGTCCGGCCAGGTGCCGCATCGACGCTGATGACTCTCGCGCCACGCTTCACCTCGGCTCCAGCGGCGGCTGCGCGATTGAGCAGCGCTTCCTGCATGCTTGGGTGATACATGTTCAACGACACCTCCCCGTCCGGTGTCGTTGCGTGCAGATCCCGGTTCCTGAGCGGGCTTCCGGGTATATAGGTAATCCAGGCGCGCGGTTGATGGGCTCCGGCGGCCAGCAAATCGTCGATGATGCCTAACCGGCGCGCGGCCGCAACGCCCCAGGGCAGCATGTTCTCTCCGCGCACTCGATCCTTGAATTCGGCCTCTTGCTCCAATACAAGAACCCGGCAACCCGCACGTGCCAGTTCCGCGCCCAGAGTGGATCCGGCGAGGCCGCCGCCTACCGTAATCACATCCAATGTCATTCGAAAGCCTCTCACGACAATCTTAGAACGCCGTTATGATGGACCTGGAGCGCAGTCACGCATGGATGAAGATGTCGAGAAAATGGACTATACGGCACTGGTGGCCGAGGTGAGACGCCTGCGAGCCGCCATCCGTAGACACCGTGACAGTTCGGGTCAGGACCTCTGTTGGCATCATCCAGACCTCTGGAGCCTGCTGCCGGAAGGGGCTGCGGCCTTGCCCGATGTGCCCGCGTGGCCTCAGTTCCTGCGCGGGTGCGTCAAATATCGCGAGTCTCTCGATCGCGAGCTTCCGCAGGCAGAGAGAACTGAGGAGGAGCTATGAAGTTCACGCGTATTGTTCGATAGCCCAACAAAATGGGGCCGCGTTAGGTTTACTCAGTAAAGCGGTTTTTCTCCGGGAGGCCGGGTCTTCCAGCGGCGGTGAATCCAAAGCCATTGGTCCGGGTATTCCCGGATTACGGACTCAAGTGTCTTCTGCAGCCGACGGGTATCCTCGGCGGCATTCCCGGAGATCGTGACCGGAGGATAAAACCTGAGAATATATTTTTGTTCATCCCTGCTCCAGAGGGCGAAGCCCGGAACAACGGCGGCTCCGCTATGGGCCGCAATCTTGGCAAAGCCTGTTCCGGCGCACGCAGGAATACCGAAAAAGTCGACGAAAACACCTTCTTCCAGGCTGCTGTTCTGGTCAATCAGGATACCGACAGCTTCGTTGTTTGCGAGCGCGCGAAGAATGCCCCGAGCAAAATCCTTTTTCTGAATAATCCGGTTGCCGCTGCCGGTGCGCCTCCGCTCGATCATTCGATCCAGCAGCGGATTGTCGAGCGGCCTGTGCGACCACGTGCATCGGCGCGGCCAGCAGGGCATGAGCGAACGCGCTTAGTTCCCAGTTGCCCAGGTGGGCGGTCGCGAACAGAACACCCTTGCCGCGCGCAAGTCCCGTCTCGAAATGTTCAAAGCCCTCATAGCGGATCCAGTCGCGAATGTTATCGCGATGGATTCGAGGAAATCGAGCGAATGCTACTAGCGCACGGGCTACGGATTGGAACACACCGCTCACGATGGCCGAACGTTCAGCAAGTGTTTTCTCGGGGAGCGCAATTTCAAGGTTACGAAGCGCGATCCTCCGCAGCCTTGGCAACGCGACGTCGAGAGCACCTGCGTAGACGCGAGCCAGCGCCTCAGCAGCGGGACGCGGCATCCATTCAAGTGATGCCAGGATTAATTTCGCAAGGATGTACTCAGTCCAATTGCGGAAATTTGAGCGGCTGCGCAAGCGGATATTCTAGCTGACCTGCATGGGTGTGCTTGCCTTGTTCCCAACTTTGAGCTGTGGGCTGCTCGCATGGCCAGTGATGGTGCCGAACTGAATTGAGCCGAACTCGGCCTGCACATTCTGCCCTGGAAAGCCCCGAAACCTTTCCTTTCGGTGCGACTTGAACGAAGGCCCGGGGGGATATCAGCAATGGGCGTTACAGCCAAATGAAGGATTCACCGCTCGTAGTCAACAATTGCTTCGCATCGCTCGGCCCCGTTCGGCGGGCCGGGCGCGTGGACCCGACCACCGCGCTCCGCGAGGAATAATTCCTCGGGGAGTAACCGGCATTCCAACTAATCTCGCTGAATATGAGTGTGCGTACCGCAGTTCCACTCCAGCGCTATGACAGCACCAATGCTCACCGCCACGCTTGACCGCTCGAGGGGTCCTTGCCCGCAGCAAGCTCGTAAAGCACTATTCCAAACGAGAATTGGTCGGAGCGGGAATCGATGTCGGCGGAGCCGCACGCCTGCTCGGGACTTAAATAGGGAATCGTGCCGAGCACTCCAGGGGGCTGGGCGCGCGAGCCGACCCGCACGCGCGCCTCAAAACTGACGTTCGCCATTGCCGATCCAAACAACAGGAACTAGTTACTCAAGGGAAGATGTGGTTGTCTCTCCAGTCCGGACGACGTCGTAGCGATCCAGGTTCATGACCTTGTTCCATGCGGCCACAAAGTCTTTCACGAACTTCTCCTTCGATCCCGCGCAGGCATAGACCTCTGCGAAGGCACGCAGTTGCGAGTGCGAACCGAAGATCAGGTCGACGCGTGTTCCGGTCCACTTCAGCGCGTTCGTTTTGCGATCGCGGCCCTCGTACAAACCTTCTTCACCAGCGGCCGGCTGCCATTGCGTGCGCATGTCCAGCAGGTTGACGAAGAAGTCGTTCGTCAAACTCCGGGCGTCCCGGTGAAGACGCCGTGCTTGGAACCGCCTGCATTCGCGCCGAGCACGCGAAGTCCGCCGAGCAGCACCGTCATTTCCGGGCCGGTCAGCCTCAGCAGTTGCGCGCGGTCCACCAGGGCCTCCTCCGGCTGCATGAATTGGGTCCTGCCGCTAATGTAGTTGCGGAAGCCATCGGCCCGCGGCTCGAGAGGAGCGAAAGAGGTGACGTCGGTTTGTTCCTGAGACGCGTCCATGCGTCCCGGCGTGAAGGGCACCTTCACCTCGACTCCAGCGTCCTTCGCGGCCTTTTCGATTGCGGCGTCTCCTCCCAGGACGATCAGGTCAGCAAGTGAGACCTTTTTGCCGAATTCCTTGCGGATGGTCTCGAGCTTATCAAGCACCTTTCGCAAGTTGCTCGGGCTGATTGATCTCCCAATCCTTCTGGGGAGCCAGGCGGATGCGTGCGCCATTCGCCCCGCCGCGCTTATCGGAGCCTCGAAATGTCGATGCCGATGCCCAAGCGGTCGAAACGAGATCGGAGACCGAAAGGCCGGAGGCGAGGATCTTCGCCTTCAATGCGAGCAGCATCGTTTTCATCGATCAGCGGGTGGTCCACCGCGGGGATCGGGTCCTGCCAGATCAGAGTCTCCTTCGGCACCAGCGGGCCGAGATAACGCGCGATCGGGCCCATGTCGCGGTGCGTGAGCTTGAACCAGGCGCGGGCGAATGCGTCGGCGAACTGATCCGGATTTTCGAGGAATCGCCGCGAGATCTTCTCATATGCCGGATCGAAGCGCAGCGACAGATCGGTGGTCAGCATAGTGGGCACGCGCTTCTTCGTCTTATCGAACGGGTCCGGTATCGTTGCGTGGCCATTCTTGGCCTGCCACTGCTTCGCTCCCGCCGGACTGGTTGTCACCTCCCACTCGTTTTCGAACAGGTTCTTGAAGAACAGGTTGCTCCACTTCGTTGGCGTCTGCGTCCAGGTGACTTCCGGACCGCCGGTAATTGCATCGCCGCCGAACCCGCTGCCGTGCTTGCTCTTCCACCCGAGGCCCTGGTCTTCTAAAGCGCCGCTTTCCGGATCAGGCCCCACCAGCGACGGGTCACCGGCGCCGTGGGTCTTGCCAAAAGTGTGGCCGCCGGCGATCAGCGCGACGGTCTCTTCGTCGTTCATGGCCATGCGGAAGAACGTCTCGCGGATATCTTTCGCCGCCGCGACCGGGTCCGGGTTGCCGTTCGGACCTTGCGGGTTGACGTAGATCAGGCCCATCTGAACCGCACCGAGCGGCTCCGCCAGTTGACGCTCACCGCTATAACGTTCATCGCCCAGCCACGTTCCTTCCGGACCCCAGAAAAGCTCCTCGGGCTCCCACACGTCGGCGCGTCCCCCAGCAAAGCCGAAGGTCTTGAAGCCCATCGATTCGAGCGCGACGTTACCGGCGAGAATCATCAGGTCGGCCCACGAGATCTTCTCGCCATATTTCTGCTTGATGGGCCACAGCAGGCGGCGCGCCTTATCCAGGTTCGCGTTGTCCGGCCAGCTATTCAGCGGCGCGAAGCGTTGCTGCCCGGCGCCAGCGCCGCCGCGGCCGTCAGTAATCCGGTAAGTCCCTGCGCTGTGCCATGCCATGCGGATCATCAACCCGCCATAATGGCCGAAATCGGCCGGCCACCAATCCTGCGAGTCTGTCATTAGGACATGCAGGTCCTTAACCACTGCATCGAGGTCAAGGCTTTCAAACTCCTTGGCATAGTCGAACCCGTTACCCATGGGGTCAGACAAGCTGGAGTTCCGGTGAAGAACCGAGATGTCCAGGGCGTCGGGCCACCAGTCGCGGTTTCCCCGCCCGCGCGCGCTGTGCGCTACCGGGCACTTCGTGGCGCCTGCTACAGTTTGGCCATTGCTCGGGACAGCCGCTGCTGCCTCTGTTACTTCTTTTTCCATTCTGTTTATCCTTTCCTTCGATTAGAATACTTAACGGGAAGCGCGCCGGGGCGCGCACTTGGTGCACAGCCCCCGGAAAATGAGTTCGCATTCGCGAAGCACCCGCTTGCCGAGCGCGGCTGCGGCAGGCCGGGGCACGTCATACCAGTCCACGTCCTCCACGTTGCCGCAGCGGTCGCAGATGAAGTGGTGATGCCGCATGCCTTTCGCATCAAATCGCGCCGCGCGGCCCTCCATGGCCACTTCACGCACCAAACCAGCCTGCACCAAGTCGCGCAAATTGTTATAAATCGTAGCCCTGGAAGAGCGCGGATCGACGCGGTTAACAGCTTCGAAGATCTCCGCCGCTGTGGGATGCACCGCTTGTTCCATCAAGAACGCCATCACAGCGTAGCGCTGCGGAGTGCTCCGCAGACCGCTGCCCGCGAAGGAGCGTCTGATCGCGTCGGGGTCCATGAACAAACCTTTTTAGATTATATCTAATATGAAAGTTGGTCAAGGTGTTTGCAGCGCCCTCTGAGGATGTCAAACGGGAGCAAGCCCGCATGTCGCGGATTGACGAGCACTTTCATTTGCGGGCGGAAGATCTACAATAGCTCTGCTGTGGTTCGTGGGAGCGGTCGTGCACGGTGGCGTCGAAGAGCTTTGCGATACACGCCCCGAGCGGACGGACCGAATCAGGCTAACACAAACAAAAAAAGCGGAGACCCAAAAGTCTCCGCTTTCCCATGTGGGTGAGGAGGAGGCTGTCAGAAGTAGAACTTCACGCCGAGTTGTATCTCGCGCGGACCGCGGCCGCTCGCATAGCCGGTGATGGTACCGAACTGAGTGGATCCGAATTCGGTCTGCGCATTCTGGCCGGGAAAGCCAAACGTGGTGACGTTGGTTGCGTTGTCCAACTCCACGCGGAACTCACCTCGCATCGACTCGTTGATGGCGAAGTTCTTGAAGAGCGCCGCATCCAGGTTGTGGAGATGGGGGTTGCGGTAGGCGATCAGGCGTGAAGCCGATCCGTAGGTGTCTGCCGCAGGCCGACTGAAGGCGGCAAGGTCGAACCATTGGCCGCGGTTGAACTTCTCCATCGTGCTCATGTGCGGATCCGGGTCGCCGATCAGATTCGGCCGCTGTTGACCATTCCAGAGAGTTCCGCCGTTTTGCACGATGTTCAATGGCGAGCCGCTCTGGAAGGTCCAGACGCCGCTGACTTCCCAGCCACCGAGGAACATGTTCTTCATGCGGCCCCAATCGTTACCAAGGGCCTTGCCCCTGCCGACTGGAAGCTGGTAGGAAGCGGTCATCACAAAGCGGTGTGGAATGTCATGTGCGGACAAAGAGCGTTCGTTGCGAAGATTGGTCCAATCCTGCACTTGCGTATTACCGCCGAGCCAGTTCAGGTTTCCGGCGCCATGGCTAATGTCGTCGATCATCTTCGCCCACGTATAGTGAGCGAGCATTGCGAGTCCATGTGAGAACCGTTTCTCGTACTTGAGTTGCAGTGCGTTGTAGATCGAGTTCCCGCGAGTAGCTTCCGCATCACTGCGGTTTGCGGCGCCCCCACCGCAGCAGAAATGAGGCATCGGTCTCAGCAGGTGTCCGAGATCGATGGTCTGCTGACTCAGCCGCGAACGTGTATCGTTGATGACCCCGTAGAACGGGTTGGGAACCTGAGCGGCCAGTGCCGTTCGGCCAATTCCCCAGTAACTGGGATCGAGCCGACGCAACTCCGTATCGCCGTTGAACACCAGATGTGTGCCCTTGCTGCCGGTGTAGTTAATCTCGACGACGGCATTGCCTGCCACGGTCCGCTGTATGGAGAAGTTCCAGCTTTGGTAATCCGGATTGCGGTTTTCACGAACGATTGTGCCGGCGCTGAGGCCGAGGAAAGTTGCGTCTCCCAGGCTGCTGCCAGGGGGAAGGTTCAAGCCTTCCGGCCAGGGGTCTGAGAGCGTCATGCGCTTGGTCGCATTGCTGTCGTCGGTCCACCGCACTGTCGAATTTGTCTGGAATCCCGAGCCCAAATGGCCTTTTACGGTAGCGCGGGACAGCGAGTAGAACAGCCCATACGCCGCGCGGATCGAGGTCTTGTCGTTGAGGGCATATGCGATGCCGAGCCGGGGCGAGAAATTGTTGTAGTCGCCGTCGAACGGACTGCGAGGGTTATCCCCGCCTGTGAACTTGAATACACCGCGGAGATCGTAGCCAGGCACCCGGATCGGCGCTTGCTGGTTGAGGTCCCAGTAGCTGAGCCGGTCTTCGGATTCCCACCGTGGAATGTCGAAGTCATAACGCAATCCGAGATTGAGGGTCAGTTTGCGCGTGGCTTTCCAATCGTCCTGGACATAGAAACCCCAGTACCGCGAGCGGCTGAACGACCATGGGTCATGATGGAAGTTACTTCCGTTTCCCCAGCCCATGAGCAGGGATGCCAAGCTGTTGCCCTGGGTGGCCGTTGTAGAGAACAGATCTTCGCTGGTTTCCTGGCGTCTGAACTCGTACTGACTGCTCGGATAACCGGGTTGCAGATAATCGAGCCGGATATTCCGTAGCTCTCCGCCCATTTTGACGCTGTGACCGCCCAGGATCTTGGTCACGCTGCCCGAGAACTGGGAAACGCTTTCCTCGCGGCCAATAATGAGCCAGCCTTCTGTGCCGATGTCGTCGTAACCCTGCGGGTTGAAGGTCGGAAAGGTCAGGAAGGTAGCGTTCTTTTCCACGTAGCTGGGAAGACCCAGTGTGCTCGGATTGAACTCCTCGAACGGGTAGCGGTCTCCGTACTGCCAGAGGTAGCCCGCCCGGAAAGTGATGATCGTGGTCGGGCTGTGAGTGCGCGTCCAATCCGCCACAACGTTGTGTGTACGGTTCTTGCCGGGACCTTCATTGAATGTGTTCGCCGCGTTTCCGAACAGATTGGGCGGGTTGCTGGTCCCCCAACTGGCGCTATATCTCGCAGTCAAGCGATTGTTGTCGCTGACGTTCCAATCAAACTTCTGATCGGTCTGATTGCCGATGCTGGCGGTGACACCCTGCTGAAACCAGTTGCTCGCGTTTGTGAATTGGACGCCCGGTTGATTGGGTTGCGGAAAATACTCGAGCGCTTTTGCCGAGACGGGATCCCACATAGTCTTTGGGACGATGTTATTGGCAAATGGCCGTCGTTTGATGTCGCCTGCGGCATTCCTGAATGTGTCGAAAGGATTGTACACCGCGATGAGCTGTCCGCTGCCGGTCAAGTAGTCTGAGAAGTTGCCTTCCCGCTGCAAGAGAGTGGGGAACGTCCGGGTCTCCGTTCTGGGGCTTTTGTTGTCGGTCCGCTCAATGGTGCTGAAGAAGAACATTTTGTCCTTCTTAATAGGACCGCCTACAACGCCGCCAAACTGATGACGGCGGAAATCGGGCTTCGGTCGACCGGCGCGATTTGAAAAGAAGCTATTCGCATTCAGTTCGTCTGCGCGGAAAAACCAGTAGCCGGTCCCATGGAAATCGTTGGTGCCGCTTTTGGTCACGACGTTGATAATCGCACCACCGGTCTGGCCGAATTCCGCCGCGAAAAAGCTGGTTTGCACCTTGAATTCCTGTACTGCATCTACCGACGGCGTGTACTTGAGCTGCGTAATACCCGAGTTTTGCTCGACGTTAGTGACGCTGACACCATCCAACAAGACGTCGGAACTCGAATTGCGCGTGCCATTGGCGACGAAGTTCGTGTTCGCTTCACCTCCCATGCGGCCTCCGGAGCGGACGATGCCCGGAGCCGCGTAGACAAACGACATTACCTGCCGGGAAATCAGCGGCAGTGACAGGATGTACTTGTTCTCGACGACTTGGCCGAGGTTGGCTATGGTAGTGTTCAAAAGCGGCTGCTCCGAAGCCACCTCGACCACCGTGGTTACCTCACCCACCTGGAGTTGCGCGTCGATGGTTGCTGCCTGCTGCACCTGGA
>CAWJQP010000091.1:0-324207 GCA_963844855.1 Bryobacteraceae bacterium
TACTTGATGTCTTGCCAGATAATCTCAAGCTGCGCGCTGGTCTTCATCGCGTAGATATCCTCCCGGATCAAAGCAGTGTTGCCAAGTTTTCGGCGCGCGGCCAGACGGGCTTCGCCGGCAGCCATGCCTCTGGCAATGTTTTCGTCCGTCTCGGCCTGCACATGAAACTCGATCTCCTGGGTCAAGTCGGCCATGCGGTCGGAGCGAGAAAAGATTCGGCGCCAATTCATAGCGTTTCGCCGGCGGCCGAAGGATTCAGGACGCGGCCTATCCCCTTCACCAATCGCTTCCACCTGGTCGTCTCGGCAGCAAGCTGCTTTCTTCCTGCAGGAGTGAGCCGATAGTACTTGGCCTTCCGGTTGTTCTCGGAAGTTCCCCAGAACGACGCGATCCAACCGCGAGAATCCAATCGATAGAGCGCCGGGTAAAGAGATCCATGTTCTACCTGAAGGATGTCGCCCGAGTTGCGCTCGATGATCGTGGCGATCGTGTGTCCGTGGGCGGGTCCGCTCACTAGCGTTTGAAGAACCAGCATGTCCAGGGTACCTTGCAACATTTCTCCATCGGTCTTCGGCGCTTTTGGCATCGCGCCTTAAGTCTACTCTATATGTCCGTCTAGTGGTAAATAGATGCTTATTTGCTAGATTTAGCTACTGGTAGCCCTTCTGTCTATTCGATTCTCATGCGGTGATAAGATTCTTCTCATGCCCCGATACATCGCCTTCCTTCGCGCAATCAATGTCGGCGGACACGTTGTCACGATGGAGCGGCTCCGCGAGCTGTTCGCGGACATGGGCTTCTCGAATGTCGAGACTTTCATTGCCAGCGGCAATGTGATCTTCGACTCGAAATCGGTCGCGGCAAAGAAGCTCGAGAACAATATCGAGCGACAACTCGAGGCGGCGCTTGGCTACAGTGTTGCCACATTTCTGCGTACTGATGAGCAAGTCCGCGCAGTCAGCGTCTACAAGCCCTTCCCAACTGACGCGTTGGCTGCAGCACAGGCATTTTGTATCGGGTTTCTGTCTGATCGCTTGAGCACTGAGGCCACCATGGCTCTCATGTCTCTAAAGACAGACATTGATGACTTTCATGTAAACGATCGGGAAGTGTACTGGCTTTGCCGCAAGAAACAGAGTGAATCGACGTTCTCAAATCGAGCATTCGAACGGTCTACGAAAGCGCTGACGACGTTTCGCAGCACTACTACGGTGGTGAAACTGGCCGCCAAGTACGGGCGCTAATAGAGCACCGACGGCAGGTAAGCTCCGTTTGGTTCGTTGTAAAGTCCAATCGTCATCAATGTCATTGGCTGGAAGATGCGCAGACCATGATCGAGACACCAACGCAGCAGTTCCATGTTCCGTGTCGGGACGATGATCCCCGCTCCGTGAAATTCATCGGCGGAAGCGATCAACGCCTGTATATCGAGATTCGATTCACCGACAGCATGGGCGAAATATCCGAATCCGGTTGCATAGCCCGTCAGACGGCCATAACGCTCGACGACAACCGCGTTCTTACTCGCGATACCTTCTTTCAATTCCCCTGCCCGATTGTGTCCGTGCACCCTTTCGCAGAGCGCATTGGCTGCGTTGATGTCATCTTCGAGAGCCGGCCGGACTGCGCATCCATCGATCGCCTGCCTGATCGGAGAGCCATGCATGACCGATATGGGCTCACGAACATCGAAGCCTAGCTTCACGTAGAGAGACAGCGACCGATTGTGAAATGCGGACTGCAACAGGCGTACGCCTGGGAAGTTGCGTGCACGCGCCCGATCCATTACGGTCAGCATCAGGGCTCTACCAACGCCATGATTCTGCTGGTGCGGATCGACGGTTACCGGTCCGATGCCGGCGATTACGCCTCGTTCATCGAGGCAATTACTTCCGACAATTCGCCCGTCGGACTCGGCTACGACGCAGCAAAATCCAGGATGGGAGAACAACATTCCCAGCAATCCCACGGCTGCATCAGCCGCCGGAAGCTCAGGCGGAAAGCCGTGTTCACGGTTGATGCCGGTGAATGCTTCGTAGCAAATACGTCCGCACTCGGCAGCGTCGTCCGGCTTGGCGCGGCGAATTGTTATTTTCGGTGTTGCTGACGGGCTCGACATTTCTCAGCGCTTCCTCCTGCACTCGCGAAAGTGTATACAATCTACTAGTTTCCCATGGTGATTGCAGCTCTACTTCTGCTTCAGCACGTATTCCTACCCGATTTTCCCAATGTAGACAAGAATCCGTACACCAACACCTCCGACGTCGAGCAAGGCAAGAAGCTTTACGCGGGCCGGTGTGCCGGTTGTCATGGTCCTTCCGGGGATGGCGGTAAGGGCACGAATCTCGCTACGCCCGTGCTTCCACGCGGACAGAGCGATCTCGCCTTATATCGTGTCATTCGCTACGGTATCCCCGAAACCGAAATGCCTCCGCATAACATGACCCAGCGGGAGATTTGGCAGATGTCTGCATACGTTCGAACGCTGGGGCGATCGGACGAAGGCGCCAAACGCGGTGACATTCGCAAAGGGCAGGAATTGGTACGAGGAAAAGGGGGCTGTATTCAATGCCATGTCTTAAATGGCGAGGGCGGACACCTTGGCCCCTCACTGTCCGATATTGGTGTGCGTCGCAGTCCGGCGTATCTTCGGACAAAGTTGCTGGATCCAGCCCAGGATCTCGCGGGTAACTTTAGCCTGGTAAAGCTGACCACGAGAGACGGCCGGACAATGACGGGCGTGCGGATGAACGAGGACACATGGTCGATTCAGGTCCGCGATTCAAGCCTGGGTCTGCACTCCTTCTGGAAGCAGGATTTGACCGAACTTCAAGTAGAGCAACGGACTCTCATGCCGTCCTATGCCAAGCAACTTAGCGAGAAAGAAATAACGGACATTGTCGCGTTCCTTGCGAGCACAGGAGGGCAGCAGTGAGACTTGCCATCGCGTTGATCCTGACGAGCAGTCTCTCGGCTCAGGTGACCTACCAACGGATCCTGAAGGCGGAGAGCGAACCGGGAAACTGGCTGACGTATTCGGGCAATTACTCGGCGCACCGGTTCTCTTCTCTCGATCAAATTAACGAAGGAAACGTTTCGGCGCTAAGGCCGATCTGGTCTTATCAAGTCACTTCCCTACAGAAGTTCGAGACAACACCGATCGTGGTCGACGGAATCATGTATATCTCGGAGCCGCCAAGCAATGTAACCGCGCTCGATACGCGAACGGGACGACCGCTGTGGAAATACAGACGCAATCTTCCCGAGGATGTGCGTGTGTGCTGCGGCCAGGTGAATCGCGGTGTCGCGATTCTGGGAGATCTCGTCTATGTCGGGACGATCGATGCGCATCTTGTTGCGCTAAATGCCAAGACCGGAGCGGTAATGTGGGACACGACAGTCGCGAACTACAAGTCCGGACATTCGATCACTGTGCGCGCCTCTCGTAGTAAAGGACAAGATCGTCATCGGCATCGCAGGCGGCGAGTACGGCGTGCGCGGTTTTTTCGACGCCTACGATGCGCGGACAGGTAAACGGTCGTGGCGATTCTGGACGATCCCCGCGGCAGGAGAGCCGGGTAATGAGACCTGGAAGGGCGATAGTTGGAAAACAGGTTCGGCGACTACGTGGGTGACAGGAGCATACGATCCGCAGACAAACCTCATTTATTGGGGAACAGGAAATCCGGGTCCCGATTGGAATGGTGACGTTCGCGAGGGTGACAATCTTTACTCGGATTGTTTGATCGCGGTCGATGCGGATACTGGCAAGCTCAAGTGGTATTTCCAGTTCACTCCCCACGATGTCCACGATTGGGATGCGACCGAAGTTCCTGTGCTTGTTGACGGACAGGTTCGCGGGCAACCTCGAAAACTTGTTGTGTTTCCGAATCGCAATGCGTTCTATTACGTGTTGGATCGGGTTACAGGCGAGTTCCTGGTTGGCAAGCCATACGCAAAGCAGACTTGGGCCAAGGGACTCGACGATAAAGGGCGTCCGATTCGCGAGCCCAACACATTTCCGAGTCTCGACGGTGTACGCGTTTGGCCCGCGGTCGCAGGCGCGAATAACTGGTACAGTCCGACTTATAGTCCGCGCACAAACTTGTTGTATGTCGCGGTGAGGGAAGCCGGCTCGACGTATTTTATTGGCGATCCTGAGTACAAGGAAGGCGAGCAGTTCAACGGCGGCGGCTTTCGCACGCGTGCAAGGCGAGCAGGAGTGGGGAGCAGTGCGTGCTTTCGATCCTGCTACCGGGGGATTGAAGTGGGAACACAAGCTGTTCTCTCCTCCATGGGCAGGATTGCTGTCGACAGGGGGTAACCTGCTATTCGGCAGCACGAATGAAGGACAGGTGTTTGCCCTAGCGCTTCGACGGGAAAGCCATTGTGGCGCTTTCAAGCAGGCGGCGCAGCGCGTTCGAACCCTATCAGCTATCTGGTCGACGGGAAGCAATTTGTCGCGGTGACGGTCGGGAATTCGCTTTATGTTTTCGGAATGAACCAACCCTAATCGTCTTCAACAATGGTCATGTGCGGAGGGACTTTCGGGAGGGGTTCCGGCGCGACCTGCTGCACCATGTTCAGATAAGAGCGAAGGACGAACGATTCGGTCTTCGTCTGCTGTTCGACTGTCGACATGTACACTTCGAAGTTCTCGATCAGCACACGATGATATCCAGGCTCCCAGTCGTCCAGCTTCTCAAGATCGGCCCCGGTTAGCTCGATTAAAAACCCGCTAATAGAAGAGGCAGCGTCTTTCCGCAGACCGAGATACGCCATTTCGCCATCGGAAACCTGCCACTCTCGCCGGTATCCGCGAAGTCTCTGCGGACGATATTCGCCGTCATAGGAGCGCCCGAGCACACGTTCCAGTTCCGTGCGAGACATGAGGCTGCCGTAGACGAATAGCTTCATGATCTTCCAAGCACCTGGGCGAGGGTATCGGCGAGACGAACCGAGGCCGCATACAGCCGCTTTCGAACCTGGTGTGTGGCGCGGTCGCGGTAGGACGGATGGGGAAGAACGATTGGCTCTTCGAACGTGGTCATGCGAAATGGAACATCCCGATAGGTGATCTTGCGGGCGATGTCATTGGACTCCAAGGCCCACGACTGGGCGGATCCGTTCGATTTCTTCATCGCTCCGTCGAACTTAGGGCTGGAGAGCAGTTCGATGAGATCTTGTTCGGAGAGCAATGAGCGTCCGGCACCTTCAACTAGGAGCGTATCCCAAGCACTGTGGAGTCTGCGTGTCTGGTTTCCGATTCGGACGAAGATTTGATTTCCACCCTGATCGCCATTTCGCTCGGCCGCGTGCAGAGGCTGATGGACATCGCCGATGAGGTGCGTGAGGAACATCAATGCTACGGCTCGGTCTTTCCGGTCGAGATTCTTGTCCTTAGTTGTTTGATGAAGGCATCGATGCGCTTGGTGATGCAGTCTTCCGGACATGCCTGCGCGCCGTTAGTAGCACCGTTGACAGGGATGTTGATGAAGTGCCAGTTTGCCGTCTTTTGGAATCGCGACTCGACTTCAGCGGGTGTCAGGAGACATGTGCTCGGGAAAGCGCGAGTCTTGATGTCTCGTGTATAGTCGCGAATCTCATCCGCGCAAGTGGCGAGCGTTGCGAGACGTACTCCAGGACCGACCAGCTTTGCGATTTCTTCGAGAACTTCGGGATGTTGCTTAGCGAGACGCCGCTCGGCCAATTCGCCTATAACACGATGGCCTTTGAATCCCCAACCTGCAGCCTGTGGAACGGATGAAGCAAGAAGCCAACAGCTCCAAGCGACTGCAGCCGATCGATGCATTCAGGTATTGTCGCAAAAGAAAAGAGGGGCGTCCTCGGCAAGAGGGTGCCCCCGTTGGTTTGATATGGGACCTAGAAGTACAGCTTCAAGCCCACTTGCATACGGCGCGGCTCGTTCAACGTGCTGTTGACGATGCCGAAGTTTGGGTCTCTCACGTTGGTGTTACCCGGATTGAATCTGGGCCGATTGAAGGCATTGAACGATTCGCCACGAAGATCCATGCGAACTCTCTCGCCAAACTGGAAACTTTTGGCAAGCGAGAAGTTGTCTTCTCTGACCCATGGCTCACGCGCCTTCGGATTGTACCGGGTTGCGTTGCCAAGCACTGAAGTCGACTGCAGAGAGAGCTGGGGCATAACCTTCCTGGGAAGTTGAAGTAGCGTTCGCCACCAGACCAGTTGGGATTTTCGTTGGTGTTGACCCAGCCTTCATACGTGGTGATGTGGGCAGGTGACCGGCCGTTGAAGAGGTTGTAGTTGATGCCGTTGGTCAGCGAAAGAGGATAGCCGCTCGCATAGATGATGGGCGCCGCCGATTCGCCAGCCGCCGAGAATGTACGACATCACGCCACTGTTCAACATTCCCTTACCCTTGCCGAACGGCAGTTCGTAAGAGTAGTTGAACTTGAAGCTGTGCGTCTGGTCGTATTGGCCGATCGACTTTTCCAAGCTGCGATTGTAGTGATCCGCCGCCGAGTTGTCGGAATCATAGCTGTCGGCATCCGTCAGGAGCTTCGAGAGCACATAGGAGGCGTTCAGCGTCAAGCCGGAGGCATAGCGCTTGTCGAGCTTGATCAGCATCGAGTGATAGGTGGAGTGGCCGCTCTTGTCGCCGTGACCTGACGCAGGTGTTGATGTCGTTGTACTGCGGATAGGGACGAAGAGCCTGCGCGACGCTGCCATTGAAGCTCGGGTAAGGCTTCGGAACACCGGCGGCGATGGCCTGCGGCGCTGTTGATGTTCTGCGGTAAGCAGAGTGGTCGGATACCGTTCGAGCACGCTGAAGGGAGCCTGATTGATCTGCTTCAGACCGGCAACGAGGTGGGTGCCGAGCGTAGCGTTGTACGCCGTTTCGAGGACGAGGGAGTTGGCAAGCTGCCGCTGCACCGAGAAGGTGTACTGCAGATTCTCGGGGAGCCGCACGGCTTCGTTATCCCAGAACGCCGGAGACTGGCCGTTGGCAAACGACGGGTTCACGGAAGGCGGACGTTGGTATGCCGGGATACCCTCGTCGATCAGGAAGTATGGAGTGATTCCATTTGTCGTATTGGTGTTATTGAAGTTGAGGATGGCGCCATCGAAGTGCGTCGATCCGGTGGTTGCCTTGACGAAACCAAAGGTACGAGCGGCTCCGGCACGAATCGTAGTCTTGTCGTTCGCCTGGAACGCGATTCCGAGGCGAGGTCCCCAACCTCCGAACCAACCCTTTGTCAGCGTGCGGCTGTTCTCGCGACCCTCGCCAAAGCCGGCGAACTTCAGAGCTCCTAAGAAGCCATCAGCGCCGGGATTCGGCAGATTAGGATCGAAGTCGCTCCATTTGTCGTCCTTCTCGAGCGGAGGAAGCTGGAACTCATAGCGCAAACCTAAATTGACTGTCAGCCGCGAGTTGACCTTCCAATCGTCCTGGAAGTACATCGCGTGGTAGCGGAAGATCTGGCCGACATAGCGCTCATTCTCAGTTCCGCCGGAATATGCCTGGCCGAGCAGGAATGACGCGAACGCATTGCCGCCGCCGGTGGCGACGTCGTTCACGTTCGGGACGCTGGTGCTACGACGATCTGTGCCGATGCGGCCCGCGATCGATTGCTGGCCGAAACCACCATACAACGTCCAGTCATACATATAGCCCATCTTGAACGTGTGGCGGCCTTTCGCGATGGTGAGATCGTCGCCAAACGTACGAGAGTTGTTGTCGGAGCCGTCGAACGCGTCTCCACCCCACTGGGAATAATCGGAGAACGAAATGAGCGGGAAGTTCACGTCGCAGTTCCAGGCGTTCTTCAAGCAGATACCCTTTCCGCTCCAACCGCCTTCAAAGGCGACAGAGCGGTTCGAATCCTGGTACTGGTTCATGCCGCCGTAGAAGTAATTGACGATGGTGGGAGTGATGACCTTCGTGTACGTGAAGCGGTAAACATTCGAATCCTGCCTGGTGATGCGGTTTGGAGGAGTGGTCAGAGGAAACGGCAATCCGGGGAATCCATCAGGACCCGGAACGGCCTCGTGCAGTCCGCGGTTGTACAGGAACGTCAGCTTATCGTTGGTGCCGATGTTTTGATCGCCTTTGACGCTCCACTTGTTCCAGGGATCGAGCTTCGTTCCAGTCGCATTGATGAAGTTGTTTCGAACATAGGCGCTGGTACCGGGAGCCGCTCCATTGTTCGGTAGAGCTACGGAGCCGACCTGCGCGAGGACAGCTTTGGCGAAGGGTGAGATCCGGTTCTCAGGGATGATGTTGTTCGGGAAGGGCGTGCGTACCGTGCGCGCCGTTCTCAGTCCGAGTGGTCGCGGGGTCATAGATCGTGGCTGGACGGCCATTGCCGTCGACCCAGTTCCGAAAATCGCCGCGATACATCTCCGGAGTCGGCACGCTGAACTGCTCACTGGCCGCGCCAACGCGATTGCGGAACCATTCCATACTGGCGAACCAGAAGCTCTTATTGCGGCCGTCGTACAGCTTCGGGATGTACGACCGGACCGCCGGCGCTCCAACCGAAATCGTTCTGCTTGTAAACACCTTTTTGGCGCTCAAAGAATCGCCGGGCGTCGAGGGCGTCGTTGCGTAGAAACTCGTAAGCAGTGCCATGGACTTCGTTCGTGCCGGACTTCGAAGTGAATGTGATTACGCCACCCTGGGCGCGGCCATACTCCGCTTTGAAGCCGTTCGTTTCGACCGCGAATTCGGTGATAGCGTCGACGGACGGGGTGTTCACGCTGGCCCATTGGACCGAGCTATAGCGGCCCGTGAGAATCGTCACGCCGTCGAGATTCGCCGCATAACCGCCGGCTTGACCTCCGCCGATCGCGAACGCCTTGTCGGCTTCATTGCCTGATGTAGGAGTGCCCTGCGGACGGTTCGCCTGCGGGGCTATCATCGCGAGATCGAAAGCGCTACGCATCGCGCCGCCGACGACCAATGGCAACTCATCAACCAGCTTGTTCGAGACGGAAGTCGATGTTCGCGCATCGTCGGTCTGCATCTGAACGGCTTGCGCTGTGACTTCCACTGACTCGCTCACTGCGCCGACGTCCAACGTGACCGCCACACGAGCCGAACCACCGGCCGTGATTGTAATTCCACTCCGGACAGCGGACTTGAATCCCTGGTTCTCCACTCGAACGGAGTATTCACCAACGGGAAGATTTGGAATGGTGAAATCTCCGGTGGAAGTGGAGACTGTTGAAAATGTTGAATTGGTGGCGGTCTGAACAGCCGAGACTTTGGCGCCGGGAATTGCGGCCCCGCTCGAATCGGTGACGACGCCGTTGATTATGCCGCGATCGGTTTGTGCCAGCAGGCTTGAACACACAAGCGCCAGCGCGATCGCGTACGTTGCGATACGCATACGGACGACCCCCTTTGGTGGGAACTGAAAATAACCTCATTGCGCTGCAACAGCGCGTTTGGATTCATGATACCTGCCCTAGATCGAAAAGGGAATCGTCTTACTGTCAAACCAGTACTACATGGGGCACGCGATACTGAGATTTCTCGTGAAATTACCCCGGCGAAGTTTAAAGACCAAGAGGAAACGACGAAGCCGTGTTGTCCGTGTCCTCGGCTGGACAGGGCTGGTGTTCCTGGCGGCTCACCTATTCTGCGCGATAGCTTTGGCGGGACTGCGATTCATCAACCCACCGACAACCGGCGTCCAAATACAGCGGCGTATGGGGTCGATGTTCAGCCGGGGGAAGTATGAGAAACGCCAAACGTTTGTGCCGTTGTCGCGCATCGCTCCGGATCTTCAGCACGCCGTCATTGCCGCCGAGGATGGCCGTTTCTACGAACATGGCGGCATCGATTGGAAGCAAGTTCGCATTGTCGCCGAGGACAGCCTGGAATCCGGGGAGGTGAGTCGCGGAGCATCGACGATCACACAGCAACTCGTCAAGAATCTGTTCTTTACGACACATCGCAACCCGCTGCGGAAGGTGGCTGAGTATACCCTCGCTCCCATGGCCGATGTGATTTTAGGCAAGCAACGGACGCTGGAGTTGTACCTGAATGTGGCCGAATGGGGTCCCGGGATTTTCGGAGCCGAGGCGGCTGCGAATTTCCATTATGGAGGGAGCGCATCGCGCCTTTCCCGAGAGCAGGCCGCCGGGTTAGCGGCGATTCTACCTTCCCCGATCAGGCGGAAACCCGGCAGGATGAACAGCTATAGCGCGAGTATCCAGACCCGGATGCGACAGATGGGTTGGTGATGTCTGGCGCGCGTGCCAATGATTATGGATCACAGTGAGTAACATTTCGCTGCCGTAGAGCGTTTTAAGTACAGACCGGAATGCGTGTCCAAGCCCTTAGTCTGTCCGCAGTCGCGTTAGCTGCCGGAATTATCCTCGCGCAAGACCCCAAGAAGCCGGAGGCGAAACCCGCCGGTCACTCGTTTGAGAGCACGGTTACCCCTGTGCTGACCAAATCCTGTATGGCGTGTCACAACGACCGGATGGCGTCGGGTGGCTTGAACCTCGGTCCTTTCCAGGCGCCGTCGTCAATCATGGCGCAGCGAGAGGACTGGGAGAGAATCCTTCAGAAAATCCGGACGGGCGAGATGCCGCCGAAGGGTATGCCCCGACTGCCGGCCGAACAGACCGGACGCGATGGCGAAGTTCATTCATGAGAAGTGGGAGATCGCCGACAAGAGCATTCCGCCGGATCCGGGTCGCGTCACCGCGCGCCGGCTGAATCGCAGCGAGTACTCGAACACGGTCCGCGACCTGCTCGGCGTCGATTTTCGGGCCGAGAAGGATTTCCCGACCGACGATTCCGGCTATGGCTTCGACAACATCGGCGATGTGCTGACGATCTCGCCGGTGCTGATGGAGAAGTACATCGACGCGGCCGAGCGAATCGCCGCCCGCGCCATCGGCGCCGATCCGCTGCCCAAGAAGCCGCTGAGGCCGAATACTCCCGAAAAGACAACACTCTTCGCCGGCTCGACTTGTCTAGCACGTCGAAGCGACTCACCGCGTCGATTGGGACGCCGAGTATGTGGTCCGCATCGGTCTGCCGGGCCAGCGCGCCGAAGACGCGCAAGCCGGTGCCTCTCGGGCTTCTGGATGGACGGCAAGAAGCTCGACGAGCAAGCCGGTCGAAACGAAGCCGTCGAAGCTGGTTTACTTCAATCCGTACTCGGAAGAGGAGTTCCGCCTCTACTTGCCGGAAGGCGACCACGTGTTCCGCGTCGGTTTCATCAACGACGAGTTCGTCAAGAATCTGTCGCGAAAAAGACGCCTACAACGAGCAAGAAGAACAAGTTCATGAACTTGATCATTTTCGTCGGCCCGTTTCCGTCAAAGATAGAAAAGCCGAGCCGCAAGAAGATTCTGACCTGCGATCCGAAGACCGCGGGAGACCCGTGCGCCTACAAGATCGTCAGCACCTTGGCGCGCAGGGCTTACCGCCGCCCGGTGACAAAGAACGAAGTGGATTCGCTGCTAAGGTTTGTCGCCTTGGCGAAGACGGAGGGTTTGAATCGCCGAGCAGGGCATTCAGCTCGCGATTCAGGCGATGCTGGTTTCGCCGCATTTCCTTTTCCGCATCGAGCGCGATCCACCGCTGATCCATTGAAGGTCCACCCGATCTCGGAACTCGAACTGGCTTCCCGGCTGAGCTACTTCCTGTGGCGTCGATGCCGGACGATGAGTTGCTGGACCTGGCCGAGGCAGGGAAGCTCCGCGTGCCAACTCTGGATGCGCAGGTAAAGCGGATGCTGGCCGATACCGCGCTCGGCGGCGTTTGCAGATAACTTCGCCGGCCAATGGCTGGAGACGCGCAATCTCGACAGCGTCAAGCCCGATCCGCAGAAGTTCCCGGAGTGGGGTCCGGAACTGCGCGAAGCGATGAAGACGGAAACGCGGATGTTCTTCGAAGCTATGCTGCGCGAGAACAGGCCGCTGCCGGAGTTCCTCGATGCCAAGTACACGTTCCTGAACGAACGGCTCGCGAAGCACTATGGCATTGAAGGCGTTACCGGACCCGAGTTCCGCCGTGTGGAACTGACCACACGACCAGCGCGGCGGCCTACTGAGCCATGCCAGCGTCCTGACGGTTTCGAGTTACCCGACTCGCACATCGCCGGTGATTCGCGGGAAATACGTTCTTCAGAACATTCTGGGGACTCCCCCGCCCCCACCTCCGCCCGATGTGCCTGCTCTCGATGAGGAGTCGGTCGGCAATGCCGGGATCGCTGCGCCAGCAGCTTGAAAAGCATCGCAGCAACGCGGTTTGCGCGTCCTGCCACAGCCGCATGGACGTTCTCGGGTTCGGTCTCGAGAACTATGACGCGATCGGGCAAATGGCGTACGATGGACGGCAAGTTCCCGATCGATTCCGAGCGGCACGATGCCGAACGGCAAGTCGTTCACGAACCCGGCGGAGATGCGCGCTTTGCTCAAGGGCGATCTGGACGATTTTTCCCGCTGCCTGACCGAGAAGATGCTGACATACTCTTTGGGTCGCGGCCTGGAGCGCTACGATCGCAAAACAGTGGACAGCATTACCAAGAAACTGGCGGCATCGGAGTACCGGTTCCAGACGATGATGTACGAGATTGTACGCAGCCTGCCGTTTCAGCAGCGGCGAGGCGAAGCTCTCAAGACGGAAAACAAGATAAAAGAGGTTGCTCAACGATGATCACCGGTAAAGCTCTTGGACGGCGCACGTTTTTGCGAGGGCATCGGAGCGGCGGTTGCGCTTCCTTTCCTGGATGCGATGACTCCGGCGTTCGCGCAAAGCAAGGCTGTGACGGCGCCGGTGCGCATGGCGTTCGTCTATGTGCCGAACGGCATCGACATGCGCAGCTGGACTCCGCCCTACGAGGGCAAACTCACGGAGCTGCCGCGCATGCTGAAGCCGCTCGAGCCTTTCAAGAACGACATTACTGTCCTTGGCAATCTGACGCACAACAACGGGCGGGCGCTGCTCGACGGCGCGGGCGATCACGGCCGTTGCTGCGGCGCCTATCTGACCGGCGTTCAGCCGCGCAAGACGGCGGTCGATATCAAGTGCGGGTATCTCGTGCGATCAGATCGTTGCGAACAAGATTGGCCACCAGACGCGCTTCCCGTCGCTCGAAGTGGGACTTGAAGACGCGCGCCAGGCAGGCGACTGCGACTCGGGATATTCCTGCGCGTACACGAACAATCTCGCGTGGCGAAGCGAAACACAGCCGCTGCCGCCGATTCTCGATCCGCGCACGCTCTTTGAACGTCTGTTCGGAACTGGCGCCGCTCTTCACGCCGGAAGCTCGCGCGCGCCAGGCGAAGTTCCGCCGCAGCATTCTCGATTTCGTCACCGACGACACCAAGAAGCTGCAGGCGAACCTCGGTCCGACGGATCAACGCAAGCTCGACGAATATCTCTCCTCGATTCGCGAGATCGAACGGCAGATTGACAAGGCGGAAACCGACAACGCCCAGATCGATCCGAAGCATGGAAAAGCCGTACGGCGTGCCGGCCGATTTCGCCGAGCACTTCAAGCTGATGACGGACATGATCACGGTCGCTTTCCAGGCGGACCTGACTCGCGTGCTGACGTTCCTGGTCACGCGCGAAGGTACATCACGTGCCGTATCGCGAGATTGGGATTCCGGACGGTCACCATCCGCTCACGCACCATCGCAACGATCCCGCGATGATGGAGAAGGTCGCGCAGATCAACGAGTACCATACGCGTCAGTTCGCAGCCTGGATCGAGAAGCTGAAGAGCATCAAGGAAGGCGACCGCAGCATGCTCGACAACTCGATGATCGTTTACGGCGCGGGTTTGTCTGACGGCAATCGTCACGCTCACGAGGATCTGCCGACGCTGATTGCAGGAAGCGGCGGCGGCTACATCAAGACCGGGCGCCGTATCGTCTACCGCAAGGAAACGCCGATGTCGAACCTGTTCCTCACCATGATGGATCGCATGGGTGTGCCGGCGGAGCATTTCGGCGACTCGACCGGCCGGATCGACGGCTTGTCGGACCTTACCTAATTCGTAGCGACGTTAGCGATCGAATACCAAAGCGCTCATCCGGAGCGCACTCCACGATTGTTGCGTCCGAAAGGACGCCGATGATCGCTCGTGTCGCTTGGATGGCTGCTGCACGCACTAACGAGGCGCCAACACACGAATAGTTTCCCAGACCGAAGGCAAGGTGCCTGTTCCCTTTCGAGCCAAATCGAGCCGGTCAGGTTCGGGGAACTGCTCCTGATCCCGATTCGCCGCGGCCAGCATTAGCGCTACGGTTGAACCTTTCGGGATGGAGGCGCCGTCAATCTGGACCTCTTCTTTGGCGTAACGCAAGATCGCTCGCGAGGGTCCGGCATACCGAAGTAGCTCATCGATGGCTGTCGGTAAATGGACCTTGTCGATTTCGCCGGGGTGCTGCAAAAGAGCATGCCACGCATTCGCGAGAAAGCACGGCAAAGTTTGTGAAAGAGCCACGAACGCCTGGATCTGGAACGCCGTCGAAAACTTCTGAGCCAGTTTTACCGTGGCTTGTTTTGCTTTGTCCTGAAGCGCGTTATCGAAGGGTTCGGCAGCAGCGTTGAAGATATGGGTCGCTTGTGGCAAGAGACGCTTCCGCCTCGGACACTGAGATGTCCGTAACGATGGCGGCGATTTCAAGCGACCAAGGCTTGGCTACATCGCTGACCAGGTCGACAGGTCGAACAGGCTGCGGCGTCCAATCTGCGAGTTTCGCAGGACACACCATCGCAAACTGCGGCATCGCGAAATTCCCGGTGTTCTTCGCCTGCGGTCGACAGCGGGGACAAGCTCTCATGTCGAAGCGCCTGAACGACGTCGGCGTAACGATTTAAACTAAACAACAATGCGCCTTCTGTCATTCCTGCTGCCCGCACTGATTATCGCAGCGCCCACTGTTCGAACCGATTTCGATGGCGGTTCCCTCGACAAAGTCGAACGTGTATCGGACACCCATTTTCGGCTCAGCGTGAAAGGAGAGACCGATCAGGCCGGTCGCAATCGACAGGCGACCTGGTATTTCTTTCGTGTCGATAATGCGGGTCAGTCCGAAATGCTCCTCGATATGGTGGGACTGCCCGGAGAATACAACTTCCGTCCCAATCAAGGAGCGATCACGGACAAGACACCGCCTCTCATCAGCTATGACCGCAAGACGTGGAGCCACATCACTCCGGTCGAATATGACTCGAAAGAGCCGAAGCTTCGACTGAAGATCGTCCCGCAGAAGTCCACGTTCTGGGTAGCTCACACTCCGCCATACACGTTGAACGAACTCGACGCGCTGCGCAAGGATCTCCTGAAACATAAAGATGCGCGCCAGCAAGTGATCGGCAAGACCATTGGCGGCCGTGACATTCACGTTTGGTCGATTCAGAAGGGCTCGCCCGCGAAAACTGTCTGGCTCATGTTTCGACAACATAGTTGGGAATCCGGCTCGTCGTGGGTCGGCGAGGGCGCAGTCCGCGCGCTGCTCTCGGATGACCCTGGTCTACGCGCGTTAAGAGAGCAGATTCATTGGAGAATCTTTCCGGTGGCCGATCCTGACGGCGTCACGCGGGGAGGCGTACGCTTCAACACCAAAGGATACGACCTGAATCGCAACTGGGACGTCGAAGATCCTGTGGCGATGCCTGAGATCGCGGCGCAGCGTAAGGCCATCGCCGATTGGATTAAGAGCGGCGCCAAAGTCGACATGTTCCTTTCCCTCCATAACACGGAAACTTCCGAATATCTCGAGGGCCCACCTGACGAGTCGAACCCCGCGATCAAGCAACTGGCCGAAAGATTCTTTGGCGCACTGACGAACGATACGACCTTTCATCCGAGCCGTCCGCTATTCTTTGCGGGACGAACAACCACCGAGGGAATGAAGGGAAGAATGAACGTAGTGCAAGGTCTCTACCGCGATTTCAAAGTTCCGGCCTTCTTGATGGAGCAGCGGATCGCATTCAACGAAAAACTCAAGCATCTGCCAACGATCGAGGACAGGCTGCGATTCGGCAGAGAGCTGGTGCAAGCGATTGCGTCGGCGCTTTCGAAATAGCGTACAATCACGGGCATTGGTATACCTATGAAGAAACAACTGATTCCTCTCTTCTGCATGCTTTATCTGGCGGGAGTATTGGTTTACCGAACGACCGCTCAATCCCCCGCTCCTGCCGCCAGTCGCACAGAGCGTTTCCGCACGATGTCCGAGCAGGCAGAGAAGAAGGGACTCGCTGAGCCTTTCCTAGGGATCACTGCGGACGGGAAACCAGCCCCTGGTCTCTTCACGATCAAATCGACCGGCGTCTCGACGGAGCCGGTTCGGAAGGCCGCCGCGGCATTTTTGAAAGGTCTCAGTGCGGAACAGCGCGCAAAAACGTCCTTCGGTCTTGAAGATCCGGAATGGCAGAAGTGGATGAATCAGCACTTCTATATCCGGCAGGGCATGTCGTTCAAGGATATGAACGATGCGCAGAGAGAGTCAGCATTCGCATTGATGAAGGCGTCGCTGAGCGCGAAAGGTCTGAAGCTGTCACGCGACATCATGCGCTTGAATCACACGCTCGGCGAGCTGAACAACAACAACTTCGAAGAGTACGGTGAATGGCTCTACTGGATCACCATTATGGGTGAGCCTTCCAGCAAGGAGCCCTGGGGGTGGCAGCTCGATGGCCATCATCTGATCGTGAACTACTTCGTCCTGGGCGACCAGGTTGTGATGACTCCACTGTTTGTCGGGTCCGAGCCGGTCATTGCCCATGAAGGCAAATTCAAGGGCACGGCTATCTTCAGGACGAGCAGAGACTGGGTCTAAGCTTCATCCAGTCTCTTCCGGAGGCCCAGCGCACAAAAGCCATCTCTGAACACTTCGAAAGACCGGCAACAACAATCTCACCGAAGCGTGGAAGGACAATGTTGTCCTCGACTATGCAGGTGTGAAGGTGTCTGAGTTGAATGGGGCGCAAAAGGATAGTCTTCTGCAGTTGATCAACATGTACATCGCCAACATGGATGATGGCCACGCGAAGGTGAAAATGTCGGAAGTGCGCAAGCATTTCGACAACACCTGGTTTGCCTGGATCGGTGGCACAGATGCGGACAGTGTTTTCTACTACCGCATTCATAGCCCTGTACTACTCATCGAGTTCGACCATCAAAACCCAGCCGGGCTTCGACACATGTTCCCGGGTCCTCCCAAGCCGAATAAGGAGCACGTTCATGCGGTCGTGCGGACTCCGAACGGCAACGACTACGGCAAGGATCTGCTTCGCCAGCACTACGAACAACACCCGCATCCGCATAGGTAAGCTTTGGAACAGACGATCCCATGCAGCGCGTGTCACTTCGCCTCCCATCGTGAGCGCTCCCGCGCCGGCGCGCAATCTCGCCATCGACACGTATCGCGGCGCTGTGATGTTTCTGATGATGGCTGAGGTACTGCAACTCGCGAAAGTTGCAGCAGCCTATCCGGGTAACTGGTTCTGGGAGACGCTGGCGTATCATCAGACGCACGTGGCATGGGCGGGCGCTTCGCTGCACGATCTGATTCAACCGTCTTTCTCCTTCCTTGTGGGTGTCGCATTACCGTATTCCATCGCATCGCGATTGGCGAAAGGCGGGAAGTACTCACGAATGTTCGCGCATGCGCTTTGGCGATCGTTGCTGCTCGTGGCTCTTGGCATTTTTCTCCGCTCGACACATAGCACCCAGACGAACTTCACGTTCGAGGATACTCTTACGCAAATTGGGTTAGGGTACCCGTTTCTGTTCGCTCTGGGATTCGCGCGGCCACGATGGCAATGGACAGCGCTCGGCTTCATCCTGGGAGGATATTGGATTTGGTGGGCATTGTATCCGCCCGGCGCCGGAGAGTTTCAGGGGTTCGCGGCCCACTGGAACAAGAACACCAACGCCGGCAGCGCATTCGATCAATGGTTCTTGAATCTCTTCCCAAGAAAGGAACCTTTCATCGCCAACCGCGGCGGATATCTGACGATGAGCTTTATCCCCACACTGGGGACTATGATCCTGGGATTGATTGCCGGACGATGGCTTCGCCAATCGACAGCGGTGCCGCTTAAGCTATTCGCCATCGCTGGAGCGCTGCTGATTGGAGGCGGCGTGTTGCTTCACGTCACCGGTCTGTGTCCCATCGTGAAGAGAATCTGGACGCCAAGTTGGACTCTCTTCAGCGGCGGATTGTGCTTTTGGATTCTCGCCGGCTTAAGTTGGTTGATTGACGTTAAAGGTCATCGGCGATGGACGTTTCCACTCATTGTCATAGGCGCAAATTCGATTGCGGCTTACATGATTGCGCATCTGTGGGAGGAGTTCACCGTCAGCTCATTCCGCATTCACCTTGGCGCAGGCGCGTTTCAGATATTCGGCGCCGGATTAGAGCCATTCCTGCGCGGCGCCGCGGTACTGCTGATCTTCTGGCTGATCTTGTACTGGATGTATCGCCGCAAGCTCTTCCTGCGGATCTGAACTCAATTACGAAGCGGCTTGCCGTTTTTCAGCATGTACTGAATACGGTCCTGAGTCTTCTGCATCCCGCAGAGCGACAGAAACGCTTCGCGCTCCAGATCGAGCAGGCGCTGCTCGGACACGACCGGCTCCCCGGCGCCGCGTCCGCCGCTCAGGATATACGCAAGCTTTTCTCCGATGACCAC
This sequence comes from Bryobacteraceae bacterium, assembly GCA_963844855.1. Classification (GTDB taxonomy): domain Bacteria; phylum Acidobacteriota; class Terriglobia; order Bryobacterales; family Bryobacteraceae; genus DASQDN01. Next base: position 18,668 of record CAWJQP010000091.1, read on the forward strand.
ATCGTGATCACTGATGAATCCGCCTTCCCGCATGCTCCATACCGCCAGCTTCATAGCGGCATAACCCGCATCACCGGATACTTTGACGTCGGATCGCGGCACGCCAGGAGAGTATGTGCCGACCAATGATAGCGCCAGCGTCTTTGCGTCGTGTAAGAGGCGCTCGGGATTCATGCTGATGGAATCGGACTTGTGCAGTAGCCCCAGAGCTCGCGCGTCTTCGGCGGAAGAAGACACTTTCGCCATACCGATCAGCTCGAACACTTTTCTCGGATCGCGGAGGCGCAGAATCATCTCTTTACATCCGCCGCCCGCAGGAATCAGTCCGACACCGACTTCGACCAAGCCCATATAGAGTTCAGCCGATGCCTGCGCTCGTGTCGAATGCAAGACCCACTCACACCCACCTCCCAACACGCGCGCGAAGGGAGCGGCGACAATCGGTTTCGGCGCATACTTTAGCGCCATGCTTGCCGATTGGAATCGCCGCACGGCTTCGTCGAGCTCATCCCAGTCGCCATCCTGCGCCGATAGCAAAAGCAGTGTCAGATTGGCGCCAACACTGAAGTTCTCTCCCTCGTTAGCGATAACCAACGCCTCGAAGTTACGCTCTGTCTCGCTAATCGCCTTGAACACCATCGAGACGGCATCTTCCCCAAGAGAATTCATCTTCGAGTGGAACTCGAGGCAAAGCACGCCATCGCCGATGTCGACCAGCGATGCTCCTGGGTTGGTATGAACAACGCCACGCGACCTCTTGGCGCCCTTGATTGTTTCGATTCCTGGACGCGGCTCAAGATCTGTATATCCCGAGTTCAGCAGATCGAAATATTGGGTGCGATTGCCTTCATGCTTATAGAACGACTGTGCTCCCGTCTCTCGCATTCGCACAATGCTCTCGGGAAGCGGTCGTCCCTCCTGCTCCATCCGGTTGCATGTTTGTTGAAACCCGAGCGCATCCCACAACTCGAAGGGTCCGTAAGTATGGGCGTAACCCCAGCGCATCGCGCGATCGATTTCCACAATACGGTCCGAGATCTCCGGGATCATTGCAGCCGAGTACAGGAAAACATCGCTGAAGAGTTTCCACAAGAACGAGCCGGCGCGATCGTTCGCCGCAACCAGAGTTCTCAACCGTTCCGGCAAGTCCTCAATGTTACGAGCCAGGTCAACCGACGGAAACTTCGCCTTGTTCGCCGGATGGTATTCGAGCGTCTTCCAATCGATTGCGTGGATTTCTTTTTGCGGCCCGACACGCTTATAAAAGCCTTGCCCGCTCTTTTCCCCAAGCCACTTCCGCTCCAACATATTCGATAGGAACTGAGGAGGCAGAAACCGCTCACGCCAAGGATCATGCGGCACAAGCTGGTAAAGATTGTTCGCGACATGCGCCCAGATATCAAGCCCAACGATATCGAGCAATCGATAACTGGCGCTCTTCGGCAGGCCAATCAAGGGACCCGTGAGAGTATCGACTTCCTCTATTGAATAGTTGTCCTCAATCGTGATCTTGTACGTGGTTGAACCGTAGAATGCGCCGATTCGATTCCCGATAAAATTCGGCGTATCTTTGCATCGGACAACACCCTTGCCGAGCCGAACGTCACAGTAGTGAGAGACAAAGCTCAACACTTCCGGGTCGGTTTCGGGACCGGGGATCACCTCGGCGAGGTGCAGATAGCGCGGTGGATTGAAGAAGTGGGTTCCTACGAAGCGTCTGCCGGAAATCGGACGAAAATCCCTCGCAGATCTGCGCTAACGGAATGCCGCTGGTATTGGTCGAGAGCACCGCGTCTGCATTCCGCACTGAATCGACACGGCTCCAAAGACTGCGCTTGATCTCCAGATTCTCCGCTACCGCTTCGAGAACCCAGTCGCAATCGGCGATGTCGCCAAGGTTATCGTCGAAGCTGCCGGGAGTGATCAGGGACATCTTCGCAGGAGTGAAGAAGGCTCCGGGATTTTGCTTAGCGGCAACTTCGACGCCGCGCTTGGCGTCAGCTAACGTCAAGTCAAGTAACCGGGCAGGAACGCCGGCATTCGCAAAGTGGGCGGCAATACGGGATCCCATCGTTCCCGCGCCGAGGATGGCGACACGCCGAATAGTACGCATTTAGTCTTTTGGAACGACGGGCAACCGGCGATAAATCGTCTCGAAATCGGGCTTCGAACCGAGTGTGAGGCTAGTCGACTGAGAAGAGGAGGGCCCGGGATTGCTACCCCCGATTCTCTGCTGATCGGGCGAGGGATTCCCCAGCGTATTCGTCTTCGTCGTGGTCTGCTTCGTCACTCGGCTGCCGCCAACAGGCCTGTAGTCCAGACGATCGATCTCTTCTTTCGAAATTGACGATTGCTCGTTCTTCAGAACAATGATCAGGCTCTCTTCTTTGGCCTGATCGAGTTTCGCTACGACAGGTTGGGTTGCATCCTTCTTATAGATACGCAGTTCCGTTCCGCTCTTAAGTTCCCGAACTTTCGTCCAAGGATCGTCTGCCGCAAGGACGAGAATGGCCAGAAGGCCCGACAAGATTGCTCGTTTCATACACCCTCTTTATACCTGCTTCGGCAGCATCGGAAACAGTTCCCGAATACGCGCCGCATCAGGCTGCGCTCCATACTCGCAAATTTCGAAGGCTTCGTAGTAAAGCGGATTTTTGTTAGCTGCGGCTTGACCATACCATTTCGCCATTGCGGCCTTGGTCGCCTCATTGGCGACGGGAGTGCGTCTCTGCGACAACCATTTCTTTCTCTCTTCTTTATCCGTCGGAACTTGCAGGCTGGCGTTTACGTTCGCCTGAAATTCATAGAACTGGGACTCATGAGCATCGAGGCCGTTAATCTTCTTGTCCCAGACGGAACTGAGATCGACCACAATGTCGGGTTTGAACGGAGTCGGCTTTTGGAACCGATCTTCGTAATAAAGGAAAACAGGATTCCGTTTGATCGGTGGAATCGTCGGCAACACCGCGGGTACAACCACCATAAAAGCAGCGTCTTGAATCAGGACACCGGTGTACCGATGGTCCGGGTGATAGTCGTTGGGACGTGAACTCAGGACAAGATCGGCTTCCCACTCGCGAATCTTCTGAATTATCAGGTTTCGATTCTCGAGCGTCGGCATCAATTCGCCATCATGGATCTCGAGAATGTCGTAGGTGACGCCGAAACGCTTCCCTGCCTCCGTGGCTTCCGCCCGACGGCGCCGTGCGAGCGGAGCGCCACCCATCACTGGATGTCCCGCATCGCCGTTCGTGCAGGCGACAAACTTCACTGCGTGACCGAGTTGTGACCAAAGCAATGCGGTGCCACCGACACGAATATCGCAATCGTCGGGATGCGCTCCAAAGGCTATGATCCGGAGCTTTCGGTCCTGAGCAAGGGCAGGCGTCAGACAAGCGGCTCCCATTCCCGTCAGACCCATTCCCGTCAAAAATGAGCGGCGATTCATAGGCGAACTATACCACCGAAGTTCGGAACTATGCGATCTCGAACAACACGCGTGCTTGACCCAGGTAGATCTCGTCGCCCGACTCGATGCGCAGCCCCCTGGCGCCTGTTGGAGGAACGTTTACGAGACGACCATTTTGCACAACGCTGGTGCCATACGAGCTGCCATCATCGAACAGTCGAAACTCTCCAGTTGTGGAATCGTACTCAATATGCGCGTGTGCACGCGAGATGGTCGAGTTCGGTTTATCTGAAGATTCGTTGAAGACAACGTCATTCCGGCGAATCGGTCTGCGCCTGTCATCGAGCACTTCTGCCAACCGTCCCAGATGGATACGGCTTCTGCTAACTTCAAAGGCGGGTTGCTCAGCCTCGCCGTGGAGAATCGTAAAACGCGCAGTCTTCTTTACAGGTATAGGTAGCGCTTCGGGCTTAGCTGCCTCCCGCTGACTATAGATGATGTGGAAGCCTTTGGCCGAGATCTCCGCCGGAAAATCCTCGACCGCTTCTACTCGTACGCTGAGATCGTTCGCAAACTCGATCCCCTCGCTACGAAAATGCGCCATGATCTCGTTCTGCAAAGCGTGTCCTTCAACAAAGACAAGCTGGATCGCAGACCGCCTGTCGGCTTCTGGGGCTGCGATTCGGACATGAAGATCGTTATAGGGAAAATGTCGGCGCGCACGCGGCAGCAATTGCGCGCGATCTTCCACCTCATCGAGAATGGCGCGCTGAATCTCGACTAGTTCTCGCCCTTGCGCTGCGGCAGTCTCGGAAGTGAACAGCTTCTTCATCTGCGCGTCGATGCGCTTTTCGATATCGCGAAAGAGGCTCATTGCTGGCCCTCAGGTGGCGCCGCACTGAACAGCCCATACTGATGCGCAGCGGCTATCACATCCACGGCGATGGGAGCGGCGGCAGCTCCACCATACTGCCCATTTTCCACTAGCACCGCAAACGCGATCCGACGCCCCGGAGAATCGAATGGCGCAAAGCCGATGAACCAAGCATGGGATGCGCCCTTCGCCAGTTCAGCCGTTCCGGTTTTTCCCGCCATCGGGACAACTGCTTTGGCAGCATTTCGCCCAGTGCCACCCGTAACGACACCACGCATGTAGTCCGCGAGGGTCTTGGCGAGTTCAGGCTGCAGGATAGATTGTGGAGGCTCGATGCGCGGGTTGCTTTCGTCCGTGATCCAGCGACCGAATGGCATGTTGCCATGGTTCGCGATAGTCGCAGCAACACGCGCCATCTGGAAGGGGCTCGCGACGACCTGCCCTTGTCCGTATGCCGCCTGCGGAAGCGCGTCCTTCAACTTCTGTGGGGTATTCGGGCTCGCTACGGAGATACCAAAGAGATTTGCCGTAGCGTGCAATACCTCCGGCCCGACCTTGTATGTCCCGAGTTGCGCGAAATATGCGTTACAGGAAACAACCACGCCTTTCTGCATGTTGACATTCCCGTGGGCAGACCTGTCGGCGACATCGTCGCGAATCGGCCGGCCCCATCCGCGCACATAATTTCCGACTCGGCCATCGGGCAGTCCCTTGCATTCATACGTCAAGCTCGGCGAGTTTGGATCGGCGCGCAATGCTGCAGTCGCCGTGACAATCTTGAACGTTGACCCTGGAGGATAAAGTCCATATCTGGCGCGATCCAGCATCTCATCGATTCCATCATCCGGCCCGAGCACGGGCGGCATCTGCGCTGGCCAGGGATATGTGACCGATGCAAGCAGATCCCCGGTATCGGCATCCATGATGACAACTGCGCCTTTCTGCTTTTTCAGACGCTGAAGATGGGTCTGCAGAATTTGAGACGCCTTGACTTGCAAGCGCGAGTCGATTGAGGTCTGTACATTCCGCTCGCGCGTCATCACCTTGACCACGTCGGGATGCTCGGGCTCATACCTGTGGCGAAGCAGCGGCAGTAATTCACGATAATCGTGTCGAATTGTGTAGGTCGGTTTCCCGGTGCGCGGGTCGGGCACTTCCACAACACGAGCCCGATCGTCATATCCCTGCAACCGGACTGCGGCATCACGCTCGATGTAGGAACTGTTGCGCGCGCCCCAGTTCGATCGGGTTCGCGTGTCGCCAAGCAAATGGGTCATGTAAGCGCCAAATGGATAGTGGCGCGCGTCGTCCGGATCGACGTTCTGCGCAAGATTGTGCTTTTTCAGTTCTTCGAGATCGCTGGTCGCCAGTGGGATGCCGTTCCGGTCGTATATCGTTCCACGCGGGATCGACCGTGCAATCGACATGATACGCGGATTGTAGAGATAGCGCCGGAAGCCATCGGCCTGCACGGTCAATGTTCCCGCTCCCGTCGTAACGTCTGCCCGGATGATCTGGATCCACGCGGCTTTTCCGACAACAACAAATGCGAGCACCGCCAGGACTTGGGCCAGTCGTCGAACAGGAGCACGGAAAGGTTCGGTCTGGTCTGATTCCCCGCTCTGGCGCGAAATCCCGAGCAGTATGCCGATAATCGCGAAGTTCGCGAGCATCGCTGTCCCGCCGTAGCTCAGGAAAGGCGTGACTACTCCCGACAGTGGCGATAAATCGAGAACTCCACCGGAAATCAAGAGCGTGCTGAACGAAATGAGCAGCGTGAAACCGAGCGCGAGGAAGAACGAATAATCATCGCGGGCTCGCATCGCAATTCTCAAACATAGCCAGATGAGAATTGCGTACAGAAGGTAGACACCTGCGAACCCGATCCAACCCCATTCTTCGCCGAGCACCGCCAGAATCAAATCTGTGTGCGCCGCAGGCATGAGTCCCGGATCGCCAAGTCCGAGACCGGACCCGAAAGCTCCACCGCTCGACATCGCCCATAGGGCCTGCACCACCTGATCTCCACCCCGCACGTGGTTGTCCCACGGTGAGAGCCACATATCGACCCGTTGGTAAACGGTGCGCGGATATTCGAGGAAGTATCCACCAAGGAATCCAGCGAGCATCAACGCCAACCCTGCTCCCGCAAGCAGCGCGCGATTGCGCGCCACCGCGTACATCGCAAGGAATACGCACGAAATCAAAAGCGCAGGTCCCAGATCTCTCTGCAAGAAGAAAAACAGCAGCAGAACGCCAACGGCCAGGACAACCGGAGCCACATACTCGAGCCGCGGAATCTCTACGTGACGCGCGATCTTCTCCAGTTCCGGCCGGCGATCTTTCAGCACACGCAGAAATTCCCATCGATGCGCGAAGTATCCGGCAAAGAACAACACGACCAGAATCTTGATGAACTCGGCAGGCTGAAAACCGAACAGATTTACCTTCGCGTCGCTCAGTCCCGGCCCCGTGCCGAGCGTTATCAAAGCGACCGACAGCGCCATCGCTCCGAGCAGCGGCACAAAGCTCAGCTTGCTGAAGCATCCGGCTGACATCGACAACACTGACAGCAGCTAGCACGACACAGGCAATCGCTACCGACTGCGCATAATCGGCAAACCCCAGCGTGTCCCGAAGCGGGTCGCGAAGGCTGATAAGCAAGGCAAGACCCGTTCCCGTCAGCAGGTGAATGATCGGCAACACTGCCTGTTCGCCATCAAAACCCTGGATTCGCCAAAACACATGCACCGCATAAAAGGCAATCAGAACGACCGCAACCCAGAGCAAAAATTGACTGCGATACTCCGATAGCGTTCGCACTGCCAGCATCGGTTTGAGCCGTGCGACCTGACTCTGCGTCAGCAGCGGTTTCTCGCCAACGCGCAGGCGTCCGATCGCCCCGACGTTGGGCAAATGACCGTTGTGAGACTGAACCAGATCATAGATCTGCCGCGCAGCGAGCTGGCGTTCACGCGGTGACGGAAGGAATTGCAAAAGCGGCTGAAGCTGCTCGGCGCGCGATACCTCACTCAAGTACAGAGGCTTCGACCCTAATACTTCCGTTGTCTTGGCCGTGTAAGTCAGCAGGATTCCGGCGAGCGCGAGAATCGAGGCGAGGATCAGCGTCACGAGCTCGAACGACCGGGAATTACGAGGTCGAATAAGCGGCGGCGCGCTCCGCCGGTCAGCCGATGTACTTCGCGTTACCGCCATGGCCAGATGCTGTCCTTCATGGCATCCCGTCTGGCTGCGATCACATCAAGGTTTTCCAACACGCGACGCAGGCTTGCGCTTGATCCGCCGTACGGGATGATCTCGCGATAGATCTCCTCGGCTCGCTCAAGATCATCTTTGGCGCGTTTCAGGAGATCTTTTTCCTCCGGGAGACCGGCAGCTCGAACACCTTCCCGCACCAAACGATCGCCGCGGTCGCGATATCCATCGGCAAGCTGTGCGCGCTCGCGCAGGCCTTTTTCGTGACCACGCTTCTCGGCTGCCTCCAAAGCCTCCTCCGCCCGATCCACATCACGAAGCGAGTAGACATACAAGCGGGCAAGCCCTAAATAGGGATCGGGCGCCTTTGGCAGCAGGTCGGCCGATTGCTCAAACTTTCCTCGTGCTTCCTGCAACAGTTTGGTGTTCCCTCGCGCGGTTCCGCGAATGCGGGATAAGTGTGCTTCCGCCAGATACAGTTTGCCCCGGATGTCCCTGTTCCCTGGGTCCGCCATCAGCGCTTTGCTCAGGACTCCCTGTGCCCTAACCCAATCATTCTCGGTGACAGTCGGCGAGTCAGACGTACGGTACTCTCGCATGATGCCGTCAGCAATAGATACGAGGCGCGACTGAATCGTGTTCCGTGGATGCGAGAGGATGCCGGGTACGAAATTGGTTTTCGATAGAGCCTCGAAACGCTGCCACGCGATGTCCATGTCCTTCAGACGCTCCGACTCAACTTCTCGCGCGAGACTTGCGCCCTGTCGCCATACCGCAACCTCATTAAAAATGAGAAGGCTTGCCGCGATCACCAATCCCACGGTAACGAAGAAACGGACTCGCCTCTGGCGCGGCGTGAGCTGTTTTTTCAGCTTTGGAACCGATTTGACGACTGATGGAGTCTCCCCCTTTACCGTTCGCCGTGTCGCTGCTTCATCCACCTCAGATGGTTGTCCCGTGCGCCGTGTGACCTCGGCGTCGTCCTCTTCAAACGGCATGGATTCGGCAACGGTAGGCTTCCCCTCAAGGAACAACGCGAGGTCGGAAGCGAACTCTTCCGCCGACGGGTATCGCTTTTCGGGATTAGCCGCGAGAGCCTTGCGCAGCACTGCGCGAAATGGCTCGGGCAGCGATTCCGGCAACGGACGCACTGCCGAATAGTTCCGAATCGCCTGCTCGGTTTTGACTGACGTCGCCCCGTCGAAGTAGGGCTTCCCGGTAACGATCTCGTAAAGGACCACGCCGACTGACCACAAGTCAGAAGCGATATCCACCTCGCCCGTGTTCAACCTCTCCGGCGAGGAATACTGCGAGCTGGCAAACTGGTTCGTCGTGAACTTGCGCGTCAACGAGAGAGCTTTGGCGATCCCGAAATCAAGTACTCTTACCTGACCGGCCGGTGTGATTCGAATATTGCGAGGCTTGATGTCGCCGTGGACGATCCCGTGATAATCGTGCCCCTCGATATTTGCCGAAAACGAATGGGCATGCGCCAGAACATCGCAGATGTCGCGTCCGATGCGTGCCGCAAACGGGACGCCAAGAGGAGATTTCGCGAGGATCTCGGACAGATCCTGCCCCTCGATGTACTCCATCTCGATGTAGAAAAAGCCATCGAGATCACCATACTCAACAATGCGTGTAATGCGCTGATCAATACCGCAAAGCCGCGCCTGCAGAATCGCGCCACGCCGCTCGGCTTCCACGATCTCCTGCCGCTCGGGATCAGTCCCGTGATCGATCAGCTTGAGAGCAACAGTCTCGTTCGATACCGAATTGAATGCTAGATAAACGCGGCCCATGCCGCCGAGTGGAAGTAATTTGACGATCCGGTACTTGCCGAACTCGCGTGGATGCATGCTTAGCGGCGGCCGAGCCTAGGTCTCGGCTTGACGACGGGAGGTTCTCCTACAAAATTTTGCTTCAGGATTTCTTGGGTATTGAAATTTGGTGGGGCCCAAACCGGATCGCCGGCATTCTTCCAGATCATGTTACTTGTCAAGTTGGGTTGCGCCGCTCCGTGAATTTCGATCGCTGAGCGCTTACCGGTTTCTCCATTCCCGGTAATCGTATTGTGGACTACGCGCGGTTTCGCGCCATCACGCAAGATTATGGCAGCGCCCGGATTTCCATACAGCGCGTTGGCCCGAAACACGCCCGTCGACTCGCCTAAGCACTCGATCGCTGCGTTGATAGCGCCCGTAATTTCGTTATCGGTGACTTCGACGTTCGAATCGTTCAGTTGGATTCCGATCGCAAGGTTGTTCTGGTCTTCGCCCGTAATCCGAAATCCGTCAAGACGTCCGGTCCGCACATCGTTCGCCTGAACCGCGATCCCTGCAGCGTGAATCGTCGCCTTGCGAGGTTGTTCGCTGATCAGGTTCACGCCCTCTTTTAAGATGATTTGCTCGTGATATTCCCCAGGGGCTACCAGGATTGTGTCGCCAGCTTTCGCATTCTGCAAGGCGGCGCTGATATCGGCATTAACGCGCCAGACCCGAGGCTCACGAATCGCTCCGAAACCGAGCGTTTCTCCCGCGCCGGTCAGCAACCAGTGCGGCTTAAGACCGTAAATCGCCAGCACCCCTCCCGCAAGGAGACCGAGCAACAGGAAAAGCAGCCGGCCAACAAGCGAACTGCTCGCCATGCTTCGTGCCGGAGCCGGGACTTTACGCGTCGCCGAAGAGCGGCGGCGCACACTCGCGGCAAAACGATCCCCTTCGATGAACACGACCGTAATGTTGTCTTTCCCACCGGCGTTGTTTGCTGCGTCGATTAGAGCCTGGGTTGTACTCTGGGGATCGCCCGCCGTCTGCTCAATGATGGCGAGCATCTGCGCCGAAGATATCAGGTCGCTAAGGCCATCGCTGCACAAAAGTAAAGCCGCCACTGAGGGAAACTCGACAGTTGTGATCTCAATGAAGTCCGCATCGTCAGGAGCGTGCTGTTCCGAGCCGACATCGCGATAGACCTCATTTCGACGCGGATGACGCATCGCGCTGAGCTCATCGATTTCACCTCGATCTTCCCGCTCGCCGACCGGGGAATGGTCGTGAGTGACTTTCCGAATCTCTCCGGGCTCGACGATGTACAGCCGGGAATCGCCCACCTGACCGATCGTAAGCTGCCCATGTTCGAGTACCGCGACGGTCAGGACACACGCCATGCCTCGCCACGCATCATGCGTCTGGGAAAGCCGGAATATCTCATTATTGGCGACCGTTATCGCTTCTCTGACGCGATCGGCGGGTTCGCCCGTGGGCCGTTCCAGTCGGTCGCGGAGCAGGTTATATGCGGTATCAGCCGCCTTCTCGCCCGCTGCTTGTCCGCCGACACCGTCAATGACGAAAAAGATGCCGCGCTCAGGATCGGCGTGGAAGCGATCTTCGTTGTTTTCGCGCTTTCTGCCGGGGTCGGTAAATCCCGCGCAATTCTGTCGCGAAATCAAAGCCATTTGTTTTTCCCGGAACGCGTGAAGAGGACGTAAGCGAACCACACTATTAACGCGAGAAAGACCGTTAAGAACGGGTACCTAAGCCACCATAGTCTAGTCATAAGACAGTACCCTCATTTGCGACTTCGAAATTTAGGAATACTGTGTCGGCCAAACCAATTACGGCCCGAGGTGGAATTGCGGTTTCGCGGGCCGAATCGTCCAGGCTGGGTTCGATTCTTTTTCCGTCGATGGTCGTACCGAATTGACTTAGATCTTTGAGAAAAAATCGGCCTGTCGTTGCATCGCGCCGTATTCTGCAATGCTCGCGCGACACGTCATTCGGCCCGTTCAGCTTCAGGTCGATCCAGAAACTTTTGCCGCCGCGCCCGATAACAATCTGGTTTTTAGTAACCGGGAATACTTGCGGACCTTGGGCATCCTCGTAGCGGATGTACGCAAACACGGGTGATCCCGCCCCAGGTTGTCCAGGGGCAGTCACCTCCGATGCGGGTACAGTCGCAGAGGAAGTCGCTCCGGAAGCTAACCGTTTGGTGACGTGCCGAGTCATGGCGCCGTCCCCGAAATCAGGCCGTTCGGCAGAAGCGAGTTCGGAATAGATCTCGATATCTCCACGATTGAGGCGGTCTTCGACGTCGGGATGAAATTCGATGGTCCAATCCGGATCGAGGATCTTGTACTCGATCTGTTTTCCCGAATCGAACCCGAGAGTGCGTGCGATGGAGGATGGCCTTCCTGAACGATTGAACTCCTCGACACGCTCGATCAAAGCAGTACGAGTCTCAGCGGTCAGAGCCTTCACAACGGGTTTGACTGTGTCGAAATCCGCCGGGTGGAGATAGACATGATAAATGGACGGCAGCACCGCCGTATAGCGGATCTTGAAGACACCTTGCTCGGCATTCCGAAGGATTTCCGCAATAATGTCATCACCGGTAATCTGCCTGGCAGTTGTAGGCTGCTGATGCCCCATTCGTTGCTCTTCCCTCATGGTAGCGAACCCACAGGGAACTAGTGCGTCATGGAGTAAACGATGTAATTGAGTCCGATACGGTAGGCGAGAGAGGCAAAGTTTTCCGGATACTCGGGATGGTCCGCCCATTCCCACGCGTCGCCGAGGTCCATATTGTGGCAAATCGCGACTTGGACGCGGCCCTTGTCATCGAGGATGCCTCTCCAGCGTGGCTCTACGCCGTCACGTTCGTAGGTACGGCCTGAGCGGATGAACTGTCTGCCGGGCACCTGCACGCGTTTTTGCAGATCATAGATAATACTGAAAATCGGATCGCTATCTTCGAGATCGACCACTGGCCGGTCGGGGAAAATACGGCGCAAGCTGGTAGCGAAGGCTTCCCACTCATATGTTCCATGGAAATCATCAACCATCAGAAAGCCGCCGCGATCGAGGTAGTCTCGAAGCCGCTTCGCCTGCGGTTCGGAAACATCCCAGTACCCGACTTCGACCGCATACAGCCACGGCCAGTCGTACATGTCATTTGTGTCGATGTCAATGATCTGCTCGACGGAACGGGTGTGAATGCGGGACAGGCGCCGAACCCCTTGCACGAATTGGCGCTCTGCCTTATTGGAGTCCGTGCCCCAGCTCCCACCACGCCACCCACGGCCACCCGACCGATAACGCAAGCGCGCAAACGCAAATTCGGTTTTCTCGTCGGCGTCAGGCGGGTCCACCGTAGGATTCTGCATCTCGTACTCATAAGCGCCACTGCGCTGGTACGCGAGCATCGTGCCAAAAACGGTCAGTCCGATGGCAATGAGTACCAATCCGGCCTTCATTCGAGCCGCCTCTCGGCTTTCACCTTATCACGCGGCAGAAGATAGATGTAATACCCCAGTACTTTGCCCGATTGGAGCGCAAGGTCGAGTAGCGTATTCTCGAAGATCACTTTACGCTAGGAGATCTTTCTGTCGCTTCAATTGAGCCTTATCGAAAAGCAGCTTCGCATGACGGAAGCGCATATCGCGGCAGTAAAGATGGTTTGTCAGCAACCGTATCTGTTCCTCTTTCTGCGGCCTTCCGAAGTCGACAGTGTCCTCCTGATCAAGGCCGGGTATGCCACCAAGAGCATGGATGTTCACCATAAATCGTCCAATTGGGGACCGATGGCTGGGTTCGTTCCGTGCGATCCGGCATTCTCGAAGAAATTTGATGGTGTTCCTGACCCGTCGCCCGCTCCTCATGGACACGATGAAGCTGCGCCGGTGCAACTCTTCATCACGAATGCGCTGCTCGAGTATTTTTTAGCTGAGAAAAAACTCGCCCCGGTCGAGGATCGGTCCTTGAGCGACGGAGTAATGGCGGCCGGTCATCTTCGACTCGCTGGCGCCGTGGTGAAATCCGTTGTCGACAAAGCGAGGCTGGATGGAAACACCGGGGCTCAGTTCAGGTTCTTTCGCCACTCCGGTGCCGGCTCCAGGAATGCCGAAGTTCGTCAAAGACACGGTATTTGCCCTCAAACGCAACGGCGATAACTAGCTCGTTTGGTTCCTGAGCCCGGTGCCTCAAGGTCACAAGATGGTGCCTTTGTGGGTGTTCGGATACAAGAACAAACGTGGAGAACTGCTACCAGTCACAGGTGACTACGATATCTGGATGCCCCCCACGCGCGCTGGTGGAAGCTCCATTCCCAAGCGGTGGCAGTTCGCGATTCGCACGGATCGTCGGCAGCGACGATGTTCAATACCTGGCTGATTGAAGAGCTGAACAGACACTGCTGCGGTGACCAGCCGGACGTCTTCAATCACGGAGCCGAAGCTCAGAACTATGGTTTCACCCAGTCACTCGATTCGAGCCTCGCAATGGTTGGCCCGATGGGAACAGCGAGGATGGTGAATCGCGCCGACCTTCCGGCGATCCTTGCAGAGATCCAGTTGTATGGCTACATGGTCATCATCAACAAGCGCTGGCTCGAAGACGATCCACGCCTGATGAGCAAAGGAAACAGCAAAAACTCCGAGCTTCGCGCGAAGTACATGGCCGCGGTGCAAAAGCTGAAGACGGCGAAATCGAAGGGCGAGATCGATGGCTTGAAGCAGGAAAAGCAGTCGCTCAAGAAGCAAATGGACCCGGATTATCTTGCGTTGTTGAGCTTCAGTCGCAAGCTCGAGAAATTGCTCGAGAATCTGTGGAGCGCCTCGACAGAAGTACATGGTTTGCTGCCCGGAGAAAAGCCACACGATTCACGAAAACTCGATCCGGGATTAGGAAAATTGCTCCAAACCGAGCTGTGCAACATACTCGTCAAAACCACGACCGGCGGCGGTCACATGGATGAGCAGCAGTTAGAGGAATGGTTCCTGAAGAAGCTTCCCCTGCTCGAACAGTTCAGCAATGCCTTCGGCCCGGCGCCGGCCGGCCCCAATGTGAGCGACCCTCTTTCCGGCGACATCCGAGATGGTGATTTCGTCCTGAAGCGTCTGAATAAAACTGAGTTTGCGCGAGGCACGGCGGTGTCTAAAGGCGGTGGATTGCCGAGTTTTGGCGGCGGACACTAAGTTTGAAGCTTACAGGCGATTGATCAAACTGGCGACGTAGCCTGCTCCAAAACCGTTGTCGATATTCACGACGGTCACGTTGCTCGCACAGCTATTCAACATGCCGAGCAGGGCTGCCAATCCGCCAAAGCTCGCGCCGTAGCCGACGCTGGTTGGCACCGCAATCACCGGGCAGGAAACGAGGCCTCCGACTGCGCTCGGAAGCGCGCCTTCCATTCCCGCGCAGACGACCACGACGCGAGCCTCACACAAACGCTCGCGATTACTCATCAGACGGTGGATCCCTGCGACGCCGATGTCGTGAATGGTATCGACGCTATTGCCCATCACTTCCGCCGTGACCTGGGCTTCTTCAGCCACGAATAAATCGCTCGTGCCGGCGCACACGACGGCAATCTTGCCTTTTCCATGAACCGTCTTGTCGCGCCAGACACGAATCGCCCGAGAAAGAGGAAAATATTCGGCTTCCGGAAAACCGGCTCGGACCGCTTCCCATGCCGTTGCGTCAGCGCGCGTGATCAGCACGTTGGGCGCGCGGTCGAGCAGATGTTCCGCGATAGCCGCGATCTGTTCCGGCGTTTTGCCTTTGCCGAACACCACCTCAGGCATGCCGTGACGCAGCGCCCGATGATGATCGACCTTGGCGAATCCCAAGTCTTCGAAAGGCATGATGCTTCAACCGATCGAGAGCCGAATCGATCTCCACGTCGCCCGAGCGCACTTGTTCGAGCAATGACTTTAAGTTATTTCGATCCATGTCGAATTCAGAAGCGGAGAACTGCGCCCTCTGCAACACCATGTTTGCGACCATATCCGCCCGGCAATTCCACCACGTACATAGCTACTCCGATTGCCACCGTACGTTGCCCGATCTGGCATTCGCTCGATTTTGTCAGACAAGGTGGAGCGTTCTCGACGATCTCGACCATCATTTCGCGCCTTATCCATCCACACAATATCGAGCGGCAACTTCACCTGGTACATCCAATAGGGATAACGGTCCGGGTGTGCTGTGGATGAAGAGCATTGCGCGGCCCTCCGGGAATGTATCCCGAAACATCATGCCCCGCGCCATGTCGGTTGTGGATGCATCATGACTTCTGCTTTGACAACCGTTCCGTCCGGCAGAGTGATGCCACGGGCGTTGAAATCCTCCAGCGAGGCCGCGGGTTCGCGGCCGCAGGCAACCAGAAATAAGCAAAGGGAGACAAACAGCAGTGCGCGCATGAGAGAATAGTGAGTTACTCCTTCTAGTATCTGACATGACTGCTGCCGCAGGCTTTTGGCGAAAACTCCGGCTCACGCTGGAGATGATCAGGTTCGAACATTCCGTGTTCGCGCTGCCTTTCGCCTTGACAGGGGCGCTGTTGGCGATCCGTGAAGATGGCTTTGCTACCGAGGGGCTGGGTTCGAAAGCTTGTGTGGATCGTCGTCGCCATGGTCGCGGCGCGATCGGCCGCCATGGGATTCAACCGGGTCGTGGACTGCGGACATCGACGGCCGGAATGCTCGAACGAAGACGCGTCATATCCCTGCGGGCCTGCTGACCCGGATCTTCGCCTGGACCTTCATCGCTGCGTGCGTCGTTCGTCTTCTTGCTTCGCCTCGGCCGCCTTGAATCCGCTGTGTTTTCAGCTTGCGCCGGTGGCGCTGGCCGTGGTGCTCGGTCTATTCCTATACGAAACGATTTACGTCGCTCTCCCATGTGGTTCTCGGATTCGCTCTCGGGATCGCTCCGGCAGCGGCATGGATCGCGATCCGCGGCGTCCCTCGATGCGCGCATTCTCTGGCTGACCGCGGCAGTGACATTATGGACAGCGGGATTCGACATCATCTACTCCTGCCAGGACTACGAATTTGACAAGACGCGCCGGTCTGTTCAGCCTGCCGAAACGACTTGGAATCGGAGGCGCTCTGTGGGTATCGAGGCTTTTTCACCTCGGAATGCTGGTTTGCCTGGTGGCGCTCGTGCAGGCCTTTGCGCTCGGCCCGGTGGCGCTGGCCGGAGTTGCTGTCGTGGCCGGATTACTCGTCTGGGAGCACCGACTAGTCCGCGCTGATGACCTCTCCCGCATCGATGCCGCTTTCTTCACCGTAAACGGGTGGGTCAGCGTGCTATTCTTCCTGTTTTGGAGGCCGACGTTTTATGCCGGCCGTGGTGTGTAAAACTATGCAGTTGCAGCCAATCATTAACGATTCTCGTTTGAAAGCCATCCTCGAAAAAGTCCAGCAAGGGAACGGCTGAGCTTTGAAGACGGAGTGACGCTGTATCGCTCGTCCGACATCCTCTCGATCGGCTACATGGCAAATGTCGTTCGCGAGCGGATGCACGGCAACGTCACGTTTTATAACGTCAATCGACACATCAATCCCACCGATGTCTGCGTCGCGAGTTGCCGTCTGTGCGCTTTCGGCAAGAAAGCGCGCGACCCCAAAGCGTACACGATGACGCTTCGATCAGGTTTGGGAAACGGCGGGACGCGGCTGGTCGGAAGCGGTTACCGAGTTTCACATCGTCGGCGGTTTGCATCCCGAGCTGACGCTCGATTGGTATTGCGAGATGCTGCGCGGCCTGAAGCAGCGATTCCCGCAGGTCCACTTGAAGGCGTTCACGATGGTGGAGATCTCCTACTTTGCGCAGAGGCAGAAAATCTCCATTCGTGAGACGCTGCAACGCTTGAAGGACGCCGGGATGGATTCGATGCCTGGCGGCGGGGCTGAGATCTTCTCCGAGCGTGTTCGCCGCATCATCTGCGACCACAAGATCGATGGCTCCGAATGGCTCGACGTGGCGCGCACAGCGCACAAGCTTGGCTTGAACAGCAATTGCACGATGCTGTACGGGCACGTCGAGACGGAAGAAGATCGCGTGGATCATCTCGTCAAGCTTCGCAGTTTGCAGGATGAGACAAAAGGCTTCGTCACGTTCATTCCTCTTGCATTCCATCCAGACAACACATCGCTCGAACATATTTCACGCACGTCAGGATTCGACGATTTGAAGAACATCGCAATCTCGCGCCTCATGCTGGATAACATCCCGCACATCAAGGCGTACTGGATCATGATGACTCCGCGAATCGCCCAGATAGCGCAACGCTTCGGAGCTGATGACGTCGACGGCACAGTCGTGGAAGAGAAAATTTATCACGACGCCGGCGCAACTACATCGCAGTCGTTACGACGCGGAGAGCTTCTGCGGCTCATCCGGGAAGCCGGACGCGAGCCAGTCGAGCGCGACACGTTGTATCGTCCGGTGCAACGCACTGAAACTGCCTTTACTGTCCTGGTATAGAAACCAGCTACAGAATCCCAGCATGCGCTCGCTTAGTGGAATTACGGTGACGTATCCTTGATAAGGCAGACCGCTTGCTAACGCGCGCGGTTCCGTAACAGAACCGTGACCGTGAGGGAGCGGCCTTCTGCGAAAAAACACGTTAGCGAACTTCTGAAGTGGCCGACTTAGTTACAGCAGTTAGTAACTTGCTTGCTTCACGATCTCTCTTTCGCTTCTTCCAGTACTTGCACAGCCATCTCTCGTTGTACCGTTGGGAAGCCTTTCAGAAATCGCTCCAGCCCATGCCCAGCCTCGAGATACTCGAACAGCGTGCGCACCAGGACTCGAGTGCCTCGGAAGGTTGGCTCGCCGGACATAATTTCAGGGTTCCGCACGACAACCGATTCCATACCTACAGTCTCGCTCAATTGCCGACGCAAAGCTCCCAAATGTGATACGTTTCCCTTGAGGAGTGAAGCATGTCCCATTTTTCAAGACGTGATTTCTTCAAGACGACTGCGGTTGCAGTCGGAACTCTCGCTACCCCCGCCTACGCAGCAAGGAAGTCCGCCACCGACCTAGTTCCTCTAGGGGACTCCGGCGTAAAGGTGACACGACTAGCCTTTGGCACTGGAACATTCGGTGGCCGTGTGCAGCGCGAATTGGGACAGGAGCAGTTCACGCGCCTGGTTCGCCACGCCTACGACAGTGGGATTCGCTTCTTCGAAACAGCCGACGCCTACACCGGTATGCAGGAGATGTTGGGCAACGCTCTTAAAGGCGTTCCTCGCGACTCGTATAAGCTCATGACGAAATTCCGTTTGCGTGAGGCCGAGAATCCTAAGCCTGTAATCGATCGTCTTCGCACCGAGCTGAAGTCGGAATACTTTGACATCCTACTAATGCATTGCCTGCGCACGCCCGACTGGATGGAAGGCTTCAAGAAGTTGCGCGATGAGTTCTCGGAGGCGAAACAGAAGAAGATCATTCTCGCTCATGGCGCATCGTGCCACGGCCTGCTTCCTCTAAAGTTGTTTCCTGACAACGACTGGCTCGACGTTGCGCTCCTTCGCGTGAATCACAACGGCACACGCATGGATACGCTCGCCGGGCAGGACTCGAGCCCGGAAAAGGGCGACGTCCCGACTGTCGTGTCCCACATTAAAAAGGTCCGCTCCAACGGTACCGGTGTCATCGGGATGAAGATCATCGGGGAAGGCGCATTCAAAACTCCCGAGGAGCGTGATGCGTCCATCCGTTACGTAATGAAGCTGGGATCAGTCGACGCGGTAACCATCGGCTACAAGAACACGGTCGAGATCGACGAAGCGATTCAGCGCATCAATACGCATCTGAACTCCTAACTCAGGCCTCATCGGCGGACGGGCCATACAGAGCCGGAACCGGCACATCATTCATGCGCAGATAGACAGTGAGCTGGGCTCGGTGATGAATCAGATGGTTCATCACGAAACTGCGCATCACCGCAACCTTCGGCAGCGTCATCACAGTATTACCGCCCTTCAAAAGGCTCCAGTTCTTCATGAATTCCGTGTCGCTCGCGCTTTCGAGCGCTGCTCGCGCCTCAGCGAGATTCTTGTCGAAAACCTCCAGGACTCCTTTCGTATTCACAGCCATGTCTGCCCTATACGGCGAGCCGCCGGGAGGCTCGATATCGAGCGAGTCCGTCTGAAACGTTATGGAAGTCCAATTAACCAGGTTCGCCAAATGATTCGCCAACCACCCCATTTCCGCGGACTTCGGGTGCGGCTTGAAGCTAAACTTGTCATCCGGGACGCGCTCCAGCGTCTTTCTCGTGTTCGCCATTTCCGCATCGAACTCAGGTAGCAAAGACTGACTGATTTTCATTTCCGTTCTCCTGATTGGATCTACCGCAGAGCGGCAGTGAAAACATTGCTGATGATTTCTTGCGCCTCGCGCTGGATCGCTCGCAGGTGTTCCGCGCTCACGAAGCTCTCGGCGTAGATTTTGTAGACGTTTTCCGTACCGGATGGTCTCGCAGCGAACCAACCGTTGCGGGTACTCACCTTCAAACCACCGACGGAGGCGTTGTTTCCTGGAGCCTTTGTCATCATGCTTTCGATCGGATCGCCGGCCAACTCCTTCGCCGGCACCGATTCGGGTGAAAGCTTCGACAGAATCGCTTTCTGGTCCGGAGTCGCCGGCGCATCGATCCGCTCGTAGACAGGCTCTCCGAACTCCTGAGTCAGCGCGCGATAGTGTTCGGACGGATTCTTCCCCGTAACCGCTGTGATCTCGGCAGCGAGCAAACCAAGAATGATGCCGTCCTTGTCAGTTGTCCAAACCCGTCCGTCCTTTCGCAGGAAAGATGCGCCGGCGCTTTCCTCACCACCGAATCCCAATGACCCATCGAGCAGGCCATCGACGAACCACTTGAAGCCTACAGGAACTTCGTACAACCTTCGACCAATACTTTTCGCCACCCGATCGATCATGCTGCTGCTGACGAGCGTCTTCCCTACTCCGGCATCGGGCCGCCAACCCTGGCGATTTCGATAGAGGTAAGCGATCGCTGCCGACATATAGTGATTTGGATTCATGAGACCGGCTGTCGAAGTAACGATGCCATGCCGGTCATGATCTGTATCCGACGCGAACGCCACATCAAAGCGGTCGCGCAGCGCGATCAAGCTTGCCATCGCATAGGGTGACGAGCAATCCATCCGAATTTTCCCGTCCCAGTCGCAGGTCATGAAACGAAAAGTCGGATCGACATACTTATTCAGGATCTGCAGCGACAAATTCAGACGCTCATTGATCGCGCCCCAGTACGCCACTCCGGCGCCGCCGAGTGGATCAACCGCAAGTCGTAAGCCCGAGCCGCGTATCGCATCGATATCCAAAATCTGCGGCAGTTCGTCAACGTAAGCGGAAACATAATCGTAGCGATGCGTTGTGCCGCCTTTTAGCGCCTTCGCATACCAAATCCGTTTAACACCGCGCAGTCCATCGGCCATCAACTCGTTGGCGCGATCTTCGATGGCTTTCGTGGCCCCCGTGTCTGCTGGCCCGCCATGTTGCGGATTATATTTAAACCCGCCGTCCTGAGGAGGATTGTGAGAAGGCGTGATCACGATACCATCGGCAAGCCCTTTATCGCGATTCTGGTTGTATTTGAGAATCGCATGGGACAAAGCTGGGGTGGGCGTATAACCCATGTCCGAATCGATCATCACTTCTACGCCGTTTCCCGCCAGCACCTCCAGCGCGCTTACAAACGCAGGCTCAGACAGCGCATGCGTGTCCTTGGCGAGAAACAACGGTCCATCGACTCCATTCCGTCCCCGATACTCACAAATCGCTTGTGTGATGGCGAGAATGTGCGCTTCGTTGAACGAGTTCTCAAACGAGGTCCCGCGGTGTCCCGAGGTTCCGAAGGAAACCCGTTGGGTACGTTCCGCCGGATCGGGATGTCCCGCGTAATACGCCGTGGCGAGACATGGGATGTCAGTAAGATCGGAAGGGTCGGCCGGCTTGCCGGCGTTGGGATGGATGCTCATGGCCGTCTTGGAACCATTCTCTACCCTGCTATCGTAGACAGTCATGATCACTCGGAGAGGAGTTTTGCTCGGCCCTGTCGCGCTGTCGAGCGCGGCTGCGTTTCAAGGCGGCGGTAAGGAAGTTGTCGTAGCGAGTTCGAATGGCCTGCGCGCTTGCGATAAAGCGCTCGAATTGATGCGAGGCGGCGCCGACACGCTCGATGCCGTCGTTGCCGGCGTGATGATTCAGGAAGATGATCCCGAAGACAATTCGGTCGGCTATGGCGGCCTTCCGAACGAGCAAGGCATCGTCGAACTGGACGCGTCCGTCATGCACGGCCCGACGAATCGTTGCGGCGCGGTCGCCTCGGTTCGCAATATCAAGCACGTTTCGAAACTGGCAAAGCTGGTAATGGAGCAGACCGATCACGTCATGTTAGTCGGCCAGGGCGCGCTCGACTTTGCCAAGCTTTGGGGCTTCAAGGAAGAAAATCTTCTGACCGAGAAATCACGCCTCGCATGGGTTGTGTGGAAGCAATCCCTGCGCGACAAGCAGGATCATAACAACTGGACAGATGGCCTCGACGCTCCGGTTCAACCGTTGCGAAACCGCTTTCCCGATGTCGATCCGGCGGTTCTGGCATGGGCCAATGAGATGGCGATTCATCCACCTACGGGTACCATCAACTGCCTTGCCTTGAATCGCAAGGGTGAAATGTCGGGATGTACGACTACCAGCGGTCTTGCCTGGAAAATTCCAGGACGAGTCGGCGATTCCCCGATTGTGGGAGCAGGCGTTTTCGTCGATAGCGAAGTGGGCGGCGCCGGCTCCACCGGTCGTGGAGAGGAGAACATTCGTGTCGCCGGAGCGCACAGCGTGGTCGAAAACATGCGTCACGGGGCCACACCTAAGGACGCCTGCCTCGACGTGCTGAAGCGCGTCGCCCGAAACTACAATAACGATCCAAAGCGGCTCGATCGCTTCGACATCAACTTCTACGCGATCCGCAAGGATGGGGAGTTTGCCGGAGCATCGTTGTGGAATGGGATGCGCAGTCGCGACGGTTTTGCCCCCAGGCAGTTTACGGTCACGACAGGCGGCAAGGCGCGGCTCGAAAACTGCGTCTATCTATTCGAGAGAAAGTGACCTTAAAGGATCTCGAACTTCACGTCTTCGAGTTCTGCCTCGGCCCGATCGCTGCGATATACCGATATGCCGAAATAGAATGGTCTCGCCGAGTCCTGATTCTGCCGGTATCCTTTGTAGCCCGCGATCTGCCTTCTCCCGGCAACAAATAATTCGCACGTCCGCGTCTTAGGGTCAAACACCAGTTCGAGGCTGCGGCGGCTTGCCCCTTGATCCGGCATTTCGTAGCGAGGACCGTCAAACGTCGGGACATGTTGCGTGCAAAGCAACACCAGTGCCCTGCCATCCGGTTCGCGATAGTAGCTCAGGTCATACCGCGGCTCACCGAGACTGTGAAAGTCGGCGACTGCCCAGAATCCACCGATCACCGGCGTGCCTCGTAATGTGATTTTCCAGCCGTACCGGAAGGCGTCCTTCATATCCTCCAAAGCGATCGGCTTGAAATACGAGCCTTGCTCTGGGGACCGCAAATCCAGGCGGTCAAAACCTGTGCGTTCGGCATTTCGAAGAGGCGTTTTCTCCAGCTTGTCTCGCAAGAGGAAACCTTGATCCGCAGGGTCGAACGCGCCGGTGGTGTGCGCAAGTACTTTGCTGCCAGATCGAGGAACACTTTGCTTCCAATACCAGAACCCTGCTCCGGCAGTCGCGGTCGCCGCGGCTCCGCCAATCGCGGCTCCCAGCCATCGTCGGCGTGTTGGAACGTCTGCGACCAACCGGATCATTTCCGTCTCGAGCGAGAGGCCGATTGTGTCGCAGAACTCCCGCGCGTTCGCAGGTCGATCCGCAATGTTGTACCGTAGCGCCGTGCGAATTGCATCTTCGACGTTCGCAGGAACCTCCGGACGCAATGCTCGGATGGCTCCCGGAGGTACTCCTTCCTTGTGTTGCTGACGCAGAGCGAATGGCTGTTTGGCGCTGAACGGCCGTTTGCCAGTCAGCATTTCAAACGCGATCACACCCAAAGAGAAGATGTCGCTGGCAGATACAGGCTTACCGGAAATGTGCTCGGGCGCCATGTAACTGGGAGTTCCCGCTACGCCAATGACGGCCGTATCGCCACTGACGGCGGAAGCCTCCACCCGCGCGATCCCGAAATCGATCAACTTGACAATGTCGCGACCATCCCCCAGATGTTGAAGCATGATATTCTCCGGCTTCAAATCGCGATGAATCACGCCCTTGTTATGCGCTGCTTCCAATGCCGATCCCAGTTGGCGCACGATGGAAGCGACCTCATGAAGCGGCAACGGTCCTTGCTCAATCCGCGAGCGTAGCGTGCCGCCATCAACGTACTGCATCACCAGAAAATGCGCGCCGTCGGGCGTTTCATCGGCGTCGAACGCAGCTACGATTCCGGGGTGGTCCATGCGCGCCAGCGCTTCGGCTTCCTGCAAAAACTTCGTGAGTCGTCCGGGTTCCGATCGCCCATGCTCGTGGAGAAACTTCACCACCACGTGCCGGGACATCAAATGGAGATCCTCGGCCAAATACACGACACCGACACCCCCACTGCCCAGACGCGACTTAATGCGGTAACGATGCTTCAGCGTCTGCCCGATACGTGGGTCTACTTGAGTGTCGACGAGCAGCGTGTCCGAGCGTCGGTTGAAATGCGGTGAGCTATGAGCGGTGATCAGGTCGGTTACTTCGGCGTACAGTTCGGCGTCCCCGGAGCAGGCCTGCCGAAGGAACTCCTGGCGCTCGTGTTCCGGACGTGCGAGCGCCCTGTCGAGCAGGGATTTGACCTGGGACCACCGCTCGGGCGACATTCGCGCTGGAGCCTGTTCAGACACTCAGATAGTTCTATTGTGCCATTCTCCAGTAAACACTTGGAGGGCAAGATCGTTCGCCTTTTTGCGGGCATCGCGACTCGGATTTTCCCGAGCACCTCACTGGGGCGTTCCGACGGCATTTTGTAGGGAGTACTTTATTGACCAGTACTCCTATACTCAACCGATTGTTTCCACACTTATTCGGACCTATCATCAGATAGACGAGAGCAGTCGCCGCCATAATAAATAATTCCAACGCGGCTTAATCTATACCTTTCATACGTGGTCTGCTGCGCTTTTTAGCGCATTCATAATATCCGCGCTGCAGACTTTGAGATCATAAAAAGGCCAGGAGCGAATTTCGCCCCTGGCCTGTCGTATTTTTGGCGCTCTTCACGGGCGGGTGACCGGCTGTCCGTAAGTGACTCCTCGCTCGAACATCGGGATAACCTCCTTCGAGAACAGTACCCACAATCCATAAAATCCGAGGGCCGTGCCAAACGGGACGTGAATTAGCTCCAGAACAGAGAGCACAATCGTCAGCATGCGAGACCACGGGCGGTGGGAAAGAAGCCCAGTCCCGGCGATAATGCTCGGAATTGACAGCACGAGGGTGATCAGCACAAGTAACGCGCCCACGCCGCCGACAATCGGAATCGCGATGAGTGCTTCTTCGTCTGGCGCGTTCATGCCGATTATCGACGTGATGCCGCCGAAGAGCACAAGCAGGAACAGAGCGCCCAGCACACCGAGCGTGCCGAAAACGATGTGCAGAATCGCTAAGATACGTACGTGACTCGCCATTGCGTCATCTCCTCATTTGGAGCATAATTGAAATATCAGATTTCTGTATGCAACGCCGTGACTTTTTATACACATTAGCCGTTTTCACCGGCGCCGCTCAAGGTCAAGCCTCAGCCCAACCCCCAGCTCAACCCATTGATATCACAAATGAGATCCGTCGAAAGATGGACGCTCTTGTACCCGACGAACCATCTCGACGCCCCGGTCGCGAACCCCACATGACGCAAGTCGACATGGAAGCCGACATCCTGGTGGCTGGCGGCGGCGTCGCGGGCGTTTGCGCGGCAGTCGCGGCTGCCCGAAATGGAGCCCGCGTCATCCTCCTGCAGGATCGGTCCCGGTTGGGAGGCAATTCATCGAGCGAAGTGAAAATGCACATCGTCGGCGCCGATAGCCATCGTGGACGGCCGGGCTGGCGGGAATCGGGCCTCATCGAAGAATTTCGCCTCGACGACGCTGCAAACAACCCCCAGCGGTGCTGGGAACTCTGGGATCTCCTCCTCTACGACAAGGTCGTGAGCGAGCCCAACATTCGATTGCTGCTCGAAACGACGCTGTTCTCCGTGGAAATGAAGGGCAAATCGATCCAGCGAGCCTGGGCGCGATGCGACAAATCGGAGCAGATGTATCGCATCGACGCCAAGATGTTCATCGACGCCACAGGCGATTCCCGTCTGGGACTCGAGGCCGGCGCGGAGATGCGGACGGGCCGGGAAGCGCGGTCGGAATTCGACGAATCGCTCGCGCCCGAAAAAACAGATCAGGAAACCCTAGGGTCGAGCATCCTCTTTACGTCGAAATTGAACCGCCGACCCATGCCATTCAAGGCTCCCGCATGGGCGCGCAAGGTCACCAAGGAGCAGTTGAAATTCCGCAAAGTGGGGCCCGAGAACTGGGAATACGGGTATTGGTGGATCGAATGGGGTGGCGACAAGGACATCATTCGCGACAATGAGCGTATCCGGTTCGAACTTTTGTCCATCGTGCTTGGGGTGTGGGACTACATCAAAAACAGTGGGGACTACCCCGATTCGGCTAACTACGCCCTCGATTGGGTGGGGATGATGCCCGGCAAACGCGGCAGCCGCCGGTTGGTGGGCGATCATTTGTTGACGCAGCACGATTTGCTCAAGGCAACGTTCCCGGATTCCGTCGCCATCGGCGGTTGGCCCATGGACGATCACCCGCCCGGAGGATTCGACCGCGCCGATCTTCCTCCGAATACCGTCATCCGCACTCCGGAGGTGTACGAGATCCCGCTGCGCTCCTTATACAGCAAGAACATTCCGAATCTGATGATGGCGGGCCGCAACATCAGCGCCACCTACGCAGCCTTCACATCCAGCCGAGTCATGGCGACATGCGCTGTCATCGGACAGGCAGTCGGAACGGCAGCAGCCCAGTGTGTGGAGCGAGCCATCGCGCCACGTCAGCTCGCCAATGACAAGAATCTGGTATCCGACCTCCGACAACATCTCTTGCGCGACGATCAGACCATCAAGAACGCGCGCAATGAAGACATGCTCGATCTCGCTCGAACAGCCAAGGTGACCGCCTCCGCGGAGGAACCTCAGGCCAAGGCAGCCCTGCTCCTCGACGGGATGGTAAGAAACATCCCCGATAAGAAAGGGGAGCCTCAGGAATGGCATTGCTGGTCCGCGCCCATGAGCAAAGATGGGGCTTGGATAGAACTCTCGTGGGACCAGCCCAAGCGAGTGCGCCGTGTTCAAATAACGTTCGATTCGGGCTTCCAGCGGCAACTCATGTTGACGGCATCGGACAGTCATACGCGCACTGTCATGCGACAGCCGCAACCGGAAACCGTTAAGGATTACGTTGTCGAGTACATCGATGCCGGTGGGGTTCGCAAGCAATTGAAGCAAGTGAAAGACAACCATCAGCGCGTGAACAGGCACACGTTCGATCCTGTCGAAGCCAAGTCCGTACGTATTCACGTGAAGGCGACCAACGGTCTCGAGTCCGCGCGCATCTTTGAAGTGCGATGCTACGCATAGAGATTCGCTGCTACGCCTGATAGCGCTTCATTGGTACGCTAGAGGTACATGCTTCCCGTTGCTCTGTTGCTCGTCTTGCGGCTGGCTCCGCAAACACCGGATGTACCCCTGAAGCAACCGCATATCGCGGTTTCCGGCCAGACGATCGCGCTGACGTACGGCGCCGGCAATTCGGTCTATTTCGCTCGTTCGACAGACGCTGGCAAGAGCTTCTCTACGCCGGTCAAGGTCGCCGAAGTACCCTTCCTCGCGCTCGGAAACCATCGAGGGCCACGAGTCGTCACAGCGGGCAAAACCTTGGTCATCGCAGCCATCGCCGGTACGGTTAGGTTCAAAGACGGCAATCTGATGTCCTGGCACTCCGCCGACAACGGCAAAACCTGGTCACAGGGCGTTCGCATTAACGACGTTCCCGACTCCGCGCGAGAAGGACTCCACGGCATTGCGGCCGCAGAAGACGGAAAAGTGTGGACAGTCTGGTTGGACCTTCGGGAAAAAGGCATGCGGCTCTACGGAGCGCTGTCGAATGACGGTGGCAAAACCTGGGCGGCAAACCAGCAGATCTACGCGTCTCCCGACGGTCACATCTGCGAGTGCTGCCATCCGACCGCATACATCGGTCCGAAGGGTGAACTTTATGCCATGTGGCGCAACTGGCTTTCCGGGTCACGTGACATGCATTACGCCGTGTCGACCGATCGCAAAACGTGGAAGGTCCAGAAGCTCGGCACGGGCACTTGGCCTTTGAACGCTTGTCCCATGGACGGCGGCGGACTCGCGATCGATGGAAAAGGCGCGTTTCACTCTACATGGCGGCGCGACGGTGTGGTCTACGGCACCACGGCAGGAGGCGCCGAGGTCGCTCTCGGCAAAGGGAAAAATCCCGCCATCACCGCCGGAAAAGACGGGCGGTACATCGTCTGGACCGAAGGTATGAGAGTGATGCTCTCGAAGCCTGGCGCTGAAAAACCGGTCGATCTCGGTATGGGAGCGTTTCCAGTTCTCGCCGGATCTGGCCCCATCTATGCGGCCTGGGAGCACCACGGCTCCATCACAGTCGAGCCGATACAATAATGCGATTTATCTCGGCTCTCCTTCTGAGCGCCTGCATGGCGTTCGCGCAGGGACGCTCGGGTTGGACCGAACCCTTCCCCGCTCACCGCATCATCGGACCCGTCTACTACGTCGGGACAGCCGACCTGGCGTGCTTTCTGATCACGTCTCCCAGCGGCCATATTCTGATTAACACCGGCCTCGCCGAATCAGCTCCGATGATGAGAAAGAGCATCGAATCGCTCGGCTTCAAGGTCACCGACATAAAGGTCGCGTTGACCAACCAGGCCCACTTCGACCACGTCGCCGCGCTCGCCGAGATCAAGAAAATCTCTGGAGCAAAGGTGATGGTCACCGAAGGCGACAAAGCTCTTCTCGAAGATGGCGGCCGAAGCGATTTTTTACTCGGCGAGAGTTCCTGGTTCACGCCGGTAAAATCTGACGGCGTTCTGAAGGACGGCCAAACCATCGCTCTCGGCGACCTGAAGCTACGAACCCACCTGACGCCCGGTCATACAAAGGGAAGCGTCACATACTCGATGGCTGTGCGCGAAAACGGCCGGGAGTACAACGTGGTCTTTGCAAACATACCTTCGGTCATCGGCGCTCCTTTGGTCGACAACAAGAAGTATCCGGACATCGCTAAGGATTTCGAAAGGAGTTTTCGAATCATGAAAGCGCTCGCCTGCGATGTGTTCCTGGCCGCCCACGGATCGCAGTACAACTTGGCGAAAAAGTACAAATCGGCGTACGATCCGAATGCTTTCGTCGATCCGGAAGGCTACAAGGCTGCCCTCCTCTCCGCCGAACAGCGCTATCAGACGCAATTAAAACAAGACCAGGAAAAACTTCGATAAGATGTCGAGCATGAACCGAAGGTCGTTCGTTCAAGCCGCCAGCGTTGGCGCCAGCGCTGCGGTACTCTCATCGGCGGCGCAAGTAAAGCCGGTGGAGCGCAAACTCCGTATCAAACAATCTGTTTGCCGGTGGTGCTACAGCAAGATTCCGGTCGAGGATTTCGCAAAGGAATGCGCGCGTCTCAACGTGCAGTCGGTCGATCTGGCCGATCCCAAAGAATGGCCGGTCTACAAGAAGTACGGTCTCGTGCTCACGATGATCGGCGGCGGAACGACAATTCCTGACGGATTCAACCGCAAGGAGAATCACGACGGGATCGCCGAGCGATTTGCCGAATCCGTCAAACGTGGCGCCGAGAACGGCGCTCCCAGCATCATTGTCTTCTCAGGAAACCGTAAGGGTATGTCCGACGAGGAAGGTCTCGAGAACTGCGTCATCGGTGTCAAAAAAGTCATCGCGATGGCGGAAGACAAGAAGCTTCTCGTCTGTATGGAATTGCTGAACAGCAAAGTGAATCACGCCGACTACATGTGCGACCACACCAAGTGGGGCGTCGAGCTAGTCAAACGGGTGGGATCTCCGAACTTCAAGCTGCTCTACGACATCTATCACATGCAGATCATGGAAGGCGACGTCATTCGCACTATGAAAGACAATCTGCAATACATCGGCCATCTGCATACCGGCGGCAATCCCGGGCCGCAACGAGATCGACGAGACGCAGGAGCTGAACTACAAAGCGATCTCACAGGCAATCGTCGATATGGGCTACAAGGGCTACATGGCCCACGAGTTCATCCCGAAGCGCGATCCGATGACGTCGCTCTCGCAGGCGATGGACCTCTGCGACGTCTAATCAACCGATCTTCGGCCGCTGTAAATCAAATCGATCCGTTGTGCGCGAATAAGTGGGACCACCCATCCTTCCTATCGCGCGCAGCTTGTCGGGATCGATGCGATAGTCTTCAAACAACTCATCGTCCACGTGAAACCGCAGCACTTCACCGAGCACCAAGTTGCCGCCGAGCGGTTTCTCGCTGACCGTGACAATCTCTACCAGTCTGCATTCCATCTGAAACCGCGATTCGGCCACACGAGGCGGCTTAACGCATTCACTCGCAACCGGTGTCAATCCCGATTTAACCCACTCATCGATTTCCGGCGGAAACTCAGCCGAGCATATGTTCATTTTCTCGGCGAAGTCCTCAGATACAATGTTGACCACGAACTCGCGCGTCTCGCGGACATTTCGGAGGGTGTCCTTCTGCTCGCCGTCGCTGCCGCGTACCATCGGCGCAAAGCAGACAACCGGAGGATTTGCGCTGGCAGCAGTGAAAAAACTGAATGGCGCCAGATTCCGAAGCCCTTTCGCGCTCAGCGTAGAAACAAAAGCGATCGGCCGGGGCACAATGGCTCCAATCATCAGCTTGTAAACATTCGCTGGACCAGCTTCGGCAGGATTGACGGTCATGGACCAAGCCTAGCGCAGCGCCGGAGTCGAACCGTTGAACAAGTGAGTCAGAATCAATAGAGATGAGAATCCTGATAGCCGCCTCGGAAGCAACTCCCTACTCGAAGACAGGTGGTCTTGCGGATGTGATCGGCGCCCTTCCGTTCGCATTGAAGGCTCGCGGAGAAGATGTGGCTGTCGTGCTGCCGCTACACCGAAGCACCGGGCCGCAGGTCATGCACTCGGATCGCGTCTACGACAAGATGCCGATCGTGTTAGGCTCCAGCACGTGGGAAGTCGGCATCCGGCGTGTCATCGAGCGCGGTGTGCCGATCTACTTTGTCGATTGTCCGCTTCTTTTCGATCGCCCTGGGATCTATGGCGAGGGCGGCAAGGACTACCCGGACAGCGCCGTACGTTTCGCGGTCTTCTGCGAGGCGACGCTGGGTGTCGTGCGGTCGTTATTCAGGCCGGATGTGATCCATTGCCATGATTGGCAGACCGCCCTGCTCGCTCCGTTAATTCACACCAAATTTAGACTGGATCCGACTTTCTACGGACTAAAAACCCTGTTGACGATTCACAATCTCGGCTATCAGGGTCTGTTTCCCAAAGCGACGGTCGCTGAGCTTGGCCTTCCGCAAGAACTGATGACGGTCTCGAACATGGAGTTCTTTGGTCAGTTCAATCTACTGAAAGGTGGAATCGTTTTCAGCGATGCGTTGAGCACCGTGAGCAAAGCCTACGCCCGCGAGATTCAGACCGCAGAATACGGCTTCGGACTCGACGGCCTCTTGCGCGATCGTGCTGACGTGTTGACCGGTATCCTCAACGGAGTCGATTACACGGAGTGGAGTCCGGATCGTGATCCTTACATCGCGGCTCCCTATGATATCGACGATCTGAAAGGAAAGGCTACCTGCAAGCGGGCTTTGCTCGAAACATTTGGCCTGCCGCACGCTGATCTCAACAGCCCCGTAATTGGCATCGTCTCCAGATTCGTTGGTCAAAAGGGCTTCGACCTCATCGAGGAGATTGCAGATGACCTCGCCGCCGAAGACGTTCTGATTACTGCCATTGGCACAGGCCACCCTCGTTACGAAGAGTTGTTTGTGACTCTCGCCGAGAAATACCCCGGTAAAATCGCGGCCCGCATCGCCTATGACAACGCCTTGGCGCATCAGATCGAAGCAGGAGCCGACCTTTTCCTGATGCCCAGCCGCTACGAACCTTGTGGCCTGAATCAGATCTATAGCCTTCGATATGGCACGATCCCGATTGTGCGGGCCACGGGAGGCCTGGATGATACTATCAATGAAAGCAACGGCTTTAAGTTTCAGGAATACTCCGGCCCTGCTCTCCTTGCTGAAATTCGCAAAGCGCTTGCGGCATACCGCGATAAGTTACGGTTTAACAATAAGATACGTAACGCCATGAGCATGGATTTTTCCTGGGACACCTTGGCTGTTGAGTATAGCGATCTCTACAGAAAGATAGCCGGCTGAATCAAAACGGCGGGTTTCATCATCAATAACATTGACGGAGGATATGAATGGCAGGCGCCAATACAATTGAATTTAGCGATGCAAGCTTTGATACGGATGTTCTGAACTCAGACGTCCCGGTACTTGTGGATTTCTGGGCAGAATGGTGTGGGCCGTGCAGGCAGATGACGCCGACCATCGATGCTCTCGCGACGGATTATGCCGGTCGCGTGAAGATCGGGAAGGTCAATGTGGATCATAATAACGGCACTGCTGCTCGTTATAATATCCGTGGAATTCCCACAATACTCTTATTTAAGGGCGGCCAGGTCGTCGAGCAGAAGGTCGGCGCGTTGCCAAAGGCCGAACTGACCAAGATGATCGACGCGCACCTGGGCTAACTGCACCAAGCTAACGAAGGTTTCCATCTCCCAAGCTTTGGGCCTGCTGGCGAACAAACGCCGCAGGCCCTTTCTGTTTCTCAGGCTTTCGCAGTTGCAAACGTCGGGCGTGACGTGACTGCGCCCTCAGCCGCGCTACCAACCAAGGCAACGTACTTGGCGAACACCCCCACTTCGTACTTCATCGCCGGAGGAGTCCACTTCGCCAAACGCGCGCGCACGACATCCGGAGCCACTTCAAGATCGATAATTCGATTCTCGATGTCGATGTTGATCGTGTCCCCTTCTTCCACCGCCGCAATCGGACCGCCCACGAAAGCTTCCGGCGAGACGTGACCGATCATGAATCCGTGCGTTGCTCCACTGAATCGACCGTCGGTCAACAGCGCAACACTGTTGCCCAGTCCCGCGCCCATAATCGCTCCCGTGACGCCGAGCATTTCGCGCATTCCAGGACCACCCTTCGGTCCTTCATAACGAATCACAACAACGTCACCGGCTTTGATACTGCCGTTCAGTACAGCCTGCATGGCATCTTCTTCGCAGTTGAAAACTCGCGCAGGCCCCTTCTGGCCCTTTCGCTCGATGCCCGTCGTTTTGATCACGCATCCGTCCGGCGAAAGCGTGCCGCGTAAGATCACGAGGCCGCCCGACTTTTTGATTGGCGCGCTCAGCGGCTTAATCACTTCCTGACCAGCGGTTTCTTTGGCGTCCGACGCTTCCTCAGCAAACGTGCGTCCGGTAATCGTCATCGCCGAACCGTCAACATACTTGCCATCGATCAGTCGCTTGGCCACGACCGGCCAACCTCCTGCCTTGTCGACATCTAAGCGCCACAAATTTTCCCGCAGGCTTAAGATCGACCAGCAACGGCGTTCGGCCGCTGACCGTCTGGAAATCATCGATCTTCAAATCGACTCCCGCCTCACGAGCCATCGCGAGCAGATGCAAACCGAGTTGGTCGAGCCCCCGG
Source organism: Bryobacteraceae bacterium (assembly GCA_963844855.1). GTDB lineage: Bacteria > Acidobacteriota > Terriglobia > Bryobacterales > Bryobacteraceae > DASQDN01. The sequence continues at coordinate 51,892 of CAWJQP010000091.1, forward strand.
TAGCCGCCACCGAGGCAATCGCATTCTCGAACGCCGTGCGATTCACAATGTCGCGCGGCTTCAAGTCCTTGCGAACGGCGTCCATAATCACCTGGCCGCAGCGGAAAGCAATCTCATCCTTGTGCGGGTCGACCTGTGGCGTCGAGGCAGTACCGAAGGGAGACAGCCCAATCATCTCCATGACAGTCGCCATCGTATTGGCGGTGAACTGACCGCCGCACGCTCCAGCGCCGGGACACGCCTTATCTTCAATCGCCAGCAGTTCCTCATCTGTGATGCGTCCCGCGGCATTCGCGCCGACAGCTTCGAACACATCTTGCACCGTCAGAGCGCGGCCGTTGTGCATCCCCGGCATGATCGTGCCGCCGTAAAGGACAACTCCAGGAACGTTCAACCGGAGCAGCGCCATGGCGCCCGCCGGAATGGTTTTGTCGCAGGCGACCAGCGTCACAATACCATCGAACATATGGCCGCGCGCAACCAGCTCAATAGAATCTGCGATCAGGTCGCGGCTGATCAGGGACGCCTTCATCCCTTCCGTCCCCATGGTGACGCCGTCGCTGATCGCTACGGTGTTGAACTCCATGGGCGTTCCGCCCGCTGCCCGGACGCCTTCCTTGACCTTGACGGCCAGCTCTCGCAGATTATAGTTGCAGGGCATCGTTTCAATCCATGTGTTGGCGATGCCGATAATTGGTTTCTTGAGATCTTCGTCGGTAAAACCGATGGCCTTAAGCATGGCGCGTGCCGGAGCGCGGTCGCGACCCTGCGTGATGGTATAGCTTTTCAGAGGCATTAAAACACTAGTTTATGACACTGCGTATTCTCGGCGTACACGCCCATCCGGATGATCTGGAGATTCTCGCGGTCGGAACCCTCGCGCATCTCGCTCGTCAGGGGCACTCAATTACCTTCGCCACAATGACTCCAGGCGACTGCGGAACAGCCGAATATGATTCCGAGACGATAGCGACCATACGCCGGGGAGAAGCAGCGGCTGCCGCCAAGATGCTGGGGGCGACTTACATTTGTGCGGAGTTTCGTGATCTGGCGATCTTCAATGACGACAGCTCGCGCCGCAGAATCACTGAGCTGCTCCGCGTCACGCAGCCAGACATCATTCTGACGTCATCGCCGATCGACTACCATTGCGACCACGAGGCAACCAGTTCACTGGTACGAGACGCCTGTTTCGCAGCCCCAGCGCCAAACTACAAGAGTGGAGATGCCCCGGTGATGCGCGCGATCCCACACCTCTATTTCTGCGATCCTGACGAGGGCCGCGACCGCGACGGCAACCTCGTCCTTCCCGACTTCCTGGTCGATGTCTCCGAACACATGGAGTTGAAGAAGGAAATGCTTGCCTGCCACGAGAGTCAGCGAGCCTGGCTCCAAAAGCATCACGGGATGGACAACTACATCGAGACGATGGAACAGTGGACCAAAGATCGCGGCAAACTAGCCGGCATCGGATACGCAGAGGGATTCCGGCAGTATCGCTGCCACCCGTATCCACAATCTCCAAAACTTCAGGATTTACTCGGACCGCTTGTGAAGAGCGTTCGCGGACGAAACCCGCCATCGCCAGGCGAGGATAACGCCTAAGCCCGCTACTGAGAGGCTTCCCGGCTCCGGAACAGCGCTCGGATCGCCTTGCAGAGCATCTCCCGCAGGACCACGTCCTGTGAGCATTACAGGGTCGAGCAGAAACGCGGAGCTTTGGCCATTGAAATAGCCCGTGCCAACAATTTGCCCGCTCGCATTGATTCCATAAGCGGCGGTCAACGACCAGCCTGTAGAATTCGAAACAAGATCGTTCAGGTCAAACAGCATGCCGTCGGACCAGACGAATGCTCGGCTTCTCCCCAGCGCATCATAGGAAAAGCCAACAACCACCCCGCTATCATTCAGACCGTACGCGAAGCTGTGCCCGCCTCCCAGTGTGCCGAGATCGATAACCGCTCCGTCGGTATCCCAGACCGTCGCATGAAAATAACGCGATCGGTTCATCGCCACTCCTGCCACAGCGCCTTGAGAGTTGATGGCCTTCGCGTGACTGTCCGATCCACCTAGCGTTCCCAAGTCCCGCATGCCATTCTCCTGGTCCCAGATAAAAGCATGCCGTTGGTTGCGCGCAGTATCCGATGTCCCAACCACCTGACCCGAATTGTTCAACGCATATCCATCGCTCTGCCACCCGCCCAGCGTCCCCAGATCGATCATGTGGCCATTCGCATAAAGAAACGCATGCCGCTGTCCATCAGATCGGTCGGCGCCACCGGTCGAATAGCCAAGATCATTAATCGCCAGCCCCTCGCTCGACGTCCCTCCGAGTGTCCCTAGACTTTCCGCCGAGCCGCCCTTCCATACCGTCGCGTACCCTCCAGACGTCCCGATAATCGCTCCGTCTGCGTTGATCCCACGCGCATCTGTCTCGTCCTCGAAGTATTGCGTGAAACCCTCGTAGGAGAATCCGCGCGATCGGTCTTGAACGTCCAACGCTGTCCCAGCTACCGCGCCGTGAACACTGACAGCGAACCCCTCACTGCGTGACCCGCCAACGCCTCCGATGTTGGTGAGCGTGTACATCGGCGCGGCAGCACCCGGAATACCGGTGAGAGCAGCGGCCAGAAGGTATACGTAGCACTTCAAAGCTTCATCAGTATGCCAGCAACCAAAATATTTGAAAATATCTCCAATTTTGCGAAGTGGTAGTTCTTGCGGATAAAGTATGTCTTTGCAGACAACGCGTGCCGCAATGCCTGATGTCCGACGCCGCATCGCAGGTTTCGGCCTCCTGATCGCGCTCTATCTCCTCATCGTATTTGTGGTTCCAAAGCCCGTCGCCGTCAAACCGGAAGGCTGGCGATTGTTCGGATTGTTTGTTGCGGCGGTAGCAGGCCTCATAGCGCAACCGATTCCCGGTGGAGCGATTGTGCTGGTGGCAGTCACAATCGCGCCAATCATCGGTGGAATCACGCTCGCCCAGGCTTTATCCGGTTACGCCGACTCGACTGTCTGGCTCGTCATGGCAGCGTTCTTCATCTCACGAGCGCTCATCAATACCGGCCTCGCAAGACGTATCGCTCTGTTCTTCGTGCGTATGTTCGGCCGCAGTTCGATAGGTATCTGCTACGCTCTTTCGCTTTCCGAGATGGTCCTCGCCACGATCATTCCTTCCTCGGGAGCACGATCCGGTGGCGTCATCCTGCCCATAGTCCGGTCGATCGCCGAGCTGTACGGATCGCGGCCAGGCGAAACGGCGCGCCTGCTCGGATCGTTCCTCATGATCGCCGTCTACGAGTCCATCCCCATTTCGTCGGCCATGTTCTTTACCGGTCAGGCGAGCAACCCCCTCATGGCCAAAATGGCTGGGACCAGCGGATTCGAAGTCACCTGGGCAAGTTGGTTTGTCGCTGGAATCGTGCCAGGGCTGTGCTCGATCCTGCTCGCCCCGTGGCTGATCATGAAACTCTACCCTCCCGAGATCCACAGGACCCCGGAAGCGTCTGATTTCGCCTCCCGAGAACTCAACGTCATGGGTCCGATGAGCAGAAACGAATGGATTCTCGCGAGCGTGTTTGTCAGCGTCTGCGGGATGTGGATTACCTCCGATATCCACAAATTCGACATCACGCTAACTGCCCTGCTCGGCAGCGTCGCGCTTCTCATCACGAACGTTCTCACCTGGGAGGACGTTAAGTCCGAACGCGCCGGCTGGGACATCTTCGTCTGGTATGGCGGCCTGCTGATGCTGGGAAAAGCTCTAAACGAAACCAAAGTGCCCGCTGAGTTCGCTGCTGGGATCGCGTCAGCGTTCGGTTCGTTTGGATGGCCGTTGCTGATGGTTTGCGCGCTACTGATCTATTTCTATTCCCACTACGCATTCGCAAGTATCACCGCTCACGTGCTGGCGATGTTTCCGCCGTTTTTGGCAGTTCTGGTCGCCAAGGGCGCGCCCATCGGTTTGACCGTCTTCGCTTTCGCCTGCTTCGCCAACCTCTCCGCCGGTTTGACGAACTATGGGACTACACCGGCGCCGATGTTCTTCGCGCATGAATATGTTTCCCTGCGGGACTGGTGGCGCATCGGCCTCATCATTTCCTTCCTCAATATCCTCGTCTGGGGAACGATCGGGTTCGGCTGGTGGAAACTGCTCGGATACTGGTAGGTCATATCTTCACGTCTGGGTGACGCTCGCGCATCCAGTCGACAAACCGGTCTGGAACCGCCATTGTGGATAGCCGGCTTTGGCGAACCAGCGCCCAGTCGTCGAAAAGCTTACTTTTTTTAACGTCCGACAGACCCGTAGGAGGAGTAATGTGCGCCACATATTCTAGATCGACAATCATCGACTTGGCTTCCTTGGGATCAGGCGTAGGAACGCTCGCGACCTCTGCAAGCCCAACAATCGACGATTCCCCGCCGCTGTGGTAGATAAAAACCCGGTCCCCGGGGCGCATCTCGGAGATCGCTCTCACCGCTTGTGGGTTCTTAACTCCGTCCCAGGAAGTCTTATGTTCTTGACGCAATCTGTCGATAGAGTAGGTGGATGGCTCGGTCTTTGCCAGGAAGTATCTCATAGCGGATCTCTTTCAGCGTCTATAATATCGAGCTCTAGCGCCCTTAACAGGAGGTCGGCAGGGGTGGTTAGGTGCGGTACAATAAGATGGCTTTATTCCTGTCGGTGAAGTCACGCGACAAGTCTATCTAGGAGCAAGAATGCGTGTTGTGCCGAATCGCGCCTGGAGCGCGATGGTTCTTTTGCTACTGACGGTGGGATCTGCATTTTCCCAACCGGTACCGCGAACGAATCCCAATGAGAAGAAAGAAGATAAGCTGGAGGTCAGTCCCGGAGCTGCCAAGACTACCGAAGAGGTGGAAAAAGGCGCAAAGACACCGCTGGACATCGCGCCGATGCCGACGGCGGCCCCTGTGGATCCGAAAACTTATGTCATCGGACCGGAAGACATCCTGCTCGTGCATGTATGGCGTGAACAGGAGCTTTCCTCGGCAGTACAAGTGCGTCCCGACGGCAAGATCACGCTGCCTCTCGTCGGCGAGCTGGAAGCGGCCGGGCAAACACCGGAAGGTCTTAAGACAAGGATCGTAGAAGCTTTGCAGGAATTTATCGTAAAGCCTGAAGTAATTGTGTCGATACGTTCTGTATTGAGCCGGAAGTACTTCATCACCGGCGAAGTGAACCGGTCCGGGCAGTTTCCCTTGGTTGTGCCGACCACGGTACTGGAGGCTCTAACCAAAGCCGGCGGCTTCGGAGAGTTCGCGAATCTGAAGAAAATTACGATACTTCGCAAAGGCAAGCTCTTGAAGTTTAACTACAACGAAGTCATCAAGGGCAAGAAAATGGACCAGAACATTCTGCTGGAAAACGGCGATTTTGTTAACGTCCCGTAGCGCGCGAGGAATATATGCAACCCTCACTAATGTCTGAATCCTACTCGAGCGTCAATCGGCGCCCGATGGACGTAGAGGACTACTTCGACATTGTCCGTCGACACAGAGCCTGGATTCTCGGGCCAGCGTTTGCCGCTCTGGTGGTTTCGACGGTAGTGGCTTGTCTGTGGCCTGACACTTACGTATCGACGGCCATCATCCGTGTCGTGCCCCCGCAAGTACCGGAAAGCTTTGTTCCATCGAACATCAACAGCCAGATGTCGCAGCGCATCAATTCGATGTACCAGACCATCTCGAGCCGCGGCAACCTAACGAACATTATTAATCTGTACGACCTGTACCGCCGGGACCGTTCGCGTAAGCCGATGGAAGACGTCGTCGAACAGATGCGGCGGGATATCAAAGTCGGTGGCGTCGTGCCGCTTTCTCAGGGTGAGCGCCAGATTTCGGCGTTCCAGATCACTTTCTCTTACGAGAACCGTCTTGTTGCCCAGAAAGTTACCGCAGATCTGGTCAGCCGCTTCATGACGGAAAACACGCGGGAGCGCACAACGCAGTCTGTCTTGACCACTCAGTTCTTAAAGGATCAGCTCGAAAACGCAAAGAAAGAACTCGACACGATCGAAGAAAAGCTCACCAGCTTCCGCACTACTGCCGATGGCCGTTTACCCGATCAGGTGCAACAGAACGCCCAGCAGATGAACATGCTGGAACAACGGATCGGGAATTTAAACGGTCAGTTAGGACGTATCAGCACGGACAAGATGCTTCTTGAGTCCGATCTCCGTTCGTTGAATATTCAGAGAAACTCGCTGACGCCCGCGCCCGAGAACGCAATCCGCAGGCAAAAGAACGACAGACTTGTCCAGATTGATCGCCAGATCATGCAACTCGAAGGAATGCTGGCCAATTTGCGGCAGCATTACAAAGATACGTACCCGGATGTCCGTCGAGTCCAGGCGCAGTTGACCACAGCGCAAAAGATGCGCGACAAGGTCATGTCGGACGAGGAGAGCACAGAGAATGAGCCCGCGGTTGCGACTCCCCGCCAGGATCCGTTGTTCGAGCGCGAAGGTCGTCAGCTCGACGCCGCAATTGAGCGTATTGAAGCCCAGTTGAAAGTGAAGGATAACCAAGCGAAGGCCTACAGCACCGAAATCGCAAATACGGAAAAGGCAATTCGACTTGTGCAGAATCGGATCGAGTCGACACCGGTTAGCCAGCAGCAGTATGGCGACATCATACGGGACCGTGAAGTCGCGAAGCTAAAGTACGACGACCTCAACAAGAAACGAGCCCAGTCGCAGATAGCCGAAGATCTTGAGCGCCGCCAGCAGGGCGAAACGCTTGAGGTACTCGATCCTGCGTCGCTCCCTCAATCACCGACGCAGCCCAAGCGTGGATTCATCATCGGCGCGGGAACCGGAATCGGTCTGGTGATCGGATTGTTCCTGGCGGGCGCGCGGGAAGCGAAGGACACGTCACTCAAGAATTTGAAAGATGTCCGGGCATATACGCAGTTAGCCATTCTGGGAAGTGTTCCCCTGCTGGAGAATGACCTCGTCGTTCGACGTCGCAAGCGCCTCACTTGGCTTGCGTGGTCCACGGCTTGCCTCGTCGGAATCGTCATTATGACAGGCTCGGCGTTTTATTACTACGCGACCAAAGTTTGATGGAAGGGAAGGGTTGATTAAGGGTTTGCATGAGTAGAGTTCACGACGCGTTACGAAGAGCCGAACAGACGGGGGTGATGCCTCCAGCAACGCCACCTGCCGACGCAGCCGTCACTACTGCAACGCCAGTGGCTGCAGGGCCACTCAATGAAACGAGGCAAACATCATCGGTTGTTACTGCCAGGGCCGCCCTCGTCACGTCGCTGGGCGGCGGAGTTCAGATTGGGCCTGATCTCCTATCGCGTGTCGCAACAGTGCCATTCTCGCCCTCACCGGATTCGCATTTGATCGATGCCTCCAAACCGCACGAAGCTCCGGCCGAGGAGTTTCGGACACTGCGGACACGCCTGAACCACCTGCAAACCCTCCAACCCATCCACTCGGTTGTCGTAACGAGTCCGTCGCCGGCGGAGGGCAAGTCGTTTGCCGCGGTGAACCTGGCGCTCGCCGAAGCGCAGCTTGAGAGCAATCCCACGCTGTTGATCGATTGCGATTTCCGTCGTCCCATCGTTCATAACCTGTTCCAGGTGGAACGATCCCCTGGCGTGACGGACTACCTCTCCGGCAAGGCAAAACTCGAGGACTGCATCAAACGTATCGGTGGGACGAACTTATACATTCTTCCCGCAGGCGAAGCTGTGATCAATCCGTTGGAACTGCTGAACCTCCGCGAGATGAAAGTCCTGATCGAGCAACTTCCCAAGGCGTTCAACTGGGTCATTCTCGACAGTCCACCCTTGCTATTCGCTGCCGACGCCAACCTGCTTTCGACGCTTAGTTCCGGCACCGTGTTGGTTGCCCGCATCGGCACAACAACTATCGACTCAGTAACGCGCGCCATGCAATCGCTTTGCGAAAACAACGTTCTCGGCATCATTGTGAACGGCGCCCGTCGCGGCGAACTGTACTCGAAATACACTTACTATCACAGCTACTATTACGCAAAACCGGAAGAAGCTGTCCCGGTTGAAGAGCCGGAAACCTAAGACATCGCGCGCACAGCGTAAACTGGCGGTATGCGGATCGTCGGCGTACTTGCCACGTTTGCGGTGTGTGCACTCCTCTTCTTGCTTGCGGCCGGCCCAGATGCCACAAAGGAGCGGCTGGCCCGGCATCGAAACCTCGGCAAAGCTTTCTACGAGAATCCCACTACCCAAAAAGAAGCAGTCGACGAATTTCGCAAGGCTCTCGATCTCGCGCCGAAATCCGCCCAGGAACGTCTGAATTACGGACTCGCCCTCCTTCGCGCAGGCAAGACAGCGGAAGGAATGGCCGAACTTGTCAACGTTCAGAAGCAAGACCCGACCATCCCTCACACCTGGTTCAACCTCGGGATCGCCTACAAGAAAGCTGGCGATCAGGATAGATCACTTCAGCAATTCGAACAGATGGTCAAGCTCGTTCCTGACGACGCTGTCTCGCGCTACAATCTTGGAGCGCTGTATCGACTCGCCGGGCGTAACGACGACGCAATTCGCGAGTTCCGCCAGGCAGCCAAACTCGATCCTACGCTCGCAGCTGCCCACTTTCAACTCTTCAACGTCCTGCGAACATCCGGCCGTGCAGACGAGGCCAAACCGGAGCTCGAAATTTTCCAGCGCCTCAAGAAACAGCAGGAAGGCGCCGCCATTCCCGAGGACGTCGAGTGGAACATGTTCGCCGAAGTCTACGACGTGATGGCTGACATCTCTGGTCCCGATACTCCGGCCCCCCTCAAGTTCGAAACACGAACCGGCCCCCAGACGCCGGTCGGCACGCCCGGTGAGACGAATAATGACGCAGCAATCGACTACTGTGACAAGGGCAAGCACAACGCTTGTGTCTGGATCGACTACGATCACGACTACGACCTCGATCAAGTGCTTCTCGGCGAACGATCCGTTCTCATGCGCAACCAGGGACCGGCAGGATTTCAACCGGCCGAGTTCCCATTCGTCAAAGGAACTGCCTTGAGCGGAGTCACGTTCCGGGTCGTCGCCGACACCAAAGGTTTCGACATGTTGGTCACCTATGCGGATCGAGGCGCCGTGCTCTATCGCGATAAGCTGCAGGGGAATTATGTGCCCGAAGATGTCATCGTTCCGGCTGGCGCGACCAATATTTCCGCCGCTGACCTGAACCACGACGGCTGGATCGATGCGGTCTACACCGGCTCCGACGGCACATTTGTCTCCTGGAACAGGAACGGGAAGTTCGAACCCGGCCACAAGCTCGCATCCGAGCCATCGGCCTTCACGTTCGCCGATCTCGAAAATCGTGGAACTCTCGATATCGTATTTGGACCGAACGTACTGCGAAACAACCGCAAGGGCGAGTTCACTTCACGACAAGCGCCCGAATTGGCCGCCGGCTGTACAGCATGGCTCGCAACCGATCTCAACAAAGACGGCCGTACCGATCTCGCCTGCGGAACGAAGCAATATCTCAATCAGACGGCGCCCGGAGGCACGTGGATCGGTGTCGACCTCAAGGGTGTTCGAAACCTGAAGCTCGCATTCGGCGCTGAAGTGGAAATCAAGGCCGGCGCGCGTTATCAAAAGCATTTGTACGAAGGCCGACCGATCGTATTCGGACTCGGGTCGGAGAAGCAAACCGAGACAGTCAGAATCACCTGGCCAAACGGCCTGATTCAGAACGAAATCAAACAGGCGGCAGGCAAGACATACAAATACGAGGAGGCGCAGCGTCTCTCCGGCTCTTGCCCGATTATCTGGACGTGGAATGGTCGCGAATTCGAATACATCACCGACGTTCTCGGTGTCGCGCCTCTCGGAGCAAGCTCCGGCGACGGCAAGTATTTCCCGGTGGATCACGACGAATACATTCAAATCCCGGGCAAATCGCTAGCGTCGGTAGACGGCGAGTACCGCATTCGTATCACCGAGGAGCTCAGCGAAGTCGCCTACATCGACCATCTCAAACTAATCACCATCGATCATCCTGCCGATTCAGCCATCTATACAAACGACAAATTCAAAGGCCCTCCCTTCCCCGAATTTCGCCTCTACCAGGTGAGGGACCGGATCGTCCCAGTGTCGGCGAAAACTTCCGATGGTCGAGAGGTCCTACGGAGAATCGCAGCAAAAGACGAAAGTTACCCCGACGATTTCTCGAGAAATCTTTCGGGTGTAGCAGACCTTCACCACATCGATCTCGACTTCGGTACAAAGATCGACAACGGCGTGCTCATTCTCAGCGGATGGGTCGACTGGGCGGACGGATCCACGTTCCTGGGTGTCTCGCAGCACGGCAAAGGCGGCCTCATTCCGCCATACTTGCAGGTGAAAAACAAGGTTGGCGAATGGCAAACCGTAGTCGACGATATGGGCATGCCCGCCGGCAAGCCGAAGACGATCGCAGTCGACCTCACGGGTAAGTGGCTTTCCGACTCGAGAGAGGTTCGGATCGTCACCAATCTCTGCGTGTATTGGGATGAGATCTTTTTCAGTCCGAATACGCAGGCCCCGGATGCCAAATTGCGAGCGGCGCCGCTTGCGTCCGCAGACCTTCGTTTTCGCGGATTCTCGCCGGCAATCATTCATCCTGAGCGCAAGCAGCCGGAAAAGTTCCTTTACAACGAAGCGAAACCAATCTCGCTCTGGAACCCGACACCGGGACTGTACACACGCTACGGGGACGTCCGCGAGCTAACCGACTCCGTAGACGACAAAATGATCGTCATGGGCTCCGGCGATGAGATTCAACTCCGTTTCAAGGCGCTGCCTCCGCCGGGGGCTGGTTGGAAGCGCGACTTTCTACTTCTTGTAGACGGCTGGGCCAAGGATCGTGACGCGAACACAGCGCACGGACAGAACACTCATCCCCTGCCCTTCCATGCAATGAGTCAATTTCCGTACCCGCACACCGAGCGGTTCCCGGACGGACCTGACCACCGCGAGTATCAACGCAACTACAACACTCGGCCGGCCCTACAGCTTATTCGGCCTTTGCGCTGACAGCTTCGTAGTAGATTTTGCCGAAGAACTCGCGAGCCGTAGGCGCAGATCCCACATGCGTGACGTCGGCATGCGTGCTCTCTTTAACGAATCCGACGTACCCATACCATCCGAGGTCGTCAAGCACGAAGTCCAGCGCCTCACGCTGACCAGGCGGCAGATTCGCCAGGGAGATATCGAACACCTGGCCCGTACAATGCGCCGGCATCTCGCCGACTCGCGCCGATCCTTTGCGCGCGACTCTCTCCTCGTAGTCGAGTGGCTGCACCAAAGCAGTAACCTCGAGCGGGGCCCAGCTTTCCCGCTTAGGCTTCATCGCGTCGAAAAGCCGGCGCGTCTCGTACGCGACATACAAGATCGTCCCGATCGTCGAAGGCGACGCCTGCAAGTACAAGGCTTGGTTCGTTAGATCTTCTTCGGCGATCGCTCCCGGTCCATTCTTTCGCACGGTGAAGCCGAAGTACTTGGGATCGTCAAAGACTTCGACCAGATTCTTGCCCTGCTCCCGCTTTAAATCTTCGCAATTGCGAAACGCGAGGTCGTCCGGTCGCAGCCATACCGACAAGCGGTGGGGCGCGCGAAGCGTCGGATCGACTTGATTACGGTATTCGTAATAGAGCTTTTTGAAATTCTGGGGCGACTCCCGATAGAGATTCAACAACTGCTCTGCTCGGCTGATGCGGAAGAAGTATGTTGGCGAGTAATCCCGCTCCATGTGGTACCGAAGGGACTGGTACAGTTCCCGGTTATGACTCGGGCTCGAGCCGAAGAACGCCTGTGCTACGGTTGCTCCCGATCCAAGTCCGTCGGAATTCTGAACGATAGCTCGTACATCGGCGGCACAGCGTTCACCGCAGTGATAGGCGAACACAGCCCAGTCGCGTCCACCGTACTGCGCTTCGAGCCGCGAAAGATAACTTGCAGCCGCCGGTATTGCGCGCTCCGGAATCATTCGCTCATCTCTTACAAGAACCGTGTAGGGAATTCTCTTTTTGACCGTCACCCATCGGGCCTTTCCCTTCTTCGGCTTCACCAGCTTCCGTTGGGTACCCATCTTGTAACGGGTGGCATAGACCATCCGCAATCCCATCGTGCGCGCCGTCCCACCAGCGATCTGCATGATGCCCTTGGGACCGGTTGGACTTTGGGCCTTGGCATTTCCCCAGCTCTCCAAATACGAAACTGATGCGACGAATGACGGCGGCAATCCGCTCTGCCGTCCGGCGGATTCGAAAAGCTTCCACAGTCTCGGACTGGTGATACGTTCCGCGCCGACCAACGCCTCAGGATCTCGCATAATCGCAAACGTCTGCGATTCGATCATCAGTTGCGTTCTGCGCTGCAGTACCAAATCACTCAACTTCTCGCGATCGACACCGATTCCTGTCAGTCGATTGGATGGAGCAAAATTATCTTTACCGAACCACCCACCGAACTGTGCAGCGTACAGCGGAACAGCGACGGCAAGGGGGAGCATTACCCTGGTCATCATTTATAGGATAGACGGACGATCGTCTCGAGATGGTACGTCTGTGGAAACAGATCGATCATAATCATTTCATCGACCGCATAGCCGGCGGACAATAGTGGCCCCATGTCGCGAGCGAGTGTTGCCGGATCGCACGCGACGATCACAATTTGTTTCGGCTTCAATCGTGCCAGATGCCGGACAGCATATTTACCAAGGCCCGAACGTGGCGGATCAGCGAGCACAAACGCGGGGGCTTCCGGCAATCCTGCAAGGTGCTCGTCGACGGAAGATCGCAAGGCTTGCGCCTTCGGTACGTTCTGAATCAAGTCCGCAACCGCGGCATTGGTTGATTCCACGGCAGTTACACGCTTGAACTGTTGGGCCATCGTCCACGTAAAGAGTCCCACCCCTGCATACAGATCAAGAGCCGAGTCCCCTGTCGCGTCTCCCACTGCAGCATCAACAAGCTGATCGATGAGAAAACGATTTACCTGAAAGAACGATTTATAGCTCACACGAAAGCCGTGGTACGTAATCGGCCCCGATGTGTATCCGGGGATGCGCTCCGCTGCCCAATCGAAGAACGACCGCGCCACCGGACGCTCCGTCTCCAAAACATTTAACTGTGTCTCTGTTTCATTCGTAAACAGCTCGATCTCTTTGACAAACTGCGGAAACCGGCGATCCCGCAGCATGTCGTTCAACACGACAATGCACTCGTTCAGACGCGGCGATGAGATCGGACACTGCTCAATCGGCACAAGCTCGTGCGACCCCGCCTTCAAATAACCGAGCTTCCCGCCGCGAATATGAAACTGGCCCCGATTCCGGTAATGCCATTCCGGTCCGTGAATCACACGAATATTCTCCGGAGCGTCGAACTTACCGACACGCCGCATCACCTCGCGTAGAATAGCCACCTTCTGCTGAAGCTGATAGTCGTACTTCGCATGCTGATAGTGGCAGCCCCCACACGTGCCGAAATAAGGGCAACCCGGCTCAGTGCGCTCCGTCGAAAGCTCCTCGACAGCCAGAAACCGCGCATGAAGCGGATCCACCGGCTCGACCTGGACGCGTTCCCCCGGCAGCACGAATGGCGTCAGGATGACCCGGCCATCGACGCGGGCCAAGCCGTCGCCTCCGTAGACCAGCTTTTCGATTGTGATTGACTCGGGCATTGTACGATGGGGTTTGTCTGCCCCACCTAGCATGAAAGCACGAGTTCTGTCCGGAGTCCAACCTACCGGCAATTTACATATTGGAAATTACCTCGGAGCCCTCAAAAACTGGGTAAAAATCCAGTACGACTACGAGAGCATCTTCTGCATCGTCGATTTACACGCGATCACCGTCTACCAGCAGCCGGAAGAGTTGCGCGCCAAGATCCGTGAACTAGCTGGCATATTCATCGCCGCCGGAATCGATCCGAAACATTCCTCAATCGTCGTGCAATCAAGCGTCCCCCCGCACGCCGAGCTCAGTTGGATGCTCACCTGCGTCACGCCGATCGGCTGGCTTTATCGGATGACGCAATTTAAAGCCAAGTCGGAAGCCCAGGACACAATCGGGGACGGATTGCTGCAATACCCCGTCTTGATGGCCGCCGACATCCTGCTCTACCAGGCAGGCATTGTTCCCGTAGGAGATGATCAGGCGCAGCATCTCGAGTTAGCGCGAGATATCGCGCAGCGCTTCAATTCGCTCTATGGCGAAACGTTCGTCATGCCTGCAACCAAACTCCCCACCGTCGGCGCTCGCGTGATGGGACTCGACGATCCCGAGAAGAAGATGAGTAAGTCCGCCACAGGTTCGGGTCATGCCATCGGCTTGCTCGATCCCCTCGACGTGATCCGCAAGAAATTCATGAAGGCCACCACCGATTCAAACCCGGCAGTCGACTTCGCAATCATGGGTCCGGGCGTGGCGAATCTGCTTAGCATTTTCCAGGCTTTCAGCGACTGGACCGACGAACAGATGCGCGCCCACTTCAGCGGTATGCGCTACGGCGATCTGAAGAAGCAGGTCGGCGAGATGGTTGCATCGAGCCTCGACCCGATTCAGCAGCGATATCGGGAAATTACGGCCGATCCAGCGTATCTCGACAGCATCCTGCGAGAAGGCGCCGAACGAGTGATGCCAATCGCCAACTCAACTGTGGAACTGGTCAAATCCCGCATGGGCCTTTACACGCGGTCATAACGCATGACCGTTGCGGCGTACAGCCGGCTGCTCCGTTCGAATCGAAACGTCCGGCTGCTATGGTTCGCTCAGCTCATCAGCGAAATTGGCGACTGGTTGTACGCAGTCGCAATTTACAGTCTCATCCTGGAAGTCACCGGCTCGGCAAAAGCTGTCGCGTTCGCCTTTCTACTTCAGGTACTCCCGCAGACCTTCTTCGCTCCCGCCGCGGGCGTTCTGAACGATCGCCTCAGTCGCAGGAAACTGATGATCTTCGCCGACGTCGCGCGGGCGGTCGTCACGTTCTGCATGTTGTTCGCCCAGTCCGACCAAGCCACGTGGCTGCTCTACGTTCTCCTATTCCTCGAAACCGTCTTCTGGTCTCTCTTCGAACCGGGTCGAAGCTCCGTCATTCCGAATATCACGACCGGCCCCGAGGAGTCGCTCGTAGCCAACTCCCTTTCGACATTGACCTGGAGCGTCTCTCTTGCATTCGGATCAGGTCTCGGTGGACTACTGGCGGCTGCATTTGGCCGGAACACGGTGTTCCTCATCAATGCCGTTTCCTTTCTCGTCTCGGCGTACTTGATACGCTCGATGCGCTTCAAAGAACCGCATTTGGACAATGCCCCGCCCTTTCATGCGCGCGAGCTCGCCCGCTTCACGCCCATCGCGGAAGGAGCGCGTTATGTTCGACAAGACCCCAGGCTCCTCGTAACCATGTTCGTTAAGACCGGCACCGCGATTCTCGGGGCCAACTGGATCATCCTCCCGATTTACGGCGAGCGCATGTTCCGAGTCGGATCGAACACGGAAGCGGCAGGAATGCTGGGCATGAGCCTTCTAATGTGCTCCCGCGGCGTTGGAGCGCTGATCGGACCTCTGCTCGCCGGCCTCTGGTCCGGCCACAACGAAACGCGAATGCGTTACGGAATCGTGATCGCATTCGCTATCGCGTCGGCTGGCTACCTTACCGTCTCCCAAGCAACATCCCTGGTGGTGGTCTGCTTCGCAATCGCAGTTGCGCATTCCGGCGGCTCGATCGCCTGGGTCTTCTCCACTACGCTCCTGCAGAGCTACACGGACGACAAATTTCGCGGCCGAGTGTTCTCAGCCGAATTCGCCTTCCTCATGGCCGCTCTCTCGATCGTGACATTTACCGGAGGAACTCTCGTGGACGCGGGTCTGCCGGTTCGGTCGCTTGCGTTTGCTGTCGGAATTCTGGTTCTGGTTCCCGGAGTGCTCTGGGTAGCAGCGCAAGGTATCTGGCGCAACAAACAGCCTTAGCCGTCAGACGCTCATCACCGTAACCGACTGAAAGCCCTCGGCCACCGTCGGCGGTACGAGTCTGCGCAACATCGCGTCGATGACCCAATCAGGAACGACGCGTTCCCGTGCCGCATTGCGAGCCTTGCAAACATCAGCGGGAGTATCGAAGAACACAGCCTCGACACTACACTCATACAACTGGGCCATCCTGATATAAGGCCGGCGTTCCCGCAGAGTAATATGGGTCGCGTCAATGAATGTCAAGGGACGACGCAATTCCAACCGCCGCCTGACCAGATAGCGCATTGTCGCAAAGACCTCGGCGTGAATCGTTTGGTCCGTCTCATCATCGGCCAGCATAAAGCGCAGATCGTCACTCGACAAAACCGCGACACCGTGCTGCTTTGCCCATGTCGATTTACCGGACCCCGGAAGGCCGACCAGAACCACTAGACGAGGGCGTATCGTTCGGCCTCCAGCAGCCGCGCTGCGATCCGCCGGCGGGCTTCGATGGTGTTTACCGGTTCCCTCTTCATGAAGCGCTTCAGAAACGCGAGATTCGTACGAAGGGCATCGCCCTCGGAACTGGCAGCCAGGACCGTCTTCGCTGCGTCCTCAATCCATGTCCTGGCCTCATCCACAAACACGCGAGTGAGTTCACTCTCCGGACTCCGCAGACTTACCGATTCGATTGCATACGAATACATCAGAATGTCCGCGACCTTCGCCATGATCTCCTGCTGCTCCTCCAGCTTCGTGTTGTATCGCTGGAATGCAACGCCCAGGACGAAGAACCCGACCTTCTCCGGTGGCGGCGATGACAGCAACTGATCCTGAAGCTGCTTCACCTCCTGCACGAGCTTTCCCCGCTTCATCAACATGCCGACAGCGAGCAGACGATTGATTTCGTTCGTTCCTTCGAAGATACGGTTGATACGCGAATCGCGATAAGCGCGCTCAACGGCATAATCCTGGTGATAACCATAACCACCATGAATCTGCACACCTTCATCCACCACGTAATCGAGCATCTCGGATGCAAAGACCTTCACATACGAGCACTCTGTTGCAAACTCTTCCGTCGCTTTCAACAACGACTGACCTTCGGCCATACGAGCCTGAATGTCGCCGGTAACGCGATAACTCATCGTTTCGGCCGCATAGATCCTCACGGCCATTTCGGCAAGCTTATGGCGAATGAGGCCAAACTCAGCGATGCTTTTCCCGAAAGCCTTCCGCTCCTTTGCATACCGCAACGATTGCGCCAACGTTTCCTTGGCGCCGCCAACCGCAAATGGGCCCAGCTTCAACCGGCCAAGGTTCAGAATATTAAACGCAATGATGTGGCCGCGTCCGATTTCCCCCAGAACATTCTCGACAGGAACGCGCACATTATCGAAGAAAATCGCAGTAGTGCTGCTGCCCTTGATGCCCATCTTCTTCTCTTCATGCCCAGCCGAAACACCGGCCCACGATCGCTCCACCAGGAACGCAGTGAACTGTTCGCCGTTGATCTTCGCGAAGACAGTGAAAAAGTCGGCCGAGCCGCCGTTTGTAATCCACATCTTCTGCCCATTCAGGACATAGTGCGTGCCATCAGCGGAAAGATCGGCGCGCGTTTTTGCCGCCAGAGCATCCGAGCCCGCATGCGATTCCGACAGACAATACGCCCCGATCCATTCCGCGTTCGTAAGCTTCGGCAGATACCGTTGCTTTTGCTCTTCGGTTCCAAAAAGCAATAACGGCAAAGTCCCGATGCCCGCGTGAGCGCCGTGCCACGCCGCATACGATCCATCCTTGGCGATGCCTTCAGCGACAATCATCGCCGACACCAAGTCCATCTCCATCCCGCCGTACTGCTCCGGAACGAGAACCGCCGTAAGCCCAAGCTCCGCGGATTTACGCAGGACTCCGGCAGCGACCCCTGGTTCCTGGCGCTGAATCTCCTCGAGATGCGGAATAACTTCGTGGTTCCAGAAAGTCTCGGTCGCGCGGGCGATCGCTTTATGTTCTTCGGTGAACTTCTCCGGCGTGAAAATGCTACTCGATTGCTTCGAAGATGCCGGCTGCACCCTGTCCTCCTCCAACACACATCGTCACCATTCCATACCGGGTTCCCCGCCGCTTCATCTCGCGAAGCAGAGTGGCTGTCAGCTTCGCCCCAGTACATCCCAGCGGATGACCGAGCGCGATGGCTCCGCCGTTCGTGTTCACACGATCGAGCGTAAGTCCCACTTGCCGGACCACCGCCAAAGCCTGCACGGCAAAAGCCTCGTTCAACTCAATCAGCCCAATCCGATCGAGTGACAAATCAGCGAGCGCAAGAGCTTTCGGAATCGCTACCGCCGGACCGATCCCCATAATCTCCGGCGGCACCCCCGCAGCGGCGAAACTGACGAACCGCGCCATAGGTTTCAACCCGAGTTGCCGGGCCTTCGTTTCCGACATGACCAGCGCGGCGGCAGCCCCATCCGACATCTGCGAAGAATTTCCGGCCGTCACGGTCCCCTGCGCGTGAAACACCGGCTTCAGCTTCGCCAGCGCTTCCATCGACGTATCCGCGCGCGGTCCTTCATCTCTCACGCACCCGTCGAGAGGAATGATCTCCTCATCGAACGCGCCCGAACTTTGCCCCTTAATGGCGTTCGTATGACTCCGCAAGGAGAATTCATCCTGCTGCTCGCGCGTGATGCCGTACTTGCGCTGCAGGCGTTCAGCCGTTAAACCCATGCCCATATAAATCTCAGGTCGGTTATCGACAAACCAGGGGTTGGGCGCAAACTTATTGCCGGCCATCGGAAGCATCGACATCGACTCGCTGCCACCCGCAATGATGATGTGCGCTCCCCCAGATCGAATGCGATCCGCAGCCATCGCAATCGACTGCAGCCCGGATGAACAAAATCGATTAATCGTCACGCCCGGAACGATGTCAGGCAGCCCCGCGCGCAACGCTGCAATCCGAGCCATATTCATGCCTGACTCGGCTTCCGGCATCGCGCAGCCCAAAATCACATCTTCCACTTCATCCTTTGCGACTTCAGGATGCCGGTCCAGCAGAGCTCGAATCACACTTCCGGCCATATCATCCGGCCGCATGTTCCGAAGCCCGCCCTTATTCGCCTTGCCAATCGGTGTTCGAAGACAATCTACGATGACAGCTTGTTCCATGGGAGTTCCCGTCCAAATCGTACCAGCATTGGCGACGCGTCCTTAATGCACAATAAGACAAATGACCGGACTTACACGCCGCACCTTTCTGCAGTCGTCATTGCTCATGGCCCAGCAACCCGGCGCCAGGCCGCCAGCCAGGCCTCAAGGCATCGAAGTAATCAACCCACGTGAGCGCGTGCCTCTCGCCTGGATAATCGACGACTCCACTTGTCTGGTCAACCTCAACCGCTTCTCCATCCCGCAGTTCGCCGCGTCTTTTCCCGATCGCTACAAGCAGGATTGGCGCAGCATGCCCTATGAGATCCCCGACTCGTTCGTGCGCCGCTTCGTCGAGTGGTCACAGAAAGAAGGCGTCAAGGGCAAGTACAGCATCGTTCCGTTCCCTGCCTGCGTTGGACGCCTCGATCGCGAAGTGCCCGGATGGACGCCCAAGGAAATCACCGATAGCATCAAGTTAGTCCGTGATCAAATCGTTCCCAATTGGGACATCCATCCCGAGATGATCACGCACACCCGCATCATCGACCTCAAGACAGGTCATCCGGTACCCGAGCGTGGATCCAAATGGATGGAGAACTGGGAGTGGTGCGAAGGCCGCAGCGTCGACGAGATCGCCGCCTACATTGCCTACTCACTGCAAATCCTGAAGAACGTCGACCTACACTGTGATGGCTTCACAACCCCCGGCAGCTTCGGCGTAGGCGGACTTCCACAGCTCTCGCAGGCCGCGTTCCAAGCTGTCCGATCGGTATACGGAACCGAAGTCCCCCATTACTTCCGTAACGTGATCGACAAAGGGTCCGAGACCACGGCTCCGCGCATCGAGTACGCCTCAGGACTCGACGGACCATCGCCGCAGTGCGTTGTCTCGATCTACGCCTGCACTGGCGATTGGACCGGCAACTGGGACGCCACGCAAAAGCCCGATGTGGACCGATTCATTTCACCGGATCTCTCGAAAGGCCGCATGGTCGAAGTCATCGATCGCGGAGACCCTGCATTAATGCTCTGCCATTGGACGGGCATTCATCACAACGGCTCCGAAGCGGGCTTCAAAGCCATGCAGGAAATAGTTCGTAGGCTACACGCGCGCTATAAGCAAGTGCAGTGGATGAAGCTAGTGGACGTGTCTCGCTATTGGGCCGCCAAGGAGCTTACAACAATCGAAGCGACCCCCACCGGCCTGAAGCTAAAAGCCCCCTACGCCTGCAGCAACTTTACGCTGCGCTGGAAAACCACCCGCCAGCCGGCAGGCTTGCGGGAAGTCCGAAGCTGGGAAGCGATGGAGCCCGGCACGTGGCGCAGGGATGGCGAATCGCTTGTCGCTTGCATAGCCCTAAACAAGGGCAGTTCAGAATTGCGCCTAGAGGCGTAACAATTCCGTGGTACTTGTATAGACTTTGTGGGGCAGGCTTTCAGCCGAGAGCCCGGAGTTTTCTTCACTTCTTCGCCGGAATCGTCCACAAAAACAATCGCTTGCTCAAGCCGGTGTACTCTTCCTCACCCGAATCCCCGACGTTGACTTCTTTCTCCGGTTTCCAATCGCCCATGTCGAAAGTATTCGACACCAGACGCGTGCCCGGCTTCAGTTGCTCCATGAGCCGCGGCCGAAGCTTCAAATTGACAGAAGACAACAGGAACAGAGTGACGACAGTCGCGGGACGAAACTCCGCTTCAAATAAATCAGCCTCTTGGAAGCGGACCAGATGCTCGACGCCGGCCTTCTTTGCGTTCTCCCGAGCTTCCTTAATACGCTCAGGATTAATATCGATGCCGACACCGTGCGCGCCATACGTCTTAGCTGCCGCAATGACAATCCTTCCGTCACCGCAGCCCAAGTCATACACCACGTCACTCTTCTTGACGTCCGCAAGCTTCAACATCTCCTGAACGGCTTTCTCCGTCGTAGGGACATACGGCACGTCAGGGGCGCGAGCGGGCTTGGCGCTCTGGGCAGTCAGTACAGCGGCGCCCAAAAGAGCCTGAACGAATAAGGTACGAGCGATAGCGTTTCGAATCATTCTTAAGGGGAACCTCGACTTCGTGATTATCGCAAACTCAGGTATCTGCCGTACGAGGCGAGACCGCAAGTTGCAGATCTCGCAGCGGAACGTAGAACGCCTTGTAGCGCAGACCATCGGAGTATCGCCGACCCTCCACATCCTCAACCAGCACGGTTGCGCGCTTGGTTACGCGGTTGACAACCCCAGTCAAGCGGCGGCCGTCGAACTCGAAAGTAACGCGCGAACCGGGCCGGATACCAGAGATAGCGGCGCGTTCCTTGCGCGTAATCAGGTTGTGCGTGTGCGCTCGATGAAGAAAGAATCTCGCTGCAATGTCCTGAAATCGCGTCGCCGTGCAATCGCTCTTGTCCCAACACAAATGCTCAACCAGATGAGTCAGTTCGTGTTCAAAGATCCGTTGCAGCGCTTCGAGACGGTTCCTGCATTCGAGCCCGCCCACTGTAACCGTCCTGTCATCCTCGCTGAACCCATCAAAAAGAGTACCGATTGCGACCGCGATCTCAAAACTGATTTCGCCAGTCCGTGATCGCAATCGAGTGGTTGTTCCGCCCACGCGCGTCATCCGTCGCGATAAACGAAACGTCAGCTTCCGTCCGTTCAGAGCCCGCCGGCATAGGCCCGCAAAGAAATATCGATCGTAGGCCTCAAAACAAAACGCCAGATCTTCCGAATGGATCGCCGTGAAAGACGCGCTACGGATGTGACGGGAATGTTGAAGAACATCATGGTAAATCCATTGGAGACGGGCGCGGACGGTCTCCTCGGGCAAACTAAAAGAAAGAACCGCGGCGGCCAGTTCCTCTTTGACTGTGGTCATGGGTATAGATGTTATTTTCCACGATCACCTGACAAGCGCTCGAAATGGGCAAGCTACACTGCGGGTAGCGATGTTACGAACTGTCCACGCCACCCGTTACGTCACACCGCTTCGCGAAGGTGGCTCGCTGCCTGCCATCGTCGAAGCCGACGATCTCGGGCTATACGTGTTGAAGTTTCGCGGCGCTGGACAGGGTCCATTGGCCCTCGTCGCCGAGCTAATCGCCGGTGAGATCGGCCGCACGCTCGGATTAAATGTGCCGGCGATCGTGTTCGTCGATGTCGATCCTGTACTCGGTCGGAATGAACCCGACCAGGAAATCCGTGATCTTTTGCAAGCCAGTGTCGGCCTGAATCTGGCGCTTGATTATCTTCCTGGCTCTGTCATGTTTGACCCCGCCGCTGGCGACAAGGCGGACTCGGAAGTAGCATCGGCCACAGTTTGGTTCGATGCGTTTGTCACAAATGTCGACCGCACTGCCCATAACCCAAATCTTCTTTGCTGGCACAAAGCGATCTATCAAATCGATCACGGCGCCGCTCTGTACTTTCAGCACAACTGGCAGGATGTGAAACAAATGGCGTCGACTCGATTTACCCCGATTCGGAAGCACGTACTGCTGCCGTGGGCGGCAAACATAAAAGATGCTGATGCTCGGCTGCGCCCCTTACTGACGAAATCCGTA
This sequence comes from Bryobacteraceae bacterium, assembly GCA_963844855.1. GTDB lineage: Bacteria > Acidobacteriota > Terriglobia > Bryobacterales > Bryobacteraceae > DASQDN01. Next base: position 74,554 of record CAWJQP010000091.1, read on the forward strand.
TTTGAAGAAATTGTCGAGCAAGTGCCCGACGACTGGCTGCTAGCTGTTCCTGAAGCCGAAACGCCGTCCGCCAAGCGGGCCGCGTATGTTGAATATTTCTTGCAGCGGCTGTTGGCAGCCCCAGCGTTTATTGAGGAGGCGATGCTTGCGCGCGCTGAACTCGTTTGATTACGCTGTGCTTCGCATCGTGCCCCGCGTGGATCGTGAGGAGTTCATGAATGCTGGGGTCATTCTCTACTGCAAAGCGCAGCATTTTCTCGCCGCCAAAGTCCATATCGACGAAGCGCGTTTACTTGCGCTGGCGCCGGAGATTGACCTGGACGTTGTGCGCCTGCACTTAGAGGCGTTCACCAGAATTTGCAAAGGAGATGTTGACGCGGGTCCGATCGCTGCTTTGCCGCAACGGGAGCGATTTCACTGGCTTGTCGCGCCGCGCAGCACGATCATACAAATCTCGCCGGTTCACAGCGGCCTCTGTGAAGCTCCGCATCTGTGGCTCGAGAAACTCTTCAACCAACTCGTGCTTATCTAAATAAACGGCGCTTTTCGCAATAAACTCGACACCGAGCCGCGCCCGCAGGAAGCGGTTTTGTGATTTAATGATGATCCACCCTTGGGTCGATCTCACGGGCGCGGAGTTCCTGAATCAGCTTCACCATACGCTCGGTTACCGCCTCGACAAAGCGGCGTCCCTTCTCAACAGTGGCCTTCGTGGGATCACCTAACGTGCCCGTCCGTGAATAGCGGCTAAAAAACTCCTGAAAAAATACCGGCGACGGCGCCTGCAGGTCCCAGTAGAAATGTTCAGACCGCTTCACAGGAATATCGCGCTCGGCCTTACCCATTTGCACAAGATCGCCGCGCAGATATAACAATACCGAAGTCTCCAGCTCACACCCGTGGGCCATACCGCCGGGATACTCCGATTCACGAAGTTCCTTGAACAACTCCTTAGGCACCAGATTCCACCAGGGAATCATGGCCGCAATCGAAGCAGTTTCAATCGTAATATTTCTGGCCGCAATATCAAGGTAAGGAACGTTACTTCCGTGCCCGTTGACTAAAAGGATCTTGCGGAATCCATGATGAGCCAGGCTCCGTCCGATGTCGGTCACGTACTGAATGAATGTCTCTCCGCGCACTGAAATCGTCCCGGGAAAGTCGAGATGATGCTCATTGAACGCATAGTAGACCGATGGCATCAGAACGGCTTCGTTAGGAATCTGCGCCACGGCGCGATGCGACATCTCCGTCGCCGTCAGCACATCAGTGACGAGCGGCAAGTGCGGCCCGTGCTGCTCAATCGTACCGATGGGGAGAACGGCCACACGGTTCTGCGCTACTGCTTCGCGAATCTCGGGCCAGGTAAACTCTTCGTACTTATAGCGTAAAGACATGAAAGGCGATTATATCGTCTCCGGTGATATGCTTGGCTCAAAAGTTTCCCATGCTCACCCGTAGAGACTTCTTAGGTTCTGCCGCAAGCGCAGCCGCCGTGGGTATCGCGGCCTTGACTTCACCGGAGGGATTGTTCGCGCAGGCCCGCGAGAAGGCGAAGCCGCTGCACTTAAAGATCACCGATCTGAAAACGTTCATCGTGAATCGCGGTGGTCCAAACGCAAACAACTACGTTTTCGTGAAAATCTATACCAGTCAAGGCTTGACCGGGTTGGGTGAAGGCTCCGTCACCAGTAAAGAGGCGACCGTTGCCGCAGCCATCGACGAACACAAGCGTTACCTTGTAGGCAAGGACGCCGCCGACATCGAGATGCACTGGCAGGCGATGTATCGCTGGCCACGATGGCGCAACGGTCCGATCCTCAACTCCGCGATCAGCGCGGTCGAGATAGCTCTGTGGGACATCGTCGGACAGGCGCTCGGGCAACCCATCTACAAGTTAATCGGAGGCAAAGCTCGCGAGCGTGTCCAGATGTACGTACACGCCGGTGGTAATTCACCGCAGCAGTACGCGCAGAATTGGCTCCAGGCAAAACAGGAAGGCTGGACCGGATGTAAGGCGGGATTCATCACAACCCAAGGAGATGTCATCGATCCCGTTCGTTCCGTCCGGGAAGGGATTGCAAATCTCAAAGCGGTTCGAGAGGCGGTGGGTGAGGATTTTCGTATTTGCATTGACGTACACGGAAAGACAACTCCGACCATGGCGATCGATTTCTGCCGTAGAGCCGAAGAATACAGCCCGTTTTTCGTCGAAGAGGCCACACAGATTGAGGACCTCGATGAGTTGGCGTTGCTGCGCAGCAAAACCCGTATTCCTCTGGCAACCGGCGAACGCCTCACCACGAAATATGGATTCAACCAGATCTGTCATCGTCATCTGGTCGACTACGTTCAGCCTGACGTCGTCCACTGCGGCGGAATCATGGAGATGAAGAAGATCGCGACTATCGCGGAAGCCTACCGCATAGAGCTCGCGCCGCACAATCCCCAGAGCGATGTAAGTACTCTCGCCTCCCTACAGGTGGACTTTTCCACTCCAAACTTCGCGATTCAGGAAATCACGCATCGCGGCAATGAGCAGTATTGGAAGGACCTCTTTTACGGTGGTGGCATCACGTATGAAAAGGGCTTCGCACAACCGCCGGACCGTCCCGGCCTAGGCGTAAATATGGATGAAGCCGTAGCGGCGAAACGTCCCTATCAGCCGCATACCAGGCAGCAGCTACGATTCCCGGACGGAAGCATCGCGGATCATTAGAGCTTGCCGGAGGCGCAGCATTGTCACCGATCAGATTTCAGGGAACATCGGATATACACGTGAAATTTATATTTCCGTGAACACGTACTCGTGCTGACCTTCGCGCACGATCAGCGCCCGCTTGTCATTCTTCTTTAGCTCTACAAACTCAAATCCACCAAGTCCCGGGTCCACCGTGAGAAACGAGATTGTTCCATCCTCGTTCTTCCGCGAAGCCACTGAGCTCTTCCATTCACCTAAATCAAACATCACATCCGAGCCAACCTTCTTCACAAGGAGATCGCCCAATTCCGGACTCTTATAACGGCTTGCCAGTCTCCCAACTGCCTCGGAATCCGGAGGTACCACGAGCTTTTCCCGATACTTCGCCCGCACAGCCTTCGCGTTTTCGGCGTTCCTGGCTACGTCTTCCGCGGCTTCGGATCTGCCATCGAAAAGTACCTCGAGGAACCGCCGCCGGAAGGCGCCAAGTATTGCGCCGCCGCTGTCGGAATTCGTCAGAATCACCGCGCCCACATTGTGCTCCGGCAGCAACATTAGATCGCTCTTAAACCCGAGCATGCTTCCGCCGTGGGACACTACGGGCGTTCCCCAACGGTTGTCCACCTGGAGCCCCATACCGTACGAACCGTGCTCGCCGATCTTCACGTAGGGCTTCCGCCGCGCCAGCAGATTCGTTTCCGACACCAGACGATCTCCATCCGGCAGCTTGCCCTTGGCGAGTTCCAACTCTACATACCGGATCAGATCGCGAGCCGTGGTCCAAACGCCACCCGCCGGACGGTGCGGATGAATCGAATAGTTCAGGTCCATCGATGCGACCTTCTGCTTCCCGTCGACGTCGTAGCCGTGGGGAGTGGCGTGATTCCCTTTCAGCGCCCGCGCATAGTCGAACGTGGTCGACTTCATCTTAAGCGGCTCGAAGATCAGCTTTCGCATGGCTTCGTCATAGGCGGCGCCAAGCTCCATCTTGGGGTTGTACAAATATCCCGCGACGTATCCTGCGCCCGACGCCATGATGTTGCTGTACTGAAACACTTCTCCGAAACCGCTCGTCGGCTGCATCTTCCCGAGCAGTTCCATCGACAGCGCCGCATTTGCATTTTTGAATTCGAAAAGCCACGGCAGATCCTGACGAGGCAATCCTGTGCACGCGCAGATCAGGTGCTCCATTCGCACCTGTTCCGTCGTCTTCGCGTCGCCGAGCTTGAACTTCGGATAGGCCTTGGTTACGAAATCCTCCCACTTGACCTTTCCTTGATCAACCAGTCTCGCAAGAAGCAGCGTCGTCATACCCTTCGTATTCGACGCTGCCATGAACAGTGTGTCGGCGTCTATCTGATCGGGCTTGCCGAGTTCCTTCAGGCCAATCCCACCTTCCCAGACAACTTTGCCGTTCTCGACGAACGCGAATCCTACGCCCGGCACGTCAAGCTTCTTCATGGCCAATTCAACGAAAGCTTTCATCTGTCCGATGCGCTCCGCGTTCAACGCGCCGGCCTTTCGACCAGCGAACGTTTCCCGCTGATAGCTTCCAGGCCGCAGACTCCCGATCACGAGCGACGTTGCGGCTCCCCGCTTCTCGAACGTCGGCTGCTTCCCGTCGATGATCACGACCGTCCACGTATCCTTGAACCGCCGCGCGAGCGCCTGCACCACAGCGCGCTCATTAGGCGACGTCTCGTATAAGATGACATGAGCCTCTTCCCACCCCTCGCGCGCATTCGGCGCAAGCTTCTGTCGGACAGTACGCTTCGCCTCCGGGTTGTACTTTGCCCATGCCTCAGCGATCGCGGCATCGGCTCCAGACGCTTTCGAATCGTAGATAACGATCCGCGAATCGCCTTCCGGAGCTTCGACCGTAATCATCGGTCCGCTCGTCATAAGTGCCCATCCGCCCGGAGCATTGAACGTTGTTCCGGCTGACGTGGTGATCGGCTTGTCAGCCGTCAGCTTCTCCGCAGGCGATTGCGACGGGGCTTGGGCGCCTACCGCTACCACCATGGCCAATATCAGCAACGCAAGTCTCATAGCAAAGCCTCCTTATATGATGTGGCGCGCCTACCGCGTAAGGCGTGCCAATTCGCTGAATCTCGTCCAGCATCGGTCGGACGCCGGCTCAGCATGATTCAAGTTGTCGCCTATGATAGCTGTTTCGAAGCCGAACCGACTTCGTAGGGCTGCCCGCACGCTTCGCCATCACGGTCCGACTCTCTAGTCACAGCCGCTCAAAACATTCCCTTCGTCCCCAAGGCGGTGAACGCCAGTAGCTTCTTCCGGAGGTTGTAGACGAGAACGCCGTTCGCAAGCTCCATTTCCTGAGGTCCTATTTCCGCGTTGTCGCAATGACGTCGCGCACACTCGAAACCACGACCTCAGGTTGATCGAGTTGCACGTGATGTCCGCTTCGGTCGGCAATGATTTGTCTGCCGTTTCGAGAGAGCGATTCCGCCAATTCGCGGTGCTCCTTCTTGCGCCGCTCGAGTTCGACGACTTTACCACCGGGTCCATCCTCGTCGGCCAGACCGCGCGTAACTACAATCAGCGGCAGATCTCCCAGCGGATGGCCGCCCTTGGCGCGCTCCGCTCGCAAAAACGCCAACTCCTCCGCTTCGACGGGATTCACAGCCGCGGCGAGGTGCTGCCAGCGCGCCAACACCCAACTCCGCATTTGCTGGGCGTCAGTGGGCAACTTGTCTCGCGGCGAGTTATTCGCGCCGCGCGCCAATCCTGCGGCTCCGGATCTCATCTGTTTCATCGCTTCTGGCGGGATCTCACTCTCGGTCAATGGACCGGAGGTCTTCACGGGCGGGATTGGTTTGCCGGTTGCCAACTCCTCGGCGCGCACTAGCTTGCCGTTCAGCATCCGCCACGGATTATCAAACCCACCCTCGATGAGCACTATTCCCGCGACGTCGGAGCGGTATTTCGACCCGTAAAGACGGACAAGCCAACCTCCGTACGAGTGCCCGACCAGCACATATGGCGGACGGACACCGGCTTTTCCCAAGAGTGTATGCAACTCGTAAACAATTTGATTCATCGTGCGCGGGTGTGGACCGAGATCACTCCATCCCGTGCCTCCACGATCGTACGAGCAGACGCGGACGAAAGTCGCGAGCCTGGGCTGAACGAGGCTCCATTCTACGGAGAAGTCCCCCAAGCCCGCTTCGAGGATCACAGTCGGATCTCCCGGTTTTGCCTCGCCCGTGCAATGGAGGTGGAGGCGCCAACCGCCAGTATCGACCAATTTCCCCGGCGGAGGGAAAGGGGCGGCATCTGACCCCGGCTGTGCTCCCGCGACACCCGGAGAGTTTATGAGCAAGCTTCCGAAGACTGCAGCAAGTGACCATAAGCGAACCAATGGCGTCATAAGCCCCCAGAGTCGATGAAGAGATCGTCTGTGTTTCTAAGACGAAAACCAAAACCGTCCTCGTCCTCCATCTATGTTAGCGGTACGGCTTTGCTGTAGAATCCACGCGCTTGTAAAGCTTTATTACCGTCTACGGTCTTGACCGATGATCGGCGCGAAGTGTGCGGCTCACATTGGTGGTAGCGCCGTTCAACAACGATCTGGGGTCGGCGCATGACTGGTTCAATCGATCTCCTTGATTTTGCAGACGGCCTACCCTTGCAATAAGCTGGATGGCAATATGATGGACCGCAGGCACTTTCTGGCAGCGCTGGCGACTCCTTTGCTGCGATCGCAGGATTCAGAAGCCCGCATCGACGTTATTCTTGAGGAACCGATCGGAACGATTGCCCCAGAGATCTATGGTCACTTCGTCGAACATCTTGGCGGAGTCGTCTACGACGGTATCTGGGTCGGCGCCGAATCGCGCATCCCGAACGTGGGCGGAATTCGCAAACAGATCATCGACTCGCTTAAAGGCATGCGGCCCGGCGTCATTCGCTGGCCCGGCGGATGCTTCGCCGATCAGTACGACTGGCATGACGGTATAGGCCCACAAAAGGAACGGCCGCGCCGGACAAACTTTTGGGTCGCCTCGCCCGAATGGCCGAAGAACGCGAACCGCAAGGGAACGCAGGTCTATGACCCCAATCATTTCGGGACAATCGAGTTCAGTCGTTTCTGCAAACTCACCGGCGCTCAACCGTACTTTGCTGCAAACCTTCGTAGTCTCCCCGCGCAGGAATATTGGCGTTGGGTCGAATATTGTAATTCGCCGGCGGGGTCAACCACTCTCGCGGAAAAACGCGCTGCCGATGGGGAGCGCGAACCTCTCGACATCCGGTATTGGGGAGTTGGCAATGAGTCGTGGGGATGCGGAGGCGGCTTCGCTCCTGAGGAGTACGCGGTTGAATACCGGCGTTACAGCGAATGGGTTCCGAATTATGGCACGCGTGTGGCGCAGATCGCTTCCGGTCCCAACGGCAATGACCTGAACTGGACCCGCAAGTTCTTCGAACGCGCCCGCGGAGGCCTTGGCCGGACATGGGGCTTCGCGCTGCATCACTATTCTTGGAATCTGAGCTCGGGCCAAACGACGGAATGGTTCGCGGGCAAACGCGACGCGCTTAAGTTTGATCAGGAGCAGTACTACGAACTTCTGCGCGAGGGCAGCAAGGTCGAGCAGTTGATTACTTCGCACTGGGACGCGATGGGCGAGTTCGATCGCGCCCATCGCGTCAAGATCGTTGTGGATGAGTGGGGCTCGTGGTACGCGCCTGGGACAGAGCCATTTCCTGAAGCGCTCCTTGGCCAGCAAAACACGATGCGCGATGCGGTGCTCGCCGGTCTCTCGCTGGATGTCTTCAACCGTCACGCCGACAAAGTCGGCATGGCAAACATCGCGCAACTGGTGAACTGTCTGCAATCACTGTTCATGGCGCATGAGGATCGGTTCTGTGTCACTCCTACGGGTCATGTATTTCAGATGTACGCCGATCATCAGAAGGGAACATCCCTCAGGACCGTGATTTCCGCGCCCGCCGCGCGCTACACAAGAGCCGGGGAACCTGCCTCCATTGCGGGGCTGAGCAGTTCGGCATCGCTACAAGGCAAACGGCTGCTGGTGACAATCACGAATACGGATATGCGTCAGCCGCGTGATGTCATCATCTCGACTGGGAGTGCCGCGGTTCGCAAGACGGAGGCGACGATTCTCTCCGCGGATGACGTCCATGCGCACAATACACTTCTCACGCCTGATACCGTCGCGCCCAGGCCTGTGGCGGTGAAGGTGGACGGCCGAAGCATTCGCCATCAGCTACCACCTGCGTCGGTCACGCGGTTGATCGTTGATTTAGGCTGAGTTATCAAGTGTTTCTGCTGTCATCAACAACCAAATAAAAAACGGCGGACCCGCGAAGGTCCGCCGTTTTTACTCCTCGAAATGGTTCGAGACTAGAAGCCGCCCATACCTTGCGGTCCGTGACCGCCCGGCATCGGAGCGCTTTCCTTCTCCTCGGGAATGTCGCAGATGAGAGCTTCGGTGGTCAGCATCAACGATGCGATCGAAGCAGCATTCTGCAGCGCCGTGCGAGTTACCTTCGTCGGGTCGAGAACCCCAGAAGTAATCAGGTCTTCGTATGTTTCCGTCGCCGCATTGTAGCCATAGTTAACGCTGGCGTTCGAACGTACCTGAGCCAAAACCACCGCGCCTTCCTGACCTGCGTTCAATACGATTTGCCTTAGCGGCTCTTCGCAAGCGCGACGAACGATATTCAGACCGAACTTCTCGTCCGCATCGAGATCCTCGTCCGTAAGGGCGGTTGCGGCACGAAGCAGCGCAACGCCGCCGCCGGGAACGATGCCTTCTTCCACCGCGGCCCGCGTAGCATGCAGCGCGTCTTCGACACGCGCCTTCTTTTCCTTCATCTCTGTCTCGGTCGCCGCGCCGACCTTAATGATCGCCACGCCGCCTGCGAGCTTTGCCAGCCGTTCCTGCAACTTCTCGCGATCGTAATCCGACGTCGTGTCTTCGATCTGAGCGCGCAACTGCTTAATGCGTCCTTCGATCGCTTTCTTGTCCCCAGCGCCGTCAACAATAGTCGTGTTGTCTTTGTCCACGGTGATGCGTCGTGCGCGTCCGAGGTCTTCGATCTTCACGCTCTCCAGTTTCAGGCCCGTCTCTTCGGCCAGCAGCTTGCCGCCGGTGAGGATCGCGATGTCTTCGAGCATTGCTTTCCGACGATCGCCGAAGCCCGGAGCCTTCACCGCACAGGTGTTCAGCGTGCCACGAAGCTTGTTCACGACAAGCGTCGCCAGAGCTTCGCCTTCGACTTCTTCGGAAATGATTAGCAGCGGCTTACCGGAACGCGCAATCTGCTCGAGCAGCGGCAGAATGTCCTTCATGTTGCTGATCTTCTTCTCATAGATCAGAATGTACGGATCTTCGAGCACCGCTTCCATGCGGTCCGGATCGGACACGAAGTACGGAGACAGGTAGCCGCGGTCAAACTGCATTCCTTCGACGGTGACGAGTTCGGTCACCAGAGTCTTCGACTCTTCTACGGTGATCACGCCGTCCTTGCCGACCTTCTTCATCGCTTCGGCAATGATGTTCCCGATTGTCGAGTCGCTGTTGGCCGAGATCGTACCGACCTGCGCGATCATGTCGCCCGAAACGGGTTTGGACATGGCCTGCACCGCTGCCACAGCCTTCTCCACCGCTTTATCGATACCGCGCTTCAACGCCATCGGGTTCGCGCCGGAAGTCACAGCCTTGACGCCTTCGCGGTAGATTGCCTGCGCCAGGATCGTCGCCGTCGTCGTGCCATCACCCGCGACATCAGACGTCTTCGAAGCAACCTCGCGTACCATCTGCGCGCCCATGTTTTCGAGCGGATTGCTGAGTTCGATCTCTTTGGCGACCGTTACACCGTCTTTGGTGATCGTCGGTCCGCCGAACTTCTTCTCGAGGACGACGTTGCGACCCTTCGGGCCCAACGTTACTTTGACCGCGTCGGCGAGTTGGTTGACACCGCGCAGGATCGCCTGCCGGGAATTGTCCGAATAACAAATCTGTTTTGCCATGCTTATTTACCCTTTTTTCCTGCAGCCGCGGGCTGCTTATCGAGGATGCCGAGGATCTCGTCCTCACGCATGATCATGTATTCCTGGCTATCGAGCGTGAATTCACTACCGGAGTACTTCCCGAACAAAATCCGGTCGCCCACAGCGACATCGAGCTTGGCGATTGTCCCATCTTCGAGGCGCTTGCCTTGTCCGACGGCCATCACCTCACCCTGCTGCGGCTTTTCTTTCGCGGAATCCGGAATATACAGGCCACCCTGCATAGCCGATTCTTCTTCCACGCGCTTAACGACAACGCGGTCATACAATGGACGAAGTTTCATTTCTCTAGACTTAGCACACTCTGCTGGAGAGTGCCAGAAATATATTGTAAGCTATTGAAAATAGATCACAATTTGATCATATCGTAAGGTTTACGGAGATTGCGCGTTAGCATCGCTGACGCGTCCGATGCCCCGACAAAGTCTTCCTTCTTTGCGTCCCAATGAAGCTTCTTGCCGGTGCGCATCGCGATGTTTCCCATCAGCGCCATCGACGTCGACCGGTGACCGATCTCGATATCCGCATTCGGAGTTTTTCGGGACCGTACACATTCGACGAAGTTCAGTGCGTGCGCCTTCGTCGGCTCCTCCACGTTCTCCCACATTCGCTTGACACTCGGAGCCCGCTTGCGCGGTGGAGGCGGCGGAGCGCTGGGCGGACTGATTGCTTCCTGGTTGCGTCGACCCGCGATCGAAGAATCAGGCTCAGGAAATATCTCCCAACCGATGCGCTCCGCATAGATCGTCGCTTCTGTTCCGTAGAACACAATCCCATTCGGTTGATCGAATTCGCCGCGCGAATTGTAGTAACGATGCCCGGGTGTCCGTCCTCCCATGCCATGACCGTTGATATTAGACCCCTCATACGTCGCGATGAAGCCATCGTATTCATAGGTGACGGTCAGAAAGTCCGGCGTCTCTCGATCGTCCTTGATCACATACACTCCGCCCACCGCCGATATGGTCTTCGGCGAGCTGACATTCATGATCTGCTGCATCGTATCGAGTCGATGATTGCCGAAGTCGGTGATGTAGCCGCCCGAATAATCCCAGAAATAGCGGTATGTCCCCAGAAAGCGATTCGGGTTGAACGCGACCTTCGGCGAAGGTCCAAGATACATGTCCCAATCGAGTTCAGCCGGCGGATTCTGCGTGGGCTTCTTGCCGATGCCGTTCGGCGTATGATTCGAGTAGTTCCACACGCGAATAAACTTGACTGGTCCGATGTCACCGCGCTGGATGATCTCGGCAATCTTCATGAAGTGCGGCGCCGAACGGTGCTGGGTACCGACTTGAACGATGCGATTGTACTTGCGAGCCGCATTCACCATCACGCGACCTTCTCGCACCGTTAGTGAGACAGGTTTCTCTACGTACACATCTTTCCCTGCTTGACACGCCATCACCGACGCGATCGCGTGCCAGTGATCCGGCGTGGCGATATGTACCGCATCAACATCTTTCTGATCGAGCAGTTTCCGAAAATCCTGGTGAAACTTGGCGTCGGATCCAGCCCATTCGCGAGCCAGTTCGCCATTCGTCTTATATACGTCGGAAACCGCCGTATAGGCGACATTCGGGGCTTCCCGGACAAAGCGCGCCACATAGCGGCCTCGTCCACCACATCCGATCAAACCAACGTTGAGGCGATCATTCGCCCCGAGAACCCGCGAGGAGGAGAGGGCTGTCATAGCCGCTCCCGACGTCGTGACGAAACTGCGTCGATTCATGCAGGCATTTTACGCCATTTACGCCCGCTCACATGTAAGCCATCCCTCGCAATTCACGCACTGTTAGGTGGCTCCTGGATACTCCCACAAAATCAATTTCAGCCATAATGAACCCCATCGACACGTTGGGGAGCTATTTTCGAGTCGACGCGTCATAAAATAGCGTCGTCTACCACTCACTAGTAAGACACCAGCTGTCAATCGTCATTTTTGTTGCGTTAGGAGACATCGCCATGGCATCACTCACGGCGCCAGAAGAAGTCTTTCGATTTTCTATCGTCCGGAATCCGGAACCTGCAAGCGATGAGGCTATCCGGGACGGCGTCATCCGCATCGTTCCTACAGATGCGGAGGAAAACCATCCTCAGTACAGCGCGCTGCTGCAATTGCGACGACAGGGAATGCCGCGCAAAGGCATCATCGCCCATGCCGCGGGCGTGATGGCCGCCCCAGAGTATCTCGGGCAGTTTAAGAGCCTCAGCACACCTATCTTTCTTTTCTCCGATCGCCTCTATGCCTTACGCGATCGGACCACCTCGAAGGTTCGTGACCTCATACAAGAGGTCTTCGGAACAGTCGTACGCGATCAGCTCGAAAGCGACCGGCGCATCATTGCCGACGCGCTGATTGTCGCCTCAGTCGACAAGCCTCCCGCCACTGGTTTGCGCGGCCGTCTGATGCGGGCTCTTCGCGCCATCGAAGTGATTCGACGCCTGGCCGATTGCGGTGACTCCGAAGTACCCGATCCTTTTATCGAACGCCTGATGAATGCCACGCTGCTGCTGCCGGCGGATCTCTTTCCGATCCCCGCCGACAACTGGCGCGCGGAAGAAAATCGGAAAGAGTACGAACGCCGCAAAGAACAGCTCGAGAAGGAAAAAGAGCGCGCTCAGGTCATACTCGACAAGCTGGCCGGAAATGCAGGCGCTGCCCTCGAACTGTCCGGGACCCTCACGATGCACCTCTTCGAGCAGCGCGATCCGGTCTTCGAAGGTCCGTCGCTCCCCTCCCGCGCCATCGTTCTACCGCCCGAAAAGGTCGAAAAGCTATCCGAAGCATCGAAGAAGATCGTCCTTGAAGATGTCGGCGTTGCTCCCACGTCAGTCGACGTTCCCTTCGTAGTCGAGCAGCTCGAAAAGCGCAACATCCTCCTCGGTCATGAGCTCGCGACAAACTACGGCGATCTTCTCCTAGACGCCGGACCCTTCAATCTCCCTGGCTGCGGCGAATGCAAACGTGTCGTATTGCCGGAGCCAAAGCCGGAGAACGATTTCACTCCCGACACTCGTGGGGAAGTCGAACTCGTCGGAATCCACGACCTTTTAATCGTGCGCCAGAACCTGCGGGAATACCGCGCCGGCGAGATCGCCCACATCGAGAACGTTCTCCTCGGCGAACGCAAGGCCAAAAAACATCGCAAACTCGATCGCACCGAAATCACGCTGGTTCAGGAAACCGAAACAGAGAAAGAGACGGAAGACGAGCTCCAAACCACCGACAAGTACGAACTGCAGACGGAATCCTCACGCGTAATTCAGGAGGACAAAAGCGCCGAAGCCGGCGTGACGGTCACGGCTTCCTACGGCACAGTCAATATCGAAGCGCACGGCAACTACGCCTCTTCGGGCAGCACCACGGAGAGCCGCAGTTCAGCGTCGACCTACGCCCGCGATGTCGTCAGCCGTTCGCTTCAGAGGATCCGAGAACGAGTCCTCACGCGCCGCTCCCGCACCGACATCAGCGAAGTCGAAGTCATCAACGAACACGAATTCGACAACAAGCTCGGTACCGGCCACGTTACCGGCATCTACCGCTGGGTCGACAAGTACTACGAAGCACAGATCGTGAACTACGGCAAACGCACAATGCTGGAGTTCATGATTCCCGACCCCGCCGCATTCTACCGTTTTGCTGCAGCGAACAAACCAGCGCCAGTTCCCTCAGTCCCCAAGCCGGACGCGCCCGGCTTTTGTCGCTACGGCGTTTTCCATCCGCTCACGCCCGCTGACCTCCAGCCCGAAAACTACATGTGCTTCGTCGGCAAATACAAAGTAAGCGACATCGCGCCACCCATGCCGCGCTACGTACGCCTTTCCGACGTCGTCAAGTTCAAAACCGAAAGCACCTCGGGCGACCCTGTCGTATTTGTCGAGCCGAACGATAGCTTCAAAGTGCCCGAAGGCTACACGCCACGCGCAATCACATACACAATCTCCGGCGGGAACTCGCACAGCGCGACATCCTCGCACGACGACCACGACGACATCATCCTGGTTGTCGTCACCATTGGAGATCGCAAAGTTTTCCGTTTCTACAAGAGTGAAATCGGCGAAGCCGGCGGCGACGATCACTGGGAGGACATCGCGCAGACCATCGAGTGGGGCATCAAGCCTCTTTCCAACGTCGAACAGGCGTTCGGAGGATACTCTTTCGGATCTTTGTCCGGTTCGTTTCCGCTTGATCCCGCCAGCGGTGTGCCCGGCGACGTCGACGTCGTCAAGGTCTCAATCACCGGCCATACTACGTTGCCCATGAGCGTATCGATTCATTACACTGTCACCTGCGAGCGCACAGTCGCAAAGTTCCAGCGGTGGCAAATCGATACATACAACGCGATCCAGGCGGCTTACCTCGGATTAAAGCAGGAATATGAAGCCTCCCTCCAGGCGCAGGAGGCTGTCGGCCTCACCAACATCCAGGGCCGGAACCCTCTGCTCAATCGTGATGTGGAGAAGCGCGAGCTAAAGAAATTCGCGATCTCCCTGCTGACCGGGCAGCAGTACGAGTCCTTCAATGCGATGGAGGAAGACTACATCTCCCGCATCCCCCAAATCGACCTCATCGATGCGGCCGCCGAAGGAAAGTTTGTGCGCTTCTTCGAGCAGGCGCTCGAATGGAAGCACATAACGTATCTCTTCTATCCCTACTTCTGGGCGAACAAGAAGAACTGGACCACCGCGGTCAATCAGAAAGATACAGATCCGCTATTCGAGCAATTCCTGCAAGCGGGCTTTGCGCGTGTCTGGGTGCCCGTGCGTCCTGGCTTCGATCTCGTTATCGCGAGCTATATACAGTCGGGAGGTGAGCCCTGGACAGAGAAGGACGCCCCACTCGTTGAGGAATCGGGCGACTCGCCGCCGTTCGTTTCGCTCATCGAGGAAATCAAAGAGCAGCTCGGCGCGGATTTCGAATTCCGCCCCGGCACGCTTCGTGTGCGCAACGGCGAAGCTCTGCTCACAGGTACCGGCACAGATGTCGTCGAAGACGATGTCAATCGTGAAATCCTGCTCGCGCTACGGTATTACCGCATTGCCACAGTCGATGTGGCCGCGCAGACGCTCACTCTTACCGAACCGTACAGCGGCGATGACGACGATGCCATCGGCTTTGCGATCGGCGTGAAGTTCGTAGGCGAGCCTTGGCTCGTGCAGGTGCCGACGACACTCATTCACCTCAAGGCCGGCGCAGATCCGGTCATCGGATGAAAATCACTCTCGAAAAAGAGATTACGCTTGCCTCGTTTCGCAAGAAGATTAGCGCTTCGAAGCTCGCCAAGATCTTCGCCCGATTCGAGGGGAAGGCAAAGTTCAAAGTCGAGACGGAAGACACCGAGAAAGACAAGGTCGAGCTCACAATTTCCAAGGAGTCACAGCTCAAGATAAACGACCTCATCTTCGGCGCGCACGGCGCCATCAGCGTCTCGAAGGACAAGATCGAGTTCAAGCTCGGGATCGAGGAATTCGAAGTCACCTTCAATCCCTCGCTCACCAATCCCGTGTCGTTCCACATCCCCGCCATCAAGCTGCCCGTGGCGGGCAAGATCTTCAAGCTGGAGAAGGAGCTGCCCGCTCTCGGCTTGACCGGTACGGCCGAGATTGAAGCCGAGTTCGTCATCGACGTAATGCCGAACTATCGCGAGCTTGCCAAAACCTTGAAGCCTGCGAATGTTCGTGCGGCGCTGCAGCTAGCCAAGAACAAGCTCTATACGGTTGCGCGAAAAGGCAAGTCCGTCGGGAGAATCGTCATCAAGGCCGGCCGGGCAGCCCTCTACGCTCCCTTCAAATGGCTCGGGAATCAGATAGGCAAACGGCTGGCCATCGATGCATTGAAGCTTGGAAGCCAGACTGCAGCCTTGCGCAAACTCCTGGGAAAAGGGGGCAAGCTGCTGGGAGCCGCCGGTGTCGTTCTCGAAACCTGGCTCATCGTAAAAGAAGCAATTCCGGGACTTCTGGCGAGCCAGCACAAGCGTGTGATCGATCCGATCCACCTCAACTTCGTGCCTGGTTACGCCAGGTTCCTCGCTGCCTACACGGATGTCAACGTGTCTTTGACGGACGGATTCTTCGATTGGAAGACGGTGATCGAAAGGATAGCCGACGAGCCGCCCGATATGTACGGTGTCATCGAGACGCTTTCGAAGACCGAACGTGCCACGCCTCCGAAGAAGAATGCAGGCGATTGGGTGGACAAGCAGGTCGCCACGGGCATCAAGTACCGAAAGGAAACCGTCATGCTGTCCGAATTGGACTGGCAGGCGCTTTACCGGGAGTCCTACAACATCTATTTCCTGTTTGAGGAAGCCGCGCAACACGCTAGCAACCAGCACCGCAAGAGAACAGCGCAAGACGCCATCTCAAAATCCTTGAAGCTGGCAGAAATCGCGGGTCAGATCGCCGCATACCAGGACATCCTGGCTTTTGTCCTCAACAGCTCGCTTTACGAGGACCTGAAGGGGAACCAACCCACCGATCCGTGGGAGGAGTGGAAGAATGTCGCGGAGTTCCATAGGGCGGTGTTCGGCGACGACATGACCGCCCGGTTTCACAATTACATAGATCTGATCGATCCAGGTAGTTTGACGGTCACAATCCCGCCATTTGGAGATTACGCAGACTGGGCGTATTGAGGGACTTACTTTTTCGTAATCTTCAGATTCGAAAAGTAGCCCTCTGTGCCCGGTCCCACCCACAACGCGACGCCGCCTTCCCGCGGTTCCAACTTCATATCATTCACGATCAAGCAAGGCTGCTCCACGCCATGGACAAACAAACGCGCCTTCCGGCCTTCGACTTCGATCCTATACTTCGTCCAAACACCCGGCTCCAAATCAACATATGATTCGTACTTTTCCGGAGCCTCCTTCCGCGATGCTGAGAAAGGAAAATCCGGATGGGCGCTATATTGCGCCGAATGATTCCGTCGGACTTGATCATCAGCCCTACCATTCGTAGGTCTCAGATAGATGTACTCATAGGTCCCATCGCCTTGCATCCGAAAAGCGATGCCGATGAACCCGCGCGCCCCACCGTCCGCGCCCGCCGCCGGTTGCCCGGCTACATCCACTTCAATCGTGCCGTCCCGAAACACAACATCCTTGATGACGGCATACGACGTGGCATTCGCAGCCCCGGGCGTGGCATTGACCTGGACTGCGCTCCGACCCTTGAAGTTGGTCTGCGCGATCGATGCGTTCTTCGCGGCGAGTCGATCCACACTCTGCGCCGCAAGCGGCAGCGCAAGCAAAGTCAACAAGGAAACGCGTGTCAAGACAAACACCTCACTAGAACAAAAATCGTACGCCCATCTGCATCGACCGGTTGCCATTTCGCGTAATGATCCGGTTGTAATCGCTGTTCCGCAGATTCAGATTCGGGTTGCCGAGATTTGGATGGTTCAAAATGTTATACGCTTCCGCGCGGAATTGGATAGTCTTTCCTTCGAAGAACCGGAAATTCTTCAACACACTCATATCCGCCCCCCACGCTCCCGGTCCACGAACAGCATTGCGCGACAAATTCCCGAGCTGTCCAATCGCCGCCGGCACGAACACTCCCGGATTCGCGATCCACCCCTCCGAAAGCTCATCCGCGCTCCCGGAACTGTATTCGACAGGACCAGTAATATTCGGTCGATCCGGCGTGTTCGCGTCATAGTTGCGATCTTCGCCGACATCCACATTCAGCGCGCTCCCACTATTTGCGTAGATCGACCCGGCGATCTGCCATGCGCCCGCAATCTTTCCCGCAAAAGAAGTCGCGTTTGCCAGAAACGGCACATCGTAGATGAAGAAGGATCGGAACACCTGCTTTGGTCCTTCGGGACCCTTATCGAGATCCCAATTCAGCGGACTGCTCGTCTGCTGATTCGTGTTCCCTGTCGGGTCATTGTTAAACAGCGCGAAATTGCTCTGGTAAACGTAAGTGACTCTCGATGTCAGGCCTTTGAATAATCGCGTGTCGGCTGTCAACTGAAGCGCGTCATACCAGCTATTTGCTCGCGAGTGAATCATGCTGACGTGCCCGTATCCGGCAATCGGCCGCCGCGCTTCGACGTTTCCGAGCGTCGCCCCCGGCCCGAACGCAGGGTAGTTACCGGGCAGCATCTGCAGCAAATGTTTACCGCGATTTCCCACATACGCGGCTTCCACCGTAACCTTGCCCCCGAAGTCGCGTGCAGCCGATACGTTCCACTGCAGGCTATACGGCGTGACAAAGTCCTCGTTGAAACCCACCACATTCGTTAGGCGAGGCGGATACACGAACGTGTTGGGATCGGGATTGAACGGCGTGGGAGACTGCGTGTAGACTACCGTCTTGCTTGTGCCCCACGGATCGTAGAGCCGCGCTTCACCACCCGATGCGGCGGGCCGCCATGGATTGCCTTCCGCATTCCACATCCGGATCTGCATGGGGTTGTACATGTAATACACGCCAAAACCTCCGCGTACAACCGTTTTGCCGTCGCCGAATACGTCATAAGCGAGCCCCATACGCGGCGCAAAGTTATTGCGGTCCTGCTTCGTGAAACCGGAAGGAATCCCGTCGTCACCAAGGAATGCCAGATGGAGAGGCGCGTTCGAATATTGGTTCGACCTGTGGCCGAGAAAGAAAGCGGATGCCTTGTTGCTCGCTTCCGAGACGGGCGAGTAAAGCTCGTACCGCAAACCCGGCGTTAGCGTCAGCCGCGGAGTGATCTTCCATTCGTCCTGCGCGAAGAAGAAGTACGCCCAGTTCGAGAGGTTGTAATCCAGTATTCCGCTCGTGCTGAAGGTGGACACGCGTCCCATAACGAAGTCCGCCATCGCATGGCCGAACACGTTCTGCCCCCGTCCCAGCGACGAGGCACGGCCGTCGAAGTTGAAGTTGGCGCCATCCTGATCGTTGAACTGCGCGACGGTATCTCGCTGCGCTTCGGCTCCGAATCGGAAGTTATGCTTTCCACGAGTGTGCGACACTGTCGAGCCAATGCGGAAATTATTCTGGTCGAAAAGGCTAAGGAAGCCGAGGTGCCCCGTCGGACCCTGCGAGATGGCGATGCGCGGGAGGTACTTGCGCGCGCCTTCTTGCGAGTCGGGCCATATCGCCCCGAAGTCAGCGAGGTTCGTGCCGATGTTCACGTTCGTTCTGTCGGCGATATGCCGCGCGATCGCGAAACGGGACTGCACGAGCGTCGTGGGACTCGCCGTCCACGTGTGACGAACTGAACCGGTGTGCTGATTGCTGTCGTTCACCTGCGGACCCCAATACGGGATATTTCCGTTGGCGGCGGTGTTGGCAATCTGCTGGTCTCCGAACGTCCGGAAGTAGCTCACCATCAACGAATGGGCTGTACTGATGTTGTAGTCGGCTTTGCCGAGGATCTCGTTGTTCTTAACGGGATTGACGAACGACCACACGTAGCGGTCATCGAAATTGGACACCGTGGGGATCAGTTCGAAGAACTGGCGAGCAACCGGATCGCGAAGCCGTTCCGGAATGATGTTGCCCGGGAGCGGCTGCCCCGTATCGGGATCGGACAATTGCTGAGGAAACTGAGAAAAGTCTCCGGCATACATTGCGGCAGTAGGAAAGCGGATCGTGTTCTGGAACCCGGCGTCCTGATCGCGGTAGTGCATGTACGATCCGAAGAAGAACAGCTTGTCGCGCACAATCGGACCGCCCAGCGTTCCGCCCGTCTGCCTGAGTTCCGCGGGAGCCCTATCCGATCCACTTCGATTACGAGCCCATGAATTCGCGTTCAAAGCGCTATCGGTAAAGAAGTGGAACGCCGATCCATGAAACTCATTCGTACCCGATCTAGTAATGATGTTGAACACGCCCCCGGGCTGCTTGCCGAACTCGGCCGAGGTGTTGGACGTCGCGATATTCACCTCCTGCACTGCTTCCGGATTCGGAAATTGCAGAGCCGTGTTTCGGAACGATGCGGTGTTGTCGCTCCCGTCGAGATAAAACACATTTCGCCCCTGCCGATTCCCATTCACGTTCGCGCTGGAACCTTCGATATTGAGAACTTGCGAGTCCGGGTTGTTGATGGTAACTCCAGGCGCCAGTTCCGCAAACTTCAGCACATTGCGCGATGCCGAAGGCAGTTCCGTCACCATCTTTGTACTCGCGCTCGTGCTGATCTGCGCCGTCACCGTATCCACACGCGATACCGTTGCCGAAACTTCCACAGTCTCGGCGACTGCACCCACCTTCAAACTAATATCAGCGCGAGTAGCCCGATTCACATCGACCGTCACGCCGGACAACTCCGATGTACCGAATCCTGTCGCCGACGCGCGTACCTTATACCGGCCCGGAGCAACCAGATTAAAGATATAAGTGCCTTCCGCAGTACTCGCCTGTGTAGCCGTCGCATTTGTCTGTTCATTGATCAGTTCCAGCCGAACATTCGGAATCATTGCGCCGGTCGGATCCGTAACCTTGCCCTGAACAGAACCCGTTACATCCTGCGAAAAGGCGATGCCTGTAAGAGTAAAAAGCAGCAGCGCGCGAATAATAGAACAGACGTTGTTCATAGAAAAGAATCTCTGGTAAGCAGGATAAACCCTCAGGGTGCCAGAGTCGCTAAATACCGTCCATCGAAGAAGTAAAAGAAGCCATCCTCCTCCCGACAATTAAGTCCAAAACACCATCGGCATTTCAATCCACAACATTGGGCGTCGGGTTGTGGCCGGCTAGCTTTGCGCGTACCAGCGTTCCCCGCGGTTCCATCACGGGTTCCGCTTGCGAGCCGCTATTTCAAACCAGATCGGACCTTCGTCCGAGTCGCTGACTAGAACCGAATTCTCATTTGACTTTGCACTAATCAATGCGTTTACTGTGATGGTCACCAAGTATCGGTCTGGCACTAATGCCGCCGGCGCTGGTAAATCAGTTGAAGTTTTCGTGCATTTCCGTGCTCGTTCAGCCCACTGGTCATCCACAAGGACGGCGTGATCGGGCGTGACCGCCCAGAGCGAGGCGCGTCCTTTTCGCGAATGACACCCTGACCAAATATCTCGCTCCTACTTCGAGTCCGCACTCCGTCGCTGATTCCCGTCGTGTTCCAAATCGACGTAGATCCTTCATCGTTCGTCTTCTCCTGCCAAACGCGCTGATTGCGGATCGGCTGGGTTCCCGGCCAACGCCGATGGAATTCGAAATGGCGTACCAGGCACGCGTCGCTATCGATCGGATCAGGTTCGTCATAAAGCATACTGAACAACTCGCTCCATACACCGATCAGATGCGAGATGCCAGTTTCCAACTGTTGGACGCGCTCCGGCGACTTGAAACCGTTGATCGCCGGTCTCAAGGCGCGGCACTAGGCCATGATCGTCGCCGAGAGATCGTCGACGCAGCCATGACTCACGCTTCTGTCTTACGCGGTGTCCGCCCGCAAGTGATGAGCGAAGAAGTGTCAGAGGACAAAGCCCATGAGCCCGGCTGCCCTGCCTAGCGAACCAAGACAGCCAGGAGTGCCGGCGACGTCATGATCGAGGCCATTGCCGATGCGATCGCTTTGAGGCTCGAACGCATCGCTGGCATGCGGCAGCGGCTCCTCGACATCCATCAGGCAGCAGAGTATTTGGGAATGTCGGAACACGCGTTGCGGCATAAGGCCAGTGTCGACGTTCCCTGCACTCGTATCGATGGCAAACTGCGCTTCGATCGTCGGGATCTGGATCGTTATATCGATCGAGCACCCCGCGAAGGAGCATAAAATTTCGGGCATGGCTAAAGGTGAACGCGGCACCGCCAAACCGTATCTGCGCGGCAAGATTTGGTGGATCCGGTACTCGGTACCGGGCGAAGGCCAGGAGCGTTTCGAACCTCTAAATCGACGAACAAAAGTGATGCCATCCGCCTTCTGAACAAGCGTCGCACGGAGATCGACGACCGGCAAATCACCTCAACGGATGCAACGGTCGGCGATCTTCTGCACCTTTACCTGGGGGATCAGAAGCGGCAGAGCCGAGATAGCTACAAACAGGCGGATGGCTACGTCCGGCTCCACCTCCAGCCGGCATTTGGAAAAATCAAAGATTCTGCGCTCACGACCAAGATTATTAGAGCGTTCATTGATCAGAAGCAGGCCGGCGATTACGCAAATGCAACGATCAACCGCTGGTTGGAAGCTTTGCGCCGTGCCTACACGCTCGGGCTCAAGGAACTCCTCCCGCTTGTTTATGTCGCCCGGAGATCAAGGAGCTGATGCTGGATGAGGACGATAACGTGCGCGAGGGCTTCCTGGAGCACGAGCAGTATGTCCGGCTGCGCGACGAATTGCCTGACCATCAGAAGCTAATTCTCGTTATCGGCTACCACCTTGGTATGCGCCGGGGCGAGATCCTCAAACTGCGCTGGGACCAGGTCGATTGGGACGCGAACCTGATCCGGCTGGAGAAGAAACAAACGAAAGCGAAAAAGGCGCGCAATGCGCCGCTCTACGGCGAACAGCGGGCTTGGTTCGAACTCGCCTATTCCGCACGCGATCCGCAATGTCCGTTCATCGTTTCCGGGAAAGGACACGGCATCACAGAAGTGAAGACGGCATGGAAGAAGGCGCGGGAACGCGCTGGTGGCCCTGCACTGCTGATTCACGATTTGCGGCGCACAGCCGTTCGCAACATGATCCGGGCGGGAATCTCGGAAAAACGCGCCATGGAGATCAGCGGCCACAAGACAAACAGCGTGTTTAAGCGATACGACATGACCGATGAGCGGGACATCCAAGCGCTTGGCGCGGTATCTCGACGAGAAAGCAAACCCAGCTGACGAGCGGCGAAAGCTTGAAGCGGAACGGGCTGAGCTGGAAAAAGTCCGTACAAAAGTTCGTATAGAAGAGAGTCAAGCCAAAGGAAGTGGAGAGCAGAAACGGGTTTTGGTTCAGTGATTTAGTTTGGCTCCTCAGGTAGGATTCGAACTAGTCCTAATCTTTTAAAGTCAGTAAGTTACACATTCTAAAAACTCACAGAAATCACTAAAGTGCCACATAGGCACAGTCTTGGTACGTTTTGGTACAGCATCCTGTTGTCTGGGAGAGCGTATCTGGAAGGGTTCCCACGTGAAAAACGCCGGAGATCTCGGCAGACCGTCCGGCGCGATTGGAGTATCGTAATGTCCAATTTCAATGTAAACGATTCCGCGCCTCGTGGAAAGGGGCAGCGCGCAGAGCAAGCACAGGACGCGCGATCCGGAGCGTCCGGTCCCGGCATGCTCGCTGAAGCGCATCGATGGTTGCAGCGAGGTTACTATGTCGTTCCGATCCCGTATCTGAAGAAGGGACCTACCCTCGAAGCGTGGCAGAACCTTCGCCTGACAGCAGACGATCTGCCGCATTATTTTGCCAAGGATCAGATGAACATCGGCGTGCTGCAAGGCGAGCCCTACGGTGCCACCGATGTAGATTTGGACTGCGACGAAGCGATGCAAGCATGGGTCGAACTCGGTCCGGAAACCGACTTGATATTTGGCAGGGCATCGAAGGCCCGGAGCCATCACTTCTACCGGACGGACCCCCCTGTACGGACAAAGCAGTACATCGACAAACCGAAAGTCTGCCTGATCGAGCTACGTGGATTGAAGACGACCGGCGAGGTGGGAGTGCAAACCGTCGTTCCGCCGAGCGTTCATGAATCGGGCGAGGCTCTGCGCTTCGACAGCGATGGCGTGCCGGCCAATGTTGACGCCGACGTCTTGGAGCAGGCTGTCGCGAGGACGGCTGCTGCTGCTTTACTGGCACGCCACTGGCCTGAGCCGCACGCGGGGCGTCACGATGCTTTTCTGGCCATCGCGGGCATGCTCGCGCACGCGGGCTGGAGTTATGAGGACGCCCTCGCATTCGTGCGTGCGATCTACCGAGCGCTGTGGCGTGATCACGCGGATTTAGCGGCTGCAGAGAGCGAAGTTCGCTATACGTTCGATCGCTTTCGCGCCGGACATCCCGTTACCGGACTGCCGAGGCTGACGGAGTATCTCAATGCGAACATCGTCAATCAGGCAGTGCGCTGGCTGGAGTTGATCCACCCCGTTTACCGCCCAAGTCAATCTTGACGACTTGCCGCCGGACATGAATACACTGAACTCGCTCGCCGTGCTGCACGGCATGATCCGGTTCAAGTCCGCCGAGGCTCTCGATTCGATGATCCGACTAGTCACCGAGGAGGATGTCGAGATCATCTTTCCGACGGCTTCCCATACAACACCCGGATCGCGGTGAAGGAGATCCTGGGCGATGGACAACGGAGGCCGACGCAGGCCTTCAGTGAGTTGAAATCACACTATCTCTTCGAGGCCAAGTTCGGCCGGCCTGGCAAAGGCAACGACAAAGGGAATGTGGAAGGATTGGTTGGCTACGCGCGACGGAACTTCCTGGTTCCGGTACCGCGCGTGAGTAGCTGGGAAGCGCTGAATCGTCACTTACAGCAGCAATGCGAAAAGCGGCGCGAACGCAAACTACGAGGACATGAGGAAACGATTGCGTCACGCTTTGAGCGAGATCGAGAACAACTGCTGCCATTGCCGCCTGTAGCGTATGAAGCTTGCGCCAAGCGCACCACGCGGGTTAGTTCCCAAGCGTTGGTGCGCTACGAAACAAATGACTACTCCGTGCCAGTCGCTTACGCGCATCGCCAAGTGCTAGTGAAAGCATTTGTCTGGCAGGTGGTGATCAACGCCGGTAGTGAGGTCATCGCCAGACATGATCGGAGCTATGAACGGGAAAGCTTCGTCTTTGATCCCCTGCATTATCTGGCGCTACTCGAGCGGAAGACAAACGCCTTAGATCAAGCCGCGCCGTTGGCCGGCTGGACTTTGCCGCCAGCGTTCGCTGACTTACGGCGGTTGATGGAAGCGCGATTGGGGAAACACGGCCGGCGCGAATATGTGCAAGTACTCCGGCTCCTAGAGACGTTCTCTCTGGAACAGGTTCATGCGGCGGTTGAGCAAGCATTGCAACTGCGAGCGATCTCCTTCGATGCCGTCAAACACTTACTGCTTTGCCTGTTGGAACAGCGGCCGGCCAAACTCGATTTAGACAACTATCCTCATCTGCCCGTGGCCACCGTTGCCATCACTCAGGCGGCGGACTATCAAGCTTTGCTGAGTCATGGAGTGTTAGCGTGATGGATACCCCACATCTGCTGTTGGAACATCATCTTAAACAACTTCGCTTGCCGACGATGTTGCGGGAGTACAGTAAGCTAGCCGAGCAATGTGCCAAAGAAGGAGTGGATTTTCAACGTTTTCTGTTGCGTCTGGTGGAGTTAGAGATCTTAGATCGGGAACACCGAGCTACAGAACGGCGCATCAAGGCGGCAAAGTTTCCAGCGACCAAAAGCTTGGATACCTTTGACTTTCTGGCGATTCCATCGCTGAATAAAAAGCTTGTCTTAGATCTGGCCCGCTGTGAATGGATCCACAAAAGGGAAAATACACTCGCTTTAGGGAATTCTGGAACTGGAAAGACGCACATTGCCCTGGCGCTTGGACTTTCGGCTTGTCAACAAGGAATCCGTGTGCGATTCACAACAGCGGCGGCGCTGGTTCACGAACTGATGGAAGCACGCGATGAAAAACGATTGCTGCGTTACCAGCGGCAGTTGCTTCGGCAGGAACTGCTGATTGTCGATGAACTCGGCTTTGTTCCGTTATCCAAGACCGGCGCTGAAATGTTGTTTGAAGTATTCAGCCAACGCTATGAACGCGGTTCCACGCTAGTCACCAGCAATCTTCCGTTTGCCGAATGGACCGAAGTTCTCAGTTCGGAGCGTTTGACCGGCGCTCTGTTGGACCGGCTCACCCATCATGTTCACATTCTCGAGATGAATGGCGATAGCTATCGCTTGAAAACAAGCAAGCAGAAAAAGCTACCTCCGTCCACACCAGATATTCACCCCGAAGCCCAATAACAACCACAAACCGCGCAGCAAGGCTGCTGAGAAAAAGACACCAGCCGCCTTCTGCCTTCCTTCCACACGCCATCTCGCTCGTTTCGACAAACCTATGTCCTGTCCAATCGAAGATGGTCCCCGTTTCCTCCGTTTTGCTGGTTACCTTTCACTCCGGTATTGACATCAGACCTTGTTTGACGAATGCACAGCGTTTAAGGGTGAGCATGAATTACGCCTCGACGAGATCGTGAGCAAGCTAATCGCGGACGGGAAGGTGCCACCGCTGACTGTTGTCGGCATAGACAGCACCAGCGCTCGCAACGATGAATACGCACTCTATACGAACCCGGTGACTGAAGCTGGTATCGGAGGCACATCGCTCGGGGCTGCTGCAGCACTGTATACATCGGTGCAGCGCCCGGACTTGTTTGGATTGGCGCTCCTCGAGAGTCCAAGCCTGTTGCTCGGGAACGGCCAGTTCTTGCGGGACACCGCGTTCATAGCGCGTGCCCCAGACAGAGTAGCTGTTGGCGTTGGGGCCACGGAACACGATTTCCCTGACATTGATCAATATTTCGCGCCCTACCGACTGAAACGTGGCGAGGCTGAGGCCGGAATTGTGAAGATGACTGAAGAACTTGCTACGAACCTAATAACGGCACGGATCAAGCGATCAGAAGTGATGCTGGTAGTGGCTCCAAAAGGGCGTCACGATTCAGCATCTTGGTCGGCGCGCATACCGGACGCGATCATGCTTCTGTTTAGCGCTCTCCAGTAGACAGCGGCAACTCCTGGGTTAACGGCGTAGTGTCATCCGATTCGGCCTGTGAGGTCCGGTTATCGTCCATTGAGGTTCAGCCGAACCGTCGGAGCGCCGAGCCAGAGACTCATTTCGACGTAGCGCCGTTCTTCGAGCTTAATTATCGACGATACATTCGCAGCATGGCAGTTCTGGTGTTCAGGCATTCTACGTCCCGTGTGGCGATTGGGCCCTATGTAAAGCCCGTGTGATATTGGCCCGACACCGTTCGAGGTTTGAACCTGAATCCGTCCGAGGCCGGCCCCAATCCCCTTTTCGCTGAACCTTGTTTGTTAACGTTCACCGGCGTGCAGACTGAACCGAGCGACCCACAAACGTTCAGGCCCGGTGTCGTGAACTTGCCCAGATCGGTCGAATATTGCCTTTATCGGAGGAGCGCCGCGTTCATTTCATCTATAGGCTCAAGGTACGGGTTATCAGCGCAGCAAATGCATGAGCAACGATGGCACCTACGAAGTACAGCACCATTCCGGTTGCCGCCGCAACGCCGAGTGGGGCCCATCGGATTCCCAACAGCAAGCCGGCTGCGGCAGCGAATTCCAGTCCAGCGAGAAACGGAAACCAACGAATGGGAACGCCTACCACGTCATGCACTGTCTTCACGATATATGGAGTACGACGCAGCTTGCCGAGCCCAGAAACCAATGCCAGTAGTAATGATGAGACTATCGCGACACCAACATAAGCACCAAACATGAAGATAACCTCGGCTGAGAATAAGGCTATAACAGTCCCGTCTACGTCATCGGAATGCGGCGCAGTGCCAGGCCATCAGCGGTCTGGGAGAATGCACCACACCCAAACAGCGAGGCACAGGATCGCTTTAGACGCACAAGTTTCTCAAGGATTACTTATTGACAAATCAGTCCACCCGCCAGTTGCCGAAGTACAAAGGACAAAGTCCCGGAAATGTTTACAACACCTTCGTTGTTGATGTCAGCGCGCGCAGGCACGAGGCTGCACGAGATTGGGTCAAGTCGAAAGAGGTCCAATATCATTCCAGCCGGCAATTGGTTGATCAGGGGGATAGTTAGGCTGTAGCACCTCA
Organism: Bryobacteraceae bacterium; assembly: GCA_963844855.1. Classification (GTDB taxonomy): domain Bacteria; phylum Acidobacteriota; class Terriglobia; order Bryobacterales; family Bryobacteraceae; genus DASQDN01. The sequence continues at coordinate 102,070 of CAWJQP010000091.1, forward strand.
GCTATCAAGGTATCGCGGGCATTTGACTCGGAATTCGTGGGCTGCAGGTAGGAACCGCAATTTGCATGCAGTGCATACGCCGCAGCCCGCGACGCGATCGCTGTTGACTTCGATACTGAGTTGGCTCAATATTGAGATAACTCAATATGCCTAAGCCCGATTCTCTCCAGGGATCGCTGGACCTGCTTGTACTAAAGATTCTTTCCAGGCGGCCGCACCTCCACGGATACGGCATTATGTCTGCTGTTCGCCACATGTCCGGCGAGGTCTTGCGCGCCGATGAAGGATCGCTCTATCCGGCACTGCACCGCATGAAGGAAAGCGGCTGGATACAGGCGAAATGGATCACGACCGATACCGGGCGGCGCGCTCGGGTTTACGATCTGACTGCGGCAGGCAGGAAGCAAATGGTAGCCGAAGAAGCGCGATGGGAAGCTGTAACGTCCGCCGTCAATCGAGTCCTGAGGACGGTCTGAGATGTCATTCTGGTCCCGCATCGCCAACATCTTCCGCCCGGATCGGCTGACCCGCGAAATTGACGAGGAACTGGAGTCGCACGTCGCAATGGCCATTGCGGAAGGACGGGATCCTGTCGAAGCGAGGCGAGCGCTCGGGCCGCCGCTGCAACTTCGCGAAGCTAGCAGAGACTTGCAGATTGTTGTTTGGCTCGACTCCCTGCGAGCCGATACCGTCTTCGGCTGGAGACAGTTAAAGAAGAACTGGGTAACGTGCGCGGCGGCCGTTCTCTCACTCGCGCTTGCAATGGGAGCATGCACGTCGGCGTTTCGGCTGATTGACGCGCTGTTGTTGCGGCCCTTACCCATCAACGAGCCCGGGCGGCTGTATGCATTTCTCCGTCAGTCGCCGGGCCCTGACGGTGCACCCCGGATGTTCGACGGTGTTGCATATCCCATGTTCCGTCAGATGCGGGCCGCCGCTAAGGGGCAGGCCGAAATGGTAGCGATCTCCTACGCGGAACGCGTGGATCTGACCTTTGGCTCAGACCCGGAGATGGAGAAGGCGTACTGGCAGTACGTATCGGGCTGGATGTTCAACTCGTTCGGCATTCAGCCCGCATTGGGCAGAGTACTGGTTGAGCGCGATGACATAACGCCCAAAAATCATCCCGTGGCAGTTCTGTCTCACGATTACTGGACAAGGCGCTTCGGCCGGGATCGGAACGTGATTGGACGCACATTCCGCATGGGGACAGACCTTTACGAGATAGTCGGCGTTTTACAACAGGGTTTTACCGGGACTGAGCCGGGAATCATGGTGGACGTCTTCGTTCCGACCATGATGAATGCTTCGGTCACGCGTGCGGACTCCACCTGGCTCCGGCCGCTGATTCGCATGGAAGCGGGAGCTCGTACGCAGGCGCTTCGCGACCAACTTCAGGCAATAGCCATCAGCTTCGAGCAGGAGCGAGCAAAGACCTTTCACGATCTTCCGAAAGAATTTCTGGCGCGCTTTCTCAGCCAGACGGTCATTCTGGAGCCAGCGCCGTCAGGCGCTTCGGGGCTCCAGATGAAGAACCGAATCGCGCTGAAGATGTTGGCCATTCTGGTTGGACTGGTTTTGTTGATTTGTTGCGCCAACCTCGCCAACCTCATGACAGCGCGTACAGCAGCCCGTGCTCGCGAAATGGCCATGCGCGTCTCGATCGGCGCCGGCCGTGCACGGCTGGTGCAGCTTGTATTACTGGAAAGCACATGGATCGCGTTTCTTGCCACTGTAATCGGTGCTGCCTTTGCATGGTGGGCGACTCCGTTCATCGTCAGCCAGATGAATCCCACGGATAACCCGGTGCGGCTGTTCCTGCCAGTGGATCTTCGCGTCCTCGGTTTCAGTGTCCTTCTCACCTTGACGGTGACGCTCCTGTTCGGACTTGCTCCTGCAATGGGCGCCTCTGGAGTTCGGCCGGCGATCGTGCTGAAGGGTGGCGAAAATCCTCACGCCAAACGCCGCCTGATGTTTGGATTGATCACCGTTCAGGTTGGGTTTTGCTGCATCGTGTTACTCACCGGAAGCCTCTTTGTTGTCACGTACCGGCAACTGGCGCATCAGTCGACTGGTTTTTCCAGTGACCGCGTGTTGGTGTTACAGACCGTTGCGGCACAGCCTCAACTGCCCGTCTACTGGAGTCAGATCGCGGCACACCTGCGGGTGTTGCCGGGCATAGAAAGCGTGACGCTTGCCGACAGGCCTTTGCTGAACGGCGGCGCCTGGAATGGATTTATATCTGTCGACGGCAGTCTTCCGCGCAACACCCTCGCCTTCTTCAGGTCTGTCTCCCCGGGCTGGCTGGAGGCTATGAAGATTCCTTTGCTCGACGGCAGAGGCTTCCGGGAACAGGATGTCTTTCCAGGCACAGCTATTGTGAATGAAACTTTCGCGAAGACGTATTTCTCCAGCGAGAACCCGGTTGGAAAGTCCTTCTACAGGGGTTCGAACGAACGCCACGTCATAATCGGCGTTGTCCGGGACACTGCTATCGCAATATGCGAGATCCGATCTATCCTGCGGCCTTTTTCCCATTTGCGGCTACGAACGCAAAGGGGCTCTCGCAGCCGAGGTCCGAGGCGGCACTGATCGTCCGTACCGCGGCACAAAACTTTCTCTCATCCGCATCTCGTCTGCGCTACGAGACGACGCGCGCGCACCCTGCTTTCAGGGTCAGCAGCATACGCACTCAGCAGGAAATTAATGACGCGCACACGGTCAGCGAGCGCCTCCTTGCTCTGCTGGCTGCATTCTTTGCTGCAGTAGCATTGCTGCTGGCAACCGTTGGTCTCTATGGCGTGCTCGATTACACGATTCTGCAGCGGCGTCGCGAAATCGGGATTCGTATCGCTGTCGGCGCTCCGGCCACCACAGTGGCGATTCACGTAACTCTGGATTCATTCATTGCGGTGCTTGTGGGCGCGGGCCTGGGCTTGGGAGTTGGAGCCATATCCGAGCGTTACATCGCAACGCTTCTGTATCAGGTCAGCGCAACGGACCCCGCGATGCTGGCGCTGCCATTTATCCTGTTGCTTGCTGCCGCATTGTCTGCTGTAATGCCGTCAACTCTCCGCGCCGTACGAACGGACCCGGCGAGAATCCTTCGCACAGAGTGAGTTCCTTACTCAGGTCGACCGCGACATAGATTTTGGATATCTGACGGTGGTGAGTTCATCGGACACGCGAATGCGCAAGGTCAAATCTCGAATATTACAAGCGTAATAGCCTGAACCTGACCTGACGGACACACCTGGCAGGAGTTTACTTGTCGGACAGTTGACCCACATTCCGATAGCGCAGTTCTTCGTTCCCAATATCCAGATTGCCGCCGAACCGCGAACCATGTTGGTTTAGAAAAACTGTGGGCTAATTCAGGCCTGCAAGAAAAGCACGCATTTCGCCTGTGTATCGCTCTCGTTTGACAAAAAGGATATGGCGTGCGCCTCGTAGCCTCATCTGGAGTGAAGAGGAACGCGCGAATGGCTCCCCGCACTATGCACGTTCGGCCCGGGTGACATCTGACGCACAACTGTGTTGATAGACTGTTTCGACAGACGACAGATGACGCTGCAACGCGGCACACTCATCGGTCCGTATGAAATTGTCGCTCTCCTCGGTTCCGGCGGCATGGGCGAGGTCTATAGGGCCCACGATACACGGCTGAATCGAGAAGTCGCTCTCAAACTGATTCGTGAAGAAAAGCTCAATGTGCCCGAGAGACGGAAGCTCTTCCTTCAAGAAGCGCGAGCCGCTTCAGCCCTAAATCACCCGCACATAGTTTCTGTTCACGATATTGTTCCGGCTGGCGACTCCGAGGCACTCGTGCTCGAGTACGTCCCGGGAAAGTCGCTGGATCAACTGATACCCCGAAGCGGCATGCCTCTTGCCGACGCTCTTCGCTATGCCGTTCAGATTGCCGACGCGCTCGCCGCCGCCCACAAAGCGGGTATTGTCCACCGCGACTTGAAGCCTGCCAACATCATGGTCACGGATGACCGGACGATCAAGCTGCTTGACTTCGGTATCGCGAAGCTCGTCCATCCGGAATTGACCGCCAGCGACGATTCAACCTGCACGATGACAGCTGACGGAATCGCGACGGCAGCCGGCACAATCACAGGAACGCCGTGCTACATGAGCCCGGAACAGGCCGAAGCCAAAACCGTGGATCGCCGAAGCGATATTTTCAGCTTTGGCGCCGTGCTGTACGAGATGGTGACGGGCCGCCGCGCGTTCTCCGGCAACTCCCAGGTCTCGGTTGTAGCGGCAATCGTGAAAGACAATCCGGCGGCTTCGCGGCAGCTGAATCCGGATATTCCCAACGAACTGGAGCGCCTGATTGAGCGCTGCCTACGGAAGGATCCAGAACGACGGTTTCAGCACGCAGACGACCTGAAGATTGCGCTCGAGGATCTCCGGGAAGAGTATGTCTCTGGTGTACGAGCGCCAGTGGCATCGGCGCAGCTAGAGCACGCGAGTCAATGGAAATGGATGGTGACGGCGATGGCTGTAGTTACGGCGATTGCTGCGGCCTGGTTCGCGCTGTGGCCCCGAAGTGGAAACGGCTCTTCGATTGAACTCAGGGCCGTGCCTCTCACAGCGTATCCGGGTTTCGAGGTGCAGCCGAGCTTCTCACCCGATGGAACGCAGATCGCATTTGCATGGGATAACAACGCGCCAGGGTCTTACGATATCTATGTCAAGCTGATCGGCCCTGGCGACCCGATTCGTTTGACCTCAAACCCCGCGCCGGAGTACAACCCTGTGTGGTCCCCGGATGGACGGTGGATCGCCTTCGTGCGTGACGTTTCTGACGTACAACATACATTGCTAGTCATGCCGGCGCTGGGCGGAGCAGAACAAAAACTGACGGATATGAGCTTCGACAAGGGTGGTGGACAGGGGTGGGAGACTCTGATGGGTGTTACTACTGTCCTCGCCTGGTCGCCCGACAGCCGCCGGATTGCATACGTAGACACGCCTGCCCCGGGCGAGCCGGTTGCGCTGTCTGCGATCTCAATTGAGACCGGTGAGAAGAGGAGCCTGACGCGACCAGCCCGACCACATGTGGGAGACATGTTCCCGTCTTTCTCACCCGACGGAAAGCGGATTAGTTTCACGCGACTGCTCGGTGTTCTCACTGGCGACATTTTCGTGACCGAATTGTCGGACATGAAGCCGAGTGGAGAACGGCGCTTGACGGCCGACAGTAGCGAGAACATCTATCCGGTATGGATACCAGGTGGGCGCGATCTCGCATTCTCGTCAACCCGCAGTGGAACGCGAGTACTCTGGAGAATTCCGGTATCAGGAGGGGAACCTGTCCGTGTACCCGGAACGGGTGAAGATGTTTTCTTCTTAGCCACAACGCGCTCGGGCAATCGTCTGGCGTACGGCCGATACATCATAGACGATACGCTGTGGCGAGTCTCAACATTGAATTCGGAAGGACAGCCTGCGATGAATGCCATCGCGGTGTCTTCGCTCATCGAGCGCAACGCCCAGTACTCCCCGGACGGTAAGCACATTGCCTTTCAATCCAATCGGTCAGGAGCGTTTGAGATCTGGATTGATAGCGATGGCGGCCGCGCGAGGCAGTTGACAAACTTCAGACATAATCACTCGGGGACTCCTCGGTGGTCACCGGACAGTCAGCACGTTGCCTTCGATTCCGATCTTGAAAAGAGCTTCGACATATATGTTGTCAACCGAGAGGGCGGAAACCCGAAGCGTCTGACGGAAGACCTTGCGACAGACGCAGCCCCGAGCTGGTCGGCCGATGGCCGTTGGATCTACTTTTGGTCGAACCGCACTGGCCAGTCCGAGATCTGGAAAGTGCTCGTCGACGATGGAGATCCCGTTAAAGTGACTGACTCCGGCGGAGTGGCCGCCTTTGAATCGCCTGATGGACGGTGGCTTTATTACACGCGGCGACAGGGCCCGACACCGTTGTGGCGCAAATCGTTGTCTGGCGGCGCAGCAGATGAACAGGTGGTTGACTCGGTCAAACTACGCAACTTCTTCGTGACGCGCCTTGGCGTTTACTACATAAAGCCAGAAGGTCCGTCCGTCGACTCGATCCGCTTCTTCAGTCCCGAGACCCGTAAGGAACGCGTGTTGGCACGCACGAAGAGAGCAGCGGGTTTGGGCATCAGCATGTCACCGGATGATAAATGGATACTGTTCACCCAAAACGAACTTGAAGGCATGGATATCATGGTCGCCGAAGATTTCAGATAGCCGCACTTGGATGGCGCGGGGAGGGAGCTCGCGTCATGCGACTTGGGCCATGTTTCTCACGGAGCTGCTTGGCGATTCGGCATCAGTCATCGAAGTGCCTCTCCTTCTCGAGCTTGAACCAAGTTGGCAATCGACACCGGAATGCGTTAAACCGACTTGGACATCGGTGTTTGAACTTGATCCGGCTTAAGGCACTTTGTTCGAATCGTCGAAAGCAATCTTGACCTTGGCGGTCTTTCCGGGCTCGACTTCAATTGCAGTGGGTGTCGGTGGATTGGTGCTGTACATTCCCAGAGAAGAGCCGGAAGGCGGTGGTGACTGGGCCTCCCATTGTCCAGTTGGGTCGTAGGCGACGCTCACATAGGCTGGAGCCTTTTGGACATCTGTGACGTCACGGTTCCACTCTTCGAATCGAGAGGCTTTACTGCCACCGGGGGACCGCCGCTAAAATCCGCAGAATCCCATAATGCTACATAGATCTTGTGGCTGGCGTTTACGGTTCCCGATCCTGTGTATGTGATGTCTACCTGAATAGTGCGTCCCGTCTGCGCAACGGCGAAAACCGTCGCGAGAACAAGAGCTCCAATAACGACCCAGAGGCGTTCTTTCATCTAGTTCCTCCCTGGCAGAGGATACTACCAGAGATCGCCATGAACCGGGGCCACCCCTGAGAACAATTCGAGGCCAACTGGGCGGTCGCGCGATCTGCCAATCCCGTTTTCGTTGAACCGTGTTGGTTTAAACGTTCACCGGCGTGCGGGCTGAACCGACTTCTGCCTTCTGTTCAAGACATCGCCTTGTCTCTTCTAAGGTAGTGGCTTCCTGAGCAGCGCTGGCCGCGCCAGCGAGAAATGCTTCCAGCAGCCAAGCCGTCTCCACCGGCATCTCATACGGGATCTCGTGTCCGCACGGCAACCGGACGACTCGCGCCTGCGGGAAGTAGGGGAGGACTTCTTCGCGGATGTAAGCGGCAGGCATCATAGGATCCTCACTCCCAGTGGCGATTAGCGTCGGGATACGCACATCCCTAATCATCGCGACGAGGGACTCTCGCGAACACATATCGCTTGTACCTTTCAGACCCGCTCTGGTCGCGCGCGCTACATTGCTGCAGTAGAGTCCAATCAATCTTTCCTCAATGGGGCGGGCTATGAAGGGCTGCAGGATCTTTCGGAACTCAACCGGATCGGCTGCCGCCTCCATCCAGCCTTCGAACACCTCGTCCGGAATGTCGATGGCGTCCGGTCCAACCGGAGCAATCAATACCTGCGCTACCACCCGTGACGGGTCGACTGCCGCCATAGCAGGTGCAAACTTCGCAGCCATGCTGAATCCGACAACGATCATTTTCCTTGCGCCAGCCGCGTCTGCAACGGCAAACATGTCATGAGCGAACTGCTCCGCTGTGTAGCCGGATTCTGCCGCGGACGATCCCCCATGGCCGCGATAACTTGCCGTGATGCAGCGGAGTCCGCTCAAGTCCATATGGTTCGTCAGCAGGTCGTCCCAGAAACTGGCAGCGTTTCCCCAACCGTGAAGAAACAGCACGTTTGTGTGGCCGCTCCCATAAACCTCATACTCAAGATCGATGCCGTCGTGTGTTGTTTTCATAACTAAACAATTCCATAACGCTCTGACGACCAGTGAGTAACTTACGGTAATCTGGTAGGCCGTGAGTCCCGACCAGCAGGACGAAAACAGCAGTTGCATCGAACCGAACGTCGATCGAATTTGCGCCAGCGAAGGATTCCGGCGATCGGCACGACTGCAGCGTTTCCTGCGTTATCTGGCGAGCACGCAGGCAGCGGTCGGCCGCGGTCCCAAAGAATACGAGATCGCACGAGAGGTGTACGACAAACCGCAGGATTTCAATCCTCAAACCGATCCCATCGTCCGTGTCGAAGCCAGCCGACTGCGTCTGCGGCTGGCCGAGTACTATCAGGGCCCCGGCCGCGACGACCCGGCTACGATCGAGCTCCCGAAGGGCAGCTACTCTCTGCTCTACCGCGCTCGAACCGGCCGCTCTGTGCAACAGGTGGAAGGTACCGGCGCGAGGAACCACTACCTGCGCGGAAGATACTTCTGGAGCAGACGAACCGCCGAATCGATTCAGCAAGCAATCGCCTGCTTTCGTAAGGCAATCGATGAGGATTGCTTCGACTCGGCGGCCTGGTCGGGCCTGGCAGACTGCTACTTGGTGATGGGGTCTTTCGAGTACATGCGTCCGGACATCGTGTTGCCGCGCGCCATCGCGGCCGCCCGGAGGGCACTGGAGCTGAATCCCAGCTCGGCGGAGGCACATTCGTCCCTTGCTGCAGCGACGGGGTTCTACACGTGGGATGCCGACGCAGCCTTCGCCGGATTTGAACGAGCGCTCGCTCTTGATCCCGGCTACGCTTCTGCATGGCACTTTTATGGTGTTGTGCTGTTTGGCCGCGGTCTGCATCAGAAGTCTTTACATGCGTTGAATCGAGCACTGGATCTCGACCCTTTGTCGCCGATCTTTGCCGTGCAGGTCGCATCGCTTTACTACCTGATGCGTGACTTTCGCCATGCGGCCAGACTTTGCGACGACCTGATTCGTCTCGAGCCCGAATTTTGGCCCGCCCGATGGTTCGGCGGCATGTCCCTTGAGGGACAGGGCAGAACGAGCGAAGCGAAACGGTACCTCGAATCGGCTGTGGAGATGTCGAACCGTTCGCACTATCCTCTTGCTGCGCTCGCGCACCTCGAAGCCTCTATGGGCCAACCGGAACAAGCGACGGTCATCGCTGAAGAGCTTGAGCACCGGCGGCAGTCCGAGCACTGCTCCGCAGCAGCAGTGGGACTTGTTCACTTGGGTTTGGATCATCACGACACCGCGCTGCAATGGTTGCGTACGGCTCTTCAGGAACGCTCGCCGTTTTGCGCAATGTTTCTGACCGGTGACCCCCGGCTCGACCCCCTCAGGAGCCGGTCGGACTTCCAGCAGATCGCCGATGCGTTTCAACAAAATCGGGTATAGCGTTCGGCAACGAGGCGGGGCTTTCTCTTTACAGTGTTCGTAGAAAGGCGATTAGAGATTTCTTGGCCGCGTCCGGGAGTTGTAATCCGAACTCGTGTCCTTTCACCGATCTCGTTTTGACTCCATAGCCCACGAATCCTGTGGGCACATAGTCGCTCTTCAAACGACGCGGATCAAACCAGTCTTCAAGGGTGGCCACTGACCCGTTATGTTCCAGGGGCCCCCGCGCCCAAATGTTTTTGAGCGAGGGTACTTTGTAGTATCCAGTTCCTCGTCGGGTCTCTAAAGCCAGAGCGGGGTCCGTGCCAATCCGGACATCTAATAGATCGTATTTCTTCCGATGTTCGGCCGGCACGCGGAACCCCTCTACGGGGATGAGTTTGTTGATCGTGTATAGCGGTGCGGGATGACAAAGCGGACAGCCTTGCTGCTGAAAAACCCTCTGCCCCTGCCGAGCCATATTGTCGAAACGGTTCGGGTTGCGAGGTGGCGTGAGCGAGTACAGATACAGCGCCACGGCATAGAGCTGCTCTTCGCTGAATCGGGAAAATGTTTCAGGTGGAGGTAATTTCTTGAAACCTTCCCCAAAAGGTACGAACCCACCATAGTCCGACAAGAAATCGATCCCTTCCGCCATAGCGGCATACCGCATAATGTCAGCGATTCCTCGGTTGACAACCAACCCCGATTTGTCCAGATACTTCCGGTGTCGAATCCCAAACAGATCTGGGATCGCAGGTGGATGAAAGACGCTGGATCGGTTGCGTCCTAATACGCCCGGCGGCAACGACGTGTAAGCGTCGTGGATCTCTTCCGCCGTCATCCTTTCGAGGTATTGCTGTTTATCGGGCAACCAAGGTACGGAGAACACCAACAACAATCCTTGCCGGATCTGCTCGCCCGAGAGCTTTCTGCGCTCCCAGAAGGGGATTGATTTGTCGAAAGGAAAATTCCCTTGCCCGCCTTTGATCACCGTTCCGTCAGGAAGGACCCGCGTATGGCAGAAAGCACAGGACAGGTTCCCCAACTCCACTTTGCCCTTCTCGCGAATGACGTAGCGCGCATAGGGCATTACGCCGTCCTTAAGTACAGTGACGCCAGTGCTGGCGTACCACTGCGGATCGAGCACATCTTCAGGTCCGGTGACAGTTCCGTCGTATAGAGTGGGGGCGTCAAACACGATTTCCCCAGCATTAATCCAGTCCTTTTCCGTTTTCAGCTTCGATAAGTCGAAGATTACTTCAGGATCGAGGAGTCTGAGCCTTTCGAGGTAGTTTGCCGGCCCTTTACCAGGCGCATATACCGGATAACTCTTGTAGATCTTGCGGACAGGGATTTTGTAGTAGTACTCAGGCCGAACGTGCTTCGGAGAATATTTGGGATTAGAAACCGGAACCTCAAAGTTATCGATGTCGGCCGCAGACCAGATCGTGGGAATCGTGGGTTTGAATGGGCCATCCGCCCGCGCCGCCATACCAAGCATGGCAATGAATGCCAACAGCCGCATTTGCAGCCAAGTTTATCTCCGCGTGAGGAGTTTGTGAACACTGCCCCGAAGAGGCTTCGTACAAAGTGGCAATACCGGAAAGTACGGCCCGATTGAAATCTAACAGTGGTGAGTTCCTCGGACGCGCGAATGCGCAAGGTCAAAATCTCGACTATTACAAGTCACGTTGTAGCGGCTTGCCGACTTACAATCGAAGATATGCGCATTGTGGTTGCTGCTGTCGCTACGTCTTTGAGTGTGTGCGCGCAGACGAGCAAGAAGCCCTTTGACGTCGATGCAATGATGCGCATCGTACGCATCAGCGAACCTCAGTTATCGCCGGATGGCAAGATGGTCGCGTTCACAGCCGAGCGACCTGATTTTGGGGCCAACACGAAGCCGAAACAAATCTATGTCGTTCCTCTGGCAGGAGGGGAACCGGTAGCGATCACCACCGAGGGAAGTAACGAGCGACCTCGTTGGACACGCGATTCTCAGCGGCTGGTATTCATTTCGACCCGGGAGAGCGCATCCCAAGTTTGGATCATGAAAGCCGACGGGTCTGAGGCGAAAGCGATCACCAACGTCTCGACCGGCGCGAGCGGTGTAATCGTTTCTCCTGACGACAAATGGGTGCTGTTCAACAGCGATGTTTATCCCGACTGCGCCGACGACGACTGCAACAAAACGAAAGCCGAGGCCGAGAAGAACAACAAGGTCAAGGCGCGCGTTTACACATCGTTGCTCTATCGCCATTGGAATAGCTGGCAAGGTGGAACGCGTCGCCATCTGTTGATCGCTCCGCTCGAGGGCGGAGCGGCCAAAGACCTGACACCGGGGCAAGTGGACGTGCCGACCTTCTCTCTTGGCGGCTCCGACGATTACGCTTTTTCGCCGGACAGCAAGGAAATCGCGTATGTCAGCAATGCCGATCGCGATCAGGCAACGAGCACCAACACGGATATCTTTGTTATTCCCATCGGAGGCGGAGAGCCGAAACGTCTGACGTTAGGCGGCGGCGCCGACCGGTCACCCGTCTACTCGCCCGATGGAAAACAACTGGCATATCGGTCACAGGCGCGTGCAGGTTATGAGTCCGACAAATGGCGGCTGGTTCTTCATGAGCGAGCCAGTGGCAAGACGACGGTTCTTAATGAGGGTCAGGATCGCAATGTCGATGAAGTTACGTGGTCTCCCGATTCGACGCGGCTCTTCTTCACCGTGGAAGATCGCGGACGGACGACGGTGCAGATGGCTGCGGCGGCTGGTGGAGCGTCGCGAGCGGTGATCACGGGAGCCAGTCATATTGGCGACGTTCAATTTGCTCCCGATGGCAAAACATTGATCTACTCCGAGCAGACGGGCGCGCGCCCGACGAAATTGTTTCGAGCCTCGTCGGGCGGCGGCGCCGCGGTGCCGCTCGAGAGCATGAACGATTCTCTGCTGGCTGACTACCAACTTACGCCGTATGACGAAGTTTGGGTAGAGAACCCAAATGATAAAACTCGCCTACATAGTTTTGTCGTAAAGCCCCCAGGCTTTCGCGCTAGCCGAAAATATCCGCTCCTTGTCCTAATTCATGGAGGTCCGCAAGGCGCATGGTCGCAATCGTGGAGCTATCGCTGGAACGCGCAGGTGTTCGCGGGGGCAGGATACGTTGTTGTCATGCCAAATCCAAGAGGATCTACGGGATACGGGCAAAAGTTCACGGATGACATTAACCAGGATTGGGGTGGCAAGCCATATGACGACATCATGGCTGTGGTGGATCATATGGCCGGACTGCCATATGTCGACGGGGAGCGCATGGCGGCGGCCGGCGGCTCGTACGGCGGCTATATGGCGAACTGGTTGCTAGGGCATACAGAGAGATTCAAGGCGCTTGTTTCCCATGCCGGGGTATATGACTTGAGGAGTATGGCGGGGGAGACGGAGGAGTTGTGGTTTCCGATCTGGGAATTTCAGGGTATGCCGTGGGAGAACGCGGAGTTGTATACGAAGCTTTCACCGAGTTCGTATGTCGAGCAGTTCAAGACTCCTACGCTAGTGATCCACGGCGAACTCGATTATCGTGTTCCGGTGGGTCAAGGCATGCAGTTGTTCACAGCATTACAGCTCCAGAAGGTCCCGTCAAAGTTCGTCGTCCTTCCCTGATGAAGGTCATTGGATTTTGAAGCCGCAAAACTCGGCATTTTGGTATCGCAGCTTTCTCGAGTGGGTGGGAGAGTGGACGGCAGCTAAGAGCGCCCCGAAATAAGACTCGCAACACTTGTAACAGTTATTGGTAATTTGAACATCTAACCGCCGGAGGAACCTTAGTGGACCTATTGACTGCCCTGTTGCTTGCGTTGATTGTGGTGTTGGTGTCTCTGCTAATGGATGCGAGCGGCGGTGATGGCGGTAAGTTCTCGAGATCGGGAGTTTCTTCGCAGTAAAACAAGTGTCTCCGAGAACCATTGCTATCCTGGAATCATCCCAACATGGTTCCGGATACGATTCTCGAAGGCCTGACATTCGACGATGTCCTTCTCGTACCGCAGCGTAGCGGTGTATTACCCAACCAGGTAGACACAAGCACGTTCGTTACACGCAAGATTAAGCTCAACATTCCCATTTTGAGTTCGGCCATGGATACCGTGACCGAATCTCACCTCGCGATTGCGCTTGCGCAGCAGGGAGGTATCGGCATCATTCATCGGAATATGCCGATCGAGCGCCAAGCAGAAGAAGTCGATCGCGTAAAACGCAGTGAAAGCGGCATGATTGTCGATCCTGTTACGGTGGATCCCGATCAGAAGATTGCCGACGCGCTCGAAGTCATGAAGCGCTTCCGCATTTCCGGTGTGCCGGTCACGCGTCATGGAAAGCTGGTGGGTATTCTGACGAATCGCGATTTGCGATTCGAGACCCGCTATGACCTGCCGGTTTCCGCTGTGATGACGAAGGAGAACCTGATTACGGTCTCCGTGGGCACGACACTCGATCAGGCGCAGGAAATCCTTCACAAGCATCGCGTCGAGAAACTGCTTGTTGTCGATGAGGATTACTACCTGAAGGGCCTCATCACGGTCAAAGACATTCAGAAGCGGTTGAAGTATCCAATCGCCGCAAAGGACGAGCAAGGCAGGTTGCGCTGCGGCGCGGCGCTGGGAGCCACTGGAGATTTTCTGGAGCGCGCCAAAGCGCTTGTCGCGAAAAAAGTGGATGTGCTCGTTATCGATACGGCGCACGGCCATAGCGAGCGCGTCATGCAGGCGGTTGAGCATCTGCGCAACGCATTACCGGACGTGCAGTTGGTCGCGGGAAATGTTGCGACCTATGAGGGCGCTCGGGATCTGATCGAGCTTGGTGTGGATGGCGTCAAAGTCGGAATCGGACCCGGATCGATTTGCACGACCCGCGTTGTCAGCGGCTCAGGCGTTCCACAAATCACGGCGATCCGTGAATGCGCGCGGGCAACTCGCGGGACCGATGTTCCGCTCATCTCGGATGGCGGAATCAAGTACTCCGGCGATTTATCGAAGGCTGTGGCGTCGGGCGCCGATTGCATCATGATTGGCAGCTTGTTCGCGGGAGCCGAAGAAAGTCCGGGAGAAACGATTCTGTATCAAGGACGCACCTTCAAGAGCTATCGAGGGATGGGTTCGCTCGGCGCGATGGCGCAAGGCAGTTCGGACCGTTATGCGCAGGAAGCCGGCGGCAAGCTGGTGCCCGAGGGAATCGAGGGCCGTGTTCCGTATAAGGGCCCGCTGTCGGAACTCGTGTTTCAGTTGGTCGGCGGACTGCGTGCAGGTATGGGTTATTGCGGATGCGCCACAGTCAAGGAATTGCAGGAGAAGGCCAAGTTCCTGCGAGTGACCTCCGCCGGACTCCGCGAAAGTCACGTTCACGACGTGATCATCACGAAAGAAGCTCCGAACTACCGGTTGGAATAACGGGCTTCTCGACCGCAAGTTGACGATAGACTAGCTCTATCTGAGCGACACCATTAGTCAGGATCAACGATTTCTAATCGCTCTGGCTCGCGCATTCGGCGGCGCAATTCTGTTCTGCCTGCCGCTGGTGATGACGACAGAGATGTGGTCGCTGGGAGCCCACATGCACCGGGGGCGGCTAGCGCTGCTGATCCTCGGTCTGATTCCACTGCTTGTCCGCCTTTCCTATCACGCCGGATTTGAACCGACATTCGACTTGATCAATGACGTCGTGGATGCGTTCGTGGTCATCGCGGTCGGCTTTGTTTCGAGTGGACTTCTTCTGTTTCTGCTTGGCGTGGTGACGCTCGACATGTCCCTCGATGTGGTGATGGGAGTGATCGCGCTGCAAGTTGTCCCAGCAAGCATCGGGGCAATCTTGTCCCACTCGCAACTGGGCAAAACGGACGAAGACGTAGACCGGAGCAAGCCAACAGGCTACTGGGATGAGTTGTTCATCATGCTGACCGGAGCTCTCTTCATCGCTTTCAATGTCGCGCCCACCGAAGAGGTCATTCTGGTCTCGTACAAGCTTACCGAGTGGCATGGAATCGCGCTCATCGTGACCTCACTAATCGTGATGCACGCTTTCGTGTATGCGGTCGAGTTCCGTGGTCAGTCGGATATTCCGGAAGGCACGCCACAGTGGAGTGTGTTCTTACGGTTTACCGGTGTGGGTTATGTGATCGCGCTCTTGATGTCGGCGTATGTGCTGTGGACGTTCGGACGGATGGATGGAACCGGAGTTCATGAGCGGATGATGATGTTTATTGTGCTTGGGCTCCCGGCTGCTGTAGGAGCGGCTGCGGCGCGTTTGATCCTATGAACTCCGAGACTCCCCCTGCTCACGGTATTCCCCGCTCGGAATGGGCGACGGCCGCGGTTGGGCTGGTCATCGTCGTGGCCATACTTGCCGCGCTCGCCCATCGAGCGGTCTTCACGGCGGACACACCTCCGAAGATCACGATTACAGTTCTCGCCATTGAAGCCCAACAATCCGGTTATCTGGTTCGAACCCGTGTCACCAACGGCGGCACGATGACGGCCGCCCAAGTGGTGATTGAAGGAGTAGTGACCATAGAATCAGAGCGCGAGGAACGAAGCCAAGTCACGATCGACTACGTGCCCGCTGGTTCAGAACGCATCGCAGGTCTGATGTTTTCTATGGACCCTCGTCGCGGCCAACTTCAGGTCCGGACCGTCGGATTTCAGGATCCGTGATTAGCTCCCTTTACGATCTTCCTCTGAAGCGCAGCTTGATTGTCATTGCAGCGAATGCAGCGCTGAACAGTAAGAGGGTCGCTGGTTCGGGAACAGGCGCCGGCTCGGCGTACAGAAAATCGTCCATTAGAACGATGTCGGCTCCACCAACACCGTCATCGGGTCCAGGAGCGACGTTGCCGCTCATGATCCTGACCCGCCCGACCCTCTCTCCAGCGTCGAAGACTACACCAATGAAGGAAAGTCCATCGTTGGAGACGGGCGCTGAGTACGGCGAGCCGATGGGATTGTCCAGCGTATCGTAAAACTGAATAGTCGCGCTCCCAGCCAAATCCACGTCTGAGAAAACAACTCCGAAACCGTTAATGAAAGCGCCGACACCGGGAGCCCCGGGCAGCGTAAAGGTCGCATCAGTGATGTTGCTCCCTACAGGGCTGAAGAGCCGAACTGGGCTGAAAGCAACGAACGAGCTGTAAGTAGGGTTACTGAACGTGTCGGCCATGCCGTCGGCAGGAGCCTGCACAAAGCCTGAACCGGGAGTGGTGAACAGGGTGCCGCGAGTTGTCTGGAATCCTGCAAACGGATTGGGCGCCGGCGATGTGGCCGTTGACCCGCCGCCGTCCCAATTGATTTCGCGTCTCCCAGCAGGAAGCGGCCCGGGGTCATTTCCGTTCAGTGGATCCCCGAGGGCAGCACGAAAACTGTCAACCGTCGCTTGGATTGGGTCGGCTGCTTCAAATACGATCGCAGCAGAGTTGGCAACCATAGGAAGCGTCAATGCCATGACGCCCACGCCTAAAAAAGTTCTTGTAGTTCGAGCAATCCGAAGTTTCATACGTTCCTCAATGCGCGAGCACTTCTAATCGCGCCGCAAAACGCGTCAATCCGCAGTGGCCGTAAAGGGCGTAAGAGCTCATCAGGCCACATGTAAACTTCTCTACAGGTAAGGATCGAAGATCCCCCAGGTAAGGATCGAAGATCCCCCAGGTAAGGATCGAAGATCCCCCAGGTAAGGATCGAAGATCCCCCAGGTAAGGATCGAAGATTCCCCAGGTAAGGATCGAAGATCCCCCAGGTAAGGATCGAAGATTCCCCAGGTAAGGATCGAAGATTCCCCAGGTAAGGATCGAAGATTCCCCACGAAATACTAGCCTTGGCTGTGATTCTTGTCAACGTCGTCACAGTCACACGTTTTCGTGTGTGACTTGACGTCACGCGGGCACCCTCCTACAATCGGTCACGGGCACGACATCGCCCAAAAACACAAAGCGTAAGGAGGCGGTCACATGCCCGTCATCAAACATCTGATCGGCTTTGTCATGTTTCTGACGGTGGCCTTCGCACCGTCGTTGAAGGCCGCTGAATTCCTCGACATCCCAGGTGAAGGCAACTTGCGCTGTTTCCCTGCTGCTACTTGTCCGGACTCGCGTGGAACGGTTGTTTCAGTACCTTCTGGTCTGGTAACCGGGGATTTGTTGGGAGCCTCACCGACTCTTGGTGTATCTCTGACTACGAGTCCGCTATTCCTGAATTTTTCTGGTGGCGGCACGCCGCTCGGGCCACTAGGGTTGAACCCCCTGTATGATCCGCAGAGTCTGCGTGATTCACGGATTCCGGTTTCGGGCCAGCCGATCGCGCTCGATCTGACAAACGACACGGCCACGACGTTGTCGGATGTCGCGTTCTATCTCTTGATTCCGCAGACCGTTGTTACCGCGCCCTTCCCATCGCAACCGGATGGACTCAGCTTTGGAGTCTGGTGCAACACCACCTTGGATGAGCCACGAGATTGCGCAAACAATTTAGCGATGCTCGCAACGCCGACGGGACCGGGGACCGTGAACCCATTCGATTTGACGCCCGCCGCGGGACCGGGTACGACCTTTGGTGATCTCTTACGTTTCCAACAGGTGAACCTCGCTCCGGGCGACACGGCGCGTTTCACGTTCTTCATCACGGATCGTACCGGAACGCTCGATCCGAGCACTGGCGGATCACCCACCGGCGCAAACGCTTCGTTTCATCTCGAGATTGTGGCGACGGCTGTTCCAGAGCCGACAACGCTATTCCTGACTGCAGCAGGTTTGGTCGCGCTGGCTGTGTTCGCGCGTCGTCGAGTCGGGGTCTAAGCTTTCGGCGAGAAACCCATGCGCTGCAAGAGGCGCCGATAACGAGGATTCTTACGCAGTTGGTCAAAGCGAGGATCGACGTCCAGATAGATCATCGAAAACGAGCGATCCTGATATGCCTGCTCCAAGAAATCTAGCGCCGCCTCATTGTTAACGCCAACCTGGTTAGCGCCGACCTGGGCGGCCGCGAAAAAGTACGGCGATACATATCGTTTCTTTGCCAATTCCCGCAGAGCTTCAAAAGAGCGATCCGCTTCCGTTTTGCGTCCGGCTTTTCGATAGATAAACGTCATTTCGGCAATCGCTCCGGCATCACTACCGGCGGCTTTGAGGCCGCGCTCCAGCAATTGAATCGCCTGGTCGTGTCGGCCTTGCGCAGCGCGGGTCCTGCCCAGATCAAAGAGCGCCTCTGGAAAGTCTGAGTTCAGTTCCAGCGTCTCGGTGTAGTGCTCAGCGGCGTCGCGATATCTGCGGGCGTAGAAGAGTACACGGCCCACGCCAGTGTGGATCGCGAGTGACCCGGGGTCGAGTTGGAGAGCGCGCTTCATTTCGACAAGCGCTTCGTCAAACCGGCTCATCGCGGTTAAGTACATGCCGAACATCGAGTGCGCCGAGGCATAGTTGGGATTCAGTTGTATGGCGCGCTTGTATTCCTTTTCGGTATGCAGCCAGTCCCAGTCGAAGAAAAGATGCGTGAACGCTAGCGAAGTGTGGGCTTCGGCAAGAGAGTTGTCCAGTCGAAGCGCCTGCTCGGCGGCACTCTTGGCCTTGGGAAACACTTCGAGCGGATGAACGATACCGCTCTGCATGGCATAAGAGTCGGCCAGCCCGGTGTATGCCAGCGCGAATTGAGGGTCGAGCGCAATCGCCTGACTAAAGTACCCGACGCCTTTCTGAAGTCCTTCCTGGGTCCGTTTGTTCCAGAAATAACGGCCCTTCCAGTAGAGTTCGTTCGCCTCGGCATTGCTGCTGCGCCTGTTAGCTAACCGCTTCCGGTCGTCAGGGCTGAACACGAGTTGCAGTTTGTTCAGCACCTCTCGGGAGATGTCTTCTTCGATGGCGGAAATCTCAGCGACAGGACGTTGATATTGCTGTCCCCACAAGTGCAGTCCATTGCGCGTGTCGGTGAGCTCAACTGCTACTGAGGTATCTGCGCCTTTTTTCACAACCCGACCGGTAAGCAGGAACCCGACCTTCAACGTGCGGCCAAGTTCCTGTGGTCCCAGATTGGTACCCTTATGGCGATATACGGCGGCGCGCGACATCACGCGTAAGGTATCTCTTTGACCAAGAGTATTGATCAGATCTTCGGTGATACCGTCGCTAAAATAGTCCGACTCGGAATCGGTATTGATGAACGGCAGAACTGCAATCGAGGGTTGCGCGTCGCTACGCGAAAATTTCCAATATGCCAGCGAACCGCCAACGGCGCCTGCCATCGCGGCTCCCGTGTAAAGGAAGGCGCGGCGAGAAGGCATCCTTGTACCAGGAGGTCTCGGCATCTTGCCGCCGCTCAACGCATCCAGGAGTTCGATAGTAGAGGCGAACCGCTGCGAAGGCTCTCGGGCGAGACATCTGAGGATGACTGCTTCCCACCGGCTATCGAGGTTGGGAACATGTATCCGCGGGGACGGAGCATCTTCGTGCAGACGCTTGGCTAGAGCGGCAAAGGTAGTATCGGCATCAAATGGCAACGCGCCGGACACCATCTCGTACATGACTATGCCCAGCGCATAGATGTCCACGGCCGGCGTGATGGCTCCACCAGTGAGTTGCTCAGGAGCCATGTAATCCGGTGTTCCGACGATCTCGCCTCGTGTTAACGAAGCGGTGGCGGCACGATCGGAATGCATCGCGCGAGCTAATCCAAAATCGGTTATGACTGCACGGGTGCCACCGCTTATGGGTGTCAGCAGAACGTTGGCGCTCTTGAAATCGCGATGCACGACACCGGCCTGATGCGCTGCGTCCAGACCCAGAGCTAACTGGCGAACGATCGGCCGCGCCTCGGTCTCCGTCATGGAGCCGTCTCGAAGGCGAGACGATAGAGTCCTGCCACGCAACAATTCCATCGTGAGAAACAACTTGGTCGGCGCCGATGGATCGAGCTTGTCGGAATGAAATCCGACGTCATAGATCCGGCAGATGTTCGGATGAGTCACCTTTTTCGCTAGAAGGATCTCTTGCTTGAAGTGGGCGATCATCCGCTCGTCGGCGGCAAACTCCGGACGAATCGTTTTCAAGGCGACGTGTTCGCCGAGATGAAGATCCTTCGCCTCGTAGACATCGCCCATTCCACCCTGGCCAATGAAGGAGATGATTTCGAAGCGATCGGCGATTATCTCCGACGGATCAAACCACCGGTTCGAAGATTCTTCCGTTCGGTTTTTCGGGCGCTCTCGTGGAGCGATCTGGGTCTGAGAATCAATGCCCAGGGACGAGGCTTCCCGATTGGAGTCCAAGATAGACTCCACGTCCATTCGCAGCGATCGATCGCCTGCGCACGCCTTGGTCAGAAACGCCGGACGGCTGGCCGGCTCAACTTTTAAGGCTGCGCGATAGATCCGGTCGACATTCTCCGATCGATGCTCACCCATTACCCTTCGGCCCTGCAACCCTATCCCTTTCGCCCTCGCGAGACTGCCTCGAACCGGCCGCGTACGAGGTTGAAGCTGTCATTATCGCGACCGCGGCCCGAGCCTGTAAACACGAGTGTGAACTGCAGACCATCCTTACTTTGCCACTTTGTGGGGGCATTCCAGAAGAACGTATTCGGCTCGATGCGGCCGGCGCCGAAGTTAGTAGCCTGCGATTCATCGAGATACATCACGGTGGTCCATGGTCCCCACGGTTCGGGAGCGTCGAATATCCCCAGGTTTCCGCGATTCGACGCGGTGTGATCCGTCATCAGCAGATAACGTCTCAATCCCGCGTTGTACGACGCGCTCATCACCCAACCCGTTCCTTCTCTGTCTTCAAAAATCGGAGCCTTTTGAGCAACGTCCTTCTTCCAGGTTGGACGTCCGCGTTCCAAGCCAGTGAAGAATTCATATGCCTCGCGCTCGATCAGTCGCTCCCGATCGCTACGGGCGAGATAAACTGCGCCGGGACGTTGTATCGAATCGCTTTTGTCGTTTCTCGGTTGAATAAAGTAGTGGTAAACAAAGCGGTCCCTGGCGTCGGAGTAATTGCGGCCGAACTGGCAGATGGTCGGAATCATCAACTGATCAT
Organism: Bryobacteraceae bacterium; assembly: GCA_963844855.1. GTDB lineage: Bacteria > Acidobacteriota > Terriglobia > Bryobacterales > Bryobacteraceae > DASQDN01. The sequence continues at coordinate 123,358 of CAWJQP010000091.1, forward strand.
CCTTCGTGAATGCCCATACAGCCGGTTCCCATGTCAGGCCATGATCTCGCGATTGATAGAGTCTCGCTTCCTTCTGCATCACATTCAAGGGTGAGCCGGGAACAACCCACATGTACAGAACGCGGCGAACGCAGATCATGCCCCAGCTCTTACCGTCGACATTGGCCGGTTTGAGGCAGTCCTTGCCGCCCCACACGTTGATTCCCTTATAGTTGTCCCAGGCTCCTTCGATACGCGCGACGCCGAGGCTCACACGCCCGTCAGAGTTCGTCCCTCCGAAGCCGCCGCCATCTCCCCAGGCGCCGTACAGATGATCGTCATCTGCCCAGGTTAATTGCCAGTTATCACTACCTTGGGCGGCACGCTTGTGTGTGGTCCAGTCAAAATGGGCGGATCGGATTACAGCGCTTGGCGCATACGGCGACTTCGTTTCAGCCGAACCGGGAACCAGCGACGCGGCGAGCGCGAATCCGAATTTCCGTCTGGAGAGCATCGTTCAATATCGCGTCCTTGCATCTCATGTTCGCACCAGGCTATGTTCCGGCGGTTCGCGGAGTCGCGATCCCTTGGCCTTCTGCCGTGATGGCGCAGACAGACCAGGCCCTTGCGAGAATTCGCTACATACATCAACGCGCATTCATCGCGGCGCTCAGCTCATCCGATTTAATGGGAGAATCGACTGCCAGGAGATACGGGATGACATCGATATTGCCAGCTCTTCTGATAGTGTTTGCGGCTTCACCCTCGGACCCTTGGGTGGTTGACGCTGCTCGTCGTTCTTGCTGGCGGTGGACTCGTCGGAGCGATCGTCAACTGGCGGGAACTCAATGCCAGAGTAGGGTTAATCAATCGCGAGATCGAGGGGAAGCTGGAGGCAGATCTGACGAAGCTCGAGGTTGAAATGGAAGCCCGGCTCAGGGCAGAGACCCGAACGCAAGTTGCACGCCTGCGAGAATCCTATGTGAACGCGCTGCCTTTTCACGCGACTCTCCTTCGCGATCACATGTCGAGTGTTGCAGACAAGCTGGCCAATTGACCAATCCAGGAAACAAATGAAGACCTGGTTCAACGACATAAAAACATATGGCAGCCGTGAGCTATTCCCAGGTCGAGATCCGAATGCCGCCGCAATGGAGTTTTCCGCGTGGCTCCACTATCCGCTGATCTTCCCGATGTCGACGTTGTATTACACTTCTTTGTTCTTCCTTTTCTCGCAGCGAATCCGTACCCTGGCTCCATTTACCGAGGCGGACTCACGATTCAGCGATGGGCTGGATGATCATCTGAGAGCAGTCGAAGATGCTTTTGCGCGCAAGGACGTTGAAACAGACCCAGCTCGTGAGGCGGAGGTCAACGGTCTTTGGGAGACGGTTCAGAACAATATGGGCGCGATCGTGAGGAAAGAAGATGGGTATCTCACGTATCCGGAGTTCGCATGCTTTTCATCGACATTGAACAGCCAAGACGGAACGATCACGTGTTTATGAGAACACTGGACTTCTTCGGCGCGGGCCCGGGGCCGCTCCTCACGGCCGATTGGGCGCGGTCTATCGCGGGCGCACTGAACGCGCTCGTAAGTTTTTCTAAAAGATCAGTGCACAGCGCGCGAGTTGGAAGAGAGAAGGCGAAAAACTAACTATGCCGAAAGATGATCGTCATGCGGGTAAAGTAGCTCGCATGATACAACCGCCGTCCCTTGCGAGCGAGGAGTATCAGACGTGGTCTCGAGGGCGCGGCGTCGATGTCTGGGCGATGATTTGCGCCGCCATTACCGGTGATCTTGAATCCATCCAGTCCCTTGTCGCCAAAGATCCCGGCCTGGTCAATTGCGAGTTCGAGTATTTCACTCCGCTACGCTTCGCCGTTCGGGAGAATCAACGGGATGTCGTTCATTTTCTGATCGAGAAGGGCGCCAACCCAGCCGATGAGGCCGGCGATTCTCTGCTCGAGATCGCGCGCGACCGAGAATATCAGGAGTTGAGGGAGCTTTTTGAAGCCAAGCTCAAGGATCGTCATCGAATCGTCCCTGAAGGCGCCGCGGTGGCTGCTGCGATCAAAGCCCGTGATGTGGCGCAGACCCGATCCTTGCTGGAGGCGCAGCCTGATCTGATCCATGCAGCAGATGAACGGGGCAATCAGCCGATTCATTGGGCCGTGATGACCCGGCAGATCGGACTCATCGATTTTCTGCTCGATCGCGGCGCCGATATTAACGCAGTGCGCCCGGATGGTCTCCGTCCTTTGCATCTGACCAACGGCGATTATCACTACCGTGGTTGGCGCGATCTGCCGGCAACCGCGGTGCAAAGGCACGAAGTGCTCATCGGCTATTTGTTGGCGCGGGGCGCCGAATATGACATCAGCACAGCGACGAAGATCGGTGATCTTGATCGCGTCCGCGAACTGCTGGACCAGGACCCGGCGCTGCTCAGTCAATTGCCTACGTACTCGTATTACACCGGCTTGCCGCTACGCAACGCCGCGGGGGCGGGTCACATTGAGGTAGTGAAACTGCTGCTCCATCGCGGGGCAGATCCCAATCAGCCTGAGCCCGGGATTGCGCCTCACGGCAGCGCCCTTCACGCGGCGATCGGCGGAAAACATTTTGGAATCGTAAAGCTGCTGCTCGAACGCGGAGCGAATCCTAACGCCGACGTCGAGTCGTCGGGCAATTGCCTGTCCATGGCAAAGCACGTGGGAGCGCCGCAAGAGATCGTCGACTTAGTCGCCTCCTACGGCGGGTCCTTGAGCGCCGACCTCGCCGATATTTCCACGCTTGCGGCGATGCTGCGCGCCAACCCACAGCTATCTGTGAGTGAACGCCAGGATAACCAGCAGATCATGGAGTTGCTTCTTCGCTACCAGCCCGACATCTTAAAGCGATCACCCGATCCCGCAGCGTGGTGGAGTAGTTTCACTCCTAAGACTCCGGAGTATGCGCGTTGGCTAATCGATCACGGGCTCGATCCTAATCGCCGCAATTGGCTCGGGATCACGGCACTTCACCGGTGCGCGGCCAAAGGCGATATCGAGATCGCGAAGGTGTTCCTCGAGCGGGGCGCCGACATCAATGCCGTCGAAACGGATTACTCGTCCACGCCTCTCGGATGGGCCGCGCGAGACGGTCGAACGGAGATGGTGGAGTGGTTGTTACGTCAGGGCGCGAATCCCAACTTACCGGAGGATGAGCTGTGGGCCCGGCCGTTGGAATGGGCGAAGCGCAAGGGGCACAACGAGATTGTCAGCCTGTTAAATCGTGAGTGATAGGATTGCGTTTCACGTATGAGAAATACCGCTGTTGGCTTCTTCCTTTTGTCATCTCTGACAAGCATTCCGATCTATGCGCAGGCAGTGAAGCCGCCGCTACCGGCTCCTCTGGGATTACCCAGCCCGGCTGCCGCGACGGATGCGCCGTACACGCCGATGCCGATCCTCCCGGGCGGCATCGTTGTTCCGTTGTATCCACCGGGCTCGCCGTTCCTCAAAATGGATCGCGTCCGCGAGGCCGAGCAGTACAACATGAGCCAGTCGGTACCGGGCCGCATCGGAAGCATCGTCAACATTCACAATCCGTCCATTGAAGTACATACCGTGGATCGCAGCCTGAATACAGGAGCCGCTGTGATTCTGGCGGCAGGCGGCGGACATAACACTCTGAACGTGGGTGGCGAGGGAGCCGACTTTGTTCCCTTTTTCTACAACTACGGCGTCAATACGATCATCCTTCGCAATCGACTGCGCCGCGACGGCTACAACCCGCAGGTGGACGCAGTGAACGATGCGTTGCAAGCGATTCGTATGGTCCGCGCATATGCAAAGGAATGGAACATCGATCCGAACAAGATCGGCATTATGGGCTTTTCGGCAGGCGCTGAATTGTCGGCTCCGGCGGCGGTCTTCTTTGAGGACTTCGATAAGAAGAATAACGATCCGAATGATTTCCTGGCCGGGATCAGTTCGCGACCCGATTTCGTGGGCATTATTTATCCCGGCCCCTCACCCTTTGCGCGTAATCGCACGCCTCCGCCGATTCCGCGGAATGTGCCGCCAGCCTTCATTGCGACGGCAGGCTCGGGCGATAGAGGACATGCCATCTGGGCGATGGACTACTTTAGCGCAATGCTGACGATCGGCGTCCCGAACATCGAAATGCATGTTTACGGGAACGGCCGTCATCCAGGCGATCCCTTGCCAGATGGCAGCCGGATGACTGGCGGTCTCACAGACCGCACAGGCATCCCATTCGGCACATGGCAGTATCGATACATCGACTGGTTCCGCGATCTTGGGTTCTTAGAGAAGCCGGGAGTGGAGACGAAGGCCGCAAAGGACGTTGCGACATTCGTGAGTCAACCTCCGCGTGTACCTGGACAGGGCCGACCGAGCGGTCCGGGGCAAGGAAGCCGGTAGGCATAGAAGGTACTAGCGGAATAGCCATTACGTCTAGTACTGGCGATCCAGTGACAATTACTCGATTTCAGGCTTCAATAGCTTTGGGGCGGGCGTGCTTACTTGCTTTGCAGTAAGAATTCGGAGGCACGTCAGCGCTTAACGGCGCCGTACGCCCCACCATCTTTGCGCTGTGGGAGTTGGCAGATGACTGATATCGATCTCGACGCCGAAATTCGTGAATATCAATGGCGACGCAAGTTCGAGTTCGGGGAACGTCGTTCCAGTCGCTTCTCCGTGATTGCGCCGGCGGTCGTGCTGGTGCTCACCGTTTTCGCCGGCGCCAATTTCTGGTGGTAAATCTGCCGCGCTATTGAACGCAGCCGGATACTACTAAGGGCTTTCGAAAGATACTCTGTACGGCAGCGGTACGAAGCAGTCCCGGATTCTCGCGCTCCATTTGACTTACCCACGGTCCCAGGAATCGACCAAACTTGGCGAGGCGTTGGACATCGCCAGCCTTTGAGGCGGCGTCGATGGTCTCGCGGACCGCCGGTGACAGCATCTCGATCCGTCCGACAAATACGCGCGCGGTCGAGACGGGCGCGGGGTTGATCTCAAGTGGCAGCACTCGGTCAACGGTTGCGCTGGGAACGATATAAAACAGACGCATTCCTTCTTCGAACCACGAATCACGCCAAGTCTCGATCATTGCCTCAGCTTCTTTGCGATAGAGGCCGAACTCCACCAATTCATCAGAAAGTTCACGGCGCAATCCGTCGAGATTACTGGTTAGCTCTGGAAGACTGATTTCAGTCGCATCGCTCAGCGAACGGACCACGCGGTAGCCAATTTTTTCGCCCTGGTTCTCAAAGAGGATTGCCAGTGGAACCGGCTCGCTACCAACGTTAGTGATTCGGACGCGCCCTTCACTTGTTATGACAGGCCGGAGTGGTACCGCGAAGTCTCCAACGCCACGATAGAAAATCAGCTTCTCCCATTGGCTTCCGATGCGTATCGGCGCGGAATCAGTTTCACGCGCGGCGAAATAGTGGCTGGAGCCTTTGCTGGTCGGCAAGACGGGAGTCTGATTCGGCAAGATTTCGACACGGTCCCAACGGATCTCTCCACCGGCGTAAGATATGGGCGCATCCATTGCAAGTTCCCTCGGCGTCGTGCTGGTGGCGCGAGGATACCATTCCGTAATCCATCCTTGCGGGAATCCAACGCGAACCGACAGCGAGGTTGGCTGGGCCGAATAGAAATACAACACCGGTGTTTCCATGCGTACTAAACCGGAGGCCCGCTCCTTGAATTGCGGAGATCCGAGATTCTCCACGAAGCATGGCAGGTCAGACGGTCCAGCGAGGGGAGCCCATCGCACCGAAGCGCCGTCCGGACGGGCGACCGACGTAAACGTTCCCCACTCGTGCGCGATAACTTTGTTGGGGTCCTTTGTAGCGTTTTGGACTCGTGAGGGCTCAAAGGCGGCAAGCGGTATCGCGAGAACCAGTGCTAAGCGGATCATGTGTATTCCTCCATTTCACCTATTAGTCGGTGATGGAGGGCGGTTTCTTCCCACTTTATTGGCGCGGCGCGTTCTTCAAGGCAGCTTGAATCTCCGGCTCGGTCGCAGCGTGCTTCAGCATTGTGGAGGATTCCCGGATGAAGATCTTGCCATCGGTGGCGACAAGGGCGGCGGCTGTTGCCTGTCCGCAACGCGCTGTAAGATTGACGATCCACACACCTTCTTCAGGCCATTCGCGGAATACGCCGTAAACTCCGGGAGTGGGAGCGGCTGTAACCTTGAGCGGTAGTGATCGCCGGGTTCCTCCCACTTGTCCCTCGGCTTTTGCCGCGACCTCGGGCTTGTCAGGAGCGACGCAGCCATCGGTCCGAAAAACAAAGGCCGATTTCTTCATTTGATAGCTTTGCGCCGCGACTGAGTTGGCTATCTGAATGGTGAATTCGCCAGCCCGCGCCGGTCTTGCAGCCAGAAGGATGGACGCCGCGATTAGAATACGAACATAGATGGAGGACATTTGGCATTTAGACGGACAACTGTTTCCATTTCTTCCCGAAATTTTATGCCAATTACCAAGTCCATGCGAGTTCGTCCTTCCAGCGCGTCAGCGCCGAGCGGTTGAGTTTCAGGATTTCCTCCCTGATTACGCCTGCCGGGGCGGGAGCAAACTCGACCATCCTGTCATAGACGCGAGGACGTTCCGATGCTCCGACGCGCGATAGCAAGTTCCATAACGTTAGCGTGTCGCGAGGTCGCGATCGCGCAAGGATTGTATCCAGTTCTTTTGCCGCCTGGTTGTGGTTGGAATCGAAGCGTTCCAGCGCTTCCACAAGATCCTTTGGAGCATCGTTGAACCAAGGTGTTCCGGGGCCAATGCGAGCACGCATTCGGCAGGATGCTCCCGCGGGAACCAGCGATTCGGTTCCTCGCCATTCAAAAGACACCCAGCCCTGGCTGACATTGAGGACGCCCGATCCAGAACGGTCACATCGGATTTGATACTCGCATCCGAGATCGACAGCAGTACCGGCTGGCGTATCGACGAAGAACAGGCGAGGAGGCGCCGAGATCTTTGCGGTCATCGCGCCGTTGCCTAGCTCCAGGCGATGTCCGGCCGCTCCGCTGGGGCCCAGGCGTATCCGAGTGTTGGGCTCAACTTCCACTGAGCCGATGTCGCCGACTTTGATTCGCGCTCGCGAGCCTGGAGGCGTCTCGATCCACTCCCCAGTCCGTACGGATCGCACGGCCGCGATCCGGTTGTCGTCGGCGAGTGTGGCAACTTCCCAGCGAATTGCAGGTTGCCGCAACTGGGCCCAGAAACCAACGACGATCGCGAGCAGAATCAGCGCTGTGGCGTAACTCCAGGCCGGAGCCCAAAAGGCTCGCGCTCTGGATTTTCTGTCCGCCGCAGACTCGATTGCGTTCCACAGGGATTCCGGAGCCTCGACGAGCGGCATCTCTTGCAGGATCGCCTTGACGGTACGGACCTGTTCGAGACTTATCCTGCAAGTTGCGCACCGGGCCAAATGCGCATCGACACGATCGCGCTCTCGGGCCTCAAGTTTCCCGTCGACGTAGGGAGCCAGATGATCCTTCACATGAGTCAGGAAGATCATTTCTGCCGCTTTTCCAACCACTCACGTATGGGGGCCAACTTCCCAGCGAGCAGCCTGTGTCCGCGACTGAGCCTCGAGGAGACTGTGCCCATTGAGCAGTTCAGCACGTTGGCCATTTCCTGATAAGACAGGTCCTCGAAGTAGCGCAGCAGGATAGCCAGGCGGAATGTTTGCGGTAAGGAGGAGATCGCGTTTCGAATCGAGCTCGCAGTCTGCCGCTGCGCGAGATCCGCTTCCTGCGAACCATCCGCAGCGATGGTTTCTAACACGGTCTTATCGATCTGTACGGGATGATGCCTGGTTCGCCGGGCAGTATCGATGCATGTGTTTACGACAAGTCGATAGAGCCATGTGGAGAATGCCGAATCGCCACGGAACTGCTCGAAATCTGTGATCAATTTGAGGAAGACCTGCTGGGTCACGTCGCTTGCAGTGGCCGTATTTCCGTGAAAAAAGTAGAGCGCGATGGAATAGACCTTGTCCTTATGGATGTCGTAAATGACACGAAAGGCATCGCGGTCGCCCTTACGGCAACCTTCGATGATCCCATCGTTGATCTCGCGGCCGCCCGGATGCGCCACCACTTATTTTTAGACGAAATGAAACGCTGGAATCTTCCCGGTTTCCGAGCCTCGAGATTTTATTGAAGTACGAGACATCTTTGACCACGGGAAAACGTCTGGCCCGCTGACGTTGAGCGCGGCCGGAAACATCACGGGAACACCTACGGCGGCCGGAACCTCCACTTTTCGGTTCAAGCGCGGGATTCGGCCACTCCTCCGGCGACGTTAACTAAGAGTATTACGATAGCCGGGGCGGCTCTCAGCATCGTCACCACGACACTCCCGGATGATGTCCGACTCACGAGCTATTCATCATCGCTGACGGCAAGCGGTGGAAACGGCTCCCTATACCTGGTCGATCAGCAGCGGTTCGTTGCTCTTCGGCCTGAGTCTGAGTGCTGCAGGGAATAGCACCGCTTCTTGCAGGTACATCCACGTTTACGGTTCGGGTGAGGGATTCGGCTACTACTCAGGCGACGGTAACGAAGAGCTTAAGTATCAGGATCGTCGCCCCGGTCAGTATCGGTAACATCTTCGCTGCCCAATGGAACGCTGGCAACAACGTACTCGACGACCCTAGCTGCCAGTGGTTGGGATATCACCATATAGCTGGTCGATTACCACCGGTTCGCTGCCTAGCGGTCTCACGCTGAGCGCTGCCGGCGCTATTACCGGGACACCTACGGTTGCCGGAACCTCGACGTTTACGATTAAGGCGCAGGATTCAGCGACCCTGCGGTGACCGCAACCAGAAGTCTGAGTGTCACAATCTCTGCGACGATTATCAACACAGGTTTTGCGGCGCCCAGCGCAAACGCCCCGGTGACGAGCGGCACCGGCGATAATAACGGTTCCCAAACAGACCCAACCAACGCGTACGTTTTGGATGGCATCCCAGCCCGTGGACACCAGCAGCGGCAGCACTGCGAGCACATCCTGCACGGACGCAGACAAGGACAAACATACCTCTTCAATTACGACTTGAACGTGCCCACCGGGGCCACGGTCATGGGGATTGAAGTTCGTTTAAATGTGAGAGCCGATAACACGAGTGGGTCTCCCAGAACATGTGTTCAGTTCTCCTGGGATGTTGGCTCAACATGGACCACAGCGCAGAATACGAATACGCTAACTACAACGATCGCGCAATTTGGAAACAGCCTTTTCAGAGTCCGAATTATCAATGCGGCCTCGTCGACATCGCGCACATTCTCTCTGGACGCGGTAGCGGTGCGAGTGACTTATCAGTGAGTTGAGTTTCGCAGTGGTACTCGGCTGGAAATCACGGGAGCCCTGAGTCAAGATCACCTTGACTTAGGGCTTTTTTGCAAACCTGAAGCCAGCTCGTGTTCATTTAAAAAATCACCACATCCTAAATAGCTGTTCGGCATCGGTCGGCGAGCGCCGCACCTGCTACCTTTCGTGAGTACAATAGCGTGACGTATCGGTCGACGGTTTGTCGGCTAAGGAGGGTATCCGGAATGCAGTTTGAATTCTTGGCCAAGCGCTACGGTTTATGCGCGGCTATGGTTCTGATCGCCAGCTTGCCAGCGGAAGCCGCTTTGACCATATTCACCGACCGTGCAACGTTCGAAGCGGCCACGTCTGACCTTACCAACCTTAATTTCGAGGGGATTGTGCCACCGGACTCCACACAGAATTATCCCAATCCGGATGGTTTGATGACGGACGGATTTACCTTTCGGACCTCGGGCATAGGGCCGTCCGGGACCGGCTTGATCAGTATTTACGGCGCTCTTGCTGCGGCGCAGTCTGCTGTCCTCAATACCGGGACGGGGGCGATTCTCGTCTGGACGCCGCCAGATCAGCCTGGGACCGCTTATCTCGATGTATTGCTACCAGGAGGTAAAACAGCGTTTGCGGCAGATATCTGGGCGCAGCAGCCGTTTGTCACAACTGTCCGCGCTATTGTTAACTCGGGTGAGGCTACCGAGAACATTGATTTCGACACCGTCGATCGCTCTGCGCCTTACTTTTTCGGTGTGACTTCCGACGCTAACACCATCTTGTTAGTGCGCTTTGCTGTGTCGGCTGGTCAGGTGGGTCTCATTCTCGACAATGTGAGCGCCGGGGTCGCAGGCGGTAGCACAAACCCCATTCCCGAACCCGGCGCCATGGTGTTGCTCGGCGCAGGGTTGGCCTCTATAACAATGCTCAGGCGTTTTCGTGGTCGCTGACCTCATTGCCGGATAGTAGCTGTCGTGCCGCCAATCCGGTTACTGAGATTCAAGGTCATCGGCGTGACCGCATTGATGTCGTCCTGAATGGCGAACTGCTGTGTGAACGTGAACTGGCTGCCAAAACTGGGTCGAAGCGGAGTCGCGGAACCAGCGCCCGAATGTCTCGTCAAGAGAAACCGTCACTTCATTTGTAGATAACGTGCTGCCGGTATTCGCCTGGAAGCGAAATACGCCCTGGGTTATTTCGCGGGACGGGGAGTAGCCCGTCATACGAATTTCAATGTTCGATCCGCTGCGTACGAAGGTGGCGGCCGTGATTGTGGGCGCGGCACGGTCAACACGAGTTGTTTTCACGACGACCGGCGTTGGCGTGAGACTCGCTCCTTCATATAGCAATCTGGCGTTGAGACTAATCGTTCCTGCTACCGTCCCTGTCTGGAGCCCAACCAAACCAGCCGGAAATTCGGCTTGAGTGAAACCAGCCGGGATGCGGAAATCCACGGTACGACCGCCAGTCGAGAACTGAACGGCAGGATCTCCCGCGCCCGTCTCCGGCGCAAACCCAAGTGTGAGCTGACCAGTGAGAGGCAAGCTGTAGACATTCGCAAACTGCAGGCGAACATTGGCTTGATCGGCAGCCTTCATTACATCCCCGATTTCCGAGATTGTCAGCGCTGGCAACGCCGGAGCAGTTACATCAACCGCGACCAGCTCTGTCGCCGCTGTGCGAGCAGCATCTATCACGCAGATGATGAAGAGAAAAGACCCGACCGCACGGAATGTACCAGATACCACTCCGGAAGCCGGGTCGATATCTAGACCCTCTGGCTATCCATTGGCGGACCAGTTATAGGGTGGCGCTCCCCCGGCAGCAGTCAGCGTGACAGAGAAGGGCTGACCAACCAAGTTACGAAGCGTGTCGGCAGGCGGCGCCAGCTTGAGAGCGCCAGGCGTGATCGTGATCGTGAACGCTCGTGAAGAGGTGGCGCCGGCGTTATCTCGCACCGTGACCTGGATGTTGAATGCGCCTGATGAGGTCGGCATATTCGAAAGGACGCCTGATGCCGAATCCAGCGCCAAGCCCGGGATCGAACCCGAAGTGATGGACCATATGTATGGTTGCTGGCCTCCCGACGCTAGAAAGCGTTGCTGGTATGCAGTCCCCACGACGCCCGAGGGAAGCGCTGAATTGTTCGTGATCCGCAATCGAGGCTGTTCAATCGAAAGCGAGAAGTCTTTCGAAACGCTCAAACCGGCGCTGTCAACCACTTGGATCGTAATCGTGGAGGTACTCACCTGCTCAGGCGTTCCAGAGAGAATGCCGGTTATACGGCCGAGCGCCAATCAGGGATGGGCTGCCGCATTGTCCACATACGGAGGAGTTCCGCCGGCAGCACTGAAGATTTGGGAATAAGACGATCCTACGACGCCGCTGAAGAAAGGGGAAACGGTCGTGATCACCAGTGGAGCCGGCTGGACCGTCAAGTTGAATGTCTTAGTTGCGCTCGCAGCCGCCTTGTCGCTGATTTGAACCGAGAAAGAGTAGGGGCCGCGAGTGGTAGGAGTTCCGCTCAAGATACCCGTCGCGGCATCGAGAGTCATTCCGGGTGGCAACCCCGCGCCGGCGGTCCATCGGAAAGGCGGCGCCGCTGATAACAGCAAATGTCTGCGTGTAGGCAACCCTTTCGGTAGCCATAGGCAGCGCACTGGTTGTAGCAAAATCGGCGCCGCATTCGACGACCATGCTGAATTGGGTTATGGTTACGGTGGCAGTATCGGCGTCGTGTTTCGCCTCAAGCTCGATCTTAAAAGGACCAGACACGTTGTTTGGCGCAGTCCCTTATCCACTCCTCTACTCCCGGATCGGCTTCGTCATGAGTTCCGGCCTTGAGCCGCCAAAGAAATTCCGGAACTATGCTTTGTGTTCGATCGCGCGTGTTGCGAGTGTCAAGGCTTAGCGGTCTTAACCCACTCCAGCGCGGCTTCTGCGAGTTGTCGCTTAATCAGTTCTGGATCCTTTTCAACGACTGGACCTCTTGCCACGCGGATTCGGCGGATGAAATCAAGCACTCGCTGCGTTTCCGGATCGATGAAGGATGTTGAATGATTGAGTGGCTCAGCTTGTGCTGCCGTCACAGTCTTTGGCTTGTGGCTAAGGTTGATTGAAAGGAGTTTATTTGCACACGCAGCTACAGTTGCTACCTCGCTATCCGATGCAGCGGGCAGGGTTGGCCCCAAGGCTGCAATGAGTAGCAGAGTGCTCGGGTCGTTCGCGTTCAAAGCAAGGGCCTCGGTGGCCCGCTGCAGTGATTCCCTTGGATCGCCTGTTTGTTGAAATGCCAGAGCAAAGGATATGAGTCGCTCGCGTTCGAAATTGCTCTTGGGATATCGGGCGGCCCAGTCCCGCAATAACGTGATTCGCTGTTTCGCTTCAGGTTCTGCCAAGGCTTGCGACCCAAGATCGTATTCCTCTGCATTTGCCCACTCCCTGGGCGAAGGTTGCGCGCCTATGGCGAGAGCGAACGCCAGAGCGATCGAGAACACCTTGGAAACGAGCATGATTGGCCTCTTCAGGTCATTTTACTTCTTTCGGACTCTGGGATGATTTGCCGTAAGCGCTGTTGAAGTCCGGTTTATCAGCCGTCGGTCGTGAAATTCTGATACCGTTTAACCGTAAGACGCAACAACTGTTATCGGATGGCGTCTCATTATGGATTTGGCAAAAAGAATATTCGTCGGCAACCTTCCGTATCAGACGGATGAACGGGAGTTGAGCGCCTGGTTTGAGCGCCACGGGTATCCGGCTAGTTCGGTGAACATTGCGGCAGATCGACTCTCCGGACAACCACGGGGCTTCGGTTTCGTCGAGATGCAGGAAGAACTTACAGCTCGATGCATCCGCGCTTGCAACGGCCAGGATTTCTTCGGGCGCACGTTAGTCGTGAATGAGGCGCATCCGTTAGTGGAACGACGGTCGGGGTCGCGCAAACGTTTTTAGCGACATTTTCTGGCGAATAAAAAAGGAGCGTTATGAGCTGGTTCGATGAATTGGGCGGAATGCTTCAACAGTACGCGAATGCAAGTCAACCCACACAATCTACGGAAGACGATTTCGATCAAGCCGCGAGGATGGCTCCTCGTGATGCAATGTCACAAGGATTATCCGAGGCTTTTCGTTCCGACCAGACTCCGCCATTCCCGAACATGCTCGGGCAATTGTTCGGGAACTCGACTGGCACGGATCGCGCGAACATCCTAAATACATTGCTTTCCGTTGCCGGGCCTGCGCTGTTATCAGGCGGTCTGTTGCAGCAACTCGGCGGACTGCTGAACCAGGGCGGGGGCCAGATCACCGCACAACAGGCTGAGCAAATACCCCCCGGAGCCATCGAGGAACTTGCGCGTGAGGCCGAGCAGAAAGATCCAAGCGTGATCGACCGCGTAAGTGACTTCTATTCGGAGCATCCCGGATTGGTGAAGAGCCTCGGCGCTGCTGCTCTGGCGGTGGCCATGTCGGGAATGGCGAAGCAGAAACGTGGCTTGCTCTAGTCCGATGCGGCTGACAAGGTGGCGGTGATAGCGGTAGTGGCGGGTACGGAAAAGCGGAACACCGAGCCCGGCCCCGGGCTTGATTCAACCCAAATTCGTCCACCCTGTTGTTCCACGATCTTTTTGCAGATCGCAAGACCAATTCCGGTTCCGGGTGTCTTACCGCTCAAGCGCTTGAACACGCCGAAGATTCGTTCGTGGTAACGCGGGTCAATTCCGATACCGTTGTCCGCAACTGAGAATACCCACTCATTTCGTTCCAGTTGAGCGTTCACTCGAATCTCGGGATGCCGTTCGCCGCGATAAGCGATCGCGTTACCGATCAGATTCTGGAACACCTGAAGCATCTGCGTCTGATCGACAACCAGGGGAGGCATGGCTCCGCAATGGATCACCGCTCCCGTATCACGGACGGCCATATCAAGGTTCTTGACTGCCGATTCCAACGCGATTGCGATGGACCCTCGTCGCAGCTCATTGTCGTCGTCGTTGCTCAAACGCGAGTAAATTAAGAGATCCCGAATGAGCGCCTGCATCCGAGAGGCGGAATCCACGATATAAGTTAGATACTCGCTCGCGTCGGCCGATAGCTCTGACTGGCATCTTTTTGCGAGCATCTGGCTGTAAATCGTGATCGTACGTAGTGGCTCCTGTAGATCGTGGCTGGCGACATAAGCGAACTGTTGTAAGTCTGCGTTCGATAGTGCCAGATCGCCTGCCTGCCGTAGCAGATGGGCCTCCGCATTCTTCAGATCGGTGATGTCCTGCATCACCGCGCTGGCGCCAAATATCCTGGCACGCTTCACCGGGTAATAACTGACAAGCCACACTCGTTGGTTTTCGTCACGGAGCTCGGTATTGACAATTGGTTCACCCGTTGCGAGCACCTGCCTGAAAACAGGTTCCATGATCGGAGCAAACGTAGGAGCTACGTCTCGCAAGGGACGTCCAACATGATCCGCTACCCCAAGCCCGTTGATCAGAGCGAACTGTTCATTGACGCGAGCAAAGCGTAGCTTCGAGTCAAGAAAACAAAGGCCGACCGGCGCGGTTCGGTAGAGAGTTTCGATCTCCGTTAACTGCCGATTAAGAACCACCGTCTGCTGGCTAACCGTCCTGCGCAAGAAAAAGACCCAAGCTGATGCAAGCAGCGCGGCAAGCGCGACACCACCGAGAACCATCAACACGCGTTCCTCTGACCAGGGTGGCTGCTCAACGACAGCGACATCCTGCTGGGAACGCAAAACGACGCGAAACGTGCGCGATATCCGGTCGGTATTCACTTTTACAGAACAGACACCGATCACGCGGACGTAGCCTCCGATCGGTGTCTCAAGAAGGGCGGAGCCGGTCTCGATTGGCCTGAGGAAAGCGTCAAATGTGATTCCATCTGAGCGCATGACCAAAATACCTTCCTGGCCCGAGCGGAGAACATCTATGACCGTACCTTCGATCTGAATGAGGCGGCTGTCATAATCGCCGGCACGAGCCTCACTTGCGGATACTACGCGTGGTTGAACGGGCGGGGCGCTCCCGATCTTCCGGACGGAAGCGTAGCGCAGAGAAGGCGCGTAGTCACCGTTCGACACAAAGCCTGCGACGTCGACCTTATCTCCTTCACGGAATGTTTCGGGATCTGATGTTTCGACAAAGATCGATTGGTCTGCCTCCTGAATGAAAACGTACGCTCCGGGCCTTTGCATCGTCACGACGCCCTGCAACCGTACCCGATGACGCGGCTTGGCGAAGCCTGTAAATTGGGACAGTGAACCGATGGGAGTAACCGGTCCGGACCACACGTCATGAATTGGAGTCGATTGCGTGGTAATCAACGAAGGCTCAGGAGTAAGCACATCGAAGCCAATGAACTGACCTTTGCCGTTTACGACGCTCCGGCAAACACCTTGGATGCTGACTCCTGTATCAACCAGCCGATCGGCCTCCGATCGTGAAAGTCCTTCAACGATGAGCTTGTACTCGCCGCCACCCTCGTTCATGAGTAGGGCAAAGCCATTCACAGCAGAGCCGATGTCCACTACTGCGCGGACTATGCCGCTCACTTCCACCCATTCCGCATCGACCTCCCCGGAAGACATCTCTTCGATGGAAGGCCGGCGTACGGATGGCCAACCAAGACGGCCAATCGGGACAATCTTTGAAGCAACAATTGTTGGAGCGTAAGATCCTGAACTTGTGACGCCCATCAACTCGATGTGATCGCCCGGTCTTACCCGGCTGATCGCGGGTGTCTTGTGGACGAAGACGCCAGTGTCGTGGTGCTGAAAATAGAAGCCACCCGCCGATTCAGCTGTGACAATTCCAGCCAGTTGAACCGGCCGCTGTCGCGACGCCTCCTCTTGCGTGAGTGACCTTATTTCCTCCGCAGTGGTAAAAACCTGTGCCGGCGCCGAACAACTAAAAGCCAGACATATGGCTCCAAATGCACGGGAAGACCGCGATCTCCGGACAAGGACTTCTCTATTAACCGACTGCAACCGCACCAGCCTTGATTCTAATCCCGAGCTTCGAGAGTGAAAGTGAGCTTACTTTGTAACCGTTATAAGGCCTTCAGTCAATTCGATCTGGGCACCCCAGGGATCGGTGAGAAACGAAATCGTCAGTCCGAGATCCGGGCGCTTGGTGGGCTGCATTTGAATCGTCGCTCCGGCTTCGACGGCTTTCTTGGCGAAGCCGTTTATGTCTTTCACCTCGAAGCCGATGTGGTCCATGACCCTGCCCTTGCTCGGTAAGGTCGGTTTGTCTGCGGGCTTCCAGGAAAGATTCACGCCGGGAAGATCGGCGGCTTTGAACTTGCCTCGCATGCCGGGAACCGCGCCGAAGAGTTTCGCGTACCAGGCTCGCATTTCGTCTTCGTTGGGCGTCGCGAAGTGAATATGGTGATGTCTTATCGGGACACTCTGGTTCTTGTCTTCCGTGAATTCGACTGTGACGTCGCCTGGAAAGAGCGCGAAGAACTGACGGGATGTCTCGTTGACGCTGACAATTTTTGCGGCGGCTTCAATCTTTGCCTTCGTGCCTTCGAAATCTTTCACCGCAAAACCAAGATGATCGATGATGGAGCCGACTGTACCACCGCTTGACGGGCCAGGGCGAAATCCAACCAAGACCCCTGGAAACATCGCGAATTCCACCGGGCCCGCCTTAACGAGCTTTCCGCCGAGCACGTCGATCCAGAGCTTACGATGCGCCGTGGGATCGGGAGTGATGATGTGGAGATGCCCCATCGAAACTCCCGATGAATTCGGCGCCTCCACCTGTGCGCCGAGTTGTAATCCCGCGAAAATCAAGATGAGAGGAATTCGAGTCATTGGTTTTTTTCGTATACGAGGAGCGATTCCGAGTCTCCGTGAAGGTTCACGATTTGTCTGCGTATGGTCAGGACCAAGCCATCGCGCGAAAGCTTCCAGCGATCCATTTGTGTGTAGCTCCGTGGGCCGCTGACGAGCGTATTGATCAGCAACGCCGATCCCTCCCACTTTGCGATGCTCTTGCCCGAAGCGTCGCCAAACGGATGCGCTATTTCCTTGCCGGTCGTGGCGAAACTCATCATCGCGAGTTTCTTTGGATTGGGCGCGGGTTCAACTGGAATGCATCGGACCAGCGTGTCATTATGTTCCACTTTGATCGATTTCCATGGAGCAACGGGAAGACGTTGCTGTTCGCTGCGAGCCTCGTTCAGCGTCCAGGTTCCAGAAAAATCGGTGTCGGCGGCAAAAGCCATTCCGGCGCAGACCACGCCACAGACTAAGTATCGATGAAGACGCCTCATGCAGAAAATGTATTAGTGATTATATATGGCGGCTTGGCAGGGTCCGATTCGGATTAGTAGAGTAGTTAGTAACAAGAGCGACACCTATGAAACGCAGACGCTTTTTCACAGCCATGGCCGCGGCGCCGCTGGCGCCCTCGCTGATCGCACAGCAAACTGCGGCCCCAAGTAACGCTCCGGCTCCGACATCGCCGGCTCCGCCTCCGATTGATGCGACACAACCCCCGGCTCCTCTGAATCGAACCCCGACTGCAATGACGGCGCCGGTAAGGATCGAGACTGCCGTCGCCGATGAGGTTGCGGAAATGGCCGCCTCGCTACTTCACGCCGGCGCAGTTTAGCGCGCTGCGGAAACTGAGCGAGGCGATCATGCCGCCGATCAACGGCGCTCCTGGAGCATTAGAAGCCGGCGCGCCTGAGTTTCTCGATTTCTTGATTAGCGAGTCGCCACCGGACCGGCAGCAACTTTACAAAGTTGGGCTCGACCAGTTGAACGCGCAGGCGAAGAAACGATTCAATAAGACGTTTGCCGATCTGGACGCTACGCAAACTGTGACGCTTCTGGCTCCGTTACGCGAAGCTTGGGCTTTTGACCCTCCGACAGATCCGCTTGCCCGGTTCCTGCGCGAGGCAAAGAAGGACGTTCGCACGGCCACGATCAATTCGCGGGAGTATGCGTCGGCTGCATCTTCCAGCGGTCGGCGTGGCGCCGGCGGCATCGGCTTGTACTGGTATCCACTCGACTAAGGACTTCATGGCTTCGAAAGAATACGACGTTTTGATCATCGGTTCCGGCGCTTCGGGAGGAATGGCTGCGTACACGCTCGCGAAGAAGGGCGTGAAGTGTCTGCTGCTCGATGCAGGGCCGCAGGTGGACTTTCAGCGCAATCGCGGAACCAAGCCTGTTTACGAATTGCCTTATCGAGGGTTCGGAAAGCCCGGGCGGCTGCCTCATGTGTTTCAAGCGAACGAGTTCAACGCGAATCAGTGGGTCGACGAATCACAAGTTCCCTACACGCACGATCCAAAGGAGCCATACAACTGGGTTCGCGTGCGCATGATCGGCGGCAAGTCGAACTTCTGGGCTCGCATGTCGTTCCGGCTGAGCGACTACGAGTTTAAGGCGAAGGATCACGATGGGTTCGGCGAGAACTGGCCCATCAGTCATGCCGATCTCTCTCCGTTCTACGAACGCGTCGAGCCGATTTTTCGAGTGTCGGGGCGTAAGGAAGGTCTGGCGCAGCTACCGGATGGCATTTTCGTCGAGGACAAGTCGCCCGACAGCCAGGCATCGAAACGGATCGCGGAGGCCGGTAAGCCTTACGGGATGACGGTGACGAAGATCCGGCGCGCTTTGGGGGACGGGAGTCTGGCGAGTTCCTTCAATCTGCTGCTGCCGGACGCAGTGGCAAGTGGCAATGTGACCGTGGTACCGAATGCGGTTGTTCGTGAGATTAGCGTCGATAAGAAAACGGGTCTAGCCAATGGGGCGCATTTTGTGGACCGGCAATCTGGTCGCGAACTTCATGCGAAGGCGAGGGCCGTCGTGCTTGGCGCATCGTGCCTGGAGAGCACGCGCATTCTTTTGAACTCGAAGATTGCCAATTCGAGTGGAGTGCTCGGCCATTATTTGCATGACCAGTTTTATATGAGCAATAGCGTTGTGGCGCTGATCCCCGAAGCCAAGAATGGTAAGGGCGGCCGCGGGCTGGTTGGAGGCGCGGGATACATTCCTCGTTTTCGGAACATCAAGACGAAAGAGAAGAACTTCATTCGCGGGTATGCGTTCGACTTTTCGACGGGCGGCACTCCTGACGCGCGGTATTTCCCATCTTGGGGAGAAGAATTGCAGAAGGATCTCGATAGCGCTCGCGGCGCGGGCTTTGGCGCGACGTTGATGGGCGAAGTTCTGCCTCGCTTTGAGAATCATGTGCGGATCGATAAGAACGTGGTCGACGCGTGGGGCATTCCGGTGCTGAACTTCCAATGTAAATATACGGACAACGAGTTCAACATGGCGAAGGACGCGGTCGAGACATTGGGCGAGATCTGCCGGGCGGCGAAGTTTGAAGTTTTACATCGGACAGATCGGATGTTCCCTCCCGGGTATAGCATCCACGAGCTTGGGACTTGCCGTATGGGCGACAATCCGAAAACGAGCGTGCTGAACAAATGGAATCAAAGCCATGACATCAAGAATCTCTACGTTGTCGATGGCAGCAGCTTCGTCACGGGCGGGTCGCAGAATCCGACGATGACGATTCTTGCCTTATCGATGCGCGCATCCGAACATCTGGCTGAGCAGTTACAAAAACGCGAAATCTGACGATGTTGAAATATATTGCTGTGTTGTTCCTTGGAGTCGCCGCGGCGCAGACCCAACAAAAAGCTCCACCCGAGCAACCTCTTCCTTATAGCCACAAGAAGCACGTCGGCGAGCTGAAGCTGAAGTGCAATATGTGCCATCCGAACAAGGATCCGGGGGAAATCATGGGAATTCCCCAGGCCGACGTCTGCATGCAGTGTCACGCTTCGGTGAAGACGGACAGCCCGGCAATTCAAAAGCTGACGGAGTTTGCCAAAGCAAAACGCGAGATTCGATGGGCGCGTATTTATCAGATTCCGACGTATGTGATGTTCAGCCACAAGGCCCATCTCGAAGCCGGAAACACCTGCCAGGAATGTCATGGTCCGGTGCAGGAGCGGGAACAGATGTTCAAGGAATCGGACATCTCGATGGGCGGATGCATGAGTTGTCATAAGGCGAAGAACGCCAGCAACGATTGCTCGTTCTGCCATGAGCCGCGGTAGCCTCACGAGCCTTGTTCTCTGCGCGTCGGCCATCGCGGCCGATGCTCCGATTTGCTTTCGCGATGTCGGCGGTATCGACTTCGTCCTGAACAATGACGCTACTCCACAAAAGCGCATGATCGAGACGATGCCGGGTGGTTTGGCGATCTTTGACTACAACAACGACGGGCGTCCGGACTTGTATTTCACGAACGGGGCTGCGGGTCCGTCGCTGAAGAAAGACGGCGCCGCATTCACAAACCGGCTGTATCGCAACGACGGCTCGATGAAGTTCAGCGATGTCACCGCAACGTCCGGCGTCCCGGGAGAAGGTTACTCGATGGGCGCTTCCGTGGGCGACTTCGACAACGACGGCAATGTCGATTTGTTTGTCGCAGGCGTCTATCGCAACACGCTGTATCGAAATCTAGGAAACGGCAAGTTCGAAGATGTGACCACAAAGGCCGGGATCAAGTCGAGCGAGTGGAGCGTCACGGGCGGATTCTTCGATTTCGACAACGATGGATTGCTCGATTTATTGGTTGTGAACTATGGGACGTGGTCTGCGGAGAAAGAACGATATTGCGGCGATAAGACGCGCGATCTGAGGATCTACTGCCATCCGAAGTACTACGACCCGCGCCCGAATCAGCTGTATCGCAATCGCGGCGGCGGAATATTTGAGGATGTGTCGGACAAGTCGGCACTTGGAGCGCATCGCGGCCGCGGCATGGGATTGGCTCTTGCGGACTACGATCGCGATGGAGATATGGACGCGTTCGTGACGAACGACAATCTGCCGAATTTCTTGTTCCGAAACGCGGGTAATGGGAAATTCGAAGAAGTAAGTCTCGAGGCTGGAGTGGCGATGCTGGACAGCGGTAAGCCGGTCGCAAGTATGGGAACCGACTTCCGCGACTACGATAATGACGGCTGGCCAGACATCGTGGTTGTTGCGTTGACAGGCGAGACGTTTCCGATATTCCATAACGAAAAGAACGGGTCCTTTCGTGACATGACCCAGGCCAGTCAAGTGGCGCGGCTAAGCGTAAAGATAAGCGGCTGGGGCGCAATCTGGGAAGACTTCAATAACGATGGCTTCGCGGATCTGTTCACTTCTAACTCGCATGTCAACGATCTGGTAGAGAAATTCGAGCCTACAGCTTACAAGCAGGCTAACTACGTTTTTGTGAACACGCGAGACGGTAAGTTTGCCGAGTCGGCGTGCGCGGACTTGGCGAACGTGTCTCGGGCGCATCGAGGCGCAGCGAGCGCCGATCTGGACGCTGACGGCAAGGTCGATGTTGTTGTCACGGCGCTTCAGGAACCGGTGGAGTTATGGAAGAACACATCGCCGAATGCGGGTCATTGGCTGCGCCTGAAGCTGCGCGGTACGAAGAGTAATCGTGACGGGATCGGGGCTAGAGTGAAGATTGGAAACCAGACGCAGGAGCTAAGCGCATCGCGAGGATACGCTTCGTCGAGTCTTACCGGTCTGCTCTTCGGGTTGGCCGAGTTAACGACAGTTCCGCGCATCGACGTTCGCTGGCCAAGCGGCAAGGAACAAACGCTGACCGACGTCAAGGCCGATCAGATATTCACGATCACGGAGCCGTGATCGCGGCTTCTTCCTCCAGCTTTCCTTCTTCGGCTTTCGATCGTTGTTGAATCCGTGTGTACTCTGCCAGCATCTGTTTCGACGCGTCGGCATTCCCTGCGCGTCGATAGGCTTGCGCGAGTTGGAAGTGGATGCTGCCATCGTCGTCGATCTCGCGGGCGATGTTGAGATGAGGAATCGCGTCGGCATCGCGGTTCAGGCGGATGTAGGCGAGTCCGAGAGATCCACGGGCCGGTAGAAGTTTTGGATCGGATTTGACGGCGGCCTCGAGCGGCTGTACGGCCTTGTCGGTCTGTTCCGTGCGTAGGAGCGAATCTCCAAGGAAGAAATTTAGCTCGGCTGACTGTGGGTCACGTTGCAGCAGCGCCTGTAGGAGTGGAACGGCCTCGCTATAGTTGGCGCCTTCGTACAACGCAACGCAAGTTGATTCGCGATGCGAGGATCCTTGGGAGCCAGGCTTTGAGCTGCACGCCACTCTTGCGCGGATTCGAGATACTGTCCGTGATTCGAGTGAATCTCCGCCTTGATTGCATGCAACTCCACTGAAGCAGGTAGGGCGCCGAGTTGCTTGAAAGCTCGCAACGCAAGTTCGTTGTAGGCTCGGGTCCGCCAGTAGATAGAGGGTCCGGCCGTGGCTTCTGTAAACCGGGAAGCCGCGAAATCACAGGCTTGGTTGTTGGTAGCGCAATCGGGACGCGTGGCCTTCTTTGCTTCGATGCCGGCCCAATCGGGATGATCTGAGCGCCGGTAAAGCTCGGCAAGCGATATATGGATCGTGGAGAAGTCCGGCTGCTTCTCGAGAGCTTTTTTATAGAAGTAAAACGCGCTTCGATACTGTCGGCGTTCCATGCGTGTGTCGGCTATGAGCGCGAGCCATTCCGCCGATCCCTGCGCGGCTTTGTCGAAAGATTGGCGGGCCAATACTTCGTATGTGCGGCCAAGTCCATACCATGCCTTTGGATCCTGGGGAGTTAACGTCGTGAGTTTTCGGAAGTGCGTAACGGCCTCTGCTGCTCGGTCAAGTGAGAGTAAGGCGTTGGCAAGCATCCCTCGCGATGGCGCATAAGCGGGCTGTAGCGTGACGACCTTCTGCAAAGGAGTGACGGCCTTTGCTGGTTCCTTCAATTCGAGATATGCCGCCCCGAGTGACAGTAGCGCCGGGACGCTGGATGGTTCGCTCTTGAGGACACGCTCAAACTGCGGCACGGCATCGGCGTGTCTGCCGGACATATGATAGGCCAGCGCGAGATTCAGTCGCAGTCCCGTGTTGGTAGGCAGCGCGCGTGTGAGCTCTTCGTAAGAAGGAATCGCGTCGGCAAAGCGACCGTCTGCCATCAATTGCTTCGCCTCTTGCGATTTGCGGACGAGCGCGTCCGACTGCGCGAAGGCTAGCGCGCTGAGCAAAACAAAGGCGGCCCGCATTGCGGACCGCCTTAGGTGAACGAACAACATCAAGGTTAGAAACGCAACTTCAGACCGAATCGAATCTGACGTTCCCCGAACGCATTGACGATACGCAGGAAGTTCGCGTTACTGACATCCGTACTGGCGAACGCTCCTGCTCGAAGGTTATCAGTGCCGAAGTGAGAGGTGTTCGGCAGGTTGAAAAATTCCGCTCTGAACTGCGCATTGAAGCGCTCTCCGATCGGAATGTTCTTGAACAAGCTCAGATCGGTGTTCCAAACGCCCGGATGGCGCAGGATGTTACGACCTGTGGTCCCGAAGCGAGCAGGGTCGCTCGGAGCCCTAAAGGCAGTGATGTCAAAATAGCGCCCATCCGAGCCGATGAGGCCTGGACGGTCAACAACAGGATTGACTTGGTCGGCAGTCTGCGTGTTGCTGTTGCCGCCTGCGTTCAGCGACGTGTTCGGCGCAGTGACGGTGAACGGCACACCGGTGTAGCATGCCATCAATCCGTTGACCTGCCAGTTGCCGAGGATGTGCGACATGGGTCCTTCGCTCATCATGCCCTTGCCTTTGCCGAACGGCAGTTCATAGACCCAGCCCACTTGAAATACATGGGTGCGGTCGTAGCCAGCAGCGGCGCGATTGCGGTGGAACACAGGCTCCCAGTTCCAACCGACATTGGCCCAGCCGTCATCGTCGGTCATGTTGATCGCTTTGGAATATGTGTATGCGCCCTTGACGAGTAGGCCTTTCGAGAACTGCTTGTTGATGGTGGTCTGCAGCGAGTGGTAGTTCGCGCTGAGATAACCATCCCACATATCCGTGCGGACAGTGCGACCGATGTTTGCATAAGGCCGGCCTGCATTGCCCCGCCCTGGGGCCGGAGAGTTGATGTCGTAGTCTGCAAACTGATGCGTGGTCTGCGTACCCACATAGGCTGCGGACATCACTAAGTCGAGAGGAAGCTTGTGCTCCACCGTGAAGTTCCAGCTTTGGATGTACCCGCGATTGATCTCGCCTTCGTTGGGACTCCGCATGCTGTTGTTGCCGAGCGCCACAACACCGGTCGAGAGATCCGGGCCGACTACCGGCGGAATGCCGTTTTCAATCCGACTATATGGCGTGTAGGAATTTGCCGAGTTGAAGACCTGATTGACCGTAAGAGGATAGAAACCACGCAACGGCCGAGAGAACGGCAGTGGATCATAGCTCAATCCATATCCGGCGCGAACGACTGTGTTCTCCGAAACGCGGTACGCTATGCCCGCGCGCGGAGCGAACAGTTTCTTGCTGACGGTCATCCCATTGGCTACGGGAATATTTCCACGGCCGCCTAAATAGACCAGGTTCGTCGCCGGATCAAGCCGTTCGAGGCCTTTGCCAGCGGCGCGGGTCATCAGTGGGAAGTACTCATATCGCAAGCCGAGAGTGATTGTGAGCTTGCGCGTCGCCTGCCAACGATCTTGACCGTACCAACCGAATTGCCATTCCCGGCCCGTCATCTCGATATGCTGAAGGCCCTTTTGCAACTGGGTCGGCAAGCCCAGCAGAAATGCTGCATACGAATTGAGGTTCGTCGGAGCGGTTCCGCCATTCAGCGCGGTCACACCGGGATCGAAGTTAAAGTATCCACGCGGACCGCCGTCACTCAACTCCGGCTGCCAGTGGTTCAGACGAAGAAGGACACCGTCGAAACCGAACCGGAAGGTGTGCGCGCCTTTGTTCCATGACAAGTTGTGACTTGTCGTGAAGTTTTCTTCGACGCGGAACAGCGGCATCCAGTTTGGCGCTCCCATGCCGCGATAGTCGGCAGTCGCTCCGTTGAACGCGATATTCGGGAATCCACTCTGACGGATGTCCGGTCCATTCAGACCGGGTATCCCCAGAATCTCGCCGAAGTTCTGGCCATAGTCATTCGCTGTAACGCTTTGATTCTGGCGCTGGTATCCGAAGACACCGTCAAGCAGTACCGTCGGTGAGAACGTGTACGTGTGACCGGCAGACATGTTTTGTACGACTGTATCGCCTAGCCCGGGATCGGCGCCCGGCGCAGGTCCCACGGCATCACCGAAGATTCCCGTACCGCCGGACAGCGCCCACATCCGGCCGTAGCGTCCCCAAATAGCCGACTTCTCACTGATGTTAAAGTTGACTTTTCCATCCGTGTAGTCGCGGTCGAGCTTCGGCACACCCTGAGCAAAGAGATTCGCCGTTTGACCCGGCAAGTTCGGCAACGGGTAGTACGCTTGGATCTTCTGTGAAATCGAGCTGATGCGATTTGCGGGGAATCCTATTCCCACGGAACTGCTGCGGCCGGTACCGTCCGGATTCCCGGTCAGCGGGTCGTAGATCGGTGTCGAATATGCGCTGAAATCGCCGGTGCGAATGTCGGCGGTAGGAACAGAGTAGGTCGCTACCGCGCCCTGCCGCTGCCGAGTGCCATCGTAGTTGAAGAAGAAGAACAGCTTGTTCTTCACGATTGGCCCGCCAAGATTGCCGCCGAAGTTGTTATAGATGCTCAGAGGCTTCTCGGTTCCAGCGCGCTGGAAGAAGTTGCGAGCCTTCAAGTGCTGATTGTCATGAAACTCGAAAACGCCGCCATGGAATTCGTTCGTACCCGTCTTGGTGACGAGCGTGATTGCCGATCCGCCTGCGAAACCCTGTTCGGCATCGGCGGCTGTCGTCGTGACGTTGACTTCGGCGATCATGTCTTCCGGCATAACGTAGCCGACATGGTGTGGTAACCACACGTTAATACTCGATGCGCCATCAATACGAGTCACGTTGTTATTCGCGTTCGTGCCGTTTACGTTTGTCTGCAAACCGCGACCGGGCGTGTCTGTCATCGAGTTCTGGAAGCGCGTTGGCGTCGCTCCGGGAACGAGATTCATCAGGCTCTGATAATTTCGGTAGCCCGGCAGGGGCATCTGGGAAATCGCCTGGGCGGTGATCGTCGTGTGTGTGTCCGCTTTGTCGGTCTGGATCTGCGCAACATCCGCTTGCACAGTGATCTGTTCCGTCGTGGCGCCAAGTTCCAGTTGCAAGTCGGTTCGCGTAATGATATTGGCGCTGACGGTGATATCGGTACGTGTTAGCGTGCGAAATCCAGCTCCCCCAACTTTTACGTCGTAGACTCCAGGCAGAAGGTTGGGCACGGTATAACGTCCCCCCTCGTCCGTCTTGGTCTCGACCGCCTGGTTCGTGCCTTTGTTCGTTACGGTGATCTCGGCGTTCGGGATCACTGCGCCGGACTGGTCTTGAACTGTTCCAACAATTGACCCATAAAGCGTTTGTGAGAAAGTTTTTCTGGGCAATGCCGCGGCCAACAGCAAAAATGCTGCCGCAACACTCAGAAATTTGGACATGTATTTCCTCCCCTAACTAGTGAGACCGCTCTGGGCTGATTATGCACTCATTGGCAGGTGGTGGTCAAGCAATGTAAGCGCTACTAAAGAAGTTAGCGATATGCTATGGAGCTATGACACGACGGACTCTACTGTTCAGCGGCGTTGCGTTGGCGCTGCGTCAAGGCAAGCTCGATGAAGCGACTCGAATGATTGAGGCACAGACGAAGTCAGGCGATGTTACCGCAGCTTCGCTCCATGTTCAATCAGGGAAGGACGTACTGAGCCGCGCGTTCGGCAAGGCGCAAGATCCCAATGCAGTGTTTCTTCTTGCGTCAATTACGAAGCCGATGACGTGCACAGCAGTGATGCTACTGTCCGATCGCAAGGAATTGTCGATCGATGATCCAGTTCGCAAGTACCTCCCAGAGTTCTTCAATGGGGATCGTGACAAGGTTTTGATCCGTCATCTTCTGTCGCACAGCTCAGGGTTGCCCGACATGCTCCCGGAGAACGATGAGCTTCGCAAGAAGCACGCCACACTGAAACATTTTGTAGCAGAGAGTTGCCGCACACCTTTGCTTTTTCCACCCGGCACGAAAGTTAAGTACCAGAGCATGGGAATTCTTCTTGCGGCAGAGATCGTCGAACGAATCACTAAACGTCCCTTGCCTGCTTTTCTTCAGGCAGAGATCTTCAAACCATTAGGGATGAAACAAACGTCGCTTGGTCTGGGTAACCGAAAGATTTCGGACACGATGCCGAGTCAGGTGACGGCCGATCCCGACTGGAACTGGAACAGTGCCTACTGGCGCAATCTGGGATCGCCCTGGGGAGGAGCTTTTGCTCCAGCCAGCGATGTCGCGCGCTTTCTCCACTACTTCGTCAAGCCTGAACCGCGCGTGCTGAAGCCGGAGACCGCCGCAATGATGATCACGGATCAGAACAAAGGCTTGAATCAACCGTATGGAATCGGTTGGGCATTGAATGGCTCGAAGTTCGGTAATGGTTGCTCGGCCAGGACGTACGGCCATGGCGGCTCGACTGGAACGCTGTGCTGGCTTGATCCGGAGAGAGATCTGTCCTTCGTGCTCCTGACAACAAAGCCGGCAGCGCAATCGCAGAAAACTTTAATAAAACCGGTGTCCGATCTGGTGTCGGAAGCTGTGTAAATGCGTCTGTGGGCGATCGTGGCGCTGACCGCATCCGCTCTTGGCGGTCAGAACCTTTCCGATCTCTCGACGATTCCAATCCCGCTACGCAATGGAGACGCGCTGATTCTCGGCTTCTTGGGGGCATGGGAGCAATGGGATGACGAGAATCGAGGCGTGCGAAAGCTCGCTTTGAAACTGCGCTCACAACGGCGCCATGTCGAGACGCTGAGCAATCGCAAGCGCGGCGTCGCTCTGAAATTCATCCGGCGAGCGCTCGATGCAAATCGCGATGGGCGTCTGAGTGAAAGAGAGCGCTCGTCGATACACATCGTGCTTTACGGTCAAAGCCTCGGCGGACTGGCGGTCGTAAAGTTGGCGCGCGAACTCGAAGAGATAAATGTGCCGGTCCTTCTGACAGTGCAGATCGACAGCGTCGGATTAAGCGATGTGACGATCCCAAAGAACGTCGTTCAAGCCGCGAATCTCCATCAACAAAGCCGCTTCTCGCTGCGTGGACAAGATGAAATCCGCGCCGCCGACCCGAATCGCACCAGGATTATCGAGAACAAACAATTTCATTACTCCGTCCTTGATCCCAGCGATCGGCCAGAGACCTGGGCTCGTCGAAGGCTAGGCGGCGGCCACGCACAGATGGAGGCCGACCCAGCCGTTTGGGCGCACGTCGAGGATCTGATTCTGAATGCCCTGAAAGGACTAAAATAGCTTCACGTGAGACCGATACTCACCAGCCTTATTTTCCTCGGGTCTGTATTTTCCCTGCATGGTCAGATCGAGGTCGCGGGCAACAAGCCCTGGACGGATGCAGGAATCGATTTTGAGGCCGGGGATACGCTCGTCGTGACCGCCACAGGATCGGTGATGACTGGGGGGAAACCGGCTACTCCCGACGGCTCCCAACGCAACTGGAAGGATCTTTTAAAAACATTTCCATTGAATGAAGCCTCGCGTGCCGCTCTGATTGGAAGAGTGGGCGGAGAGGAGATGCGGCCTTTCCTGATCGGCTCGAAACGTGAGAGTCGAGCTCCTGTGTCGGGTCGTCTGTTCCTTGGGATCAATCTACCTCCGGGAGAAGTCGCGGAGGGCAGCTTCAAGGTCACTGTGGAGCGTGTTGCGGGTGAGAAGAAGCCGGCCGTCGACGTTCCGATCTCAAAACTGACTCAGGATCAACTCGACATCGTTCCTCCTCGTGTCGTCGACGATGCCGGCACGCAGGGCGATCGGGTAAACTTTCTCGTCGTCGGATCGGAAGAACAAGTACGCGCGGCTCTGCAGGCTGCAGGATGGGTTGTCGTCGACAAGAATATTAAAGACACAATCCTGCGCGGCGCTCTAGCGAGTATTTCCCGACAGGTCTACACGACGATTCCGATGAGCGAGCTGAAAGTTTTCGGCCGAAGCCAGGATTACGGCTATGCGCAGGGCGATCCATTGAAGGTAGTGGCGGCGCGACACCATTTCCGTATCTGGCGCGCTCCGTTTACTGTCGATGGGCGTACTGTCTGGGTCGGAGCCGGCACGCATGATGTCGGGTTCGACAAAGACCAGCGAAACGGCAAACTCACGCACCGCATTGATTCCGATGTCGACAAAGAGAGGGAGTATATCGGCAAGTCGCTGAGCCAGACAGGTGAGGTTGCGCTGCTCGATTATATGACTCCCAAGCAGACTGTGCGCGAGGCGAAGACAGCGCATGGTCAGGCCTTCTTCAGCGACGGCCGCACATTGGTCATCTACATGCGGCCGACGGCCAACGATCTCCGCAGCGTCTTTGCCGATGTCTTTTGTTCTGTCCTTCGAAAAGAGAATCCGGACACCGGGGAATGGGGAGCGTGCTCGACCTATCTTCAGGGCGGTGGAAAGGAAGATCTCGAGTTGCCGGCGATGCCGTCAAAGTATCGAGTTCTGATTGTCCCCGGGTTCATGAGTTCCTGTTTCGCTGAGGCGCCGGCATTTCATGAAGGCCAGGAGCATCTTCGCTCGAAAGGTCTGACGGTGGAACTGCTGCCGGTTTCCAACGATGCGAGCGAGGTAAATGCCGCCAAGATTGCCGATTACCTTACGGCCCAGATGAAGACCGATCCGCGCAAGTACATCGTGGTGGGCTACAGCAAAGGGACGCCGGATGTTCAAGTCGCGCTTGCGAATCATCCGGCTGTGCGGTCGGCCGTCGCGGGTTTCATTAGCGTGGCCGGGGCGTCAGGCGGATCTCCTATCGCAGATTCAATTCCCGGACTGGCGGACCAGTGGATTCAACGGTTCAAGATGGAGAAGTGCCAGGGCGATATTTCGCAGGGATTCCGAAGCCTGCGGCGCGATGTTCGCCAGGCTTTTCTGTCGAGTTACCCTCATCCTTTTGTTCCGACGTATTCGCTGGTGGCGCTGTCGGATGCGACGACTACATCGAAGGCGCTCTTGCAGATGTGGGAATTGCTGCGTGTCTTCGATCAGGCGCTTGATGGACAGCTCACCAAGTCCGATGCAATCATTCCCGATGCGAAGTACTTGGGAGCCGCTTTTGCCGATCACTTCGGCGTAGCATTGCCATTCGACAAGTCTGCAGACCAGATGATCCGGTCGAACATGGGAACGAAGTATCCACGGGCGGCGCTACTTGAAGCTTTGGTCCGGGTCGCTATGCAGGACCTGCCGTAGACGCTTTCAGCTTTTGTCTTTCAGGATCGCTACTGCTATTCCAAAAGACATTGCACAGCCGAAGAATCCCACAACTAGTCCGATTAGAATGACGATCCAAATAGGCCACGAGCGATACAGCGGCTCCATAAAGACCCCAATCGCGGTGGAAATAGCAATCATTAGCTCAATTAGGTGGATATTTGCGAAATGGAGATCACGATCGTCGTGCGCCGCCATCAAACCTATGCTTCCGCCAAGACCAGTTATTGCGCAAGCGAGCACCTTCCATCGAATTTCGAGGGAAGGAATCAAAAATGAGACGAGCGCCACGATGGTGAATAGAGCCCCTGTTCGCTGCGCCCAGCTTAGCTTTTGTCGAGCCTCCCGTGCGAGCGCCGCAGGAACAAAGGCATTCAATGCATCGCTGAATCCCACACCGGAAATTTTGGCCATATTAATGAGCCTTTGGGCCCCGCGAATTTCCTCTCTCTTTAGAAGCAAGCTCGCGTCCTTGGACCCACTGGCCACCCAGCGTTCAGCCCGCGCTTGCAGTTCCCGTAGCCGTTTGGCTTCCACCCAGTTCTCGCCGCGCCAGCTCTGATTGGCCAACCGTACGGCTTCAGCGACACCATCACTGACGATGGAGTAGCGTTGCCGCTCGCCATCGTCATCGCGTCGAAGTAATCCGGCGCCGACCAGTATGCCGAGAGCATGCTCCGGAACTTTGGTGGGCTCGCTTGCCACGCGCCCCCCTGCCGGTGTTACCAGCGAATCGAGAAAGGATCGCAAGTCACCCTGGGAGACGCCTGTCTTAGTCGAGGCCTCGTTGATTGAGTCCGCATATTGCACTTCAAAAGACTTGGACCAGCGCTCGGTCTTCCAAGCGAGGTTCGATCTCTGAATCGGCCGGATAAAGCGATCGTGCGTGAGTTCATACCATCGGGAACCGGAACGAATCTCGGGCCGGATCAAGTGCCTTTGTTCCAGAATCTCGACGAGCCGATTGTCGATCCCGCCCGTCTTGCCGCGGTCTTGGAACACCAGTCCGCGCGTTCCTGCCGGCGTGATGAGCTTGCTCTCGCACCACTCCCGTAGTTCACCCTCGTCAATTCCTGTTGCTGCAACGGCCGCGACCACAGCGTCTTTGTAGAACGATTCCAGCGCCTGATCCGGATCCCCAAACTGACGATATTCTTCGATCGTAATCAGGGAACTGTCTTTAGGCATGCGATCGAACAGAGTGAAGCAGACCACCTGCAGTTGCACCGGTTCAATGAATTCGCCGGGAACGGTGACCGCCTCCCCTGTTGGATCGACAACCGTGATCGTCATCAAATCCTGGACCATCGTCTCCGCAACGCCCTTATCGAACTGCGTAGATGTTCCTTCGAGCGGCTTTTTGACAGCGGCTAAGGCCTCTGGCTCTCGTAGCCGCTCAAGGTGGTAGCGGGTCCGCGCAGACTCCGGCAAACAAGGAGCCAATTCATTGAAAGGCGCCAGATAATCCTCTCGAAGAACGAGGAGAACGCGCAATTCCCGAAAGGTCCGCAGCAGCTCAGCCAATTGCTCAAAGAACACTGCCCGATCCTGCCATCGCTGAGGAAAGGAGTTGAAGATCTCTTCGAACTGATCGAGGATAAATAAGCGCAGAGCAGACTCTCCAAACTCGTCCTTCGCTTGCGGCAGTCTGCTGAACGCTTCCACTAGCGTCGCTTTCTGCCTCCAATTACCTTCGTCAGCAGTTTCGGGAAACAGGTCGCCAGTCGCGCTGTACGTGTAGACGTTCGCAACGTCGCTTAGGAGCACCCCTTCGGCAACAGGAATGTGTACGCGGGCGCTCGAAAGCACATGGACGTCCCGTTCCTCCAACGGCATCTTCAACCCGGCATTCACCAGGGACGTCTTGCCGGCTCCGGATTGCGCATAGAGTAAGACCACCTGATGGGAAACGATTAACGAGGTGAGTTCCGAAATCTCGTGATCGCGCCCGGCGAAGATTCGGTACTCGTCAGCGCTGAAGGGACGTGGCCCGGGATACGGATTACGCATTGAATTCTCTCCAGCGCCTCCACAGCTCTTTCGTGAAACTCTTCGCCGTTCCCCAGTAGACGCGCAACTCTGTCCCCCGAGTCTTGCCGAAGTACTCGGTAATGTACTTTTCCGCCTTCTGTTTGTTGGGATTGGCGTCGTCAAAGGGAAGTTGAACGGCGACGCTCATCTTTCCCAATGCTGCTTCAAGATTACCCAGCAGTCCGCGAAACAAGACGCGAAAATCGATGTCGGCCAAACTATACCCGACGAACATCACCGACGATCCGGTGATCGATTCCTGAATCCGAGGAGGAAGAAAGGTGTCTTCCTTCGACATCGTCACAAGAAAATCGAGGTAGTCGTCTTCTGTCAGAACGATGGAATCGAGGACGGAGCGATGGCCATGTAAGTGGTAAATGACCGGTGTCTGTCCGGTTGGACTAAACTTCGAACCGCGCTTGAAAAGGCTTGGTTGGAGAGAAATCCGGCTGTTCCATCGACAGATCTCGAGAGCTGCCCTCCGACCCACCGCGTTTCCGTGGTGCTCGATCGCACGAAAGAGCAGATCGTCATAGTTGGTCGTTATGTAGACCGGGAGCGGCAGTTTGGCGAGAACATTCAACGGTTCGTCCGGGTCGTTGAAGTCGAACGGTTTTTCTTTCCGGTCGAGAAGGTCCAGAATCATCTCTTTGGGGCGGGTCGCGTCAGTCTTAATCGCAAGAAACTGGGCCACTTTGGATAAATCGCTTCTACTCTCCAGCGGATAGTCGAAGTCGTCGGCCCAAAGATTGGCGATCTCGCCTCCAAGAGGCAGAATTCCGTGATTGACGGCCGCGCCGAGAAACGGGGTGCACTTGCCGGCCTTTAAGCGCGTAAGGAGGGTTTCCCAGTCCTTCTCTTCCAGTTGCATAGGATGTCCTATCAAGAGTAATGGATAACCGGCTTGACAAATACTCAAATGTGGAGCAGCATTCCGTTGAACATCCCGGAGCGCTGGATTTCCCCTAAGGAGGGGGAACAGATGACACGTTTGGCATGCTGCCTATTAACCACTGCGTTTCTATTTCCAACCTCGGCGTTTACGCAGGATCAACCCGGCGGCTTGCACACTGTGGTCTGCCTCAAATTGCAGGCGGGCAAAGCACTTGAGTTTCGGGAATTTACAGCCTACGACACAAGAAGGGTTATGCAGGCGGGCGCTGACGCTGGGGACTTCAGCGCGTGGTATCTTCTGCGGTCCGTGTTTCCCGTCGGAGCCGAGGCGCGTTGCGATTACTTGAGTGTCGTTATTCATAAAGGAACTCCACCTGATCCGCTCGTTACCGAACGCTTAGAGGCGGCAATCAAGAAATCTGGCATTGCCATGACAGCGCTTGAGTATCTGGCGAAGAGGAGTTCTCTGACGACGCTCGTTTCTTCGGAGCTATGGCGTACGGCCATTCAGATTGCCGCTCCGGAGAAAGGTGATTATCTCTATATCAACTCCATGAAAGTTCATAACATGAACGACTGGATGGATATGGAGAGGAGAGTATGGAAACCGATGGCCGAGTCCTGGGTCAAGGAAGGAATCATGAGGTCATGGATGGTGAGTCGGCCGGTCTTGCCAGCAGGAACGGACATGAAATACCAAGCCGTTACCCTTGATGTGTACTCGTCATGGGAGAGCGCCCTCAAAAGTAGATCCGTGAGCGACACCTTTAAGAAGATTCATCCCACCAGAAACCAAGAGACAACGTTTGAGGCCATCAACAAGTCTCGCGATCTGGCGCTACGTGAATTGCTGTACGTGCAGGATAAAGTGGTCGCGGCCGGTGCTCCGACTATTTCGCAAAACTAGAGTCATCGGCCTCGTCGTCTTCGAGGTTGGCTTCAGTCTTTCGAGTAACATTGAATAGAAGGGCCATGCGCGAGGTTAAGAAGAAACATGTCTAATTTAGTTCGCTCCGCTTCCAGGCGGGATTTGTTGAAAACAGGCGCGTTGCTGGCTGGCGCTCCGATGCTGATGCAAAGCGCGCCGTCCAAGTCGATCAAGGTCGGCCTGGTGGGATGCGGTGGCCGTGGCACTGGCGCGGCGGCCCAGGCGCTAAAAGCAGACGACTATTCCGAACTCACAGCGGTCGCCGACATTTATCAGGAGCGCATTGACGATTCGCTCGGCAGGCTGAGACGCGCGGCGAAGGACAAAGTTAAGGTTGAACCGACCAAGATGTTCGTCGGTTTCGACGCTTATCAGAAGCTCATCGACAGTGGAGTCGATGTGGTGTTGTTGGCCACTCCTCCGGGCTTCCGGCCGGAGCATCTTCGCGCCGCCATCCAAGCGAACAAACACGTCTTCTGCGAAAAACCGATTGCGGTGGATGCGCCCGGGGTACGCGCACGTCCTCGAGACTGCAAAGATGGCGAAAGAGAAGAATCTCTCGCTCGTTGCAGGCTTTTGCTGGAGATATAGCAATTTCATCCAGGCTGCCTTCGATCAAGTTCAAAAAGGCGCTATAGGCGACATCGTTTCCTATTACGGTACGTATTACACGAGTCCCGTCAAACCGATGCCTCCAGAGAGCACGCGTCCGGCCGGCATTAGCGACGTCGAATGGCAAGATCCGCAATTGGTACAACTTCGTCTCATCTGAGCGGCGACGGCTTAGTCGAACAGGCAATCCACACCGCCGACAAGATCGCTTGGGCGTTCCAAGACAAGCCGCCGGTAAGTTGTGTTGCGGTGGGTGGGCGGCAGATCCCGAACGGCATCGGCAATATCTACGATCACTTCGAGGTGAATTACCTCTACCCCAACAACGTTCGCGCATTCCTCGGCTGTCGTCAGATCGAAGGCTGCTACAACGAGAATGCCGATTATATTCTCGGCACGAAAGGCGCCCTGACGATCGGGCGCGGTCCTCTGCCCCGCATCGAAGGCCAAACTACCTGGACCTTCGAGGGTACGAAGAACGATATGTACCAGCATGAGCATGACGTATTGTTCGCCGCGATCCGCAAGGGTGAGCCAGTGAATGATGGCGAACGTATGGCGACGAGCACGCTGCTCGGCATCATGGGACGAATGGCTGCCTACACCGGTCAGAATGGTCACCTGGGAACAGGCCCTCAACTCGCAAGAGCGGCTTTTCCCGGAGAAGCTCGATTGGAAGGGCAGTTTTGCAGTCGGTCCCATCGCGCAACCGGGTATTACAAAGCTGGTTTAACGCATGCGTTCCTGCGTTCTCGCAATCCTGACGGCGAGCGCGCTTTCGGCCGCCGTCGACTTCAACACGCAGATTCGTCCCGTCCTCGTGAGGGAGTGCCTTGGCTGCCATAACGCGGACAAAGCGACGGGCGGTGTCGCGGTTCATAGTCGCGATGCAATCACCAAAGGTCGTGCGGTTACACCGGGCAAGCCGGAAGCTTCCTTGTTGTACCTGCTGCTGGAGTTGAAGCCGGGTCAGCCGAAGGCGATGCCTCCGGGCAAGCAACTCCCGCAAGCAGAGCGCGACGCTATCAAAGCGTGGATCACCGAAGGGCGCCTGTGGCCGGAGGGAGTGACGCTGAGCGCGGGCGGCTCGGGCAAGAAGGATGAGAAGGCGACGGTCGAGCAGTTGCACGCGCGGATTGCGAAGCAAACGTCTGAAAAAACGCAAGCGGACATGAAGCCCTACAAAGCGACGATCCCACATGCGGGCGTGAGCTTCGACATGGTTCCGGTTCCCGGCGGAGAGTTCACGATGGGAACGCCGGACTCTGAGGCGGGTCGGAAGAAGGATGAAGGTCCGCAGCGGAAGGTGAAGATCGATCCGTTCTGGATGGGCAAGTTTGAAGTCGCGTGGGATGAGTATCGTCTCTTCATGTTCGCCAACATGGCCAAAGAGGACGTTAATAAGGATGAGGTCGTCGACGCGATCAGCCGTCCGACGCGCCCTTACGTCGAGATGAGTTTCGGCATGGGCATCAACGGCTATCCGGCCATCAGCATGACCCAGCACGCTGCGAACAAATACGCCGAGTGGCTCAGCGCGAAGACTGGACATTTCTATCGTCTTGCCGACGGAAGCCGAGTGGGAATACGCCTGCCGCGCGGGCACGACGACAGCCTACTCGTTTGGCGCCGATGCGTCGCAGCTTGGTGAGTATGCCTGGTTCTCGGGCAACACAGACGGCAAGTACGGCCTGGTCGGGAAGAAGAAGCCGAATCCGTGGGGTCTTCACGACATGCACGGCAACGTGATGGAGTGGACGCTCGACCAGTACGATCCGAAAGGTTATGCGGGTCTGTCCAATGACAATCCACAGAACGTCGCTACGCAGCCGTATCCTCACGCGGTGCGTGGCGGCTCATGGATGGATGCGGCGGCACAACTACGATGCGGTGTCCGAGTCGCGTCGGACCCGTCGTGGAAGCAGCAGGATCCCCAATTGCCGAAGAGCATCTGGTATCACACCGACGCGCAAGGGCTCGGGTTCCGCCTGGTTCGTCCATTGAAGGTACCCTCTGCCGAACAGATGCAGAAGTACTGGAACAACGGTGTTCACGACGAGCCATAAGCTCCTCGCTTGCTGTCTTCTTGCGCGCTGTTTGGTTGGCGCGGAACGGTATCAGGCTTCCGAACCTCACATGGGTTCGGTGGTGTCGATC
Source organism: Bryobacteraceae bacterium (assembly GCA_963844855.1). Taxonomy (GTDB): domain Bacteria; phylum Acidobacteriota; class Terriglobia; order Bryobacterales; family Bryobacteraceae; genus DASQDN01. The sequence goes on from CAWJQP010000091.1 coordinate 160,620, forward strand.
ACCTTATACGCTGAGAACTCCGACCAGGCGCAGCAGGCTTTTGTGACTGGCTTTAAGCGGATTGCGCAACTCAATCGCATTCTTTCCGACTACGATCCCGGCAGTGAGTTGTCCCACGCGTGTGAGAGTCGGAACGCAAGTCCGGAGTTGATTCAAGTCGTAACTCACGCGCAGAAGCTCGCAGAGCAAACCGGCGGCGCATTCGATATCACGATCGGGCCGCTCACGCGCTTGTGGCGTGTGGCACGCAAAGCGAAGAAGATGCCGGCGGAGTCGGATATCACCCAGGCGCTTGAGCGTTCGGGGTACCAAAAGCTGACGATCAAGGATGACGCACTGCGCTGCGCAACTTCCGGGATGCGTCTCGACGCCGGTGGAATTGCAAAGGGTTATGCGGCCGATGAAGCTCTGGCTGCGATTCGGAAAACGGGTGTGATGAGCGCTCTGATAGCGGTCAGTGGCGATCTCGCGATTGGGGATGCGCCTCCGGGTAAGAAAGGCTGGCGCGTCAAAGTGCTGAATGAGATTCGCGAGTTGTCGAACTGCGCCGTCTCGACATCCGGGGACGAGTTCCAGTTCGTAGAACTCGATGGCGTTCGCTACTCGCACATCATCGATCCGCGAACAGGCTTGGCGCTGCGGGATTCGCGCACGGTGGCTGTCATCGCCAGGAAGGGGATCGATGCCGACGCGATAGCGACTGCGGTGAGTGTCGGCGGACGTGAGTCCCTCGAAAAGCTCCGACACCTTTACAACGCCGAGATCGTATTACAGTAAGCGGTTGATTCTCTCCCGAAATCGCGTATACACCCAGGATGCGCCGAGCAACAGCAACCCGAGCACGATGAACGAGAGGATCCGGCTCATCGTATCGAGCTGGCGCAGATCGTGAAGGAACACCTTTCCGATACAGAGCAGGAATAGCGCCAGTCCCGACAAGCGCAGGATGCGTTCAGACGCAATCATCCCCAGCGTCAACAAACCAGCTCCCTCGATTCCCAAGGCGACGGTCAGGAGGCGGCCTTGCACTTTATCGAATAGAAGAATCGTCAGCAGCAGCGTTCCGAGAACGGAATAGATGGTCGCGGCATACCGGTCGAATCGCCCGTGATTGGGTTCGTTTCGTATCAGGAACTCACAGCAATAAAACGTGGCGACCGCAAGGGCAAGTGGAGGAATCGAAGCGGACCGATGGTCGACGGCAACGCAGCCGAAAACGAACGTCGAAAGCGCCCAAAGGATATGCTGCATCCGCACATCATTCATCGCCAAGCGAACTGCCAGCCAAAGCGTGAAAACACCGATTGCGCCGAGCGCAAAGGGAACCCAGTCGCGCGGAAGTTCGGCCTCGATCGCCATGGTGAGCAGAATTCCCGCGCCCGCAGAATAGGCCCAGCCACCTCGGAGTCGATTGGCGGAAAACAATCCAGCCATCAGAAACGCAAGAGGAGTCCAGGTCCGGTCCCTGCTCGCGCCGGGTGCGTCGATGCACGTCAAACGGAAGAAGGCGGCCGCAGAGACGCAGCCCCCGACTGCCCGGAGGAAGCCATTCTTCAGAGCATGGCCCGCGAGCACGATCATCTCGCCTTCGATTAAGAGAGCGAGCGTCATTGTCGTCCCGCTGAATCGGTCTATCAATGCTCCGGCCATCAGGGCGCTCGATGCGGCTATCGCTCCCTCATAGCCGCCGCCGAGGACCCGCGTTCTCGTTGCGCCTTCTTTCGGCGTGATATAAGCGCGTATCAATGCGCTGGCCAGGTAGGCCAGCGCAGACACAAGAAGGAACCAACCGATATCGTTCCACTTATAAACAAGCGACACGCCGATAAAACCACACGCGTTCGAGAAGGAAGATCGATCGTTCGATGCCGCGATTCAAACCTCGGCGGCGGATGTCGAGAATGTCGAACGCCTCAAACGCGAACCACTGCACCCACAAAGCGAGCGGGGCCAAATCGCGAGGCGCATCGCTCCTCAAAAGAAACGTGGCGTACGAGAGAATGACACCCGTCACTGCAAGACGAAACCAATTGCGCAGGTGGGCCAGCGCCAGCATCGATACCGCTAGCAGGACCGCTGAATAAATGGAGAAACCAGTTAGCGGACTGACATTCAAGCTGACGAAGCTGAAGAGAAATGCCAATGCCGTGCCGCGCTCGGATTGATAGGAGAGGGCGTGGAGAATCATCGCGGCCGAGACGCCGAGCAACAAGATTGCCGCTAACGTGGCGCTTTGAATAATTCGCGCCGGTTCAAGCGCATGGGCCGCGTAGGCGGTGAAATAAATCGCCGCCCAACCGCCGCCCACGAGGCTGATTGAGAAGTTGCCGTACCGTTCACTGGATCGCAACGCAATCCCGGCGGCCAACATCGCGAATCCCACAGTGAATCCGATGCCGACCTTCCCGGCCGGTCCGAGATGCGTCAACGAGTAGCCAAGAAACAGAGCAATCCCGACGACCAGAATCAGTGCGCCAATGCGATTCAACCAACTCCCACCGACCACTGCTTCCCAATCGTCAGAAGTCCGACGATGAATTGGAGCCGAAGACGTGAGGGGAACCGGGGCAGGCTCTTCGACTACGGGCTCTTCCTGCGGGGTAGAGGGATGCTCCAACTCATAGACTCGACTCGTCAAAGCGGCCAGACGGCGTTCCAGTTCGCTAACTTTTCGCTTCATCCGCAACTGGGACCAAGCGAGGAGAAGAACCAGTATCAGCGCCACGGCGCCAACAAAGAGCTCCATCATGCTAAACCTATATGATCAGAGCGCGACTCGTAACCACCGGGCTCGCTGTTCGTCCATAATGAAGAAGAGGCCAATCTGCGCCCTAGGGTGGCAGAGACTGGGAGTTCACCTACGGGCACGCTCGACGACATTCTCAAACGCGCGCGCAAGCGCTATCTCGCCAACCTGTTGATTCGGCAAGCAGCCATTGCTGTGTGCGCAGGAGCCGGCGGCATCATGCTCCTGCTGCTGGTCGGCACGCAGATCCTAGATTGGTACTGGCCCCTCGCGCTGTTCACCATCGTTCTGGCCTACGGAGTATATCGTGTCTCACGTTTGAGCCTGCCATCGTACCGGCTCGCGCAAATGATCGATCGGTCGCTCGATCTCCAGGATCGCGTTTCGACGGCTTTCTATTTCCGCCGTCTGGCTCCATCATCGCCTACTCGACCGGAATCGTCGGTAGCTTTAGTCGAAGCGGAGGCGACGGATCGTGTTCACGCCGTGGATGTCGATCACGCGTTACCGCTTCATTTTCCTAAAACTGGCTATGCCGCTTGCGCCTTGTTCTTGGCCGCGCTCGGGATGCTCGGTGTGCGCTACGGCATTCTCCGAACGCTGAATCTCGAAAAGCCGATGGCGCGAATTTCGTTCGACACTTTCGGCGCTCCACCGAAAGTAGAAGCCGCCAGCGCCAAGAAGAGCGTTATCCAGGAGCATCTAGAAAAGCAACTGCAGCAGCTCGGCATGACACTCGATGAGATGCCGACTCCGCCCGAAGCGCCGCCAATGGGCCCGCAGTCTATAAATGTGCCTGCCGTCGCCGATGAATCCGGTGGAAATGTGCAGGGTACGCCGGGAAAGAGTCCGACTTCGAATCCTGAAGGTACGGAAGAAGGTGGCGAGGGAGACGAAAAAGGGAGCGACAAAGCTTCGGGCGAGAGCAAGGACGAAGGCGCGGGTCAGGCTGGGCAGCAGAAAGGCCAACAGTCGGGGGCCGTGCCGAAGACGCCGCCGAAGAATCCTGGCAACAATCCGGGCATGATGGACAAGATGAAGGACGCCCTGGCAAATCTGCTGAACAAGCTCGGTTCAAATCAGCAGCAGAAGAGCGAAAGCGCCTCGAATCAGGAGCCGCAGCAGGGCGGCAAGCAGCAGATGAATCAGAAGGGCACGCAGGGTCAGGGCAAGTCGCAGGGCGACAGCCAGCAGTCTCCCGATCCTGAGGGCGGCCAGGATGCAGAATCCGGCGATAAGACTCCCGGTCAGCAGCAGAATGCGTCGCAGCAGGCCGCCGACAAGCCCGGCAGCGAAAACTCGAAGAGCGGAATGGGAAAATCCGAGGGCGACAAGAGCATCAAGGATGCCGAACAACTCGCAGCCATGGGTAAGATCAGCGAGATCTTCGGTAAGCGAGCAGCCGAGATGCAGGGCGAAATGAGTGTCGAGGTTCCTTCAGGCAAGCAGCAGCAACTGAAGACCGCCTACTCCAAGAACTCGGCGACTCACGCCGGGGCCGTAGCCGATTCGAACCGGAACGAAATTCCGCTGATGTACCAAACGTACGTCCAGCGCTACTTCGAGGAAGTGCGCAAGACGGCCGCTCCCGCGAAGCCGGCAAAGCCTGTCACGCCCTAGAAGTGCAGGCCGCCGCCGCAGATCATGACTTCGCCAGTCACGTAGTCGGATAAAGGCGAGCAGAAGAACAGAACTGCGTTGGCTGCTTCTTCCGGCGTTCCCAATCGCCCGAGCGGCACGGATTTCGTAATCGTTTCGAGTACCGAAGGCTGTACACCCACCGGGATTTGCCGGCCCTGTATGTCGATGCTCGCGCCCTCTGCCGACAACGGCTGGATCAGACGCGTTTCAATCAGTCCGAATCCCACGGCGTTGACTGTAACGTTGTAGCGTCCCCATTCCTTGGCCATGGTCTTCGTCAGACCGATGATGCCCGCCTTTCCGGACGAATATCCTGCCTGCCCTGGATTCCCATCGGTCCCGGCGATGGACGTGATGTTAACGACTTTGCGCGTGACACGCCGTCCTTGGGCCGCTTCCTTCTTGGCAGTTTCGCGGATGTAGCCGGACGCAGCTCGCAAAATACGAAACGGAGCCATCAGGTGAATATCGAGCATCGCCTGGAACTGCTCATCGGTCGTCTTTTGGATGACGTTGTCCCACGTATAGCCGGCGTTGTTAACGATGATGTCGACGCTTCCGTATTTGGCGATCGTCGCGTCTACGAGCTTCTGCGCGAAGTTCGATTCGGTCACATCGCCCGGAACACCGTGAGCGTCGATCTCTCCACAAACTTCGTCGACCAGCCCCTGGTCGAGGTCATTGACAACAACCGAGGCGCCGGCGGAGGCAAGCTGTGTTGCGATCGCTCGGCCGATTCCCCGCCCGGCTCCGGTAACCAGCGCGGTTCGTTTGCTGAGATCGATTCCAATCACCCGGCCACCTCCCGAACAGCTTCCGCGGCATCGCGGCACATGGCGCCGGTGACGTCGTAATGGGTCACCATTCGGATAGACGTGTGTCCAAACGCGTTCGCGAGCACGCCGCGGTCCTTCAACCGCGCGCTGAATGTCTTGTTGTCGAGCCCGGTTCCTGCTACGTCGAAAAACACGATATTCGTGCAAATGTGGTCGATATCGACGGTGATGCCTGAAATCGCGCTGACTAAGCGGGCCAACAACTTGGCATTCGCGTGGTCTTGCGCGAGCTTTGAGGGCATTTGCTCAAGAGCGATCAGGCCTGCTGCCGCGAGGACGCCTGCCTGGCGCATGCCGCCGCCCAGACGCTTCCGATACAAACGCCCCTTGTCGATTAGCTTCTGCGGTCCCGCTAGCATCGACCCGACCGGGGCTCCCAGAGCCTTCGAGAGGCAGAACATGACCGTGTCCGCCTTGGCGACCAGCTCACGAACCGGCTTGCCCTGCGCCACCGACGCATTGAAGATGCGAGCGCCATCGATGTGGACAGGAAGTCCCATCTCATGCGCGCGGTCACATATGTCATTTAACACGTCGAGCGGATACACCGTCCCGCCCGCTAGGTTGTGCGTGTTCTCAAGTTCGATCAGCCCAGTCGGAGCCCAATGCGGACCCAATGGTTTCACTTCGCGTTCGATCCGATCCCACGACAGAATGCCGTTTGCAGTCGCGATGGGACGCGCGACGCAGCCCGCAAACCACGACATCATTGCAAGCTCGTAGTTGAAGATATGAGCGCGCGAGTCGCAGATAACTTCCTGGCCGTGCTCGGTATGAAGTTTGATGGCTATCGTGTTGCCCATCGTTCCTGTAGGAACGAAGATCGCTGCTTCTTTGCCTGACACGCGCGCGGCCGCTTCTTCGAGCCGGTTGACTGTCGGATCTTCCCCGTAAACGTCATCGCCCACTTCGGCTTCCGCCATGGCGCGACGCATCTCGGGCGTAGGTTTCGTGACCGTGTCGCTTCGCAGGTCAATCATGCAGCGAGTAGCTCCTGAAAGACTTCATTGGATAGCAGAACTCCTTTGGAGGTGAGCTTCACGACGTCGCCATTCGATTCGAGCAGCCCCGCGTCGACGAAGCGCTCAATCGCCGTCCGATTTCGTTCCCAGTCGGCCGCGGTGAAACGGACACCCTGACTGAGACGTAAACCCGTGAAAAGACGCTCTTCATCCGCGTTGGCGGTGGTCGTCGAAACAACGGCCGTCTTGCCCGCGCGCATCGAAGCAACATACTCCTGAGGCGACTCGGCGTTTGCAAAACGAACCCGACCGTCGAAGCCGTGCGCATCAGAACCGAATCCGGCATAGGGCGCCATCGTCCAGTACTTCAGGTTGTGAAGCGACTCATTCCCCTGGCTTGCGAAGTTCGAGATTTCGTAGCGCTCGATCCCAATGGCTCCCAGGCTCTCGACCGCCATCTCGTACAATTCGACCGTTGTCTCCTCACTCGGCATCGCCGAGGCGTCATAGCGAGCGCCGTTGTTCAGGACTTCGAGTCCCAGTCGGCTATCCTCGTCAACCTCGAACATGTACACCGATACATGCGGCGGATCGGATCCGCTCGATCCAGTTCAGCGAGTCGCGCCACGATTCGACTGTCTGGTGCGGCAGGCCGGCGATCAGGTCAATATTCAGATTTGCAATGCCGGCGTCGCGAAGGATCGCGCAGTCGGCGGCGACGATTTCGGCCGTGTGCTTCCGGCCGGTTCGTTTTAGCTCACGGGTGTCAAAGGACTGGACACCCAGACTCACACGGTTGATCCCAATCCGCCGCCACACAGCGGCTTTCTCTCTCGTGATCGTCCCCGGAGCGGCCTCGATGGTCGCTTCCTTCCAAGGGCGTCCCGGAATGGCGGCCAAGACCGACTCAAGCGCGCCGAGATCCATATTGCTCGGTGTGCCGCCCCCGAGATAGACACTGTCCGGCGTCCAGCGCCATTCATGGCTGCTGACTTCGCCGCAAAAGCGCAGAATTGTACTCAATTTCGAGGTCTCGCGAAAACGTCCCCGACGCGAAGTTGCAAAACGAACATTTCTGCGCGCAGAAGGGGAACGAGATGTAGACCCCAGGCATTACAGCTTGATTGCTTCACCCAATTGACGGGAAATGGCGTCCTCGATCAGAGCCTTCAGCGACTGCCCGGTCTCCGGCAGGACGAACTCGCTGCGTTGAGGGTCCCAGTCGAGCTTGTAGCTCGTCATGTGGGCCGACACCCAGATCTGCTTCACAGGCGCATTCGGGCTGACGACAAACTTTGCAGGAGGATCGTCGAATTCGACGGTTAAAGCGCCGCCGAAATCGGTGTCGAAACCGTGCTCATCGGATGCGTGGGCCAAGTTTTTGTACAACTTAGTGAGCGCATCGTCAGACTTGCGCTGAAACTCCTGGGAGTCGAGCATAGGGAAACTACCTTAACGGTAGCATCCTAATGACCTGTTGGCGCATCTGCTACCCTTGAGAAACCGGATGGAACCAGCCTGTCTTCGCCACACGGAATTACCGCACACGTCCAGGCTTTTCAGCGACTTTCTTTATCAATATCATCGAGTTGAGCGCTTTTTCACGACTCCGCCGTCCGCCGGATACCCGGAAGAGCGCCGGGCGGAGATGGTCGCAGCGCTTGAAGCCCAGAACGGACCTCATCCATCGCTCGATATCTTAAGCCAGCCCGGTTCCGTGGCGGTCGTGACGGGCCAACAGGTCGGCCTGTTCTCCGGTCCTGCCTATACGATCTATAAGGCTCTTACCGCCGCCAAACTAGCCGAACAATTGACAGCCGCCGGCACTCCCGCTGTGCCTGTGTTTTGGCTCGCGACCGAGGATCACGACTTCGCCGAGGTCAGCCACTCCTGGAGCTTCGATCAGAGCGTCCGCCCTGTTCGATTCGAGGTAAACGGCCATTCGGGCAGCAACCGGCCCGTCGGAAGCATTGAGATCCAACAATGGCCCATCGAGCAGTTGCGCGCCTCGCTGGCGGGCCTGCCCTATGGAGAGGAAGTCGTAAAGCTCGTTGAGGAAGCCTACCGTCCGGGCGCTTCGCTGGGTGACGCGTTCCAGAAGCTGCTAGAGCCGCTGCTCAAACCCTATGGATTTTTGTTCATCGATCCCCTGCATCCGGCAACGCGAAAACTTGCCGCGCCGATGCTGCGGCAGGCGGTTTCGATCGGACAGGAGTTGAACCAGCTGCTGCTCAATCGGAGCAAGGAACTCGAGGCCGCGGGATATCACGCTCAGGTTCATGTGGAGCGCGGGACGTCGCTTTTCTTCCTGTTCGAGGGCGGGAAGCGAATTGCAGTGCGCGACGTGAAGTATACGCCGGAGCAGCTTGCGGAACGGGCGGAACAGATCTCCCCCAATGCTCTACTGCGGCCTGTCGTGCAGGACTATATGCTTCCGACTGCAGCATACATCGGTGGGCCTGCCGAGATCGCCTACTTTGCGCAGTCCCAAGTGTTGTATCAGCGGCTTCTCGGACACATGCCTCGTGTCGTTTCGCGCAGCGGATTCACTCTGTTCGATAGTCGATCGGCCAAGCTCATGGAACGTTATGGTCTGCGGCCGAAAGCCTTCTTCGGTGGAGAGGAAGCGCTGCGTGAGTTGATTGCGACACGGCTTGTTCCCTCGACCCTCGATCAGCGATTCGCCGAATTGAGCGAGTCCATGTCGGAAAGTCTGGAGACGCTGCGGAAAGAAGTGCTGACGTACGATCCCACGCTGTCAGCCACCGTCGACAAGAGCGGCGCCAAAATAACGTATCAGCTAACGAAGCTTCGCGCCAAGGTGGCGCGCGAAACTCTGCGACGGAACCAAAAGGCCCTCGACGACGCCGAGTTTCTGTATAACACCATCTATCCGCACAAGCATCTGCAAGAGCGGTTCTACAGCATCCTTCCTTTCCTTGCGAGACACGGCTTCGATCTGGTTGACCGGCTTTATGAGTCAGTCCGGCTGGACTGTCCGGATCACATCCTTTTGAGTATTTAGTTCAGATCTGGGCGTCGCGTAAGAACTTCGTCGCTTCTTCCGGCGGAGTTGGATTGATATAGAAACCTGTTCCCCATTCAAAGCCAGCAACGTGCGTCAGCCTCGGGATGATTTCGAGATGCCAGTGGTAATGAGGATCGAGCTGATCTCCTAGCGGAGATGTGTGCAAGACCATGTTGTATGACGGATTCTCCAGCGCGGAATCGAGCCGTCGGAGAAGCATGCGGAGCACGGGAGCAAGATCGTGGATCTCGGCATGAGACATGCTTTCCGCATGTGAGTTGTGGACCTTCGGTAGAATCCATGTCTCGAACGGGAATCGCGCCGCATACGCGGACACGACCATGAAGTGGTCGGTCTCTTGAATCACTCGGACGTTCGAGTCGGCTTCCTGCGCCACGATGTCGCAGTAGACGCAACGTTCCTTGTATTCGAAATACTTGGCGGCGCCATCGAGTTCCTCTTGCACGCGCTTGGGAATCACGGGCAAAGCGATCAACTGGGAATGCGTGTGTTCGAGGACAGCTCCCGCAGGTTCGCCATGATTCTTGCAGAGGAGCAGATAGCGGAGCCGCGAATCCCTGCGAAGATCGAGGACACGATCACGATAGGCCCAAAAGAGATCTTCGATCTGCTTCTGCGGCATCGTGGCGAGAGTATCGAAATGATTGGGGCTTTCAATGATAACCTCATGCGCTCCGACGCCATTCATCTTGTCGAACAAGCCTTCGGCTTTGCGTGTTAGGGCGCCTTCCACTCGGAGCACGGGAAACTTGTTAGAAACTGCGCGGAGGCTCCAGCCTTCTTCATTTGGGCCGCCTCGCATTCGATAGGCGAGAATTTCCGGCGGTGTCCGGAGTTCGTTTCCCGGACAAAACGGACAGAAACGAACACCCTTGATTTCTACGTGCTGCCGGCTGAAGTCACTTGGGCGCTTGGCTCGGTCGGTGGCAATGATCACCCATCGACCTGTTATCGGGTCTTTCCGAAGCTCTGGCATCCTTTAGCAGTGGAACATCCCGAATTATAACTGACATATGAATGCGTTCCTGATATGTCCGATCTCCGGTTTTGCGCCAAGCACGACACTGACGATGTCGAATCGCACGCGGGAGGCTGGAACATCCGATTCACGCATGTACCGAGCGGCTGTCCTCGACAAATGTTGGCGTTTGTTCTGGTCGACGGCCTCTTCGGGAAGTCCGAACTCGATGGATGCGCGGGTCTTGACTTCAACAACTACCAGCGTCGGTCCGTCCCATGCAACGAGATCTAATTCGCCCGATCCATCTTCCGCGCGCCAGTTACGAGCAACTACGATATAGCCGAGCTTTTGAAGAAACCGATGCGCCAGATCCTCTCCGCGCGCGCCCCATGCGTGTCGGGGATCACCGCGCCGCAGTCGCGCTTTGTGACGGAGCCAGTCGCTCAGCCGCCAAATGAGCCGCATCTTCCTTGATCAACCACCATTCGATTACTTTTCCGCGCACCAGGTAACAAAGGTAGTGCTCCCAAAAGCGGCGGAATCGTGGGAAGGCATTGACCAGCAGTTCGAATCCGAGATAACGCCATAATGCTAGTAGCTTGACGTGGACCGATTTCTCACGAAATCGCGCGCGCGAGTAATAACCGAAACCGGCGTCGTCCTGGCCGAAGTATCGGAGTGAAAAGCTGTTCAGGTGCCAGCGATGAGTCGGATCGCAAAACGAGCTGAAGTCCGTGTAATGTGGCGTGGCGATATATACTTCCCCGCCCGTGCGCAGAAGCCGATGAAACTCTTCCATGGTGCGGAGGACGTCGCTAACATGCTCGATTACGTGGACTGCGCGTAATTCATCAAACGACGCGTCCGCAAACGGATAGGGAAAGCGATCGAGGTCACAAAGAACGTCCGCGCGCGTCCCTGCAATGCGATCGATCCCGATCGCGCCGGGGTATTTGTTTATCCCACACCCGACGTCGAGGACACGCCGTCCAGTTCTCTGAGGCACTCCTCCAGTGTATCGATGGCCCAATCGGCCTGCTCTTTCGTGATCACCAAAGGAGGACAGAGGCGAATCGAGTTCGGTCCGCAGCCGAGAATGAGCAATCCGCGCTCGAAGGCGAGCCGTTCCAAGCGGTCGCGAAGATCGCGGAGCGCGCTCCTTCGTCGCCTGATCATGGACGAGTTCGAAACCGATCATCAAGCCGAGTCCGCGTACATCGCCGACCTTCGGGAAGCGCTTCGGCCAGTCTCGCATGCGGCCGATCATGTGAGATCCGATGGCAGCGGCATTGGCCATTAGGGATTCTTCGAGCAATTCGATGGTTGTCAGCGCTGCTGCGATGGAGACCGGATTGCCACCGAAGGTAGAAGCATGCGATCCCGGTTTCCAAGCCATGATGTCCGCGCGCGCGATAGTTGCCGAAAGCGGCATGCCGCTCGCGATGCCCTTCGCCAAGGCGGTGATGTCGGCCGCGACGTCGAAGTGCTCGGCCGCAAACATTTTGCCTGTCCGACCCATGCCGCATTGGACCTCATCGAACACCAGAAGAATGCCGTGACGATCCGCTAATGCTCGTAGCTCCGTCATGAACTTCTTCGGAGGAACAAGATAGCCGCCCTCGCCCTGGATCGGCTCGACAAAGATGGCCGCAATCTCGTCGGCGGGCGCGACCTGACGCATGACTGTGTCTTCGATGTATTTGACGCACTCTACGCCGCATTGATCGGGTGTCGTGCCGAACGGGCAACGATAACAGTTCGGATAAGGAACGTGATGCACGCCCGGGACAAGCGGAAAGAAACCTTTCTTCTGAACGTTCTTGCTTCCCGTCAGCGACAGAGCGCCCATCGTCCTGCCATGGAAAGACCCAAAGAAAGAAATGAACTGTGAACGTTTGGTCGAATAGCGGGCCATCTTCAAGGCCGCTTCGATTGCTTCCGCTCCGGAGTTTCCGAAGTACACGCGCCGCGGTCCGCCGCCTGGCGCGAGCGACGCCAGCTTCTCAGCGAGGACGACCATGTTCTCGTAGTAGAAATCCGTCCCGGACATATGCAGGAAACGAGCTGCCTGTTCCTGCACGGCTTTCACGACGCGCGGATGCGCGTGTCCGGTCGCCACAACGGCAATGCCGGCATTGAAGTCAAGAAAGCGATTCCCATCGACATCTTCGACGATCGCTCCTTGCCCGCCGGCCATGACAAATGGGTAAGGGCGCGTATAGGACGGAGACAGCACCGCATGGTCGCGCTCGATGACGGATTTCGCGCGGGGTCCGGGTAGCGGCGTGCGTAAACGTGGGAGATCTGCTGCCATAGGAAATGCTCCTTGAGTAGGTTCAATCGTTTGCGAAGGTCTGGGAAGCTTTTTTGACGGGCTAATCGGCGCCAAACAAGGAGGGACGAGCTGTGGCAGGCCGTGGCATGCGTGAGATATTGTAGCTCAGCCTTTGGACGATCGCCAGAACTTTCCAGTTACAGAAGTGGCGAGGACACGGGTGATATCATTCCCGACAAATACCGCAATTCAAGCGACATGAGCAAACCTAACATTCTTACGACGACTGTCGGCTCGTATCCTGTTCCCGACTGGCTCGCAGCGCTGCCCAGTGAAGCCGCCCTGATCGACGCGACACGTGTCGTTTTCAACCTGCAGCGACAGGCCGGGATCGACCTGCCGACTGATGGCGAATTGTATCGCTTTGACGTCAATCATCCGGACACCAACGGCATGATCGAGTACTTCATCTCGCCCATGGAAGGCGTCCGCACGAACATGGGACGGAAAGACTATGAGGCCTTTCGTCGATACGATCCCATGGGATTCCGGCGTAAGCCAGCAGCCGCGGTAACGGGTCCGCTGAGTGAGGGCGGTTTGAATTTGTACGCCGATTGCGAGAAAGCAGCGAGCGTTGCCGGTGGACCCTTCAAGTTCACAGTGACCAGTCCGTATATGCTGTCGCGTACGCTGCTGGATACGCACTACAAGGATTTCGCAAAACTGACACTCGCAATTGCCGATGTTCTCGCCGATCAGGTTCGCGGGCTTCCGTGCCAATGCGTGCAGGTCGATGAGGCGAATATCCCCGGGAATCCCGGTGACGGTCCGCTGGCGGCGGAAGCAATCAATCGAGTTCTCGATGCCGTCGACGTGGAGCGGGCGGTGCATTTATGTTTCGGAAACTACGGAGGTCAAACGATTCAGAAGGGTCACTGGTCCGCGCTGCTCGACTTTCTGAACCGTTTGCATACGCATCACGTGGTCCTTGAACTGGCGCATCGGCCCGTTGAGGATTTGGATGCCCTCAAAGATGTCGACAAGCGAATTACGGTTGGTATCGGTGTCATCGACATCAAAGTGAACCATATCGAAACACCCGAAGAAGTAGCCAAGCGAATTGAGACCGCAGAGGCGAAACTCGGACCGGGGCGAATCGGTTGGGTGCATCCGGATTGTGGATTTTGGATGCTGAAGCGTTCGATCGCCGATCGCAAGATGGAAGCGCTGGTGAAGGGACGGGACCTGTACCTTGGCCGGTAAGGGGGCCTATTGGCCTTCCGAGATATCGTCGTTTCGAGACCGCGTCACCGGCGCTACGCTTCTTCAGGTGACGAACCATTCCTCGATTAGTCATCCCACGTATTTTCTGCAGAGTTCCTTTACGCCCGACGGGTCAAACGTTATCTTTACGTCCTACCGAACGGGTTCGGCTCAATTATTCGAAGCCGATCTGCGGAGTGGCGATATCCGGCAGTTGACCGATGGACCAGCCATTCATCCCTTTTCGCCTCTGATCGCCGGACGACGTTCATCGTCTTCGTACGCGGCGGATCCGTGTGGCGGATCAACCGGCAATCGCTAGATGAAACGGAGATCGTAAACTTCGCCGATGGACAGCTTGGCGAATGCTCATTGAGCGCTGATGGAGAGTGGCTGACGGCCGCGATCCGTCGAGGGTCACAAGCCGGCCTCGTTGTGGGACGCATGAACGGAGCCGACTGGAAGTTCATTCCATTCGAGCGCACCGTGATCCATCCGCAGTTCCATCCTGTCGAACGGGATTGGTTGATTTTCGCAGGCGATCCGGCGCCGCGGATGTATCGCATACGGCGCGACGGTTCGGGACTCGAATGCCTGTATCAACACGGCAATGATGAATTCCTGGTGCATGAGACTTTTCTCGGCTCAACGGGCGATATCGTGTTTACCGTATGGCCAAAGCGTCTCTGCAAAATGGATTGGACAACACGTCAGATCCGCGAGATTGCGGCATTCAACGCCTGGCATATCGCAAGCAATAAGGCCGGGACGCAAGTGTTATGCGATACGAATCATCCCGACCGTGGCATCTTCCTGATCAGTGTCGCGGACGGATCGCGCAAGCATGTCTGCATGTCCGACGCGACCAACGGGGGATCGCAATGGCGGGAATCGCGATACGCCTTGGCCGAAGACTTCGCCAGAGCGAGATCGGCGGCTCAAGCGTCTGGAACGCTGAGCTGGATGGAAGCGTCGACCGACACAGTGTATGGACCGCAATGGACCCATCCGCATCCGTCGTTTTCGGCCGACGAAAAGAGGATCGCTTTTGCCAGCGATCGGACGGGAACTACGCAAGTGTACGTCGCCGACATAGAATCACTGTGATGGGAATCTTCGTAATTCGTCTGAAGGGACATTAAATGCGCTACCGCCATCGAGTACTTGGCCTTCTGTTTCTGCTTTCGATCATCACCTACCTTGATCGCGTTTGCATTTCGGTAGCTGGTCCGCGCATGCAGCAGGAGTTGAATCTCAGCCCTTCTCAATGGGGATGGGTCGTTGGACTGTTTACGTTGTCCTATGCCGCGTTTGAGATCCCTAGTGGCGCCATGGCGGACCGAATCGGCCCGCGTAAGGTGCTCACGCGAATCGTCGGCTGGTGGTCGATTTTCACCAGCCTGACTGGTATCGTCTCGAACTTTTATGCGTTGCTGGCGGTACGTTTCGCGTTTGGCGCGGGCGAAGCAGGCGCATATCCCAGTAGTTCCTCGGCAATCTCACGGTGGTTTCCCGTGGTGGAACGCGGGCGCGCCCACGGTATCGTTTGGATGGCCAGCCGTATTGGAGGCGCGATCTCACCGCTGCTTGTGGTCCCGATTCAAATTGCGTACGGCTGGCGCATGTCCTTTTATGTGTTCGGCGTTATCGGTCTTGCCTGGTGTATCCTCTGGTACGTTTGGTATCGCGATCACCCGGCCGAGAAAGAAGGCGTAACATCATCCGAACTCAAGGAGATCGGTGGTGGAGCGCGCGCAGCTCACGTAAGCTTGCCCTGGGGACAAGTGCTCAAGAGCGGCAATCTGTGGAAGATCATGTTGATGTACCACACGTATTGCTGGGGCAGCTATTTCTATCTCTCATGGCTCCATACCTATCTGCAGAAAGGTCGCGGATTCAGTGAAGGAGAGATGAAGATCTACTCGATGCTGCCATTCCTTGCCGGAGCCGTAGGCAATTTATTCGGTGGATCGCTCAGTGACGTGCTGGTCCGGCGTTACGGCTTGAGACTGGGTCGCGTGGTGGTAGGGACTACGGGCCTTGCCATTTCCGCTCTTTGCCTATTTGGTACTGCGGTGACTCCGAACAAGTATTGGGCGGTAGCGTTTCTCACGTTTGGCTACTTCAGCATGGATTGCATGCTGCCCGTGTCGTGGTCGATCTGTCTGGACGTCGGCAGGCGCTATGCAGGAGCCGTAACGGGCGCGATGAATATGGCCGGCCAGGCCGGATCGTTCATCTCGTCGGTTGCTTTCGGGTACATGGTCACGTACTTTGGCAGCTTCGACACGCCGCTACTACTGTTCTCTGCGATGCTGGCCGTCAGCGCAGCCATCTACACCAGAATCGATCCAACCGAACAACTTGTCCCGGAGATGGAACCGGTTCCCGTCGGCGCGGCGCATTAGTATTGAACTGATGCGCTTATTCACTGGAATCGACATTCCCGAGGATGTGGTTGCGAATCTCAACCGGCTGCTCGATTTGCTGCGGCCGGCGGCGCACTTGAAGTGGACTCCGCCGTATAACTTTCATCTCACGACGAAGTTCATCGGCGCCTGGCCGGAGGAGCGACTGCGCGAACTCATCGACCAACTCAGTCCTCTCGGGATTCGCTCGACTTTTGCAATCCAAATCGAAGGCATAGGATGGTTTCCGAATGCGCATAATCCGAAGATTCTCTGGACCGGAATTAAAGCCGGTCCGGAACTTGCGGCGCTTGCGTCCGATACCGACCGTGCTCTCGGTTTGATTGGAATTCCTCAGGAAACGAAACAGTTTTCGCCTCATCTGACGCTGGCCCGTGTAAAGGACGTAGTCCCTTTGTCGAAACTTCGGGAAGAGATCGAGCAGTTGCCGTCGACCGAGTTCGGCACATTTAACGCAGACCGGTTTTATCTTTACGAAAGTAAGACGGGTCCGAACGGCTCAATTTATTCCAAACTGGCCGAGTTTCCCCTGATCGCCGCATGACGCCCATTCTTGTGCTTGTGGCAGCTTATCTGATCGGCGCGATTCCGTTCGGATATCTGCTGGTCCGAATGACGAGTGGCGCAGACGTGCGCTCCATGGGCAGCGGGAACATTGGCGCAACGAACGTGCTTCGGACAACGGGCCGGGGTCTTGGATTCGCAACGCTTCTGCTCGATATCGGAAAAGGCGCGCTTGCGGTCTGGATGGCGGATCGTTTACTTGGGGGCTCGCCTTTTTGGATGTCCCTTACAGCGCTTGCGGTGATGGCCGGACACGCATTCCCGATCTTCCTGAAGTTTAAGGGCGGGAAGGCCGTCGCCAGTTTCGTCGGCGCGTTTCTTTATTTGACTCCTGTGCCGCTGCTAACGGTGCTATTGGTGTTTGTTATCACCGTCGCGGCGACGCGATACATTTCGCTCGGCTCGGTACTTGCGGCCGGATTCTTCCCCGCCTCAGTGTTCCTGATCGACCATCCTCCGAACATCGTCGTCCTCGCGGCTACCATCGCCGGAGCGTTCATCGTCATCCGCCACACGAGTAACCTGAAGCGTATTCGGGAAGGAAATGAGAATGTATTCTCGCTCGGGGGACGGAAGCGTTGAGGGAGCTATCGATTCTCGGCGCAGGAAGTTGGGGCACCGCGCTCTCAATCGTGCTCGCGCCGCGATTTGTGCGCGTGCGTTTGTGGTCACACGATACGGGCCTCGCCGATGCGGTGGGATTATCACGTGAGAACACTGCCTATCTACCGGGCTTTCGCTTGCCGGATAACGTCGAGTTGACGGACGATCTGGCGCATGCGCTCGAGGGAACCAATGTTGTGCTGCTGGTTGCTCCATCGCAACATTTGCGCACGGTTCTTCGTCGATCGCTTCCATTTCTCACTGCGGACATGTTGTTCGTTATCGCGACAAAGGGACTCGAAACCGGATCGCTCGAGCGAATGTCGGAGATCGTTGTGGGGGAGTGCCCGTTTGAGGCGAAGGTAGCAACTTTATCGGGACCGACGTTTGCAAAGGAGATCGCCAAAGGCGAGCCTGCGGCTGTTGTGATTGCTTCCCCGGATCTGGATCTGGCGGCGACGGTACAGGGCGCGTTCTCGGGACCGACGTTCCGGCTATACACGAACGCTGATCAGATCGGCGTCGAACTTGGGGCCGCGTTGAAGAACGTGATCGCCATCGGCGCGGGGATCTGTGAAGGTTTGGGGCTCGGTCACAATCCGGTGGCAGCGCTGGTGACACGAGGTCTCGCAGAGATTACGCGTCTAACTGTGGCGGCCGGGGGTCAGGCCAAGACCTTGTCCGGGCTGGCCGGGTTAGGAGATCTTGTGCTGACGTGTACAGGCGATCTCAGCCGAAACCGGCGAGTCGGCGTAGAACTGGGGAAAGGCCGCAGTTTGGCATTGATTCTGGCGTCAACAAACATGGTCGCCGAAGGTGTCGAGACGACGTTCGCAGCAGTCGACCTGGCTGCAAGATTAGGGGTCGAGATGCCGATCACAGCGCAGATGAAGCTGGTGCTGCATGAGGGAAAAGCTCCCAAAGAGGCGATTCGCTACTTGATGGAGCGGTCGTTAAGAAGCGAATAGGCCCCGCAACTTTTCGTCACCTGGCGTGTTAATAAGGAAATGATGGCGGTTGCGGCCCTGGAGCAGGATGCCGAGCTGATGCTGAGGGTTCGCGATGGCGACCCGGCTAGTTTCGCCTTACTGCTGGAACGTCATCGGGGTCCCGTTGTGCATTTCCTTTACCGTATGATTCCGAACCAGGCCGTGGCGGAAGAATTGGCGCAGGAAGTGTTCCTTCGTGTTTACAAGTCGCGGGCTTCGTACGAGCCGACGGCCAAATTTACGACATGGCTCTTTCGGATCGCCACTCACTTAGCGCTCAATCAGATCCGCGATAGCCGGCGCGAAAAGGCCCACGCAAGCATCGACGAAGAGGCGGAGAATGGTTTCGTCCGGCAGTTTTCCGATGATGCTCCGAACATCGAACAGAGCATGCTGCGGGAGGCGAAACTGGCTGAAGTGAGGGCGGCGATCGAGTCTTTGGCTCCGAAGCAAAAAGCCGCGGTACTCATGCACAAATACCAGGAGATGGATTACGCGCAAATTGCCGCTGTTCTAGGAGCCTCGGAATCTGGGGTGAAATCCCTTCTGTTCCGCGCATATGAGACTCTGAGGGCACGACTGGCGCATATGGCTTGATCGACATGGGAAAGGATCGCGAAATGGATTGCCTCAATCAGAATGTCCTCGATTATTGCGCTCAGAAACTATCGTCGAATGCCGCGGCTGAATTCGAACGCCATATGAGTGTTTGCGCGGACTGCAGGTCGAAGGTTGAGAGTCAGCAGCAAGTGTGGCAGGCGCTCGATGCATGGGAAGCGCCGACCGTAAGCGCCGATTTCGATCGAAAGCTTCGGGCGCGGATCGCGGAGTCTGAGAGTAAGCCCTGGTGGAGTCGCGGCTGGCGTCCGGCATGGTCCTTCGTCGGGGCATCCGCTGCGATTGCCGTTGCGCTTGTGGTTTATGCGCCCGACACTACGAAGATTGATGTCGAGCCCGAGCAAGTCGAAAGCGCGCTCGAAGATCTGGAAATGTTAAAGCAATTGTCGGCCAGCGGCAATCAAGATTTGTAAATCGATGCGCATTATTTTTGCAGTTGCGATTGTTCTCCTCGCGGCGGGGAACGCTGACGCGCAGTCGAAGAAGCGTGTCGGACCACCGCCTAAGAATGCGGCCATGATCGAGCGGCTGAATAGTATGACGCCCGAAGAACGCCAGCGAGCGCTCGACAGGCTGCCACCGGAGAGGCGCGCGCGTGTGGAGAAGCGGCTGGAGAATTTCAAGGCATTGCCACCAGAAGTGAAAGAGAAGCTTCGCGAACGGTACAACGAGTTCCAGAAGCTGCCTGCTGATCGTCAGAACGCCGTTCGACGTTCGTTCCGGCAGTTGAATGAGCTTTCCGATGATCGGAAGCCGGTTGTGCGACGCGAGTTGAACCGGCTTCGGAGAATGACGCCAACAGAACGGACGTCAGCAATGGAGACCGAGAAGTTTCGCAGCCGCTTCAATGAGTCGGAGCGGCAGCTATTGTTTGATTTATCGAGTTCTATGCCCTAGATCTCCAGTAGAACGGGTCGGACGGGCAGGCCCGTGGCTTGTTCGAGCGCCATCGCGTACAGCCTGATCTGCGCACGATCGCGTGCATCTGACGGGCCAGTTTTGAAATCGATCACTGTCCATTGATTGCCGTCGGAGAACGCGAGGTCGGCGCGGCCTTCAACGAGGCTTCCATCAAGCTGACGCACGATGACGGGAAGCTCCCGATGAATGCGACGGCATTGGGTCGCCTCGATCAGCAGCGTATGCTCCAGCGCGCTGGCGGCTCGCTTCAAGGCGGCATTGCGTTCTTCCTCGGTCGCTCCATGCTCACGAGCTTGTGACTTTGAAAGAGCCTCGATGTCTGAGTGTGTCGCGGCATACTGCAAAATGCCGTGAACAACTTTGCCGAAACGGCGACTTCCCTTCTCTGCGGAATCGGGCGCGATACGAATGACCTCTATTTCGCCCGCCGCCGCCTCCGATTCACTGGCGAGCGCAATACGAAACGAAGGTTCGGCGGCGGCTTGGATGCTGGATCTACGCGCTGCGCGCCATGCTTCGTAGCGGTCGAACCCTTCCTGCGGATCGCCGACGAGGATGGCGGTATCGTCTAAACCTGAATCTGCCGATTCCTTGGGGTCGAGGCGTGCGGGATCGAACCACCAGACCGGGCAGGAGCCTGAGGAACCGATGTGCAGACCGGGAGTGAGGAACAAATCGTCCGCGCATTCTGGCGGAGCATTCAGCACAGCGGTCTTGCCTTGAACGCTTCGCTGTGGAGACTTCCAGGCGCTGAGATGCGGATATAGCGCCGGGTATAGCGGTGACAACCAGCTTTCCTTGTACAGCGGGTGCTGTTCGACAAACGATCGATCTCCGACACCACAAACAACCAGCAGGTCGCGCGCTCGTGTCGCGGCGACGTATGCGACGCGTACACCCTCCTGACGATCGAGAATTTCTTCGCTGGCCAGATTCTCGAGGAGATCCCATGGCGCGCAGCGAAGCAATCTCTGCGCGCACAACTTACGGGCTGGATCCACGTATCGGTCGCCTTGACCCGTCAAATGCGCAGTGAGATCGGCCAGAATCACGACCGGGAACTCAAGCCCCTTGGCTTTATGAACGGTCATGATCTTTACGCCGTCCGTGTCCTGTTCGAGTATCGGAGCATCGCTCGCCTCGCCGCGTTCGGCCTGCTCTTCGAGATATAAGACGAAGGATCGGAACGAGGTCGCCTGGCGGAGTTCGAAGCTCCGCGCCGATTCGATCAGGCGCTGTACATTCGCGACCACACGCCTGCCGCCTTTGCGCAGCGCAAAGGCCGTGAGCGCTCGGACATGGTCGAGCAAGAGTTGGATCGTGTCGGCGATCGGGCGTTCGTTGCGCACCTTGTGCAAAGCCGCCAGCTTCTGCAGAGCGTCTTGAATCGGGAGGAAATCGCTTTCAAGCTCTTTCGGCAAGCGCTTGAATGGGTAGAGTGCGCCGTATTTGTTCTTGAACTGGAACAAAGTGCCGTCGTGGACACCCCAGAAATTACGGATTGTCGCGTAGACGCTTAGCTCGTCGTCGGGCCACTCGATCGCGCGAAGAGCCGTGCGGACCGATGCAATTTCTTCCCGGTGATGGAACGACTTCGAGCCGACCAGAACGTGCGGAAGTCCCTGGGCTTCGAGGCATCGCACATAGTCCTGCGTCAGGTCCTTGCCGTCGTTAGTGAAGCGGCGGAAAAGAATGCAGACGTCCTTCGACTCCACTTTGCGTAGCTCATTCGATTTGGAATCGATGATCTTCCAATCGCTTTGATTGACCATCCATGCGATGAAGGCGGCCACTGTTGTTGGCGATGACTTGTTGATAGCGCCTTTCGCAATGTTGCGCTTGCCGTAGGGTTCCGGGATCGGGAGCGCCAGGACGCTCGGCTGCTTCGGCAGCGGGTCCGCGACCTCCCTCCAGAGCCAAGTAGCCGGGAATCTCAGGAGCGAACGCGGCGTTGACAAACTCCTGAATCGGCCGCACGGACCGGTGGCTGACTTGCAGGCGTTGCCGCTCGGCGCCCGCTTCTATGAATCGGTCGCAACTCGCTTCGAAGGATGTGACGTCGGCGCGGCGAAAGCGATAGATGGATTGTTTGGGATCTCCGACAACATACAGTCGGCCGGCGCGACTTCCGGCGAGTTTCTCTAGGATCTCGATCTGCAGAGGATCTGTGTCCTGGAACTCGTCGACGAAGAGATATTCGTATCGCGTGCGGAAGTACTCGCAAATGTCCGGGCGATCGAGAAGGTCGCGAGTCTTCACTAACAAGTCCAGGAAGTCGAGCTGACCCGCTTTCGATTTGGCTTCCTCGTACCGAGGGACGAGACTCTGGAATTCATCGCGCAACTCCACAGCGAGTGACGCGTCTGCCTGCTGTTGGAAGCTCTCTATTTCACCGGCGAGTTCTGTCCATGCAGCCATGACTTGTTCGCGAGTGGTCGATGCGCTGAATGGGCCAGAGCCGGGCTTCAGGAAGCGATGCGCATTGGGCAGCGCAAGAAGCTCGGCCTCCCATGTGTCGTAGTCGATCTCACCGAGCGCCCGCGCGCTTTCGACTCGTTCGACGAAGTCCGCCAGAGGCTGCAGTCCTTTGTGGAGGATGTCACGATCCGAGCGATCGCAACGACCACGCAACACGACAACACCGGCTGCGGCCTTCAAAAGACGGTCGACTTCGACGTTCCTGTCGAAGTCACGCCGAGTCCAATGGCCTGGATGATCGCGCCATTGCATCAAGTCCCACGCGCTGTCCTGCAATGCCTGAACCGGAGACTTGCCTCGTCGTTCATCGCGCCATGCGAGACGGGCAAAGGCTCGCCGTAACACCGGCGATCCAGCGGCGAGCCGCTCTTGCAGCCACGACGCAAACACACGCGCAAAGACACGTTCCGGCTCGGCCAGTTCTTCAAACGCTGGATCGACGCAGGCCTCGACTGGCCGCTGTCGAAGCATGTTCGCGCAGAAGGCATGAATAGTTCCGATGAAGGCGCGTTCGAGCCGCCGAACAGCAGCCGTCTCACCTGCAGCTTCCAGCTTCTGACTGATGCGCAGCTTCATCTCACCTGCGGCGGCAACCGTGAACGTGACAGCTGCAATGCGGTCGACTTCGGCTCCAGCGGCGATGGCGTCAACGATCCGTTGGACGAGTTGTGTTGTCTTACCGGTCCCTGCCGACGCCTCGACTACATAGCTGACGCCGCTCATTCGGTTTTCCTTATGCGCTCGAGTTCCGTCTGCTTCGGCTTGCGCTTTACGCGCTGCTCTTCATAAGGACCGCAAATGCACCGATAGTCGCAGTTCTCGCACGCGCCTTCGCGAGGATTGGCGGGCAGTAGTCCGCCGCCGATTGCTCCGTCGATCGATTCGAGAACATGCGCTATCCCCGAATTCGGGAAAAGGATGGGAATAGACCGGAAGTTCGCGCGCAAGGTTGCGAAGTAGAGACGAGCGCTACCGACCGGTTCGCCGAATATTTTCGAAGCAGCAAGCGCATAGAGCGATGGCTGCAGGGCCTCGCCTTTCCCAATCGTGCGCGGCACGGAGTCCGGATAGGAGCCGGTCTTATGATCCGTCACGCGCAGCAGTCCACTGGTGTGACGCTCGACAAGATCGATGGACCCTTGCACGAGATACTGATCGAGCACAGGTACTGCTTCTTCGAGGCTACGATCATCGTGGGCATTGTCTTTGAGCCTTCCGAAAGCGAGCTCGAAGGCGACGGGCGTCCATTCGTCGTCTTCGATTGCCATCTTTGAAACCCAGCCTCGCAGATCGGCGCGCATGCGACTCAGTTCATCGCGCCAGACTTGGGGCGTTGCGGGAGCGAGTTGCTCTGCTTCGGCCTGCCCAACACGCGAAATGACACCATTGAGCAGACTGAGAGCGATCGGCAACGTCGGAACAGTCAGGGGAAGCAGCGACGCTGACCTCAGTGAGCGAAGTAACTCTAGCTGGATCCGATGAAAGATAGCCCCGCGAATGGCCGGATCCATTCTCTGTAGTGGTTCAGGACGCTCCACAGGTCGCAAACCAAGCATCCCACGCAGGTAGAACTGATAGGGACACGCGGCATACGCTTCGAGCGCCGAAACAGAATAGGCTTTCTTCGTCAGCCGATAATCTTCAAGCGCAGGATCAAGCAAATTCAACCCATCAGCGCTTTGCCACTTCTTCTCCGGCTCCCAACGCCGATACCGCGCAAGCAGACTGTCGTACAGCCTTGCATTTGCTCGCTTCAGATACGCGCCCGATCCCGGCTTGCGATCGTGTAGCGCAAGCGAATCGTATTCATAGTCGTCGATTGGATCGCTTCCCGGTCCCGTAGCTGAAGTGATCTCTGTGCCGCCCCCTGCCGCTCGCATCGCCGCATACAAATAGAGAGACGGCACGCGAGGCTTGCCCGTCTCCAGATCGATTCGGCCATAGGACAGCGTGATGCTTTCGGTAGCCGCGCGCGAAGCCATCAATAGCAGCCGCTGCTCTTCCTCCTCAGTGACCTCGGGCAAGCCTAACGATCGACGCTCTTCGTTCAGCAGCAATGGATCTTCCCGAAGCGGCCTCGGAAAAGCGCCTTCCGCGACTCCAGGAACAAACACATGACGGAAGCCAATCCCATGAGCCGCCTCAATCGAGCCGACCCATACACGTCCGTACCTGCTCTC
Organism: Bryobacteraceae bacterium; assembly: GCA_963844855.1. Classification (GTDB taxonomy): domain Bacteria; phylum Acidobacteriota; class Terriglobia; order Bryobacterales; family Bryobacteraceae; genus DASQDN01. Next base: position 185,135 of record CAWJQP010000091.1, read on the forward strand.
TTCGTCACGATCTCGTGTTGCACGGAGGTGTTCCGAAAGCAAGAGCAATACTTCGTCGATCCCGACGGGACCGATTTCCGCCATAGGCTGCAATTCATCGAGCGCTTCAAAGATTGCAGCCGTGTCACGCAATGAGGACTCGGCCAGCGCATAGAGCGCATCCAGCCAGTCACGCCAGATTGCGTTCTTCGGAAGTTTGTCCAAACGGTCGACCAAAGGTAGAACGAAGTCTTTCAGTTCTTGAAGCGATTCCGCATGACGAGCCAGCGCAGAAAGCCGTCTGGCCCAACGGTCGTAACCACCGATGACATGCGCGTTCGAGATCCATCGTTCCCAGTTCGCTGGATTGAATTCCGGCACTTGACGGAGCGACAGATATTCGCCCATCCGTGTCGCGCTGATTCCCTCCTGAGCGCAGTGCAAGAGAGTCAGGAGCGCACGGCCTGTCAGGTTCGGCTGTCGTGATCCTTGGGCCAGCCAGACAGGAATGCTAGCGCGCCGGAAAGCCTCGGTGAGAAGAGGAGCGTAACGTTCGGGCTGACGAAGGAGCACCGCGCATTCGTCGAGTCGAACGCCTTTTGCCGCAAGCTGCACGATGCGTCGAGCAATCTCGACACACTCCTGAGCTTCGGTCGCGGCCGCAAAGACGTGGAACGTCTCATCGGCGCCGCGATTTGGAGCTGGGTCTTCCGAGAATAGATATCGCTGCAGAAACTGCAGAGCATTCACCGGATTCTCGGGAACCTCGATGTCGGCTCCGGTCCACGGCGCGAGCGAGGCCGCGAACTGCCGCTCCGCCTGCGTGCGACCGTCGATGGCGTACAACAGGGTCGCCATACTCGGCTTCGGCGCCAGGCTGGCTAGCCGATACGTCGCCGCCTCATCCGCTAACTGTCGTGATTCCAGCTCCCGCTCGTAAGCCTGTAGCAGAACACCCGCGTCGCCCTGCGGCCGGACGTGTTGCAGTCGAAGTTCGCGGATCGTTCTTGCCAGAGCTTTTGGAAAGCCGGGTGTCCGCGAAACAGGTCCGAAATAAGTGAGCTTCTCTGTATGGCTAATCCGTGCGCAAATCGCACGATGAACGATGCTATTTATCGCCGTGGGACCGGTCCGCGTGAGATCACGCGCATACTGCTTCAGACTCGAAGCGTGAACGCCGACAAGAGCAGTCTCACAAGCGCGCCGCGCGAGATCTCGCGATGCCTCGGTCGATGGACCGAGCACCAGGATTTCTCCTTCACGGGCGCGCTCGCGAATGAAGTCTATTGCCGGTTGGCGCATGGTGCGCGCAACTCTAAGCCGCTGTCAGAGTGTCGATGGTGTCAGGACGGCGCGCTTCATACGCGGCGATCTCGGCTTCGTGCTGCTGGATATAGCCGAGTTCATCGACACCTTCAAGCAGGCAGTGCTTAGAGAACGCGTCCACGGGGAACTCGACTGCGCGGCCGTCAGGTAGGACGAGCTTTTGCGCAGCCAGATCTACGGTTACCGTGTATTGCGGGTTTGCTTCCACGGCCCGGAACAGTTCCCCGTGAATCTCTCTGGGAACCACAATCGGCAACAGCGAATTCTTCAGCGAGTTGCCTTTGAAAATATCGGCGAACGACGTGCTGATGACCGCGCGAAATCCGAACTGCGTCAGCGCCCACGGCGCATGCTCGCGCGAGCTGCCGCAGCCGAAGTTGTCGCCTGCAAGCAGAATCTCGGCGCCCTTGGCTTCGCGGCTGATTCAGAAGAAATCCGGGCTTCGGATTTCCTTCCGCGTCGTACCGCCAGTCGTAGAAGAGCTGCTTGTCGAGCCCTTCCTTGCTGATCGTCTTCAGAAAGCGCGCCGGAATGATCTGGTCCGTATCGACGTTGTCGACCGGAAGCGGCAGCACGCGGCTTTCGAAACTTAGTGAACTTGGCCATTAGTTATTCCCGCAATTGTCCTCACGTCGGTCACTTTGCCGGTGATGGCGCTGGCAGCGGCGGTCAGCGGGCTCGCCAGGAACGTGCGGCCACCCTTGCCCTGTCGGCCTTCGAAATTGCGATTGCTCGTCGAGACGCTGTACTCGCCCGGCTTCAGCTGATCGCCATTCATCGCGATGCACATCGAGCAGCCGGCTTCCCGCCATTCCGCTCCGGCGTCACGGAACACACGGTCAAGACCTTCTGCTTCCGCCTGACGCTTGATCTCCATCGAGCCGGGCACCACCATGACCCGCACATCCGGATTGACTTTGCGGCCCTTCAACACCGACGCAGCAGCGCGCAGATCCGACATGCGCGAGTTCGTGCAGCTACCGATGAACACGACGTTCACCGGCTGGCCCAGCAGCGGACTCGCCCGGCTGCAGATCCATGTACCGCAGCGCTTTGACGAGCGACTCGCGCTCGATCGGATCGGCCATGCTCGCCGGATCGGGAATCCGCGAAGTGATCGGGATACCCATGCCCGGGTTCGTTCCGAACGTGATCATCGGCTCGAGTTCGTGAAGCGTCGATCGTGATCGATCGATCGTAGGTCGCGCCTTCGTCGGTCGGCAAGCTGCTTCCAGCGCGCAACCGCTGCATCCCACGCCGCGCCCTTCGGCGCGAGCAGGACGACCGTGCAGAAACTCGTACGTCGTATCGTCGGGAGCGACCAGGCCGGCGCGCGCGCCCGCTTCGATCGACATGTTGCAGACCGTCATGCGCTCTTCCATCGAGAGCGCGCGAATGGCCGATCCGCAGTATTCGAATACGCAGCCAGTGCCGCCGCCGATGCCGATACGCGAGATCAGGTTGAGGATGATGTCTTTCGCGGTGACGCCATCGCTGCAACGTGCCCGTCCACATAGCACCTGATAGGTCTTCGATTTCCGCTGCAGCAGGCACTGCGTTGCGAGCACATGCTCGACTTCGCTGGTACCGATGCCGAACGCCAGCGCGCCGAATGCGCCATGCGTGGCGGTGTGGCTGTCGCCGCAAACCACCGTCATGCCCGGCTGCGTGAAGCCGCGCTCGGGTCCGATGACGTGAACGATGCCCTGCTTCTCGCTATTGAAGCCGAAGCAGGGAATGCCGAACTCCTTGCAGTTGGCTTCGAGCTGCGCCACCTGTGTTGCGGCAATCTTATCGACGATCGGGCAGCGACCGGGGTGTGGTCGGAATGCTGTGATCGACGGTCGCGAGCGTGAGGTCCGGGCGGCGCACCTTCAGCCCGCGCTCCCGCAGCCCGGCGAAGGCCTGCGGCGACGTGACTTCATGAACCAGATGCAGATCGATGAACAACAGCGCCGGGGCGCCGGGCTGCTCCGCGACGACGTGGGAATCCCACAGCTTCTCGATGATCGTGCGTGGTTTACTCATTACGAACTCCTCAGATTGCGGCTACAACTGCTTCGCCAACCTGTGTCGTCGTCGCGGGCTTGCCCGCCGGCTTCAGGTCAGCGGTGACATTGCCGCTGTTCGAGCACCTTCTCGATCGCGGCGATTCACGGCCGCCGCTTCTTCCTTCAATCCGAAACTGTACTCGAGCATCGCCGCCACCGAGCCGATCGCGCCCAGCGGATTCGCTTTGTTCTGTCCGGCGATGTCGGGCGCTGACCCGTGCACCGGCTCGTACAAACCCACCCATGCGCCGGACGGCTTCTTGTCGCCGATAGACGCCGACGGCAGCATGCCGATCGAACCCGCGAGCACGGCGCCTTCATCGCTCAGAATGTCGCCGAACATGTTCTCCATCACGAGCACGTCGAAGCGGCGTCGGATTCAGCACAAGCTGCATCGCGCAGTTGTCGACCAGCAGGTGATCGAGCTCGACATCCGGGAACTCCGGCGCGACCTCGGTGACCACCTTGCGCCAGAGCTGCGAGACTTCGAGCACGTTCGACTTGTCGACGCTCGTCAGCTTCTTGCGGCGATTGCGCGCGAGATTGAACGCCATGCGCGTGACGCGCTCGATCTCGGCGCGCGTGTAGGTCATCGTGTTGGTGCCGCGCTCTTCCGCGCCGTGACCCGCTGATGCCGCGCGGCGTTCCGTAATAGAGACCGCCGGTCAGTTCGCGCACGATGATCATGTCCGTGCCTTCGACCAGCTCGTTCTTCAGCGGCGAAGACTGGATCAGCGACTTGTAGGTCCGCACCGGGCGCAGGTTCGCGTAAACGCCCAGCGTCTTGCGAATGCCGAGCAGTCCCTTTTCCGGCCGCTTCTCCGGCGGCGCGTTGTCGAACTCCGGCAGGCCCACCGCGCCCATCAGCGTCGCGTCGGCTTCCACGGCCAGCTTCGCCGTTTCGTCCGGAAACGGCGTGCCGGTCTTGTGAATGGCGATGCCGCCCAGCAGGGCTTCGCGCTGGTTCAGCTTGTGCTTGAACTTCTGGCAGACATGCTCGAGGACGCGCACGGCTTCACGCGTGACTTCCGTGCCGATGCCATCGCCCGGCACGATCAGTACGTTTAGGTCCATAGATTAGTCGGCCGCCGAGTGGGCGACGGAGCCCGTGACTTCACCGAACAATCACGGCGATCTCTTCGTTCATCAGGCCTTTCTTGCGATCCGCGGCAGCAGTGAAGCGCATGGTACACGGCATCGAGTTCCTCTTTGCGTGAGCTTGAAGCCGAGGTCCTCGCAGCGCTGCTTCAGCGCGTGCCGTCCGCTGTGCTTGCCGAGCACGAGCTTGCTCTCGGGAACGCCGACCGTTTTCGGATCGATGATTTCGTAGGTCGTGCGTTCTTTCAGGTAGCCATCCTGATGGATGCCTGCTTCGTGCGCGAACGCATTCTCGCCGACGATGGCTTTGTTCGGTTGCGGTCCGAAGCTGATCAGGCTCGACAGCAACTGGCTGGCGGGATAGAGATGCTCGGTGTGAATGCCGGTGTGGAACGGAAGACGGTCGTTGCGCGTCTTCATCGCCATCACGACTTCTTCAAGCGAGCAGTTGCCCGCGCGCTCGCCGATGCCGTTGATGGTGCATTCGATCTGCCGCGCGCCCGTTCTGTACGGCTGCGATAGAGTTCGCTACCGCGAGGCCGAGGTCGTCATGGCAGTGAACGCTGACGATCGCCGTATCGCCGAGAGCTGTGCGAGATGCGGCCGATGAGCTGGCCGTATTCGTCAGGAACCGAGAAGCCGACCGTATCGGGCAAGTTCACAGTTCGCGCGCCAGCAGCGACCACGGCTTGCGACACCTGCTCCAGATAGTCGGGATCGGTGCGCGTGGCGTCTTCGGCCGAAAACTCGACGTCGTCGACATGTCGGCGAGCCAGTTCGACAGCCGCTACCGCATCATCCAGAACCTGCTGGCGGGACTTCTTCAACTTGTACTTCAGGTGAATATCGCTGGTCGCGATGAAAGTGTGGATGCGCGGGCGTCGGGCATTTTCAAGCGACTTGGCTGCGCGCTCCACATCGAGCGTGCATGAGCGCGCCAAGGCCGCCACCTGCACCCACGGGAATTCGCGGCTGACCGCGTCGACGGCTTCAAAATCGCCGTCGGAGGCGATCGGGAAACCGGCTTCGAGAATGTCCACTCCAAGATCCACAAGCTTCGCTGCCATCTGAAGCTTCTCTGGCATGTTCATACTGCAGCCGGGCGACTGTTCGCCGTCCCGCAGCGTCGTGTCGAATATGTAAACTCGATTGCTCATTCCGGTTCTTGCCTCGTTACCAGACCCATTATGCGGAAGGAGCCTAGATTTAGCAAATTTATAATTGCGTGACTGTCCATAAGCAATGCATAATCTAGTTCAGAGCCCTTTCGCATGGAACTTTACCCACTCAAGGTGTTCCTCGCCGTTGCCACCGAGAAGAGCTTTTCGCGCGCAGCGGAGAAGATGCTGCGGACCCAGCCCGCGATCTCTCTGGCTGTTCAACGGCTGGAAGCCGAACTCGGAGAGAAACTGATCGACCGGTCGAGTACACCGCCCATCCTGACTGACGCGGGACGAATCGTACTCGAATATGCGCAACGCTTCGAGAACCTGGAAGCCGAGATGCAGAACTCACTGGCCGAATTGCGCGACAACTCTGCCGGCCGTCTGATCATCGGCGCCAACGAATCGACTTCTTTATATCTGTTGCAGCACATCGAGCAGTACCGGACGCTGTATCCCAAGGTTAAGAGTTCAGGTCCGCCGCAGCCTGTCGAGCAAGATTCCGACTCAGCTACTCGATGGCGATCTGGAGCTTGGAGTGATCAGCTACGATCCCGAAGACGATCGGCTGGTGTCCAAAGTGATCTTCACAGACCATCTGGCCTTTGTCGTCTCCCCGCATCACCGTTTCGCGAAGGCAAAGACCGTGTCGATCACCGAACTTAGGAATGGAGACGTTCATCGCCCATAACGTACTATCGCCCTATCGCGAAGTGGTTTTGCGAGAATTTCAGCGCCATCGCGTTCCCCTGAACATGGATGTGGAGATGCCGACGGTCGAGACGATTCGCAAGCTGGTCCAGCGAAACGAGGGCGTGGCGTTTCTGCCGCAGTATGTGCGTCGAACAGGAAATCGAACAGAGGCTGCTGCGAGAGATCAAGGTTTCGGAATTGAGCGTCGAGCGCAAGATCCGCCTTGTGTATCCGGCCAAGCGCGCTCTAAGTCACGCCGCCAAAGCATTTTTGGACTTGGTAAAGGCGTAGCGTTCTTCAGACTCTTACGTCTGAGTGGAAATGCTGTTCTTCCTGGTTTTCTTCGTTTCCACTCTGCTTGGCGCGCAAGACTTCGCTGCGCTCGACAGTCTTGTCGAGAGTGAGCTGAAAGCGACCGGGACCCCGGGAGCCGTTGTCGCCATAGTTCAAGGCGACCGGGTTGCGCATCTCAAAGGTTATGGCCTCGCCAACATAGAGACCGGAGAAAAGATCACGCCGGATACGCTCTTCCGAATCGGCTCCACCACCAAGATCTTCACCGCCGCCGCGGTCCTGAGCCTTGTTAACGAAGGAAAGCTCGATTTATCGAAGCCGATCTCAACATACGTGAAAGGCCTCGATCCAACAATCGGGTCGATCACGACGCACCAACTGCTGTCACACACGGCAGGTCTGGGAGATCGCGGCTCCGGGAATGGCTCGCACGATGACGCAGCTCTCGGTTTGACCATGAGAGGTCTGAAGAGCGACATGATCGAGCTCACACCGGGCGAGATTTTTTCCTATTCCAGCCTCGGCTACTGGCTTGCCGGTTTCGTTCTCGAAGAAATCTCGGGCAAGCCCTTTGCCGACGCTGTCGCTGAACGTGCTTTTGAGCGAACCGGCATGAAAGACAGCACGTTTCGTCCTCTCATGGCGATGACCTATCCCATGGCGCAGCAGCATGAAGGTGGTCCCGGAAAATCTCCAAAAGTGATCCGACCGTTTGCTGACGAAGTGAATAGTTGGCCAGGAGGCAGCGCGTTCGCAAGCGGCCGGGGATTGGCGAACTTCATGTCCGCATTCCTGAATGGCGGCTTGTCTGCAGAAACCGTCAAACTTATGTCTGCTCCGCGCGCCGCGTTTCCGGGATCACCGGACACTCACTATGGCTACGGACTGGTTACCTCGATCGACCGCGCAGTACGAACCGTATCGCATGGAGGAGCACGAATTGGATTCGGATCGATGCTGACGATGGCGCCGGATAAGAAAGTGGGAGTCGCTGTGGTCGCGAATCGCAGTAACGCCATGCTCGGCAAAGTCGCGCAGAAGGCACTGGAGATGACAGTGAAGTATGGTCCGGAGGAAGCCGAAGCCCCGGCATCTTCAAGCGGCCCCAATCTTTCCGAGTCTGCCGGAACGTACGCTGGTGGTCCGATTCGCGTCGTCCTCTCGGCAAAAGGGGATACCGTCGACGTAACGATGGATGGGAAGACTTATCCGGTCAAATCGCTCGGCGGCGGACGATTCGTTGCGCAGGGTCCTGTCGGCTATTTTGTGCTCGTACCAGGACCCGATGGCAAGACCCGCTACATGCACACGAACTTGCGAGCCCTGCGAAGACTTAAGCCTTAACAGCGCCGCGCGCTAGAGCGTCTTTTTTGTACCACTCGAAGGTTTGCGTCAGCCCTTCTTCCAGAGAGAAACGCGGGACGTGATTCAACAACTTTTTCGCCTCTGTCGTATCGGCCTGAGAGTGCCGTACATCGCCAGGTCGGTCCGGTCCGTATTTCGGCTGAATCTTCACGCCAGTGATCCGCTGCAACGTTTCCCAAACCGTGTTCAACGTGAACCGGTCACCATTGCCCGCGTTTATCACCTTGCCGGCGACATCATCGGCGTGAAGCGCCTTGTAGACCAATTCCGCGACATCCTCAACATAAGTAAAGTCGCGCGATTGCTCCCCATCGCCGTGGATTAGTGGCGCAGTCTCTTCGAGGATGCAGCGCATGAAGATAGAAAGGACGCCCGAGTAGGCGCTCGATGGATCCTGGCGAGGACCATAGACGTTGAAGAAACGTAGCGATACCACGTCGAGACCGTAGCACTCGCTGAACACCTTGCCATACATCTCGCCGAGCACTTTTTGCGCGGCGTACGGGGATTTCGGCCGGGGCAGCATTTCTTCGTATTTCGGCAGCACTTCCGTGTCTCCGTAGGCAGAAGAAGAACCGGCGAAAAAAACACGTTTCGCACCGGCCTCATGGGCCGCTCGAAACACATTAAACGTGCCGTTGATATTCACGTCATGCGAAGGTATGGGATCTTCGATAGATCGGGGAACCGATGGGATAGCAGCCAGATGGGCCACGTATTCACACCCATTCAATGCTTCCCGAACGCTGTCGAAATCTCGGATGTCGATTCGGTGGAAATCAATGTCGTCCCGAATTTCATCCAGGTTCACATCGCGGCCCGTCGCCAGGTTGTCGATGACAACAACACGATCGGCCCCCTGTTTCAGAAGCGTTCGAACCATCTGCGAGCCGATGAAGCCCGCACCACCTGTAACTGCGTAGCGTTTCTTCATGCAGGCAACCTCTCCATCACAGACTGTAAATATTCAAACGATTCTCGCGCCAAAGTTTCTGCTCCAGGGGTAAAGTCAAACGCCTCAAGCGAGATCCACCCGTTGTAACCTCTCCGTTTGAGAACGTCAAAAATTGCTGCAAAATCATAATCTCCGGTTCCTGGATGGCGTCCATCCATCTCGTTCACATGAACGTGATGGATGTAGTCATAGTAGCGGTCAACCAGGACGGCGTGGTTCTCAACTTCGTCCTCGGCGTTATGCGAATCGAACATGGTTCGAATGGCCGGGCTGCCGATTTGCCGCACGAGCCCCACTGCCTCCTCCAAGGTTGTTACAACATTACACTGGCTCGAAGGTAACGCCTCGGCAAGAATCGTAACACCGCGCTCTTCGGCATGCGGGGCAACGTGCGCAAGCCCGTCGATCCAGCGCTTCTTCGCTTCTTGAGGAGTGGAACCAGGCGTCGCCGCCCTTTGCTTTGGCGATCCGAACACCATCACGCCATTTGGACCGAGATCCGAGCACAGATCAACGAGATTAAGGACATACTGCCAGCTCAGCTCTCGTAAGGCATTGTCGTCCGTCGTCACGTGCAGAGTCTTCGGCGAAACCATTAACCAATGAAGACCCGCGAATGTGAGTCCCTCATCTGACATGATTCGCTTGTACTCGTTGCGTTGTTCTGGCGATATGTCGAGCGGATCATCAGCCAGAGTAAACGGAGCGATCTCGATTCCGGTGTAACCGATGGAGCGGATTACATTACAGGCCTCGCGAAAATCATAGTCCTTGAACGCTTCGTTGCAGGTTGCGTGGCGGAAATCGTGCATTAAGTGTCCATGGTATCGCGACAGATGCGCGAAAGAGGAATAATTCGGACCACAGTGGATATATGCATTGACAATCTACTCACAGTGGATATACTTTGCATATGGCTGCCTCGACACCGAATCCCGAAAACTACTTGCCGCTTCCACCGACGACCTTCCACATCCTGCTAGCGCTAGCAGAAGGCGACTGCCATGGATACGGCATCATTCAGGATGTGCTCGCCCGGACCAGCGGACAAGTCCGATTGAGTCCAGGCACGCTCTACCGCTCGATTCAGCGTTTGATGGAACAAGGGTTAATCGTCGAGTCGGCCGAGCGACCAGCCCCGGAACTGGACGATGAGCGCCGCCGTTATTACCGACTCACAACATTCGGCCGCGCCGTCGCCCGTGCCGAGGCCGCTCGGCTCGCAGATCTTGTCAAACAGGCTCGCGTTTGTGGGCTGGTCACGGGGAAAGCCTGATGTTACGCGCATTGCTCCTGCTTTACCCTGCCGCCTTCCGCGCCGAATACGGCCGCGAACTGGCCTCCGATTTCGAATTCCGGATGAAGGACGGGCGGTCGCCCTTCTATAGACTGCTACTTTGCCTCGAGATGATCGGCGACGTCCTGATCAGCGCCGCGCAAACACATTGGGACATGCTGCGTCAGGACCTCCGATACACCGCAAGGACGTTATCCAGAATTCCGGGCTTCACAATGGCTGCGATCACGATCGTCGCTCTCGGGGTAGGAGCCAACACAGCCGTCTTCTCTGTCACCGATCACGTACTCATTCGTCCGTTGCCGTTCGCACAACCCGAAAGGCTGGTGAAGCTTTGGGAAGATCAGTCATTTCGCGGCTACCCTCAGAATGAGCCATCGCCGGCAAACTACCTCGACTGGAAACGAATGAGTCAATCGTTCGAGGCGATGGCGGCTTGGCGAGGACTATCCGCAACGATGCAAGGGCAAGGCGACCCCGAACGTGTGGAAGGCGTGGCGATTACCGCCGAAGCTTTTCCGTTGCTTGGTGTCCGTGCGCAACTGGGTCGCGTGTTTACAGAAGCCGAGGATCGTGCCGACGCGCCAGGCACTGTGCTTCTGAGTCACGCCTTCTGGACGCGGCGTTTTGCTGCCGACCCTGGAGTACTCGGCCGCAAGATCCTCCTTGATGACGGGACGTACACAGTTATCGGAGTGATGCCGGCTGAGTTCCGCTTTCCGCAGCGCAACGTGAATCTCTGGACTCCTATGCGATTCACCGCGCGGGATCTGAGTGACCGAACGACTAATTTCCTTCATGTAGTCGGCAGGCTGAGAAGTGGCGTCACCGTACAACAAGCTACGGCCGAGATGCGCGTCATCGCAACACAACTCGAACGCTCGTACCCAAAAGAGAATGACCGTATCGGCGTACGCATAACACTGCTGAGCGAAAACGTTTCGCAGCGGACACGCGACATGCTGTTCGCTTTGACAGCCGCATCTGCATGTACCCTCTTGATCGTTTGCGCGAACATCGCCAGCCTTTTATTGGCGCGGGCGCTCGCACGGCGCAGGGAACTGGCCGTGCGTTCCGCGCTAGGCGCCGGCCGGGAACGGCTTGTGCGTCAAGTCTTGACCGAGAGCATGGTTCTAAGCGCCTGCGGTGGGATTTTGGGCGTGTTCATCGCGACGTGGACTTTACCTGCGCTTGCGCGCTTTGTTCCATCTTCGTTGCCGATTGCAGGCGATCCTCCACTGAATCTTCGGGTTCTGGGGTTCTCGATTTTGATCAGTTGCTTGACCGGCTTGGCCTTCGGTGTATTTCCCGCCCTCGGTTGCGGAAACAAGTTCGGCGAAGCGGATCTGCGCGAAGGATCACGGCCATCGATTGGAGGAGCCAAGGGACGGCTCTGGTCCGCATTTGTTAGAAAGCCAGAGTTCCAGCCGTGGCGGGAAAAAAATGTGGTGCGTAGCTGAACTGGATCAGGAGTACATCGAAAAGATGGAGGACGTGCTGGCGATTTACGAGAAGCTCTACGATCCGGTAGAGCCGGTGGTCTGTCTGGATGAAAAGCCGGTGTCTCTGCATGTCGATGTGCGGTCTGCGATGCCGGCTCGGCCAGGCAAACCGGTCAGGCGGGATAACGAATACAAGCGCTGTGGCACGGCGAACGTATTCGCGGTGGTAGAGCGAAAGCAGGACGGTATTTCACGTGGCGACGCTAGATCGATGCGCCGCCGAGTTCGCCAGGACGGTGGAGAACATTGTTGAGCAGTATCTCTTTGCCACCACGATTCATCTGGTCATGGACAACCTGAACATCCACTGCCGCAAATCGCTGGTCGATTCCTTCGGCGAGCAAGAAGGTGGATACCTGTGGGATCGGCTGACGGTGCATTACACTCCCAAGCACGGAAGCTGGCTTGACCAAGCGGAGATCGAACTCAGCTTATTCTCGCGACAATGCCTGGGTACCCGGCGGATTCCGGATCTGGGCACGTTGCAACGAGAGACCAAGGACTGGACCCGTCAGAGCAACCAGAAACGAACCAAGATTAACTGGTGTTTCACACGGAGGAAAGCCAGAAAGGTCTTCCGGTATGAAAACCAAAGGGCTATCGTCGCCAGCGATAATCTGCAACCTCGGTGAGGGATTGACCCACGCGGAGGGTAACGCTCAGTATGGTGTACGAAAGGGGATTGGGTTGAAATAGGATGAATGTGATTATGAATAAATATGAGAATATAAAAAGGGGAAACTAGTCGTGGCAGAGATCGCCATTTGCATCGTCCTTGTCGTGTCATCCGGTCTTTTGATTCGTACGCTGTTTCACCTGCAATCCATCGACACGGGATTCCGTCCCGGTGGGGTGCTGACTGTTCGCACATCACTACCGATGCCGAAATACAAAAAGACACTGGATCGATCAGCGTTCTATCAACGAGTTCTCGAACGTGTGCGACACATCCCCAATGTGAAGAGCGCCGGTTATGTGAGTTTTCTCCCTCTCGTGATGCGTGGCGGGATCCATCCTGTAGTGATCGAAGGCCAAGAGAGTGACGGCAAGAACTTCCACGACGCGTACCTGCGCTACGTCACTCCTCAATATCTATCGACTGTCGGGATATCTTTGCTATCGGGACGGGATGTCGAGCAGTCCGATACTTCCACATCGCCGTACGTTGCCGTCGTGAGCGAGTCATTCGCTAGAAAGCACTGGCCCGGTGAGAACGCTCTTGGAAAACGATTTCAGTTTGCGGAGGCTTCTCGAACAATTGTAGGTATCGTCGCCAATGCCCGGTTGCGCGGACTCGAACGAAACAGTGAGCCGCAAGTCTACCTTCCGCACGCCCAAGTTCCTGATGGAGCCTACGAATGGTTTGCGCCAAAGGATCTGGCGGTTCGCGTCACAAGTGAGAACGCTGAACTGGTCACAGTGATCCGTCGCATCGTTCACGAGGCAGATCCCGCCCAACCTGTTTCTGATGTGCAGTGGATGGGCGACATTGTAAACATGGAAACGGCTTCACGCCGGACCCAGCTATGGCTTGTCGGCGCGTTTGCATTTCTAGCACTGGTCCTTGCGTCGCTAGGCATCCACAGCCTGCTCACTTTCCGAGTCTCTCAACGCGTCCAGGAGATCGGTGTCCGCGTCGCGCTGGGCGCGAGTGTTTCGAGCATTATGTTGATGGTGCTCCGACATGGCATCAAACTTGCCTCAATCGGAGCGGCGATAGGTCTAGCGCTTGCGCTGGTGGCGGCGCGGAGTATCGAAGCGCTTCTTGCAGGTGTAAAACCGGCAGACTTATCGACATTTTCGATCGCTATCGGGATCTGCGCAATGATGACACTGGCAGGTAGTATCATCCCTACTGTGCGAGCAGTCCGAATCGATCCCATCAAAGCGATTCGAGCGGAATAAAAAATCGAGGATGATACCGTAGGGAGGAAACAACTCATTCCTCCAATGCGAATCGACGCGCACCAACACTTCTGGGATCTGGATCGCTTCCCATATCCCTGGATGCCGCCTGCTCCATCTCCACTGCGGCGTACCTTCTTGCCGGAAGATCTGCAGCCGATCCTTGAGCGCAATCGCTTCGATGGCTCGGTCGTAGTGCAAGCCACTACCGTGCCGGGTGAGGCTACCTGGTTACTCGAGCTCGCCGGTAAGCATCCGATGATTCTCGGAGTGGTTGCATGGGTCGATCTGACAGATCCATCGCTCGGTAAGACGCTCGATAAACTTCAAACGAATCAAAAGTTCAAAGGCGTCCGCCATCCTGTACATGACGAGGCCGATGATCGCTGGCTGCTCAAACCGGAAGTTGTTCGAGGACTCAAAGAACTCGAACGTCGCAAGATACCGTATGATCTGCTGTTGCGGCCACAACATCTGCCTGCAGCTATCGAGCTCGTTGACAAAACACCTTCGCTCAACATGGTAATCGATCATCTGGCAAAACCACTCATAGCGAAACAGCAGATGACGGGCTGGGCGGAGAACATAGAGCGAATCGCAAAGGCGCGCCAAATTTATGTGAAACTTTCCGGGATGATTACGGAAGCGCAATCGAAGACATGGACTTCGGATCATCTGAAACCGTATGTCCAACACGTGTGGAATACTTTCGGTCCCGATCGTTGCATGTTCGGTAGTGACTGGCCTGTGTGCCTTCTCGCGGGCATATGGAAAGAGGTGCTCGCTGGTTTTACACAAGCGCTTGGTCCCACTCCCGAAGAAGCTCGCAACAAGGTGATGGGAGAGACCGCTGCGAGGTTCTATGGAATACACCAAGCGTGAAAGTCAAGAACTCGATCTCACTACATTTGAGTCCGATACAAATCCGTTGACATCCTGGTTACGGGTCTGTTAATTTCGCATCGTTCATGAAGCCACTGAAAGCCGAGAGACCGGCGAAGGTCTTTCGAATTCTCCTCGTTGACGACAATCAGAATGGCCTGCTCGCCCGCAAAAGTGTTTTACAGGAGCACGGCTACGTGGTGCATGCTTGTTCGGCGCCTGAGGACGCACTAATCGAGTTCAGCGATCAACAGTTCGACTTGATTGTGACCGATTATCGAATGCCTAAGATGACAGGCGCGCAACTCATCCAACACATCCGGGTTACTCATCCGGCCATGCCTATCGTGTTGATCTCCGGTGTTGTTGACGTTCTCGGACTGGATGAGAAAACGACAGGCGCGAATATCGTCATACCCAAGAGCTCAACCGAAGTTACACATCTGCTCCGTGCCGTGAAACGTCTACTGGAAACACAGGCGCCCAAGAAGCCTGTGCGCTCGCAAGCCAGCAAGGCCAAGGCTGTAGTAAAGCATTCCAGCGGCAAAGTTCTCTGAAACGTTAATCTGCATTCCGGGGAGCGAGTCAGAGGCTCTGCAGTAAACTGAAGCTACATGGCTCGCTGCCGAGCATACGCGCTTCTATCTCTGCTTCTCGTCACTTATCCGGCAGCACGTTCAGAGACCACTCAGAGTTCGACGAAGCAGACGCAGCGGGAAAGAAACGCGCAAACGCCGGCTTCTGCGAAGCGGCCACAGGCTGCGACATCCGCGGAACGCACAGTCGCCGAGCGCTGGATCCGGAATCTGACCCTTCGCGACAAGATAGCGCAACTGGTCATCATCACCTCATATGGTGAAGCTCCTTCCTCACGCTCGACAGCGTATAAAGATTACGTCCGGGCAGTCCGGGATCTAAAAGTTGGCGGAATGATTGTCATCAATCGCGTCGTCAACGGTACGGTGCGGAATGCTGAGCCTTATGCGATGGCGGCGTTCCTGAATCGTATGCAACGGCTCGCGAAGATTCCCCTAATTGTCGGTGGCGATTTCGAACGTGGCGCATCCATGCGTGTATCAGGGACGATCAAATATCCGCATCTTATGGCTTACGGAGCGGCAAAGGATCTCGACCTCACACGAGGCTTGGGATTGGCAACCGCGCGGGAGGCTCGCGCGATGGGCATTCATTGGGTCTTCGCCCCGGTAGCAGACGTTAATAACAATCCGGACAACCCTATCATTAATATCCGATCGTTCGGCGAGAATCCGATCGATGTCGCTAAAAACGTTCGAGCCTTCATCGAGGGCGCCCACTCAGAAGCGCAAACTCGAGTCTTAGTAACCGTGAAGCACTTTCCCGGACATGGAGACACCGCCGTCGATAGTCACATGGGTCTTGCGAGTCTCACCGCGGATCGCGCTCGCATGGATTCAGTTGAACTAACGCCATTCCGCGAAGCGATCGATGCGCGCGTTGACGCGGTGATGACAGCGCATATGGCTGTGCCGGCTTATGAACCGGAGGAAATTCCGGCCACGGTGTCTCAAAAAGTTTTAACCGGTCTGTTACGGCAGGATCTTAAATTCAATGGCCTCATCGTCACTGATGCCATGGATATGCAAGGCTTGACGAAGCAGTTTCCTGGTGGAGAGTCGGCAGTTCGAGCGCTTGAGGCAGGCGCGGATGTCCTGTTGATGCCACCAAATCCCGAGTTGGCCATCAAGTCAGTTCTCGCCGCTGTGAAGGAACGGCGCATCAGCGAGAAACAGATTCATGAAAGCGCGCTGCGTGTCCTGACCGCGAAAGCGCGTGTCGGTCTCCAAAAGACAAAGTTAGTCAATCTCGAAGAGATCAGCGAGGTTATCGAATCGACCGAGGCCGAGCAACAGGCTCAACTGGCTGCCGACCGAGCAGTCACATTGGTTAAGAACCAAAACGCTCTGCCGATTACAGAGCCATCGAAAGCATGCGCCTGGATTCTCACGGAGAACCGCTACGGACAACAAGGGCGACGCTTTTCCGAAGAGATTCGAAATCGCGCTTCAGAAATGCGGCTGAATCTTCTCGATCCGATGGTACCTCCCATCGAAATCGACCTGCTGCTTGAAAAAGCCGGCTCATGTGAGACCCACGTTGTCGCGGCGTTTGTCTCTGTCGCCGCTTACCGTGGCAATACAGCATTAGGCGGCAACTATCCGGCGTTGCTCGATAAGCTCAAAGGGATGGGGAAGCCGGTGGTTCTGATCTCGCTTGGAAGCCCCTATCTACTGCGCAGTTTTCCGGACGTAGCAGCTTACCTGACGACCTACAGCCCCGCGCCTACAAGCGAGGCCGCCGCAGTGAAGGCGATCCTGGGCGCTATCGATGTAACTGGTCGCCTCCCGGTTACTATTCCCGGCATCGCCAAGTACGGCGAGTCTATTCAACTCTCCAAGAATTAAAGGACGACAAATGATCGAAATCACCTGGTTAGGTCATGCAACCTTTCAACTGAAACTGGAATCGGGCGAGGTTATCGTCTTGGATCCGTGGACTGATGGAAATCCTTCCTATCCTTCGTCCCATACCTTTGATCGCGTGGATACCATCCTCATCTCGCATGGCCACTTCGATCACATTCATGACGCTGTGCCGCTTGCCAAGAAATTCAATTCCAAAGTCGTGTGCATCTATGAAACAGGTCACTGGCTGGAGAGCAAGGGTGTCAGCAACGTTTCGGCGATGAACAAAGGCGGATCGCAACAGGTTGGACCTTTGAAGATCACGATGACGCACGCCATTCACAGTTGCGGCATCCTTGACGACGGAAAGATCATTTACGGCGGGGAAGCTTCCGGTTACGTTTTGACTCTCGCCGATGGCCGAACCATCTACTTCGCTGGAGATACAAACGTCTTCTCCGACATGGCCCTGATCCGCGATCTCTATAAACCCAGTTTAGCCATGCTTCCCATCGGCGATCTCTTTACGATGAGTCCCCACGAAGCCGCCGCCGCATGCCGGCTTCTTCGTTGCGAACGAGTAATCCCGATGCATTTCGGAACCTTTCCGCCACTGATCGGACGACCGGATCAGCTTTCGTCTTTGCTCACCGACCTTCCTGGCACAACCGTTTGGCCTCTTGAGCCGGGAAAGCCAGTTCGCTGGTGAATCTCTAAACGAGCACTCGTTCCTTCCGCAGCGCGTCTTCGAGTTCCCGATTGGAGGGTTCACAGAGAATGGTTGCGCCGATCTGGATAGTCGGCTTTTTCTCTTTGCCGTGATTCTGACTCTTAACCCATGCCGAGGCGGCGGAATCCTTTTCTACGTTGACGTAGTCGTATTCGACACCCAGGCGTTCCAACTCCGACCTGGAGCGCCGGGTCATCGGACACCAATCGGCTCCATATAGTTTTAGTCGTTCCATCTCACCGGGTAGGACGCGTATGTGGCTGACCAGTTACCCGAAGACGGCGTAGAATGAAGCTATGCGTGTAATCGCGAGAATGTTTTGCGCAACAGTCCTGGCCGCGTCGATGGCATCGGCGGGGTCGTTGGTAGGTTGGATCAGCGACGCGTCGTGTGGAGCGTCAAACGCCAGCAGCAGCGCGGAAGCGCGCGAATGTGCCAAGCGGTGCATCAAGGATGGAGCCGCGCCTGTATTCGTCAGTGAGGCTGATAAGAAGGTCTATAAACTGACGGGTAAAGGAAACGCCAAGGACCACCTGGACCACAAAGTGAAGATCAAAGGGGAAATTAAGGGCGACACGATAACTGTCACGGAAATCGAAAAAGCCTCGTAGGATCTAAGAGCTTTGTTGAGGAGGCTGCTACGTCGCAGTCTCCTCAACGAAAGACATGTTGTTCAGCCTGGACTAGCCGATTGTTACTTCTTCCGCCTGCAGACCCTTTGGGTCCCTTCTTGACCACAAACTGAACCTGAGCGCCTTCATCGAGCGTTCGATAGCCCGTCGATTGGATCGCGGAGAAATGAACGAAGACGTCCTCTCCCGTCTCTCGTTGGATGAAGCCAAATCCTTTGGCCGCATTAAACCACTTCACTACACCTTTTTCTTTCATCGTAACTTCCTTGTTAAAGCTATTCGCACTCCTTGTTCTGACCTACCGGCGGGAGTGCGCAGGGAGGGCGCATCAACCAGCGGAAGCTTGGCCAATTGTTCAAAAAACGAACTACATGCCTGGATGTACAAACGCACTTTGACTATAACACGCCGATCCTCTTGAATCTACATAACCGGGCCTCCTTGTTTCCCCCTTTCGATCGAAAACCGCGCGGGCGTGATGTTGAAGTATTCGACGAAGCGCCGCTTGGCTTCGATGGCCTGGGGAGCTTTCTTTTCAAGCAACTGC
Organism: Bryobacteraceae bacterium; assembly: GCA_963844855.1. GTDB lineage: Bacteria > Acidobacteriota > Terriglobia > Bryobacterales > Bryobacteraceae > DASQDN01. Next base: position 203,998 of record CAWJQP010000091.1, read on the forward strand.
TCGCCTAACTTAGCGCAACTGCGTCCAAGCTCACAATCGGCGTCAATCGAGCTGCCGGCCTGGATCGACTTGGCCACCCGGGAGTAATCATTTGGGAGCGTCATCAGGACCGGAGCGCCTATAATTTGTTCGACTTCGGCCGGCGGGACGCCCGACTTCCGGATGTAACGATTCAACAGCACTTGTACCCGGTCTCCCAGATCCATTCGCTGCAAATACTGGAGTTTCTCCTTGGCCAAGTGCAAGGATGAGACTTCTGTCGTGCAGACCAGAAAAATCTTACGCGATTCGTGCATGATCTCCATCGAGTACTTTTCGAGGTTGCCCGATAGGTCTGCGCAAACGAATTTGTAGTTCCTCCGCGCATAATCAAGCAGATGGTGAATCTGCATGTTGTGGATGCGCGATTCCGGATTGAGCACCCCGGCGTTGACCACATCGAGCCCTTCGCACTTGGTCACGATCTGTGGCCAGAGATTCTCGTCCATATTCGAGGCGTGCTCGGCAGCGTCAAGAATCGAGTAGGAGCTTTCGAGCTTCAGCAGAAACCGTACCATTCCGCAATTCAAGTCGAAATCCATCAGTAGACCTTCCGCACCCTGGCTGCGTGCCGCCGCGATACTTGCATTAATCGCGAGGGTTGTCGTGCCGACTCCCGGCTTCGCTGGAAGGAACGAATACAGCAGATCCGTCGAGTGAGACACGATCGGCCGTCGGCTTAGATTGTCCGTCAACCTCGTCAGGCAATTTTGCAAGCAGCTGTACTCGAACGGCGCGGCAAGGTATTCCCGTATCCCAGCCCGCATGATCTCCATCAAGGTAGCCGGTTCGCAGCTTCGTCCCACTGCGACCACCTGAACGCCCGGCATCAGTTTATCGATCTGCGATGCGATCTCCGTCGCAAGCGACGCTCCTTCAATACTCAGGAATACAACCTGTGGAGCGTGCGACCGAAGCATTCGCGTTAAATCGATCTGATTCGGATAGCGGTCCAGCTGTCGAACGACGGAGATGCCTCCAAGTTCAAGAAAGATGCCGCTCAAATACTGCGCCAGTTCCTGGTCGGGAGAAATGATTACGCTACGCAAAGCTTGCTGCATGTCTGTCCACCTTTTATGGGCATGTTTCCACTGCCTTGATGGACTTTTCGGCCTACTCCCAGCAGGCTTTAGGAATAATTCGTTCCCTCAGAACCAGTTCACGGTATAGCTGATGCGCACTCCGCGTCCGATTTCGGGAGCAACCGATTTGATAAACGAAAGATGATTGCGATACAGGCTATCCCCCACATTAAAGAAGTTCACGCCGAACAAGTGGGCAACGTGCCGGGTTGCGATCGCATAGCTGGCCATGAGATTCAGGGCAACGTACCCGGCCGTAGGTGTCTCATTCGGGAAGACTTGCCACTGCTTATTCGACAGAATCACTTCCGGCCGCAGCGTCAGCCCTGACCAATTCCAATCGAGGCCGATCTTTCCCCGTACCGGAGGAATCCGAGGCAACGGCGTGCTCAGAGCCGTAAGCTGAGCGTCAACGGCATCGAACCCAAGGTTCAGCCAAAGCCCCGTACGGAGCGCCAGATCCACCCGCGCTTCAGCTCCCAGGAACCGAGCGTCTGCCTGGTCATAAGTAGCTTCCACTAAACCTTCATTCAGTTCACCGGTGGGAGCAAGATAGACGAAATCATGCATCGCGTTGCGGTACACCGTTAACTCAAAGCGACTCCGATTGCCGGACTGCCGGAAAGACATCTCAATCCCGTCTCCACGCTCCCGAGATAGGTTGTCGTTTCCAATCTCGTAGGCGAGATTTCCGAAATGAGGCCCGTGATTGTATAACTCTTCAAGCGCCGGCGCCCGGTAGGAACTCGTATAATTCACGACGACAGCCGAGCTTCCCGGCAACGGAACGTGAATGCCCGCCGCGCCCGAAAAACCATTGAAGCTGCGCGGCCGAGCCCCGTCCGGGCTATATCCGTTGTGCTCCACGCGACCGCCAAATTGCAATCGGAATCGCTCGAACCCGAGTTCCTGGACGCTAAACACCGCCAACGCGCTTTGGTCGACCGGCGGGGCAAGCGCCTCTTCCCCGGTGGCGGTAAAGTCTCGCAGCATTCCCCAGGCGCCGAAACTTCCCGACAAGACACCTGTTTTCTTCTGTTGCGCGACCGTGTTGAACGTCCATTGCTGGTTGTGGAAACGAGTCCCAACCTCGGCGCCCTCGAGTTCCGAATGCTTCCAGTCCGACCAGTTCACTGTCGTTCGGACACCATCTATGGCTCCCGGCAATTCCCGAAACCCGCCATGCAAACGAACGTTATGTCGACGCCAGTCAATCTTGACCTCTTCCTCGGCATGATCGTGATCTTCATCCTCTTCCTCATGATCGTGCGCAAGGTGCCCCGGAATCCCGTACTTTCCGTCCTGAAGCTGATAGCTCGCTCCCCAGAACGCGCGTTGACCGTAGCGCGCAATTCCAGCGGCAGTCTGGCTAAGCTTGGTTCCCGAATTCTCGATTCTGCCGATGGGCGTGTTGTAATCGCCCGTTCTCTGAGAACCGCCCATCGCCCAAAGAAGATAGTTCCCCACGCCGTACTCGAATCCGGCGCTGCCGCCGCCCATGCCGTTGGCGGATCCCGCAAGCCCTGTCGCATGACCGCGTAGTCCCGAGTGGGGATGTTCGTCGAGCTCGTGATGCCGGGAAAGGATATTCACGACACCTCCAATTGCGCTACTGCCGTAGAGAAGTGTCGCTGGACCACGCACAACCTCGACGCGTTCCAGGGAGGAAGCATCCACAGGCTCTCCGTGATCACCCGACTGAGAGGACAACGTCCCAGTGCGCGCCCCGTCCGCCAGCACCAGAACGCGGTCTCCATCGAAACCGCGAATTACCGGACGCGATGAGCCAGGTCCATAACTGCGTTTGGCGATACCTGGCTCATTGTCGAGCATCTCGCCTAACGAGCCTGCGCTCGCTCGTGTCGTCAGTTGCTGACCGCTCAAGGAAGTGACACTGGCGAAAGTCTCGAGGGTGCTCTCTTCCCTGCCCGATGCGGTGACAGTAACTTCTTGCCGGACAGGCGCCAGTTTGAGGTTAAATTCCACTTGCGCAACCTTGTCGGCCGACACTTGAACAACCTTCCGTTCGTCGTTAAAAAAATGCAAATGCGCGACCGCTTCGTAACGGCCCGGAGGAAGGTCCTTGAACTCGAAGTTGCCCGCGTCATCCGTGCGGGCCGTCTTGCCGAGTGGCGTGAGATGAATTGTTGTGTCGTGCGCTACTGAGCGCCCGCCTTCAAACGTTACCGTGCCGCGAATCGACCCCGTCGACTGCGCGCGCGTAATGCAGGCCGTTAAGAGAACGGCCCCGATGAAATAACTGCGCATGAACTCTCCCCATCGCTGATAACTGATAGATGAATGATGAATATCCGTCCGCCCACGCAGGGCGCGGGCGTTATCAAAAGGAGTGAACTACGCTTGCGGCGGACCGCGCGAGGTTTGGCTGAGAATCGAGCCGCCAGAGTAAAGGCTCGACCTCTCCGCGAAGAAATGATGACCGCTGCTTTCAGGTGGCCAGATCGAGAGTAACGACGACGAAGCTGGTAATTGAGCGAGGCTGACTTGGCAGACAGAACACGAATGCGCTTTTTGCGTACCGTGTAAATGGCCGGAGGAAACCGACGCTGCTGCAACGGATAGAAATCCGAAGACAAGCAACAGCGCGATGATGGCCCGTAAAGATCTCTGCTGCATCCGCCAGCTTTATTATAGCTACACAGTTTCAAAAGCGAGGCGAAGATACGACTTCGGCTGAAACTCGATCCGTGACGGAAGAACGCTGTTCGCGTTGAACCAAACGGTGAAGTGAGTCTTCTTTTTGGTTAGCTCGTTGAAGATTTCGCCCTTCAATCGTGTGGAACCCTGCGATTCCGGAATCTTCTCTGTCTTCAGATGAAACCGCTCCGCGCCGAACAGGTACTTTGATTCGGAACGCGGCCCATCGGCTTGCAAAGCGCGTAGGACGACGTAGAGAAACGTAGCCGGTGTCGTTCCAGCGTCAGAGTCCAACTGGCGCCACTGCGGTTCTGCGGATCTCGTCCGTTCCAGAGCCGTAGTCACCAGCGCATCGCAGCGCGACCAGTTAAAGTCAGCCGGAAAGACCCATCGATGCGAAGCGCTTCGCGAGCGACCTGCAAGGTTGACCCCATCGATCGCCGTGTAGCGCAGACCTTCCTTATCCTGCTTCTCAAGTGCCCCTTTCGCGTCCGCAATGCTCTCCTCCGGGGAAGACGTCATGATCCCGAAGTAAGCCGCTTCGCGAAGTTTAGATTTCTCTTCGACACAGATCTCCTGGATATACCCCAGGCGATTCAACCCGCCGGCGCGATCGGGAAGAGAGCCGGCTTTAAACGTGATATTCAAGCGGCGCTGATTCTCATTTTGCGCTTCTTCGAAATGGATCGATCCTCCGCCAACATTCTTTCGACGGAGGATCGTCATTCCGAGAAACGAAATTGCAACGTCGGCGCGATATGTGCCTGCCTGTTTCGATGTAGCCGGCAGCGGATTGTCCAGAGCAAGGCGCTCCACCTCGAGCGGTGTCGCGATCCGCCGGAAGGCCAATCCGCTAACCAACCAGCGAAAGATCTCGCGACGGGAAACCATCGCTCAAGCTTATCGAATTGCGATCGTGACTCCGTCGCGGCTCGTAACTCCGCCGACGTTGACCTGAACCGGTATCGCATTGCCGGGCGATAAACCGGCTGGAAGACGAGCGTTGATCTGCAACAAACCGGCCACTGAGCCCGGACTGCCGCCTACATACTCGACCTGCGCGGGCATCCCTCCGATCAGGACCGATACCTGCGCCACAGGTCTCGGTGGTTCGCCGGTAATCTGCCGGCCGTCGGCGCCGGCCGGGACGGCTAAACCTTCGCCCGTGCCAAAGAGCGTAATCACAGACCCGCCAGCCGTCGGATTCTCGGCGCTATTGAACGACCCGTCTTGATTCGTCGCAGCAGCCTGACCCGTGCCCGAATTGTTTTGCGTAAACAACGCAGGCGACGTAGGCGTGGTGTTCAAGCGAACAGCAGGCGATTTCTGGCCTCGATATTCGACTTCAAATGCGACCGATTCACGTCCCAGCACCGAGTACGGGACAATCGCGCTGACCTGATTGGAAGCTGCCGTAAGAATCGGAGCCGCCACACCATCAACCAACACACGCGTCTCGCCAACAGTCGATTCGAGTATGCCGTTCACGAACGTTCCCCGAACAGGACTCGTGGGTCCAAATCCGGTCCCGTAGACGGTAATGATCTCGCCCGGAGCCACTGGTCCCGCCAGTCCGCTCGCGCCATTCACGATTCCACTTGCTGAGATCACCGGACCTCCTGCGGAGGCGAACGGCAAGGAGAAGGCCGCCGACTGCGTGCCGTCCGGATTGGCGACCACGATCTGGAGCGGTTGAGCGCCCGTCATAAGACTCGCTGGAATAGTGGCCCGCACACTTGTGGCATTGACGAATAGCGCTGTTACTGCTGTCCCGTTCACACGGACGACCGGTGGATTCTGGAAGCCGGTTCCCTGAATCGTGATATCTGTGTTCTGTTCGGAGCGCGGAAGCGGATTCGGAGTGATCCCAGTAATCGTTGCGGCAACAGTCACGTTCAATGTAACTGCGATGTTCACCGGACTATTCGATGCGGCCGGCGCATTCACCACTACCGTAGCCGTCGCATTCGCCGGTGGCAGCGAGCCCGGAACAATTGAGAACGTCAATGTTGCCGGCGTCGTTCCCGATTCGGGCGACACGCGCAGCCATGGTTGATTCGACCCCACGCTAAATGTGACAGGCGCTCCACCGGACGCAAGCGCAACCGTCTGAGTTGGCGTATCCACCCCGGCGCGCGCGTTAAAGGTCAGTGCCATGGGCGTTGCGCTGACAAAGTTGATAGCCGTGTCGGCGGACAATCGCGCAATAAAGATATCGAATTGCCCCAGAGTGTTCCCAACGAATTGATTCGTTGCCTGCGGGAAATTGGGCGATGACGTTCGACCCGCAATGACAACTTGTCCTTGACGATCGAGCGCCAGACCCAGAACTTCGTCTTGCTCGCTCCCGCCTATATAGGTCGAGTACAGAAGCGAATTGCCCTGCGGGCTGACCCTTGCGACAAACGCGTCATTCCTTCCACCGCCCAAACTGGCCTGAATGGGAGCGCGCGTTGGGAAGTTCGTTGAACTCGTAAAGCCGGCCACGTAAGCGCTTCCAGCACCATCGACCGCGATGTTGGCAAAGCCGAAGTCGTCCAAAGACCCACCGAGATACGTGGAGTACACAAGCGCATCGCCGGCAGGAGATATCTTGCTAACGAAAACATCCGACCCACCGCCTGAAGTCGATTGAAACGCGCTGCGCACCGGGAAATCAGTAGACTTGGTGTGCCCCAACAGGTACGCTGCACCCGTTGAATCAAGCGCTACTCGAAAACCTATATCATCCAGTGCGCCACCCAGAAACGTCGAATAAACCAGAGAATTTCCGGTAGGCCCGAGCTTATACAGGAACGCCTCTTGAGCGCCGCGCGACGCCGGCTGTACTGGCCCCTGCAATGGAAACACGGTCGATGTGGTTCCGCCGCACACATAGGCGTTACCCTGCGCGTCAATCGCGAGTCCCGTTGCCAGATCGACTCCATTTCCGCCGACGTACGTAAAGTAGTAAACGTTGGCCCGCGTGGTTGCAAGCTTCACAACGAAAGTATCCGTCCCCCCACCCGCAGGAGCCGTTGCGAACGCGTTCCGCACAGGCAAATCAAACGACAACGTCTGACCTGCCACATACGCGTCACCTTGCGCATTCACCGCAACTCCGAGCGCGTCATCATACTGCGACCCGCCTAAATACGTGCTGTAGAGGAACTGCTGTCCATCGCTCGAGATCTTCGTCAGGAATGCGTCGAATGTCCCTGCAAAGGTCTCGTAAGCTGCATTGCGCATCGGGAACTCCGGAGAATTCGTAGTTCCGACCACATAAGCATTCCCGCTTTCATCAACAGCGATGCTTCTTCCGACATCCACCTGCCGCCCGCCAAGATAAGACGTCCACAACATATCGCCGCCGCCGGTAAACTTCGCAATGAATGCGTCGGAGTTTCCGCCCGGTTCGGGTTGCGCTTTGCCGGTCGTTTGAAACCGTGTCGACGATGTCTGCCCCGTGAGGTAGATCTCTCCGGTAGCATTCGTAGCCACCGATAAGCTTTGGTCCTGCCCTTCCTGGCCGAAATAGGTCGAGTACTGCAGGACAGGATCGATTACCAACTGCCTTTTGCGGTCATACTTCGCGAGCGCGAATTCGACGCGATTACCATTTCGAATCCGATAACCCGCGGCGATCTCCTGCTTTTTGCTACCGATCATCTGATAAACCTTGGGCCGTAGTTGACGAATCGTTCGCCCATTCACTTCAAGAACCAGATCGCCATTGTCCTCGACACGGATCTTGTCGGCGCCTTCATAGGCAAGTTCAATCTGGCGGCTGTCGGCTCCCGGAGCAACAACGAAATCGTATTCGAGTTCGCGATCGGCGCCATAGTAAACCAGATCGATGCCTCGATAGACATCCTTATATTTCACTCGCGCGTAATGCGGTATCGCAGTGCGCCATTCGCTCGGATCATTCCCCAAGAAATAATTGCTGATGCTCTTCAGCTTGTCGACGCCTTCCGTGCGAGCATCGGTGTTCGAACCCGTAAGCTTCATCCGCACCGTCGCAGCCTTCTCGCCATTCATCAAGAGAATAGCCTCAGTCGACGTCAGAAGCAGAGTGCGATGCGGTGTCCGTGAGATCCAGCGGATGTCTGACGGCGCCTGCCCTCGATTAGGCTCGAACGTCAACGGCATTCGAACTTGTGAATCCGTTAACTTTTTCTGTTGAGAAGGAATGATCGAGCCCTGAGGGATGCCGGCTGCGAAAATACACGTGGCGCCTGCCAGCACTGCTGTAATCCGAGATACAAGAATCATCGCTCTATCCGGGCAATATAGCACGAGGTAGGACTAAGGTACTAAGAGGTAACAGTGGTCTGAGGTGCTTCACTCAGTCGCCGCTTGATCCAAAAAAAAGATTGGGCGACGTGTATACTTGACCACAATCTGCGCCGGAAATTCAGCCGGAGCATGAGGCCCCTTCAAGATCGCTTCCAGGGCCTGCTTCTTATCTTTACCTGCCGCTAGAACCGCGATATTCCGAGCCGCAAGCAGAACTCCCGGCAGCAAGGTAATGCGCCACTGCGGAATCTTCGCGACATACACGGCTGCGGCGATTCGTCCTCTGTCGGCAATCAAGGGCTCGCCCGGAAAAAGGCTCGCCGTGTGCGCATCCGCTCCGATTCCCAGATGCACAACGTCGAAGTGCGGCAGCTCACCGTCAGCCACCTGAAAGTGCTCGCGGATGTCCGATGTGTAATGCTTTGCGGCCTGCTCCGGCGTCAGCTCGGCTGGGATGCGATGAACATGACGGATCTTGCAGGGACGAATCAGATGCTCTTCGGCGAGTCGATAGTTACTCTGCTCGTCGTCGGGAGGCACCGCGCGTTCGTCTACCCAGAACAAATGCACACGCTTCCAGTCGTATTTCGCTTTGGCCATAGCGGCGAACATCAGCTTCGGTGTCGACCCGCCGGATATCGCCAAGGTCGCTTGACCGGTTCCGGTGATGGCGGATTGCAAAAGCTGAAGTATGTGCAGACCGCACGCTTCTGCAGCGGCCTGCGCATCCGGGAATGATCTGAGTTCGGGCGCCATGCCGTTACGATTGTTGACTCTGGCCGAAGTACATCAGTTGACCCAATCCGAGCGCATCTTCAAACCGCTGATCGCGTTCGGCAATCGAAAGTTCCTGCCGTAGCGCCTGTCCTTCGGTCTGCGTAGGCAGCACCATGATCTGTTGATGCTCGTCATTGACAGTGACTTCAAGTGTATCCGCCGCGATCAAGTCAATCGTTGCCTGCATTTTCGGCCCGCGCATTAGTACATGGGCCACAGACGCGTAGTCGGGCCCGACTCCAGGCGCGATTCGTATTTTCACACCGGCGCCAAGAACACTCATGAACCATCCCGCAAGATAATACACCGCGGACGGCTCTCCATGGGGACAGTGGTAGAGAATCTGAATCTCCTCGAGATCGAATACCGATCGAAGATTCGCGGGATTCTCAAAGATCTGCGCAATCGTTTCACGCCACGGAGTCATCCGCGACCACACCAGATCCGCCTTTCGAATGCTCGCCGGCAGATTATGCAAATACGTCAGGGCATGTGGCGAGTTCTGCATCCGATGGGAATCGATAACCAGCTTCGACGCGAGCGGCAACAAATTAAGGAACTCGGGATTGCAGCCACAGCGCTTCACTTGGACAGTAAAGGACCACCGGTAGATCAGGAACAGCGAGGCTGCGGAGCACAGCCGGCACATCCGCGAAGCTCGCAAGACTACTGATGATTTCGACCTGTTCGCAACAGATCTGTTGTCGACTGCCGAACGGCATCCAACATTGCGCAAAGACACGCGCCGACAGCGACGGCTCCTCCTCAGAACGTACCCGCAAGACGATCGCGCGGCTCGGATGCTCGTGCATTAAAGACGCCAGAGTCTCGCCGATTGCCTGCGCGTCGCGCTCCTCCTCCACCACAACGATCATCGTCATGGCGCAAGCGCGCAAGACTCCCGAGGGTTCGTCTTTCCCGAGGTCCACCCAGAGATTTCGGAGGTCTTTGAGGAGACGCTCAGGACGAATGGCAGCTTGCATTACGGATTTCTCCACGAGTGACCGTTGCGCGCCAACATCTTATCGGAATCGACAGGCCCCCAGCTTCCCGCGGGATAATTCGGGAAATCCGCCGGATGCCGTTCGCGATAGTCGAGAATCGGCTGCACCGCCGCCCAGCTCGCTTCCACCATGTCCTGACGTGTGTAAAGCGTTGCGTCTCCCAGCATTACATCAACCAGCAGCGTCTCATACGCCGATGGTGATCGCACACCGAAGCTGGCCCCGTAGTTGAAGTCCATCGATACATTGCGCAGCTTCATCCCTTCGCCGGGATGCTTCGACAGAAATCGCAATGAGATCCCTTCATCCGGCTGAATACGCAGGATGAGAAGATTCGGAGCTGCTGGAATCGCAGAGTTCTGCATTCCCGAGAACGGCGAATGCGGCGCAGGGTTGAAGTAGATAGCGATATCGGTGACACGCTTCGGGAGATGCTTGCCGCTTCTTATATAAATCGGAACACCGGCCCAACGCCAATTATCGATATAGAACGTTACCGCTGAATAAGTATCCGTCTGCGCATTAGGATCCACGCCCTCTTCCTGACGAAAACCCGGCAGATCCTCATTGCCGATACGCGCCGGACCGTACTGGCCAGCGACGCTGTAAATCGCGGCTTCTTCCGGCTTCATGACGCGAATGCAGCGAAGCACCTTCGCGCGTTCATCGCGCACGACATCGGGCTCGAATGCCGCTGGCGGCTCCATCGCAACCGTCGAAAGAACCTGTAGCAAGTGGTTCTGAATCATGTCGCGTAGCGCGCCGGCTTCCTGGTAATACCCCCCGCGACCCTCTACGCCAATCGACTCTGCGGCGGTAATCTGTATCTGCCCGATGTATCGGCGATTCCAAAGCGGCTCGAAGATCCCGTTCCCAAATCGAAATGCCAGAACATTCTGAACGGTTTCTTTGCCGAGATAATGATCGATCCGGTAAATGTTCTGCTCTTGAAATACTTCCTGGAGCTTGGCATTCAGGGCGCGCGCAGTAGTCAGATCGTGACCGAACGGCTTTTCGACAACGATGCGCCGCCATCCGCGCCCCTGCTGCAACTTTGCATAGCCAATCCCCTGAATGGCCGCTTCATAGTGGCTCGGCTGCGTCGAGAGATAGAACAGGACATTATCTTGCGTATGCCGTGACTGCTGCACTTCTTCGAGCCGCGCCGCAAGCTTCGTGTATGTGTCAGGATCGTGAAGATCGCCTGCAAAATAGAAAAGGTTCTGACAGAAGTCGTTCCAAAGACGCTCATCGAAAGGAGTGTCTTCGACGAACTCATGCAACGCTTCCTTCATCTTTTCTCGAAACGCTTCGTCGGTCATCCCGGTTCGAGAATTGCCAATAATGGCAAAGCCTGGAGGTAGACGTCGATCGTACGCCAGACGATAAAGAGCCGGAATCAGCTTGCGTTTGGTTAAGTCGCCATTCGCTCCGAAAATGACGATGGAGCAAGGCGGAACACGACGTTCAAACCGCAGCGGATCCTGGAACGGATTAGCTTCGGACATTCGTGTTAGCAGGATAGCATCCCAGTCCCGGATTACAATGGCAAATGCCTCGCCTGACATGAATCTCAACGATCTTTTCAATCTCACTTTCACCAAGCGCAGCGAGCATCAGGCGCTCGAATTCTACGAATCGTCCGGCGAACTGCAGACCCTCACCTTCGGAGACATCGACAAGCGAGCAGCGCGCATGGCAGCGACGCTCTCCGAGCGTGGGCTTACGCGTGGTGATCGGCTCTGCGTCTATCTGGCCAACTGTGTCGAGATCATCGATCTTTATCTCGCTTGCCTTCGCCTCGGTGTGATCTACGTTCCGATCAACATCCTCTATCGCGATCGGGAAATCTCTCACATCCTCGAAGATGCGGATCCAAAGGCGACCATCATCAACGGCGACTTCCCTGCCTCCGGCCGTGCAACGTGGCGCCTGGATGAACTAAACCCCGGAGTCAACGCGCGCACAGAAGCTATTCCGCTCGACGGAGATGACCCGGCCGCGATCATATATACATCCGGCACCACCGGCGTGTCCAAAGGCGCCATACTCACGCACAACAACCTCGCGTCGAACACGATCAATCTCAACACATGCTGGCAGATCACTAGCGACGATCGTTTATTGCTGGCGCTTCCTTTGTTCCACGTCCACGGCCTCGGTAACGGTGTTCATTGCTGGCTATCATCGGGTTGCCGCATGCGATTGCTGGAGCGGTTCGATTACAAACGCGCAACCTCCGAATTCCTGTCCTTCCGTCCGACGCTCTTCTTCGGCGTGCCCACTATGTACGTCCGCCTGCTTGAAACTCCGGAAGCCGACGCGCGCGCCATCGGATCTTCGATGCGACTCTTCGTCTCAGGCTCCGCGCCGCTACCTGGGCAGGTGCTCGAGGATTTTCAATCCCGATTCGGCCACACGATCCTCGAACGCTACGGCATGAGTGAAACAATGATGAACATCAGCAATCCATACGTGGGCGAGCGCCGGCCCGGATCGGTCGGCTTGCCGCTTCCCGGCATTTCCGTGCAAGTCCGGGGACCCGACGGCGAAATCCTTCCTGACGGAGAAACCGGAGAGTTATTCGTCCGCGGCCCGAACGTCTTCGCAGGATACTGGAGGCGCGACGAAGCAACCCGTGCCGCCTTCGTAGATGGCTACTTTCGCACCGGAGATATCGGCGAAAGATCCGCCGACAAATACTACACACTCAAAGGTCGGCGCACCGACCTCATCATTTCCGGAGGCTTCAATATCTATCCCCGCGAGATCGAAGAGTTTCTTCTCGAGCAGGAAGAAATCACCGAAGCCTCCGTCGTCGGCGTGCCTGACCAGGTCCGTGGCGAAGTTCCCGTAGCCTACGTCGTCTGCGCGGAATCCTTCGATCCCACGTGCCTTCAAGATCGCTGCCGCGCGGCATTCGCGTCGTTCAAAATTCCACGAGCGTTCGTGCGCGTAGAAGCATTACCGCGAACAGCACTAGGCAAAGTGCAAAAACATCTACTGCTCCGCCCCTGAAGCATGACCATCCACGATCTCCCAACGCCGGCATTGCTTGTAGACATCGATGCCTTCGAATCCAACATCAAGCGCATGTCCACAGCCGGCAAGAAACTCCGGCCTCACGCCAAAGCGCACAAATGCGTGAACGTCGCGAAGCGTCAAATCGCGCCGGCGCCATCGGCGTCTGCGCCGCAACCGTGCCCGAAGCAGAGTTGATGGTCCGAGCCGGCATCCCTGGTGTCTTACTCACATCACCGCTCGCCGACCCCAGGAAAATGGCGCGTATCGCCGCGCTTGCTCCCGACATAGCCGTTGTCATCGACCATCCTGAGCAGATGCGCTGGTACTCAGAAGCCGCATCCGCGGCAAACGTCACGCTGAACGTACTCGTCGACCTCGATGTAGGAGATCACCGAACCGGCATCCTTCCCGGCGAATCAGCGCTGCAACTGGCGCAACAAATCATGAAAGCTCCGAATCTGTGCTTCTCCGGTCTGCAGGCATACTCCGTCCGCGCATCGCACACCCTAGCCGCGGAAGGCCGTGATTACTTCACAAGAAACACATGGCAATGCGCCGTGGATACCGCGGCCCTCTTAAAACAGAACGGCATCGCAGTGGGCATCCTTACCGGCGGCAGTACAGGCAGCTATCAAGGCGACTCAACCGTGCCTGAAGTCACCGAACTGCAGGCCGGCTCGTACGTCTTCATGGACGAGGCATACTCCCGCGTCGGCGAGATTCCATTCCTCAACGCCATGACCGTTCTTGCGACCGTTATAAGCGCCACCCACACCGACCGCGTCACCGTCGACGCAGGCTTCAAGGCCTTTTCCACCGACCGGCCCTTCGGTCCTAGGCTCGTCGATCCATCCATCGGACGCTACGAATGGGCAGGCGACGAGTTCGGCTACATCCATGAACCACGCGGACTCCGTCTGGGCGATCGCGTCCAATTCATTCCGCCGCACTGCGACCCCACCGTCAATCTCTACGACCGCATTCACATCTGCCGTGGCGATACAGTCGAGGATGTGTGGCCCGTCATGGATCGTCTGACATCATAGTTGGAACATGCTCGCGGTGTTAAAACCCACGGCGGTAAACTCCGTCCTGGCGGAAGTTCGCGCCCTCCAAGCCGATGGCCGGAAAGTCGTCTCTCTAATGCGAGGCGAGCCGGATTTCCCCACTCCCGCCCACATTACAGAAGCGGCCATCAAAGCCCTGCAATCGGGCCGCACGACATACCCCGACAATCGCGGCGAGATCGGCCTTCGAACCGCAGTAGCCGCTAAACTCCAACGCGTCGACGGCGTCTCCTACGATCCCGCCTGCGAGATCCTCATCACCGATGGCGCGACCCTCGGCGTCTATGCGGCGCTAATGACGCTGCTTAATCCCGGCGACGCCATCCTTTTACCCGATCCCATCTACGACGCCTATCAATCCCCAATCCGACTCGCGAGCGGCCAAGCCATCCCCGTGAATAGCAATCTCCAAAACGGAAGATTCGCCCTCACGCGCGAAGCGCTGGAAGCAGCCTATACGCCAACCACGCGCGCACTCCTGCTGAACACGCCCTGGAACCCAGTCGGCACAGTCTTCCGCGAAGATGAACTGAAGGTCATCGCTGACTTCGTCGAATCACGCAACCTGACTCTCATCAGCGACGAAATCTACGAAGCGATCACCTATGAAGGACGCGAACATATATCCCCCGCCAAATTTCTACGTGACCGCTGCGTAATCGTGAACAGCTTCTCCAAGACCTACGCAATGACAGGCTGGCGGCTCGGCTACTGCGCTGCGCCAAAGCACATCCTCGACACAATGTTTCTCGTCCTGCAACAATCCAGCCGCGGACCCGCAACCTTTATCCAAGACGCCGGCCAAGCCGCGCTCAACGGCCCACAAGATGCCGTCGACAACATGCGCGCAGAGTACACCACTCGGCGCGCTCAAGTAATCGAAGCTCTAAAAGACATCCCCAACGTCTCCGTACTCCCACCCGAAGGCGGCTTCTTCGCGATGATCGACATCCGGGGCCTGGGCCAAGATTCGAACACCGTCCGCCGACGCCTGCTCAACGACCATGGAATCGTCGTCATGCACGGCGCCGCCTATGGACCTGGCGGCGAAGGCACGCTGCGCGTATCTTTCGGCAGCGGAGGCGACAACCTTAGCCGCGGCCTCAACTTACTGAAGACTGGACTCAGTTCCCTATGAGCCTCGTCAACATCTCCCACACGAACACGCTCGAACATGCGCTATCACAAGCCATCGAGGGCGAAGTCCGATTCGACAAGGTCTCCCGAGCCCTCTACTCAACCGACGCCAGCGTCTATCAGATCGAACCCGCCGGAGTCGCAGTCCCGAAAACCCGCCAAGACATCATCCGCATCGTCGAACTTTGCCGTCGCTTCCAATGCCCAATCACGATGCGCGGCGGCGGCACATCGCAAGCAGGCCAAGCCATCGGTGAAGGCCTACAGGTCGACACCTCGAAGTATTACAACCAGGTACTCGAGCTGAATGTTGAAGAACGATGGGCGCGCGTCCAACCCGGCATCGTACTCGACGAATTGAACGCGCAACTCCGAGCCCACAACCTGCGATTCGCCCCCGACATCTCCACCGCCAGCCGAGCCACCATCGGCGGCATGATGGCCAACAACTCCAGCGGCGCGCGATCCGTCCTCTACGGCAAGACCATCGATCATGTAATCGAACAAGAAGTTCTGCTCTCCGACGGATCCATCGTCCAGTTCCGCGCACTAAGCGCCGACGACCTCCAACACAAATGTTCCGGCGAATCTCTAGAAGCCCAGTGCTACCGAACCGTTCAACGCATCGGCGCCGAGTGCGCAGACGAAGTCGACAAACGATTCCCCAAAGTACTCCGACGCGTCGGAGGCTACAATCTCGACGAGTTCACCAGACAAGACAAACCTTTCAATCTTGCCAAGCTGATGGTCGGCTCCGAAGGCACGCTCGGCATCGTGCTTGAGGCCAAACTCAACCTCGTCCCTCTACCGAAAGCCAAGGCCGTCCTAGCGATTCAGTTCGACGAACTCCTCGAGGCGCTCGAAGCCACCCCAATCATCCTTCGCCACCGACCCTCCGCCGTCGAAGTAATGGACCGCTTCATCCTCGATCACACCCGCGAAAGCATTGCTCTCGAAAGCGTCCGCAACAGCTTCATCAAAGGCGAACCCGGAGCATTACTCTGTATCGAGTTCTACAACGACACGGCAGCCGAACTCCCGCCAAGACTCGAAGCAGTCCAACGTGACCTAGAGGAACGCAAACTCGGCTATCACTTCCACCACGCATACGAACTCGCCGCTCAGGCCCGCATCTGGAGCCTTCGCGAAGCAGCCCTCGGCCTCTCAATGGCAATGAAGGACGACGCGAAATCCTTGTCCTTCGTCGAAGACACCGCCGTCAACCCCGAGCATCTCCGCGACTACATCGACCGCTTCCTTCAGATCATCCGCAAGCATCAAACATCAGCCGGAATCTACGCGCACGCCTCGGTCGGATGCCTCCACGTCAGGCCCGTCGTCAACATGAAGACCGAAGACGGCGTCCGCAAGTTCGAAGCCATCGCCAACGAGATCTCCGACCTCGTCCTCGAGTTCGGAGGCGCTCTTTCAGGCGAACACGGCGACGGACTCGTACGAAGCCCATTCCTCCGCAAGATGTTCGGACCGGTTCTCTACGACGCCTTCAAAACCATCAAGCAAACCTTCGACCCGCAGAACCTCTTCAACCCCGGAAAGATCGTCGACGCTCCACCACTAACCTCCAACCTCCGCTACGGTGCCAACTACAAAACTCCCAAACCGCAAACATTCTTCGACTACAGCGACTACGGCGGCATGGCGGGCGCAGTCGAAATGTGCAGCGGACTCGGCGCCTGCCGGAAGAAACTCGAAGGCACAATGTGCCCGTCCTACATGGCGACGCGCGAAGAGGCCCACTCGACTCGCGGGCGCGCAAACACACTACGACTAGCGATGGCCGGCAAACTCGGCGAATCCGGACTAGGCGACAAAGGCGTCTACGACGTTCTCGATCTTTGCCTCGAATGCCGAGCATGCAAAGCCGAGTGCCCCGTAGGAGTCGATGTCGCCCGCTTCAAAAGCGAGTTCCTTGCCGACTACTGGGCGCGCCACGGTACGCCTCTGCACGCGAAACTCCTGGCCAACGCGCACACAGTCGCGCGCGTGGGAAGCGCCATCGCGCCCATAGCGAACTGGATATCAGACCTCGCTCCCGTCAAAGCAATGAACGAGCGTTTCTTCGGCATCGACCGCCGCCGAAGCCTCCCGGCATGGAGCGGCCAAACCTTCACAGACGCCATAAAGAGCCGCAACAACGTGAAACCCGACGTCTATCTCTTCAACGACACCTTCACGAACTACTACAACCCGGAAGTAGGCATCGCAGCATGGGACGTCTTACAAGCAGCCGGCGCTAAGCCCTCACGAGCGGACAACGTATGCTGCGGCCGTCCTCTCATATCGAAAGGTCTCCTAGCCCAAGCAAGACAACAAGCGCGAGACAACACCAATCGCCTATACACCACAGCCAAGTCCGGCCGTAAGATTCTCTTCCTCGAACCGAGTTGTCTCTCGGCAGTCAAGGAAGACGCGCCCTCACTCCTCCGTGGAGACGAACAGAAGAAGGCCGCAGAAGTAGCCGAGGCCTGCATGCTTTTCGAACAATACGCCGGCACCCTGCAACTCCCACTCAAAGAGGGACCACAACAGATCCTCTACCACGCCCACTGCCATCAAAAATCGATGGGCCTTTTACAACCGGCAAAAGCCCTTCTATCCAGCATCCCTGCCTGCACCGTAATCGACCCTGACGCCGGATGCTGCGGCATGGCCGGATCGTTCGGCTACGCACGCGAACACTTCGAAGTCTCACGACAGATCGGCGAACGCAAGCTCTTTCCCGCAATCCGCGCCCGAAAGCAGGGGACACCCGTTGTCGCGTCCGGGGTATCCTGCCGTCACCAAGTAAAAGATTTCACCGGCGAATCCGCCATCCATCCCGCAGTACTCCTACAGTCACTTCTCAAAAAATGAATCTCGACCTCGCGTGGCTATCGCTTCTGGCATTGTTCGTCGCCATCATCATCAGTTGCACAACCAAGCTCAACGTAGGTGTGCTCTCAGCGGCGCTCGCGTGGATCATCGGCGTCTATCTCGGCGGCTTCAAAATCGATGAAGTGGCCGCAGGCTTCCCCGTCCAGCTATTCCTCACACTCGTCGGCGTCACGATGCTGTTCTCGCAGGCCCACATCAACGGCACCCTCGACAAGCTCGCGCATAAAGCTGTACTCGGGTGCCGCGGCAACGCCGGCCTGATCCCTGTCATGTTTTTCTTCTTTGGCGTATGCCTCGCATCGATCGGCCCTGGCAACATCGCGACAGCAGCGCTGCTAGCGCCCATTGCGATGGCAGTCGCCGGACGCGCCGGCATCTCACCCTTTTTAATGGCAATCATGGTCGGCAACGGAGCCAACGCCGGAGCCCTCTCCCCCTTCGCCCCAACAGGCATCATTGCCAACGGCATCATGGCAAAAGTCGGGATGCCCGGACTAGAGTGGCGAGCTTATCTCACCAACGTCACGGCCCACGCCGCAGTAGCCTTCGGAGGCTATGCGCTTTTCGGCGGCCTGCGACTCTTCCGTGTCACCTACGATTGCCAAACAGAGACCGCGCCCGAGCCATTCGATCGCAACAACTGGCTGACGCTCGGCATCATCGTGACACTCATCGTCAGCGTCATCCTTCTGAAGATCAACGTGGGCATGGGCGCATTCGCTGCCGCAACATTACTAGCATTGCTCGGCGCCGCCGATCACTCGGAAGCCATCAAGAAGATTCCTTGGAACGTCATCGTAATGGTCTGTGGCGTCACCATCCTCATCGCTCTCATCGAGAAGACGAACGGCATGGCGCTCTTCACAGATCTCCTCGCGAAAGTGGCGACGAAGAACACAGTGACCGGAGTCATCGCCTTCATCACCGGGATGATCTCCGTCTATAGCAGCACGTCCGGCGTAGTTCTACCGGCGTTTCTGCCAACGGTCCCCGGTCTCGCCCAACAACTCGGAGGAGCCGACCCCGTATCCATCGCGTTCTCGATCAATGTCGGATCGAACCTAGTCGATGTCTCCCCTCTATCGACGATCGGAGCCCTCTGCATCGCAGCGACTCCAGCCGGAGTGGACACGCGCCGCTTATTCAATTTGCTTCTAGCGTGGGGCCTGTCGATGACAGTAGTCGGAGCGCTACTCTGCCTACTCCTGTTCCGCTAAAACTTACTGCGTCTTCGTCGTGACCTTCACCTCGCGCCGTATCGTCGTAACACCCTCCCCCGACGACACGGCATTCAACTGCGCAAGCCGGCTGCGAAACGCCTTCCCAAAACAAGCCTGTTCCTCTGGCGTAGCTCCCGAAGCCTGCAGCGCCGCATCGATCTGCCCATCGCTCAACTTACCCAACCGCTCCATCAACCACTGAACATCCCCGACCTTGATCCGATGCCGGATCTCCACTCCCTGCTTCCCTTGATAGCGAAAAACAACAAACCCGTTGTCGACACCCTCAATCATGGTCTTCGTGTCTTTCTCGTAAAGCGCGCAATTCCACTTGCTGCGACCCATCAACTCTGCCGGATGACCCATCGTCGCCCCCCAATCCGTAATTGCGTACTTCCCATCCACGATTGCCAGATTATCGGGCTTAACGTCCCAGTTCGACAACAAAACAATCAGCACCTTTAAGCCCGCAAATTCTCGCGAATCTTTTAATCTTCGAATCCGTCAGGCTCCATCGCTCAGATCGCGAACCGCTCCTCTCGCAATTCAAAACGAGCATCAGTGAAATTGCCATCACGAATGAAATCCTTCGCGCGACCTAACTCGCCCACGCCCTCAATCTTGCCGCTCGGCACGAAATAGTTGGCGTCGGCGAAGTATCCCGCCGCCCACACAATCCGCGACGCAAAGTTCTCAGCCTTCACCTCTTCGCCGAACTTCACAATCCACTGCGCTCCTGAGCTATCGCGCACGTTCACCTTCGGCGCCGTGCCACCTTTGTCTTCCGACACGAAAGTAAAAGGCGGTTTGGGAGCTTTGGCCACTCCACCGGGCCCTCCCGCCATGTCAAGCGATTCAACAGGTCCTGGATCACTCCAAAACACCGCGGTAAGCATGAAACTCAAAAGCAGCGTCGTCACGCCATATTCGACTGTTTTTAGCGTGGAGTGTTTCTCAAACCTTTTAACTGTGCAATGCCGACGACACACACGATTCGAACGTTCGTGCTACGGTCGTAGTAACGGCTATCGATGCATATCCCCGACGGATATCTCAGTCCTTCCACTTGCGCAGCTCTTTATGTCGGCGCGGCGCCGTTCTGGTATGTCGCTGCAAAGCGCACCAATCGGCTTCTCCATAGCCGGCTCATGCCGCGCATCTCCTTGTTCGCAGCCTTCTCGTTCGTTTTGATGATGTTCAACATTCCGCTTCCCGGCGGCACAACAGGACACGCAACCGGGATCGGCATTGCCACCGTCGTGCTGGGACCCTGGGCCTCGATGCTTTCCATCTCCGTAGCACTGGCGATCCAGGCCATCATCTTCGGCGACGGAGGCATCACCGCCATCGGAGCCAACTGCTTCAACATCGCGATCCTCGGGTCACTCGCTACTTGGGGCGTATACAAACTCCTCACCGTCTCCGCTGCGTCCGATTCACCGAGGCGCGTCTTCGCTGCGGGAATTGCCGGCTATGTAGGTCTGAACGTTGCCGCGCTTGCCACCGCAATCGAGTTCGGCATCCAACCATCCCTCTTTCGCGACGCGAACGGAGCGCCGCTCTACGCTCCCTATCCGCTGCACATCGCCGTTCCTGCGATGATGATCGGTCATCTCACCATCGCCGGCTTAGCGGAATTCTTTGTCGCTTCAGGCCTCACCGCATTCATCCAGCGCACCGATCCCACGCTCCTGGGAAACACCTCCACAACCGCGCCGCAGCAAAGCTCCACACGCCGGCTCTGGATGATCCTCGGCATGTTGTTGATGCTCACGCCGCTCGGCATCCTGGCCGCAGGAACGGCCTGGGGAGAATGGGGCGCGTCCGACTTCGCAGATCCTGAAGCTCGTAAGCAAATCGCAGCGTCTTCGCTCAACGCGCCTCTCCCCGCGCATCCTCCGCAAGGCCTCGAGAAACTCTCCACCATCTGGACAGCGCCAGTACCCGACTACGCTCCCGGCTTGCTCAAAAGCGAATCATTCGGGTACATGATGTCGGGGATCTTCGGCGTGGGGCTCGTCATTTTCGCGTCGCAGATCGTCGCCTGGATCGTCGGGCGCGCACGAACGTGAGCCAGTTTGTTCCTGGCAGCGGATTCCTTGCGCGCACTGCATCCGATCTCCACGCTGCCGCGCGCAAAACGTTCTACGCCGATGAGTTCGCGCACGCCGCAGGCTTCCTCCAGAGCCTTGACCCCCGCTCCAAGATCATCGGTCTCGGCGCCATGGTCCTCGCCGCAAGCTCCACACGCCATCCCGAAGCCCTCGCGGTGATGTTGGTCTTCGGTCTGGTTCTAGCGGTTGCGTCACGAATTCCCTTGAAGGTTCTCGCCGCGCGCGCCTGGGCAGGCATCTTCTTGCTGACCTTCGTCCTCGCAGGCCCCGCAATGTTTACGACTCCGGGCCATCCGATCGTTTCCTTCCCATTTGGAATTCAGATCACCGACCGCGGCCTTAAGACCGCGGCATTGCTCATCCTCCGAGTCGAAACCGCAGCCACATTCCCGGCGCTGTTGATCCTCTCGACACCATGGATGCACGTACTAAAGGCGCTGCGAGTGCTTCGCGTCCCCGTGGCGCTCGTCGTCATTCTCGCGCTCACCTGCCGCTACATCGTCCTGCTTCTCCAGACGGCGCAAGACATGTTCGAAGCGCGCGAGAGCCGGCGCATCGGCATCCTATCGACGAAGCAACAACGTCAGATGGCTACGTCGAGCGTCGGTGTACTGTTCACCAAAACACTTGTGCTGAGCGAAGAAGTTTATCTGGCGATGCGCGCCCGGGGTTATAACGGCGAGGTCTTCCTTCTACAGACGTTTCGCATGCGGCCTCGCGATTGGGCTGTAGCAATTGCGATGCCGGCCGGCGCATGTCTGCCGCTTCTTTTGAAATAGCCCATGGGCCTTTTCGAAGTCCGTCAACTTTGCTTCCGTTATGGCGCGCGCAACGCTCTTGAGAATATCGATCTCGGCATTACGCCCGGAGAACGCGTCGTTCTGCTCGGATCAAACGGCTCCGGCAAGTCGACTCTCCTCCGATTGCTCGATGGTCTCTATCTCCCAACTTCAGGCAGCATTCACTTCGATGGAGTGGAACTTACTGAAGCCCGATTGGCCGATCCGAAGTTATCGATCGCCTTCCGGCGCCGCGTCGGTCTTCTTTTTCAGGACCCCGACGTTCAACTCTTCAACGCCACCGTCTTCGATGAAATCGCCTTCGGCCCGTTGCAACTCGGATGGACGCGCGAACAAGTGGTCGCCGCAGTCGACGAAGCGTTGAACTTGTTCAACATCGCCGAGCTGAGCGACCGGGCGCCCTATCTTCTTTCTGGTGGCGAAAAGAAACGAGTGGCGCTGGCTTCCGTTCTCGTCGTCAAACCGGAGGTCTTACTGCTCGATGAGCCCACCGCCGCGCTAGATCCTAAGAGCCAGAGTCAACTCATTGAGTTTCTCCAGGCCTTACCGGCATCGACCACTGTGATTACCGCGACGCACGAACTAAGCCGCATAGAAGACTTCGCGCAAACCGGATACATTCTGCAACAGGGCCGCATCGTGAAGCATGGCTCTATAAGCTCCATGCTCAACGATTCGGCTCTACTACGCCGCGCAGACCTTGTTTAAGCCGCTACCCGAACAAGCGCTCCGGCTTCACCCACCCCAAGGACGCCGCTGTCATCAGAAGCCCCACCAGCAAAATCACAAACGCCGAGAGCACCGGCATAATCCGTAACAACGGCGAGTTCGCGATATTCTTCGACTCGGGAATCCACTGTTTCGCGTAGATGATCCCCAATCCAATAGCAATCAAAACCGACGCCAAACCGGCGCTGAATGCTGTCAAGAGAATCAACCCCAGTACGACATGGCCAAGCGCAATCGAGCTCAGCAACAAGACCAGGCCCGTAGGACACGGAACCATCCCGCCGCTCACCCCAAGAGCAATCAAACTACCCAGCGTAACTTCACCTTCGGGCATGTGGCTATGCGTGGGGCCATCGTGACTATGCGAATGGGAATGATCGTGATGGTGATGTTCATGCGAGTGTCCATGGTCATGATGATGATGCTCATGATCGTGGCCGTGCGAATGGCTATGGCTATGAGAGTGCGAATGAGAGTGAGAATGCCCACCGGCCAGCTTCCCCGCGCGGCGGTATAACAACACCGCTCCAAGCCAGACAATCATCAATCCCGAAGCGACTCCCAGGATCGGATACAACTTCTCCGGCAAAATGTATTTCGACAAAAACAACGTCACAAACCCCAGTAAAAACACACTAATAGTGTGGGTAAACGTGACGGTACTCCCCAGAATTAGCGCGTGCCGAGGTGTCCCGCGACTGCCAATCAAATACGCCGCGACCATCGCTTTACCATGACCAGGCGACAACGCATGTACAGCGCCCAGCCCGAACGCCGTTGCAATTCCCATCAGCGCGAGCGAAAACGGAATCTCTTTGCGGCCCAGTAGATCCGATAGGAAATCACCAGCGACTATCTCGCCTCCATGCTTCTCGCCCGGCTTCGACCCACCAGTCCCAACCTCCCAGGACACCGTCGCGGTCGTCACTTGCGGCGGCGTAATCGACAGATCTGTCGGATAAGCCTTCAAAGCCGAGCTCTGGTCCGTGTGCCCGGCTGTGCTCGAAATCAGGCGCACATCTTTACCAGCAGCGACAACTACTTCCTTCCAACCCGCTTTATCCGCAAAGTTGCCATCGGCATACTCCAACTTGCCCGGGCCACCCTCCACCACCGCATCGATCTCCACCCGCACCACAGGCATATTCCCTGCCCCGTCCGACATGCTCAATCGAGCATCCTCAAGCTTCAACGGCGCTGGGCGACCATCGATCTTCACGGACAAATTCTTCATCCATTGCTTCGCCTCGGCCGCCGCATGCTCGTTCACCGCCGCGATCGCATTGCCGGGTTTCACACCCCATTTCTGCAGCAACTCAAAGCTAGGAATCTCAGCCAGATCGAGCACATAGAGAATACGAGCGCCCGTCGCCGTCATCTCGAGCTTGGAATAGCGGCTCACACTGAAATTGCCCAGAGGATGCGCAAGAGCAAGGCCGGCAAGCAGGGCCGTGATCAGTAAACGTCTGTACATACGGATACCTTGCACTATAGTAAACACAACCAGCACTCAACAAACTTCTTGCATAAACACTCGGAATCCGATATAACGGAAACCGACTATGAAACCAGACATTGCTGGGTTTCTCCCCCTCTCCCCCGCCACCCTACACATCCTTCTAGCATTAGCGGCGGAAGACCTGCATGGCTACGGCATCATGCAGCAAGTCACACGTCAAACGGACGGCGCATACAAGCTCGGCCCCGGTACTCTTTACGACAATCTCCAGCGCCTGATGGATCAGGGAATCGTCAAAGAAAAGGGACAACGAGACACGGAAGACGCTCGTCGCCGCTATTACACGCTCACGTCTCTCGGTCGTGGCATACTCTCAGCCGAGGTCAACAGGCTCGAAGGTGTCATTCGACACGCTCGTCTTCATATCAAGCGACCGGTTCTTAGGAGTAACTGATGCTACGGCTCATCTATATCCGCCTGTTGTGGTGGCATCCAGCGCGTTTTCGAAGCCGCTTCGGTGATGAGATGCTCGCAGATTTCGACAATTCTACCAACGCAAAAGACCAGCGATCTCTAATCGTCGACGGTATGCGTTCCCTCATACGTCAATGGATCTGGCGGCCTCACCACGCTCCGGCGCAAACCGCCACCACCTCGGCACACATTCTCTTCCAAACCATCGAAGACCACAAACTCGCCCCACGCACGATCTTGAACGCATCCGTACTATCCACGGTATTGCTCTGCGCCGCCATCTTCGCCATCGGACGCGGAGGCGCAAATCGACCGCTCTTCACGATGGGCGCGATTCACCCTAGACCGGGACTCCTGTCATTCGACAGAGCGTCTCTCGCCGAGTCCGAGCTCAATGCGCAAATTCACTTTCCAGCGGAGCGCCAAGACCCCTGGCGAGCCATCGCGATCCTGTACTTCAAAAACATCCTGGTTCTGAGCGCCCTCGATCGCGATACCGACTACAACATCTCATCGCGCGAACTTGCCGCTGCGCACTCAGCCCTCCAAGCCCTCGACAAAGATCGCGATGGAACGCTCAGCCCGGAAGAATGCGGTCATGACCTCGGCCCCGACGCCGGAGCGCGACTCGCGCCTGACATCGTTCTCCGCGCTCGCCTTCACTTCATCCACGCAAATCCAGCCCTGGCCGCGCTGGACATCGACAACAACGGCTCCCTTTCAATGTCTGAAATAAGAGCCGCGCGCCCCTCCTTGCTCACGCTCGATCGTAATGCGGACCGTACTCTGTCCCCAAATGAAGTCATCCCCGATCTCGTCACATCCAAGGTCTCGATGATACTCGCGAGGCTCGACAAGGATGGAGATGACAAACTCACCATGGGTGAGCGCCTCAATTCTGAAGCCGACCCGCTCCGAAAGATCATCGAAACCGCCGACCATAACCGGGACAACATCACCACCAGACAGGAACTCACCGACAGGCTGCAACTCAGCCAGGAAATCAAGAACCGGCTCGACCAAGCTGTGCGTTCTCTTCCCTAAAGCATGGCGATCCGCGATATCCTATAAGGAGTAGTGCCCACCTCTCAAGTCCCTAGAAAACCAGAAGTAATGAGTCCGGCCGGCCACTGGCCCCAGTTGCGCGCCGCCATCGAAGCCGGCGCCGACGCCGTCTACTTTGGCCTCACTCACTTCACCGCCCGCGCCAAAGTCGGATTCCATGTCGAAGAGCTCCCTGAAGTCTTTCGAACACTACACACCCGAGGGGTGAAAGGCTTTATCACCTTCAATACTCTCGTCTTCGAGCACGAGTTGAAAGAAGCGGCGAAAGCGATCGCCGCTATAGCAGAATCAGGCGCCGATGCGCTCATCGTTCAAGACGTCGGAGTCATGCGGCTCGCCCATCAGATCGCTCCTGATCTCGAACTGCACGCCAGCACGCAAATGAGCATCACCGATGCCAATGGTGTACGCATGGCCCAACAACTCGGAGCCTCGCGAGTCACGCTCGCGCGCGAGTTATCGCTCGAAGAGATCCGCAAAATAAGCCAGACTACCGACTGCGACCTCGAGATCTTCGTGCATGGCGCTCTCTGCGTCGCATATTCCGGCCAGTGCCTGTCATCGGAGGCCTGGGGCGGTCGCTCGGCAAATCGCGGTCAGTGCGCGCAGGCCTGCCGTCTGCCTTACGAATTGATCGTCGACGACGAGCTTAAGTCTCTCGACGACGCGCGCTATCTGCTTTCCCCCGGCGATCTCTATGCTCTTCATCATGTTCCCGAGATCGTGGAGATGGGAATCTCCACCCTCAAGATCGAAGGACGATACAAGGACGCCGACTACGTAGCGTTGACCACACGCGCCTATCGCAAGGCGGTCGATGATGCTGTTGCCGGTATATCCTCGCGCATCACGCCCGTGGAAGAGTTGCAGCTCGAACAGGTGTACTCACGCGGACTCGGCGCACACTTCATCTCCGGCACCAATCATCAAACTGTAGTTCGTGGCCGCGCGCCCCGCCATCGCGGCGTTCTCATGGGAACAGTCACGAAGGTGGTGAGTGATGCAGCAATCATTCAACCTGCCGATGCAAACGGTATTTCTTCTTTAAAGCCAGGCGACGGAGTGGTGTTCGACGCCGCATCCTGGCGCAGCCCGGGTGAGCCAGAAGAGGGCGGTCGCATCTACGCCGCAGCCCAGCAGCGCGACGGCAGTCTGATTGTCCGCTTCGGCAATCGGTCAGTGGATTTCACCAGGATTCGACCCGGGGATCTGATTTGGCGCACACACGATCCCGACCTCGACAAAGCCGTTCGTCCCTATCTGGACCCCGCGTCTCCCGTAGCAAGGCAGCCAGTTAGTATCCGCGTCTTCGCGCGTGAGGGTCGGCCGCTCGAAACACGATGGACCCTGGGTAGCGCTGAGATCGAAGTAGCATCGTCCTCGCCGCTCGGTATCGCGGCCAATCGCGCGCTCGACAGCAGCTTCCTCCGCGATCAGCTTGGGCGTCTCGGCGCTACCCCGTACGTTCTTTCGGATCTCGATCTCGACATCGAAGGCTCGCCTTTCGCTCCAGCTTCCATGCTGAATCAGATTCGCCGCGACGCAGTCGATCGGCTGCAATCCATGCAAGGCTCAACAGTCAAGCGTGACATTCGAAATCCTGAAGAAATGCTCGAATCGGCGCTTCATGCGATAACCCGAAGCGCCTCAAACACCTCCACGACACAACTTCATCTTTTGCTACGCAGTCCTGACCAGCTTGACGCGGCGATTGATCTCCGACCCTCCAGCGTCACACTCGATTACCTGGACCTCTATGGTCTGAAGCCTTCCGTCGAACGAGTCAAAGCATCCGGAATCTCCGTGCGCGTGGCCAGCCCGCGCATTCTCAAGCCGGGCGAAGAACGGGTTGTGGACTTCCTGCTTCGTCTCGATTGTCCGCTTCTAATACGTTCCGCCGGCCTCGTCGCTACGCTCCACAAGGAGCAACGGAACGCATTGACAGGCGATTTCAGTCTAAACGCAGCCAACTCGCTCACTGCCGCCTCTTTTCTCGAGTTCGGGCTCCAACGCATCACACCCGCATTCGATCTGAACGCAGCCCAGGTCGCGGCTCTCGCGCTCGAAGTCGGAGGCGACCGGATCGAAGCGGTCGTTTGGCAGCACCTCCCTGTCTTCCACACCGAGCACTGTGTCTTCTGCCGCTTCCTCTCAACCGGCACGAGCTACAAAGATTGCGGACGTCCCTGCGAAGAACATCGCGTTTCCGTTCGTGATGTCGGTGGGCGCTCGCATCCGGTCATGGCCGATGTGGGATGCCGTAACACGGTATTTGGAGCCGAAGCGCAAGAAGCAAGCCTTCACCTCGACGCATGGCGTGAGGCCGGGATTCGTCACTTCCGTCTCGAGTTCGTGCATGAATCACCTACCGAAATCGCCCGCGTCACACGGCTCTTCTCGGACTACATCAATCAACGAATCTCGGCAGGGGAACTGAATACCAAGCTCAAGCGGGTTGCGTCACAAGGCACTACTGAAGGCAGCTTCTATGTGCCCAAGGACTACCTGACGCTACCTATCCTGCAATGAAGATCGATTACGACAAGATCGGACTGCTCGTTCTGAGTGGCGAGCGGATGCTGTTGTGCCGGAAAAGCCGAGGAACAACTCTCCTGATCCTCCCTGGCGGCTGCATTGAACCTCCGGAAACAGCCCGCGACTGCCTCCGGCGTGAAGTACGCGAAGAATTAGGCCCTGTGGAAGTAACGGACATTGAGTACATCGGGACATATCGCGATCAGGCCGCCGGTGATCTGTCGAAGATTGTGCAGATCGCACTCTATCAAGGAACTCTCGCCGGCAACCCCAAGCCCAATTCCGAAATTGCTGAACTTGTCTGGTTCGGTCCTAATGAAGACCGCACTCAGCTTTCCCCAAGTATCGTAAACAAGATTCTCCCCGACCTCATCGAGCGCCGTATCTTGCCGCCATCCTGGGATCGTTGATCCATCGCGCCAATCGTTCGGCATTCACTCTCACCCGCACCATCATCGCCTCATCTGGCTCGAACCTCGTGATCATCAACTCGTGATCTCGGTGAGTCTGACGGCTGTAAACATGAATCCGTTCTCGACTGCGATTGTCGATCACCTGCACAAACGGCTTCCAACCACTGGGCCGGAACGTAGCGTCCAGACGCTCGATCGATGGGTGGCGATCGCCATCGATATCTTCGAAGATCGCTACCTTGAAGTCCTTCGTTCCGGCCGGCCGCGCCACCTTGACCAGGAAGTTCGCGAACCCAAGCATTGGGATGTGCATCTTCTTCGATCCGTAGTGCGACTCCATGGCCCGAACCAAAGAATCGAAGTCATGATCGGCAACCAGCAGCGCTGGAGCTAATAGCAGAACCATGAAGCGAATCATCGACGCCTCCCGGCCCAGAAGTTCATGTGCGGTATGCGGGCAATATCTTCCGGTCGAATCGGACCCTCAATCTGCACGATGGTCAGTTCCTTCGGCTCGGCTGCAACGACAACCATGCCAGTTATTTCCGCGCCGTCCTGGCGAACGTAAACATTGACGTTCTCGCCATCTCTGCTCTTCACATCGATCATCTGCGACCAGCCAGGCTTTCGCATTTCCGCGCGGAACTCATCGAGGTCTGACATCGAGTACGCGCCCGCGTCGTCGAACTCGAAAACCCTGACATAAACTTTCTTCAGGCCGCGCGGGACGCGCTTTGCGTCGGCGAATCGCAACATATTCTCATCCACGGTCACATTCACCGTCTCGCGCGCAATCTTGCTGAGCGCTTCGATCTTCGGCGGCAGAGTCAACGGCTGCGAGAAAAGCCCCGTCGTCAGCGCTAAGGTCAGGAGGAATGTGGTCTTCATGCCAACCTATACGGAGCCGTTCGGATTTGGGGTGCAGGAAGTTACTATGAAAGCTCAGCCAACGATGCAATCGATTCTGGAACTTCGTGGCATTTCGAAAGACTTCGGCTCTTTCCGCGCTGTATCGGATGTAACGTTACAGGTTCAGCCAGGCGAATTCTTCGCACTGCTCGGTCCTTCTGGGTGCGGCAAAACCACCATCCTGCGCATCATTGCCGGCTTTGAAAACGCGACCACCGGCGATATCTTCCTCGAAGGAAGCCGCATTAATCCGCTGCAGCCATATGAGAGAAACGTCAACACAGTCTTCCAAAGCTATGCGCTCTTTCCTCATTTGACCGCGCGGCAGAACGTCGAATTTGGGCTCCGGCGAAAGCGCGTGTCCGCCACCGAGATATCCAGGAAAGCGGCGGAAGCGTTCGACCTCGTACACCTCGCTGGCAAAGAAGATCGTTTTCCCTCACAGCTATCCGGTGGCGAGCGGCAGCGTGTCGCCCTAGCCCGGTCGCTCGTGTTGGAGCCCGCGGTTCTGCTGCTCGATGAGCCGCTGTCGGCGCTCGATCCCAATCTGCGATCCCAGGTCCGAAGCGAATTGAAGGCTCTGCAACGACGAACAGGAATAGCCTTCGTCTTTGTCACGCATGATCGCGATGAAGCGCTCTCCTTATCGGATCGGATTGCTCTGCTCCATCAGGGCAAGCTGCAACAGATCGGTACACCGCAGCAGCTCTACATGGAACCGGCGAACCGTTTCGCAGCGAGTTTCCTCGGGGGCGTGAACTGGATCGGAGCCATCGGCGTTCGGCCCGAAGCCACTCGGCTTTCACGAACACGACCCGATACTTCTCATCGAACAGCCCGAGCCGTCATAGAAGGCGCTACCTTCCTCGGGAGCACCATTCACGTCGAAGCGCGACTCGACTCCGGCGAGACGGTGATCTCGGAATTCTCTCGCTTAGATGAGAGCTTCGTCAAAGGCGAGAAGGTTCACGTCTGGTGGCAGCCTGGCGATGAATTGCGGAATGCATCATGATGACTCTGCGCCGTCTATTCCTCGCTCCCACAGTGGGCACACTTGCCCTTTTGTTCTTCGCTCCGATGACGATCATCGTCGCTTACAGCTTTCTGACACGAGGCGTATACGGTGGCGTAATCGGCGAAGGAACGATAGAGAACTATATCCGCCTCTTTGACCCGCTATACGGCGTCATTCTTCTTCGTACGCTTGCTCTGTCCGCGATCGCGACTTTGCTTTGCCTGGTTCTCGGCTTTCCGCTGGCTCTGTTCATTGCGCGCTCGGGAAGCCGGAAGAACCTGTATCTCCAGCTTGTCATGATTCCCTTTTGGACAAGCTTCCTCGTACGAACCTATGCCTGGATGTTCCTCCTAAGAGACACGGGACTCATCAACTCTGCACTACTTGCAACAGGCCTCATCAGCGAGCCGCTTCCGCTTCTGTATAACAACGGAGCCGTGCTGCTTGGGCTGGTTTACAGCTATCTGCCGTTCGTTGTGCTGCCGTTATACGCCACCCTGGAGCGCATCGACAACAGCCTTCTCGAAGCCTCTGCCGACCTCGGCGCGCGCCCCTGGGAGACCGTCACGCGAGTCGTCATCCCACTCTGCGCGCCGGCATTCCGAGCCGGAGCCGTACTCGTGTTCATTCCCTGCCTCGGAGCCTACTTGACTCCCGATCTTCTCGGCGGCGGAAAGACCGTCATGGCCGGCAATCTAATACAGAACCAGTTCACGACCGCTCGGGACTGGCCCTTCGGCTCGGCCGTGTCGCTGGTGCTCATGGCGATCGTCTTGGTGCTAATGATCGTCGCGATGCGTTCCCAGAAAGAGGACCTGCTGTGAAACGCCTGTTGCCTCTCTACGCGACAGCAGCCTTTCTGTTTCTCCATCTCCCTCTATTGGTACTCGCTGTCTTCAGTGTCAACGAGTCACGATTTACCGTCTGGCAAGGCCTGTCGCTGCGATGGTACAAGGCGGCGCTTGAGGATGCCCAACTCGCGGAAGCAGCGTGGAACAGCTTCGTCATCGCAATCGCCGCCACACTTGTCTCTACGGCCATCGGCGCTCTGTGCGCCTATGGGCTCTGGAAGCGTAGATCGCCATTCCTGACAGGCAGCCTTTACACCACGCTCGTAACGCCGGAGATCGTGATGGGCGTATCGCTGCTCGCCTTCTTCCAGTGGATGTTCCGATACCTGCATCTGCAGCTCGGCATGCACACCGTCGTGCTCGCGCATATCATGTTCTCAGTCGCCTATGTCGTCATCGTGGTTATGGCGCGATTGCGCACGCTAGAACCCGCGCTCGAAGAAGCAGCCCTCGACCTCGGCGGAACCGGTTGGGATGCATTCCGGCTTGTCACTTTGCCGCAACTTTGGCCTGCCATCGCCTCTGCTGCGCTGCTCGCGTTCACCATCTCGTTTGACGACTACGTCATCACTAGCATGGTTGCCGGTGTCGACTCCGAGACGCTGCCAATGGTCATCTACGCCATGGCTCGCCGGGGAGCCAATCCGGTCGTCAATGCCATCTCGACCGCCATCATCATCGGACTCGGAGCGCTCATCGTCATCTCGGAGAGGCTGCGTAAGACATGACGCGACGCACACTCTTCCTGATGGGAGTCGCAGGCGCCGCAGGATGCTCGCGCGACACCCGTCCTCGCCTCAACGTCTTCAACTGGTCCAGCTACGTTGGCCCTGAGACGGTCCCTGACTTCGAGCGCGAGTTCAACGTACGGGTCCGGTACGCAGTCTATGAGAGCAACGAAGAGATGCTCGCGCGCGTGATGACCGGCAACTCAGGCTGGGACATCGTCTTCCCCTCCGCCTACCTGATCCAGCCGATGCGGTCTTTCGAGTTGCTCGCCCAACTCGACCCCAAAAGGCTGCCGAACGTGCGTCATCTCGAAGCGTCGTTTCAGAAGCCCGTATGGGATCCAGACCTGCAATGGTGCGTCCCATATATGTGGGGAGCAACCGGCATCTGCCATACGAAGCACGCCACGGAAGAGATCACATCGTGGGCCGACATGTGGGAGCCCGAGTTCCAAGGGCGCATCACCATGCTCGATGATCCCGTCGACGTGTTCGCCGCCTGCCTGAAGAAGCTCGGATACTCCATTAATACTCGGAACCCGGATGAGTTGCGCGCTGCCCAACAGGAAGCGATGGAGCAAAAGGAGCTCTTACGCGCCTACGTCAATGCCGAGGTGCGAGATCAGCTTGTGGCCGGCGACGTCCTCGCGGCTCAGCTTTGGTCGAACACCGCACAGCAGGCGATGGACGAAGCCAAGAATCTTGCCTTCGTGTACCCGGAAGAAGGTTTTCTGCTCTACGCCGACAACGCCGTGATTCTTCGTGAGAGCAAACGTACCGACTTGGCTCACGAGTTCCTCAACTACCTACTCCGGCCCAAAGTTGCCGCCGGCATCGTGATGGGCGCGCGGGCCGCGTGCCCCAACGCCAGCGCGCGGGCGCTGCTACCCGAAGACACGCGCAATCTGCCGACCCTATATCCATCGCCCGAGATCATGGCGAGGGGCGAGTGGTCGCTGAGCAGCACTCCCGAGATTCAGCGACTTCGGGACAGACTCTGGACCGAGATCAAATCGGCGTAGGAGAGTGCGGCCGCGCGATCGGCACGGCCATCAGTAGTGCCAGCACGATCAGCAGACCAGCGAACTGGATCACTGTCTTGGCGTCGCCCTTCTCCGGAGCGCCCGCCATGAACACGCGGATGGCGCCGCAGACCGCGAGGATATACAGGAAGCCTTCTCCTGTCGCGTATCCTGCCGCCGCCATCAGAGCCGAGATGGCGACGCGTTGCGATTTCGACAATGCGGCGAACCCGCGCGCCCCATCAAGCTGCCATACGGGAAGCAGGTTAAACATGTTGATCCACGCAGCAAAGTGGGCAATAGCGCCAATCGCAGGCTCGCCGGTTACACCGTATGCCACGAAGGCAGCGATCGCGAAGGCCGTTCCCCAGATCGGGCCAGCCAATCCGACACGCGCATCTTCGACCGGGTTCGCCGGCCGCTGATTCATGCGGACGAAGGCGCCGAGGAACGGGATGAACATCGGGGCCGATGCGGCGATGCCGAAGCGCCGCAAAGCCCACACGTGTCCCATCTCATGCACGTAGATCGAGACGACGATACCGGCGGCGAACTTCCAACCATAGATCGCCCAGTACGCGCCCATCGAGACGATCATGCTCGTGAAGGTGCTGAACTTCCCTAAGCCGAACAGGAGCAGCTTGCCTTTACTCAAGATGAGGAAAACGATGGCCTTCATCTTCCAAAGAAGGTAGATGACAGGCGCGAGCGGGCCGAACTTCTTTATCCAACTTGCCTTGGGCTTACCGTCGTGAAGTTCGCCTTCGTCGACTCGCCTGCTCAACTGTTGAACGCGGTTGTTGATGATCGCATACTCGTCCGAATTGGGCGGCGCGACATCGAGAGCCTGCCGCCATAGGCGAAGCTCTTCGACGACATCTCCCCGCTGCTCGGCCGATCGCGCCAGCACGGAGAGCCGCTCCAATTCGGATAAGTAGTCGGTCATCTTAGAAGTTGACGATCGAGGCGAACGACTTCGGGTCGAGGCTCGCGCCGCCAACCAGGACGCCATCGACATCGGCCTGACTCATCAGCGTCTTCGCGTTGTCCGCTTTCACACTGCCGCCGTACAGAAGGCGAGTCTTGCCGGCCGCGCCCTTGCCGTACTTGGCTTCGATGAGGCTGCGGATGTGCGCGTGCGCTTCCTGCGCGATCTCGGGCGTGGCGGTCTTGCCGGTGCCAATGGCCCACACCGGCTCGTAAGCGATCGCGATCTTTGCGAACTGCTCCGCGGACAGGCCTGCGATGCCTTCGCGGAACTGCTCTTCGAGGACAGCATTCGTCCGGCCTTCTTCGCGTTCCTTCAGCAACTCGCCCACGCACACAATCGGGTTCAGCCCTGCTTCGAGCGCTGCGACTGTCTTTTTGAGGACTGTCTCGTTCGTTTCTCCGAACATCTGGCGGCGCTCGCTATGCGCGATCAACACCCACTTGGCGCCGACCGCTACCAGCATGGATGCGCTGATCTCTCCGGTGTAGGCGCCCTCCTTCGCCCAGTGCAGATTCTGGCCGCCGATCTCGATCTTTGAGCCCTTCGTCGCTTCGACCGCAGCGGCCAAGTTGATGAAAGTCGGGCAGATCACTATGTCCCGATCGGAGGTGGAGGCGACGAGAGGTCCGAACTGCGTGAAGAAGTCCTTGGTCTCCGAGGCAGTCTTGTACATCTTCCAATTACCGGCCAT
Organism: Bryobacteraceae bacterium; assembly: GCA_963844855.1. Lineage (GTDB taxonomy): Bacteria > Acidobacteriota > Terriglobia > Bryobacterales > Bryobacteraceae > DASQDN01. The sequence continues at coordinate 238,975 of CAWJQP010000091.1, forward strand.
TAAAGGAGTTCGCATGATGTTTTAATGTGTACTTTCAAGTTTAACGAGGAAGCTTTCGCCTTTCGCGATGCTGACTCCGAAGATGGCCGCGACGGTTTGTCCGATGTCGGATAAGGTCGCCCTGGTTCCGAGATCTACGCCGGGCTTGCCACCGTGGACGAGGAGCGGCACATACTCGCGGCTGTGGTCCGTGCTCGGCGTCGTCGGGTCGCAGCCGTGATCGGCTGTGAGGATGACGAGGTCATCTTTGCCTGTTGCGGCTAACAGGGTGGGCAGCCAAGTGTCGACTTCTTCAAGCGCGTTGGCATAGCCTTCGACGTCATTGCGGTGACCGAAATTCTGATCGAAGTCAACCAGGTTGACGAAGATGAGACCCTTGCGGGTTGTGTCGAGAGCCGAGAGTGTCTTCGCCATGCCATCGGCGTTGGACTTGGTCTTGTCTGACTTCGTGATCCCTCGCCCGAGGAAGACATCGGAGATCTTGCCGATGCCATGGACCGTCATGCCCTTGGCCGCGAGGCGATCGAGGAGCATTCCTTCCGGCGGCGCCACCGCAAAGTCTTTGCCGGTTTGCGGTCCGCGTGTAGTCGCCGTCCGTGCCTTCAAACGGCCGGGCGATGACGCGGCCGATGCCCGGCAGAAGCTCGCGCGCTACAGAGCAGATCTTGTATTGCTCGGCGATCGGAATGACCTGTTCATGCGCGGCGATCTGAAACACGCTGTCGGCCGATGTGTAAACGATCGGCGTAGCCAGTGCGGACATGCTCCCTGCCGAGCCGCGCGATGATCTCTGTTCCAGAGGCGGCGCATGTTCCCCAAAGTCTTGCGGCCGATTCGCTCTTCGAAGCGATGCATGATCTCCGAAGGAAAGCCGCGAGGGTATAGCGGAAACGGCTTGTCGAGATGGATGCCGGCCATCTCCCAATGTCCAGTCGTCGTGTCCTTGCCGGGCGAAGCGAGTGTGCAGCGACCGAAGGCCCCGATGGGTTCGGGCGCAGGCGGCAAGCCTGCTAACGGCTTGATGTTCCCCAGGCCGAGAGAGCACAGGTTGGGCAGCTTCAATGATCGCTGCATGGCGATGTTGCCGAGCGTGTCGCTTCCAACGTCACCGTAGTCGGCGGCGTCGGGCATCTCGCCGATGCCGACCGAATCGAGGACGATCCAGACGACACGATTGAACGCGCTCATTGCGCGAGCGCCTCGGTGATACGGGCGGTCAACTGCTTGACGAACGTCTCCGGCAAGAAGCCATTCATGCGGCTGTAGATCTGACCCTGCTTGTCGTAGATCACGGTCGTCGGTATCGACGATACGCGTAGGAGACTACTGAGGCCGTCTTCAAAGTAGGCCGTCTTGGTGTTCCATTTATTCGATTCAAGGAACGGTTGGACGACACTGGGATCTTCATCTGTCGCGATGTTGAGGAAGACGACATCGTCCCGACCGGCGAACTTGGTCTTGACCTCTTCATAGAGAGGATGCTGGATACGGCACGGCCCGCACCACGTCGCCCAGAAGTCCATCACGATAACTTTGCCGCGCAGCGAAGAGATCTTTACTGGATCGCCCTTGACTGCCGAGAGAGTGTACTCGGTCGGATTCGTGACGCCGGTATTGGGATCGAACTCGCGCAGCCTGGCAAGGCGCTTGTGTGCTAACGCCATCGCGCGGTCGTACGCTTCCAGCACGAGATCGCCGAGGCCTGTCTCGGTTCCCTTTTCCTTCTTGATACTGCTCGGCCATGAGGCTGCGATCTTTCGAGCGGAACTCGGCTGGACTGTCCGGGCGCGACGAATGCGTCGGCATAGCGCCGCGCGGCCTCAACACCTTTGCCGGCTTTGGCCAGCCACTTTCCTGCCTCTCTGGCGGACTCATGGCTAGGGTAGGTTTCGAAGCTGCGGATCGCCAGCGCGATCGCCTCATCGGTCTTGCCGAGATTGCCGTTGGCGCGGGCCTGGAAGCTCAACGAACGGCCTACAGCGCGGTCATACTGTTCGATGAACTCGGCCTTCTGACGCGGGTTCTTCGGCTCATCCTTGAGGATGGCTTTGAGCGATTCGCCATAGTGTGTGGCGTACTTCAGCGCACGCTCGGAGCGATCCTTATCGTCGGATTCCAGCAAGATGCGCGTGACACGTTCGAGCACCTGCGGCTGATCCATGTTCTTGGCCAGCGACTTCTCGCCCCAGATGAGGATGCGCCGCTTGTCGTTTGCGTCGATTGCAGCTTTGACGAGACTCCGTTCGAGCTCTTCGCGCTGCGGCGACATGGGGTACTTGCCGAGGTGCTGTTCGAGGACGCGCGCGAACTCGAGCGGGCTGTTGCCGGTTCCGGCCAGAGCAGTGCTGAGTTCCTTCTGCTCGGCCGCTTCAGTAGACGAAGGTTCCTGGCCGAAGCAGATCGAAACGGCGCAGTACGCTCAATAGAAACTTCTTCATTCGGCGATCTTCGGTTTTGGATTGCGAAACGCGTCAGCTAGCGCTGCGGCCCGTTCCCGCGCCATGTGCAGATAGCTATCGTTCTTTGCTACGCGATCGAGCAGCGGAAGCAACCGCTCGACTCCGACCAGGCGCTTGCGGTCATAGGCGGACTCGATTTGCAGCAGCGTTTTGTTTACTCCGAGCCGGTCGAATTTGGCGGTGCGCTCGAGGTCGAATTGCAGGCGCTGCGTTTCCGTGATGCGTTCGAACCAGTCGGATAATACGCGGGCATCTTCGTCGAGCGAATAGTTGAATTTGACTTCGTTCTTGGCCGAGCCTTCCTCGAATCGGAAGGTCTTCATGCCCATGTTCGCAACCTTCAGGCCCGATTCGAGCGGGCGCTTGAAACGCTCCAGCTTATCGGCAAGATTGAAGATTTCAGCCGTGTCTTCTGGTGACATCTTGAAGTCGACCGGCTGCTCGTCATCCGGCGCTTCTTTATAGACGGCCTGACCAGTCTTTTGGAGCTCAATGGAAACGTAGGCCGGTACACTACCCGGAAAGGACTTGGTGTAGTGAATACGGGCGGCCGCATCGTTGGCGTAGAGACTGACAGCCAGAGTTAATAGGACGACCCACTTCATTGTGCGGCTCCCATTCGTAGCGCGGCGTTGGCCCGAGTCGCGTGGCAGATGGCGACGGCAACAGCGTCGGAAGCGTCTTCGGGCAACTCCTTTTGGAGCGACAATATGGATCGAACCATCATCTGCACCTGAGACTTCTCGGCGCGGCCGTAGCCAACGACACTCATTTTGACCTCCATTGGTGAATATTCCCCGACGGGCAATCGCGATTCAGCGACCAGCAATAACGCAACGCCCCGAACATGCGCGAGTTTCAACGCGCTTCGGGCGTTCACCGCATGAAAGACATCCTCGACGGCAACACAGTCCGGCGAGTACTGCACGATGATGGATCGCAGGGCAGTGGAGATCGTCAGCAAACGCTCGGCGAGCAGATCCTTCGGATCGGTCTTCACTACCCCCGCGTCGATCATCTTGTGTGTGACGCCATCAGAATCGATGACGCCGTAGCCGGTCCGTTCGGTTCCACAATCTATGCCCAGGACGCGCACGAGACCGGTGTTGGAAGGCGCTCTATGCGAGTGCTTCCATCTCCTTATCGTCGATGTCGGCGTTGGAGAAGACGTTCTGTACGTCGTCGTGCTCTTCGAGGATGTCGAGCATCTTCAAAAGCGAACCGACGGTCTTGCCTTCCACCTGGATCGTATTCTTCGGGATCATCGCGAGCTTGGCTTCGACGAAAGCGACGTTGGCCTTCTGCAGCGCTTCCTGAACCGTGTTGAGGGCATCGGGCGCGGTGATGACTTCCCATGAATCGCCGTCCTGCCGTAGGTCGTCGGCGCCGGCTTCGAGCACGAGGTTCATGAGCGTATCTTCGTTGACGTTCTCGCCATCGATGATGATCTGGCCCTTGCGTTCGAACATCCAGGCGACGGAACCCTGCTCGCCCATGTTGCCGCCGTTCTTTGAGAAGGCGTGACGGATTTCGCTGACGGTGCGGTTCTTGTTGTCCGTCGCGACTTCAACGATGACTGCGATGCCGCCGGGACCATAGCCTTCGTAGGTGTATTCATCGATGCTGCCGCCTTCGAGTTCGCCGGTACCGCGCATGATGGCGCGCTTGATGTTTTCATTCGGCATGGAGACCGCTTTGGCAGCGGCGACCGCGGTGCGCAGACGAGGGTTGCCGTCCGGATCGCCGCCGTTCCGGGCAGCGATCATGATTTCTTTGATGATGCGGGTAAACGTTTTCCCGCGCTTGGAATCTAGGGCAGCCTTTTTGTGCTTAATGGTAGCCCATTTGGAGTGGCCTGACATTTCAAAAACCTCTTCGCATTTTTCGTTGAAGCTAACCGCTCCCTTTTGGTCGCAGCTCGGAAACGGATTGTTGACAGGACAGGTAGCGGAGCTAACTGTCCATTTTATCAGCTTGATGCAGGTAGTGACGGAGCGATTCCTCGCGAACCGTCGAAATAACATTCGATCAGATCCTCAAGGGCGACTCGGCGGACTGAGTCGCGGGAAAGGATGGCCGAGTAATGAAAACCGCGTCCTACCTTGCGACGCTCAACGCAACCTCGACGCGCCAGACGGTCGAGTACGGTCATCACGGTGGTGTAGGCCAGTGGTCGCGCTAGCGCCGCTTGTACGTCACGAACATTTGCTTCGCCCAACTCCCACAGCGCTTTCAAACATTCAAGTTCGAGCCGGGGCGGTAGCTCGCGGGGGCTCATTTATGGCTCCCCAAGGCGCCTTGCAGCTTTTCTGCAAAGGCCGAAACGGGACGCTCGACGATTGCAACCGGAGCCGGCGGTGGAACAACCGGTTTCGGCGGATCGCCGTCGAGGAACTTGCGTTTCTTCAGGACCGAACGGTCCAGCGAGGATACATAGGATGTCCAGCATCCTTCCACGATGCGGTCCTTTTCGATGAAGGAACGCATACACTCCATCTTCGAATCCATGTTGTCGATGTGATGGAGCAACAGGGCTTCCGGAAAGAGAGGTACTTTCGGAGAGCCATATTCCAGTTCGCCGTGATGGCTGAGGATCATGTGTTGCAACAGCGTTCTGAGCCGCTCCGGGAAATCCGGAATAAAGCGAATTTTGTCATCGATCATTCGCACGCCGATGGCGATATGGCCGAGCAATTGACCTTCGGCGCTGTAGCCGAAGCTGCGATCATACGTCAACTCGTGAATCTTACCGATGTCATGCAGGATGACACCTGAAAGCAAGAGATCCATGTCGATATCCCGGTAATGGGAACCGAGGAGCTTGGCGACGGAGCACATCGAAAGAACATGCTCCAGCAGTCCGCCCAGGAACGCGTGATGCACGTTCTTAGCGGCAGGCGCGATTTTGTACCGCCGGGCGACTTCGGTGTCATCGAGAAACAACTGCAACAAGCTACGAAGAGGGATGCTGCCGATTGCCTGAACAATACTTTTCAGCTCGACAAACATTTCTTCGGGATCGCGCGCCGAGGCCGGGAAGAAATCGGTCTGATCAACCGATTCCAACGGCTGCTTCGCCAGCTTGTGAACCGTCAGTTGCAAACGACCCTGGTGGACCTGGAGAAGACCGCGGACCTTTAAGAAATCATCGCGCTCGAAGGTATCGATGACTTCGGCGGCGTTATCCCACATGCGAGCGTCGATGTCGCCGGTGCGGTCGCCGAGAATCAGGGAAAGATACGGCTCGCCCGTCTTTTTTTGTCGAACATCTTTATGCTGGACCAGCAGTGTCGCCGTAACAATCTGGTTGGGCTGTAGTTCGCTAACGTAGGGAGACTTCATCCGCTCTTACTGGCTCGAAGACGTCCCGGGCTTCTTCACGGGAGTGCTGGTTCCGGGAATCGGGAGCATCCAGAGCAAGCGGCGGTTGCGGGTTTGAGCCTGAACTTCTTCTTTGGTGACGGTTTCGGGCTTCAACTGCGCAGGGTCTGTCCACGCAGTGCTCTTCCCTTCGGCGGCTCCGCTATCGACATAGCCGGGCTTGATCTCAAGGAATGATTCGTAACGGAGCTTCGTGAGGTACTCGCGCACCTGAGGCTGGAACTTGGGCTGAATCAACTCGTTCATGACTTCCTGTTCCACTTCCTCAAACGACGCCTGGCCGGCTTTGTGCCTCTCCTCAACCTTCAAGATGAGAAAGCCGTTTGCGATGCGAATCGGATCCGTGACGAAGCCGCGATCGACGGGAGCGAGGATGTCGCGAATGGCTTTATCGAGTTCCGTCAACTTGAACCCACCCAGTTCTCCATATTGCTCCTTCGTGGTGGAATCGGAGTTCGCCCGGGCCATTTCCGGGAACTTTTCGCCCTTCTTGGCTCGTGCGGAGAGGTCGCGCGCCTTTTTCTCGGCAGCCGCAATTCCGGCCGCGTCCTTGCCTTCGGTGGAGACGAGAATCTCGCGAAGGAAGACACGGTCTTCGCGCATGTACTTGCTCTTGTTCTCGTTGTAATACTTCTCGAGTTCCGCGCGCGGTACCGTCAGGCGGCCACCGACTTCCTGACGGATGACACGCTGGGTCAGGTAGCCATTCCGAATTTCGCTCTTGAAGTCCTCAAACGACTGACCGCTCTGTTCCCGAATGTACTGCTGAAATTTTTCCGGATCCGGGATCTTGGCTTGCAATTGAATATCCGCCAGATACTTGCTGACGTCCTGCTCGACGCTGATGCCGATCTCTTTGCCTTTCTGGACAAGAAGCAACTGATCAATTCGCTCGCGGAGCGCATCTTTCTCGCGATCGGCGACGATCTTCTCCAGTTCAGGACTCTTCGAACCCCGCGCTTTCAGTTCGGTCTCAAGCTGACGGCGGGCGCGCTCAATTTCAGAACGCGTAATGATGTCGCCATTGACTTTAGCAACGATTTCTTCCACCAGAGCGATGTCGGCGGCGAATAGAGACGCAGTAAGGGCGAGCGATGCCCAGACGGTCAAAAACTTCATATGCGGTCCATTGTAGCAACTACACAGGTAGGAGTCGATACGGCCTCAAAAATCTGCAAGTTACCAGGTCCTTTCTAGGAATTGATACGGGTAGAGCGGACGGAGGGTTGCGGGTTTGTCGATTTTGGGCGTTGGGCGCGGGGGCGTCCGGGTTCGGCGTGGCTGGTTCCGGAGGCGGCGCCGGGTTCGTTTCGTCAACTGTCGCACGCGGCTTCATCTCTATGACAGGTGAGGGACTTAGCGGGTTGCGGCGGTTGCGGAAATGCGCGGATTTTCTTGAGGTTTTCGAATGCCCGGTCGTAGGTTCGCTGGAGCCGGGTTTCGTAGCGGCTGAGCATGTTGAGCGATTGCGACGTGTCGGAGAGCGATTTGAAGGCCATGGCTTGGCGGCGGCTGTTGCTGGGATTTTCGCCGCGCTTGCGGATGTACTCGTCCTGGTCGTCCATGCGCATTTCCATGGTTTCGGTCTCGATGGCGCGAATGCGGCGGAGACGCCACTTGGCTCCTACCATCTCGTCTACCAGTTCGAGCTCGACTTCGTCCTGCGGCGCGAAACGCTTTAGATAAGCAGCGCGGAGGGCGTCGTAGTCTTCCTGATTTTCGGTGTGGGGACAAGGATCTTGTCGGAGTTGAGTCCGTGAAGCTGTGAACGATTTGATGATGGTTTGATCTGTAAAGTACTTTGCATTGTAACGTTATAGTGGTCGGTTTGCGCCCTGTAGTTAATGTCAGAAATGGGTAAATCCAAGCCGGCGCCGAGGCCGCGTTTGCGCTCAGTCGACCGAGATCAGTTCGTGCTTCGGGCGATGGATATCGAGCAGTTCATCCCCGACGATCATGCGGCTCGAGCTCTCTGGGAGTTTACCGGCCGCCTCGACCTGGCTAAGTTCTACGAGCCGATGAAGGCGGTGGAAGGCCATCCCGGACAACCAGGGAACAATCCGCAATTGTTGATTGCTCTGTGGCTGTACGCTTACAGCCGAGGCATCGGGAGCGCTCGTGAGATCGAGCGGCAATGTGAATACGAACCCGGCTTTGAGTGGCTCTGTGCATTGGAACCAATCAATCATCATTCCCTTTCCGACTTTCGTGTCGAATACGACGAGGCGCTCACCGAACTGTTTACGCAAGTGCTGGGCGTGCTCAGCGCAGAGGGACTCATCACACTGGAGCGCATGATGCATGATGGAACCCGGATTCGTGCTTCGGCCAGCGGCAATACCTTCCGGTCGGAGAAGACGTTGCGTGAACATCTGGACCAAGCGCGAGAGCAGGTCCGCGCTATGGGCGATCCTAAACAGGACGCGGGCAATGCTCGCAAAGCCGCAGCCCAGCGCCGCGCCAAACGGGAGCGCGAAAGCAAACTCGAGGCCGCTTTGCAGCAACTGGAGCAAGTTCGCCAGGAGCGCGGCCGCAACCGGAACGAAGCGCGGGCCAGTGAGACCGATCCAGAGGCACGCGTGATGAAGCGGAACGGGGGTGGATTCGAACCCAGCTACAACGTTCAGATTTCAACGGATGCAGCGGCTGGCATCATTATCGGGCTGGATGTGACCCAAAGCGGCGCCGATGCGCCGCACCTGCAGGCTGCGGTGGAACGGGTCAAGGAAACGTTCGGAAAGGCGCCCGATCAATTACTGGCCGATGCCGGCTACATCAGCAGTGAAAACATCATCGCCCTTAACGGCAAAACCGATCTTATTGGTCCCCTGCAAGTAGCCAATCCGGCGCGTTTAGAAGGCCAGCGCAAACGATATGGTGTGGCACAAGAATTTGCCTCTGACAAATTCACCTTCGTGGCCGAACTGAATAGCGTCCGTTGTCCCGCTGACCAACTGCTGCCCTACTATCGAATTGCTAATGCCGCCAGCGGCGTCGTGCGCGAGTACAAGGCCAAAGCAGACGTATGCGCGGCCTGCCCGTTTAAGCCGCAGTGTTGCCCGCAGACTGCGACCCGCACCATCCGAGTGTTGGAAGATGACCCGAAGATTACGGCATTCCGCACCAAGATGGAAACACCGGAGAGCGCCGAAATCTATAAGCAAAGATCGCAGGTTGCTGAGTTTGCCAACGCTTGGTTGAAAGAAAAGATCGGTCTGCGTCGTTTCCGAGTTCGGGGTCTTCGTAAAGTCAGGCTGGAATCAGTCTGGGCCGCTCTCACTTACAACATTCAGCAGTGGATCCGCCTGCGATGGCGGAAGCAATTAAACGCAGTCGCCTAAAGCTTGATCGTCATCCTCTGAAACCGCTCAATGAGGCTAAAAACGAGGCTCTACGCAGGTTTCACGGCGGTATCGCCCTCTCTCTCGTGAAATCAATTCGCAGCAAACTAAAATCATTTGTCGTTATCTCGCTTTCCCAAAACCACCATTCGTTCACACCTTCCGTGCTTGAGGCTGTTCTGAGAAGACCGGGCCTTCCCTTCCTCGGTTTTGGGTCCGTTCGAAAGAGCGCCGTTGGTGCGGGAGGATTCGGATTGGCGGTTGGTACGTGACATGGCGATTCGACGGTAGCACGGCGGGTTGGCGACTCATGGCACTTTGCGACATAAAGCATTGATGGGGAAGGAGATTGAGTTGGGGAAGTTGTGTGAATTCGCGAAGTTGTCATTGCTGTTTTGGAGGGAGCTGTCGGATTAGAAACGTGCGTTGAACTGAGCCGGAGGGGGCACTTGGCCGGGCCATGAAATGGTAGCTGGTTAAAGTGACAGTACGGCGCCTAAGCGCTACATTCCTTCAGTGAACGCCGTTCTACGTTCTCGAGGATCGCTGATGGCGGCGGTGCCGCGTGCCCTACTACTGCCGGCGAGTTAACCGCATGCACGGTGTAGCCATTTGTAGCGTCAATACAAACACGAAAACGGAGGTCTATACAAAGATAATTCTCACCGTAATCGCCACGTGCCTTGCATGGCTATGTGTTCAGCCGCTACTTTCACCGAAGCCAACGGCGGCCCAGTCTGCACAACGGGTGGTGATTGTTGGTATTGATGGAATTCAATTGCTTGCTAATGGCAAACCCGCCCTGCCGGTAAAGATCGTGGAAGGCGCGGCCACGAAGTAGATCGCCGCATGGAGCTGCTTTTCGCCTTCACTCCTGTTTGAACTTGACTTTACTCCTTGTTTCCGCGAAGCGCCGGTTGAAGTGACATCCCGCATGTGGGGCGATGGTACCCGAAAGCGCTCAATTTACAACGTCATGCCCGTGAACATAAGGAGCGCGCGTTGAAATGCTCGGGGTGCGATGCTTTACGATGTTCGACAGCTCATGCCCGATCTCCCAATCCTTCATCCTATCGCCGACAGAGTCATCGACCAATACTCGATGGCAGTCTTGAAAGCCTTGAACCTCGTGACCGCATATTGTTTCTGATCTGGGCCTAAAGCGTTCGGAGAAAGGCGATCAGTTGCTTCCGTTCTTCCGGTGTGAGCTTTAGCCCGAACTCATGGCCAACAATGGCTCGTTGTGGTTTGCCGGGAGGCGTGAAGCCGCGTGGCATGTGAGTCTCGCTAAGCCGGCCGGGATCGAACATCTCTTCAAGACTAGCGGCAGAACCGTCATGAAAGTAGTGGCCGCGGTACCAAACACCCTTCAGCGAAGGCACCTTATAGAAGCCCGTCCCCTTCCTCGTATTGAGCGCCAAGCCGGGGTCCGTTCCCACCGAAACGGGCAAGACGTCCAGTGTGCAGGGCAGATTCCTGGGCGGTGTGAAGCCGGCTGCAAGCGTCAACTTGTTGTTGGTATAGAGCGGAGGGACGTGGCAGCCGACGCATCCTTCGCGCCTGAAAAGCTTCTCGCCGGCCCGCGCATTCTCGTCGTAAGGATTCGGATTCGGCGGCGGTTTCAAAGATTCAATGTATAGCGCCATCGCATATAGCGCCTCATCCGAGCGCCTCACTTTGGGCATCTCATCGCCCTCTCCCAGCATCCTGTATGCGCCGAACTCAGTGGCTTCTGCCCAACTCACGAGAGCCGCATAACGCATGATGTCTGCAGTACCTCGATTCAGATGGGTGCCAGCGTGGTCGATGTACTTGCGGTCCCTGATCCCAATCAGATCCGGTACTTTCGCCGGGTAGTACAAGCTGCCATTCCAGCGGGGAACGGCGCCGCCTCGAAGACCTGCCGCGAACCACGCCAAAAACTCGCTGTTTGCCATGTTCTTCAACTTCGCGTGAGGGTCGTCCTGTTTCCAGGGCGTCGCGAATGCCCGGTACAGCCAGAACCCGATTGGCTCGGGAGCCATGCGGATCGGCGAGCCCCCATCGACGAATCGATTCTCGAGTTGAACATGGTTCACAAGACTCGGGCCAGGCGGTCCGGTGCGCTGATGTGTGAGCGCAAACCTCGACGCGCCGGGAACGTCGGTACCATCGCGCAACTGCAGAACATGACAATTAGCACAGTTTGGAAACGAGAGCGCAACTCCGTCCTTCGTCGGCACCCAGCGAAGATTGGCCGCAGTTCCATCTAGCCGTGCGAATGCCGAGTGCCCTCGTCTCGCCACCGCGATGAACTTAGGATTGTATGTGCGCAGATGGATATGATCCATTTCCTCGAACACAATCCGCCCCGCTGCGATCCAGTCGGACTGCGTCTTCAGCTTCTCCAGCTGGATCATGGGTTGGGGCCCGAGTTTGTTGAGAAACTCCCAATACCCCGGAGGTTCCTTGCCCTCCAGATACACGGGGTAGGTCTTGAGGTTATCGACGGGCAGCGCGTAATAAGCTGCGGCAGACATATGCGCTGGCGGTACGTTGAGTCCTGCAATCGGAGTCGCCCAATCCTTCAGGTCTTTCTCGTCCCAGGTCTTGGGGACCTTCGCTGGCCCGTATTGCGGTGTGAGCGTGCCTGCAGCAACAAGCAGGAGAATACCGAAGCGAACGACGGGGCGGGTCATCGTAAACGTTCTAATCATCATGCGCAGATTCCACGCTTCCCAAGAGCACTCGCAGGGGTTGTGATGGCTGATCGGCCCACCTTGGGGCCAATGTCATGATTTGTCGCGCAAAACCTGCTCGCTCGGCCACGGTTGGATACCAATTTTCGCTCATTTCAAACCCGTTGCGCTTGTCGGATCTGTCCATCAGTCTCAAACCCTCCGCAAGTGTCTCAGGATTGGTCCTGATCCTGGCCAGGGTGACTAAGGCAACTGCGTCACAGTACAATTCCAGGGTTCGCAACTGGGGCCAGTCGTTCTGACGCCTGGCCGCCTCGTACTCGTCCCACACGTACTCGTGACCTATCTCATGCGCGACAATCGCCTGAAGCTGCGCCGGCGACAGAATCCTTAACGCAGTAAGGGTAACCAGAACGACGAATCTGGCATGCAAGCCCACGCGCGCCTGCCGGCTATCCACCACCTTCAAAAGGTAAGTTTGCTCCCGCCCATGCGCTTTCAGAACGGCCGATAGGGAGTCGAGCTTCTGACGATCGGCGCCGGTCAGGCTCTTCACTTCGCCCTCATTTGGAAGCGTGGCGATAATCCTCGCGGCGAGTTCGGGAGCAACAAGCGGCGGCCTTCGCTTGTCGAGCAGCTCGCCGAATGTCGCCCAACCATATTTTCGGAACTGATCGAGCATGTCTGAATACTCGTCCGCTGCCGGGCATTGAGAGGCCAACCCGATCAGGAGGAGAAAAGCTAGAATGAGGGATCTCGTTCGCAGCATGGGGCAATGCTCCGCGGCACGAGTGCAGGAAGTCCTTTGGACGGACGCTGAGTGCCCTAGGAAATCTAAAGGAATCGCTTAGGAAATATTTAGGCGAGTTGTTTCAATGTGATATACGAGTTCGGCGGTTTTGCTCTGAATACGTCCAAACGGTTGCTTACCCGTCAGGGCGAGGCGCTTCCGCTAGCTCCGAAGACTTTCGACCTTCTTCTCCTACTCCTCGAAAGCGGCGGCCGCGCGTTGTCCAAAGCGGAACTGCTGCAGACGCTCTGGCCCGACACGTTCGTCGAAGAGGCGAATCTGTCGTTCCAGATCTCCACGTTGCGCAAGACGCTCGGCGAAGACGGCGCAAAGTGTATCGAAACCGTCCCGAAATATGGCTATCGTTTCACTGGCTGTGCAAGGTTCGCAGAGCGACGTGGGCATACCGCTCGATCTGCCTGCGACAGCGACGACGTCGAAGCAATGGACTGGTTTGTGGCAGATGGGCGGCGCCGCCACGGCTGCGGGAATTCTAGGGCTCTTGGTTTTTCTGTGGAGTGTGGAGCGCATGTCACCGGTCTCGAAGGACCTGACTACAGTTTCGCCGGCAGTTCCTCTTACCGCGTGGGCGGGCCATCAACAAAGCCCCAGTTTGTCGCCCGACGGCAATCAGGTCGCCTTTGCCTGGGACGGTCCTGGCTCCGACAACTATGACATCTATCTCAAGCTGGTCGGCCCCGGTGAGCCCATCCGGCTCACAAGTGATCCGGCAATTGACGAGCAGCCGGCATGGTCACCCGACGGCCAATCGATCGCATTCTTCCACTTCCGGTCAGAGAGCCATGCCGACATCTTTGTCCTTCCGGCTCTTGGAGGCGCGGAACGGAAGATCGCGTCCGTAAATTTCATGGCGCGCGCGAACAAAGCCAGCGTTACGCACGGATGGACTGGAAACCTCGCGTGGACACCGGACAGCAAGTGGCTGGCGTTCGGCGGCGCTCCATCCGAGAATGAAGCGCCTGGCCTTTGGCTAGCAGCGCTAAACGGTGGAGAGCAGCGACGGCTTACAACTGTGTCTCCGCCGGATTTCGGCGACTGGGCCCCGGCGTTTACACGCGATGGAAAACATGTGGCTTTCATTCACGAACGTACGCTTTCGACATCCATGGTGTACGTAATGCCGTTGTCACAGTTCGCTCCGGCGGGACCACCGCAGAGGCTCACTCAGGATGGCGCCAGCATTCTGGGACTCGCCTGGAAACCGGATGACAGTGGCATCCTGCTGTCGTCGGCGGGACATCTCGGCCTCTCGCGCACCTACATGCTCCCGTTTGCACCCCGACCAGCAGCGGATCCGAGAAATGGGAGGCTGCTGCCATTCGGTGAGCGGGCCAGGGGTATCAGCGTCGCCCGGAATGGGCGCATCGTTTATGCTGCGCAGCACAGAGATGCGAATCTTTGGCGCGTCGATTTGGCTTCACGAACCCCACGGCCGCACGTACGGGTCGTCGCTTCTATCTTGGATGAGCAGACCCCGGACTATTCGCCGACCGGGAATCGTCTTGCGTTTGCGTCGACGCGATCCGGTGTCGAAGAAATCTGGCTGGCGGCCGCCGACGGTTCGAATCCAAAGCAAAGGACGTTCACAGGTGGTCCGCAATGCTCCAATCCGCGCTGGTCTCCGGATGGCCGCATCATCCTCTTCAACTCGCGCAAGAAAGGATCTGCGGACCTCTACCTGTTGGATCCGGAGACGGGCGAGTCACGGCGCATTACAGATCATCCCGATGAAGAGCTTGAGGCCAGATGGTCGCGCGATGGAAAGATGATTTACTTCGGGTCCAACAGGACAGGTCAATTTGAAGTGTGGCGTATGCCTGCGGCGGGAGGAGAACCGGTTCAAATCACGAAAGAGGGGGGTAACGCGGCAACCGAGTCGCCGGACGGCCGGTTTCTCTACTACGCCACGTACGAAGCGTCTCCTTCGGCGATCTGGCGCGTGCCTGTGACCGGCGGTCAAGAAGAGCCGGTCGTAAACGGGCTGAGCTATTCGCTGAACTTCGTGGTCGCAACCCGTGGCATTTACTTACTGGCCGTGGCTGGTTCCCAAAACCAGACGTCTCTCGATTTCTTCGAGTACGCGACCGGCAAGCGGTCTACGCTGGCCACCGTGGGGAAGTCCTTCTGGTGGGGGATGGCACTCTCACCGGACGAAAGATCGTTGTTGTATTCGGTTGTTGACAGCGCAGGAAGTAACCTGATGCTCGTCGAGAATTCTCAGTGAGTGCAGTAGTTAATCTTCCTATGCAACTCTCTGCCGCTGGAGCATCCGATCTCGATCCGCGAAGTGACGCGTCAGGAAGATGCTAAGCGCAATTGCAGAGCATCGTCCTTACGCGCAACGGGCAAGCTAGAACGCGCAGGACAATCGTTCCGTGAAGCGCCCGAAGACCGGCGCTACCGTAATTGGAGATTCGCGTGTGGGCCGCTGTCGCATTTGGATGTGACGCCGTCTCGCATTCCCTATGGCAAGGTCCAGGAAACTCATCGTAGGAATTGAACTGGAGCCACGTTCTTGCTCTGCGCTGTGAACCTAAAGTCGCTAAAGTGCTTCAATGGGGATTCGACATGGGAAACAACACCGAACGATTTTGGGACGCTTGGATCTCGATCCTGACACGCCCGGAACTTGCCGCTGTCTAACAGGGTCTATTCAAGTGTGCGAACCGTTGGTCCGATTCTCGCGACGATTTCGGTGATGCTGATCGGAAGCTGCGGGTCCACTCCGAATTTGGAATTCTCGGAGAACGGCTCCGCCACCGATGCCGACATGATCCGTAATGCTCCGGTCATCATTATTGGTCAAGTAGTCGTACAAGAGGGAGTTGGACCAGTCCGGGAATCGCGTCGGCTGATACGCGTCGTGTCAACAGTCGAGAACGTCATCCGTGGGCGAGTCGATCACGACCGGATCACGTTCTACTTCTATTCACCGTGGCTCGGGGCGACGACAGGGGACTGGAATTCGCTAGAGGATAAGAAGCGATATATCTTCTTTCTCAGATCGGACAAGGGTGTTCTGCGAGCGGTTCGGGACTACTGGCGAACGAACGTTCGGGTCTATAGCGGAATGCACTCCGCTCTTCCACTAACTGAAAGGGGTCGCTTACCGCACGACTTGCACTTCTGCTTTTCACACCGGGCCAGGACGTGAACCCTGACGAATTTAGTGTGGGTCTACTGCACGCAAACCATCATGGATGGGAGTTTCTGGGACGCTGGCGGACAGCACAACTGCTAAGAGGTCTGTTATTGAACAAATCGCAGTCGATCAAAGTGGGTGCTTGTGAGGAATTGACGCTTCACTTTAAGGGGTTCGACGACTGCTGGAGCACTATTGATTTCGGAGATGGATCACTACTACGGTCTCGTTATGGCGTCATCGCACCACAGGTGAATCGAACAGCATATCGCCACTGGATCATGGACACCAGAGATGCCCATGCGTGGTGGCGCAGAGCATTGAAGCGGTATCCGGGCGCTCAGCTCGTTGATGAACTCCGGCTCCTGGCGAGTGTCGACAACGCAGACATCCGGGAGCGTTTCTGCCGGTTGCTAAGACAGAAGTATCCAACCGAACAGTGCGATGCCATTCTTTGAGCTTCACACGGGCTCGACGTTCGTCACCTCTGTTTCTTCCGCTTCGCGACTGTAGACGGGCATATCGGGCACTTTCCCGGGAAGCGCCTGAAGTGGGGTTCTCGTCCATTGAGGTTCAGCCGAACGCCCGAGCGCCGGGGCAGAGACTCATTTCGACGTAACGCCGTCCTCCGGGCGGGATCGGTAGCGATAGGCAACTGCCCTCAAATGTCGAAGACTCAATCACTCCGCAGAGCAGAGGCGGGCTCGACCTTGGCGGCTTGAGCGGCGGGGACCCATGCCGCAAGCGTCCCGATCGCTAAAATAGCCAGAGCTGCGATGGCAAATGTGAGCGGATCATTCGGTTGAAGCCCAAACAGGAGACCCTGGATGATCGAACTCAGACCGAGTGCGATTGCGATTCCTCCGGCAACACCAATGACGACGAAGAACGCGACACCACGTACGACAGTCCAGGCGGCCTCCGCCGGTCGCGCACCGATGGCGATGCGGATGCCGATCTCTCGTTTGCGCTGCGCCACAGAATAAGCGAGGACGCCGAACAGGCCTGCGCCGGCAAGCAATGCCGCCACGGTTCCGAAGAATATCGAGAGAGTGGCCAGCGCCCGTTCCAAACGGAGATTATCTGCAACCTGCGCATCGAGGGTCTTGGTATCGAATAGAGCGACATTGCGGTCCACGTGGGCGATGGCGGCGCGGATGCTGTTAACCATCGCATTGGGATTTGATGAGGTGCGCACGAACACCGTCAAGGCGCTGAAACTGCCCTGGTCGCCGAGTTGCGCATAGGGTACGTACCAGAAACGGGCGGGAGCTTCACGCATGTCCCGGTACTTGGCGTTTTGAGTCACGCCCACGACGGTGTACTCGGGCTTACCGCCGCCGGGGCCGATGAGTTTGCCGAGCGGGTTCTGATTGCCGAAATAGAATTGCGCGAAGGCTTGATTGACGATCGCAACTTTTGGTGTGGACCCTGTATCCGCATCTGTGAATTCGCGACCGGCAATCAGCGCGATTCCCAAAGCTGAAAAATAGCCGCTGCCAATGGCGTCGCGAAAAGGACCGCTGTCGTTCGAAGGCGATCTGAAGCCGGGAACGACAATCCCGCTGCGCCATCCAGCGCCTGCGATCAGCCGCTGTCGGCCGAAGGTGGCGGCCTGAACTCCAGGCACGGACCGGACCTGCTCGACGACCTGAGTATAGAAGCTCGCCAGGCGTTCGGGCGCGTAGCCGGAGGGATTGAGAGTGATTTGCAGAAGCTTGTCGGTCCGAAAGCCAACATTGATGCCGCTAAGGTTGTTGAGAGAGCGGAGGAAAAGGCCCGCGCCTGCCAACAGGACCAACGAAATTGCCACCTGAACACTCATCATGATTTTTCTGCCCGCGAGGCGCGCTATCTGTTTCGAGTGGGAGCCTTTAAGGCCTGGCGTGAGAGTAGATCGTGATGACCGCAAGGCGGGAGCGAGCCCGAACGCGATGCTTGCCGTCAGAGCCACGGCGAAGTTGAACGTGAGGAGTATCCGATCGGGAGCGACCGTGAGCGTCGAGTGGTTCCCATCAGAGATGACTATTGCAAATAGGATTTGACCCAGTCCGTAAGCGACAAACAAGGCGGCTCCCCCGCCGAGGAGTCCCACCAGGAGGCTTTCGGTCAACAGTTGACGGACCAAACGGATTCTTCCTGCGCCGATGGCCAGCCGGACGGAGAATTCATGCGCGCGGGCGGATGTTCGCGCGAGCAAGAGATGAGCGATATTCACGCAAGCCAGCAACAGCACCGCGGCAGCCATCGCAGTCAGAACCCAGATGGCACGCTCGTATTCCCGCCTCTGGCCGGCATTTCCTTGTGCGGCGGGAGTGACATGCAGTCGTTCGGAGGCAAGCACGCCCTTCCACTCCTCAGTCCAGCGCGACCGACCCGGATCCATATCGTGATCGCGGAGCAAGATGGGCATGAGCGCTTCCGCAGCCCGATGGTGAACGATGCCAGGCTTAAGGCGTCCGAAAATCTCAATCCACCGAGAGCCGCGATTGCTGAGGGCCGCCGGGCCGGGAAACTGAACCAACTCCGCAGCCATGCTGATGGTGACTCGAACATCCGGCGAATTTCCCGGCTCGAGACCGTCGAACCGGCGGGCGGAGACCCCGATCACGGTAAACGAATGGTTGTTGAGACGGATCGTTCGATTGAGAACGGACTCATCGGAAGTGAAGCGGCGCCGCCAGAAATTGTGACTTAAAACCGCGACCGGATGTGCGCCGGGAGTTTCGTCGTCGGCTGACGTTAAGAGACGACCCACCGCGGGACGCACGCCGAGGAGAGTCGAAGTAGTTTCCGCTTACGAATTCGACGGCGACGGGCTCTGCGCCCGAATCCGCCACCATTGCAATACGGCCGCCGGCCTGGCCAGACCCGAGAAATCCCTCAAACGGCGTGTCGCCGGCTTTCTGAAGATCACGCAGGAACGGGTTGGAGAAGGAATTGTTCGGTTCGGGAATTCGAAGCGACGTTTTGGAAATAGAGACAATCTCATGTGGATCGCGGACCGGCAGCAAATCGAGCATGATCTGCTTTACGAGACCGAAGATGGCTGTATTCGCGCCGACGCCGAGAGCGAGCGACAGTACGGCAGTCGCGGTAAATCCTGGTGATTTCGCGAGCAATCTCAGAGCGTACAGAAGGTCTTTGCCTAACTCCTCCAGCAAGCGAACGCGGCGCGTATCGCGGACCTGCTCGGTCGCGATGGAAATGACGCCGAAAGCACGGTGCGCCGCATCCGTGGCGTCGCGTTCGCTCATTCCTGCCGCCCTGTATTCCTTCGTGAGTTGCTCCAGGTGGACCGCAAACTCCCTGTGGAGTTCATCCTCTACCTGCGAACGCCGGAAGATGGACCGGAGTCTCTGTCGTATTACCCTTTCGAGACGCATAGCTCATGCCCTCTGGATGACGAGGGCAACGGCGGAGGACAGCCGTCTCCAAGTTTTCAGTTCGTTCTCCATTTGCTTCTTGCCTTCACGCGTGAGTGAGTAAAACTTCGCGCTCCGGCCCAGATCGGAGTCTCGCCACTCGGAGGAAATCCAGCCCTGCTGCTCAAGACGGTGAAGCGCAGGATACAGCGATCCTTGACCAACAGACAGGACGTCATCGGACAACTCTTCAATGCGTTTTGCTATACCCCAACCGTGAACCGGCGCGCGCACCAGCGTCTTCAGTATTAGTAGATCCAGAGTGCCTTGTATGAGGTCGGACGATTTAGCCATGATACCTCGATGATCGACAATGATACCTCGGTGATCGACAATCGTCAAGGGACCAAAGGATTGGAGGCTATATGCGTTCTGGAAGTCTTCCTCATTACTGGCCGTCGATCTCCTTCAGCAACGCCTCCAGCTTGAGCTTGCGCGGCAACACCTCACGTGCCTGGCGGCGGAGTTCCCAGACGCCGATCGCCACAGACCAGACGCACCAGAGACTTATAGAGACGATCATGTAGCCGTCGTCGCTGAAGGGCTTTTGGTTGACCCGATAGCCGAGGAGGACGATGGCCATCGGAGCGATCCCCCCCATCAGCACAAGGACCAGCACGCTCGTCAGGCGGGCTCTGGTTGCCGCGTCGTCAAGCTGCGCGATACGCCGGTTGAGTTGATCTCGAAGGGACTCGCCAAAGCGTTGCTCGCGCCGCGCCTGCTCCCTGTGGTTCACATACATCGCGCCCCCCGCGAGCAGGGCGGCGGCAGTGCCGACAATCGGAAGGGCGTAATCCCAAACGGTCATCACGTTGCGGTCGCGGGTGTAGATCATCATGGCGAGGAAAACCGCCATGGCTGCGACCAAACCTGCGCTCGCGAGATAGACGATCCATCTTTCTCTGCGCCGCTCTTTCTGTAGCTTCGCCTCGTCCTGCCGCAGAGCCAGATGAAGCAGGGTCTTATTCACGTCATGCATTGGAGCCGCGTCCTGCGTCCGCCACACCGCCGTTAATTCGTCGAGATTCATGCTATTTCCTCCAAACTTTTGCCTACCAGCGCTGGCTTGATCCGGTTGATCTTCACTCCCACGTTGCTCTCGGTGAGGCCGACGATCGCGGCGATCTCCTTGTAACTGAAGCCGTCGAGCAACAGCAGGGCCACGGAGCGATCGACATCCTTGAACTGCGCGATCTGGTGATACAGCCACTCCACGCGCGGGTCGGGCCCGTCGGAAGACGCCGTCGTGAGCAGGCCTTCCACCACCTCGAACGGCTGCTTACCCTGCTGGCGCCTGCGCTCCTTGCGCGTCCACGCGATCGCCGTGTTCAGAGCCACGCGATATATCCACGTGGGCACGGAGGAATCGCCACGGAACGAGTCCACCGATCGCCAGACCTGAATGACGATCTCCTGAAAGAGATCCTCGCGGTCGGCATGTTCGAACGCATAGGCGCGGACCACTTTGAAGAGGATCCCTTTATGGACCGCCAACCACTCGCCGAAGATACGATCCCGCTCGATGCCGTGCATTGCTTTACTTAGTGTGTTACTAGCGCCGCCCGGGTCTTTCCTTACGTTCACATTCAGACTCTCAATCGCGCGCCATGATGGGATGCTTCGGCGTAGACTGGTCGAATGCGCGGCGTCACCCTCTTCCTGATCTCTGTTGCAGCGTGCGGCCAGGCGCACTGGCCCCAGTTCCGCGGCCCTGGCGCTTCGGGCGTTGGAACGGGCGACTCGCCGGTCCAGTGGAACGGAGAGACTGGGGAGAACGTGCTGTGGAAGGCTGCGATTCCAGGGCTGGCACATTCGAGTCCCATCGTATGGGGCGACCGCATGTTTCTCACGAGCGCGCTGCCGGCTGCCGGTGAAGGAGCGCTGAAGTTGGGCCTTTACGGCGACATCAACTCAGTTGAGACGGAGGGCGCTCATGCATTCAGGGTGTATTGCCTGAACCGCAACACCGGAAAGATCCTGTGGGAGCAAACGGTGGTAACCCGCACTCCCCGCATGCAACGCCATCCAAAATCAACGCACGCGAATCCGACTCCGGTGACAGACGGCAAGTATGTGGTTGCACTGTTCGGATCAGAGGGGCTGTTTGCCTTCGACATGAATGGAAAGCCACTGTGGCAGAAGGATCTGGGCACCCTTGATTCCGGCTTCTTCATGGTTCCCTCGGCGCAATGGGGATTTGCGAGTTCACCGATTCTTCATGACAACAAGGTGATCGTCCAGGCTGACGTACAGAAGGACTCGTTTCTGGCAGCGTTCGACGTGCGCAACGGGAAAGAACTGTGGCGAACACCGCGCAGCGACGTGCCTACCTGGGGGACGCCAACAATTGCTCCTTATGACGTGCCGAACGGGCCGAAGCAGCAGATTGTCGTGAATGGGTGGAAGCACATCGGAGGTTATGATCCGCGGAACGGCCGTGAACTATGGCGGATGGCAGGGACGGGAGACATCCCGGTTCCGACTCCAGTCACTTCCAAGGGCCTTGTGATTTTTACCAGCGCACACGGTCCCGGCCGACCCATATATGCCGTTCGCACGAGTGCCGTCGGCGATGTTACAAAGAACACCGAAATGATTGCGTGGTCGCATGACCGCGCCGGGAATTATATGCAGACTCCGGTGGTGCTGGACGGGCTCGGCTACTTTTGCTTCGATAACGGCGTGTTGAGTGTTTATGAGATCGAGACGGGAAAGAAGCTATACCAGCAGCGGTTGGGAGCCGGAAGTTCGGGGTTCAGCAGTTCTCCGGTGGCAGCGGGAGGACGGATTTACGTGACGAATGAAGAAGGTCGTACGTATGTCATCGGGGCGGGGGCTTCGTTTCAGTTGCTGAAGGAGAACGAACTCGGGGAGTCGGTGATGGCAACTCCGGCGATTGCGGAGGGTGTCCTGTACGTACGGGGGCGGCGCCACTTGGTCGCGATCGGACAGCGGCCGAAACGGTGATTAAGGTTGAGCGAGGTTGGGTTGCCTGATTCGAAGGTGCGACTTAGCGGCAGATGAGCGCCCTTGACAGGTATATCAGTTGGAGATATATCTATAAGTGATATGCCTAAGGAGTCGATCCCAGAGGACTTGGCAGCATGGACGCCGTTGACCCCTACCGTATTTTTCCTGTTGCTGGCGTTAATAGATGGCCCTAGGCATGGCTACGCGGTCATGAAGCGTTCGGCTGAACTATCAGAAGGTCGTGTGCGGATGGGCCCGGGAGCACTCTACACGACCATTCAAAGGCTTGTAGATGCTGCTCTGATCGAGGAGGTGCGCGCCGATGCTGAAGACTCACGGCGGCGGCTGTACCGTTTGACGGCATCCGGGAAATCGCTTCTCGCATTTGAGGTCGATCGCCTTGAGTCAGTCGTGAAGACCGCTCGCACATTGAAATTGAAGCCATTGTCGAGGTAAGCCATGCATGCGTTCGTGCGTATGTTCTGCGCCTGTTATGCCGCTTTGCTCATCCTGCACAGCCGACGGCTGCGGGACGCGTACGGTCAAGAAATGGTGGACGTACTCAGGGATCAGATGCTCGATGCGCTGAATGCGGATGGCAAGACCGGGCCGCTCCTGCCTGCCGGGCGGGCACTGGGTGAACTCATAACGATTGCTGTTCCGTCCAGATTAAACCAAGAGGGCTTGGCAGTGATCTCAGTGGCGGCGTGTACTTCGTTCGGGCTGCTATTTGCACTCTGTCGCGTCTTACTCAATCAGGACATCCTCGACCCCTGGATGCGCACGATTGGACTGCAATGCCGGTGATGGCAGCACCCCCTCTCGTCCGAGTTCCCCGTCTGGTCTTGACAGCGGCCCCGCTGATTATGATTTTGAGTTGTACCCCTGCCGAGCAAATCGAGGAGAGCGTCCGCATCGCAACGCTGCGCGGATCGGTACGAGCAGGTAACGCTGAGGCCGTCGAACAGTTCATTGGCGAACTGAAGGCTCGCGGCGGGACTCCGTTGATCGAGGAAATTCCTGGGGATGCTCAGTATCTCCATGTGACGTTCGTGTGGCAAGGTGATTCCTCCACACGTGGTGTCCTGATCGATTGGTATCCTTTCACCGTCTCACGGGCGGCGGAACTCAGCATGATTCGGATGGAGGGTACGAACCTCTGGCACCGTACGCTCCGGGTACCCAGAGGATCACGGTTCCTGTACCAGCTCAGCGTAAACGATCCACGCACGACGATCCCGAATGGAACGGGGCAGCCACGTCCCGGACCGGATCCGCTCAACCCACGACGGGATATCGTCGAGTTACCTGGCGCACCGGCGCAACCCTGGCTGGCTCGCCGTGAAGGTGTTGAACGGCTGCGACTCGTTCGTGAACACATTCGCTCCCGCGTTCTGAATGAGAATCGGCCAGTGTTCGTCTACACACCGCCTGGATGGAAGCGGACTGACAGGGCGCCCTCACTGATTCTCTTCGACGGAGAACAAGAGGACGGCATGGTGTTCGCATCTGCGACAGTCGAGAACCTGATCCATGAGGGCAAGATCCCTCCTCTTGTCATCGCACGGATTCCAAATCCGAGCGGACGCAGTCGTATGCGCGATCTTGGCTGCAGGCCGGAATTCTCGGAATTCCTGGAGAAAGAACTCGCGCCGTTTCTACAGCGTAATTACGGTACGTCCCCTGCTCCGGAGCACACCGCCGTGGGCGGCGCCAGCCGAGGCGGACTGGCGGCCGTTTGTGCCGCATTGCACGCGCCTGGTCAGTTCGGAATGGTGATCAGCCAATCCGGTTCTCTCTGGTACTTGCCGCCGGAGGAACGACGCGAACCTTATGGCGAGCGTAGCTGGGTTGTTCGGCAGTTCCTGGAACGTCCGCGCATGCTGGTCCGTTTCTACATCGATGTGGGCAAGTTCGAGTTCGATGCGACGGGTGAGGGCTATGGTACGCTCGAGCCCGCTCGCAGACTCCGGGATGTTTTGCGTGCTAAGGGGTACGAGGTGAACTATCAGGAGTTCTTGAGTGGACATGACGACATCACTTGGCGGGGCAGTTTAGGTGACGCCCTTATCACCCTTTTTGGACCGAGAACTCCTCAGCAGCCCTAGCGGCGAGATTGCCTCTCTCCGCTGCGGGTGCGAAGGTGCCGGCATCAGCAGCCTTCCTATCGTTGCGCCTCTGATGTCTCCTTAACGCTAGGCCATTTGGATCTAACGCCGTTCTTCGGGCGTGATCATGGATACCAGGGCGACTGATCATTTTGCCTCTTTGGCATATGCAGAGCGATTGATTCCGTAATCATTCGCAGCCAGATGGAACACTCATGGCGCTGCCTGCGTAACGATTAGGGATGGCACAATCCACGCACCTCCCACTCGCCGCGGCCGAGAGGTCAACGATTCGGCCGGCGGCGCCATCGTGACTCAGGATCGTAAGGTGACAATGACAACGCAATCGGCAACACGTTGTTCGCTAATCGGAATCGCCGCGGCACTGGCAGTGTTGGGAGCAGCATTCCTCATTTGGCAAAAGGTGGGTCCGCGCACCGTAACCGTGTCAGTCGGGAAATATCCCGAGGAACTCGTGTACGTTCGTTCCTCAGATGACATCGTGAATGCTGGCGCGCTGTTTACGTCAAAGGAATCGCCCAAACCTGTTGCGATCATTTGGATCCACGGTTGGGGGACGAACTTCTACTCTCCAACGTACACGATGATCGGTCGTGGGCTGGCCGCCCGGGGCTATACGACAATCAGCGGAAACACGCGTATGCACGACCTGGGCAATGTTGCCGGGCACCGAAACGGGAAGCGGCTCCGTGGCGGAGGTTACTGGGGCGTGGCAAGCGAGGAGGTCCGAGATCTCCGGGCCTGGGTCGACTTTGTCGAAGCTCAGGGCTCCAAGCAGGTTGTGCTGGTTGGACACAGCGCCGGCTGGTCTGCGGTGCGCAGCTACCAGCTTGAAGAGAAGGATTCACGGGTGGCGGGAGTGGTCCTCGCTTCCGGCGCAGTTCACGCCGAGACAAGACCAACGGACGCCGATCAACTTGCAGAAGCCAAGCGCCTGATGGCCGCGGGCGAAGGCGATGCGTTGATACGTGATCCGAAGCGCGATTTTCCCTCCTATGTCAGCGCAGCCACATTCCTGGACATCGCGAATGCTACGGCGGAAACCAAGGACTTCTTCGGCGTGCAAACAACAACGCTAAATCCAGGCATTTCGCGCATCACTTGCCCGCTGCTTGCATTTTTCGGTACCAAGGGAGATGTGGGAAATGAGGAAGACTTGGCACTGCTCAAATCGTCGATCCAACGCCAACGGAGCCGTCCGAGTCGGGTGGACACAGCCATGATACGGAACGGCGATCACATGTATACCGGTGAAGAGGCCCAGGTCGCCCATACTATTGCCGAGTGGATTGATCGCGCCGTGCGGCCACCGCGGGCGAACGAACCTGTCTCAGGCGAGCGTTAAGCGGATCGGTCTTTACCGTCTTCCCTGGTTTGAAGTAATCGCGATGCACCAAACCGTGAGGACAATCGCATGTGACGGCCTAAGTTAGCGACGATCCATCACGATCAATTTGCAACTGACATCTGCGACATCCGAACGGCTGATTTCATTGAGCTCAGCTGAGTTCTTGGGCAAGTCCGATGAGAAGCCCTTCAGGCCCGCGGATGTAGCAGAGCCGATACGCGTCTTTATATTGGACTACTTCGCCTACGAGTTGCGCTCCGCGCTTGCGGAGCCTTTCAAGCGTCTCGTCGATGTCGTCCACGGCGAACATGACTCGGAGGTAGCCTAGAGCGTTCACCGGGGCGTTGCGGTGATCCGCGACGACAGGCGGCGTGAGGAAGCGGGAGAGCTCGAGCCGGCCGTGGCCGTCCGGCGTGCGCATCATGGCAATCTCGACGTGCTGATCGCCCAGTCCAGTGACACGTCCGGCCCATTCTCCTTCGATTGTGGCCCGCCCTTCGAGCTCGAGGCCGAGCTCGCGAAAAAAATCAATTGTCCCTCCGAGGTCTTCGACGACGATTCCTACGTTGTCCATCCGTTTGAGCGCCATGTGTCCAATCTACAAGGTGTGGTCTAGTCCAACAACTGAGGCTGCGGGTGGGTGCGCGGTTTATGTTTCCGATCGGTATATTCAGAGCCACACTACGGCTGCGCGGCCTCTACGTTTTTTACCGGACGCAATTCACGAACCGCTTGAATCACCTCTCGTATGGCCTCCACTACTGCGGCTGGCTGTGACAAATGGATGTAGTGGTTAGCGCCTGGCACGGCCCTCCATCTTCCCAGCGGCGAGAACGCTGCTATCTCCCTCTGAAGTTGTTGAGCTTTCAATGCACCCATCGATGCCCGGTCGAGCCATGTGGTTTCAATTCCTGGGGAAAGTACAATGAGCGGAATCGCTGGCAACCGTTTGGACTCTTTCTGCGCCTCCGACACGCTCAACCCGATCGCCTCTCTCTCTGCGCGTTCGCCTGATTTCCATCTTTCCGTCGCCCACATCTGTCGCAGTAGTTCCTCCACGGCCTTCGGGCGTTCCACCTCGGGTTGCACATATCGCAGCTGAGGTGTGCCCGTGGGTTCCCAAAAGCGTTTAGGCTCAAAGTTCCACTGGTCCTCGTGAGTAGAGTCCACCAGTACCATTCCCGCCACTCGTTCGGGGAACCTGCGCACGAAAGCCCGAACATACAGGCCGCCCAAAGAATGGCCGACCAGCGCGTATGGCGCCGGTATGTCCGCCTTCGACAACAAAGTTGCCAACTCTTCCGCGATCTGCTGCGAAGACCGGGGAGCTTTTCCTGCCTCACTCCAGCCGAACCCGGCTCGATCATAACTGCAAACACGCGTGAAACGCGCGACGGCCGGCTGCACCAAAGCCCAATCAAGCGAACTACCGGGAAAACCTGACTCGAGCACCACGGTAGGCGAGCCGTTACCCGTGCAATGAATGTGGAGCTTCGTTGTGCCAATGTTCACTATCTGACCCGGCGGTGGCGCAATCTCTGCACCGGCCACAACGACGAAAGTGGCAAACAGAGCCAGTCGAAAGAACATAGAACATCATTCTTCCACAAGCATTCACAGCGAAGTCGCCTATGAGGCGCCGAACTCACGCGTGCTTAGCTTCTTCGAAAGCGTGGAAGGTCCACCTCATCCCAACTCATGATGTTGAGAACCGCTTGCTCGTCGCTGGGGGATTGAGGGAACCTGCGCCGACGGGCCAGATGATAGGCGATACTTTCCAGCGCCGCTTTCAGGAAATCTTCTCTCGTCGCCGCTCGATTGGTTAGGTGCGATCGCATCGGAGGATGCTCAGGCGCAGCACCCGTGGTCTTTTCGATGTCGCCGAGGATCTCTGCTGCGGATAATCCTTTGTAGTGGCCTTGCTTGGCGATTCTCGCCACAAGTCGATGTGCTTCGGCATCGGCCACAGTTTGTTCGAACATCTTGCCAGTATCAGGCCCGACAAACTCACCGTCTCGAAAGAAGATGCCGTCCAGCACCAGTGTGACTCGCCGGATTACCTCGCGACTGCTGGAGCCGCCGCTCCCTCCGCCTGCAATCATGCCGCCACGCCACTTTTCGTCATCCGTCGGTGGTCGGACGTCTCGGTTGTCTCCCACTAAGCCCGATTCAGCGATGTACCGCCTCGATCCCGGGAAGATTGTGTTCCAGTACTCGTATACTTTCAGATTCAAGTTGTTCGGCAATCCGAACGGAAGCAAGAGGGGACGCGGCGAGAGCATACCGCGCGAATGGTGGAAGTTCCGGCCCGAGTCCGTCTCAAATTGCCACACTGCATGTAGTCCGACGATCGCTTTCGTGCTGCGATTCAGCAAAATCGCCGACGTCGGGCGGTCTTCCGGATCGATGTGCGGCCGGAACTTTTCGGGAAACGGCGGCGAACCCTCGGTGGAGTTCGCCTCACGGCGCACGATCTCCCCCAGGAGCGTGTCGTAGTCAGGCGAGGAAACGGCGACGAGCAGAACGCCATGTTCCGGTGCGCCTTTACACAGAAACTCCATGCATGCCATGTTGGCACATCTAAACCTTGTCGACGCGCGTCTACAGCCAGGCTGCCTGGAGCCCGTTGCCCACAACGCGTTCACCAGCAAAATGCTTATTCGGAGATCAGCCGGTCGATCGTGGAACGAATAGCAACGAAGTCATTTTCACAGGCGGCGTGCTCCTCGGATGCCGCTCCATCGTGATATTCCATGCCCGGATGAACGTAGCGCACCACGCCGTTCTTGTCTAAAATGAACGTCACCGATGTGGGTACCCGGACCCCCTTGGGACGGCTGTCGAGCCACCAATTGTTCAGCGTCCGCCACTGCCAGTCAACTGCTACAGGGAATGCATACTGCCGACTCACCACGGCGCGTCGCACTCGTTCGACATCGATCGGCTTCTCGCGACCGAGCTTTGGGTGAAACACACCGATGACCTTCAAACCTCGTGACGAATACTGCTCATGAAGTTGGCGGAGCGTCGGAGATGTTGAGGCGCAAAGCGGACACGTATCTGTCCACCAGCGAAGAAGCACCACGCTACCTCGAAGATCCGCGATCGACAGCGCCTTCGAGTTCAGCCATTGTTCGAACTCAAACTGGAGTGCGACCATCCCGATGCGATCATTACCAGCGGTCCTGTCCATCGTCTTCAGGGCGCCGAGCATCTTCGCAACCTGCGTATCAATCTCCGCGTCCGTCTTGCCTTGCGACTTCAGCAACCCGCGATAATCCGCCCACGAATTGACGGTCGGGATTGCCTCATTGGCTGCGATAAGGGCACTGAAAGCGAACACGACGAAAGCAGCAGAACGGGTCAGCATAGCCACTTAGTGTAGTACTTCTACACGTGAGCGGTCACTTCGAACGGCTTTATCCAAATCTTGGCATCGGTAGGCTTCTTTACAATCTGTCGGCGATCCCAATCAAGGAAGCGGAGCAAAAAAAGATCGCTACGAAAGCAAACGGTGGAATCGGTTTCGGCGTCAACAACTTGTCGAAGGAGAAAAATGGCTACCAAGAAAAAAGCGGCTTCTAAAGGCAAGAAAAAGATTCACAAAGTCATGGAGGAGCATAAGGAAGGAAAGCTTAAGTCCGGGAGTGGAAAGAAAGTGAAGAGCCGGAAGCAGGCCGTTGCCATAGCACTGAGCGAGGCAAGAGAATCGGGCGCCAAGATTCCGAAGAAAAAGAAGTAAGAGCTGACAACACGCTGAGAGGAGTCTGCTCCGGCTCAGTCTGAAATCAGTTTGATCGATCCAACACCGCCTTGAATATCGAGACGGATCCGCACATCTGCGCGGTCCCATGCGTCGTTCACATAGCTCTCACCGCTCTTGTGCAGTCCGCTTACGGATACCTCGCCCAACCCGCCGGATGCCTTCGCGGAAACTCCCACATCTTTCGGCAGGTAAACAGTGGCTTCGCCCGCTCCGCCGCGGACGTGAACGGAGTAATCTTTCGTGGGCTTGCCTCGCAGGTCCAGACGGAGCGTCCCGGCGCCCATCGTCATCTCGGCGCTGCGCACATTCAGCGTACCGAGATTCATGTCCGCTTCGCCTGCTCCAAATTCCACGCGCAGATCTATCGGAACCTGGCCATTCAGCCGCAGATTCCATCGGTTCTTCAGGCTGCCACCAGTTCGCGAACCGGAGCGGGTCTCAACGGTCAAATCTCCCGTGTCCCCGCCGGCACGGTACTGCACATCGGGCTTCAATGCGGCGTCATTGTAAGTAAAGTCAGCGTCCAGCAGCTTGTCCGAACCTCCACGAACATTCAGCTCTCCGAACGCCATCTTGATAACCGCCCGAACTCTTTCAGCCTTATCGAGATCGACCGAACGAGACTCGTGCTGCTCCGGACCAGCAGGCTCATTCCTGCCGACACAACTGACAAAAAAGTTGAGTGACAAGACAACAGGCAGGATGGATAGCTGCGTGGAGGTCATATATAAGGTTATTCCGTTCTCTGACTGGGGTCGGCTTTTGCCACTTCAACAGCGAATACGTAAGTTGGTCCGAACATGTTCGAGCGAAATACGACCCACTTCTGGTCCGGAGTGAAGCTGACGTTGGGCTCCAGCCGGTAATTGTGTTTGGACATGTTGACCAGCTTCTCGGCGCGAAGCACGCCCGGCTGGACGAAGCTCTTGTCCGCAACCCCGCGATTTTCGATCAGCTCAGGACGGAAAAGATAGATCCACTGGCCATCGGGCGCCCGAGCCACTTGTCCGGGGTCGCCGCCATCGCCGCAAAACAATTTGCCGTCGCGCGTGACGTTGAAGTGAATCGACCACTCATTGCGCTGGAGGTGATACCAGCGGCGGGCGCCTGTATCAATCTCATAGGCCGCAAGCCAGAAATCTTCGCCGCGCGGCGTCTGCAAGTCGTACCAAATCGTCTTGCCGTCGGCGCTCCAGAACTCGTGTCCCCAGATCTCCATCGCCATCGTTCGCGTGTGGATCTTCTTCAGTTGTGTGCCGTCCGTGCGAATTGCCCAGAGACGGTCCACTTTGTGCCAGGGACCTTCGTGGCAGAACATCAGCAGCGATGGATCGGTTGGGGAGAAGAGGAGATGATTCAGCCAGTCGTTGGCCCGGTGGATGGTCTTGATTTCTCCGCTGCCGACATTGAGCGTAAACATGCCCATCGGGAGACGAGCCGCCAAGCGCCGCTCCATCATCTCGCCTTTGTTGCGCGGCTGATCGAGAGAGTGCGCTTGCGATGCGGATGTCGATTGCTCGCCTTGTGGCGGGCGGCGATTATTGTAGTCCTCGCCGTCGCCTTCTATGTATGTACCTGCGAGAAGAGTCTCGTCAGCGTTGACCGTGGAGATAGAGCCACGTCGCGGAAGCTCACCAATCTTGCGCGTCTCGCCGGTATCGATATTCGTCGAGAACGCCGCGCCGTCCCGTGTGTAATAGATACGCTGCGTCTTGCGCCCGGAGTCGATCATGCGCACGCGGCCTGACACCACTTGCTTGGACTGATGAGTTGCGAGATCGAGAACCGAAATCCCATCGGGTGTCGTATAGATAAGCTTCTTGCCGTCGGCAGTGTATCCGTTTTGATTGAAATAAAGGCTTGCGCTGCCGGGCTCGTTCGTCAGCCGCACCACACGGTGCCCGGTGTCGGGATCGATCCAGGACTTGGGCGGCTCGCTTGCCTGCGCGCACCGAGCCAGACGAAAACACAGCGAAGATAAGCAGGTATCTCATGGCGCACTCAAAAACTCAGTTTCAGCGCGAGTTGAATCGACCGAGGTGTATTTTGTTGGCCGACGATTCTGCCGAAGTTTGCGTTGTTGATATCGAGTGACGTCGCGTTGGTCGGCGACGCCGGTCCGCTGAATACTACTGAGTTGGTCAGGTTGAATGCTTCACCCCTGAGGTCAAGTAGAAACCGTTCCGTAATCCGGAACTGCCGGGCGACGCCAATGTCCTGGTTCCAAAATGCCGGATCGTAGAGGCCGTAAGCTCCGGCGCCTGGCGTATTGCCGTAAGTGTAGGGGGCAGGATTCACGAAGGCTCGCGGGTCGAGGAATTGCGGACGCGCGCCCAATAGATCGCCGCTACCCCAATCGCCATTGATTCGAACATCGCCGCTAAAGTTCGGATTGTAGGAGGCGCGGCAACTGCCCGCATTCGGCAGCGTGCAGGCGGCGCCGACGATCCGATACGGCAGCCCCGACATAAGGCGTGTGATGCTCGAGATACGCCAGCCACTTACTAACGACCGTGCGATCACGTTGTCCGGATTGAACGGCTTTCGGGCCGCCAAACGGAAGCTCATAGACCACCATTGCGTTAAAAACGTGACGACGGTCGCTTTCGCCGTGCGTCTTCTCACTTTCCCAGAAGTAAGCAGTCCGGCCCTGTGCAAGCGTCAGCGCGTCGGAAATGGTTTTGCTCCAAGTGTAGATTGATATTGAACGTCAGCCCGGAGGACATTCTCTTGTTCGCCGTGATCTGCAGAGAGTTGTAATTCGAACTTGCGAGGTTCACGAAGTCCGAGTTGAGGCCGGCGTACTGCGGGAAAGGTCGCAGCATCTGTGAGAAGGCGCCACGAAAATTCGCATACGGCAAACGGATCTCTGGAATGATTGCTTGCGCCTGGGCGAGCGTGTTCGCGTTTACCTGCGATGTCAAGAGATTGCCGAGCGCAAGATAACGAGGATGAACCTGGTTCGACCAGATGCCGACGCCGCCACCACGCAGGAGCTTGCCGTTGCCGCCCACATAGCCCGCCGTCAGCGATGAGCGACGGTGTAATTGCCCGCTGGACGGAAAAGTTCCAGTTCTGGTAGCGCGGCGGACGCGCGGCTTCCTCGGGATTGTCGAATGAGACCGTGCCAGCCGTGGGGCGCTCCGTTGTGAAACCCGCATTGAGGCCGGAATCGAAGAACGGAGGCCTTTGGTAGGCCGGTACGCCATCATCCCAATTGAACGCGGGACTGAACGTGTCGGCAGACGGGAATCCGGGAGCCGCAGTGTATCCGAGTTTGCCGGTTCCTTCGCGTGCGCCGCCGCGACCACCAACAGCTCCATGACGCGTGTACATGATCCCGTAGCCGGCACGAAGCACAGTCTTGTCTCCGACCCGATACGCAAACCCGACGCGCGGTCCCCAATTGTTCCAGTGAGTCTTGATCCGAGTGCTGCAGTTGCAGTAGAGCGGCGATTGCCCTTCGCCGCCGAACTGCAGCGCGCCCGGAGAGCCACTGCTCACGGGATTCGGAATGTCGGGATTGAACCATGAAACACGGTCGACGACCTCATGATAGGGAAGCATGATGTCATGGCGAAGACCAAGATTGAGCGTCAGATTGCG
Organism: Bryobacteraceae bacterium; assembly: GCA_963844855.1. Classification (GTDB taxonomy): domain Bacteria; phylum Acidobacteriota; class Terriglobia; order Bryobacterales; family Bryobacteraceae; genus DASQDN01. The sequence continues at coordinate 272,031 of CAWJQP010000091.1, forward strand.
GGTGACCTTCCAGTCGTCGCCGACCCACCACGCGTAGGTTCTGTAACGTGCGCCGGATGTCACCACGGAATCTTCGTTGACCGTTGACGAACTCAGCGTGCCTAGCAGATAACTGGCATACGCGTTCCCAGTGTTGTTCATCAGCGTGCCGTTGTTGAAGCCCGCCGTTTGAGAGTTGCTGAAGTTCGCGATAAATAGCGTTCCGTCCCATCGCGCGCGGTAGTTGTCCTGCAGCCATTGGTGCTGAAACCCGCCTTGAAGGCAGTGCTTCTGCTGCGACCCACTGGAAGTTGTCCTGGAGCGAGAAAGTGTTCAATGCGTCAAGGAAGGGTCGGGCGTCCGTTCCGCGCCAGCCCTGCGGCGCGTTCGGTCCGGCGAAAGCCACCTCCGGAAATGACTGGGTTGCGTCGCCCTGCGGCAAGTCCCTTGATGCCCGCGCTATTCACCCAATCGCCATCAATCGTCGGGTTGGTGATCGGAATCCAAAGGCGCGATGCGCCATAGCTGATCTGGTTCATCATCGCCTGGTTGATTACCCAGGTGTGCTTGACCTGCCCGACAGTCGGGACTTCCTGACCACACGCGTGACAACGTAGGGCAGAGGCAGCGGAACCGGATTGCCGCGGACGGCGACTGCTTTGATGTATGCGAGCCGCGCGAGAAGAGCACCGAAAAGCGGTGGGCGTCGCTGGCGTTGAAATCGGTTTTGACGTTGACGTTGAAGTTGTTGAATCCGACGCCCCGATTGTTGCTGAGGAAGTTGTTGGCGATTCCGGCGTGAGTAGGCGCCGGCATCGGTTCCTGGAAAAACTTCGAAGCGGAAGAGATGCGGCCGGCCGGAATGAGGTTATTCGGAAACGGCTGGCGAGTGCAATTGGCGCCGCCGGGACAGTTTGTCGTCGCCGGATCGAAGATCATGGACCGGAAGCTCGCCGAAATCGCCTGAGCGCATGCTCATTGTCGGGAATCGTTACGAAGCGGTAATCCGTAGCTACGCGGTATCGGTAGCCATCGTACGCGCCGAAGAAGAAGATGCTTGTTCCGCACGATGGGTCCGCCGAACGTGAACCCGAACTGGTTCTGGTTCTGTTGCGGCCGCGTCGGGGAGAAGAAGCTGCGCGCGTCGAGAACGGTGTTGCGGAAGTACTCGTAAAGTCGAGCCGTGAAACTGATTCGTGCCGGACTTGATGGTGTAGTTTTCCGAACCTTGGCCGTTGAATTCGACCGATTGGCCGCTCGTTTCCACCTGGAACTGCTCGACTGCTTCCACCGATACAGCGAACTGGAGCGCGCGACTCTCGCCCTGCCTGACCGCATCGGTAATCGGCAGGCCTTCGAGGTAGACGTCCTTGGAAAAGCTCTGGCCGCCGTTGATAAACCCGAACGTGCCGCCTTGCTGCACGCCCGGCATTAGGTAGATGAAGGAAGCAGGGTTTCGTGGACTGCCGTTGCCCATGTTCAGCGGCAGCGCCGTGTACATTTCATTGCGCATGGTCTGGCCCATGCGAGGGTCTGCGGTGTTTAACTCGACCATGGCGGCCGAGACAGTAATGCTTTCGGTAGCTGAGCCGACTTCAAGCTTTAAGTCGACTTCGACGGTGCTGAGAGAATCTACGACAATCTGTTCTCGCACCAGTGTTCGGAAGCCGGCCACGGTTGCTGTCAGCTTGTACGTTCCCGCTGTCAGGGGCGCAATGACGAAAACTCCGGCAGCGCTTGCTTCGCGACGGGATTCAACACCGGTAGCAACATTTGTCGCCGTTACGACGGCGCCGGAAACCATAGCGCCGGAAGGGTCGACCACAGAGCCTTTGATGGTACCGCCACCTCCAATTTGTGCCGCGGCGGGCGCCGCCAGCATGCAAAACAGAAGCGCAGATAGAAGAGTACGCATGGACCCCTCCTTGTGCCCAACCGTTCTGGTCGGGTGGAGATAATTTTATATCGAGAATGGATTTCGTGTAAGGGCGTTCAAAGGCAGATCGACTTCGTGATTGCGATTAGCATGCGCATTCTTAGTGTGAGTCCGGCAACGCCGTTGGCGAGAGCCGATGGACGGAGAGATGGACATGCACTCACGCGTTCGATTACTTTTTTCATTTGACCCAACAGGTACTGCTTCGGTGTCATTCTAGATGACTCAATTCGTTGATGTCGGCGCGAAATAGACCCAATTCGTTGAGGTTCATTTTATCTGTTTTCTGATATACTCGGGTCCCCGGAGAGCCCTACAAAATGATTTGCTCGAAACATAAGGAAACTTACGATGGTAAATGCCCCAAGTGCAGCGCCGAGTCCCTCAAAAAAGAGCAGAATTTAGAAGCAACGCTCGGCACACAACCATATAAGACTGCCAAATGGAACTCGAATCCTCTCTATGACGGTGGACGAGGATGTACTCCAACGTTCAGGACCAAAGTATATAGCGCGCAAATGTTTCTCGCCAAGGAGTACGGCGCGCTTTTGGACAACAGAAAGGTGGGGGCGCTGGATAACGCGCTCCGGAACAATCTCGATGACGTGTTTGCCGTGTCGGGCGATGACCAGGAATGGACCAACGTTGTCCATGCGCTGGGCGGGAAGCATAACGATGCGGTGTACAACTCGGATGGGACGTTTCTGGGGGTGATGCAGTCATACGGATGTACCACTTATGAACGGGTCGATGTCAATTCAGGCAACAGCCACGCAAGTAGGGACCAGCTCACAACGATGATGGCGATCTTCGACGATTCGAAGCGGATTTACCTGCACGGCTCGGAGGTTCATGTGTCGACGGTAACGCATGAAATGCTGCACTATTTTTGCCACAAGAATTTCTATAAGGCATTCGCCGAGCCGGGCGTAGGCGCCGAATGGAAAGCGTTGAATGAAGGAGTGACGGAATATCTAACGCGGGAAGCATATAAAGGCGGCAGCCGCGGAGCGTACCAGGAAGAATATGGAAAGGTTCAATTGCTGCTGAAAGCGGGTCTGGTAAAGAAGGAAATCGAAGAAGCCTATTTTCTGGGGAATATTGGAGCGCTAGTTGAGAAAATGAAGGCGGGCGAGATGGGGGCGGAGAATGTAATCCTCGACTCTCGAAGCGCCGCCGTATTCGCCGGCGCCCGGCGGGGAAAGAAGACAAACACCGCTGGAGACCAGAACGTAACCTCATAGGTAACGGGGCCGCGCGTCCCATATGGTAAAGGCTTCAGAAGGACAGCGTAGAGCACACTGAAAGCAGCGTGCTACCGCCGATACCGAGTGCCAGCGCGATGGTTGACAGCGCGGTCACGCTTGGGTTACGGGAAGGATGGCAGACCGAACCGAATATCTTGGAGCGCGTAATCGAGTTTAGTTCACAAGGGAGCCATCCACCTCAGTGGCGGTCGCGGACAGATGTTCCAGGACAACTCCCGCCTTGTCGGCAAGGAGCGAGTGATCCATCGTCTTCGGTTTGACCAGGCGCTGTAGAGTCTCTGATCGTCCCTAACGCCGTCAGCGACAATCCATCCGACGCAGCCACATTGAGCGATTGCGCGTTGCGCCGAGCAGATTGAGAGGCATCGCACAACCCACTATTCATAGCGCAACGCCTGCGTTGGGCTTACGGATGCGGCTCGCCAAGCGGGCATCATCGCCGACCCGAGCGCCACCAGCCCAAGCAGCACGCTGGCGCCCGCGATGGTTGGCCCATCGATGGCACGAACCCCGAAAAGCTGAGCCTCGACAAAGCGGCTCAAGGCCCACAGGAATGGAAGCGCAACGGCAATTCCGGCGCCGATCATGATCAGGGCGTCTCGAGCGATGAGCCACACGGCGGATCGTCTTGTGGCGCCCAGCGCCATGCGAATTCCAATTTCCTGCGTGCGATGCGCGGCCACGAATGAAATCACGCCGTACAGCCCAACCACCGACAGAAGAAGAGCGATCGCCCCGAAGCCGCTTGTGAGGGTCGCGAGCATCCGCTCATTCGCGAGCGACAGGTCGATTTGATCGTCGAGGGTGATCATATCGACAACTGGCAGCGCCGGGTCCACCTGCGCAACGGCGGCGCGGATCGAGGCGAATGCGGCTTCCGGTTTTCCGCGCACCCTTACATAGAATGTGCCGCCCCCCGATTGCCGATCCCAGTACGGTACAAATGCCTGCTCGATATTGTCCCGATCGTCACGCATGGTGCGGCGGCTGAATCCCCTGACCACTCCGATGATTTCAACGGTCGCCCGGGTGTCGGGGCGATTGCCAAAGCCAAGGCGATGGCCGATCGGACTGCGGCCCCCAAAGTATCGTCGCGCAAAGCTCTCGCTAACGATAATCGAACGATAAGCAGTATCCTTGCTCTCCGGCTCGCGCAGATCTCGCTCATCGAAATTGCGGCCGGCAATCAGTCGGGTTCCGAGAGTCTCGAAGAAGCCCGGACTTACGCGCATGTAGTGAACCGTGCGGTCGGTGACGATCCGGCGGTCGGATTGGATCGTCATGCTGCTGGCCGACGTCCCGCCGGTCAGAATGTGCGTGTTCGCCACCGCGGCGCTCTCGACTCCGGGCGAGTTCTCGAGCTTTGCCAGAAGTTCGCGCATCACCCGCTTGGCGTCGACATCCGAATATCCGTTGCTGGCCGGGCTTGCGCGGAACATGAGCAGACTGTTGGTGGCAAATCCTGGCCCCTTGGCTTGCAGCCGCATCAGCGTCTGCACAAACAATCCCACTCCGATGAGCAGGATCAGGGTGAACGCCACCTGGCCGGCCACCAGCGCCTTCCGAAGACGGACGCCGACGGCTCACGGTTCGAGCCCTTTCCCTGAGAGAGGATACCAGCGGAATTCGCCCGGCCTGCCAGGCTGGGATAAGCCCGCACAATCCACCCGTGGCAACGCAGACAGCAAAAGTGAAAAGAAAGATGCGGTAGTCCAATCTGCAAGCTGAGCTCATTCGAAACGAAAGGAAAGCAGCAATTGAGAGACGTAAGGGGCAATAACGAGAGCGAGCACGCCTCCGCACAAGGCAATGAGCAGGCTCTCCGACAGCAACGGTCCGGTAATTCTGCCGCGTGAGGCGCCCAGGGCAAGCCGGGTGGTCACCTCGCCAGTGCGCGCGGCCCCGCGTGCCAGAAAAAGGTTCGCAACGTTCACGCACGCCAGCAGGAGCAGCAGCAGGGTACCGGCCATCACGACCCACAGCGGCTCTTTCATTCTGTTGCGCAGATCGGATCTTCCCTCCGGAACCGGAGTCACTTCGATCGTCGAGGCCAGAAACCTGCGTCGTTGCTCCGCGGTCACAGGAGGAAAGTCCGCTCCGTTGAGGTCGGCCTCAAGCATGAGCGTGAAACCAAGGCTGAAGCCCGGTTTTCGCCTGTTCGGCGCTGAAGCCAGGTTTGAGCCGGCCGAAGATATGCAGCCATTGCGCGCGGCGGCTGAACAGAGGGATGGACTCCAGGTTCGCCTGACCATTCATCGTCGCCGGAACCCAAAGGACGGGACTCGCGGCGGGATCGACGCCGCGGAAAGTCTCCGGCGCGACTCCGATGACCGTAATCGGATGGCGGTTGATTAGGAGTTTGCGACCCACCACATCCGACGCTCCGCCGAGTTTTCTTTTCCAGTACTGGTATGAGACTACAGCCACCGGACTCGCGTCCGGCGCCAGGTCGTCCGACCTGTCGATGAGCCTTCCCAGCTCCGGCCGCAACTCCAATACGTCGAAATACGAACCGGAAACTATCTCGATCGGGAGCGGCTCAGGCCGGTCATTGGCGGAAACATAGGAAATGGCCGGGGAGCGGCAAAAGGCGCCATCGAAGAATTCCTTGTGCTGCTGCAACTCCCGGCATGAGCGGATAGGAGTTCAGGTTACCGCTACCCCAGGTCGTGCCGACCCTGGAGCCGATCCAGTCCACGAGCACGAGCCGTTCCGGCTCCCTCACCGGCAGCTTGCGGAGAAGGAGTTGGTCGAACACGGAAAAGATGGCCGTGTTCGCGCCGATTCCCAAAGCCAGAGACAAGATTGCGGTGGTGGCGAACCCGGGGTTGCGCTTGAGCGTGCGCATCGCCAACCGCATGTCACGGCTGCGGTCGTCGAGCCATCTAGAAAACCAGGCATCGCGGACTTCTTCCTGCACTTGGGAAACCCCTCCGAATTGGATGGCCGCCCGCCTGCGCGCCTCCGATTCGCCGACGCCGGAGGCCATGAGGTCATCGACGCGGCGTTCGAGGTGATAACGCAGTTCGCGATCGAGCTCCTGTTCCATCCGGCGTCGCCTGGACCCAAACAAATTGAGAAGTTTCGGCATGGTTATCGCCCCTCGGTGAAGATCAGCCGGACTGCCGTCGTCAGCCGGTCCCAACTCTCCTTAACCATGAGCCGGCCCGAGCGAGAGTATTTGCGGGATCAGCATATCGAGCGTTCCTGAGGAATCGGAAAGCGAGAAGAAGACATCGATTACCTCAACCTTCGATGTAATGCATTATCCGCCGTTACATGTCGAAGGTCAATGTCTTCGAGAAGACCAGGACTGAGATCCGTATGCTCTTGAAAGAATACTCTGATCGATCGTGCCGGCCCATTCCGATCGGTCCCTACGTCGTTAATCGCTGTTTACGCTTCTCAACTTTCCAGGAAACGGACGGAGGTTGACCAAACGGCGATCTGCCACAGCTTACACTGAAGCGACGTGCTCAACCGGGGCTATGCCTACGTAACAATCATCAGTAGCAAATACCATGGACAAACCCTGCTCTCTCACTTGGCAAGCCTTTACCCCCACTCAACTCCACAAGCCTGGCAACAAAAACTGAACAACGGCGAAGTCACCCTCAATGGCGACACCGCCACCGGAAGCGAATCGGTCACTTTAGGCCAAACCCTTGTCTGGAACCGCCCACCCTGGACCGAGCCAGACTGCCCTCAGCACTTCGAAGTCCTGTTTGAAGACCCCCATCTGTTGGCCGTCAACAAACCTAGCGGGCTTCCCACCCTCCCGGGAGGCGGCTTCATGGAAAACACCCTCCTGCGCCTGGTGCAAAGGCGCACCCCCAACGCAAACCCTGTCCACCGGTTGGGCCGAGCCACCACCGGCATCGTCCTCTTCGCCAAGACACCTCAGGTGGCCTCTACTCTATTCGCAAACTGGAACACACCCAATATTCAGAAAATCTACCGGGCGCTGGGACAAAATGTTGCACAGCACGACGCTTACGAAATCCTCACACCCATCGGCCTCGTACCGCACCCGCTCATCGGTTCCGTGTGGGCCGCCAACCCAAGTGGCAAACCGTCAAAGTCATTGGCCAAGGTGATCTCACGCACCATCAGCACCACAACATTTGAGGTAAGCCTGAATTCAGGCCGCCCCCATCAAATCAGAATCCATCTGGCATCCATCGGCCACCCCCTGGTAGGCGATCCTCTGTACGGCGTAACCGGCCAGCCTCTTGAAAATCTCCCCGGCCTCCCCGGCGATGGAGGATATTTCCTGCACGCCCAATATCTGAAATTCCACCACCCCATTACCGGAGAACAAATCAATCTTGAGGCAGCTTTGCCGTCCGAATTCCCTTTACGTTAGTAGGTTCATGGCGTGAAACCCGCGCTATCTCGCCATTTCGAATCCCAAGGAAGCGTCCAAAGCCGCTATATGGACGAGTGATCCACAACTTCCCAGAACCGGACTGTGAGGACACATAGGCACTTTGTGGGAACGCCATTTCACTGGATTAGATCTCGCAATGTTCTCCAGAAGCCAGTTCGCGCCAGCTTGCGGGTAGCGTGTTGTCCATGCGAGATCCAACCCGGAAGTTGGCCCGCAATAGTGATAATCTGATCGAACTATGGGCAACAACGTTGTGACTGCTTATGCGGCGATGAAGGCAGGAGGACCGCTTGAGCCTTGGAATTATGAAAGTAGCACGCTGGGTCCAGACGAGGTCGATATCGACCTAACGCATTGCGGTGTGTGCCATACCGATCTTCACTTAATGAATAACGATTTCGGGATTACAGCTTATCCGTTTGTTCCCGGGCACGAAGCCGTGGGTGTGGTCAAGGCAATCGGAAGCGGCGTGACGCATCTGACGGCGGGCCAACGTGTCGGCGTCGGATGGCAGCGTGGCACTTGTGGAGAATGTGAGTGGTGCGGCAGCGGCTTGCAAAATCTGTGCGCGAAATCTCGCCCCACCTGCCTGGCTGGTTATGGCGGCTTTGCGAAGTCCTTACGCGTGGATAGCTACTTCGGCATTCCCGTTCCCGATGCACTGGACTCCGCGGTCGCGGCACCGATGCTCTGCGCCGGCATTACTGTCTACAGCCCGTTGCGCAGATATCTTCGTCCAGCGAGCCGCGTGGGAATCGTCGGAATCGGAGGTCTGGGCCATCTGGCAATCCAGTTTGCGCGCGCGATGGGCGCGGAGGTAACTGCGATTTCGACCACCCAGGATAAAGCGGCCGAAGCGAGAAGATTCGGCGCGCATCATTTTGCGAATTCTACTGATCCTGAACAGATGAAAAAGCTCGCCGGCGGCTTGGACGTGCTAATGGACACGGCGACCGCTAATCTGGATTGGAGCGCTTACCTCGCCACACTCCGACAGAACGGAGTGTTCTGCATGGTGGGCGGGCCTCAAGGACCAGTTGTGTTGCCCGTCTTGCAAATGATTTTTGGACAGTACACCTTTGCCGCGAGTATGATCGGTCCACCGTCCGAAATCGAAGAGATGTTCCGCTTTGCCGCACTGCACAATATTCGAACTGCCGTAGAAGAGGTTCCTCTGGATCAAGTCAACAGCGCGATGGAAAAAGTGCGAACCAATAAGGCCCGTTACCGCATGGTGCTGACAATGTAGCTGATCGACCCCATCGCTTCGAGCCGGGGAATTAGATCGGTTATCAGCCTTGTTACCGTGTGATTGTCTGCGTCTTCCGGATTAAGTTGGGTAAGCGGCTTTAGCGGTTCACCCTGAGAACCGTCTACGATCCTGACGAGGTGATCCGCTCGAGACAGCGGCTCTCATTTCGATGACGCCCTTCTTCGGGATGAATGATTCGCTTCGGCGGAGCGGACATGAACGACCATAGGCGACAACCCGTCAACTTGATTCGTAAACGCTGTGCCGTTAATCGGGAACCACTCGAACTAAGCCCTCGTTTTCAACTCTCTGGCGACGAGCTTATGTTTGCGCGCGTAGGGACGATAGAAGGTGGCGTGCTCACCCGATCTCTGGGCCGTTCGGCTTGGCCGATGTTGAAGATTACTTGGCCGGGCCCTCGGCGGGATGATCGGCTGGACGGCCAGACTTCCCCGAGGACATCGCCCATCTCGCGATCTGGGTGTGTACTGCCGCTCGTACATTTCCTTGTCCAAGGCGCTGATCGTCATTTTCCCCACGACGTTGTCGGGACTGGATTGGTAGGCCCGGTTGATGATGTGCCGTTTTTTCTTGAATGCCAGAACTGCGGCTGCAGTAGTTGGCCCGTAGCGCTGGGCATCCAACTCCAACTGCGCGATTGCGGCGTCCTCGATATCGATTAGCGCGAACTGTATTAATCTCACATGTTCTCCGGTGGACTCCGGTGTAACGTGCGCTGGATCGCTGACCAAGCAGGCTTGCAGCCTTTGGTTGTTTTTGAATAAGTTGGATATGAGAGGCATATTACTTTCCTGAATTTATTCGTCTGTGGTATTGATCATGTCGATTTCGAATTGCTGTAATTTGGACGAACGCATATTGCCGTCACCGGCCATCAACTTTTGGGCTCCAGTGTGTTGCAGACCAAGGCCGTGTCCAATCTCGTGAGCCGTGGTGATGGCCTCTTCGTTGATGCCCTTCGGCGAAAAGACTTGCTTCTCTACATAACAATCGAACCCCATATTCAATCCTCTGATGTCGGGCCGAGAGATGCTTGTGATATTCCAGGTGTAGAACACACAAAAATCGGCTAATCGGGCGGCAGTCGGCGTCGCCAGAAGGATTGACCGCTTTATACCTGGCTTGTCTGGCGTAAGCGGATCTCCCAGATCTTCGGGCACGTTTACCGGAAAGACAGGTCCAACCGATGTGAGCTCAATATTGGCCTGCTGTCGGAAAACGCTAGCCGTCATTGTCAGTAGACTTGGCACCTCGGCTGCGCTGAACGGGCAGTTTCGCTTGCGGTCCGAGAGAAGACAAAGCGCCACAGTTTTGTTGATCTTCTCTTTCACACTCACGAGCAGCGTGCCGAACACATCATCTTTTCGATTCAGGAGAAAGATAGTAGTATTCCCCTTGCGTTCTCCGAGTATGTCGAATGTGAGTCGATTTCCTCGGGTGACATGGGCCCGATACTTATCCGGCACCTCGCGCAGGGGCGCCGAGTAGACGAAATTTTGCATCTTCGCGATCCCGGGCGGATCGACAACCATCATGCATTCATCCTCTTCCGTAATCAGAGTCATCGGTCTCGTGCCGGATACAGGCACCATCTGGTAGACCGTTTTGGGGTCAAACCCATCAAACAGGTCGTTGGTCTTCTCGAATCGTGTCGGCATAAATCCTCTCGGGCCTGAAAGCCCCTCGCATGAACTCGCGGCGAATTTCGTTGGGACCGCGCAAAGCCCGTCGTTACGAGGGGTTACGGACCGTTACGTATCGTCGCCGCTGCGGGTCGGAAGAGAGAAAGCTTCGCCTTGCCCATGACTTCCCAGGAGTTGCACTCGACCCATCGATACATGTATGATCGATGGGTCGCATGCCAATGCCTAGATCACAAACCCCTCAATCGGGTATTCTGCCGGGAACTCTCGACCTGTTGGTTCTGAAGACACTCTCGCGTGGTCCGCTTCACGGGTATGGCATAGCGCAGCACCTGCATCAGACAACTTCCAGCTTTCTGAACGTCGGCGAAGGCACGCTGTACCCTGCGCTGCAGCGGCTGGTTGTGAACGGATGGGCAGAAGCTGAATGGAAGATGTCGGAGACCGGCCGGAGAGCCCGGTATTACACGATAACTGCCGCAGGCCGCAAGCATCTGAAAGACCAGGAACGTGAGTTCGAACGGATGGTGGATGCGATCCGGCTGGTGCTGAGAACTGTATGAACTGGACGCGATTTTGGAACCGGCTGACCGGCAATGCGCGCCGGCAGGAAGCCGAAACGGACGAGGAAGTTGCTTTTCACGTTGAAATGAAGACGCGCGAACTGGTTGCGCAGGGAGTCAGCGAAGAAGCCGCAAGGAACGAGGCACTGCGCTCCCTGGGAAACCTGACACTTGTCCGGGAAGACGTGCGTGAGGCGTGGTCATTTAGCTGGCTGACAGACGCCGCACAGGATTGCAAGTACGGAGCACGTGCTCTGGCGGCACAACCGGGCTTCACTGCCGCGGCGATTCTCGCGCTGGTGCTCGGCATCGGAGTGAATGCTGTCTTCTTCAACGTTTATAACGCGATGGCTCTCACGCCGTATGCCATGCGCGATGCCGCGCAAACCGTGCAGATCTGGGGCGATCGCGGCCGCTCGTGGAACGGTTTCTCCTGGCCGGAATACAGGTATTTACGCGAGCATACCCGCACTCTCCGGGCAATAATCGCCACGACGAACACACCGATACGCGTTGCGCAACGTACCGGGGAAACGCCGTGGATCGGCGAGGCAGCCGCAGTAAGCGAGAATTTCTTTGATGTCATCGGCACAGGCTTCACATACGGCCATGGCTTTTCCCCTGAGGCCGGCCGATCCGTGGACCCGGCGGCCGAGATCGTACTCCACTATCAAACGTGGGTCACACGTTTCGGAAGTGACCGGGGCATTGTCGGCCGCTGGATTGAGGTAAACGGGCAACAACTTCAGGTGGTGGGTGTTGCTGCCGCGCATTTCTCAGGTCCAGGGCCGGTCCACCCGCATGCGTGGATTCCGGGCCCGTGGCGGGATATCTTTGAGCCGGATGTGAAGACGTATAACTCAACGGACCATTGCTGCGTGTCCGTGATCGGGCGTCTGAAGGACGGCAACTCGCGCGCGAATGTACAAGCGGAGCTGGGAGCGCTGAGCGCGAACTTTCAGTCTCACCTGGGACGAGAAGTACGCGGCGTGCGCGTGACAACTCCGACGTTGCTTTCCAACCCGAAGGCTTCCACTCAGGCGCTGCCTTTATTTCTCGCGCTGGCTGTTGCCGCAGGCCTTATTCTGTTGCTCGCTTGCGCAAACGTGGCCAATCTGCAGATTGCGCGCGCCGTTGCGCGTCGCCGGGAGATCTCGGTACGACTGGCGCTGGGAGCCGGCCGCGGCCGTGTCTTGCGTCAGATGCTTGTGGAGAGTCTGTTACTCGCTTCCGTGGCCGGCGTTATCAGCGCCGCGATATCCTCCTGGGCGCCACAGCGGATTGTCGAGTTCATCGCCAATGAGAGCCGTGGTGTGGCAATCCGGTTCGATAACGATCTTCGGGTCACTGCCTTTATCGTGATGATGACCGTACTCGCCGCCCTCATCTCGGGGATGGCGCCGGCGTGGAACGCCGTACGAGATGCCGTCATGCAAGGGGTTCGCGAGGGCGACCGGAGTACCACATCACGCGGACGGCTGCGGTATGTACTCCTCGCATTCCAGGTGATGCTGAGTGCGGTTCTGGTGAGCGGAACAGCGCTGATGGTGAGAGTGGCGAATCACGCTCGCCACATTGATCCCGGCTTCTCCCACGAGAATGTGATTGTTCTGTCGCTCGGTCTCAGCGGAAGTGGGATTGCGGACGAACAAGCCCGCTTTCTTATCGCCGGCCTAAAGGAGCGAGCGAGCGCACTGCCTGGCGTCCAGTTGGTAGCACACTCCATCGCTGTACCGCTCGGAAACGCGAATAATAACTGGGGCATTCGCGACACGAAAGGGGGTCAGCTGACCATCGGGGTGGATCACGTCTCGGGAAGCTTCTTCGAAACCCTCCAGATACCCCTGCTTAGTGGCGCCACCTTCAGTAAGGACGATGAGGGCAGGAGAGAATTTGCCATCGTCAACAAGGCCGCAGCCGAGCGACTGTGGCCTGGAGAGAACCCGCTGGGCAAACCTCTTCAGCCTGGATCGAAGATGATCGTCGCGGGCGTTGCCCCGGATGTCGCCGTCAGACGGCGGGACTTCGGGTCGGCGCCCGGTCCTCATGCGTGGCTGGCGGCGCCGGCCGGACGAGAGTCAGTCCTGCTCATCCGTCACGCTCCTGACGCCAAAGATGCCATCCTCGCTGTACTACCGGCTCTTGCACGTCAGCAGGATCACCGCTTTCTGGTGAATGCCACGCCCTACAGTGAGACATTCGCGAGTGTGCTGCGCAGCGCCGACATCGTCGCAGCCGTCGCAGGCGTGCTGGGTTCACTGGCGCTGCTGCTTGCTTGTATTGGCATTTATGGCGTGGCGGCATACAACGTTTCCCAACGTACTCGCGAGATCGGCGTCCGACTTGCGCTGGGTGCGCATCCAGCCCGCATTGTTACTATGATCCTTCGTCAGAATCTACGCGCCGTGGCCGCTGGCGCCGCCGTGGGTATGGCTGGAGCGCTTGGATTTGCCCGGCTGTTAAAAAGCATACTTTACGGGTTGCCGCCGACCGATCCAGTTGCAATAGCAGCCTCCACCATCATCCTGGTAACTACGGCTCTGCTTGCTACCTGGGCGCCAGCGCAGCGCGCCGCTGGTATCGACCCGGCGATCACGCTGCGGCAGGATTGAATGATCATTGTCCGGTACCTTCGCCGGGTTGCCGGCGCATTCGGCTACTGGTCGCCCGCGATGTAGGCTTGCGCCATGGTCACGTGTTTGAAAATCCTGTAACGCCCCTTCTCGCAGGAATCAACAGCAACGGATTCCGTTTCGATCTTTCGGCGCCTTAGCGACTTACTCGTTCTCGTTCCGTTTCCCAGAGCCTTGATAGCCATATTCTCGACAACATCTTGCCGGTACCTCGCACGGGTCTGCAGTCGCCACTCCATCCACTCGCCCGGTGGGTTGTTCGGTTTGCGCAGCGTTGTTTACGGAAGCTCCGCGAAGTATGTTTTTCGCGCTCGGATACTTACCTCAGGACGTATTACCTGTACACGTACTTCATGGCGGATCTTGTCAACATTGAGTCGTTCGGGTCGAAATGCCAGCATGTATCGCGTGTCTAGATCGGCCTTAAGACGTCCGATGATATGCGCGGGATCTCCCTCTGACGACTGAAAGCGAGCTCCCCCGGTTTCACGGACTAGTTGAAGGAGGTCTGGAGCAAACTTTCCTCCGAACCCACCTGGATACTGGATCGCATAGACCGAAGCGTTAGCTTTATGAATTTCATCACGAGCTTCATTTAGTGTGCGGCTACTTCCAGTGTCGAAGCCATCAGTCAACAGCAGCAACGCTTTCCTTCCGGTTGCATGCCGTAATTTTAGTTTTGCCGCTGCGTACACCGCATTCCAAAGCGGACTTTCGCCACAATGAGAGATGGCCTTCAGGCCGGGACCGCTAGGCTGGTCCTTCGGACACGGGACACCGAACACGTCACCGGGTGGCTTCGTTAAAGCCTGCAGCAATTCGTCGGGCCTGCTCTTGTTATCCGCCCAGAGTCTTATGTCTTCATGAACTGCAATCACGAACACCCGGTCATTCGGTCTTAGAATCTGCGCCGCTACAGCAGCGATGACGTTGTGCTGCTCAGCGTGTCGTGCAGTTTGACTTTCACTTTGGTCCACGACAATACCCAACGTTAACGGTTGGTCATTATCGATCCAAAGGTGTTCAACACGTCTTTCGATGTCGTTGTCGAACACACGAAAATCCTCACGCTGTAGGTCGCGAACCGGTGCTCCATGCGGATCTATTGCGGCTACGGAGATCGTTACTAACTGGACGCTCGAACGGAAAGCCGTTGGATCCTGAGCAACACACGCTAATTCCAATACGAAGTACAGCAATATTCGAGTTACGTTGCCCATGCGGAGCCGTTTTGCCCAATTCTCGCATGCTACCGGAGCGCGACAGACATGGGTCCAGCTCTCAAAGTGACGGTTCCAGATTGTATTCGAATTACGGCCTTCGCGACCGGACTCGTGACGGACTTCGGCGAGCCGGGCGGTGCGGGAGGCCCCCCATTATGTCCGTTTCGTCTTCCAGGCGCGGCGCATGCCAGGCTAAGGATAGAATGCCGCTTCGACCGTTGTGCCTGCATCCGGCAGGGTCAGGCGGAGCGCCCGAGGGTACTTTGCGGTGTCCGAGGAGAAGAGAAAGCGGGCCGTCATGGATGTCCCCGGATTGAGGTCGCCGTACCAGGAGCGATCGGTGGCCAGGTCGATGATATCGGGATACGCCTTGAGGACGCTTCCGTCAGCGGCCAGCAGCTCCGCGGTTACGTATTGCCAGCCCCATCGGGCGGGCAGTAGAAGGCGGTTGGCGACGGTGAGGTTGACGACGTAACGATGGCCAGTTCCGGGTCGGCGCACGCCCACTACGTCTCGATTCAGTCACGCCGCCCATCCGTATTTCCAGTGCGCCCAAATCAAACGTCTCGCCCGCGGCGACTTTCGCCGAATCTGTTGCGCCGATTCCGTCTGGTGTGGCGAAGCTGGAGCGGATCCGGCCGACCGCCGGCGCGAGGTCATACCAGGCAACCTTCTGCGACCTGTAGTACATCAGGCCGAAATGGAAGTCCATGAGATCCGCGGGAATCTTCCATACGGTGGCGAACTTCTCGGAATCTCCGGGCTTGAGCTCCTTGCTGATACACGCCAGGGTGGACGGATTGAAGGTCACGACAAACTTGAATTTGCCTGAGCCCTTAAAGGCTTGCCACAATCGAAGACCAACTGACTCCGAACTCGTCAGGCGAACATTGGACGTCTTGCAGTTGCCGAGGGAGTCTGTGTCGCTCTGCGTGCTGCCTGTTGGAGTCGATAGCACCGAATTCCAGGAACGAGATTCGGTTGCCGTTTGTGTGATACGCCCGCGCTCTCCTTGTTCGTGAATAGAGCGCGCATGGTTACGTGCCCATTCTTCCGAAATGTGTATTCGGTACCGCTCGCCCGCCATACCCCAACAATCGTCTGTGATCCTGCAACAAAGCTGGCAGCCGTCATTTGGAGTGACAACAAACACCTCGTGAGGCATAGCTTGCGTGCGCCGTACTCTCCATCCGCGCGGATAACAAAACGAAACCGAGTCCGACTGAAATGTTTCGCAATTGCCGCCAACTCCACTCAAACCTGGCGAAGGCGGCTCCGCCACTGATTGCCGCTGCAAGTTCTTTCCAGGCTCGAACGTGCCAATAATCCGACCGAATAAGTGAAAATACGCCTTGCCTTGACTGGCTGAAACTGCCAACGCCATTGTAAAGAAACCATCCAGTAGACGGATTGTCATCAGCCTGTTGATTTCGCGGTTGCCGTCTGCCGCGATCGAGGATATTACCGTGTCCATAGGGGGAAGCTAGAGACCTCCCGATACTCCATGCAATAACCGGGATAAGATTGGGCAACACTGTTTTAGGAACTGTTCCGTGTACCTTTCCAGACCAAAAATCAGCGAAGATGACGACAGCAGGCGCACAAAACGTAGTGCTGGACGGCATGGATGTACTCCTCGCTCTACCTGAGGGATTTGCGGCGACACCAAGCTCCAAACCCGATGGCGATCGCGAGCGGGATGGCTGAAGCCGGTTCAGGGACGGGAGACGAGGCGTCTGCAGTCACCGTAAACAGATACTGGTACCCGCCAGGGACAGGACTGAAGTTGCTTGCCGGAGCGTAGGCCGCTTCGGGAGCAGCGTAAGCGCTCGGGCCCACGGTTGCTCCTGGCGCCAGTGTGATCACGGGATCGGGTAGCGAACCGATCCCAAAACCGAATTCATCGGTGCTGAGGGCAGGAAGTAAGACCCGGCAGATAGGTGAGGCAGGTAGAGTACCGATGTCCAGGCGTGCGTCGAGCCTACGAAATTGTAATGAGCGGACGCAACTTCATCGGCGTCGGTTGTCCCAGGCCCGCTGGTTCGCGTCAGAAACGCAAGGCCGTTGCCGGAAGGATGGGGATCCAAGTCGGCCGAAATCCTAACGTTCGTGTAAGCTTCACTCAGAGCGAACGAAAACTGAACGGCGAGAGTGCTGCCGCCGGTTGTTCCGCCACGGCCGCTTCCCGGGTATTCGGTGGCGCCGATGATGGTGGCGGCTGTTGCCGAACTCAACGTCATCAGGGCACAAGCAAGGGGTTTCCACATTTAAGAATGTATCCTCCGACTAAGAGAGCGAGAAGGATAGCTGTAGACTGCCACCGGCGTTTATTCTGGCCTTATCATTTTTTCCACCTGCGATGCAGGCACGCCGTCACCAAGAATCACTCGTATTGCAGTCTCAAGCACTTCGTCTCGGCCCGCGAGAATGCCATCCATGGTGGGCGAAGCATGCACGTCCGCTACGATTCCGACGCGTTGAGTCGGCCTTTTATCGGGATAGAATACTCCGATACCACTGATCATCGTGCGAAGGCCGCCAGGCAATGGCAACTGTGAGATGTTCCCATCAGCCCCGGCTGTGGTACTGCCGACTACCGTCGCGCCGGTGACGGCACGGAAAGCCATCGCAGTGTACTCTGACTGGCTCTGCGAATTCTCATCGACGAGTATCACAATTCGCCCCATATAGGCAGGCTGCTGAGGGCGGAGAGTGATCGGCGCTGTGAAATGAAATGAGCCGGGGTTAATCAGGTCAGCAACAGTAAACCGGGCAAACTCGACAGGTTCGCTGGCCAGCAAAGATCCGAGGGCGAATACAACGAACTCAGAAGGATAGTTGCGGATGTCGATGATCAGGCCTTTCGTGCCAGCAGCCGCCTTGATGTAATCTGCGGCGTCGGCCGCCTTTACCGACGACAGCTTGAGATATGCGATCTCGTCGGAAAGCTTGCGGAACGTCGGACCGGGAAGATCGTGACCTCCAAATTTTTCCATGACCGCTTCTGGAACGCGGGGGACGTTGACGTTTAACTGCGCTCCTCGACGACGGACGTTGAGAGCAACGTCCACACAGTCGCCACGAGTTAGGAAGCGAGCCATGTCCCGACGTCGTACCGTCTCGTTCGAGGCTGCGTAATACGGTCTCCATGCAGCGACAAGCTCCGACACCGCTGTACCGTTGAGAGCCTCGATAACATCGCCAAGCCGCAGGGACGCCTTTGTGTCGTCCTGCCCGGTTCTGAGCGCGGTAACTACAACCTGATCTCCCACAAAACGAAAGGCCGTCGGCACGACGCACGCACCGACCGGAGGACGCGCCTTCAGTGAACTCCAGAGATTTGCGTGCGTGTCGTTCACGCGCGCAATCAGAGCCATCAGCTCACGTTGGTACTGGTCAGAGGATTTCGTCAGTGCGACCTTAGGTATGAACTCGCGGAGCACGGCATTCCAATCGGCGTCTATCAGATCTTTGTACGGGAACCAATATTCGATCGCATTCCAGAAGCGGTAAACTGCGAGCAACTGATACCCGGCGTCCGGCAGACTCAGGCCGGCATAGTTCGATTCGTTTTGAAATATCGGATTCCCGACGTTCGGAGTAAGCCTGACGTAGAACTGTTGGTCCACCACGGGTCTGTTGCGATATGTTGCCCGCAGCATTGCGCTTAGTTCTTCGCCGAGCAGTGTCGTATCGGCAAGCCACCCGAGTTCGGGTCGAAGGTGCACGTCATTTTCTTTTTGCGTTGCGCATGATGTACATGGTGAGCCGGTTCCGAGGCGAGCGATCCACTCTCTTATTGCCATCCGGGCTGCTAACGCGTCCGGCGCGGCAAGAATGGCAGGAGCTTCACGAAGTAACACCTCGTCCCAGTTCAACTCGCCGGCAATGATTCGGGGGTGATGGTACTTCAGAAAGCCCCAAATCTTCCCAAACAGCACAAGGTTCTCGATCTGGAGGGACGTCAGTTCCTCCAACGTGAGCTTTGGCACAGGCGCGGCCGCAGCGGGTTTGCTAGCGGCCGTCGTTTCCACGACTGCCCAGAGCGGCTTGCCGTCTACCAGCAACTGAAGGTCGTCAGCCCATGCCTTTCCCGTTCCGGATAGAACAACCCCGAAGTACAACACCCTTACTTCGCGCTGAACAGGAGAATCAACGGACAAGCTAATCGAGTATTCCTTCCACCTCGTCGTGCCTTCAACACGCTGGCCCCGCATATCTTCCGATGCCAGTTCTTTACTCTGCCCATTCGGAGTCTGCCCATTCTCGCGAAGCCAGAGTCCAACAAAACCGTTGACGTTTTCAGTTCGAAGCCATCCCCGAAGTTCAATGCGTTGCGCTTTGAACGACAGGATGGTCGTATACAAGAGACGAGATAACGGCAACGGACTCGCAGATGTTCTCTCGATTCGCGCGGCCCATTTACCCGAGTGGACGATCCGGTTGTCGGCAGCGACTGTACTCTGCGGCATGCTCACCCAAGAGTTGAGGACGTTGGCGGAGTGAGAGTCCTCAAAGCTTAGAAGTTTCGTGAAGCGATCCTGAAGCAGCGAACCGCCATCCGGCGCCTGCTGTCCAAAGCAGCGCATCGCCGTCAGAACCAAAGCCAAGAATGTTTTCATCGCGTCTGTTCTGTGCGGCGCGTTCGCACACCGTCGGGCAGCTTAGCGTCCTTCGTATTTGGGAACATAACATCGCTGAAGATAATGGCGTCGAAGTTGTCAGCCCACACCGATCTCATCGTGGCGTAGCCAAGAGGCCATGCGAGCATCGGCTTGCGTAACGGATGACTCGATGAGAGTCGGTCGAAATCGACGAATAAGTGGCGATGACCTGATGCGTGGAGCAGTGTCTCGAGCGAATCTCTCGGTGGAATGGGAAGGGTGTTGGGCTTCTGCTGGAATGGATTTCCGAATTCACCTGCGTAGGCAGTGAAGCCGATGGTGTAAACTGCCTTTCCGAGGCTCTGATGGGTAATATCGCCCATTGTGATCCGCTCCTCGTAACGGAACGCCTTCGTCATGGTGTCGATCTTTGCAGTTTTCCGCAGTATGTGCGAGTTGGCAGCCCAAACGATGATCTTTTCATTCGGATACCACTCCTGGGCAAGCCAAACCAGGTTTTCGCCCATTTTCTGATCACGGAAGTTGTCTGCCTCCACCGGAGGCGGCTGAGACGGTGACATCCAACGCTGCTGGTCGAATGCGGCGATGTTTTGAAAAACCTTTCGATAAAATTTGAAATCTCTCGATTGGACGGTTTGCGAGCGCCCGAAGCTCGCCAGTATCTGATCGAGGATGGCCAATCGCTTCTGACGTTCTGCTTCGCGAGGTGGATAGCTTCCGACAATCAGATCTTGAATAGCTTTCCTGTTCTCCTCAGTAGCAAGATCCGGACGGAATTCAGCGAGGAACGTGAATGCGCGCTCTCCCCTGAGCGATGGGTTTGGAGACGAATATTGGATATCGAACCCTGTCATTCGGAGTGGCCGACTGGTCTTGTAGGTGCTCCGCGCATACTCGAATACGGGAGTAACGAAGGGACCGTTGCTCCAGATCGAGAACAAGCCGATCGCGCGGGCTTGAGAAATCGACATCTCCGTATGGAGCGCTTTTTCCATCTCCTCACAATCAAAGAAGCCTGACTCCCAAGCAAGTACATTGAAACCCATTTCCGAATGAAGGAAGCGTATGAGGCGTTGTTTTGCGTAGAAGGTGGCGCCATCACCATGGCTCGGCTCGCCCAACTGAACGACGCGCGCAGAGCCAATGAACTTCTTCAGCGGGCGGAGATCCGAGAAGTCATCATCGTCGGGATCAATGGATCTAATCGGAACGACCGGCCGTGCCGGCCAGGCTGTACCCGCCTGTCCTTGACCGCTAAGGGCAACTCGCTGCAGGGCAAATGCGCACACCAGCACGATCAACGCAACCGTGCTGTTCGCGATGTGACGCATGTTTCCATGACGATCTACAAGCCGATTTCGTGCAGGCATGCGAAATCGACCCCCCGGCAATCCTGTGTATCAAAACCTGTCACTCTAACGGTGAAGCGGAGAGCCCCGCGGCGCTAACCTCTTGATCGAGTCGGGCGGACGTGATCAGTGCTGGATCGTAGGATACATAGAACTGATTGTCCCCTGACATGAAGCTGAATCCAGTCACACCTTCGATTTCCCATAGACATTCGAGAGAGCACTCAGACGCTATGCCTTCAACTAGGTATCGGCGGCTTGGGCGTGGTGGGTTGAGACGCTCGTGTTCTTCCAAGTGGCTACGCCACAACTGAGCCTTGCCGGCATCTACAGGGACATCGCAATACCCGTTCTCATAGCAATCCATTAGCAACCGGAAGGCGCTAGAGGCTCCTTGTCCTCCAGCACGCTCAAGCCACATCAATCCTTCCTCGATATTCTTAGGTACACCCTCACCGAGTAGCAGCATGAACCCGAGATCATACTGAGACTCCGGTTCACCTTTCTCTGCAGCGAGGCGATACCAACGCGCCGCTTCTGCTAAGTCTTTGGGGCCGGACCAGTCTCCCGTCGCATATACGACACCAAGCATACGCTGAGCGTGAATGCTTCCGAGCCGTCCAGCGCGCAGGATTTCTTTTTCAAACTCCGGATTGGTCCTGACAAGATCAGACTCGCAAGTCGCCAATAACCAGATTGCGTCGGGGTGTTCCTTTGCAGCGGCGGCCCGGAGAAGATCTTTCATCTGCTCACGTGTCGCATCGTCGTCAGACGGGGTACACCGGAGATAGTGATATGCGAGCTGGTATTCCGCTTCGGCATCGCCTTGCTCGACCCAAGGCTGCCAGAGTTGAATGACGGCATTCCAGTCCTCAAGATCTAGCGCCTGTTTCGTTTTCGCTAGCAATTCGTGACGAAGGATCTCCTCCATGGATCGATTCTATCCGGCTTGGTGAACACGAAGATCAGAAGCTCGGATCCAATTGGAAAATCCGAGCTAAGCCATTGTGCTCAGATCGTGCCTGTGAAGTCCCGCTTCCGGAATTGTCGCGAATTGGCAGCGTCATTCGCGACTCTGGCTCAAGGTTTCGTCGGAAGTTACGTTAGACATACGCGGCCGAAGAGGAACGGCGCTGATTGTGTAGCGATCCCGCGTAAAGCGAACTTCGACCCTGTACATTGGCAGGTCACACACTGACATCTCGGTCGGAGTCCTCCGTTGAGGCCGAAGCTCCGCATATGATCCGTACCGAGCCCTCTGCGAATAGAACTCGGTCTGTGCGACATGAATGGCCTGAATACAACGGACCACCTGCAGAAACTCGTTGCGTTCTCCTGCCGATCGTTCGAACATGGTGCAACCCGCGAGTAGCAATGCGCCTGACATCGTCACCAAGCGGCTTGACATGACAAACGGCTGACGTCCGAGACCACCGAAATGTGCACCTCGAAACGCCACACACCTGAGTTTCACGGCGGGACGCGGGCTCATTTCAATGTAGAGCCGTATCACAG
This sequence comes from Bryobacteraceae bacterium, assembly GCA_963844855.1. Taxonomy (GTDB): domain Bacteria; phylum Acidobacteriota; class Terriglobia; order Bryobacterales; family Bryobacteraceae; genus DASQDN01. The sequence goes on from CAWJQP010000091.1 coordinate 294,428, forward strand.
GTCCAACCCTTACTGCTTCGAAGCTGCGATCCCTTCTGGACAACGCAGCATCAATTGCCACGATCGTGGTCCGCCAAAACGACGTAGTCAGCGGCCGCTTCGTAGTTCCAGTCGATCCTTTGTGCGCCGAGCCGCAGCGATCTCTCTATCAGCAATGTGTATAGCGTTTCGCGCGGCTCGAGCCCTGAGCGCCACGCGGGTGACGAATCCGCTATTGCAGCGTATCCACACGCTGGTTCCGAAATCCAACCGCTTTAAAACGCCATACAATAGAAAGCTGCTCACACGCATCCCAATGTTCCGGCCGCAATTGCAGTTAGCGCCCATCAAGGAAGCTCCTTCCACGGATGAGGCTCTTAGCGAGCTTGCCGCGGTCCTGAAGAGTCCGGGGTTTGCAACGTCAAAGAGGCGAAGCAAGTTCCTGTCTTACATCGTCGAGCGAACGTTGGAGGGACGGGCGGATGAACTGAAAGAGCTCACGATTGCTCTCGATGTTTTCGGCCGGCCACCATCGTTCGACCAGAGGCTGGACTCGGTCGTGCGAGTACACGCCTCGCACGTACGCAGCAAGCTCCGCGAGTACTACGCAGAATCGGGCCGCGCCTCGCCGATAACGATCATTCTGCCTCCCGGCAGCTACATACCATCGATCGCGTTTCGCAAGTTAAGAGGCGATTTCGAGGACACTCCATGCAACCAAGATGATGTGACGGGCACTGTCGCAGTGTTACCGTGCGTCAACATGAGTGGTGATCCCGACCAGCAAGCGTTCTGCGACGGGTTAACGGAAGAGCTCATCCATGAGCTTGCTCAGCGACCGGAAGTACGGGTCGTTGCCAGAACGTCTGTTTTTCAGTTTCAAGGTAAGAGGGTCGATATCCGCGAAGTGGGTAATATGCTCGGGGCAGATGCCGCACTTGAAACGAGCTGCCGCCACAATGGACTGCGCATGCGTGTCATAGCACGCCTGACGAATACACACACAGGATTGACGCTCTTATCACAGGAATTCGACGAAGAGCTTGGTGACATCCTGCTCTTCCAGCAGAGAGCTGCCGCAGCTATAGTTGGGGCACTCCGCATCGAACCATCGGGGCCTACCGTGATTGCCGGTGCCCGGCGCGCCGTAGATCCCGCATGTTACGACGCCTACCTGCGCGCTCGTTCTCATCTGTCAAAACGTACGGAGCAGTCTCTGAGGATTGCGATCGAGAGCTTCCAACCGATTCTCGACCTGTATCCGGACTTCGCGCCCGCCTATTCCGGTCTGGCCCACTGTTATGTGGAGGTCGGGATTTGGCACATGGGGGCAATACGCCTCGCTCTGGATCGCGCTGCTGAGTTATCGAACAAGGCTATTGAGATGGAGGAGACGCTGCCGGAACCGCACGCAACGCTGGCGATGGTTCACATTTGTCGCGATCGTAACTGGCTCGAAGCGGAGCGCCAACTCCGCAGGGCTATTCAATTAGCGCCCAGCTACTCTGCAGCCCGCACAGCCCTGGGATTGTTCGGGCTGATACCGATCGGACGCACTGCCGAAGCGATCGAGCATTTGAAAGCAGGTTTGCGACAGGATCCGCTTTCACTGCTTTCCAACAACGTGCTCGCGATGGGTTATTACTATTCCGGCCGTTATGACGAAGCATTGGAACAGGCGAATAGAACACTGGCGGTCGCTCCTGAATTCGATCGTGCGCGGGCAGTGAAAGCGGCGATCCTGATCCAGCAAGGCGCCTTTGAGCAGGCAGCGGACGCTTTTCGCGCCGAGGCACTCGAAGGCGGAGTGGGCGCCTCAATGTGCCGAAATTATGCTCTTTTAGCTCATATAGAACGCCGGTTGGATAGACCAGATCGCGCGGCGGCGTATGTCGCAGCCCTTCAAAAAGCCGACTGTAGTACTTCAACATCCGAATTTTGGATCGCAGTGGCCGAACTGGCTATTAATGCCAGGGACAAAGCGCTCGAACGCCTCCGCAACGCGGTGTCCACGCTGGATCCCTGGGTTCTGTTCTTAGAACGCGAACCCTTACTTGAACCCCTACGAGAAGATCGCAATTATCTCCAACTTCTACAAGACCTTCACTTGAGCAGTTAACCGGTTAAACAGCGGTTAAACACTTCCGCCATACCCGATAGCCTCGCACAATCGCAAGAGTGCAATGTTGGCTCTGACTTGCGCTCTGTTGTCCAGATGAATTCTAACCAACACCTTAAGGTGAACCTCGTTCTAGTCACCAAAGCAGATCTTGACCTAGGAGTGTTTGAAGAAGCCGCATCTCGTCTTCACGTACCCATGGCGGTCACGGCCTGTCGATTCGTTTGGCAGGCCGTCGGAGTCTTAAATCACGGCAGCAATCCAGCGATCCTCGCCGTAAGCTGCGATTCTGACGACGACGATTCTCCGTTGACCGCAGCCAAGAGCATCAAGGCTGATCCGATTTTGAAGCCAATACCGCTGCTTGTCTTCACACGTGAAATGAAACATCGACGAGTTCGGGAGTGGTATGACCAAAACATCTGTTGCGTGATCCGCCGGCCAGCCGATCCGATGGAAGATTCACGTGTCGTGTGGGAATGCCTTCGATTCTGGACCGAAGTAGCACAATTGCCAGAACTCGCACGGCTAGTTGGCGATTACAGCCAACGCACGATTGTAGATCCATAAGGTGGCCCTAGCGTGAACGGCTTCCTTCCAGCCTACATCTCGGCTACATCAGGCAACCGATGGAACTGAAGCGGTCGCTTCGTCTGCGCTTGTCGTTGCTTGGAAGTTGAAAGAATGGTCAACTCCGCCGCTGGAAAAACGGGAAGCAACAGGTCATACGATTACCCGCCGCGATCGCCACAGGATTCACGATCGCGCCTGGAGAATCTCGCTACCGTCTACGATTCTGACGAGGTCATCCGCTCGAGGCAGCGGCTCTCATTTGGATGTAATGCCGTTCTCCGGGCGCCGGTGTAGTTACCGCGAGCGCCGTTCTACGTTCTCGAAGATCGCTGATGACGGCGGTGCCGCGTGCCCTACTACTGCCGGCGAGTTAACCGCATGCACGGTGTAGCAGTTTGTAGCGTCAATAGAACATGAAAACGGACGTCTATACCAAGATACTTCTCACCGTAATCGCCACATGCCTTGCATGGCTATGTGTTCAGCCGCTACTTTCACCGAAGCCAACGGCGGCCCAGTCTGCACAACGGGTGGTGATCGTTGGTATTGATGGAATTCAATTGCTTGCTAATGGCAAACCCGCCCTGCCGGTAAAGATCGTGGAAGGCGCGGCCACGAAGTAGATCGCCGCATGGAGCTGCTTTTCGCCTTCGCTCCTGTTTGAACTTGACTTTGCTCCTTGTTTCCGCGAAGCGCCGGTTGAAGTGACATCCCGCATGTGGGGCGATGGTACCCCGAAAGCGCTCAATTTACAACGTCATGCCCGTGAACATAAGGAGCGCGCGTTGAAATGCTCGGCTGGTGTAAGAGGCCCAGGCGAGCGCGAGCACCCGCTAGCCGCTCATTGCGGAGGCGAATAAAACAACGGCCCGGCGCCTTTTATACGGTTCTTGGTATCTAGTGTTTCCCGTGTGTGGGCGCCTGGCTGCGATACTGCGTTCATGCTCACAATACGACCAGCCGAAGCGGAAGATGAGGACGCCATCTGGTTGATTCTGAAGCCTGTCATTCGCGGTGGAGAAACCTATACTCTGCCGCGCGAAATGTCACGCGCGGCCGCCATGGCGTACTGGTTCTCCAAAAGCAATGAGGTGTTTGTGGCCGAATCCGACGGCGAAGTTATCGGTACCTACTTTTTGCGCCCCAACCAGCTCGGCGGCGGTTCGCACGTTTGCAACTGCGGATACATAACGTCCCCGGCAGCATCGGGCAAAGGCGTCGCTAGTGCTATGTGCTCGCATTCGCTCGATCATGCCAGCAAGCGCGGATTCCGGGCTATGCAGTTGAACTTTGTGGTGAGCACGAATGACAGGGCCGTGCGCCTCTGGCAGCGTTTCAGTTTCGACATTGTTGGGCGGCTTTCAGACGCTTTCTTGCATCCGGTTCATGGGTACGTCGATGCATACGTGATGTACCGAAAGTTTCAACCTTAGAGAGGCCGTTGAACAGACTTGGCGCCACGGTTCAAGATCCTCACTGCACATCGCTTGTGGCGGCAACACCGTTTCACAGGGTCAACAAGCCCATGTACAATTGCAGGGTCCCGCGGACCAGATTTCGGGAAGCGAGACGATTCGTGATTCGAGTACTTGGAGCATAAGAATGTGGCTCAAAGGCAAGGCAGCCCTTATCACCGGTGCTTCGCGCGGTATCGGTCGAGGGATCGCGATCAAACTCGCAGAGAATGGAGCAGCGAAAATCTGTATCAATTATTTGTCTAATGAATCCGCAGCCAACGAAACACTTTCGAAAGTTCGCCAGCTGGGCTCCGACGGATTCATCTGGAAGGCGGATGTCACCAGTCCCGCCGAGATTCAGAGTATGTATGAACGGATCAGGCACGAGTTCGGAACGCTCGATGTGATGGTGAGCAACGCGCGGGTGGAACTCGCAACGGGTTTTTATCAGTCCCCTCTGGATATTCCCTTAGACAAGTTCGAGATGACCTTTGACTCCCAGGTGCGCGCATTTCATGTTTTGACACGACTGATGGTAGAAATGCTCCCGGCCGCCGGCGGTGGTCGGATCATCGCAATCAGTTATTCGCCCAGCGGTCGGACCGGCAGTTGGCAGCCTTGGGCGGCGATGGGGGCGGCAAAGGCCGCTCTGGACGCGCTTGCTCGGTACTATGCAGTGGCGTTGGCTCAGCGCGGCGTTACTGTGAACATCGTCAGTCCCGGAGCCACGGAGGACAGCGTGCTGAGCGGGCTTCCTCCTGAGGTCTTTACGATGATCAAGGAGTGGCATGCATCGGGGTGGACGCCGATGAGAAGAATGGGAACACCGGCTGACATTGGTAACGCTGTGGCCATGCTTTGTTCAGAAAAAGCCGGCTTCATCACTGGTCAGACTATTCATGTCGACGGCGGAGCGTCCATCATGGATCCGGTGTTTCCGCTGCCAATCCAAGGCATCATTTGAGGTCGGCTCGCTATTGTTACTCGCAGGCGTCGGCTCCGACGACCACTCGCTTACCGGTATAACCGACGCCCATGCAGCGCTATCCCGATTGACGACAGTCCGAAAAGCATCAGGAAAGTGGTTCCCGGTTCCGGAACGGCAACGTCAGAGATGGGAGTCAATCGCAGTGTGAATCTGTTGACGCCTTCGGGATGAAATGATTGCACCCGTCCGGCACATCGAGCGAGAATCCGATTGAAAAGCTGCCCACCGAAGGTATCGTTCCCCCGCTCCAGAGAAGGCTGTCGGTATCCGGTGTCAACGCTGAGAACGCCGGCAAGGTTGGCGTCGGGTCACGGTCTGGCGTGTCAAAGTCCAGGTCATCTCCGGCACTCGAGCGCACGAAGTTCGCTCCCGTACCAAATCCGAGTTCAGCCAGAAACCCTGTGAACGGAGAACCTGTGTTGTTAACCAGCCCGATACCGGCAGGCGCAACTCGGTATTCGGTCGTGCCGCCTGAGTTCGTTAGCTCGAACTCCATGTCTGCGGGGCCGAGTCCGTCGCTGTTGAAAAAGATGCTGACGGAGATAAGGTTCGGGCTTGCAGCCGTAGCATTGTCGTTATTGGGACTGGCAGGCAAGCCGACCGTAAGACTGCCGGTTGAGAATCCCGGCAACAGAAACGAAGTACTGTTACTAATCGTCGCCGCTTCGGACAAAGAGAATAATGTTGACGCGAGGAACACGTTGCGACGAGAGTTGGAACTCGTAGGTTGTACCTCATGCAGATCTCCCAAGTAAGTTATAGAAAGCTTGCGGGCACAGCGCACACAACCAATGCATTGTAGAACACCCGTGCGACGCGGGATGCGGAGTCCGTCAAATGACGACGGCAGTCGGCGCAGGAGCGGACAAGAATCGAGCGATCTCAGCGGAACCGGTGGCTCGCGCCAGGGTGATCCGCGGGCAGACAGGAAGAGCCCTTGCCGTATAGCTTCTCGCGCAGTGTGCCTTCCACGTACTGCGTCTTGTAGACGCCGCGACGCTGCAACTCCGGCACGACAAGCTCGACAAATGCGGCGAAATCTCCCGGACATACGATGTGCTCAATATTGAATCCATCGATGCCGCTTTCTTCCATCCAATCGATCAACCCGTCAGCCACCGTCTTCGGCGAACCCACCAGAAGCGGTTTGTACCCTGCCACCCCGAGTTCATCCACCGCATCCCGCAGCGTCAACTGACGGCTTGGGTCGGTTCTCATGAAGGTGTCAACACTACTTTGGATGGCATTGATCTCCCGCCCGTTGAGTGGCTGATCGAGGTCAGTACAGGCGAAATCGATGCCCAGATAGCCGCTTAACAGCGCGATCGTACCCTCAACGCTGACGTGCCGCCGATAGCTGTCGATTTTGGCTTGTGCCTCGTGGTCTGTGGGCGCGGCGATCGCTGTCATGGCGCTAAAAATCTTGAGACTTGCGGGATCGCGACCGATAGCTCGGGCGCTTTCACGCAAATCGGACACAATCGCGGCGGTCATCGCGGGAGTGCGTCCTCCTATGAACACGCATTCGGCATGCCGGGCAGCAAACTGCCGGCCTCTTGGCGACCCTCCGGCCTGAAACAGGATCGGCGTCCGCTGGGGAGAAGGCTCGCACAGGTGATAGCCCTCCATGCGGAAATATTTGCCTTGATGTTGAATCTTGTGTATCTTTTCCGGCCGGGCGAAGATACCGTTCACCTTATCGCGCGTCACGGCATCGTTCTCCCAGCTTCCTTCCCAAAGCTTGTACACGACCTCCATGAATTCTTCTGCGAGCGCATAGCGTTCATCGTGCGGGAGCTGCGCGTCCCGACCGAACGCGCGCGCGGCGCTATCCAGATACCCGGTCACAATGTTCCAGGCGAACCTGCCCTTAGTCAGGTGATCGAGAGTGGACAACCTGCGAGCGAAGCTGAACGGCGCCTCATACGTGACGGTTCCGGTAATGCCAAACGCCAGATGCTTTGTCACCATGGCCATTGCTGGCACAAGGAGAAATGGGTCGTTGACCGGGAACTCTACGGCATTCCGAAAGGCCGCATCCGCATTCCCACCGTATACGTCATAAACGCCAAAGATGTCCGCGACGAACAGCGAGTCGAACAGACCCCGTTCCAGCAGCTGCGCAAGTTCTGTCCAGTACTCAAGCGTGTTGTACCGCAGAGTCTGATCGTCCGGGTGGAGCCAGAGGCCGGGACAGCCACCCACACAATTCATATCGAGAGCGTTCAAACGCATCTGCTTAGGCATACATGGCTACTTCTTGATGCTGAACTCTGCGCCACAGCAAACCACTGTATGCATATATGGACAAGTAGGCATATTATAGATGGAATAATGCGGAACCTCGCGCAAGCATCTATTTAGGAAGCTTATCGAGCCGGAAGGTACAGCACCCTAAATCGAGAATGTGAATATTCGAAGCCAGCTGAGACTTCAGCCTCGTGCTGACAGTGTAGAGCCGCTGCTGGCCGCGTTTCTCGATCTCGAGGAGGCCTGCCTCGCGCATGACTCGCAGATGTTTGGAGATGTTGTACTGTGAGACCTGCAGATGTTCGGAGATGCTCGTAACGCTCATCGGTTCTTTGAATAGAAGCCGGAGCATACGCAGCCGCGTCTCCTCGCCTAACGCCTTTAAAGCACTGACACAATCGAGGCCATTCATCGGCTACGCGATGAGTATACCAAGCATATCCGTCAATGCGTCAAACCGTTGGAACCGGCCCGGACGGCCTTGGCCTTTTTAACCGCGATACCTGGTTCCATCCAGGACAAGTCGAGCGCACCGTCTTTGCGTGGTTCTATCTCGAGCAGGGCCGCTCGACTGCCGTCGAAAAAGCTGAGCTCAAAAAATGCCCCGTTGAATCGGCCGCTAAGCGGACCAATCTCGTTGGCGCCTCGCGAAATCGCTGCGATGGTATCCTCACCCGCTCGACGAACCGAGAGCTTCCAGTGGTTCTCCGAAACTTCCCAGGTCCCCATGATTTCGGGTCCCGCTTCACCCACGTATCCGCAAGTGCAGAATGCCGCCGCCTTGAATGCGTGCATACCATTCTTCTCATTGCCGAATGTGCCGGTGAGCCCGCCTTCGCCGACAACCGCCTGCATACGCGAAGCCGAGCTCTCAAAGTCGGCGAGCGCTGTCCTGCCGTCGAAGCTCGCCTTAGTCGACCGGATGCGGGTGTCACCCGTGACGATGAAGGCGACAAATGAAGAACCACTACCTTCGAAGTGCATCGTGAATGGGACGCGCAGAGTACCGATAGTGACGGTGGCATCCCACCTTCCGGAGGGAGCTTGGGCAGATAACACAGACGCGACCACGAGTGTCGCGGCGAGCAAGCCGCTTGTTCTCCATAGGGCGCCATGGGAGCTATTTGTTGCGGACGATCTTTCCAAAACTTGCCTCCCCCTTTTTTGCCGTTCCATCATCAGAAGTCTCTCTATGGGCCCGGGTATGGGAATATAGCAATCTTACTTGATTTCCATGGAAGGCCCTAAACTTCCGATGTATGCGATGAGCAGCAAATGTGAGCGTCGCCAGCGAACTGCACAAGAAGAGCAGTCATCGGGCCGTCCCGTCGCAGGTCGGTTACAGTTAGATTGTCAGCACTGAAGACGATGAAACGGCGTGAACTCCTATACTCCCTGTTAGGTGTGTCTGGCCTGCCCGCGTTTGTACAGGCCCAGCAACCAGCGATCCCACCTGCCACCGATGAATTGCCACCTCTACGGCTCAGCAATCCAAACACGGTGGCCGAAGGTGTCCTGAAGTTTTTTACCCAAACGGAATTTGGGTCCTTTCAACGGCTGGGCACCGTGATTATGCCGCCCGCAGATGGCGAACCGGGGGCCCAGGACGCTAAGGCTGCGGAATTTCTTGACTTCTTGTTGTCGGAATCGCCGGCCGAACTGCAGACGCTTTACCGGAATGGCGTACGCGAATTGGATAGACGTTCTCTCCAACGGCATAAGCAAAGCTTTGCGAAGTTGCCGGATACGGGGATCGCGGACGTGCTGTCTCCTCTGAACGCCTCGTGGACCTATCAAGGACCGACGGAACCCTTCGCGCAGTTTCTGCAGGCGAGCAGGATCGCTTTCTATCAGGCGACCGTGAACTCACGCGAGTGGGCGGAAGCGCAATCTTCCCGCCGACGTGGGGCAGCCGGTTTGAATACGTATTATCTGCCGGTCGAGTGAGGGTCTACCGATGCAAATCTCTCAAAACTCGAAACACGACGTACTGATCATAGGCTCGGGCGCCTCCGGCGGGATGGCCGCGAACATTTTGGCGCAGAAAGGAATCAAATGCCTGATGCTCGACGCCGGTCCGAAGTTGGATCTGGACAAGCACCGCGAACTTCGGGCTGTGTACGACCTGCCGTACCGCGGATTCGGCAAACCCGGCCGTTTCCCCCATGTGACACAGGCCTCCGAATTCAATGCAAATGTCTGGGCGGATGAGAAGCTTAATCCTTATACCTACGATCCGGACGACCCATACTATTGGGTCCGAATCCGGATGATCGGCGGCAAGACATTAATGTGGGGCCGGGCATCGTGGCGATTGAGCGACTACGAGTTCAAGTGCAAGGAACACGACGGGTTTGGGGACAACTGGCCTATCTCCTACAGCGATCTTGCTCCGTACTATGACCGGATAGAGCCGATGATGCGCGTTGCCGGTCGGAACGAAGGTTTTAAGCAGATTCCGGACGGCAACTTGATTCCGGACACGTCTACGAATTCCGCTTCGGTTCAGCGCTTCGTGGATAGCGCAAAACGTCTGAATGTGCCCACGACAAAGGCACGTGTGGCTACCGGGCGGCTCGCCAGTTCGGTGAACCTGTTACTACCTCCGGCGCTCGAAACCGGAAATTTGACGATTGTACCCAACGCGATCGTTCGAGAGATCACGGTGGATAAGAACACGGGCCGAGCAAACGGAGCGTTCTTCATCGACCGCATTTCCAAGCGCGAGTATCACGTGAAGGCGCGCGTTGTTATTGTGGGCGCATCCTGTCTAGAATCGACCAGAATTCTCTTGAACTCGGGAATTGCGAATTCCAGCGGAACGTTAGGACATTACCTCTTTGACCAGTTCTATGTGAAAAGCACCGTGCAAGCTGTGGTTCCGGAGGCTTTGGGTGGAAAGACCACTCGCGCACTGATGGGTGGAGGCGGATACATACCGCGTTTTCGCAATCTCGATCGCAAAGAAAAGGCATTCCTTCGCGGATACGCTTACGATTTTGGAAGTGGTGGAACGCCCTCCGTGGGCGTGGTTCCTGGTTATGGCGCGGAGTGGAAGAACAAGTTGAAAGAACTGGAAGGCGCCGCGTTTCGCCTGACAACAATGGGCGAAGTACTGCCAAGGCGCGAGAACCAGGTTCAGATCAACAAGACCGTGAAGGACGCCTGGGGTATCCCGGTTCTCCATATCAAGGCGAAGTACACCGATAACGAATTCGCAATGGCGAAAGACGCAATGGAAACTGCGGATGAGGTTTGCCGCGGCGCAGGTTTCCAGGTGTTAGCCAAGCATTCGCAGATGGTTCCTCCGGGCGAGAGCATTCACGAACTCGGGACTTGCCGAATGGGATCGGATCCAAAGACTTCTGTTCTCAATGGCTTCAATCAATCGCACGATGTGAAAAATCTGTTCGTCGTGGACGGGAGCGCGTTCGTTTCCGGCGGTTCGCAGAATCCAACACTGACCATACTCGCTCTTACCATGCGAGCTTCGGAATATCTGGCCGAACAGATGCGGAAGGGCGACCTTTAATCCTGACTCCCGTCTAGTCTGTGAGCCGAAATCGGACTGACGACGGCGTATGATATGACCACGTCTTCGACAAGTCAGGCTGTCGCATGCAAACTATCAGTGCTCGTAAATCTCGGACCACGAAACTCATCGCCTCGTTGACGATTGCCACGGGTCTTATGGCGCAAGTGCGCCCGGCGCAGGAAGGCCCGAATAGAGAGACTCTACCAACCGTCTGGGTGCTCTCCACTGGCGGCACGATCTCTGCGAAGGGAGAATCCTCTACGAGCCTAGCGTATTACAAAGCTGGGGCCATAGGCGGAGAGGAACTCGTCAAGGCCGTTCCCGAAATCAAGCAGTACGCGTCTGTGAGGGTCGAGCAAATCGTGAACGTCCGCAGCCCGGACATTACTATCGCAAACTGGATCACGCTGGCAAACCGCATCAACCAAATCTTTGCTGAAGACCCCAAAGTGGCCGGAGTGGTGATCACTCACGGGACGAACACGCTGGAGGAAACGGCGTACTTTCTGAACCTCACTGTCAAGCACGACAGACCTGTAGTCCTTGTAGGCGCGATGCGCCCGGCAACAGCTATTAGTGCGGACGGCCCGTTGAATCTGTTGAACGCGTTCCGAACAGTATGCTCACCGGAGGCTCGCGGCAAAGGCGTGCTGATCGTTCTCAACGACGAGATCAACGCTGCCAGAGACGCTACGAAAACGAATACGTTTCGCGTGGAGACATTTCGATCTCCAGAGCTTGGTTACCTGGGGTACGTCGACGGCGACAAAGTCAGCTTCTATCGATCTTCGACAAAGCGGCACACGTTCAACTCTGAGTTCGATGTAAGCCGGATGAAGGATCTTCCGCCTGTTGAAATTGTTTATTCTTATGTCCAGCCAAGTCCGGCGATCATTCGCGCGCTGGTGGCCACAGGCGTGAAGGGGATCGTATTTGCCGGGACCGGAGCGGGTCTTCTGTCCAAGTTTGAAAAATCCACGCTGGACGAAGTGTTAGGCCCCGAGAGCGCGAAACGCCCAGTTATGGTGCGCTCGAATCGTACAGGGAACGGCCGGGTTGCCGCCTACCCTGAATACGACAAGATTGGAATGATTCCGGCGGATACCTTGAACCCTCAGAAGGCCCGTATCCTTTTGATGCTCGCGCTGACTAAAACGAAGGATCTTCAAGAGATCCAACGAATGTTTAACGAGTATTGAGAGTCCGTCTTGGAGTCAACCGAATTTCACTTACGCCACACAGTGGAGTATCTCTGTTAAAGTGCGCGTGTGTATGTTGCTTCCAGTGATACGAGATCTTATTGAGCACAAGAACTACGCGAACGCAATGCTGTTAAGCGCCATCGGGGCGCATGAACAGGCCTCAGCCGACACAGAACTTCGAAACCTCTTACATCACATCATTCTCGCGAACCGGTTCTGGCTATCTTTGTTTCTCGACGAATCGTTCGATGTGAGCGTGGAGTCGCAATGTCCGCACTCTCTGAAAGACATTGCGGCCCTCTATCGACAAACAAACGATCGGGAACTCGACTGGATGAGTCGAATCAATGACTCGGAGTTCGAACGAACGTTGGTCACGCCGTTCTTCCCGGACCGGACTTTCTCATTGGCAGAGGCTGCCATGCAGGTCTGTCTGCACAGCCACGGCCATCGGGCGCAATGTGCCACGCGGTTGCGAGCGTTAGGCGGCGAGCCACCTCCACTCGATTTCATTCTCTGGTTGAAAGACCGACCGCGGGCTGAGTGGCCGCACGCCGGCTAAAGATGTTCCGAGACACTCTGGCCAAATACCCGTGATAGAACGGACTCAGGGAGATTGTGATGAACGCGGCTGTTGGTCTGCTCATCTGCGGCGCACTGCCGCTCCTGAAGGGAGAAATCTACCGCCACAATGACTGGCGAGATGTTAGGCCCGTGATCCAATCTGAAGTCCAACGGCTTCATCTGCCGGAGGCGAAGGCGCTCATCGGTCGCCTTTGTGCCCATGGTCTTCGATACGAAGAGAATATCGGCGTAAGATGCTCGACTGGCGATTTAGGAGCGGGATTCCGCGATATCGTCGACAACCACTTTACGGCCGTGGCCGTCATTTACGGACACTTCTTGAGCAGCAGCAGTGAAGATGCGGTAGTGAGTGGATCGAGCGCCGAAACGCATCCTTCGCTCTGGGGCGGCACATTGCTCCTTACCAGGCGAAATGGCCATTGGACTCCTGTTTGGTAAAAGAGCGCCATGATTACCCACTCATGCCAGAAAGTCACAACGCCCAGCAGACGCGAAATGCTTGTTTGCGAAGATCGCGACGGAGGAATGGGACACCAACTGCATTACGTTTACGCGGTTGATCTGCTAAAGCCTGTCGACCGCAGAGAATCGCCGCTGGCTGTTGCAGACTCAATTAAGAGCACTTGTGTAGAACATACACAACAGATAAAGAGTCTGAATTGGGCGGAACGCGATTTCATGCTCTCGATAACAATGATGACGCCCGTATGGAGACGCACGTCACGTGAACTGTGTGCAGTCGACTCCGGGAACAGCCCTCGTCCGCCGCGCCAAGAAACACTCCGCTATCGACTGGTCGACGCGGGATTTCGTCAGCTGGCTCGCGGATGATAGACACGAGAACACCTGCGGCAGGATACTGTCACTTCCAGAGCACTCGATGACAGAAGAGGGGCTCATCCCGGCCCTTGACCTTGATTTGCACATCTTCGCTTGCGAACAATCCCTGCAATTGTGAGTACGTGCTATTGGATATATAGATCTCTCCGGCAGGAGCATTGCTCTCGAGGCGTGAAGCCATGTTCACGGTATCGCCAATAGCCGTATAGTCGAACCTTCGTACCGATCCGACGTATCCGACGGTGACCAGGCCTGTGTTGACGCCGATTCCTATGTCGAGAGTGGCTGCCGGGCCTTTTCCTGATCCGAACTGTCCTTTCAGGGACTCCATTTTTTTCTGCATGGCGACGGCAGTTCGAACTGCCTTGATCGCATCATCCGGACCCGCGTATGGCGCCCCGAACAGCGCCATCAGTCCGTCGCCGATGTACTTGTCCAGCGTGCCGCCGTGCTCGAAAATGATTTCCGTCATTTCGCCGAAGTAGTCGTTGAGGACACCAACAACTTCCTCCGGCTCCATGCGTGCGGACATCCGGGTAAAGCCTCGAACGTCAGCAAAGAGCACCGTGGCAATCTGATTGGCTCCACCGAGACGGAGGTCCTCAGGGTTCTTGAGCAGGTCCTCAACAACATGAGCCGGCAGAAACCTCGAGTATGCGTTGCGAACTTCGGCTTCGCGCGCTTGGCGTTTCAACGCGTGGACATTTTCAAGCGCAATCGCAGCCTGTGCCGCGACTGCGTTCACCACATCAAGATCTTCCAGGCTGAACGCGGCCACCTTCTCCTGATCGAGGTAGATGAGTCCCTGCACTTGTTCCCTGACGAGGAGCGGCGCACAAATGACCGAACGGATTTGCTGCAGGACGATGCTTTGTCCCTGTGCAAGCGCCGGATCCGCCGATGCGTTTGTGCTCAGCAACGTAACCCGCTCGTTGATCACCTTGCTAGTGACAGTGCGACTGACGGTCCGAACGGAGCTAGTGGATCGGCCTGTTGCCTCGTGGGCAATCCTCAAACCCGCGCCGGCTTCCACTTCCAAAATGAGCACACGATCGGCTGCGCAGATTTCGAGGAGCAGCGCACTAACTTGCCTATAAACTTCATCCAGCGAGATTGCTCCTTTGAGAGTCTTGCCCAACTCGTACATGAGTGTGAGAATTCGAGCTTTCCTGCGCAGTCCCTCCAACTCCTTTTCGGCGCCCGAAATACCAGCGGCGCCGGCCCCAGGGATGCTAACCGGTGAAGCCGCATCCTCGATCCGGCGGACGAGTATCGCGTCCTGGGCGGTATCGTTTTCGGCGAACTGAACCTGTGACGGATCGGCGCCATCTTCAAATACCAGCTTGGAGTGCCCGACCTGGATGACGTCGCCGTTGGCAAGGACTTTTTCGATCACCCGTTGGCCATTGACATACAGCCCGTTGCCACTATTCAGATCTTTGATGGTGCTGACGCCTGAATGGCGTGTGATACAGGCATGCCGTCGCGAAGCACGGCCGTCCTCTAGAACCAGACCGGCATCTGCTGCGCGGCCGACGACCAATTCCTTCACATCGAGTTCAAAAATGCTCTTTCTACCCTGAGCATCCTCGATCAACAACCTCGGCATTAATCTCCTCACAATCGCGGTTACAACGACAATAATATCTATCCAGGAGCGCGACACTGACATCTCAGTCAGGTCAAGGTCTCCGATATCTAATGCAAAGTGGCAACAAGCTTGGGCCGTACGAACTGGTCTCACCTCTCGGAGCAGGCGGGATGGGAGAGGTTTGGAAGGCGCGCGACACGCGACTAGACCGCTTTGTCGCGATCAAGGTCTCCAGAGAAGCTTTCAATGACCGGTTCGTGCAGGAAGCGCGCACGATTGCCAGGCTGGATCATCCCCACATCTGCAGGCTCTATGACGTCGGCGAAAATTATCTTGTCATGGAACTGCTGGACGGCAAACCTCTCTCAGGCCCGCTGCCGCTCCGGACTGCGCTGACATACGGAATCGAGATCTCTGAAGCCCTGTTTGAAGCGCATCACGCGGGTATCACTCACCGTGATCTCAAACCAGCGAACATCCTCGTCACAAAAAACGGAATCGTGCTACTCGATTTCGGGCTGGCAAAGATGGACAGTGTACTTGGAGTGGGCGCAGGCGACGAGACGATCATTGAAAACACGCGGCCCGGTCAGATCCTCGGAACCCTCAACTACATGTCCCCGGAACAACTTCAGGGGAACACCACCGATGCCCGGAGCGATATTTTCAGCCTCGGTCTGGTGCTCTATGAAATGCTCACCGGCAAGCGCGGGGTGTCGGCGAAAGATCCGGCGAGCGCTGATATCCCAAATCATACTTGGGAGTGCGCCTCAGGTGGATACCACTTTGTTGCAGCTCCCGGCAGCCCTGGGATTGGTAGTGCAGCGATGTCTGGAGAAGAAACCGGAAGACCGCTGGCAGTCGACGCGTGACATCCAATGGGTTCTCGAGGAGATTCGGTCAAAGCAGGAGACGCCTGCAGCCGCGGAGCCGGCCAGGCCGGGAAAGGCGTCCTGGAGTGTTCCTCGCGCCGCAGCAATCTCGCTGCCCCTTTTGATGCTGTTAACAGGCGCTGGTCTGTGGTGGTGGCTGAAGACGCGGCTTCCTGATATTCCCGAATGGCGCGTGCGCCCCTTGACAGCATACGCAGGCCTCGAATCCATGCCGGCGCTTTCTCCGGACGGAAAACTAGTCGCGTTCGTGTGGAATGGTGACGACGGGAAGAATTTCGATATCTACGTCAAGCCGATTGGGGACGAGACACTCCCGTTGAGAATCACCAATAACCCCGCTGACGATAGTTCACCGTGCTGGTCTCCCAGCGGGGATAGATTGGCCTTCCTGCGCAAGACAGGCGACGGGGTGAACATTGTGATCGCTTCCTCGCATGGCGGAGGAGAACGTGTAATCACATCCCTCGCTGCGAGTAGGAGCACGGACCTCGAAAGCAAACTATCGTGGTCACCGGACGGACGATTTCTGGCTGTGGCGAGTGGGCCCATTCTGCGGGTGAACGTTGAAACACGGGAGATGAAGGAACTGACCGGGAAGGTCCCCGCCTCACAATACGATTCGATGCCCACATATGCTCCGGACGGATCAGCGTTGGCGTTCGCCCGCGGTCCATATGCAGCGAGCCGACGTTTGCATCTGCAGAAACTCAACCGCGACGGTGAACCAAGTGGAGAGCCCACTCCGTTGAGCAATGTTTCTCAGGGTCTCGTGGGTTTTGCCTGGTGGCCCGAACGCAAAAGTCTCATCACATCCATCGGTCACCCGGACAGCTTCCTGGAAGCCGTCTGGATTCCGCTGTCAGGTGGAGCGCCACACTACCTCCCACTGGACGGCACTGCAGTGTGGTACCCGGATTACAACCAGCTTCAGCACCGCCTTGTCTACCAGCGCCGGTGGCTCGATCTGAATGTTCTTCGAGGATCGCTTCGGGCACCGGACAAGACACCCGAGCCCGTGATTGCATCGACCCACATGGACTTGGCCATTGACGTTGCGCCCGACGGCGAACACATTGTTTTCGCGTCCTCCCGAACTGGAACCATGGCCATCTGGCGAGCCGACCGCAATGGCGCAGACCAGATCCTGCTCGCCTCTATTCCCAATGAGCCGCTCGGCAGTCCGCGATGGACACCCGACGGAAAGTCCATCATCTTCGATGGAGGCCGCATCGGAACGAGCTCGTTATACACGGTGTCCGCCGAAGGCGGAATTCCGACAAAGATTCCTGGTAACGGCCAGTTCGTCCGGCCTGCAGTCTCGCCCGATGGGAAGTGGGTGTATTACACCAACTCGTCCACGGG
This sequence comes from Bryobacteraceae bacterium, assembly GCA_963844855.1. Lineage (GTDB taxonomy): Bacteria > Acidobacteriota > Terriglobia > Bryobacterales > Bryobacteraceae > DASQDN01. The sequence continues at coordinate 311,802 of CAWJQP010000091.1, forward strand.
CCGGCGTGAGCTGTATAAAATGCCGATCGGTGGTGGAACACAGACCCAGCTAACCCATGAGGGTGGAACCGACGCCATATCCTCGGCGGATGGGGCAACGGTGTTCTACTATCGCGATGGCGAGGTCCGGCGTATTGCCGCGGCGGGCGGCCCCGAAACAACGGTTACCAAGGGTGTCAAACGCGGCAAGTGGACTCTGTCGGGTGACAAAGTTTACGCGATTCGCGCTCGCGACGGTCGGTCGGTCGTGGTTGAAATGGCGGCAGATGGTCAAAACGAGAAGGTCGTTTACGAGGTGCCGTTCCCCCTTGAGGATGCCTGGAACGTTTCCGCGATCAGCGTGTCGTCACGCACCGGTGACATCTTCCTCCAGCAGCAGACCCGGTTGGAGAGTGATCTGATGATCGTGGAGAACTTCCGATAGTTCTTATTACCCCAGCGGATTTACTTCGGGGTCACTGTCCGAAGGATCTTAATGACATCTTCCTGACCGTTCGTGATGGCTGCCTCTAACGCCGTTATGCCTTTGTTATTCTTGCGAGTGACATCCGCTCCGTGTCGAATCAGCGTCCGCACAGCATCGACCCGCCCGAAGGAAGCAGCATAATGCAAAGATGTTGACCCCTTTTCGGCATCAACTGCATTTATGTCGGCCCCACGATCGATGAGCAATTGAATAACTTCCGCGCTGCCGCCAAGAGCCGCTTCATGCAGGACAGTCGTTCCCGATGTTGTTCTGAGGCGAACATCGGCTCCGTTGTCGAGAAGCGCCTTCGTGACTTGCAGACGGCCGTTCCTGCACGCTAGTTCAAGAGGTCTATTCCCTTTATTGCCGACGGCGTTCACGTCAGCACCCATCTTCATTAGCATGCTGACAACGGCCACGTGCCCACGAACTGAGGCGTCCTGCAGAGACCACGGGGCGGTCTCATCTTGCACCTTCGGGAGGAGGGGCGCTCCCATCACCCGCACGAGTTGATTCGTCGCCGCCGATAGTGGGCAACCCGTCGCAATCATGGCAGCGGTACGATTCGCCTTGTCGTAAATTGATCGATCCACCCCAGCGCTGACGAGCAGCTGTGCCGCTTCCAGGTTGCATGTTGCAGCCGCTTCATGCAGCGCGGTCTGATTCTCCGATCCGCGCGCAAGCACTGCGTCTTTTTCACGCACTAGCTGCCGTAACCTGGTCATATCACTGCTGCGGACCGCCTCGATAACCGGCGGCTCTGCTGCGAGCGCCGGGAATGCAAGCACCAAGGCGTATGCGAGCACTAATCGAGGCATCAGATTTATGACGTCTATTCTCGATTCAGAGTTTTAGCGCTGTTCAAATCTGACGCCGTGTAATCCGGAAGAAGCTGATGGCGGCCGCGTCATCAGTATCCTCGGGCAGCTTTAATCCATCTTGGTCGCGAGTTCCAGCCGCTGCATACCAGTCGGCTGCTTGGCTTTGCGAACTTGAAGGTAACGGATTCGATTGTTCCTGATGTATGTTGTGTGGGATGAGGGATGACCGAAGCCTGCTCGAGGCGGCGCTGGGAGATGGCCGCTTTCTCGTTGCGTTAACCGGCTTCTCGGTGGCGTTGAGTGGACTTTTCGCTGTCCTGCAATCGCTTAGTGGACACTTGCTGCCTCACGACAGTCATGCGATCGGTATGGACGCCGCCGCGTTATCACAGGCGTCGAACCCACGGCTGGTTGGATTCATGTTTCACGATCGCGTAGCGTATGGCGGTTCATTGCTGGCGATCGGCTTAGGATATCTATGGCTCGCTGGATTTCCAATGGCTGCCCGAAGTGTGTGGGCCTGGCAGGCGCTGGTCGTTTCCAGTGGAATTGGATTTCTGGCGTTTCTTACGTATCTCGGGAAGGGTTATCTGGACACATGGCACGGGATTGCGACGCTTTTCTTATTACCCGTCTTCGCTGCTGCGGTGTGGCGCTCAAAGCCACCGGGCATCCGAAGCGCTGAGATCTCGACCTCTGACGTCAAACGTGGAAATAAGTTTGAGATCTGGGGAAGGCGTCTGCTGGCCGCTTGTGCGGCTGGCTTGGTCTTGGCAGGAGCTACGATTGCGATCTTTGGCATGACCACGGTCTTTGTGCCTTCCGATCTGGCTTTCATTGGCCTCGACGAGCCGAGCCTCCAGAAGATATCGCCGATGCTCATTCCTCTGATCTCGCACGACCGAGCCGGCTTCGGAGGTGGGCTGTGCTCGATCGGCGCATTCCTGCTATTTGTCGCGAGAAACGCCGACATCACCAGGAGCCTCGTGCAGATTGTGGTGTTGATGGGATGCGTTGGGTTCGGCTGCGCAATCGGTGTTCATTTTGTGGTGGAATATACCGATTTCCTGCATCTGGCGCCGGCCTTCGTGGGATTTGTGTTGTTTCTTGCCGCAGCCGGTCTACTGTGGGCTGGGCGGACACAGCCTGACGTTCAGTGATCGGTGGAACGGCAATGGATCAATAGCGCGCCCGCAGTTGGTCCACGCGGCGCGCGAGATCTGATCGGATGGCAAGAAACTCAGGGTCGTTCCGCAAGCTGTAGAACGTGCAGATTCTTGACCGCGCCATGCCCTCGATCATCGGTAGGTTGAGGAAGCCGTTCTCAACGGCGGCCCTAAGACTTTGGAGCGACTCGCGCCGGTTGCCCAGCAGCGCGTGCGTTTCGGCTGCGAAAAAGTGCTTGATGTGATTTCCGGTATCGGAAGCAAGGAGGAGGCGCAATTGCTGCAAGGCTTTCTCACGGTTCCTCAGCTTTGCGTAATTGAGGCATAGCCCATAGTGCGAGGAGGGGTTTTCGTACTTCGTAAGTAGTCCTTCTCTATACCGTACGAAATCACTCCAGATTTGCCTGGCGCCTGTCAGATCTCCTGCCGCTTCCAGGATGGAACCCCTGATAAGGGCCGCAAACCCTTGCAGCACAGGGCGCGATGCCCTCATGCGTTCCTCTCGGATCGCCTGAACTGCCTTATCCAGCTCTCCGGTTTCAGCGTACAGGAGCAGTCCAAACGTTGCGCCAAAAGTACCGAGACTGCTGAGCGGCAGCGCGGAGATCATGTCAATTCCCTTTTGGTTCTCACCAAGAAAGAAGTAGATGCGACCTAGCTGGCTGCGAAACTCGGCATTCTCGGGCTCCCATTTAAGAGCTCTTTGGTACAAGGGAATGGCTCGATCGCTAAGTCCGGCTCGGAAGTAGGCATCAGCGGCGGCTGCCGTCGCATCGAGATCGTCCGAATTAGCGTCGAGGGCACGTCTGGCCATCAGTAACCCTTCCACTTCGCGTCCGGTAGTGGATTGGATTTGAGTCAGGGCACGCAGCGCGATCAGCGAATTGGGATCTCTCGAGAGCGCCTGATTAGCGTTGAAAATTGCAGCCCGAAGGGTGTCTTCTCCCAACCCGCCGTTGTAAGCGCGTCGCTGAGTAAATGCGAGCCAGCCATATGCGTCCGCAAACGTGGGGTCGATTTGAACCGCGCGTTGCAGCAACTGAACGGCGAATTCCTGATTGGCTGGTGTGTCGCCATCTCTTAAGGCCGCTCGCGCTCGTAGTACCAGATCATACGCTTCGGGCTTGGTGGTTCCCGATTTCGTGATGAGGTCCCGCTCACTCGATGTTAATTGGCCTTTGAGCCGGAGCGCCACCGCTTCAGCAAGGCGCCTCTCGAGATGGAGAAGTCCATCAGCACTGGTGTCGAATTGTTCATTCGAAACGCGCCCGATGAGTGCCGCGGATGATTGCCTCTTGTCGGTGCGCGGCGGTTCTAGCGTCTTTAGCCGTTCGAACGCATCCCACAGATCCCTCCAAAATATCCGGATCGATCTGTAATCATTGAGGTTGATCGACTTTCATTTACGTCTTACGGCGGCGCGGCAAGTCTTGCTCACCGTGGTCGGCACCCTTGTCTCGATGTTGAAGACTTCGGCTGAGCTACGACTGGCGAACCTCGCCTTGCAGCAACAACTCGGCGTCTTGCGCAGGTCGGCTCCCAAACGGCTCAAACTGACGCCAGCCGACCGACTCTTCTGGGTCTGGTTGCGGAGCCTGTGGAGCGACTGGAAATCGGTCCTGATGATCGTAGAAGCCGACACAGTTGTCGCTTGGCATCGTCTAGGCTTCCGTTTGTTTTGGACGTGGAAAATCCACCGTGGCAAGCGAGGTCGGCCCAGTGTGCCGCAACAGGTCAGAAATCTGATCCGGATGATGAGCCGCAACAACCCGCGCTGGGGTGCACCACGCATTCACGGCGAGTTGCTCAAGCTAGGCATTGAGATTACTGAACCAACGGTCGCCAAATACATGGTTCGACTTCGAAGACCGCCTTCGCAGACTTGGCGGACGTTCCTCGAGAACCATGCCAAGAGCATGGCGTCGAGGAGCAACATGACCAGGCCGACATGTGCCTCGGTAGACTTCTTCACCGTACCTACGATCCGATTCCAGATACTGTATGTCTTCCTGGTACTTGCTCACGATCGGCGGCGCATTCTCCACTTCGGCGTGACTGCTCATCCGACCGCAGAATGGACGGCCCAGCAATTACGGGAGGCAGTTCCGTGGGACAGCGCGCCTCGGTATCTGCTTCGCGATCGTGATCAAATCTTCGGCAAGAACTTCGTCGATCAGGTGAAGGCAATGGGTATCAAACAAGTGCTATCGGCACCGCGATCTCCGTGGCAACGGGCCTATATCGAACGGCTCATTGGGTCGATTCGCCGCGAGTGTCTGGATCATGTCATTGTCTTCGGCGAAAGCTCTCTGCATCGTACGCTCACGACCTATTTTGCTTATTACGATGAGTGGCGAACTCACTTGTCGCTCGCCAAGTACGCCCCACTGGACCCGGAGAGTACAGCCTCCGCAAGAAGGAGAGGTGGTCGAAATTCGCGAAGTCGGTGGCCTGCACCATCACCACGAGCGCCGCGCCGCCTAACACACGATTTAGACGCACCGGACCGAGCTCTGATGGAACCCGAGCCGCGAAGTAATCAGCGGCTGCACGCCTACTTCCGGCCGGTGCGGATTCCAAACTTTCTTGATCGGGTGGATCATGTCTCGCTCCGGCATTCGGCAGCTTGGTTGGGATCTATTTGTAGGCACAGTTAAATAGTGAAAACCCCACTCTGTACTTGCAATGACTTAGAAAGCAACCAATCACACTGCAAACAACAGCGATCTTCGATCGCTTTTTCACGTCACGCGTGTGAGGCAATCAAGGTTCCGCTCCATATCATGAGCTTCGCTTAGGCACAAGGAGGCGCGCCATGTATGCGCGCGTGCTTCGATCGCCAATCCACACAAGCAAGCCTGCAATGCACGTAAAGTAAGCTCGCGCGCGTAGGAGAAGCGAAATGCGCGCTCGAGACGAAAGAGGGCTGCGGAGCGCGAAGCGCGGGGGCGTACATTACGTTCAATTCTTGGTTCTTCGCTTCTTGCTCTCTCAACAACTCCTCGAGCTCTTGCAACGTTATCCTTCTACGCTCCTCCTTCTCCGGCTGCTTCGGAACTGGTCGACCCGCGCTCAAGAAATCACGCAAGTGTTTCGTCGCTGCGAGACGGGCGTAGTGGTCGGGCCCGCCATAGATGATCTGCCCTTCCTTCGTCATGTACTCGCGCCTGGCGCTTGCTCGATCGCGCGAAGCGAGCGGTAAAACAACTCTTGCATCGCGGAGCTACCCTTGAGGTCTGTTCAACGTTTATCTCTGCTACGCCTTGTTTACTTTGCGCCTGCGTGCCAAAAAGGCGATTCCGGAAAGCCCGGCGCCCAGGAGTCCCATCGAGGCCGGCTCCGGAGTTTGAACGGTGTCGGGTTGTGACCAGAAGCTCAGGTGCGATAAGTTTTGCTGTTTCCCGTTATTGTTGGTGATTCCAGCCGTAGTCCACAAACCAGCGTTGACGGCCGGATCGTACTGATAGAGGGCGAATTCGTTGCTGGCCTTGACCGTCACGAACGAGATCTTCACCGCGTTGTTGATAACGTCCCACGAACCGCTTAAGAGCTTGCCATCATCGTAAGTGATGTCCGTCAGCACAGGGTTCTCATCCGACTTGTCAAACAGGGCAATGTCGATCAGGTTGACGGGTGCGCCGAGGGCCAGTTCGACAGATGCTTTGTCGTCATTGCCGCTAAAGATCCCAAGGTAAGTGCCGGTTGTGAGCGCGGCTGATGCAATCGAGTTATGGGCCAACACGAACGCGAGGCCCATGAGAATTGTTTTCATTGTTTAGCTCCGATGGAATGTCTCAAATGCTTTGATAAGGCATATTAGCTTTGAACCAGCGGACAATCCATGAGCCTAAAGTACTGATATGACGCAAATTGTACTGAAACAAACCTAGGATTATGAGGTAGCCCAGAAACTTAAGAGGGTATAGTTCGTGCAATGGCTTATAAACGAGTTTTGATCACTTGCACAGTGTATTTTGTTCTTCGGATCTCTTAGGAAAATGCGCAGCCACCGCGGAAACGAGACGGGGTGAAGCAGCCGGATTGAGGCTCGGTGCGTTGACAAAAGGTGGGAGTCCATCACCCAACTACCGGCTCACGGTCGCTGGCACTCATCAACCAATGGTACGCGTCTCCAAGAGATCGGAAGACCGAGACTTCGGCTCCAATCGCGTAAGATTCATACATTCTCATCAGACCGTAGATACAGTTCGACGTCCCAACCAGGGCGGCGCGTTTCATGCCCCCTCCGACCGCCGTTTTAGCGACGGCTCGCACGACGTCCTGTGTCACATCGAACTTTATGGCATCGGATGCGTCAACCAGTCTGTCGAAGTTTCCTTCAAACAGCGGGTTGGACATGAGCTTAGCCTGGCATTCGATCAAATCGTTGTTCGTAACGATTCCTATCAAATTGATCAGCACCAAACGTAGATGTGGTTCAACCATGTGGTGGACAGGCATAGCAAACCGCCATGAAAAGGATTGGCTTCGCGGGTATAAAAGGCAGACACCGCATAGGAACTCTTCGATTGTGTCGCATTTCAGTCGCTAGCACACTTGCTTTTTTATCCCCCCTTTAATGTGTCAAATAGTGTAACGCTCATTCTTGTGCGTGTGCAAGGGTTATTAACGAGCTTCGATCGCTTGCACCGTGTATTTTGTTCTTCAGATCTCTTAGGAAATGCGCGGCCACGGCGCGGAACGAGAAGGGGACCGGTTCCGGCGTAGCGTATCGCCGCGAAGCGCTTTTCGCGCGCGTAAGGAAAACATTCTAGCGGCGAGGCGTAAGGGATCCTCTCTGAGCAATTCCTCGACCTCTTGCAGTGTCAACCGTATACGCTCCTCCTTCTCCGGCTGCTTCGGCGCTGGTCATGACCACTGTGACGCTGCATGTTTACAATCCAATCCACCTGTGTCAGCGTTGGTGGTCGCGGATCGCGACGTTGTCCGCCGATCACCAGTCGATGAAGCAGCTAAACAGTTCACTTTTGTTCGCTCCCCGCATAAGCGTGCAGTAGAGAATGTTTAGATCGGCGGAGACACAAGAGTGACGCGATGCGGTAGAGGGAGACGCGCGGGCGATGCTGAAGGCGAAAGGGAGAGCACGAGGTCGTTTGGTCCCGTCTACGCCGACGATCGTTAACCGTACTGTTGTCTTGTCCTAGTACTGCTGGACCTTGTCAGCCGGAGCGAGGCGGATTAGGATCGTTCCCTAACCCTAAAATGAAGACTCGTTGTTTGCGCCTCCCGGCTCTCGCGGTCAGACAATTCAGGAATATTCATGTGCCGCTGCCGACGCGTGTACTTGTGTGCGCTGGTCTCCTGATGATGATCGTGGGCAGTTGCTTCGCACAACACGCTTCCGATTCGGAACGGCTGAAGCAACTCAGGGTCGTACAAGTACTGCTGGAAGGCGGTCGTTTGGCAGAAGCCGAGACTAGCTTTCGAAACCTGCTCGAAAACCGGGCGGCCGCCGATTTAAACACCGGAGTTGTCGCTGACCTGCTCGGAGTGGCGTTTCTGGACCAGCACCAGTACGCGCAAGCCGATGAGTTGATCTCCATCAGCATCGGAATCCTCAGCCGGATTGCACCGGGCGATACGCGAGTGGGCCGTACGCTGGGTCACCTGGCTGAAGCCCGCTGGGTCCAGGGACGCTTGGCCGACGCCCAGACTCTGTCGGAACGCGCTCTCGTCGTACAGTCACTTGCTCTTAGACCAGACGATCCAGAGATTCTCACGACTCTGCAGAACCTTGCAGTAATTCATCAGGACCGCGGACGCTATCAGCTTGCGACCAAATACTTAACGCAGGCAATCGCCGCTGCTGCTGAAGGAGAGCCAATGCGTGATCTCTGGCGGGCAAGAGTGCTTCACAACACGGCTTTCGTGCAAATCAATGCAGGCAAGCCGAAAGCGGCCAGGAAAGCATCCCTGCGAGCCCTTGCCATTCTTGAAGGTCTAACGTCAGCCGATCCTTCGCTGCTGATTTCAATTCAGAGTTGCATCGGCTTGGCTGAAGCGCGCCTGAAAAATCACGACGTTGCGCTGCTCTGGATTGAGCGTCTGACGCGCGTCGCAGAGCGCAATTTGGAACCGTAGATCACAGGTATGCAGCCATGCTGGTAAACAGGGCGGCTGTGCAGGAAGCTCTGGGTCTCGACAATGTGGCCGAGCAATCGCTTCACAGTGCCGCAGCCATCCAGATTGACAAACTTGGTCCGACAAGTCCCACCGTCGTGCGAACGCTCCTGAAGCAGGCCGAATGCTTACGAAGCTGGGACGAAAATCCGAAGCGGCAAACGCTGAAGCCACTGCGCGGTCTCTGCTGAGAGAAGAATCATGGGAGGATCTGAAGGTGAGCGTCGCTCAGCTCGACAGAGAAGTAATGCGGTAATGGCAAAATCTCGGCTGTGCCAACTGCAAACGCAAGCACACTTGCTTTTTTGCCCCCTTCGAAAGTGTCAACTAGTGTAAACCGCACTCTGTACTTGCAATGACTTAGAAAACAACAAATTAAACTGCAACAATAGCGATCTTCGGCACTTTTCACGTCACGCGTTTGAGCATGCAGCCGCCATCTCATGTCTTTCGCTTGGCACGGGAAGGCGCAAAATGTGCGCGTGTGTTTCGATAGCGGATGAGCGTTCAATAAGCCATCACCGATCCGCACAAGCCGCCCTGCGTGCGCAAAAAGTGAGCTCGCGCGCGTAGGAGAAGCGAAATGGGCGCTGGAGATGAAAGAGGACCCTTTTCGACCGTTAGGGTTGTCGGGCATTCCGGGATATAGCGAGTCCAGAATTCTCGTACCGATTTCCATGAGCCGCTTACGGCTGTCAAGTTGTTTTTTCCGCGCAGCGCGCGGCTGTGGTTGTCATTTAACGTCACATACGACCCGACTTCCATACCATTCAAACTGGCCTTGGCTGGCCTGATGCACAATGGGGTCCGATGACGTAAGTCGGTGCTGCCAACTGGCCATCGGCCTTGAAAGGCCTAATCGGCACTCGCAGTCACCGGGACGCGATCTCGTTCAGATTAACTTGATGGTCTATGCGTTGGTGCCCGCTGCAACAGGCAGCTGGGGAACGGCCGAAAGCGTTGTCCGGTTACCCAGATTCTGTGTAGCAGCACGGCGAGCTTGCGTGCCACGGCCACGATAGCGGCGCTTGGCACTGCTTCCGCCACGTGATGCAAGCGTCAACCCCCACCGCCTCAGGGCTGAATCTGCGCACCACGGGCCGAGAATATATTGAGCACACTGGATGAGGATCTTGCGCATATATGCGTCTCCAGCCTTGGTGATCCGAAGTTGCGGATCGCGATCACCGGATTGCGAGCGCTTCGGACGCAATCCAAGGTATGAACCCACATCGCGGCTTCGAGGGAAACGATCTTTGTCCGAAATAGTTAGCACAAACGTGAGGGACGCGATGGGGCCGACACCGTGAACAGATCGCAAGATCGCGGTCTGTGGGTACTTTGTGCGAGCGAGGTCCTCGACGGCCTTGTCGTATGCACGAATTTGCTTGCTGATGCCTTCGATGAGCTCGATCAACGGCCTAAGAATCTCCGCGACGCATGTTGGAATGACGGCTTTGCATCGATTATGAAAGCTGTCGGCAACGCATCTCGGTAAGCGATGTCCCAGGCATTTTACTGTGCTTCGGACGGTATTAATCAATGTTGTTCGAACATCGACCAGCTTTGCGCGAGCTCTGATCAAAGTCAAATCTGCCTGAGCCTCAAGACTGCGATGTTGAATCGGGTGTAGCAGCTTAGGGTCGACTCGAGCGAGCGGTGCAAGCTGCTCAGCGTCGTTCGGATCGCTCTTGCTATAGCTTTCAGAGATAGATGGGATATCGCGCGTGTTCGCAACGAACACTTCGTGACCAAACCCAACGAGTAGTTCATTGACCCATGTTGAGTGCGTGCCAGTCTCGATGGCCAGGCGCATTGGACCACGATTGTCGAAATGCGTCCGCAGCATCCGCCGTCGTACGTATCCGTCCCTCCTCCAGTACCTCGCCGGCCCGGTCGAGAATGCAATAGTGGCTGAACTCATCCCCCAGATCAACCTGCAGTGAGCTGACCGGATTGTGACTTGACCATTGTGTTCTTTTGTCGCATAGATGTATCCTCTCAGGCGGTGTAGCGGCCGATTCGCGGCGGCTCATCCCATCTGGCATGCATGATGAAACAAACTCCCACACAGACGACCGAGATCGGCGTCTTGCTTACCGACGATCAGGTCGCGAACCTTGACCAAGTAGCTGTCAACATCCGCCGAAGAACGGGTCGCGCCATCAGCAGATCCGCCATGGTTCGGGCGATCATCGACCTGGTTCTCCGCTATCACCAGCAATGGGCGAACTGCGAGTCTGAACAGCAATTGCGACAAACCGTTGCCAACCAGCTAATGCAGGGAAATCGATGACACCTCCCTGCCCTGCATAATCACACTGACAGGCTCAAACAGAATTTGTACGGCCGCAACATGAACGGTAGCAATAGGATCCAACGCGCAAAGCAACGAAGCAAAGGATCGACAAGTACAAACTGAGGCCGTATGCAACCACCGCCGCGGGCTACATTCGGGTCTCAACGGAAGAGCAAGCTTTGAACGGGCATGAACTCGAAATCCAGGACCGCGCGATCCGCAGCTTCGCCGAATCTCAAGGATAGGGCTCATCGATGTTGTATCTGATCCTGGAGTGGCCGGTGGGCTTCAGCCCTCGGCGGTTCATCTCCTCGGCAATGGCTCGATAGGTGAGCTTCTGAGATTTGAAGCCCAAGAGCAAGGGCAGGGCAGCATCACGGCGCGGCTGATTCGCTGTGCGCTTCTTTGCGGCCATCTCCTTAAGGAAAGCAACAGGGCGCGGAGTGCCTAGTGCGTGGCCTCGCGCCTTCCTGGCTGCAAGAGCTTCCTTCGTTCGCTTCGAGATCATTTCGCGTTCATGCTCTGCCACGGCCGCCAGAATGTGAATGGTGAGGCGGCTTGCTTGCGGCATGTCTAGCAAGCGACGAAATCAACGCCAGACTCTATCAAGCCGCTGATGAAATGAACGTTACGGGCAAGACGGTGCGAGCTTTGCAATGATGAGCGTCGGCCGATGCTTTCTGCATAGCGCCAGAGCTTCAAACTGCGGACGATTTGCATGCTTGCCGGTCTCGACTTCGACAATCTCACGTAGCAGCTTGTAGGGTGGTCACCATGCTGACGCGCAATGTGACGGGCGACCGCTTCGCGTTGCGCCTGCAAGCCCAAACCGCTTTCCCCTTGCTTGTCGGTGGAGACGCGCAAATAGCTGATGAAATCCGACATCGGAAGTCCCTGTTTTTAGAGTTGTACAGCTAACTGATCGAACGTTCAGGAACTGTACAACAGTTCAGGAGCAGCATGCAAGAGGAATGTCTGACTCCCTCACCAGCCGAGCGACACGATCAGCATCTGCCATCAAGGCATGGCTGAAAGCCCCGGGTGCCGATTAAGCCACTGGCGGCCGCAAAGACGCTGTTTGTCAACGAGCAGCGCAGGCCGTTACACAAAGCAGCAAGCACGTTTTTGAAATACCGCGACATGAACGGTGATCGGTCCATCAGAAAAGCCTGCGAATCGTCGTCCAAGGTGGGATTTTGGGGTAAATGGAGCGCAACAAACAACTGGCTGAAGCGCTGCAAGGCCTATGACGCCGAAGTAGAGCGGCTATCTTGGGAGGCCTCCGTCGAAGACATTCTAAATTTGGAGCGTGAGCGTCTGCTTCTGGCGATGCGTCGGGCTCGCTTCGAAATTGAATTGCACCGGATAATTCTTTGCTCGGTTTGAACACTACCACGTTCCGGGCAGCGATCGTCATGGTCTCTCCAATTCGGGGATGCCAGGCCCTGGCGTTCCTTCTTTCTGGAAAGACGCTGTTACATTCAGTGTTAATGGTCGCGGACCGGGTCTCACA
>CAWJQP010000092.1:0-59051 GCA_963844855.1 Bryobacteraceae bacterium
TCCCCGGCCAACGCGCTGGCCATTAGTTCGACGCTGCCGGCGTTGTCATCAATTATGACGATGCGCACGTCGGACTTAGGACGAGGGGCTCATCTGCCACTCCTTTATCAGCAATCAATCTCAACACACGATTTCGAAGGACACCTAAGGGTATAGGCTTCGTCATGTAGTCTACAAAGCCGGCCGTTAACGCGCGTTTCTCGATCACCCTGCATCGCGCTCGCAGTCAACGCGACAACAGGCAGAGAACGGTACGGGCATCTTGTCGAAGCTCTTCCATCACAGCAAATCCATCTAAGCCGGGCATATGCAGATCGAGCACGACAGGATGAGGTGGATTCTCCCTTACCTTTGCAAGAGCTTCGCGGCCGTCTATAGCCTCATCGACAACACATCCAGAATGCTCCAGCACAGTTCGGACGAACTCACGGGTACTCTCGTGGTCGTCGGCGACCAGTACTCTTTTCATTTCCCACTCGCAATCGAGGCCATTGGCGTAATTGTACGCAACTGCGAAACAGATCCTCTCGCCAAGTTGCAGTCTTCAAGAAAACGGCTTTCGTACTGACGTAGCGCTTCGAAATCGTGACCCGAAGCTCCTCCGCGGTGAGCACGAACAAGTGCAGATTCTGAAAACGGGGTTGCTCTCTAACGCGAACGATGAACTCAAATCCGTTCATTTCCGGCATCATTAAGTCGACAATTACTGCCGACACTTGCGTCTGCGCCAGCGTCTCGAGACCTTGCCGTCCGCGGCTGTTAGAATTGGAGCCTGCTCTTCCCAGCACCTCATCTAGCAACTGGAGCGACTGTTCACCGTCAACAACCAATATTTCTGCTGGATTGCCCGGAAGAGTACGGACCTGTGGCGGCGGCCCCGGCCATAAGATTGCCTTGAGACTCATCCATCACGGAGACGACGAGCACACGGATTCTGGCCGTCTCCGGTGTCTGGCGCAAGTCGCGTACGTGTTCCAGGCTTCCGCTCCTGGAATCAGCGAGTCTAAGGTGATCGCGTCAGGATGGAGCTTTGGCCTTGACCAGCACCTCAGCTGCAGTGGTCGCCACCCTCTGTCCGATAGCCTTGAGGTTCCAGATGATCTACCAACGCCTCTCGCGCCACGGCATCAGCCTGAACAAGCAGTAGAAGCGGCTTCGTAGCGCCGCCATGCCGCTAGGTCACTACTGGCTCAACATCACGGGCTTCGAACGGAATTGTAAAAGTGAACGAGCTGCCACTCCCTGGGTTGCTCTTGACGTTTATGTTCCCGCCATGACGCTCCACAAGATGCTTGGTTATTGCCAATCCAAGGCCTGTGCCCTCGCGAACTCCTTTCGTCGTCATACCGGTTTGATAAAATTTGTCAAAAATACGGGTCTGCTGCTCAACCGGAATTCCGATGCCGGTATCGTGGACGGATATCGCGAGCACTTCTTGCTCTATCGCCGCTTCAACCCACACCTTTCCACCTGAAGGTGTGAACTTCACCGCGTTGCTGAGCAGATTGTACAGAATCGCCTTGATTCGTACTCGATCTGCGCGAAGCCGACGGCTTGGCATCTCGTTAGGCAAACTCAGGACTACATCCTTAGTCTTCGCTTGGGGCTGAAGTGACTCCACCACCTCCGTCAGAGCTTCGGTCCAATCAAACTCTTCCATTCTTAACTCAAGGCGACCGGCTTCGATCTTGCTCAAGTCCAGGATGTCGTTTATCAAGTCCAACAGATGCCGCCCATCTCGAAGAATGTGGTTGACGAATCTAAGTTGCTTATCACTGAGAGGCCCCTCGAGCCCCTCGCTAAGCAGCTCGGCAAACCCGATGATTGTATGCAGGGGTGTTCGAAGCTCGTGACTCATGCTTGCAAGGAATTCGCTCTTGAGCTGGTTCGCTGCTTCCACTTCGCGGTTCCGAAGCTCCAATTGGCGATTGGCGGCGGTCAACTCTCCCGTGTACCTCGTCTGGAGAGCGCGGATACCCGTCTTCCGCCTTTACCCGGTCCGTGACATCTCTGATAATTGCTCCGATCCGAAACCCCTCTTCGGATTCAAAGGGGGCTGAGACTAATTTCAACTGGAAATCGTGAACCGTCCTTGCGTTGGCCCTGCAACATCAAACCGATGCCCATGGGACGGGGTAGCGGGTGAGCGACGTAGTTGGTGCGGTGCTGAGCGTGGCGAGATCGTACCTCATCCGGCACTAGAATGTCCACGTTCTTGCCGGACAACTCTTCCCTGCTGTAGCCAAAGAGTCGCTCCGTTGCCGCATTCATCAGGACAATGCTACCGTCGCGGTCTATTTCGAGAATGGCGTCAGATGCGGCCTCCAAGAGGCGCCTGAAACGGCGCTCCATCCTCGCATCGCTTCCTGTGTCGCTTGGCTCAGAAGCTGTACAAGAGCCAGCATCATTCAAGGGTACTTGCGTCCGCCATGTTTGAACCATCGAGAGCCACCTGCTAACGCTTAAGTGATCGAATGTCGCTCTATTCGAAAATAAAGTAGTAGCTGACATGTGATAACCGATAGATGCGTTTCGCGGCCTCGTCACGCTGATTTGTTTTTGTAGGCAAAGATAGGCGCGCGAATACTTCCCCGGTGCAGCTGGCACGTGTCGAGAGACTCGCCGCAGGCCTTCCGTCGCCGCGCGAACATCGCGATCCCTTCAATCGCATGCTGATCGCGCAAGCGTTGTGCGAAGGTTATGCGATCGTCAGTGCAGACGAGCGTTTCAGTTTGTATCCAGGTCTGAACGTGAACTGGGACTAACTACAGGACGACAGATCACACTTCCGTCTTCATCCATTTGCGTGCAAACTGCCAGTTGCGGTTGACAGAAATAACCGAGCAGTTGAGCCGCTTAGCAATTTCCTCCTCTTTCAACCCTTCGAAGACCTTCAGTTCGACGACCGTGCGGAGCACTGGGTCGATTGTCTCCAACCGGCGGAGTAAGCCTTCGATATGAGCCAGTCCTTCCTCCGGATTTGCACGAAGGTCCTGCCAGAGCGGAACCTTGACCGCTTTCTTTTCCAATGGCCTGGCGTGGTGGATCAGCAAGCGTCTCATCAACTGGGCGGCGAGTGCGAAAAAGGCCGCCCTGTCGTCGTCATATGGCTCGTCCGGGGACTCCAAAGCCTTAACTTTCATGAGTTGCAGGTAGAGTTCGTTGACCAGAAGGGTCGGCTGCCAACTGTGGCCTTGCCGTTCGCGGCTCAGATGCCTCGCGGCCAACCGCTTCAGCTCCGGATAGAACATCTCCGTCAGCTTGGCCCCGGCTTCGCTGTCTCCTGCGCGAAAAGCGGCCATCAAATCGGAAACCAAAGTATGAATGGGGTCCGGCACGACTCCTCATTCTACTCACCACTTCCAAAAAGCCGAACGACGAAGGGTCTTAACATTGTGGGCTTTTAACTACTGTGCCGATGCCAGCACTTTCGAGGAGAATCCGTTTGACGGAGACGGCTTGGACGGAGGGCTGCTCTTCGGATTCGAAACTCGCCCGATCTCGGTAGGCGATTGCATTCGCATCGGAGCAAATCTCCAAAGCCTCGGGCAACCAGGTAGACGCTTGTCATCAATGGGATCAGTTCCAGTCCGCCTCCCTGGGTGCTCTTGATAAAGGTTTGAGAATTGATGCCGACGACAACGCCCGAAGCGATTTGGATCACACCATAGGCGAAGAGTGAAAGCTTCCTGATTGTTGCCCGGCCCAACCGCCCAACAGCACGATCGATGCAACCCACAGCACACTGCGCGGCTGGCTCGGGAGCCTCATGAGATCCAGCGCGAAGTCAGCCAGCAGGCGCGTGGCGGCCATCGCAATGCAGCCGAAGCAAAAGGCTTCGAACTCCCAAACCACCGAATCCAGCGCGATCCGATCCGGAACTTCGAGCTGAGAAAACTGAATGCGGCGATAAATGACCACAGCAATCGAGGACACCCAAGGAGCGGGCTGCCGATCCATCAGAGCGAAGAGGGAACCTAGTGCAACCAACCACTGGGAGTGCTCCCGGCGCATGATGCTGGAAATTTGTCTGCACGCTCGGACGCGCATACGCGATTTCCTTCGGTTAACCCGACTTTCGCAGTTGGGGGCGTCTGGCGTGGAGAAGTCGTTTATTTTCAGCAAACGAAATCCCAAAGGTCTGCACTACATTTTGAGAGTGGGGAAGGTGGAAACGACAGGTGCGTGGAGGCGTGGCGGCGGCTGTTGGGGCAGGTTCAGCTTGAGCTGATGGAGGAGGATCGCGTGCTCCGGTTCCGGCTCGGTGTACCGAGGCATAGTCAGAGTTCGACCGTCAGTGGTAGGAAACGAGACATCGAGCATTTGAATCGCGCCGAGTTTCTCCAGCACCGCTCGAGGTGTCAGGCCGGGGGCATGCATTTGTAGCCGGTGCTTCAGCGTGACCGTCAGACAGTACGCTAGAAATGCGACCAGGATATGCGCTTCGACTCGATGTTCCAGTTGATGGTAGATCGGCCGGATGCCCAGATCGCTTTTCAGACACTTGAAGGCCGCCTCGATTTGCGTCAGCTGCATATAGCGCTGCCACAGGACTGCTGGATCTTCGGCGGCCAGATTGGTTCGCAACAAGTAGTGTCCATCGCGGAATTCGGCATCCTTGAGTCTGGTCTTGTCGACCGCAAACGTGAAGGTCTCGCGCGTGACTTGCTCACCGGTCTTTGGCAAGCAGAGTTTGACGAACCCGAACGCGCGGCCGGCTTCCGTTTTAGCCGAGCCGACGCGCATCAGCAACTGGTCTCGCCTGGGACAACTCCGACGCATCGCCCGCAATTTCCGGAGCAGCCGCGCCAGCTTCTTGCGCCGGATCGCGATCTCTTTCGCCTGGCGGCCTTCGCTCTTGGCCAGCACATACGTCTCGCCATCCCTGGCAAACAGCTTGACTTCGACCGCATCCCTCACCTGTTGCCAGGGCAAATCCAGCCAATGCTTCTCAAAGTTGTTGACTCGGGCACGGGGCGTACCGACCAGATAAAACGTGTCCGGCCGCGTGTTCCGGATTTCCGCCAGTAATGCCTCCGTCGGGATGCCACGATCCATCAGCCACACGCGCCTGGCCGTACCGTAGAGCTTCTCGATCTTGTCCAGAAACCCGCGCAGCGTCGTCTTGTCCGACGTGTTCCCGTCCATCACTTCATAGGCCAGAGGAAAACCTTCCGGCGTGATCACCAGCGCGATTACCACCTGCTTGCAGTCGGGACGTCCGTCGCGACTATACCCACGCTTTGCTTTGGGATTTTGCCCGGCTTCTCCTTCCACGTACGTGCTGGTCAGGTCGTACAGCACCAGATCAAACTGCGTGTCGAACAGCTGTCTCCATCGCTGCTGCAAATGCACGAACAGATCCTGCCGGTGCTTCAGCAGCCGGTCCAGACAGCGGTACAGCCGATCCTTCTCCGCCACTTGGAAATCCACGCCCAGCAACACGTCCATCGCGCTCTGATCGAACCAGTGATGATGCACGCGGAACTCCGAGCCTGGATCAATCAGCCGGTTCACCACCAGCAGTTCCAGCACTTTGGTCCACGCCACACCTTCGCGACCCCGCGGCAGTTTACGATCCCAGAACTGGTCCAGTTCCAGCTGCTTCCATAATTCGCATCCCAACCAGCAGTTCCCGTACGGCCGACGAGCGCCGCAACTGCATCTGACCGAGTTTCACTTGCACCGCATCCAGGTCGGCTGCTTCCGAACGATCTTCGGCGAACAGGCTCAGCTTCCGATATTGCTGCTTTTCCTCATCGAAGACTTCCAGCGTTTTACGCCACGCTGCCTGTTGGCTGTCGTTGATCTCGCCCAGATACAGCACCCGCCGTTGTGCCACCTTTCCTGACTGCAGCCGGCGGCTCTCCATCACGCTGTAGTAGTGATGCTCTTTGCCATCCTTCACTCGTTTGTGGCGGCGCAGAAACATGCTCCACTGCAGCATGCCAGAAAACTCATAGCCTGAATAGAGGGTAGGTCTGCACTACACCCGCATACCGAAATGTTTTATTGATGTGGAAGGACTTGCACCCGCGCAAACGACGCTTTCGTCGAAAACTCAGCCACCAACTGCGAAAGTCGGGCTAAACGCGATTCCGGGATGATGCCGAACGGTGTTCCGGGTTGATCTCGAACAGGATTCCGCGAGAAGGCGAACACTAGTTCCGCGATCAAATCGAACAGTTTTCAGGCCGATCCCGGAAAGGTGTTCGGCTTCGCCGCAATGCTTTCCACACGCAGATAGCGGCGCTGGAAGATCACCCGCAAGTTGCTCGATTGGCCTCGGCACCGCAGATGAGTACCTGCAGCGGGCAGATCGTGTCTTCGTTGACAGCCTCGGTTCGCCGAGTCGAAGCGTGGACAACGACAAGCGCTTCAACAATTCAGACAACTCTGCAGGCTCTCTCTCCGTGCTAAAGGCCACCGTTGCCGCACTGCGGCCCATAGTTTTTGTCCGTTCAACCTCATGGTTGGACTCTTGTTTTCGGCTCGGGACTAGAGCAGCGGCTGTGTCAGACAGGGGTCGCTACAGGAATCCCGGCATCGCACCCAGAACGCAATGCAAACTATGGTTGTGGCTGGTCGTGGATGCTTGAGTGGGTAGACGGGCTTCCTGTTTGTCAGGAGGCGTTTACCTCGCAAGGCAGCGGTTGGTACGGTCAAAGGAGTCTCGGTCGTCCTGCTCAGCCGCAATACATATTAGGAGGTCGAGATGAATAATCTCAACTGGAGAAGTCATCAGCTAACCGGTGGGGAGCGCATCGCTTCGGAAGCGTTTCTCGCAGGGCTTGGTCTTACCCCAGAACAGCTTGGGCAGGCTCAAGTGGCAATTGGAGTCCCGTGGCTGCACGGGAATCTGTGCAACACTCACACACCGCAGCTTGCAGAAAAAATGCGGGTCTGGCTGTGGAGAAGCTGGCGTTTTGGGCATGCCGTTCGGACTTCCCGGAGTATCAGACGCCATTTCGATGGGGCATCCGGGCATGAGGATGTCTTTGGTCTCGCGCGGCTTACTTGCAGATGCGATCGAAATGGTGTGCGAAGCCCATCTCTACGACGCGTTCGTCGGAGTGCACGCGTGCGACAAAAACGGACCCGGAGCAGTCATGGCCATGGCTCGGATGAACATTCCCAGCCTGCTCGTTAGCGGTGGCACAATACTTCCCGGGTGTCACGATGGCGAGGAAATCACAATCAAGCAGGCATTTGCTGCAGCCGGTCTTCATCGCGTCGGTCGGATGGACCGATCAACCCGCGATGCGATCGTCCGCAAGGCATGCCCGGGGCCTGGTGGTTGTGGGGCGATGTATACCTTCAACACCATGGGCTGCACTTTCGAAGCCATGGGATTGACTCTTCCCTACAGCTCTTCCATTCCGGCAGTCGACCCGCTGAAACAGCGGGAGTGCGAACAAGTCGGCTCGGCGATCAAATTGCTGCTCGAGGCGGATATCCGGCCGCTGCAGCTTTTGACAAAATCGGCGTTCGTCAACGGCATCGTTACCGCCGCGGCAATCGGCGGATCAACGAACGTCGTGCTTCATCTTCTGGCGATTGCCCGCGAAGCGGGTGTGGATCTGAAGATCGAAGAGTTCCAAGAAATCTTCCGGCGCACTCCCGTCATCGCTAACTTCGCTCCCCGCGGGCCGAAATCCATGGTGGATCTGCACCGCGTGGGCGGCACACCTGCCCTTCTCAAAGTACTTCTGGCGGAGGGATTGATCGACGGTGATATTCTCACTGTCACCGGCAAGACTCTGCGACAGAACCTTCAATCTCTTCCTGAACTCAGTCACGGGCAGGACGTCGTTGCGGTCGGCGGCAAGTTCTTCAAGGAGTCAGCCGATCTGCAGATCGTTTTCGGTACCCTGGCGCCCGACAGCGCTGTTTTCAAGGTTCCTTTCGACCAAACCCGCTGGACAGGCCCAGCCCGCGTCTTCAACGGCGAGGCCGGCATGGTGAACGCAGTGGCCCAGGGAGACATCAAGCCCGGCGACATCGTCATCATTCGCTACGTGGGACCACAGGGTGCACCCGGAATGCCGGAAATGTTGGAGCCCTCTTCGGCAATCTCGTCTGTCCCTGAACTAAATGGCCAGGTGGTTCTTATCACGGACGCCCGATATTCCGGAGTTTCGGGCGGTGCAATCGGCGGTCATGTCTGTCCGGAGGCGTTTGAGCCGGGCAGCCCGATTTCTTTGGTTGAAAATGGAGATCCGATCGTTCTTGATCTCCAGGCCGGCCTTCTCAACCTGGACGTGGCGCCGGACACTCTGGAGAAACGGAAACTTTCGGTCGTAAGCTCCGCCGGATTCATCGGAACTGCCGAAAATTCTCCGTACGTTATCGGCGAAGCGTTGGTTCGGCTCGACTCGGTTGTCCGGTCGACTAGAATGGAGAGGGGGTGAATCGCCAAGCTCTCATGACTTGTTCATCGGGTTTCGACGAGAGCTTGGGATACCGCCCTTCTGCGTCTCTGAAGACGTACGATGCTCTCCATGGCAGCGGCTCGCAGTCGCACCGCGGATATGAATTCTGGCGGTGACGCAGGACGCCATTCGAGACCATTTTGCGGAGGACCCGAACTGCACTCCTGGGATTCATCAGCGGAGGACATTGCTCCTCTCGCAAACTCCAATCTACTCCAAGACAGAGTCAGCACAACCTTCAGCATCCTGTAGCCGCGCGGGCTGGCTCCGCACCAGCCGTAATTTCGACCAGCCCTCACGCGCATTTATTTCCACGTCAGCTTTGCGGAATGATTGTTTTCTCTGGTGTTTGCTGGATGGAATCCGAAATGCACTTGTCCAACAGGGGATTGATATGGGCTTGTTCAAAATAGTTAAGGAATGTTGCTAAAGCAAAGGTGGCGCGCAAGGTAATGCGCGGAGGTCTTGGACGTGCGTTTCTAATCACGTACGTCGCTAAGAAGGGATACGATCTCTACCGCTCGAGGCAGCGCCGCCGTCTTGGATACATCTGAGATTCGGTCGTACGGGACGCGTGGAGGGCACGGATCGCATCACGCTAGGCGCCGATAAAGGGTACGACACCAAGGACTTTGTTAAGGAGATGCGTGGCATGAACGTGACGCCGCACGTCTCGCAGAATACCAAGCGTCCGGGCGGCAGCGCGATCGATGGACGCACAACGCGACATGAAGGCTACCAGGTGAGTCAGCGGAAACCAAGCGCATCGAAAAAGTCTTTGGCTGGATCAAAACGGTTGGAGCGCTACGCAAGACCCGGCATCGCGGACTAGAAACAGTCAGATGGGTTTTTACGTTCACCGCTACGGCCTACAATCTGGTGCGAATGCGAAATCTAATGTCGCCGGCAGTTCAGTCTGTATAAGTTCAAGGAGAGCTGCATTTTAACTTTTTGAAAATGCGTTTTGGACCTGTATTCCTTACATAGAGTCCCTCAGGGTGCGCGATACGGTATCTGCGAGTAACGAGGGAAGGAGCCGAATGCCGTCTGGCGCTGTTTTTCAGCAGCCTGTTAGGTTACACGTAAGTCGCTTATTCGAGGGAGCCATCTCGAAAGTGCCTTTCGCATTGAGTACTTCCAGGGTCGCACGTCCTTCTGCGACTCCACTGATCCCTCCCATGCTCTGCCGTGGGATATTCTGGCACGTCGATAGCGCCTTGCTGGCTGTAGGACCTTCCCTCGAACCCGACCGAGTGTAGAACCGGAGCGGTGAACTGCATCCCGCCGCGCAACTACCTTGGTGAACTAAGCGTGAACGCCCGTAACCACTCAAGAGAGACCACTACCCGACTTAGCAGGACCGACCGACCAGGATCATATCGATAATGTTACCGAGTTTGTTCGTCGCGAGGCGTGCAAAGCCAGACTATCTTTGCGGACGTGTTTCGGCCCATCACTTATTCCTCCAGATGCTTGAACTAAATTCGGGGATTTATGTCGTCCCAGCCGGCACGTTGTGCATGCCCGCAAATTGTCTAATTGTTCGACCAACGCCGAGACCATTTGACAGAGTACCCATGTACCCACGTCCACCACGATTTTGCGATAAGCTGGCAGGAACTTCGCGCAAACAGGGCTGCCCGGAGGACGCCCCAATTGACCATTCGTGAGATCGCGACGACAGCCCTCCAGATGACCGACCCGGCAGAACGAGCCCGTTTCCTCGAGTACACGTGCAGTTCAATGGACTTACGACGCGAGGTCGAAGCGTCACTGCTCTATCTTCAGACCACCGCGGCTGACGGACTGACTCGGACACTCGATGCCGCAACAGGGACCGCCTTGCATTCCGGCGACGGCCTGTACCTGCGCATCGGTCCTTATCAACCGGTCAAGCGTCTTGGCGCAGGCGGCATGGGCGTCGTATATCAAGCCGAACAGTATGAGCCGTTTCGCCGCAGCGTCGCGCTGAAGATCATCAAGCCGGGGATGAATACCGACCACGTGATCGCGCGTTTCCGTGCCGAGCGGCAGGCGTTAGCGATGATAGATCACCCCAACATCGCGAAAGTCATGGACGCCGGCGCTACGCCCGACGGCCTGCCGTATTTCGTGATGGAGTTGGTGAAAGGCGCTTCCATCACGTCGTATTGCGACGCACAGCACCTCAACACGCGGGAACGCGCGCAACTATTCATCCCGGTGTGCCAGGCCGTTCAGCACGCTCATCAGAAGGGCATCATTCATCGCGATCTCAAACCAAGCAACATCCTAGTGACAACGTACGACGGACGCGCCGCAGCTAAATGAGAACTTTCTAAATGAGAACTTTTATACAAAGTGGGGCCAAATGAAATGATCGCGGTGGGGCCACGCCAGATTGACAAACGCAATGATGCTGCGTTCGGGATCTTCGGCCAAGCTCTGTTCGGCGTATGCGGCGAGCCTTCCGGCATCGGCCTGATGAAGGGCTGTGAGCGCCCGGTCCAGACTTCGCTTCGCAGCCTCGATGACAGACGCCTGCTCGAACAAAGTAGCCTGAGCTTTCGGGTTAGCGTTGAGTATCGCGGCAAGGAGGACACCTTCGCCGCCTCCGAGGTCCACGACGCTGGCGACATTCGAGAAATCGTAAGCCTTCGTGATCTCGGCGGACTCGCGTTTGGTGTTTGAGGACATCCTGTCGTTGAACGCTTTCTCGTCGGCGGGGTGCTTCGACAGGTAGTCCCACAACTCCATCCCGAACGCGAGTTGCATGCCCGTCTTGCCGGTTCGTACGGTCTCGAGCATTTGGCCGGTCGAACGCCAGTACATCTCTCTGACAACCGATCGCGCGAGCTCACGTTGCGAGCCCGGAGCGTCTGCCCGCAGGAGTTCGGAAACAGGGGTCTGACGGAAGCGATGAGAGTCATCCTCGTGGAACACGCCATAGCTCGCAAGCGTACGTAGGACCCGATACAACGAAGGAGCGTGGATTTTGGTCTCGCGTGCGAGATCCTCGGCCGACTTCGGACCGCTGTGGAGGATGTCAGGGATGCCGAGTTCGGCGACGACACCGACCATCATCGCAACGCGGAATCCAGCAATCAGTTCGCGGACTTGAGCGCCGTGCGGTTGCGGCGAAGTCGCAGGATTAGAATCTTGTGCCCAAGCAACGGTCGCGATCAGGAGAGCAGCTGCTACGTTGGAGTTCATAGTTGCCTTTGGTCAACTCGCGCCGTAGTCCGCGCGACGAAGAGTTGCCACGCAGGCACGGGCAAGCTGAATTATACTCTTGCCAGAACCGTGTTGTGAGCCCGCCCTTCGTGGACGTAAGCCTGTGAGACATCGTTCGCCGCGTCGTACGGCCAGTAAAGTGGTGTTACCGTCTACGATCCTGCTCCGCGCGGGCGACCTCTGCCTAGTTGGATGTAACGCCGTTGCAGTCCCTTCGGTAAAATGTTGGCCATTTTCGCGATAAATCTGTCGGCGAATAGGAGAAAGCAGTTCGTCTGGGATGGTTCGACCTGGAGGTCGTGCAGATCGACAATGCCAACGCGTGGGCGGAGGCGTGTGCGCCAGAGCCACTCACATCGCTCGCGTCGAGTTCAGTAACCTGCGCGTCTCACTCGATTAAGGGTAAGCGCAGGCCGGCTAGTCTGGCTCATCGAGCATAGCTTGTTCCCTAGCCACTTAGCGTCTAGCACTTCGCCTGCGAGAGGTATCGGAACCAACCCGAAGCGGTCCGCCACGCGAACGAAGGCGGATTGCGACTTGACGAAAGGCGGTTGCGACATTAAGGATGCTTGGTTTAGGACCAAGCCCTGCATTTTAGTCCTTGCATTCGCACGCCGAGGAGCGCATACTCCAATGCGTCTAAGATGCCGTAATCCGCGCTTTTGGGTAATTAACAGCTTCGCGTCCTTCCGGTAGTCTTTTCATTAAATAAATTTTCGGAGTGTGGATTCCACCATTGATGCGGATGTGCGGGCTTTGTCCAGACCAGGGGGGAAGTATGACCAGGGCTGTAACTTTTATCGGTGATGTGCCGGCGCACGAGGCGCAAACAAACATGCCGTCTGTTCGTCCGCTGCTGCATGGGAGGTCGGCCGTTACTGATGCTCAGCTCACGATGACCGTCAGATCCAATGTCGGCCCGCTTATTACCTGGCTCGCGGTACTACTGGCCTTGGCTGTCGCAGCACCGATGCCTGCCGAAGCAGGTATCACCAGGATTGAAATCCTCCGAGTCGAATCGCCGACGTTCGACGGCATGTCGTTCGACCAAGTGGGCCAGTACGAGAAGCTCGTAGGGCGGGCGTTTGGCGAAGTCGATCCGAACGATCGACGCAACAGCGTAATTGCCGACATAGCTTTGGCGCCGCGGAATGCCCGGGGACGTGTCGAGTATTCCACTGATATTTACATTCTGCGGCCCCTCGTCCGTACAACGGGTAACCACAAGATCTTTTTTGAGATCAACAACCGGGGGAACAGTTTCTCCTTCGGACTGCTGAATAGTGCCCCGGCCGCGGTGGTGAACGATCCGACGACGGTTGCTGACGCGGGCAATGGCTTTCTTATGCGGCAAGGGTACACCATTGTCCTAAGCGGCTGGGACGCGGGCGTCGCAGTTGGAGGCGGCCGCCAAACAATCGAGGTGCCGACTGCGCGGAACGCAGATGGGTCGGCGATCGTCGGACCGGCTCTTGAGGAGTTCATCGCCGACAACAGTACGACCATGACGGCGGCCCTGACTTATCCCGCGGCCAATGTAGACAAGTCTCAGGCCTAGCCTCAGCGTCCGAGTGCACTATACCGATCCGGCGGTGCCCGTCGCGTCGGACGATTGGGAATACGTTAATGCCAACACTATTCAGCTGCTCCCCGCCGGGACGCCGCTTCAGCAGGGCAGATTGTATGAATTGACGTATCCGGCAACCGGTCCGAGCGTTGCCGGATTGGGGTTCGCAGCCACTCGCGATCTTGCCGCCTTCTTCCGCCGCGCAGCAACCGATGAAGCCGGCAATATGAATCCGCTCGTCGCGGATGCCCAATTTGTGTACTCGTTCTGCTTTTCACAGTCCTGCCGTTTCATGCGCGACTTTCTGCATCTTGGCTTTAATGAGGATGAGCAAGGCCAGCGCGTCTTCGATGGCATCCTGAACTGGGTCGGCGGCGCCAGCGGGGGCTTCTTCAATTATCGCTTCGCCCAGCCCGGTAGAACCCATCGCCAGCATATCGGCCGGAAGTATCCTGAGCGCCAGTTCCCATTTGCAAACCAAGTCATCTTCGACCCAATCACAGGAAAGACAGACGGTCGCCTTCGACGTTGTCTCGCTAGCGGCACGTGCCCGAAGATTTTCGAGGTGAATTCAGCAAACGAATACTGGGTTAAAGCCGCTTCACTACTGCACACCGACACGCGCGGCAATGATCTTCCCGATCCCCCAAACGTGCGGTTCTATCTTTTCTCCAGCCTGCCGCACAGCGCCGGCATTGGGCCGACCGGCCCCGGAATCTGCCAGCAGCCCAGAAACCCGCTGGTTGCAAATGCTGGCTTGCGCGCGCTTGTGGTCGCGCTCGATGAGTGGATTTCTGCGGGGAAGGAGCCACCGGCGAGCCGCGTACCGCGAGCCGGGGACGGGACGTTGGCCGCCTCGCTTCCGCGAAGCTTGATGGGCTTTCCGAGTATTCCCGGCGTTACCTACAGCGGGCTCATGACCACTGGCGATCTATTCGATTACGGTACGGCATTTGAGCAGGGAATACTAACGACTGTCCCACCGCTTTTCGTGAGTTCTCCCTATGCAGCCTTTGTTCCAAAAACCGATACCATTGGCAACGATATCGCTGGTATCCGCCTTCCGGCGATTGCGGTGCCGCTGGCAACGTATACCGGCTGGGGCGTTCGGGCGGCGGCGTTCGGCGGAGATGATTTGTGTGACGCGGCCGGATTGATGATCCCACTGCGGAGGACGCGAGCTGAAACAGTAGCGGCCGGTGATCCACGGCCAGCTTTGGAAGACCTATATGGGGATCACTGGGGTTATGCACTGCGGGTGGCCCGCTCGGCGCTTGAGCTGTACGAGCAGCGGTTCATGATGTGGGATGACGTGTATCGGACTTTTGCGGAAGCAGCAGCCAGCAACGTCCTACTGGACCAGCGTTAACGAAGGCTCGCCCCGCGTAGCGCACTCATCCGATACCTCATGCAATGCATGTGGAGATGATGTAGCGTTTCAGTTGAGTCAGGGCTAACACGTCTCACTCGGCAATGGAGCGGCCCTGGCGCAGCAACTTGTGGCCTCATTGAACACCCTGCGGACCGCGAGATCCACCGTTCCGTTGGGAATAATGAAGGGTACTTCCGGAATGCATGCGCCCGGTGCCACGTGGGAGCAGATTACACGTTGACGTGTTCTCAAGCGAATTGACACGTACGCCCGTTGCTGACACGTGCGCTCTCTCCAGGTCGAGATTGTGCCTGTAGGGTGGCGTTTCCGGAATGTGACTTTTCCAGGCAGATTATCGCTCCATTGGGCAGTGCGGCGGCGGAGGGAGGGGATTATGCTAGATCCAAATGCGCGTCGATTCCAAGGCAACGGTAGCCGGCTACCCTATCCTTGTTGTTCGGCAGGCGCTGCGTTGTTCGGCAGGCGCTGCGGAAACTGCGGGACGTCGACGTGTGGACTCCGGCATGTTGGAGGCGGCTGCAGGTCTCCCCGCTGGGGCAGGCCCGGAACTCGCGAAAGAGCTCGGCGCCCAGGGATTGATCCGAAAGCTTCAGAGAGACACCTGGACGATGCGTCCGGCGGGCATGACATTCACCGCCGCCACCGCCTCCAAACGGCTGACGCGCGCCACGGCAGAGCGGGCATTAGCCGCGTTCATGGAACGCGTCGTCCGCGTCAACAGCGACCCTTACTATCTGGGACGGGTGACTCGGGCTGCCCTGTTTGGCAGCATGTTGAACCCGGATACTGATCGGCCCAGTGACGTCGATCTCGCGGTCGAAATAATACCGAAGATCGCGGATTGGGACAGTCTTATCAAGAAGAACAATGAGCGGGTGAGCGAATTGATGACGCTGGGCCACCGTTTCCGCCACACGATCGAGTATGCAGCCTGCTGGCAACTGGAGGTGTTTCGGTTCCTCAAGAGTGGCAGCCGGGCGATTTCGCTGGCTGACTACAACTTCGAGAAGCGTTTGATCCTCGCCGTGCCGCACCGGATGCTCCTGGGCGACGATGAGCCGGCACCGATCTCAGCTGAACATGCTCCAGTTCCGCGGGTCCGGCGCCGATCACGGGCCTGTCCGTTCTAAAAGGCCGTATCACCGTCGTCAGAGGCCTCCTACCGAACTCCCGTTCGCAACTTGCCCACTTTCCGAGTAGGCGACGATCCACTCTCCATTTAGGTTGGTGATGCGGGTTCGTGTAAGGGAGAGATGGCCACGCGAAGTTAAGGTCCGTCCCTCAGTTGCAGTTTTCATCCTGGAAATCAAGTAGAGGTGCAGTGATTGGTTGAACACTTGACAGAAGTCATTTGCTCTAGGAGGGCCGTGCGTCGATCACTGAAACTGGTGAGAGCGTCGGCGTGACACTGCGCAGGCTGAAACCGCCCGCCGACAGCAGATTGCGGTATTCCGCTTCGGTCCGTTCCCTGCCGTCGGGGAGGATCATCATGAACATGTCGAAAAGCTTTGACATCGACGGTTCGTTGCCTTCGGGCACTACGGCTTCGATGATTAAAAGTCTTCCGTCGGCCGGTATTGCTTTGCGGATGTTGACCAGAATCCGCACGCACAGATCGTCGGGCCAGTCGTGCAGAATGTGGCGCATGCTATAGGCGTCCGCCCCCGCCGGAATCGCTTCGAAGAAACTACCGGCGTGCATTTCACATCGGCCCTCGAATCCCGCGCCCCGAACGTTATCGGCGGTCCTTTCGAGAACATGCGACTGGTCGAACAGCATGCCCCTCAGGGCCGGGTAGCGCTTCAGTGTCGCCATCATTACCGTACCGGCACCGCAGCCGATGTCAGCCAATAGGTCGATCCCTTCGTAGCTGTAGGCATCCAAAACGGCTTCAGTCTCGCCGCCGTGAAAGGAATTCATCGCAGCATCGAAGATAATGGCGTCTTCGGGCTTGCCAAGCAGGTCTTCAAAGATTGGCCTGCCGAATGCAAGGTTATAGGCGCATTTGCCGGTGCGCACGTTTTCGGTCATATGGGGGTAGGTAGCGGACATTCTACCCAGCATGCGGGCGCCGGCGCGGACGGAATACGGGGCATCGCTGAGCAGGAACCCGGCCAGCGGTGTCAGGTGCCATGCCCCTTCAGTGTTTACCTGGAATATGCCCACGCTGGCGAGGAAGCGCAGCAGGCGGTGCAGTTTCTGTTCATCGGCGTTCAACAGAGCGGCCAAGTGAGAACTGCTCTTGTCGCCGCTGCGAAGTTGGTCGGCAATACCCAGTTCGGCTGCCACCGAAATCGACTGTGCGACTACTCCGCCGGTCATCAGGCGCATCATCTCTTCAGCCAGGTTCTGGTCCATAGCAAGTGAAGATAACACGGCTTTCTCTCCATTGATTGACGCGAATCATGGTCCAAGCCAGCACTTTCGCTTCGCGCTCGGCTCTGGCCAGCCTTTCCCCGATCCTGCGCCAACGCTGAAGGCAATACCTTGATCGCCATTTCACGATCGAGCCTTGTGCCTTTGCGCGATAAACCGATAATCGATCAAACAGCAGATAAGAATGAATTACGCGCTACCCGGAAGTTGAGCCCCGACCCATCGGAAGTGTTCGGGCCTGCGACAGTTCGCGCTACCCGAAAACAAGACGTGACTGTCTTGGAAACTTTCGTCCGCCGGTTCGCGGTTGGTTTCCGTACGGTGGACTGTTTTAGAGGCCTCGCGATGGGCCGAACGTGGCGTCCTTATTTCGGTTGTACCCTCACACAGCCTTGCGTCAGTCACGACGCCGAGCAGAGCGCGGACTGCGCTGTCCGGTGACGTAGAGCGAATGAGCGATTGGACGAGCTCAGCGACGAACATCCTGTCACTAGCAATCAGGTAAATCATCCCCGCATCGTGCCAGGTCACAACTGATGGGCTACGGCCGTCGATGTCATCCGGTTCCGGTTCTGGCCCGAGTTCGTACACGCGCGCCGGGCACCCTGCTATTAGCGCCTCCGTACACTCGCTGCCATACCGTATGTCCAATGCGAGGCGTCGGGCTTCGGCTTCGCCCTTCTTCGCCTGACTGATCACGAAGTCCCCGAAATGGGCTCCGAGCGTTCGATCGCCAATCGGAAGCTCACGCAGCTTGTGGTCGCAAACGTGAATGCGAAAGACAGTGAAGTCGAAGACCTGCAGTGTACTCGGGTCTATTTGGATCGAACGCCAACATTTCACGACGGGCGCTCCATGAATGTGTCGTTTTGAAATGAATGTTGCTCATGTTTGCCCCTTGTTTCCGCAGGCAGACTGAAGGATCGCGATCATCTCCAAGTCACCCCGAGCCAGGCCGAGGTCGAGAGCTGTCTTGCCAGAAAAAGCGCCGGTTCCGCGCAAACTCAGATTGGCCCCAGCCTTTGTGAGCTCTCGCACCACATCGATGTGTCCTCGGACCACGGCAAGCATCAAAGCGCTAAGACCGTACTTTGCCGTGTGATCGAGTGCCGCGCCATGTTCCACCAGCCACGCCACCACGGGCCGAGAACCTTTGACTGCAGCAAGCATCAGTGCCGTCTGGCCGTACTGGTCACGGGCATCTATATCGCAACCGCACAGCAACAGACGTTGCAGTTCTGAGATGGACTTGCGGTGTACTGCGTTCTCCCACTCCCGTCGCATTGCTGATGATTTCCACCTTAAAACGGTGCCCATTGAGCTGAGCCGAATGATCCCCTTAACCAATCTAAGTCAACCGGACGAATTCCTAGGGGGCTTCCCCGTGAGCCATTGCGGGATGGGCCATCAGGGAATGCGGCTGCGAACTGCGGCACCGCCGTGCGGCCGGGCGATTTGCGCTACCGAACGTCAGGTTTCGGTGTCGCTTCCCTCCTGGTTGCTGTCGGCTCCAACCGATCGCAGTTTCGAAAACTCGGCATTGATTCAGCCGAGCCAATACGGAGAGGTGCACACGTAAGTTCTACGAACGCGCCCGCCAAGTCATCACCGTCGGCACGCGATATCAGGATGCGCCACACGTCAATGATCACTGGTTCTGAGAAAACACCAGCCGTGGCTCGCACCGATGACTCAGTTTGGTCGTTGAACCACCTCCCGTTGCGGATCTCCTCGTGCACGCCTTCTTTGAACGACATGTACCAAACGGCGCCAGGCTTCATCGCCCGGAGGAGTATTGACCAGACGGTTTTTGTGTCTTGCCGAGGTACGTGCAGTAGCGAAGCACAGGTCCAGATCCCATCGAACTCCGCCGCGAATGGCAGTTCATCAAAGCGCATATACTGAGCGGGCTGGCCCGTCAGATTGGCGGTCTTCTCTACCATCATCTCTGAAGCATCGAAAGCAACCACTTTGTATCCGCAGTCGAGAAACGCCTTGGAATCACGGACAGGACGTCATTGATTTACCCGCCGAACTCCAGAAAATCTACGACAGCGAGATCAATGTGGAGGTGTCACGGCTGTGGGACGGTGGCATTGAGGTACGCCTCGGCGACCGCGTGTGAGTTGCTGCACTCTCGCCAACTGCGCTGTGGATGCGATTCTCTGTCACCCAGATCCCGGAGCACCTCGCGAGGTTCCTGCAAGGCACTATGTTGGCGGACATCGCATGGGAGTCTCGCTTCCATAATTGAGTGGCTGAGGTCAAGCGGCGCAGGTTGCCGTCTTGCTCCCCGCGGGCACCGCGATCCTGCCTGTCGCGAATGATCCGCGGAATCCCCAACGCGTGAAAGCCGGACACGGGTGCAGAGAAGGAGACCTATTGTGATGAAACAACTTGTTTGGATGGCTCTGATCAGTGTGATGAGTATATGCGCACAGCAGCAGCAGCCCCCGCCGCTGGCGCGCGGTTATGTCAGTCAGATCGCGTCCGGTGGAGGCTGGAAAACCACGCTGACGCTGTTCAATACGACCTCCGCACAAACCCAGGTCGCAGTGTTCTTTCGCGCGGACGATGGCTCGCCCTTATCGCTTCCACTTGTCATCACGCAAGGAGGAGCGCGGCAAACGGGAACTGCAACGCAGGTCGGCCTTACGATTCAGCCGCTGGCAACGCTCGTGATTGAATCGGAGGCACCTGCCGGCTCCAGCACAGTAACCGGCTCGGCAGAGGTGCTCAGTCGCACGCGCATCCCGGGTTCGGCTATCTTCCGCCAGCAAGGTCCAGATGGGCGGACCGTGGAGGCGATTGCTCCGGTCGATTACGGTGTTAGTGCCAGCATCGTTGTGCCCTTCGACAACAGGGACGGGGCGGCAACCGGTATCGCGCTCGTCAACCCGACGGAGAGTCAGATAAATCTGATTATGCGGTCACGCAACGAAAACGGTGTCGAATTAGATCAGAGCCGGCTGATGCTGCCTCCCGAAGGACACATAGCTTTCGTTATCGCCGAACGGGTGCGCTCGCTCGCAGGGCAGCAGGGGACCATTGAGTTCCTGAGTCCGGGAGACGAAGGGTTCAGCGGTCTGGGCCTGCGATTCAGTGCCACCGGCGGCTTCACTTCGGTACCGGTGTTGCACCTGCGCGAGCCGCTACCGACACAGCCTTAAAATTGGCCCCCAACATGAGAGCGAGTTCTCCCGACCGCAGGGCGATAAGTTCCTCGTTCGTCATGCGGCCTTCCGCAGAATGGGGCTCACCGTGGCCGCAGAGATTCCCAGCTCGGCGCCGATCTTTCTCTGCTTCAGGTCTCTGCCGCCAGCTCCTCGGCTCCGGTGCGGTCGATCACCACGGGGCGGTGGCCGCCGATGCGACCCTACCGATGGCAGCGGGCGAGACCTGCCCGGGTGCGCTCAGCGATAACGTGCTGTGGCTGCCATCGATGAGGTCCGCCAGGAAGTTGAAGGGCAACGTGCGGCGGAGGGAGCATAATTGGCCGAACCACAACAGCCGGACGTTCGTCGTTGAGGCGAAGCGTGTCGAGACTCGGAGCGCGTTCCGGCAGTTGGGTCCCGCGATCCAGTCCTGGTGATGATCGCGAGGTCCTCCACTGGGTTATCCCAAGGTTGCTCGCGGTCGCACATCGCCAAGCCACGCTTCCCGACATTACCGCTGGTATCTCCGCAGGTCGCCCGATTTAGCGCGGGCGCGAGCCGCTCACGCCGGCGTGTCACCCGCTCAAAGATAGCGGCGCCGGCGCAATGTGCTCGCCCTGCGCGCGACGGTGCGACAACGTCCGGCGTAGGTCCTTCCACCCCTTGCCGACCGGCACTCCCGGTTCATACTCAAAGTTGCAATTGTTATCTGCACGGGTGCCCATTCATGTAACAACTGAGCAGAGGTAGAACACAGCGGGAATAGGCGAGGTCAAAACAACTAAGTAGCCCGTGTAGCGCGTCAGGTTTGCACCGGCGTGTGCATTGGGTACTTTCCAGGCTTGATGTCATTCACATTGTGGAGCCGATTGCGGCACCCTGCGGCGTTTCCCATTACTAATCCGACTTGAGCGACACGGTCGACTGTTATGTGCTATCTGCAGGGCGCTGCTTTGCTCGAACATTCTCTGGCCGGATCGCGCATTACAAAGTGCCGCTTTATGTACGATTGGTGGACACATCTCCTACAACCGTAACGGGCAAGATTCAGAAGTTTGTCATGCGGGATCAGATGATCCGGCAGCTTGGGCTCTGCAAACAGCAGCAGACTGCATGATTCGGAGCTTCAGGATGTCTGTTCTCTCTTGACAAAACTTTAAAGAAGCGGGCAAAAGCGGAAAGTTGGCCCCGCAGGTGCCGGGATTACGAACTGCGAATCAGATTTATTGCTCGCCTGTTCGCGCTGATGCCACCGTCGAGTCTTGCATGCTGAGCGCAAGTGCCTGCACGGCCGCTGCCGTGGTAGCTACCGAGATCCACTGATCGTGGCCAAATGGAAGCCGCTCTCAAAAATGGCTGAAACTTAATGGCCCGACTGCGCACGTGCCATGAGCCATCTGGAAATTGAGTGGAGAGTAAATACTCCCGATTGAGTGCGGGAGCACTGGCATCCAATTGGCCGACGCGATGTTGGGCGTGGAGAACCCACGGCGACCATCCCGGTCTCGGCTGATCTCTCCGATCGACGCCGAGTAATCACTCGGTTCGCAAGGCTTGCATCGGTTGCACCTTTGCTCCC
Source organism: Bryobacteraceae bacterium (assembly GCA_963844855.1). GTDB lineage: Bacteria > Acidobacteriota > Terriglobia > Bryobacterales > Bryobacteraceae > DASQDN01. Next base: position 21,716 of record CAWJQP010000092.1, read on the forward strand.
CTTAGCGCCGGACCATATGCGGCTGCGAGGGCTGTCAGCAGCAGCGCCGCCGCGGGTATGGTAAAACTCACCAGATCGTGTGGATCCACTCCGGACAACAACCTTGCGAGACTCGGCGCCAACAATGCAGCGACCGTCAACCCGATGGTCAGGCCTATTCCGACGATTGTCAATCCTTCGCGCATCACGAGTCGTAGAATGCCGACAGGTGTAGCGCCGAGTGCAACCCGGACGCCAATCTCCGGGATACGACGTGTGACCGGAATATCCCACAACGCCGTATAATCCCGCCATTGTGAGCGCCCACCCAACCAGGCCAAGGGCCGCCAGCAACACCGCCGCTGCCTGGGCTGGGAACAGTGCAATCGCCATAACGGAGCGTAGTGGCTGTGCGCGTACGCTCGAGCTTTGAAAAACGCCAGCAAGGCTCCTGGCCAGACTCGCCGGGTCACCGTCGGTGCGGACGTGGAGCATCAGATCACGACTACCTGGCTGTGCCGGCCAGTACACGAGCGGCGACGGCACTTCGCCGAGCGTCAGGTATTTCGTGTCCGCAACCACACCGACGATCTCGGCCCAAGGCTCCGCCCCTTCGTGCGATGGCCGAGGACGTCGTACGTGCCGGCCCAAGGCGCTGCTGCCGGGAAACATGCGCTTCGCAAAGGTTTCGTTCACTATGACAGCCGTTGCGTGAATCTGTCGATCCTGCTCGGCGAAATCCCGGCCGGCCAAGCGCGGTACACCCATCACGCGGAAGTATCGCGGAAGAATCGAATTGTTATTGACCTTTGTTCGCAGAGGTTCCGCGCCGCCCGCATTCACTTCGAGGCTTGTCCACCCTGGAGTCATGAGTCCATGGTGAGCGGAACGATAACAGCTCCGGACACCGCCGCAATCCGGGGCATGCCCTGGATCCTGGTCAGTGCCGACATATGGCGTTCCTCGACCTGCGCCTCGGTCAACTGTTCCGATCGCATGTCGAACTCGACAGTCACAACCCTGTCCAGGTCGAAACCCGGTTGAACCTGGGTCGCACTCCAAAGACTTCGAACGAATAACATCGTCACCACCAGCAGCAGCGTTGAGAGGGCAACCTGTGCAGTCGTGACTAGTGCTCTGGCTGAGAAACGGCGAAACCCAACGGAACGCGGACTGCGTATCGATTGTCCTATAGCTTGCATCCGCCAGCTCTGAACGGCTGGGGCGAAGCCCGCGACCAGCGTTGACAATCCAGTGACAATGGCCAGGTAGGCAAGCAGGTGGCCATCAATGGGTACTTCAATCTCGAACGGGACAGGAAATGGAAGCGGTGTCGCTACGAGCAAGCGCGCAAGAAACACACTCACGAATCCACCGGCCGCCGTTCCCAGGGTTGCGAGCAGAAGGCTTTCGGAAAACAATAGTCGCGAGAGACGCCAGCGGCTACAACCCAGGCTCAGTCGAACGGCAATCTCCCTCTGTCTGGCAAGCGCGCGAGAGATCAAGAGACCTGCCACATTGAGGCAGGCTACTACCGCCAGCAACACAACGAAGACTAGCAGCAAGCCGCTGAAAAGCAGCATCCCCTGCATCATCGACTGATTCTCCTGGCTGAAAAACAAGCCGAGCCTGTTGAGCTGCCACAGCTGCACGCGACCGAGCTCCCGATTGTCGTTAGGAAACGTGCGCTCAAGCCACTGGGTGATGACCAGAATGCGCGTTCGGAACGAAGCTGCACTCTCTCCTGCTGGAACCCTTCCCAGGCGTTCGTACTCGTTCCGGGCTCGTTCGTGGCTCAGCGGCCGGATCGAGGAACCCGCCGGAATATAGAAGGCCGGCGCGATTCCCAATCCGAAGATGGATCGAAAACCTTGCGGGAGCACGGCCGTAATCGTATATGGGTATCCATTGAGCACGATCTTCTGTCCGATCACATTTGGAGTGGCTGCTAAACGGCGCTGCCAGAATGCGTGGGTCACGACGACGTCGTCGCGATTCTTACTCTCGGTCTCCGCATTGAATAGCCGACCTTGCGCCGCGCGGATGCCAAGTAAATTGAAGTAGTTTGACGTAACCGCCTGAGCGGGAACTCGCATAGGTTCGCCGCTGTCGCGCCAAGATACTTCTTCCATCCGGTAACCGGCACACAGGACACCGGGCGTTTCCTCGCAGATGTGTTTGTAGTTCAACCAGGAAATGCGATTGGAGGAACCCACCCAGAATTGCACCAGCTCCTGGGGAGCCGTCGCCGTGACAGGCTGAAGAATCACGGCGTTCACGACGCTGAACAAGGTGGTCCCGAAACCAGTGCTCAACGCGATCGAAATACAAGAAATGGTTACGATGGATCGGTTTCGAAGAAGACTTCGCCACGCATAGTGAATGTCCTTAACGATCCCTTCTGCCGCGGGCCAGATCCACACAGCGCGGGCCGATTCCCGGGCCAAAGTTGTGTTTCCCAGCCGCAAAGCCGCGGCCCGCCGAGCATCTGGCACGGAAAGGCCCGCGAAATTGTGATCTCGCTCCGCCAGTGCGCGATGCTGCGCGATTTCCTCTTCCAACTCGGCTGCGGCCTTCTCTCGTTGGATCCAATAACGCAAACGTCGAAACAACCGCATGCTCGTCTCCCTTCAAACCGCTCGCAACACTTTTTGGATCGCAGCCACGACGAACTCGAACTCTCGCGTTTGAACTTCAAGATGCTTGCGTCCGGTGCGCGTCAGCGAGTAATAACGAGCTCTCCGGTTGTTCTCGGAAGCACCCCATTCCGCTGTCACCCACCCGTTGAGTAGCAGTCTTTGTAGCGACGTATACAGGCTGCTTTCACCTAGCGCTAAAGCATCCTCCGACAACTGGTGAATGCGTTGCGCTATCGCATAGCCGTGGAGTGACCCTCGCAGAAGGGCTTGCAACACCAGCAGGTCAACAGACCCGGCGGGTAACTCAGGAGGATTCAGATCCGCTTTTCCCATCGTGTCACGATGGGAGTATCCGTCAAAGTGGCCCTATTGTCAAGGTTGAATTGAAGTGGGAGCATTTTCCACGTTCACCTACAGGCGGCGGATAAGGTCATATCGCATAGAAGCACCCGAACTGCGTCATCGGCGTATGGACCAACGATTAGGAGCGGCAAGTCGCGATCGCGCCGGCGCTAACTTCCGAGTGGCTTAAAACTACCGGCCAATCCGTTTGGACCGAAGTTTTCCGCGCAAGCACTTTTTAATCAAATGGATTGGCTGGTAATTTTCGGCATTACTGGTTCCAATCTGTGCACGCGCCTGAAGCAACAGATTCCATTTAACTCAGAGCCGCGCGGGCATCACGATTGGCCAGTAATGCGCGTGACTCGACGGGGATGATGGGAGACCGGTGGGATATCTACCGCCCACGACTGAGTGACGGTGGCAGCAGCCAAGCGCTTGTCGGGCCGAAGGTTTCATTGGAGCAGGTAGCTCGCGAACTGATCCCACATCGGGGTACGGGCAAATTGGATCACCAGGAGTTGCGTAGAGGCAAGGACACCGTATCCGATGGCGTAGGCTCGGTCAAGAGTCCTGGAATGGCGCCACCTCACGATAAGCAGAATTGCTCCAAGCAGCAGCATTCCCAAGGATGGGCCAAATATTCTTTCCAACGCCGTTCCCTGATACAGCGGCGTTCAAACTATCGATGCGAGCAATCGCTGGAGCCAATGTGCTCAACGTAGCAAGCAGCATCATTGGGCGATGGATCTCCGGTCTCCTTCGAAAAACGATGCCTACAGCCGCAAACGCGGCAAACACTAAGAGAGTGTAGAAACCAAGGACCATGAACTGTTTCATGTTCAATGTCCAAAGAACGAATTCCTGCGGCGCGAGGCGGAACGACGCCAAATTGAACCAGAGCCCAGAAACGAGAATGAAAGCCGCAAGGACGCCGGCGACGCTGCCGAGCCTCATGTGAGCGCGGCGTCTCTTGGCCGCGATCAGAAAAGACTGAATGAGGAAGACAAGCACCCATCCCGTCATGGAAACGCCGTGCACGATGATCAACGTACGGATTTCAGGCGTGAGTTCGCGCCCGGACGACGCCCTGCCTTGAAGAAAGAACTGCCGGAATCCAATCAGCACCGCAATCAGCATGATGCATGCTGCTATGACGTAGAACAAATGAACTCGATCTCGCGAATAGGAGGGGACCTGCGCACCGGCGCTGGAGGCCAACGTTGACGTGCGATTCATATTAGACGTTCTTACGGTTTGAGGTGGCGCGTGAAGACCGGGGCAGGTTCGGGGGTCAATGCCCGGATCGCCGACTCTGAAGTTGAGACCCACCCGAAAATAGTCTGAATCAGCAGCAGAGTCGCTTCATAGTTTGATCCTTCGTTCGTGCGCGCCGGGCACACCGATATAGCCGGCCGCACTCTGACCGATAGGTTCTGCTGTGCAGTCTTCGAGGAGGATGCAGCAGTAATCGCGCGAGTGCGCATCGCGGATGGTCGACTCTACGCAAACGCTCGTCGTGCAACCGGTGACGATCAGATACTTGACTCCCAGTTCCTTCAGGACGACATCGAGTTCTGTTCCGTGAAATGCGCTGTACCCATGCTTGTAGACTTCGATGTCGCCCCGTTCAGGTTTCAACTCATCAATGACGTCCGTGTTCCAGGTGTCGCGAATCAAAACTCTGCTGGGCCGCCCATCCGGGGCCAGGACCGGAGCGCCGGCGCCGTAGGCCAGCCAGCGGTCCCGCAGCGGCGAACCCGGCTCAGGGAGGTCTGAAAGGTCGTGGCGCACAGCAGCCTTTGTATACACAACGGGCACTCCGGCTTGTCGGGCGCTGGCCAGCACCCGCGCGATCGGAGCGATGAGTTCACGAATAGCCGAAATATCGATGCCATTCCGCTCGAAGAGACCGCCCGCCGATCCGTAGTCATTCTGCATATCCACTACGAGCACCGCCGTCCTCGAGAGCGGCAGTTCAATCGGGTTCGGGCGGCCATCCAGAGTAATGCGAAGTGCCTGTGTGCCGAAACTGTTCATCGTAATTCTCCTCTCCCCCAGGCGGTTTTAGAACTTCTGCCGTCCCTGAGTTCTGGGTGCTGGACGCCAGTATAGGCGCGATATCCAGTTCTGTTCCTTGCATTCGGGTGCTCTTTACGTGCCCATTAAAACGACAGAAAAATAGCAGTTTATCCGAATACCTTACCGACCCAGCAGGCGTGATGCTATTCTGGCTTGCTAATGTCAGTGACGGGCCAAGACGATCGCGCCAAGATCCGGTTCGGCTCTTTCGAACTGGACACGCAAAGCGGCGAATTGCGCAGGAGAGGCGTCAAGCTTAAACTAGCTCACCAAGCGTATCGCGTGCTCCGCGTGCTGCTGGACGCTCCCGGACAGATCGTCACGCGAGATTGCTTGAAACGGTCTGTGTGGCCGGAACAAAAGTCCGCCGATTTCGATAGCGGGATCAACAAGTCGGTTAGCCAGATTCGGGCGATTCTCGGCGACAGCGGTGCGAACCCACGATTCATCGAGACACTCGCAAAACGCGGCTACCGTTTTATTGCGCCGGTTACCGGAGGCCCAGCGCCCGAACGTCCACGAGAGCGTGCGATTGCTGTCCTTTCATTCGAAAACCTCACCGGCGATCCGTCCCTGGCTTATATCGCCGATGGCATTGCAGAGGCGCTGACCACGGGGCTCGGAGGGTTGAAGGGCATCCGTGTCATATCACGAACGTCCGCCAAGGCCGGCGTTGCGGCCGGGAAATCTCTGCAGGCGATTGGCCGCGATCTCGGATCCGACACGGTCGTGGAAGGGTCCGTAATGGGCTCCGCGACGTTGCGCGTGAATGTGCGCCTCGCCGACATCGGTTCGGATCGGGTCGTTTGGCAGGATAGATTCGACTGCGATCCCGACGCTTTGCTGCCGTTCTGCGATCACTTGACCGATGTTGTTGCCACTGAGATCAACGGGGCGGCACCAAAACGCCGTGAATTGCGAACCCCGGCGCCGCACACGTCCACCGCTCACCTCGTCTACCTCAAGGGGCGCTACCTTTGGAACAAACGGACCGAGCAAGATCTATACCGCAGCATCGATGAGTTCAAACGCGCGCTGCGGATCGACCCTGACTTCGCCCTTGCGCATGCGGGTTTAGCGGACGCATATGTTCTTATCGGCATTTGGGGGCTCGAACCGTCCCACTCGGCATTCGGCGCTGCCCGGAAGGCGGCCGAGCGCGCGATAGAACTGGATGATAACCTCGCCGAGGCGCACACCTGCCGTGCGGAGGTTCTGAAGGACCACGAGTGGGACTTCACCGGCGCCGAGAGTGAATTCCGGCGGGCGATGACTCTCAATCCAAACTACTCAACGGCACATCATTTTTTCGCGCAGTTGCTGGTCACCTTGGGCCGGTTCCTGGAAGCCGCTGAGGAAATCGAACTGGCGCGCCGCATCGATCCGCTGGCGCCGTCGATCAATGCGTATGTCCCGTACATCTACCTTGCTGCGCGCGATTACAAGCGGGCCATTGATGAGGGCCAACGCGCAGTGGACCTGGAGCCGCAGTCTCCTTTGGCCCGCTGGCAATTTGGGCGGGCCATTCTATTTGCCGGCGATGTCGGCCGTGCGATCGATGAGCTGGAAACCGCGTCGGCACTGGCAAACCGGCGGGCGATGTGGCAGGCCGAATTGTGCTTTGCGCGCGCGCGGAGCGGGGATCGGTCCGGCGCTGAGGCGATACTGGCCGACTTGACGTCGCTCGCAGAAGGCGCCTACATATCGCCGTACGACCTCGCCTTGTGTGCAGCCGGGCTGGAAGATTGGGGCATCGCCCTCGATCACTTGGAGCGTGCGTATCAGGACCGTGTCATGCGAGTCATCTCGATCGGTGATCCCGAGTTCGATGGCTTGTGCGGGGAACCCCGCTTCATGAAATTGGCTCGAAAGCTTCGTCTTCCTCCGTGGACCTTCTCGCGATCTGGACGCGCGAGTCTCATGAAGCAACCCCTCATCTAGATCGGCCTGATCAGATGCGAACAGGGAGCGCCTGCTCTCTTGCAATGTGGTCAGCAAAAAGGAAGTTGGCCCGGATCAGGAACGGCAAGTCGCCTTCCATTCACCTTCTTATCTCGCCAGGGCACTGCGTGTTGCGAGGGCGAAGACCGCAATCGAGGAGGAGGACGACGACTCGCACGGTCAGAGGAAGCGGCCGGGTATAGAATGAGCACGAAGCAGAGTCCTAAATGGGAATTCCGATACTAAGGTTCTAATACATGGCTGCTCACAATACCAGCCGTACCCGCCGTGATTTCTGCTGCCTGGCCGGAGCGCACGCGGTCAACACCGCTTCCGGACAAAATCGGGTAACGCCTATGGAACCTGAGTCCCCACAGATCGGCATCCTGCTTGCCACTACGTTTAATATGGGGACGCTCGAAGCGCGGCTGGATGCGGCTAAAGCCCATGGGCTGGGCTGCGTTCAGATGAGCATGGCATGCGCCGGTCTGCCGGAGATGCCCGATCAGATTCCTGCGGACCTGCCCGACAGGATGCGCCGCGAAGCGTCGGCTCGCGGGATCGTGATTGCTAGCGTGACTGGCACTTTCAACATGTGTCACCCGGACGCGGAACACCGCCGGACGGGGCTGCGGCGGCTACGGATCTTGGCCGAGGCATGCCCGCGGATCGGCACATCCTTTATTCATGTGTGCACTGGCACGCGTAACCCGAATAGCATGTGGCGATATCATCCGGACAACGACTCGGCCGCGTCGTGGCGCGACATGGCCGCTTGCGTCCGTGAGGCGACCGACATTGCCCGGCAGGCCAATGTTGTTCTGGCGTTCGAGCCCGAAATGAGCAACGTAGTCGATTCAGCCCGGAAAGCGCGCCGCCTACTGGATGAGATCGGCTCTCCGCACCTGAAAGTCACGATGGATCCCGCGAATCTCTTCCACAAGGGGGAATTGCCCCGTATGAAGGAGATCCTGGATGAGGCGTTTGCACTTGTGGGTAAAGATATTGTGCTGTGTCACGCCAAGGATCTCGACCACGACGGAGAAGCGGGTCACAAGCCCGCAGGTCACGGCGTTCTCGACTACGACCGGTACATGAGCCTCTTAAGCAAATATCAGTTCAAAGGGCCGATCCTGCTCCACGGATTGACCGTAGCGCAGGTGCCGGGCTGTTTGGCTTTCCTGCGCGCGAAGCTGGCGGCATCACTCCGTACAGCAGCGTAATTGGCGGGAAGTTTTCGCAGGCGGGCGAATCACAAGTCCTTACTTACCCAACTCCATGATCTCGATTTTCCGGAACTGCGTCGGAGCGCTCTCCGCCTGAATCGCGAGATATCCCTCACTCAACGGCGTCCCGTTCTTCTTCACCGACTCGTTGTAGTGGATGACGTTGCCGCCGCCGATCTCCAGCTTTCCGTACTCCAGCACCGTCTTCCCGTCGATTCGGTGCACGATTCTGTCGGCGCCGTGCACCTCGATCTCTACTCGCACCCACTCTCCGTCACGATAGGTCTTCGAGGTGGAATTGATGCAGTGACTCGGCACCTTTACGCCGTTCCGGTACACCTCGGTCCCCGGAGAGCACATGTTCGCCGTTGTCCGCTCGCCAGTCGGCCCGCCGGCGAGCAGTTGCGCCTCCACAGAGATCGGGAAGTCCTGATCCTTGCCCATTGTCTGCGGCGGCTGACAGTGCAGCATCACACCGTTGTTCCGCAACGCCCATCCGGGACCGCCCTTTACCTGCTCGCCGACGAAGCGATACTCCACGGCGACGACGTAATGAGAGAACTTCTTGTCCTTGTAGAATAGGTGCCCAAAGTGCGGCGGATCCCCGAAATTCGCCCACTTGTCGTATGACACCATCAAAAGGCCGTTTTCCACCCGGAACGTGTCGTTGTGATTCACACCGAGGTCAAACCCGCTGAACTTCGGAGCCCACCCGTGCAGGTCCTTGCCGTTGAACAACTGAACCCACTTCTGGTTCTGTGCCGGGGCGTTTGGGGCCATGACCAACGCAACGAAAGCCACTACGACGATTGCCGCCGCCCGGCGGCCGAGGATGTGGTGCCACATGCGTCCTAGCTTACCGCCGCAGACTTCGTCCATACCGTGACTCGAACTCCGGAACCGACCGGTGTACCGCGTGTCGGAGATCCGATTGCAGACGCAGCAGGCGAGTTCGTCTTGCATCGTGCAACTCAGACCCTGATCCACTGCTGGATCGCGAGCCATCCGCCGGGTCTCCTGCGTTTGTAACGAGGTCATGAGCAGGGTTCCGGGTACCCGATACATCCAGGTCACGCTTCAGGCTGAACGCATGACAGGTCACCACGTAGCGGCCATCCTTCCCACAATAACGGGGGCAGAGTCTCGCACTTTTTAACAATCGAAGAGGAACTTTGTCGTCGACCTCGAGTTTCAGCGATCATGCCCTCCATGTGATGTTCTGTTGACCTCGTTATCTTCGGATCGCGGGGAGTCTACTGCCATTCATACGCCGATTAGCAGACCAAGGCAGTGAGGCTGCCGGCACAAGGCTCCGGCACAGTGCACCCGGTGCGAGCAGAGTGGTATGCTTCTCTCGCATGGCTCAGCGCGGTACCCTGTTGGGCCCATATGAAATTCTCGATCGTATAGGCGTCGGTGGCATGGGAGAAGTATTCCGTGCCCGTGACACACGCCTCGGCCGAACCGTCGCCATCAAACGATGCCAGGAGCGCTTCTCCGATCGTTTCCGTCGTGAGGCTGCCGCGATCGCGGCGCTTAATCATCCGCACATCTGTACGCTTTACGATATCGGTCCGGATTACCTCGTCATGGAATACGTGGAAGGTAAATCGATCATCGGGCCGCTCTCTCCGGATTTAGCCATCTCGTACGCTGAACAGATACTTGACGCACTCGACGCAGCCCACCGCTGCGGCATTATTCACCGCGACGTGAAGCCCAGTAATATCCTGCTAACTTCTGTCGGTGTCAAACTTCTCGATTTCGGACTCGCGAAAATCCGTCACGACGATCACGACGACAAAGAGCGTGGCCCTGGCTCAACAGCCACTCTACTGACAGCAGAGCACGCGGTATTGGGTACACCTGGTTATATGGCGCCTGAGCAGGTAGAGGGCCGCGAAGCCGACCATCGCGCCGATATCTTCGCATTCGGCTGCCTCTTTTTCGAGTTCCTGACTGGCTCACCTGCATTCCAGGGCAAGTCCGCCCAAGGCATTCTTGCCGCTACCCTGACACGCGAGCCGCCGCGCCTCACCACCCTGCAGCCAGGCTTGCCGGCGAGTCTTCAGCTCGTGGTGGACGGTTGCCTCCAAAAGGATCGCGAGAAGCGTTGGCAGAGCCCCTATGACGTCCGACTCGCACTCGGCGCAGCCGCCGTGTCCACCGACGCGGCCTTCAAGAAACCACGCTGGCCTGCGATCGCCGCTATGCTCGCCGCAATGGTCGTCCTTGTCGCAGTTGCTTACTCTTTTCGCCCCCGGAATCCGCCGCTTGAGCCTCGAATCCTTACGCTCGCTCCGCCCGGTGGGGGGAGTGCTGTTTTTGCAACCGTATCACCCGATGGAAAATCGATCGGGATTGTTACCGGCGGTAAGCTTTGGATCCAGCCGCTCGACTCAGCTGCCGCTGTCCTAGTTGCCGGCGGAGACGACGCGCGCAGACCATTCTGGTCCCCAGACAGCCGTGAGATCGGTTTCTTCGCCAAAGGTAAGCTGATGCGAGCTTTTGTCCGAGGCGGGTCGTCGCAAGTCATCAGCACTGCATCACATGATGCGTCCGGAGCGTGGTCTCCGCTTGGATCGGACCCGCCCTTTCTCGTCTTCTCACGCACCGTGGGAGGTCTGTTTCGGGTTCCCGCTTCCGGCGGGGCAGTCTCCTCTGTCACATCTCTCGGTGCGGGCGAGAACCGCCATATTCTTCCGGCCTTTCTTCCCGACGGGCGCCTCCTCTATGCTGTGCAGGGAGCGACGGACAAAGTCGGCATCCGCCTTGCTCGTCTTGACGAAAAGGGCAAAGCATACGATTCACAGTTGCTTATTCCCGGAGCCCGCTTCTTCGCTTACGTCGAACCTCGCGGCGCGCGCAATGCAGTAATTCTGTTCTCGAGAGGCATCCTGCTGGCGCAGGGCTTCGATCCGTCCGCCGGCAAGCTCATCGGCGAACCCACCCCGCTCACGAAGAGCGATACCGGATTTTCCGGCCTGGACACCGTTAGTGCTTCTGCTGACGGGCGCGTAGCGCTGTTCTTACGCTCTGCCAATTTCGACTATGCCGAAGCGGTGGAGTTCAACCGCGACGGCCTGGAAATGCGCGTAATCGCGCCCCTCAGCAGGTATCTCAATCTTCGCGTGTCTCCTGATGGGCGCAAACTCGCCTTCGCACAAATCCTCGAAGATAATCTCGACCTCTGGGTCTATGACATCGGCCGTGGAACGGGCTCTCGCTTCACGTCCCATCCAGCGGCTGACGGTGTTCCCGTCTGGTCGCCAAGCAGCACCCACATCGTATTCGCAACTTGGCGTACGGGCGTGTCCGATATCTATGTCGCAGATGCCACCGGAGTGGCCGCCGAACAGCCGTTTATTCGCACGTCCGCGTCCAAGTATCCGTGCGACTGGTCCCGCGATGGCCACCTGCTGCTTTATGAAACCGGAGACCCGGCCACCGGTTGGGACCTCTGGACCGTACCGGTTTCAGATAATGCGACCGCTGGACAGCCAACCGCGTTCCTCACCTCGGAGTTCAATGAACGGGATGGCCGGTTTTCGCACGACGGGAAGTGGGTTGCTTATGTATCCGACGAAACAGGACGAGAGGAAGTCTATCTGCGAACTCTCGCTCCGGGTGGTACCAAGCTGCAAGTGTCTAACGGCGGCGGCTCTAAACCCGAGTGGGGCCGCGAAGGATCCGATGAGCTTTATTTCGCTTCGTCCACAGGTGACCTAATGTCCGTTTCGATAACCCTTGCCCTGACTCCCGCCGCCGGTACCCCGCGCAAGCTCTTCGCGGCTGGGATCGCGAACACTTTCTCGGGATCACAGTTCGCCCTTAATCTTGCCGGTACCCGAGTCTTTGCCCTTCGCCGCTCGGCCACGTCCCCCGACAGCCGCCTCGTACTGGCCATGGACTGGAACTTCGCTCAAAACTGAAACTCGCTGCGCGACGTGACGTCGCGTATGCCTCACGAACAGTCGCGAGTACGCCCGGCGTGACTGAACCTGGAATCTTCTGCAAGAAGGAGAGTCATTCGTCGACATGGTGCCGTTGGCCTCGGTACCCAAACAGAGGCTCACTCCTGCGCCCTCCTTCTTTCTACGGAGTCACAGGATTCAACCTATGGGATTGCTGCCTGTCCATGGCGAATTACCAATTGGCTCAATTTGCTGGATTTGGTGCATATACGACTGCCGGGATGCACGACTTCCCATATAAAAAAAACTTATTTCATCGGGAGACAGCGAACCGTTCGCGAACCTCTGTAACATTCTTATTTCTTGCGAATGCGAGTAGACTCTTCCGTTTCCGCATTGGATTCCGAAGACTATTCGAGTTTTTGGACTTTTACGAAGTCGGATTTTGAAAAATGCCATTTCTGGGAATCGTGCAGCAGCGCTTCGGACACTCGGTTCGGAACATTCTGAAGCAAAGCCGCCTGAGTCATCACCGGCCGCTCCGCGACTGCAGCTCGAGTGCCATGATTCGGTGTCGGTCTCGTACATATAGGCGCGATTCGGCCAGCGTCGGAACCGTCCAGGCGTTCGCTCGAAGCAATTGTGCCTCTCCGAGCACCTTCATTCCTTTCGGGGAGATACTGGCCATGGCGACCGTTCCGTCATCATCCACCACAAAAATAGTACTGTCGGCCAGAACAAAACTGGCCTTGGCAAATGCCCGGTCCTGCCATAAAACCTTGCCGGTTTTGGCCTCAACAGCAGTCAGAGGAGCTGGGCCGAAATCCCCGCTGGAACCGTAGACAACGCCGCCGCTACATACCATGTTGGTGTGGTGGACCCGCAATCGCTTATGGTTCCAAAGCTCCGTGGCACTGACGCCGACCCGTATGCCACGGGCGCCTCCATCATAGCCGGACGAGACGACCAGAACAGAGTCATCTTCACACCATGCCGGAGTCGCAGCATTGATGTCGTACATGGTTCGGTGGGCAACTGTCCAGAGCAACTCGCCTGTAGCCGCGTCCGAGCCCATTACTTCCTTCGCCATAAAGCTGACGATTTGGTCGCGCGACTGCGCGCGGATCAGAATTGGGGACGAATAAGCATTGTCCATGTCCCCTTTCGACCACAACACCGCCCCGTCACCTTGACGAAACGCCATGAGCGCACGGCCAGGACCGCCGACCGGAACGACCACGGAGTCCTTGTATGCGAGCGGGCTCGCCGCATAACCGCGCTCCAGAAAAGTGCCTTTGTGGTCAGTCCATAGATCATGTGCCCAAAGACGCTTCCCGGTGCTCCGGTCTAGCGCGACGAGTTGGGCCATGACGGTTGTGACAAAGATGCGGTCGCCCACGATCAGCGGTGTCGAGTGTGGCCCTGGACCAGCCTCCAAGTTCATGCCCGAGCGGTGCGCAGCATCAATGCCAGTTTCCCAGACGGTTTTACCAGTAGCAGGATCGAGCGCGATGACGACATCCTGTGAACCTCGCCGATACATCGTGTACAGGGTGTTGGCGGACATCAGCATAGACGAGTAACCTTCGCCGAGATCTCGCGCCCACACCTGCTTCGGTCCCATAGCAGGCCAGAGAGGCGCCTGCACTCCGCGCGGTAACCGGAAGTCTCGCGCCGGGCCGCCCCACTGTGGCCACTCTGCTCCTACCGCAACAGCGCCGAAGATCAAAACGCAGACCTGCAAGAGGCGCATCTAGTCCTGATGATACATGCGTCCTGTGAGGCAGCGTCGCCTCGTCCTGGCACTGCCGCAGCTTGCCTACATTCATTGCAATTCGCAAGAACTTCGCCGTGGAGGGAGTGATTGAATTTCGTGACGGTTGGTTAGAAGCTTCGCGCTATTTGCTTTTGTAGATGGTGCGGTAAGGCAGCGGGAGAAATCCGCCCGCTGCACCAGCGCCCGCGCCTACCACCGTAAGTGGTCCCACATACATCCAGCCAGCGCCTTCGTTCGCGCAATGCGGGCAGACCGCGACGCCGATTGCCAGCCCGACACCGGCGCCAATCGCGGCGGCAAGTACCCCATTTCTCAGGCGGCGCGAAGGATCAGCAACGCGCACACTTCGAACGTCACTTCGCGTGACGGAGTGCTCGCCGGATTTGGAGCGTATCACCACCACGGTTTCGGTTGCGAAAACTAACGTCCCACGGAAATTCTCGGATTGTCGCGTCTGGAGTTCTATTTTGGTATCCGGGGGGATCCGCTGAACGGATTCCCAACCGGCAGAGAAGGCCACGCGGGAAATCAAAAAGAAAAGCAGCACTTTCATTTCAACGCTTCTTATCCATCACGTGTCGCTCACGATGTTGTGCCCCCTGTAATAGCACGGAATCGAAGCAAAAGAGCTCATCTTCTCTGAATGAACTAAGGATTCTCAAAGAGGTGGTCGCCTCTCCTCTCGAGCCGAGCGGCACTGAACTGATGTAACCTAAAGTCCGGAGCGTAGCGAACTCGCTACACTCGTCACGAGGTCAGATGCGACCCTTCTCGATCATCTGTCTATCCTTGACCTGTATACAGCTGGGGATACCCGGCCCGACAGAGATTACGTACGAGCGCGATGTCGCTCCCATCCTGCAGAAGCGTTGTCAATCCTGTCACAGGCCTGGTGAGATCGGTCCCATGCCGCTGCTGACGTTCGAGCAGGCGCGTCCATGGGCGAGGGCAATCCGCGAAGCTGTAAAGCTTCGAAAGATGCCGCCCTGGTTTGCCGATTCGCAACACGGGGTATTTCGCAACGACCGTGCGTTGCAACCCTCTGAAGTAGACACGCTGGTCCGCTGGGTGGACGGCGGCGCTCCCCGCGGCAATGCGAAGGACGCGCCTCCACTGGAGGAATTCGTCTCGGGTTGGCGCATCGGAAAGCCCGATGTCGTTTTTGAAATGCCCAAGGAGTTCCATGTACCAGCGGAGGGCAAAGTCGAATACCAATGGATCATGGTTCCGACGGGTTTCACGCAAGATAAATGGGTGCAGGCGCTGGAAGTCAGGCCAGGCAATCCTGAGGTCGCGCATCACGTGGTGGTCTACGCGCGAGAGCCAAGCTCAACGTACGCGCAAAACTACTCGCGGAATGAATTCTTTGAGTATATCGGCGAGATCCTGAAGACTCCGAAACGCAAGGGTCGCACGATGATCTCCTCGCTTGATGAGCCGGATCATCTTCATGTTTGGGCGCCGGGGGCAGACCCCGTGGTTTTCGAACCCGGGACCGCGCGGCTTATCAAAGCCGGTTCCGACATCGTTTTCCAACTTCACTACGCGACAAGGGGCAAACCCGGAAAGGATCGTAGTCGAATCGGGCTCCTCTTCGCGAAAGAACCGGTGAAGCAGCGTGTCAAAACAGTGGGAATCACCAACAACGCAAAGATTCTGATTCCGCCCGGCGAATCGAATTATAAGGTCCGCGCCCGCGTGGAAGTGATCCGGCCAGTCCGCGTGATGGCGCTCATGCCCCACATGCATTTTCGCGGCAAGTCGTTCCGGTATTCAGTCCGATATCCCACCGGTGAGTTTGAGGTGTTACTTAACGTGCCGCAATACCGGTTTCACTGGCAGACAACATACTACCTGGCACAGCCAAAGGTCCTGCCCGTGGGAACTGTTGTAACCCTTGATGCCGTGTTCGACAACTCCGCCAACAACCCCGATAACCCGGATCCGCAGGCAACCGTGAAGCAGGGTCTCCAGAGTTGGGAGGAGATGATGGCCGGAATAGTGGAGGTTGCCTTCGACCCCGCGGTGGATGTATTGGACTTCTTTAAAGACGCGCCGCCCGAGATATCGTCGCGCTGAATTTCGACTGCTTCAGGTTGGTTGATAACGATCCGCACCAACGTTCCACGGTCGATTCGCTGGGTTCGATGCGGGCCCATTCGTTCATGCCCGGAGCTCTGTCTCAAATGCGTTGCCCGAACGCGACTGCGCAATCTTCTTCGGATATGCAGGCCTGGTAAACGGATAGTACGGAGGAGTAGACATAGTATGTTGTCAGAGCGATGCAACAGGAATATAGTGGCTCGAGTCATTGACCTGACGTCGTTCTCCGCAGTAGAATACCGCGACGGCGAGGAAAACATGAACGTCCGCGTGTTTGTGTCCTTGGCGATAGGCGCACTTGTGGCCGAGCAATCGTTTGCACAAGTATCCACTGGAACGATCACCGGCGCCGTACTCGATTCGAGCGGCGCGGCAGTCGTTGGCGCAACGGTCCAGGTTATGAATGAGAATACGGCCGTCCAGATAACAACCTTGACGGACACCTCCGGCAACTACATCGCCAGCCGTCTCTTACCCGGCAAGTACCGCGCTGAGGTGACGATGCCCGGATTCCAACCGCAATCGAGGGTCGGGATTGTGCTCTCGATTGATCAGACGATCCGCGTCGATTTCAGCCTTGCGGCAGGGGAACAAAAGCAAGTGATTACCGTGATGGATCGGGCTGCGCAGATGCTTGAGACATCCACTTCCAGCCTGGGCGAAGTCATCGAGGAATCGCTGATCAAAGAACTCCCTTTGAATGGACGGGATTTCAAACAACTGATCGGCTTGACGGCCGGCGCCCAGCCTGCTCCCTCAGGAGGCTTCGCAGCCGGGACTTTTAATATCAACGGCACACGCGGAGAGGGCAATGCTTTTCTGGTGGATGGTCTGGATGTCAGTTCTTTTTCCTCCGGCGATACCATCCGCGTAGTGCCTTCGCTCGAAGCGCTGGGTGAGTTCAAGATCATCACGAATAGCTTCTCGGCCGAATATGGCCGCAGTTTCAGCGGCGTCGTCAGCGTGCATGTGAAGAGTGGAACAAACGATTTTCACGGCTCTCTTTTCCATTTCTTCCGCAACCGTGTACTCGACGCGCGGAACTTCTTCGCACAGCAGAAACCGCAATACAACTTCAATCAGTTTGGCGGTTCCATCGGTGGTCCGATCCTTCGGAACAAGCTATTCTTCTTCACGGATTATCAAGGAACGCGGATCCGCCAGGGATCGCCCCAACTGATGACCCTTCCCACGGTAGCCGAGCGCAACGGGGACTTCTCCCATCTGTTGCCGGGAACGGTCATCTACGATCCGCTAACAAACCCGCGCGCTCCGTTTCCGAATAACCGCATCCCTCTGGAGCGCTTCGACAAACCTTCCGCGTTGATGTTCTCGCTGCTGCCGGAACCGAATCAGGCAGGAGTCTTCAACTACTTCAAAACGGTTGGACGGGTGCAAGATCAGAATGAAGTCGATATTCGAGTTGACTATCTTCTCGACTCGGTAAACCGATTCGCCTTTGTACACACAATCCGCAACGGGGATTCGGAAACCCTGCCCATCTTTCCGCGCCTGAGCGGGCATCTAATCACGCCAAAATCCCGCGTCAAGCCGCGCAGCTACTCGCTGAACTACACACGGACGATTGGATCGCGGGGTGTCAATGAACTGATCGTCGGCTACAAGAGAGACCACTTTTTCGGCCCCACGACTGAGGGGATGCAATACGAACCCGATGCCGGTGTGCCGTATCTGAACACTTCTCCCGACGATGAGTTCACCACCGGCTTCCCGATGTACCAGATCGCCGGTTATCAGCTGTTCGGCGGTCCAGCGGGAGGACCGTTCGAGCAGGTGCACAATATTCCGCAGTTAACGGAGAACTTCTCGTGGTCCGCCGGCCGCCATTTTCTGAAGGCCGGGTTCTCCTATCGTGGGCGCCAGTTCAACCTCGCGCAGAGTGTCTGGCCGCGGGGGCAGAACGTGTTCAACACTCTTCCGACGAGTCTGGGCTCAGTTGGCGGACACTCCGTCGCTAGCGCCCTGCTTGGCTACCCATCGAACGTCACTCGCAATTTTCAGCCGCCCTGGGGAGAACGGCTGAAAGAATACGGGTTTTATTTTCAGGATGACTTCAAAGTCAACAGACGCCTCACACTGAACCTCGGACTTCGTTATGAGTTGTTCCCGCCCGCAACGGAGTCTCACGATCGTGTGGCGAACTTCGACCTCAAGACGCGCACCATGATCCTGGCGGGTGTGAACGGAAACTCGAAGAGCTTGCTCGAGCTGGACAAAAACAATTTTGGTCCACGCATCGGTTTTGCCTACTTGCTGACCGAGGATGGCAATACGGTAATCCGCGGCGGATATGGCATCGGCTACGTGCTTCTGGTCAATGCAGGGGTTGGAACGGCCAACACGCGCCTCACCACCCAGCAGCCATTTACGGTCAACTTCTCGGCATCGGGCCTGAACTATCCCGAAGTGTCGCGCCGCGTCTCCGATGGCCTGCCGCTGCCTGCCATCGGCGATCCGTTACGCCCGACCGGCGATGTTGTGTACATTCCCGCGAACGAACCCACGCCCTATACACAGATGTTCAACCTGAACATCCAGCGGGCGCTGCCTGGAGGATTTCTGGCAGACGTTGCGTATGCGGGCTCGCGAGGCGTCCATCTCACCGGCCAGGTGAATCTCAATCAAGCCCCTCCAGGGCCGACTGCGGCGGCCCCGCGATCCGTCATCACACCGAGCCTGAATATTATTCAGCAATTGAGCAATCATCAAAGCTCCACCTATCACTCCCTGCAGACGAAAATCCAACGCCGGTTCTCCGGCGGTTTCTCGCTTCTGGGTTCCTATACCTTTTCGAAATCCATCGACAACGGATCGTACGTAATTAGTAGCAGCAGTTCTTCGAACGCGTATCCGCAGGATGCACGCAACTGGGATGTGGAACGCGGGTTGTCCGATTTCGATTTCGCGCACCGCCTGGCGGTCAGTTACCTGTACGAGCTACCGGTCGGGACGGGAAAGGCCTTTGGCGGCTCCATGAATCCGATCCTCGATGCCATCATCGGTGGCTGGCAGATCAATGGGATCACCACCCTGCAGAGCGGGCAGGTTTACACCCCGAATGTCGCCAATCAGCGGACCAACGCCGGTCCAGGCGGCGACATCCGCCCGCATCGAATCGGCACTGGCGAACTACCGTCCGACCAACGTACGGTACAGCGCTGGTTCGATAAGTCGGCCTTTGTGGTCCCGGTGTTTGAATTCGGCAATTCGGGTCGCAATATCCTCCGCGGTCCCGGCCTTGTGAATTTCGACTTTTCGACCTTCAAGGACTTTCAATTCTCCGAGCGGATAGGATTGCAATTTCGCGCGGAGTTTTTCAACATCTTCAACCATGCGAACTTCAACAATCCCAATCGTGCCGTGGACATTCCGGCCGGCGGTACGATCACGTCGGCTCGTGATCCGCGGCAAGTACAGCTTGGGCTGAAGCTCTTGTTCTAATATGGGGCGACGTTGTCAAGCTTTATGTACAGCCGGGTTGTGGTGAAGCAGTGAAGAACTGAGTTGTCCTCCGGAAATATTCAGCGCGAGTCTAACGACTGCCTGCGTTAACGTGTTACTGACGGCTCCGGCTGCTAGGAGATCTGTTTGCGTGCCCTGGTCGTTGTCGTATTAGCGGTTGTCGTTCATCAAAACTGCATTCGTGCCAGTTCGAGGCGCGGTCTTTGGGCGTGAAAAGACAACCGTGACTGCACGGTAGCGCGACGGCAATTGATTCCGTGGGCTGACCCGGAATCCAGGACGCAGCAGTGTGAACTCACAGGGCCATCGGACCGGAGAACGAACCACGCGCGCCGTTTACGCCGCTGCTGACCACGTGTAGCGATGATGAAGACCGCCGATTCTCGGCTCCCGTTTGGTCAAATTACTCAGGCGGTGCGGGAATAGTATCGGAGCAAGCCGCCGAGCCTCGCATTGCAACGGACGGGTCCATCAACTAGCGGCTGATCTCGTGTGGGGAAGAGAAGGACGTTACCCTTTCCTTGGTGCGGACGTTCGCTGTGATAGTGCTCCGTGAATTCGGTCATTGCACGCTTCAACGAGCCTTCGCCGAAAAGGATTAGCTTCCCTAAGCATTCGTCTTTAACAGATCTCACCCAACGTTCCGCAAACGCGTTGAGATTCGGACTCTGCGGCGGAAGCCGCAAGGGCTTGGCGCCAGCCGACTGCAGTGTCTCGCGGAAGGATGCCGTGAACTTCGAGTCTCGGTCGTGCAGAACGTAACGACATTGCTTCAGACATCCGGAGCTCGCATCGGTTGCATTGCGGCCGATCTGCAATATCCACTCTTCGGTTGGATGTTTCGTGATGCCGCCGATGGTCACACGCCGTGTCTCCAGATGGATGAAGAATAAGACGTAGTATGTGGCGAGGCCGCGCCAAGTGAGCACTTCAACTGTGAAGAAATCGATGCCTGCGAGAACGGCCATATGCGCGGCAATGAAGTCCTTCCACGTCGTGCCCTGGCTTCGTTTCGGCGCCGGTGCAATGCCGTAGCGCCGAAGAACGTTGCCTACAGTCTGGTCGGAAACAACATGGCCGAGATTCGCCAATGCTCCAACGATGCGATCATAACCCCAGCCGGAATTCTCTTTTGCCATCTGGAGAATCAGGTCGGTGACTTCCCGGCGGATCCGCGGCCGACCCGGGTAAGAACGGAATCTTGAGCCGTCAAACTTCTTGGCTATGAGCCGGCGATACCAAGTCAGGATCGTGTCGGGCTTTGCCACACAAGCGACGTCTTTCAGTGCCTTGCGGCCGAGTCGTTTGCCGATCTCGGCGAGTGTGGACCTCTCCGGATCGGTGAGCCGCAACCGCGGCGATAGATGCGCTCGAAGTATGCGATTCTCCGCAGCCAGGTATTCATTCCGCAAAAGCAACTCTTGATTGATGAGCCCAGTGACATAGGCCAATATGCGTGCCCAACTGTTGTCCTTCATCCCGGCTGTCCATCATCGCAGGTGGATCTGCTGAATATTTTGACTCTTCGGGAATTCACTCTCCCAGTTTTCGAAAACGCTCTCCGCAAACGCCGGGCTAATAATATACTGCCCAAAGCTAATGGCCGGTTTGTCGTGTTCCTGTTGGTCTTCATTGTATTTTGCAAAGCCCGCAACACTCTGGCATGCAAGGCTGACCGCAAAGAGGAGCAGAACTGTAATCGTTAAGCCGTTGTCGCGCAGTAGTGTTCGCATGAGAATTATCGCTCACGCCGTGTGCCGCTGTTACGTTCGCGTAGGCGATCAATTTCCTTCAACCAGGAGCCGACCATAACGACGATAAGGCTCGATTCGAGCAATCTTCTGGCCCACTATCGAGACCGCCGGAACATCTGCACGAGTTTCGCAATAACCAAGGCGAGCCGCGAACGGTGCCGGCGGTCGCCGTTGCACCGCCATTCATGCCAGTCGCCTGCTGCCCCACGGGCGCGGCATAAGATGGCTTGGTAATCTTCTCAGCGGGGGGAACTAGCGCTAAGGGGGCCTTCTTTGCCTTATCGCGCTTCTTCGCCGGGTCCGAGCCATAGTGCTCGGCGTAGACCTGCGTGAACTCCGCCCCGAAGAAGAAGATTTGCGCCGAGTAATAGACCCACGCAAGAACGATTACAAGAGATCCGGCTGCGCCGTACGTCGATCCGAAGCTCGCTTTGCCAGGTACATGCCAATAGCGAACTTTCCGATTGTGAATAGCAGCGAAGTGAATAACGCTCCGATCAAGACGTCATGCCACTGGACGTTTACGTCAGGCAGGTACTTGAACAGCACCGCGAAGACGCCGGCAATGACGAACATCGAAACGACGAACAGCAGCGCATGCATAACGAACTCGGGTATCGGGAGAATGCCGGTGAAGAACGCGCCCGCAGCTGCAACCAGAGAGCTGACTGTCAGAGATACCAGCAAAAGGAATCCGCCGCCGAGCACCACTCCTAATGCCTTCGAGCGCTGCGTCACCATTCCAACGACACCTTCTCCTGAGTCCGCTGGCCGGTCCCAGATGATGTTTAACGCTGCCTTCAATTCCGCCGCCACCGAACTAGCGCCGAACAGCAGGGTGAGAAATCCGATGATTGAGGCGACGATGGCGCTAGCGGGCTTACTCGCTCCGGTAATCATCTGCTGAATCGCTTCCGCGCCTTCCTTCCCCACCATGCCTTGGATTTGGCTAAACAACTGTCCCGTTGCGGCTTCCTTGCCGAACACAAGCCCTGCGAGTGCGATCAACAAAATCAGCAGGGGGGCCAACGATAGAACGGTGTAATAGGCAAGAGCCGCGCCGAGTCTCGGTGCCTGGTCCTCATTGAACTCACTCCAGCTCTTTAGGAGCAAGTCTTTGGCTTGGGTGGCTGTAATCATGATGATCCGATTCGCTTACCCAGTCTGACGCTGTGAGGGAGCCACTGTTTCTTGACAGAGACTAACTGGGTTCCACCTCGCGCGACTTGGCCCACCTTTTACCGTCCGGAGACGTCGACCGCTCCGCGTACCGTCCAAATATCCGATCGAACCGCGTGAGGGGCGTTAATTAACACTCCAAAACGACGGACTTGCATGCACAAGAGCACGTTCTGCTGGCAAGACAAACGACATCTCATATCCACGGTGATCGCTTCCGCGGATACAAGCCACTCTCACGCGTACGGGATTCAGAGCGCACTCAACACATTCGTGCAGAGCAAAGGGGAGCCACTGAACTCTACGCGGCGTCACGATAGTAGTAGTTGAGCATCCCGCCGAGCCGCTCGCGTCGCCGAATCTCGCCGTTGCTTTCGACGTGCGCCGAATCGCGCAGGATCAGGCGGTTGCCGAGTCCTTGGTGATGGCGTTCAAAATGATAATGCGCCGTAAATTCTTGGATGCATTTTCGCAATGCATCTTCACCGAACAGGATCATTCTGTCCAGACACGACTCCTTTATGGTCCGAACGAATCGCTCCGCGTACGCGTTCAGATTAGGAGACCGGGGCGGTAATTTCACCGATTTCACGCCCGAGTCCGCAAGGATACTCAGGAACTCGGCGGTAAACAACGGGTCTCGATCATGGATGAGGTAGCGCTTTCCTTTGACAAGTCCATCGACAGTGTCGCTGATGTTCCGTGCAATTTGGCTCATCCAGAGGCCATTCGCCACATTGGCAATCCCGGCCACCTCGACCCGGCGTGTTGACAGCTCGATGAAGAACAGCGCGATGTACCGCTGCAAGCCTCGTGAAGTCCACACCTCGACCGTGAAGAAATCGGCGGCGACAATCAGTTCCCAATGCCGGCTCAAGAACTCTTTCCAAGTAGTTTTCCGAAGCCGATCTGGCGCTGGTTCGATCCCGTGCTTCTTCAAAATGTTGGCAATGGTGCCGCGAGCGAGGCTGTAACCAAGGTTGGACATTGCACCGAGAATCCTCCGGTATCCCCAATCGCGATTCTCTTGAGCCATGCGGACAACGAAGTCCTCGATTTCGTTGGCGGTGCGTGGCCGACCCGGTCCACGCTTGGCACTGCCGTCATACTTCTCGGCAATCAGCTTGCGGTGCCAAGCCAGCAGTGTGTCCGGCGTCACGAGGTCGGCAATCTCGTTCAGCACCCGACGGCCGACAAGTTTGGCTTTGGCTGCCAGGCGGCGACGCTGATCATTGGTAAAACGAAGCCGACGATTGCCAAGCTGCTCTTTCAAGACTCGATTCTCTTCGCGTAGGTAGTCGATCGCATGCTGTTGCTTCTGGTTCATCCATCCGGCGACCGCAATCACTACGAACCGGAAAGGATTGAGAACGTTTCGCATCTCCGGAGGTCATTATCTCCTCAGGTCCGTCATGGACGGATTCGTCAACGTTGCTGTGGCTTCTATCAGATCGAGTTTTTGGACACAACGCCCTCAATCCGCGGCTTTTTCTGGTTCTTGCTCGAAACCGGAACCGACTGATCGAACGAATGGCGGCCGCCAATCCGTTGTGGCGTGCACCACGGATTCATGGCGAACTGAAGATGCTCGGCATCGTGATCTCCGAACGCACCGTCTCCCGAATGCTGCGAAGGCTTCGCCGGCCACCTGGTCAGACGTGGAAGACCTTTCTTCACAACCATCTCGGTCAAATGGTGTCCATCGATTTCTTTACCGTGCCGACGATCACCATGAAGGTGCTGTTCCCTGTTCATCGTGCTGGAACATCGACGTCGCCAGGTGTTGCGGGCACTGCTCGCATTTTCATCCCGTTCGGTGGGCCGAAGGGGCCTATTTAGCACCATCCTCCATAAGTCGAATAGTAGTATATTGGCTACCGTTGATCGACGCCCCTAGCGTCCTCCGCCATGGTTCAGTTCACACGTCAAGATTCAAGGAGAGTGCCATGCGCCCAAGCACGTCCGGTCGAGCGTTGCGCGCTGTACGAGCAGTCGCCGTTCTGTTACTGCTGACTTCCATAGCTTTTTCGCAGATCCGGTCCGGAACCATCCTCGGTGTCGTTCTCGATCCCACGGGGGCGCCCGTGGTGGATGCAGAAGTGAGAGTCATCGAAACACAAACCAACGCTGTTCAGGTCTTGAGCACCAATTCCGCCGGCGAGTACAGCGCGCCGTACTTACCCGTCGGAAGCTATACCGTCACAGTCCGTCGTGCCCGGCTTCAAACAGGTGACCCGCACCGAAATCGCGTTTGACAACCGGCCAGACCGCGCGTGTGGACTTGAGTCTGGAAGTCGGGGCCGTCGAAACCTCCGTCACCGTCACGGGAACGGCGGTGGAACTGCAAACGGAAAGCTCCCGAGTCACAAACGCCGTGTCGGAGGAAGTGATTCGTTCCATTCCGAACATCAACAACAATCCTCTGAACTACGCGACTTTGACTCAGGGCGTCGTTGCGCGGCAATCGATGAGTAACACGCAGTCGGCTCTCAGCTTCGGCATTGGAACCGATGCGCGCCGTGCGCTTTCGAACTTTTCAGTCAATGGCGGAAACTCTTTTACGAGTGACATTCAGATGGACGGTGTGTCGATCCAGGCATCGGCGTGGAATGAAGTCGCTATTCTGCCGAACACCGAAGGAATTCAGGAAGTCCGCACCAATATAAACAACATGAGTGCGGAATACGGCCGGTCGCAAGGAACCGTAGTTTTTACGACCAAGTCTGGAACGAATCAGTACCACGGTTCGGGCCAGTTCGGATTCGCAACGAAGCGTTGAACGCAAATTCGTTCTCGAACAACGCGCAAGGGATCACTCGTCCGCCTTTCAAGGTCCAAAACTATTCAGGTACATTCGGCGGACCTGTGCGAATCCCGGGACTGTACAACGGAAAGGACAAGACGTTCTTCTTTGTCAGCTACGAAGGCATGCGGTTCAACAACGCTCTCGACTACCTCCGCACCGTACCCACGGCCCTCGAACGTCACGGAAACTTTTCTCAGACTCGCGCCAACGTATCCGGACAAATCCTACCTGTCACCGTGTATGACCCTTTCAATGTCGTCAGTGTCGGTCCGAACCAATGGCAGCGAGTGCGTTTCCGAACGCGATCATCCCGTCTAACCGCATCAACCCGATTACCCAGCGAATCATAAACGAGTTCCCGCAGCCGAATCGTCCGCCGCAGGATCCGAATACTCAATACCAATAACTACTACAATCGGGCGATCCGGCAAGTTCCGCCGCAACAGCACGAACGCCCGGTTCGATCACCGTCTGAGAAGCATTCGCTTTATTTCACTGGTGGCGCCAATCTCGGAAACATCGCCAGCCCGAATGGCTGGGGCGACTCAACACGCGCCTACTGTCCAGCAAGGTGGATTCATCGGCGCCGTCAATGGGGACCGCAACTACTATGCTGCGATCGGTGATACGTGGGTGTTGTCGCCATCTCTCGTCGCCGATTTCCGTGTGGGTCTTACTCGCGTCGCTGCAGACAATCGCGCCGAGACATTCGACGACATGGACTACACGCAGTTCGGATTCCGACCTCGTGGTCCAGCGCTGATCGGCTCTCGCCGGAGCCTATCCGGAAATCACTGAGTTTCGGCGGCGGGTGGAGTCAGATTGCTGCGCTGAACCAGACCGCCTACTTGGCGAAAATGAGAGGCCAGACCAACTGGAACATCGTCTACTCGGTCACAAAAAACGCGGGCCGGTGGACGCACAAGTGGGGCGGAGAATTCCGCGAACTATCTGTCTAACTACTCCGATGCGCGCGGCAGTTTCAACATGCACTCAGGAAGCGATTTCACTTCTGGCAATATCCTGGGACCCACGGCCAACAACATCAACACAAGTTGCCGCAACATTGCCGGCAGCGGCTTGGCAAGCTATCTCCTCGGAGCTGGGCCGTCGGCCGGTGGAGAGAACGCCGTCCTGATGGCGCTTTCCGCCAAGTACCTAGCCTTCTACAATCAGAGCGACTGGCGGGTTAACAACAGTCTCACCGTCAACCTTGGTCTCCGTTGGGACTTGCAACCTTCCCCGACCGAGCGCTACAACCGTCTCAGTTCCTTCAGCTATAGCCGGCAGACCGCTGGAACTCAGGGCGGACTGTACTTCCCTGGCGTAACGGAGGACGATCGTCACTTATAAGAACCCCGAGGAAAGACTTCGGCCCACGGATTGGTCTCGCGTATCGTATGACGCGATCACGTTCTCATTCGTTCCGGTTTCGGCGTGAACTATCCTGCCCTCGAACACTGGCTACTACGGTGGTCCTTACTACTACGGAAACCAGAACTTCTTCACCCGTGCTGAGCGCGCCAAACGCGTTGCAGTACGGGCCGAATCCGCAGGCCGCGCTTCTTGCGCCGTTCAATCAGGTAAACACGTCATCCCGCTCATCGGCGCAAATCCCGACGCTCCGCAGTATTACGGCGCAGGCGGCAACGAGCCGCGCTTCGACCGGGACACTTTCAAAAACTCCAAAGTCTATCAGTGGAACTTCTTCGTGGAGAAGAAAGTCGGTGAGTAATCCAGGTCAGCGCTCGGCTACACGGGAGCAAAGGACAAAACCTTCTCATCGGGCGAACCCAGGCCAACACCGAGCAGTTATTCCCCGACAGCTTGTTGCAGTCATGGCGGACGACATACATCGCGTCAAACGGCAACAATCCGGCCACACAGTTGGTTCCGAATCCGTTTAACCCGACTGGTTCGATCCCGTACAATGGCAACCTTCGCAACCCAAACATCCCGTTGCGAGAAGCGTTGTTTCCTTATCCTCTGCTAACCGGCAATCTGGTGGGAGAGATGATTGGATTCTCTACCTACAACGCGTTAATGGTCGGCTTGCAGCGATCGTATTCGCAGGGGCTGACTTTCAACGTGCACTACACATGGTCGAAGTCGATCGAGTTCTCGAATCCGGAGTTGCAGAACAACAATTTCTCCGAAAATGGCGGCTTTGCAAACGGAAACATCGATCGGCGAAACTACAAAAACTCATACAACCTCGCGAGCAACGATATCCCGCACCGGCTTGTTGCGACGACCGTGTATCAGTTTCCTTTTGGAAAAGGCCAGAAATTTGACTTGAACAACAAGGTAGCGAACGCGGTACTCGGCGGATGGCAATTCGGGAACGTGTTGATCCTGCAGAGCGGTCAGCCGCAGCAGGGCTTCACGGGATGCAACTCTCTCAATAGCCTTTGTGATCGTGTGCCTGGAGTGGATATCGAAGTTCCGAAAGAGCTGCAGCGCTGGTACGATTCGCCGAATGCGGCCGATCGCACCGTCACCCTTCCGAGCGGACGTCAGATGACGGTGGGACGCTATCAGTTCCTCAAGTACAATCCGGATGCATTCCGCGGACGCGTCGTCACATTGCCGAATGGGACGGTCGCTCCGGACATCTATTGGTTCGGGACATCCGCGCTTCGTTACAACGATTTTCGCGGTGTGCCCTACTATAACCACAATATGAGCCTGCAGAAGAACATCAAGTTGGCGGAGGGTGTCGGAATGGTGCTCTCGGCCGAGGCGACGAACTTGTGGAACCGCGCTCAATTCACGGGGACGGTGGCGCGCGGGCACAAACAACATCTTCACCGCTGCCAATCCCGCTCGTGGCATTCAGCCTGGAATGATCCAAAACGAGAGCTTTGGAACTTACGGGCTGGGCACGCTAGATCCGCGGCAGATCGAGTTCCGGCTCCGCATCCGTTTTTAGGGCCGTGTCGCCAACGGATCTGACGTCCGTGTGGTAGATCCCAAGGGCGATCTGTTCCACAGCGCGCGCCGCGCGGAGGAGGTCCGCGCAAGAAAGTGATTCCCATCCTCTCGTCATCGCCGCTCCGCCGTGAAGATTGACGATTCCAATACGGCTAGCAAATAAGAAACGCAACTAAGAAACAGATTGTAAAACACACGATCAGGCACTAGACTAACCACGGCGAACATTAAGTGCTGAGTTAGGGGGATTATCAATGAAAAGCCTACTTTTTTCGCTCGCGCTTTGCTCGGCGATCTTCGCACAACAGGACGCAGCCAGCATTACCGGACAGGTAACGGACCCGACGGGACTCGCCGTGACGAACGCTGTCATCAATGTCACCAATCGCGAGACAAACGTCAGCCTGCGCGTCGAGACCGGCGCGGACGGTCTCTATGTCGCGACGCCGTTGCGCATCGGAACGTATACGGTGGATGTCGAAGCGAAGGGCTTCAAGAAGACGGTGCGCGACGGAATCCCGCTTCGAGTACAAGACCGCCTGCGCCTGGACTTCCGTCTGGAAGTTGGAGACCTTACCCAAACAATCGAAGTGAGCGCCGAAGCGCCTCTGCTCCAATCGGAAAGCACATCGCTGGGCCAAGTCATTGCA
The DNA here is from genome assembly GCA_963844855.1 of Bryobacteraceae bacterium. Taxonomy (GTDB): domain Bacteria; phylum Acidobacteriota; class Terriglobia; order Bryobacterales; family Bryobacteraceae; genus DASQDN01. The sequence continues at coordinate 50,525 of CAWJQP010000092.1, forward strand.
ACCCGACCTGTTTCCGAATTGCCCCTCAATGGCCGCAACTTCATTCAGTTAATCGCGCTGTCCACCGGAGCGTATATCCCCCAGCGAAATAACTCGCTCTACCAGGACTTCCTCATCGGCATCAACGGGAACCGCATCCAGAACAACAATTTTCTACTGGACGGCGTGAATAACAATACGACCGACAATAATCAGGCGCCGATTCTGCCGAGTCCGGATGCAATCGCCGAGTTCAAGGTCCAAAGCAATTTACTGCCCGCAGAGTTTGGGCGCGGTCTCGGCGGCACGATCAATATCAACATCAAGTCCGGCACAAATGAATTCTATGGCGCGCTGTTTGAGTTCATGCGTAACGACAAGCTCGACGCCAACAATTTCTTCAATGTTGGGCGCGCGCGCCCGGCCTTTCAGCAGAATCAGTTTGGAGGCGCTGTGGGCGGCCCCATTCGCCTGCCGGGACTCTACAACGGACGCAACCGAAGCTTCTTCTTTGCGAACTATCAGGGCACGCGCATTCGTCGAGGTCTGACGCGGTTGTTCACTGTGCCTTCCGCCGAACTTCGGGCGGGCGATTTCAGCGGCCGCGCTACGATATTCGATCCCCAAACCACGCGGACCGATCCCTCAGGCGCGAGCGTTCGCGATCCGTTCCCCGGCAATCAAGTGCCCGCGGCGCGCTTCGACCCCATTATGCGCCGCTATATCGATTTGTATCCTCTGCCCAATCTTCCGGGTATCGCCAACAACTACATCCTCAACCCGAAGTACACCGACGATAACGATCAAGGGGACATCAAGGTCGATCACAACTTTTCGTCCTCCGATACTCTAATGTTCCGTTTTTCGCGCGGCGACCGAACTTTCATCACGCCGCTGAACGTGCCCGGTGTCGCCTACAATGGCTACTTCGCCGCCAACGAATACCTGCCACAGGTGATCAATAATCGAGGGGCGGCGCTCGGTTACAACCATATTTTCTCGCCGCGGATCATCAACGAATTCCGCGCCGGATACAACCGTCTATACGCCACCGTCACTCCGCGCAGCGACGGCAAGAATCTGGCCTCCGAGTTTGGCATTAAGGGAGTGCCGGACGACGTCCAGTCCAATGGCCTCACGGTCGTCGGTATCACTGGCTTTTCTTCTCTCGGCGACTCATTCGACACCCGCCGGGGGCAGAATGTCTATCAAGTTCTCGACAACCTGTCGATCATCTCCGGCCGGCACACCTTCAAGATGGGCTTTGACCATCGCCGCACGCAGTTCAACCTCGGTCAGGGCAGTTCGCCACGCGGTTCGTTCACCTACAATGGCGTTTTTTCTCAGGACCCGCGCGACCGTTCGCGAACGGGTAGTCCTTTCGCCGATTTCCTGCTCGGTGTACCCGATAGCGCTTCCATCGGCACAAACGTACGCGGCGGGACGCGAGTCCGCAACTACAGCGCCTTCATTCAGGACGACTGGAAGGCTACCGCTCGGCTGACATTCAACATCGGACTGCGTTACGAGTACACGACGCCCGTCGTAGAGGCCGCCAATCGGATGGCCAACTTCGACATCGCCGCCAACCGACTGGTGTTCGCGCAGCCTGGCGGCATACGGGAACGCGCGCTCGCCGAACGCGACCTTAACAACTTCGCGCCACGCTTCGGACTCGCTTATCAGCTTTCATCGAAGACCGTTATCCGCACGGGTTATGGCGTCTTTCACACGCTCGAAGACGCGGGTCATCATAACCCGCTATTCAATCCGCCGTACTCGGCAAGTTTCTCTTTCCCGAGTAACCAGCTCACGCCCGACACTGCGCTGAGGCCTACACAAGGCTTCCCGCCGGTCAGTCTGCCTCCTAACTTCGCCGAGGGCGGCCAATTCCTCAATATCAACGGCCGTCCAGTCGAATTTCCTGCCGCTTACAGCCAGCAATGGAATCTGACTGTGGATCGCCAGTTCGGAGCCCTTCGCGTCGAAACCGCCTATGTGGGCAACAAAGCGAACAAGCTGATGGCCAATCGCAACATCAACCAGCCACCTCCTGCCGCAGGGTCCGTTAACACGCGGCGCCCGTTCACGGGCTGGGGCAGCATCACGTTTCAGGAGCCACGGGGTAACTCCATCTATCACAGCCTCCAGATGAAGGCCGAGAAGCGCCTCTCCATGGGGAACATCTTCCTGGTCTCCTACACGTATGCCAAGGCGATTGACGATTCGGACTCGACGCAACTGAGCACGACCTCGGGAACCGGCAATCTGCAGGATCAGCGGAACCTGCGCGGGGAGCGCGCGCTCTCCTTCCAAGACGTGCGCCACCGCTTGGTAGTGAGTTATCTATACGAACTGCCGTTCGGCAAAGGCCGGCGTTTCCTGAGCAGCGCCTCAGGCGCTACTAACGCAGTGACCGGCGGATGGCAGATTAACGGAATCACCTTTTATCAAAGCGGACGCGCTTTTACGATTAATTCTCCCTTTGACCATTCAAATAGCGGATCCTCGAATATCCGGCCCGACGCCACAGGCATCTCACCTGATTTGCCCGGCGATCAGCGTTCCGTGCAGCGTTACATCAACGCAGCCGCGTTCCGCATCCCGGACGGCTTCGCGTTTGGCAATACCGGGCGAAACGTGGGCACCGGCCCCAGCCAGATTAATTTCGACTTCTCCGTGTTCAAGGACTTTCCTCTCAGCGCCGATGGTGAACGGAAGCTCCAGTTCCGCTTCGAAGCCTTTAATGTGATGAACCACCCGCAGTTCCAGATTCCCGAACGCACGTTTAACACGCCGCAGTTCGGTACGATCACGTCAACCATCAACGATAACCGCGACATCCAACTTGCGCTTCGCTTCGTTTTTTAGGTCTGACCCCGGGTAATCGTGCCATGAGAAGGAGCATTAACGTCGTCTACTGACCTCACGGCGTGTGAATCGATCTTGCATACTGGCAGTTGGATTGGTGGCTCGACCAGGTCGCGATGCGCGGAGTTCCGAAAGCACAGTTCTCCGCGCTACGTCGTCGGTGCGATCTACTTCTGCCTTCGATTGCCGTTTGGTCAAATTACTCAGGCGGTGCGGGAATAGTATCGGAGCAAGCCGCCGAGCCTCGCATTGCAACGGACGGGTCCATCAACTAGCGGCTGATCTCGTGAGGGGAAGAGAAGGACGTTACCCTTTCCTTGGTGCGGACGTTCGCTGTGATAATGCTCCGTGAATTCGGTCAGTGCACGCTTCAACGAGCCTTCGCCGAAAAGGATTTGTCCTTAGCCAATAATGCGTAGCCAGCACCTGGTCATGCGGCAAGGCGTTCATGACGATGATGCAGCCAACCGAGTTGGGGAATCTTGATGATCTTTCCGATACTTGCCACCGGGCGTGGAATTGGACATTGCTTGTCCAGCCCCAAATGGGTCCTGGAATCGTGGTAGTAAACGAAATACGATGCGAGCGTTCGCTTGAGATGCCGGGCGTTAAAGATCACGAAATGGTTCAAGCAGTCTCTCCGTATCGAGCCAATCAGGCGTTCGACGTACGGATTCTGCCAAGGACTCTGAGGCGCGGTGAGCACCTCCTCCATGTCCAGCGAAGAGATCCGCAGACGAACCTCGTTGCCGTATACGCCATCCCGATCGCGAATGATATACCGCGGCGCATTTCGCTCCGCGAAAGCCTCAACAATCTGTTGAGAAGTCCAGGCTGCGGTGGGATGTTCGGTCACATTAAAGTGCAACACCTGGCGACGTCGATGTTCCAGCACGATGAACACGAACAGCACCTTCATGGTGATCGTCGGCACGGTAAAGAAATCGATGGACACCATTTGACCGAGATGGTTGTGAAGAAAGGTCTTCCACGTCTGACTAGGTGGGCGGCGAAGCCTTCGCAGCATTCGGGAGACGGTGCGTTCAGAGATCGCGATGCCGAGCATCTTCAGTTCGCCATGAATCCGTGGTGCACGCCACAACGGATTGGCGGCCGCCATTCGTTCGATCAGTCGGCAAATCTCGGCGGCCGTAGCGGGCCGACCTCGCCGGCGGCGATCGGATTTCGACAGCCGGGCCCAGAATCGGCGAAACCGTTCGCGTTGCCAGCGGACGACGGTGTCCGCCTGGACATAGAGTAACGGACGTCGCCACGCGGACCACAAGCGGCGCAGAGCGATCCAGAACCTTCGATCAATAATCGTCAAGACCGGTCGCTTACGTTGCCGACGGAACGCCGCGAGTTGCAACCGGAGAGCGGCATTCTCAATCGCCACGGCTTGGTGACCGCTCAAAAGTAGTCGGAAGAAGGAGGCTGCCATTTGTCCCGATGTTCACCTCCATCCTTCTCTAAGTCAACTCTTAATCGGTGGACGGAATAATGGCGAACGACAGGTCGAAATTCGCGAAGTTGGTGGCCTGCACCATCACTACGAGCGCCGCGCCGCCTAACACACGATTTAGACGCACCGGACCGAACTCTGATGGAACCCGAGCCGCGAAGTAATCAGCGGCTGCGCGCCTACTTCCGGCCGGTGCGGATTCCAAATTTTCTTGATCGGGTGGATCACGTCTCGCTACGGCATTCGGCAGCTTGGTTGGGATTTATTTGTAAGGCACAATCGATCAGATGACCGCAATCGGTACGATTCGGCCCGTATCCTGCTGCCGGAGATTTTGCCCGGTTACCGGCAGCTGTTTCCGACGAGATCAGCCTCGGCGGCAAACGTGATCACTTCCGTGAGTGCAGCAGGATCGATGAAGAGCGAAAACGGGACAACACCCGATGCGCACGCAAACCGGCCCGTACCACCGGTCAGTGTGGCAACCGCTGAGCCCAAAAAGAAGCCGGGATTATTCGGGTCCGGTACTCCAAAGCCGGAGTAGGTCGCAAACAGCTGATCCCCGTTTGCTGCAGTGATAGTGAACTCACCGTCCGTCACCGTTGCCGTTCCTGGGTTACTTACGAAGTCAATCGTCTCGGTAGCTGAGAATGTCAGCCTGCCAAACAGTGCACCTGAGCCAGCGCCGTCAATCCGCACGATGAAGATTCCTTCTTGATCTGTGGGTATCAAAACCTCGGTAGCGTAAATCGTCGCCCGGAACGGCTGAAGTCCTCCGGTGTTACCGTAGGCGCCACACATCCAGAACACCGCAGTAAGAGCAAGGACCAGACGACTGCTCCAATAGCGCTTCATATACTCTCCTCTATGCTTTCCTCGATCGATTCGTGGTGAGCACTAACTAACTAAACACGTCCGTAGTCGGCATTTCTAGTCACGACGAGACGAACTTGGCGCCGAGCCCTGACCAGACTCAGGACTCGATGCGACTGCTTCAATCGGCCCTTCGCCATCCATTATTGAACGCCCCGTTGGTCTTGACTCCGGTTCTCAGTACCTTCGCCCTGCCTGCTTTTGAAATCAGCAGGCTTTGACAGAGCGGAGATGCTTGTGGCACTCGCCGCGCCAGACGAAATCTTCATCAAACCGGCAGTGACAAGGGGAGCATGTTTTGTATGCTTGCAATTACCCATTGCTCCTCACCGCGCACGAACACCGTATGTGCGTGCGCCCGCCGCTCTTCGTCCGCCACATGCACACGCTGGACCTGTCCATGGCGAATTACCAATTGGGCCGGTTTAACGTGCTGTTACGATTGGCGGGATGCGCGACTTCCCGTATCGAATATTTCATCGGAAGACAGCGAACCGTTCGCGAACCTCTGTAACATTCTTATTGCTGGCGAATGCGACTAGACTCCTCCGTTTCCGCATCTTGTTGGATTCTGAGACTCTTTGAGTTTTTTGGACTATACGCCATACTTTCGCCATGGATGTCTTTTTTGCGCTAACCGTTGAAACACGTCGGACCTGGAGTTAAACAGTAAGGTGATAGCCGATTCCTTCGAACGGATCCGCACTTATTTCATAAGAGTATGTTGGATGATCCTCTGGCGATTCCTATCGCTAATTGTCGCGGAGCGAGCACGCGATACAACGGCAGCAGGTATGATGGCCGATCAGTTTCGAAACTTTCTGTGGCGGAATTAATTCAAGCTGTCTCCGGTTAAGGACGAGCCATGGTTGTGGGATTTATTGCAACTAGACTCCGGAAGCCTTCCATGGGCATTGTCAACTCCGGCACGAAACTGAAAGACTGGTGCCATGAAGAGCGAGCGTCTCGTTACTCCGGCTATCGTTTCCCTCCCGAGATCATCAGCTATGCGGTCTGGGCTTACCATCGCTTCTGCCTGAGCTTCCGGGATGTCGAGGATCTTCTCGCCGAGCGCGGAATCATCGTGTCGTATGAGACGATCCGGCAGTGGTGTGAGAAGTTCGGTCCTGACTATGCTCGGAAATTGAAGCGACGAGAGGGACGGCTGGGCGACCACTGGCACTTGGATGAGGTCTTCATTCGAATCAACGGCCAACAGCAGTATCTGTGGCGTGCCGTGGATCAGGACGGCGACGTGATCGACATCCTGGTCCAGCCGCATCGTGATCAGCGTGCTGCAGAGCGATTCTTTCGAAGACTGTTGCGCGGCCAAGGTGCGAACCACTGCGGATCATTACCGACAAACTGAGAAGCTACTCCGCTGCCATGCGAACCATCTTCGGCAACGTGACTCACAGTGTGGAGCGATACGCCAACAATCGAGTCTGAAGTCTCGCATCAGCCAGCACCGCCAACGGGAACGGCAAATGCGCCGATTCAAATCTGCAGTCACGCGCAACGGTTTCTCTCGCTCCACGATGCCGTCCAGAATCTATTCCGAGTGGGCCGGCACTTATTGAGGCGATCGCGATCCTTCTGCAGTCTGGCGGACAGTGACCGTGGCCTGAGCCATTCCTCCAAAGGCCCAGCATTCCAGGCCGCAAATGCGCCTCGATCACTCAAGTTGACAATGCGGCGATGAAGGCTGATCCGGTCGGCTTGTCCTTGCCATTCCGACGTGCTTCATGCCCACCTTAGGGAATCGCGCTCGCAACCGACTCTGATTCTCAGCCGGTCTAGCTTTTCGATTGAGCGGGCACGCATGTCAGAAATGCGTTAACTGATGCCGTCGTGTTCATGCTCACGGCTGCGTACTTCCCATGCCAGGACGTAATGAGAACACATCGTTACCGTCTCTGTTGGCTCAGCCAGATGGCATAACGGACGGCCATGTCGCTGCACTTCGCCAGCATTGATCAACATCCTTCGATGCTTGGACGTCATCGTCGGTTCGTCTCAGTGTGCGGGAGTAAGCGTGAGCATTCACTTTGCGAGGAGACGGTATGACAGATCGCTGCTCAACGACATATCGCGTTTCCCATTCTTCAGCCCTGCTGTCCAGGGCAACGGCTGCGCTTGAACCGCCGCGCCCGGCTCTCGCCTGCGTTCTGCTTTGTCGGTTCCTCCAGCAGGTTTCTCAACAGCCCAGAAACCTGAGCGCTGGCACCTCCAACAAAGCTCTCCGGCTTCGTTTGGGAGCGGGGCCGCTTGCTTTTCGGTTGCCCCCGGCACAGAGGGCATCAGAAAAGGAGAACTCGAATGTATACCTTGAATCAGCTCACAATCATCGGTTTCACTGGCAATGACGCCGAAGCTCATTACACTCCCAACGGCACACTGGTCGTAACCCTTTCGGTTGCCACCAAAGAATCATGGAAAGACGCTGATGGCAACTGGCAGAGCCGCACGGACTGGCATCGTGTTGTCACCTTCGGCAAACTGGCCGAGTACACGCGGACGTTAACGAAGGGTTCCTACGTGATGGTGCAAGGAGCGGTGCGCACCCGAGAATACGAACGCGACGGCATCAAGCACCGCGTTACAGAGGTACGCGCCGACTCGATCGGAAAGCTCGACCGGGCTGAACGCCGAGTTGAGAGTGAAGGCGACCCTGAACCGAACGACGCATGAGCCTGTCCCTCGGGCTCGGCATTGGCGTCGAGCCCGATCCTTCCCGCTAGTCCAACTCACGAGTTAAACAGCTTTGGCCTCTGCTTTTGGTTGCCAGCCGCCCGCGTTTCCCACGGTATCGCAATGCTGGCACTTGTACTCCTCCAGCCATGCATCGAGCCATTCCCGGCGGACCAGCTTTCTCCGGCCCATGAAGTAATGAAAAAAGTGCGGCAGGCGACGCATCTTGCCGTTAAGAACGTTTGAGAGACGTGAGCTTTCGAAGCACCGGAGGATCTCCGCCACTTGATTGATCGTCAGGATTTTGGCCGCTGATAGTGGTTCCATTCTTGCGCCTTCGTCTTAAATCGTCCACCGCCGGCCGCCTTTCTTTAGCCGCTCGCCTTCTGAGCTTCTGTAGAACGATTGTCTGGGGGTCAGCCTGAAGTGGTATCTCTATAAGGGGCCTCAAAAAGCATGTCCCGGTTCACCCGAACCGTGAATTTATCACCCACGGGGACCTTGATCGTTGGTTGCACGTTAAGGTTGCGCCTGGTCATCATCGCTCCGGTTTGACTAAGCTCGCGTCCAACCGCCGCGGATGCTGTTTGACCTGCGCTTGGGTTCACGAGAATGCTCAGCAGGCCCTGCCGTCAGAGATTTCGAACGCCG
>CAWJQP010000093.1:0-19333 GCA_963844855.1 Bryobacteraceae bacterium
CAGGTGGAAGTGTTCTAGCCCGTCCTAGTCGACAGCCAGCGCTAACGAATCTCGTCCTGTCAGCCGAAAGGAGAGAAACGTAATATGAGAACCACAACGTGTCGGCGATATATCCTTGCTTTTAGTACTGTGGCCATTTGGCTGGGTACGCAGAGCGCCCAGGCTCAGGCGACTCGACCATGGGTATCGGAGTGGGAGAGATGTCAATCCATGCTCCCGGACCGCGCCATGCGAGACGTTTGCGGGAGCCATCAGCAAGACAGCTACCGCGGGCGAAATCAATATCATCGACTCGGCCGGATATAGCGGTGGGACAATCACTAAATCGATTACGATTAACGGCGCCGGCGCTTACGGTAGCACCCTTGTCGGTGGCACGGAATCATTGTGAACCTCCCCTCCGTAAACGATGTGGTCATAATTCGAAATGTTTCGATCAACGGCGTCGGCTCCGGTCTGAATGGCATCCGCATGATCAGCGGAGGCTCGTTGTTCAGATACAGCAATTCACTCAAAACGGCATCGATTTTCAGCCCAACACCGTAGCCCGGCTCTATGTGGGCAATACCGAAAATCCGAAATAACGGAGGCGGCGTTATGATCAAGCCTGCCGCAGGAGCCACGGCCACGGCTAGCCTTGATCACGTGACCCTTTAATAAAAATAACTTTGGTGTCCGCGGTGAGGATAACTCTGTGGTAACCATCAGAACTGCGGCCGCAGGAAATCTGAATTGCGGTTATTTGGCTGTTTCGTGGAGCCTTCTGGCCGAGATGACCGTGGTCGACAGCTCCGCGACCAACCACCGGAACTTGTCGAGCAATTCCTCTGGTTTCCGGGCAGATGGCGCGCAAGCCAGAATACGCATATCGAATATCATTGCCATCAATAACGACATCGGCCTCAACCCCGCAGGTGGCTCGGTTGCCTCGTGGGGCAACAATAAGGTGACAGGAAATGCTGTCAATGGCTCGCCGAAGGCGACAATAGCTCTGCAGTAAGGCCGAAGACTACCCGGCCGCGGATAACGACACACGTTTCCAAAGATCGCCCGCGATGCGATCGATATCAGCAAGCTGATCTTCTGTCAGATACCGCTTCCACTGGTCCACGGAAGCGGTATGTATCGGTCGCTGAGGGTCGGTGTCGCTGAGCGTGGTTCCGTTCGAAAAGGTTTCTCCGTGGGAGAAGCAAGGATGGTCGAGAAGTCCCGGCTCCCACTGTATTCCAAGAAACCTGCATAGTTCAGGCAGCACTTTCGCGCTGTTTTCCACCAGATCGCGGTATTGCAGGACGAACAAGGGAGAACTCCTGGTGGCATAATCTTCTAACGGTGCGGTCTTATGCTTCCAATAGAGCGCGCCCATCGCGACGGCAGGATCGGCCGCATCTCGAACTCACGAGGATAGCGGTTACGAAAAGCTTCGCATCCAGCAGCTTTGGCGCCGATGATCTCGGGCGGATACGTTGTCCAGCCCCCGGTTGACCGGGCGGATCAGAAATACGATCTTCTTTCCACGGCAGACATTTCGAGCCCGTTCGGAAAGACCTTCATCCCAGAGTTCATCCTGCAGTAATTGCTCGGTCCATCGTGGAATCTTGAACGGCGGCGGGGCCACTGCCGGCGAGAACGGAGTTATCCAAGCACTCATCGAAAACAATAGATTTGTGAGTGCGACTCCAATACCAGCCGCATTAAAGTCGTTCCCGATCGTTGGCAGCCTACGATAAAAAACCGTTCTTTCACGTTTTGCATTTAGCTAGAACAGATACTATGGATTTGGAACAGCTCGACCTTCGTAAGCTTCGATCACTGCGTGAATCTCACCTTGCATCACAAGCTGGCCGTGATCCAGCCAGATGCCGCGATCGCAGAATTGCGTCAGAAGCTGTGTGGCATGAGAGACGCAAAGTAGCGTCGTACCTGATTCGCGAAGCATGCGGACACGTTCAAGACATTTGGCCTGAAAGGCCTGATCGCCGACAGCAAGAATCTCGTCAATCAACAGAACTTCAGGGTTGAGATTCACGGCAACCGAGAACGCCAACCGGAGGACCATACCGCTTGAGTATGTGCGTAGGGGCTCGTCAATGAATTCACTAATGCCCGTGAAATCGATGATGGATTCAAACAAATCATCGGTTTCCTTCTTCGTGAACCCAAGCAGCGCCGCATTCATGCGAATGTTCTCTCTGCCAGTCAAATCGGGATGGAAGCCCGATCCGAGTTCCAATAACGCTGCAATGCGGCCATTCACCTCCACGCTGCCTTCATCCGGGTGTGCCAAGCCAGTGATAACACTTAACAGCGTGCTCTTACCGGCGCCGTTGCTGCCGACTATGCCTATGCTCTCGCCTTTTGCAACTTCAAAAGATACGTCCTGAAGGGCATAGAACGTATCATCGCCCTTGTGTGTCCGGCTGAACCACCCAAAAACATGATGTCGCAGCAGCCGCTTGCTCCTATGGTGATGTTGGAACACCTTAGAAACGTGTTTGCATGAAATCAGTGGCATTACAGATAGTTGTAAAAGCGGCGTTCCATCCTCTTGAATGCAAGCACACCTATCGCGAGCATTGCAAACGATACGCCGCAAAACTTAATCAACAGGCCCTCGGATGGAGCCTGTCCTTCGAGAATGATTGACCGCATCGCCAGGACAAGAGCGGCAACGGGGTTGAACTGATAAAGCTCCTTGAAGTGCTGCGGAATTATGGAAAAGGGATAGATGATCGGTACCAGCCACCACAAAACGACATTCGCTGATTCGACGATATACCGGGTGTCCCGGATATAGACGTTCATTCCGGAAAACAGTAAAGACAATCCGCACACGAACACAACCTCGAGCAGAAGCAGAAACGGTATCCACATCCAGTACCGGTTTGCCGCAATGCCGTAGAAGAACACCAGGGCGAATAGCAGCGCAATCTGTATGCCTACATGGATGCAGTTGGATAACACTGCGCTTATGGGAATCACCTCCCGGGGAACAGGCACTCTCTTGATCAGTCCGGCGTTGTCGACCAGCGAAGTTGTTCCGCTTAACCAGCCAAGCGCAAAAAAGTTAAAGGGAACGAGCCCGCACAGGAGGAACACGGGAAAGTGCGGGATATCCGACGGCATGATCTTCGTGAACACGAAGGTAAGAACCGCCATCATCACCAGAGGATTCAAAACTGACCAGAACATGCCGAGGGACATGTTACGGTATCGGATTCGAAAGTCCTTGACGAGGAGGTTGCGAAGAACGAACTTGTAGTCACCGTGCCACATGCGTAAATTTTTTTAGAGCGAACAACACTGCATCAGCAGGGGTTGGTTGAACTTCAAGTATACCTTGCGGGTGGATTCTCACTTTTATCTAACGGCTTGTCTCACTGCGTGCGCATTCAGGTTCAGTGCGAAACCAGAACCCTTCTGCCACCCAAAAAGTGGTGAATACCAACGGTTATCGGGAATCCACTTTTGGAACCTCTCGATAAATGCGGCCGCTTCCGCTTCACTCATCCGTATCCGGGAGGATGGCCGGGATTCCGCAAGCACGGCCGTGACCAACGGCGTAAAGGCGACGCGGCGATTGGCTTCCGCTGCAAACCCGCCAAACCATGCGCCTAAACTAGGCCAGGAGACTATCGGTGGCAACTGCTCTGCCGCCTTACGAACGAAGTCGGTTCGTGCGATGAATGCCTCCCCGAATGGCGCACTGACGGAGTGCTGTTTTAGCGCAAACGCATAATAACCAGGATCTGTTTCGGCACGTCCTTGATCCGGGCAGCCGTAGACACCGTCAAATCCGAAAATTTCCGCGCCGCCCAGAATTGTCCTGTCTTCGGTGAGCACACGAGCAGCGACTACGGCGACGTCTGCGTGGAGCTGAAACATCGCATCGCACTCCCACGGCCATAGTTCGCCTTCGAAACGAAACGATTCACCGCAGAAAACCGTAAAATCTGAGGGCGTATCTGCGAGTGCGCGACCAATGTCAGCGGGCACGGCATCTTGCCAAGCCGTTACGGTCCGGGCGCTGCCCTGGCCGGCAAGCAGATCTTCAATCCGCCGGTGCCCCCCCGCAGAAAGGAGTTTCCCAAATACATGGATAGCGCGGAATGGATATTGTGAGCTATGGATTGCGGCCCCGGCTGCACGGATAATTCTTTCCTCATTCCGGCCGGTAAGAACGAGGTCAACAGGAGGAGGGTCAACCGGCAGCCGCCGTATCCACCATTCCTTAGCCCCGCGAAACAACGGGAATTCCTCTACAGAGAAATGCTCTGGGTGAGATTGCGCATCGATCTCGCGTTGGAGCACATGTCTTTGTGACCGCATGGATCCCGACTCCGGATCTGGGCGATTCGTGCTCGACGCTGCGTGGGCTCGCCAATGATGCAATACGGCAGGAACGTGCGCAATCGGATAACCAGCTCGATAGAACCGGAGCGCGGTATCCCAATCATGGCACCAGTTCGCGCCGGTATCGCTATAGACACCAATCTCCCGGGCATGATCCCGCCGGAACGCGAGCATGTGCCAGATGTACGAACTTGCTTTCAGCAACACGGGGTCAAAGTCGGGGCGCAGATAGGGACTTTGCGGGACGCCATCGACCAAGTGATCTTCGTCCGAGTACAAGAATGACGCCTTGGTAGTGGCAATGTATTCAGCCATGACTTCGAGCGCGTCCCGCGTCAGCAGGTCATCGCCATCCAAAGGAGTGATGTAATCGCCGCTCGAAGCGTCTAGACAAAACCGCATTGCGCCGATTATACCCAGGTTCTCCGGCAGGTAAAAGATCTTGCATCGGTCCTCGGATTCGAGTGCGCGTAGGCTGCTTCGAAGCTCATCAGAGATAGGTCCATGGGCCAGAATGATCCATTCGAATTGCCGATGGCTTTGGGCGAGTACGCTGTCGCGTGTCTCTGCAAACACGGTTGGAACTGACTTCTCGTACAGCGAAGTCACAAGGGAAAACTGTATCGCCTTCACAGAAGGAGGTCGCGTTAGTCGACCGGACGCAATAGCTTGTTCCAGCCAATCCGCGTATGTAAATGTCCGCATATCTAAGTACAGCAAGTGAGCGAAACTCGATTAGATCTCCGTCACGAGACCATAGAATTTCGACGACTGAGAGCACTCGGCGGAATAATACGGGTCGCGCTCTATGGAGCCCCCATACCTTTGGACTATCTCTCCCCGCAAGGCGGCGTTGCTGCCTGCGGGATGCTGCATTTGGAATTCCGCCACAGCCGCCATTCTGGGCGTGTAGGCGGTCAGCACTCCCAATTCGCGAGCTCGCAAGCAGAACTCGATACCATACAGCCCATCCGTAGTATCAAAACCCTTCATTGCTCCGGCTTGCTCCCACACGGAACTCTTTATGACTACAAACGAACCATACACAGCCGTAACGTGTCTCCGCAGTAGAGCAATCGCCTCGGGGACGTAGGGCTTTCGCACTCCATAGCCTGGTGTAGCAAAAAAACTGTCCAGGCCGGCTACATACCCGATGTGCTGGACTTCTTCTTCAGATGGGGTCGTGATACAGCCGCCGACAATGCCCGTCGTCTCATCCAAAGCAAACGTTGTAACTGCGTCGAGTAGCCAATCTGGCCTGGATATCTCCAGAGCATTATAAAGGATCGCGGAAAACGGAGTCTTCGCGGAGCCCTGTACGCGGTTCATCACGTCCGCGATAGCAGAATAGGAAACAATCTCTACTTCGCCGGCTGAGAGGATCTCACCGGCCGAGAGCCGCGTTCCGTCCGGAACATGTATCCGGAAGGAGGCCGATTTGTAATCCGTTGCCGCGACATTTCTTCGCAGTTGTTCGATATCTTGTTCTCCTGCGCTGCATAGAACTACGTTGACCAGCACCGGCGGCTGTTCGTCCTCGTGTGAGACGACATGATAATACCCTGGCAGCCAATGCGCAGGTTCGACTTCCATAGACTTGGCGAGGCCGCGCCGCGCAATACTCGATCGGACCACGCTCATTTGTGATTCGACAATATAATTCTTTGCCGAATCATTTAGCGCGGCGGAAGCGGGGTGCATTCGCCAGCCGTATAACACCTCAGGTATATGAACGCCACGGACGCCTATATCGTGCAGACGCAATGCAGTGTCCCAATCGTGGCTTCCCCGTGCATAATCGTCGCCATATGCTTCCACTTGCAATGCGAGGCCTCGCTTGAAAATCATCAGATGCGATGCGGGACAAGTGGCCTGGCAATATAGCGTTGACCATTCCGGACGCCAGATATACTTGGCCGGCGCGCCCTGTAGGGATATTTTCTGCTCGTCGCTGAACAATAGCCCTGGGGAATCGTTGAATTCGATATACCGGCTGATGACCGCAAGTGCATCAGGATAGATCAAATCGTCCGAATCGATGGGAATAATGTATTCGCCTTTGGCACGCTCAACCAGGTACCGATTGCCGCCGATAATGTGCAGATTCCTTGTAACCGTAAAGAGCCGGATTCGTTTGTCGCTCGAAGCTATGTCGCGCAACGCCTTGCTAACATCTGGAACGGTAGAGCCATTGTCCAGGATCAACCATTCGAAATCACCAAACGATTGCTCTTTGATGCATTTGACTAGCGCTTCTAAAAACGAGCGATGAGTGTTATAGACTGTGGTGGTAATCGAAAATAGAGGCCCTTCACGTTCGTCAAGGCGCTCCGAGCTCTGACGCGTGGCGGCCGCTGCCGCTTGACGCTGCAGCATCTGCTGAAACTTCTTTTGCCAGACTTCTTGAGACGAGTGGACTTCAAAGCCTCGCGCACAAAATGACCGCCGGGAATCAGGAGCGGTTACCGATACTATATAACCGCCTTCCGGTATCGGTTCTACCGCTTCGCCGAGGAGCACACCCGAAAATCCCGAAGCTCGAAGCACAATCGTACAAGCGATCTCTGCCAAGGCATCGCCACGGATGAAATAGTCTTCTTTCCTATAGAGTCTGAGTACAAGATCGTTGGTCTGGCCGGCCCAAGCGATGTAGAACTCGGGCCGCGTGCCTACAACTTCGCCTTCCCCCGGATACAGGATGGCCGCATGGTCCTGCTGCTGCACTGAAACCGCCCGGTGTACCACCGGCGTACTCTTAACTGCATTGGGATTGCAAGCCAGCATGTGCATGCAAATGTGAAAGAGCTTTTCGAGTACCGGTTCAAAGCTTTCCGCCCAGGTGGCCGGAAGTATACTCTTCGGTTTATCCAGCGATCCGGACTTCACAAGATTTGCCGCATGTGTGAGCGTCTGTACCAGGGCCTTGACAGTTGGCTCGGGGGCGAAAATATTGCTTCCGTACTCGCTCATCCGCTGCTGCGTCTTGCACCCATAGTTATTCGTGACAACAACGCCGCCGCAGGCCGCCATCTCCAGCGGTGGATAACTTGGATGGGGAGACAGCATAAGGGAGAGGAGTACATCTGAATTTCGCATCAGCCGCGCATAACTGCTATATGCCATCCAGGGAGAGGCGCGGATCACTACATCGTTGCCGATCTTCGTTTCGGAAACGGCGTCTCCGATGTATCGTAACTCCCAATTGCCGTCGGAGAACAATCCGGTGAGGGCGGCATTGTGCAACGCGCACACGCCAAGTTCAAAGAGATTCCGGTGCGCTGACAAAGGCCTGGCATAGAACAGCAGGCGATTCGGGCGTCTCGACTGTTTTGGTTCGGGGAAAAAGAAATTGCGATCGATAGCTGGTTCAAACGCAAGCGATTCGCCGGCAAAATTGCGATCTGCAAAACGGCCGACCCGATTCTCTATAAAGTGGTCGCGCAAAACATGGCTGTTCACCACGGGGACCATGTCCATGGAATAGGTCTCGAGAGCCATGCTATGTTCTGTCGACCAGGCGCTCAGTCCCGGCTCATAATCCTGAATCAGATACAGGAATTTTTGGATCCGCATCTTCGGCAGGATCGGCGCCAGTTTCTGCACCGTCCACCAAGCCGTTCCGAAGAAGATATCATTCTCACCGATCTCCGCCTTGTCCCCGGGATTCGATGCGTCCCCGAGTTCGATATCCATGGCTCGTGAATCTATCCCAGTGAGTGATTCGATATGGTTCCACAGAAGTTCGCGGTTTGGCTCCACCCCTTGCTCCGACGACAAGAACCTCATTGGAACACCCATCGCGGCCAATCGGGCAACGAGATTAACGGCAGTATTCGGTCCACCTGACATGTGGGCCATCAGCAGGCTGGGAAGCACCAGATTCACTCGTGGATGCGCGGATTTGGAAGCGGCGATCTCCACACAAAGCGGAGAGAACATCGGCATACTTTGCACCACTGGGATGTGTATTGAGGTGCGTGTCCGGTACGGATTCTCAACACTGGCCGTGCGGCCTTCGAACTCGCCGCTGAGCAGAAAATGCTCATACCCGCACCGACATTCTTCCCGCGCCACTGCCGCCGCGACATCCGGGTGAGCAGCCAGATAAGAGTTCTCGTCGAACGCTGGTCCTGGACTGCGCCCTTCCCGTGCCCCTGCCAACAGATAGTGATGCAAACCGCTGCGGAATTGCCGGCTTATGGCGTAGGTTATCTCCGGATACGTAGACCGGTACCACTCTTCATCGAAATACGGGCTCGGACTCAAGCCCTCCTGAGAGCCCTTTTGAAAGTAATGAGCCTCAGCCGACGGCCAAAGCCCTTCCTCGACTTCCTGAGCTACATGCGGGTACCGGTTTCGATACCAATCTTCTTGAAAACGAATCATGACGGGATGGGGGCTTTTGAGGATACAGATTTAACGTCCCGAGAACTTAGTCACCATCCGGCTGGCGGAAACGAGAGTTTGCCAGATTCGGCTTTCAAGAATACCGCGAGTTTGCACCGCCACTTGTGTAATCTGTTGACTCAGCGTGGCCGACTGCGTGGCAATATTCTTTTCCACCTGCTCCAGGCGACTTTCCACCTGCTCCAGACGCGCGCTATGCCGCAATGATGCTTCTCTCATAGGCGAAAGCTCAGTGCGCCACATTTGGGCGTTTTGAGTTAACTCTTTGGGGTATCTTTCATTCAATGCTGCTGACCGTTCGTGCTCCTGAATCAGCCAGTTGATCTGCGTACGCATTCCCGACATCTCCCCACGCAAGGATTCCGTCGTCGTTCCAGATCTAAGTTCGTGTTCTAACTGCTCGATTCGGGACTCGCTTGTACTCAGCCGTTCCAAGATATTGTCGTTCACAGCCTCGTTGTCAACTTGCTCCGGTTTCTCCAGGCGTATCGCTGAGGGATTGTTCGCTGCCGCCATTAGATTCTCCACTTCTTCCAGCCGGTTGCTGGTTTGTTGCACCTGTAAGGCCTGCGCTGTAATTTGGTTATCCCGCGCTACAATAGCATATTTATACCGCAATAATTCTGCAAATAAACGTAAAACATCCCATGGCAGTGGTTCAGCACGCCTCCTGAGAAGCATTGCCTGCTGGCTCACAAAACAGGCGTCGTAAGTCAAATCCGGAGCGAATCCTTCGTTGCTGAATCGCTCCAACCACCAGATCGGCTGCCGGACGTTGACGTGAGTGGGCTCCGTCAAATCGGTAAATGAGGATGAGAACAGGATTGTATTCGTCGCTTTGGCCATGTTTGTTATGGCCTTCAAAGCATCCTCTTCCGGTATGTGCTCCAACACTTCGATACACGTAATCAGATCGTAAGTGCCTTCAATCGGCTCTGCCAGCGATCCGACTTTGCAGTATGGAACCATATCCCGTCTGACGTTCGCAATGGCATACGGCGAAATGTCGATGCCCCGGCATGCCACGCCTCGGTCCCAAAACGCCTCGACCAGCAGCCCCATAGCGCAACCTGCATCGAGCACGGTCCGGGGTTGCAGGCTTCGAATCAGCTCGTCTGCAATGCTGTTAAAAAACGTGGTGAAGTGTACGCTCTCGCGGCTGTACGGAAGCCCTAGATGACAGCGGTAGTACTCTTCCCCATAATCCTGCTCTGGATCGATGATTACAGAATGTCCATTTGTGGTCGTCATGGAACGCTCACTTCTATGGTTGCAGTTGAACCTCTACAGTTCCAGTTGTTGCAACTGCCCGTTCGAGGACTCTTCTAGCCGTCTCTTGCTGCTTCAATTGATAGGGCCGTTCCCCCGTTTCATCCAGATGCCGGGAGTAATATCGCGCCTTTGGAATCGAAGCGCCGTGAGCCAGCAGAAAGGCAGACTCGCCGGAGGGAGAATGTGACCAGATGCCAGGCACTTCAGCAGCTAGGAAAGGACTGTAAACCACCCGCTTACCCCAACGCGCTGCAGTAGCCCCTAACCACTCGCCCAGCATTCGCAATGGAGTCTCAGGGGGAATGTTTGAGGAGGCGAGCGCGTCGAGAAGAAATGGGCCGTCAATAACGCAGTTCCGGCTCGACATCGCATCCACTGAGTGCTGTTTCCACATTTGCGCAAAATAGCCCGGATCCTGCTTGTTCCGGAGCAGGTCCGGCGTATCCAGGCCCGACCCGTAGCCAAAATAAATCCCCGCGGAAACAGCTTGCCCCAGTTCGTTGTAGACGGGCCCTCCAACCATCACTGTATCCGGGAAGAGCTCCAGGATTGTCAGCGCTTCCCATGGCCATTCTGTATGCGACATGCTCACATCGGATGAAACGAGCCTCACCAGCTCGCTGCCGTGCGGTTCTGATCGCAGCAACTCGTACAGATCGCCTGCCGTGGCATTCGCTGCAATCGTCGAGATTCGATGAGGCGTGTAATCACCAGCGCCGAAGATGATGTCATCGTTCTTCGAAACGGCGCCTTCTTCCTTCAGCACAACAGTCAGGAGCGGCTTAGTGGAGGTATGGCGCCTGCGCATCCACCAGTCGGGTGTGCGATTGAAAAGCGGATTGTAGTCGAGATAATAAAGCTCGGACCGGCGCTGCCGGCGCAGAAATTTCTCCAGCGTGTGGCGATGGGAAGCATGGATGTAGTTCTTCGAATCGATATTGCTGGCGCAGGACTGGGAGTGGCGCCGCCAACTGTACAGCACTTCTGGGACATGTACTGGTTGATAGCCGGCATTCATGAATCGGATGAATGTGTCCCAATCGTGGCATCCAACCGCTTGTGGGTCACTGTACGCGCCTAATAGGTTTGCCAGACCCCTATCGATTGCGCAGAGGTGCGCAATGTAACAGGAGTTCACTAAAAGCACCGGATCCCATGCAGGCTTCAAATATGGCTCAAGAAGCTCGAATCCGTCGAGCTTGTCCTCGTCGGAAAAGAGCACAGCCGGATATCCATGTTCTTGGATATGCGAAGCCATAATCCGGGCGCAATCGGGATAGAGGTAGTCGTCGGAATCGAGCGGAAGAACATACCGCCCGCGTGCTCGTTTCACGACGTAATCCATTCCACCGATGATGCCGAGATTATCTTCCACCCGGAAATGACGAACGAACCCCAACGCGCCAAGGCTTCGAAGGAACGTCACAACTGCCGGGTCCTTCGAGCCATTGTCGAGGACAACCCACTCGAATGTATCGCCCTCACCAAAATCCTGAGCGCACACGCTATCTACAAGGGCGGATAAAAATTCAATTGGTGTATCATATGCCGATGTAACAAATGACAGTAGATTCTGTTCTGATTTCGCGGCATACTGAGCCCTTCGACGCTGCACTTCCCGCCGTGCCCAGTCGCTGTATTCGCCCGTAAAGACCTCGATCCCAACCCGCGCGGCGTTCGTGTCAGTGGTCATAGCTGATCTCCGCTCATAGGGTCCCGCTCGATCTCTATGGGGTTATGGATACGTTCTTCCAGTACGCCCAATCTGTTTGTGTCGTGCCGGCTGGAAGCGTTTCGAAAACAAGTCGAGTTGGGACTGTCTGAAGGGTTAACGTTCCGGATTGCGTGTCTCTATCTTTTTCATTCTGAATGGGACGCAAGATGCGGGACCAAATCAATTTTGGTTTTCCAGCCGTTTGTTCCGCCAAAATCCGGAACTCCACGCCATCTGTTTTGGCGGTTGCAATCAACGCTTCTTTCCTTACTCCAAATTGAAACTGAACTGTTTTTGAGCCTTCCACGACCGGTGCCACGAACTCGGAGTGGGGATGGGCAAACAGAACCGGACCTAGGCCAGGCAGATCTCGCAGACCCGATACGGAGAACTGATCCGTGCGCTTGTTCTTGCTTAAGAACTCTGTCAGGTCCGTTGACTTCAGGTACGAAACATTAGTCCAGTAAGACCAGTCGCTCGCGAGAGTACCGCGCGGCGTGGTCTCAAAGACAAGCCGTGTAACCCGGGTACTGTCTAAGGGTAAAATCGTCTGCTGCATACCCCGATCCGCAGGAATGGCGACTATATCGAGTACGCGGAACCAGATCAACTGCGACTGTCCATTCGAGTCTTGACTATGGACGCGAAACTCAACCCCGTCAGTCTTTGGAGTTGCGGCTCTGGCGTTATCCAGGATGCCAAAACTGAAGGCGATTGCGCGTGTTTCAGCAGGCACAGGCAGACTACTCTTGTGATTCGGATGGGCGAAGAGAACCTGTCCCAAGCCTGAGATGGAGCGCAGGCCACCCGTCTTCGTCTGATCCAATGAAACGTTTGCTGCCAGGACTTCTAAGGGATTCGACGAAATCGGCTTTTCCGGCGCAGGGGTTTCGGCTTTCTGCTCTGGTTTTGAACAGCCTGCCAGTACGGCGGCAAAGACTGTAAGTACAACAGAATGGCGGAATATAATCCGAGAGTGCATCAACGTCCTTAAGGGCAAATTCTAGGCTGATCCCGTTCGAGTAGCCGAACAGGTTAGAAGCTCAATATGGGTGTCCGTAAGGATAATATTCTACCCTCGGGACAGCGCTCTGTTCACGTACCCCTTATCTTAGCTGAAGCTCGACTATAGATGCATGTAGCCATTCCCCCGTTCGGATGAAGACGGCAGGATATCAGCCCTGCTGTCGTTCCGTTGAATTATCGGACTCCAATACGCCGAACACGTCTTCATAGAGGACGCAAGCGCGATCGAAAGCTAATTGTGCTACACGATGTGTTGTCGTCTAAGAGTTTGGGTTTGCAACCTGATCTTGGCGTAGCAGAGTTGCGCCGTTCCGAACCGATGCTACTCAGAGCGTAGTCTACGCTTAGACGTCCAGATTAGTACAACGAAGCCAGCCAAACCGAGACTGGCGAGTACCTTAGCGATCCGCCAATGTTGTGGATCGTATTCCATTATGACCCGGTGCATACCAACGCTCTCAATGCAAGTTCCGCGAAATGCACCGTTGACGCGCGACACGGATTGAGGTCTACCATCGACATATGCCTTCCAACCGGGCGTAAAGGCGTCCACCAGCACAAAAGTCCCAGGACTGAACGCGTCGATATCAACGACTATACGATCCGATTCGACGTGCATGCGATGAATACGACTGGCAGCTGAGTCCGCCGGGAGATCGCTGTTTGAAGCGCAAGGCTGTTGATCATCGACGTAAACCCTACGGCGAAGATCGTTTTGCTCTGCAAAAGCGTCCTGCGCCTCTTGCCAGCTTGCAGCAGGCGCACTTTCAGGAGCAATATAAGCGCGGGGTTGTGCGCCCGTGTTCTCCCACACATGTCCGCGGCTCACCGGATCTTCGAACAAGTGAACTAATTTCTCCTTACGAGGTGAAAGAAGTCTGTACTGAACCTCATCATTGAGACCTTTAAAGACCGCCAACGCCGATCGATCGTCGGTTCGATCATACTTCAACTCCAACTCCACAGGTTCGTTTGTCGTGGGACAGATTTGCAAAGGAAACTCAAAGCGCGTGCAAGCCAGGTCTTTAACTCCACTACTGTCCACTTCTGCGGTGTTTGTGACAGATGTATTCTCTCCTACAAGACTCAGTGTGACTTTACCGTGATTGACCTGATTATAGGTGCCCAAAAATATACATGTGGTCTTTACAGTGTCGACAGGACACTTGAATTGCAGCCGTACTGGTTGGACAAGAGCCTCCGGACGCAAACCGCCAGGAAATGTCGCGCTCCCGCCGGACCCATCCGGCTGTATTACGGCATCATTTACCGATGCGTTAGTAACGATGTAACGAGCCCCGATATAGTCCCAGAACTTCTTATGTTTCCATAGTTCACGAGCAGGAGTGCTTCCTCCGGCGACAGAATTCTGAGCAAGCCCTAGAAACTGTTCCGGTGCCTGAGTTTCATCAAGAAAAGTTCGATAGAACCTATCTACCTGCTGTGAAACCATACCGGTCAACACGTTTATGACGCTTCGGTTAAAGGCGCTTGAAAAATTTGGGAAGAGAAACCCCTCCATTCCATATGCCCGATACTCAGGCGCCATTCTTTGATTCAGTACACGTGCGTACGCGGGTTCTGCAAACAAATCTTGCTTCCGGGGCAAATGTTGCGGTGCAGATGCGACGTATAACCGGCTCATCACTGTGGCCGCGATCACAACAGCCAGCATAGTAGTCCGCCGCAGGTGTGCCACTAAAAATGCCGGGGCAGCCGCCATAAAGCAGATTAAAGTGCTAAAGCGGGCATGCTCGATGCCTAACGGAGACGCCCACGGGAAAAACGCAACGGCAGACAACATACAGGCTAATACCGTAACCAACGACAATCTACGCGATAGATCCTTGTAACGGTCGCCTCTACGTGACAGTAACCACAACGCGCCTGTTGCAGCGGCAATCCAGGCTGTACCGTATGACCATGCCGGTAATATAAAATGTGCTCCCATCGCTAAGTCGACACGGGCGCCACGCAACACCTGAAGTGCCCAAACGCCTGTTATCAAGCAAAGGCCTCCGGCTACGAAAAGTGGATACCGCCACTTGATCTCACGTGCAATCAAGGCGTCTAAGCCGACCCCGACCAACACACAAGTCGTGAAGCCTATCGCTACTGACAAGTAATGGGGGCGTATCCGGTTAAAAAATGGTAATTCCGAAACGAGCTGAAACGGCGGGATACCGAAAGCCCACAGCACGAATAGCAAAGCAGGGCCCAAGAGAGCCATAGGCCCCGAGCGAATTTGCTTTCGGCCGAGGACATGGAAGAGACCCATGATTACCAGAACGAGGAGCCCCGGAGGAGCCCAGCCGAGACTCCAATAATCACCAAGAGGAACAGACGGCTGTGTGTTTGTCTGATTCGTGTTTAGCTGACCATAGACGTACGGAAGAAAATACGCGGGCACATGTTTAAAATCAAATCTTTGGTCGGAGAAGTCGCTGAAGGTGTTACCGCGATATGCAACATAAGATACAAATGGCAGCCACTGGACTGCGGTGATAAGGAGAGCAATAATCGCCGCCGCAGTTAGCCGGAGCAAAGGCCGCATAGGCGCTTGAAGCTGGCAGTACCGGATACAAATATATGTGATGACAAATATCCCGCCGAGCAGTGTGATAGTTGGGTGGCCACCGGTGGCCACTCCATAGCTGCCGAGAATGATCGCGAGCCATGTGGATCGCGACCGGCTCCCGATTAGGGTATGTTCGACGCCACAAAGCAATAGTGGGAGCCATGTCACGACCAGGGTAATACTAGACACGCTTAGATAGAGTGCTGTGGTTCCGATTGCTGCGAAGGAAATACCGGCAGGAATAGCTGCTTCTGGCGTCAGATCGTATGCTCTACAGAGTAGATACACAAACCAGCAACCCAGGACTAGATTTACTATAAAAATAAAACTCCAATACTTGGCCGGCAACAACAGTCTGAGCAGGTTGATGGGCGCAAATAGGCCGGACGACGGGATGTCTGCTAAGAATGGGTGTCCCAACCCTTGGAAAGGACTCCAAAGAGGCAACTGCCCATTGAGTATTTGCTTCTTCGAAAACCCGGCATACGCTAGTTCGATCACGCTCCCGGTAGGATCACGGGAAAAATAGCCAAATACTTCTTTTGCGGTTCCGGTAAGATACTGCTCTGGGTTCTGAGCTATGATTCCGAAGTCCCAAATCAACACGGGAAGAAAGAGAAGGACGATGCTTGCAAGAATAAAAAACAGAGCTTTGGCGTGACTCATGGGCTGGACGAGTTTGGCTCCAAAATGGGTTGGCAACAGAACCACTGCGGTTAGTAATCAACTAGGGTAACGCGTGGTAACGCGTTGTTCAGGCTGGTTGTATATCAAGCCAAAGATCGGATCAAGACAGTCGACTCGGATGATACTTCGTGCCGAGTTTCCCATGTTACAATCGGAACATCCGAACAGTTCTGGCCGGCCTTCACCTCGCATGAGACCAGTATCGCTTTGAAACGTGAACGTGTGGCGAACCAGACTACGCTACGAAGCCTTCCCTCTCTGGCCGTGCTGTGTCCCGTCTATAACGAACAGAATACAATCCCGCTATTTTTCAACAGAGTCGCTGCTGTTTTCGAGCAGATCCGGAGCGAGTGCAATCCGAGCTTGTACTTCATTGACAACGGATGTCAGGACAACTCATACGAGATCATCCGCGACCTTCACCGTGATCACCCGAATGTCTATGTCATCGTCCTGAGCCGGAACTTTGGATATCAGTGCGCGCTCGACTGCGCTCTTCGCACCATTGAGGCGGACCTGTACGTAATGATTGACGTCGACTGCGAAGATCCTCCCGAAATGATCGTCGACTTTCTTTCGCATTACAAACAGGGCTACGACATCGTTTTCGGTGAGCGGGTCGACCGGCCCGAAGCGGCTCCGTTAAGGGCGGCGCGCAAAATGTTTTACCATGTCGTTCGTACCGTAGCAGACGACAACTTCGTCCTAAATATGGCGGAGTTCAGTCTCATCACGGCTGAGGTTAGGAACGCAATTATCCAGGACGTGAACTCGTTCCCCTTTCTTCGCGCATCGATTGGGAGAATCGGTTTCCGGCGGAAAAACATCCCGTATACCCGGCAACATCGCGTCGCGGGAAAGACTCATTACAATCTCGTCGGCATGACGGTGTTCGCCATAGCCGGCATAATGTCGGCTTCCACCCTTGCATTGCGAATCGCGGCGTATGCCTTCCCCTTCTGGTTCCTGCTAATGGCCGCTGTCGCTGTATCTGCAATGGTGGCGCCCGCCCAATGGCAGATTCCGCTGCTCCTATTCCAGGGTTTTAGTTTTGTGGGATTCAGTTCCGTAGCCACAGGGCTATACACCGCTCGTATGTACAAAAATGGACTGCAACGGCCCAATGCGATCATTCGATACGGTCACTCGATTCTTCCCCCAACAACTATCCCCACATGTCTGACTCCACAAGCGGAAGCCAGTTCTCATCTGCTTCGCTGAACTACGTCAGCTTCGACGGTAGCGTTCGCGTGCCTACAACGGCGTACAGACCGGATCGCTATCGGTTCTGGGACCCGTCGACGTTCGCGCAGTACGGCATTTCCAGAGGAGCGGGCCTTTCCTATACGGCTGCGAGCTTTTCACAGGACGGCGTCACCGTCGACCATGCCAGCTTCAACAGAATACTCGATTGGGATTCCGCCGCTGGGATCGTTGAGGTGGAAACCGGAATCACTCTCGGTGAGATCTATGGTTTCGCCATGCCTCGCGGATACTTTTTGTCGGTACAGCCGGGGCACCCAAAAATAACTGCCGGCGGCTGTATCGGCGCCGATGTTCATGGGAAAAATCAGTTTCGAGATGGCACGTTCCTGTCGGTGGTAGAAAGCATCAAGCTTTTTCATCCGAATCATGGCGTCCTTGAACTGAACCGTTCGACGCATCCGCTACTCTTTGCATTAACCTGTGGTGGTTACGGGCTTACCGGGAACATCATTTCTGCGCGCTTGCGCCTGTCGCGTATCGAGTCGGCTTCGGTTCAATTGCGAATTACTCCAATCAACAACATCCTCCAGCTTGGGTCGGCGCTGGAAAAAATGGCGGGACAATCGGATCTGGTCTATTCCTGGCACGATTTCACCGCCTGTGGGGAAGACTTTGGAAAGGGTTTTCTCGTCGACGGCAGTTTTCAAGAAGAAAGTGGACAATCTGAGACAATTGCCCTGGCCTCGAGCGAAAGCACTTTAGACGCTCACACTCGGGGCAGCCTGTATTTCTCGTTCTTTAATCGGTGGACGACGCCGCTCTTCAACCGTCTGTACCATGCGTCCGTCCGATTTGGACCAGATACTAAAGAATTGTCGCTACATGAGTTCCTCTTTCCCGTGTATAAAAAGGAGGTATATTTTAGGCTCTTCGGCAAGCGGGGTTTTCACGAGCTTCAGATCATCATCCCGCATGACAACTTCCCGGCCTTCATAATGGATTTAAAAACATATTTGCGGAACCAACCCGTGCCCGTCACTCTCGCGTCTGCGAAGCTATTCCGAGGAAACCGGGAGTTGCTACGCTTTTCCGGAAACGGAATATGCCTCGCCATGAACTTTCCCCGAAACGAAGAGGGCGGCAAACTCGCATTATTTCTGGATTCAGCGATGCTCGCTCATGGCGGTTGGCCGAATATCATTAAGGACTCGCGCCTTAGCAGCGACGTTATTGCCAAAGCCTATCCGGAATATCAGCGATTTCGGGAAGAGATACGCTGGTATGACCCGCAGCGTATTTATCGCTCTGCTTTGTCTGAGCGTCTTGAACTGTGAACCTGCTGATTGTAGGCGCGTCCGCCGGACTCGGCCGAGCTCTCGCAACCGAGGCCGCCCGGCGCGGACACGATCTCCTTTTAGTGGCAAGCGACGAACGGGACTTGCATGCGCTCGCAAACCATCTCCACCTTCTATATGGTGGACGGGTCGAGTGCTTGGCTTGTCATGTCGGGAATCCTTCCGAGGCGGAACAACAAATTGTTGCAGCCTCCAAAGCGTTCAGTTGTATTCATGGATTGCTTTTCCCCCTCGGTTACGCCAGCGATGGTGACAATGGAAGTCTCAGCGCTGTGTCGGCAGAACGTTTGGTAGACATTAATTTTTTATCTATTGCGGCGGTAACAAACGCGTTTTGGAATATGCTACTGCAAACCCCAGGAGCCTGCGTCGTTGGGTTTGGATCAATTGCGAGTATTCGCGGAAGAAAAAGAAATGTAATATACGCTGCCGCCAAGCGAGCATTGACCAGTTATTTTGAGAGTCTGCGGCATATGGCGGTCAACACTTCGATCCGGGTGCAGTTCTACGAACTCGGGTACCTCGACACGCAGCAAACCGTAGGAAAGAGCCTTTTATTCCCGAAAGCCGGTCCTGACAAGGCAGCGCGCTTCGTGCTGGATCGTTTACATTACGACAGAGGAGCCACTTTTTATCCCCGTTTTTGGGGGCCAATCGCCCTTGCGCTGCGTTTACTCCCGTGGGTCCTTTATAAAAGATTGCAGTTCTGACCGGGGCAAGCATCACTCGGCATAG
>CAWJQP010000094.1:0-9741 GCA_963844855.1 Bryobacteraceae bacterium
CAGCGTCCTTGCGGGAAGCACGGAAGAGAGAACACTAGCACCGCAATTCCCTTAGTTCGAAGAATTCGCCGGAAAGCGTGCATGGCGCCGTCCAGATCAGGAGCGTCCATGAGGACGTAGTTCGCGATCACCAGATCGAACTCTGCGTCCCTAATGGTCCGGAGCTCGCTGCAGGAATCAACTCGGAAGTCGATCGTCGGATGCTCGGCACGAGCGATGTCGATCATGCGTTCGGAGATATCAATGCCCGTGACAACGGCGCCGCGGTCGCGGAGTTGCCTGCACAGGTAGCCCGTACCACAGCCCGCATCGAGAACCTTGAGCCCATCGACATCACCGGCAAATGCCCACAAGACGGGATCGGAATTCAGTATACGGTTGCTGTCTCCGGCGGCACCGATTTGAATCTGCCAGTCATCGGCCACACGATTCCAAAAATCTCGGATTTCCTCGCTTTCAGTTTTGTCCATAATTCACCCTCTACCATACCGGCTTACATCCGGCAGTTGCGTCTGGGGAAGCGGCAACAGTCATCCTTTATCGAGAACCCGGTTGCCGAAATGTGACAGTTCGCCGCCGGTATGGCCTGTGGAATGTCGATACCGGAAAGTGCGGTGGACTGGCAGGAGCTGGGGCGCAACCTTTTAGCCTCTAGTGGGTACCCCCTATGCTAATTTCGCGGGTGTGAAAATAAAACGGCCACGCCGGTCCCGCCTTTAATATCAATTGTTTACGGGCCGCCCCCTACCCTGAGCGTTAGGCCACAGCCTCTCGCCTACACTGCCGCACGCTGACCATTGCAGGCGTCAGGCTCTTTGTTGGTACTTGGCACAGCACTGGGATGAACACCAGCTCCACGCGGCGAGGGCATTACACCGGATACTTGTCGATGAAATCCGGGTGTAGCGGCATCTGAGATATTGCGGCATCAATCGGGTCGATCTCGTCAGCCGGTTCTGTGACCTGCAGGCGGGACCGGGACGCCGGCGTCAGCCCAAACTCGCGGCACAGCTTGGTGATCGTCTCCATGCACGTGTTCACGACACTGAGCAGCGGGCTCTGCTGGACATAGCCGCTCGGCGTCTTGAGCAGCAGGCCGGTCTCGTTGAGCTTCCGTTGCGCTTTGGCCATCGTGCTGTAGGCTTGGCAGAGATTGGCCAGGGCATAGCCGTCGGCTTCCGTAAGCACCCGCATCCGCAGCAGGATCGGAACGAGCCGGCGCCACTCCTTGCGAGCATCCTTGTCGAGGTGATCCGGACAGCGAGGTTCGACGGCGGCAGGCTGAGGCTCACGTCCATTCAACGGCCGCTTGCCGGGATTGCCTTCCATGATGCGAATGGCGGTTGGTGTTGGCGCTGGTCCTCTGACGACCCATGAGCTCATCCTTTGGTACGTTGGAGTTCCTTCGGAGAGTGCGCTTGACGCTGTTCTGACGAACTGAAGCTCTAGCTTCAATATATATAGCCAATGCTCGTTCGTTCAAATCGAAAGAACAGGGTTAGCGCGTCGCTAACTGCTGGAGGTTTGCTGGACCGAGGTAAGAGCCTCGCGTCTGCTAAGCCCGCAACATGGCTTCCGGAAGGTCATTGCACCCGGTTCATGGAACGAAGAGGATCGGTAAATGCTGGCTGACGTATCGGGACAAATCTATGGTGTCAGGGCCATAGGGCAGCGAGCGTTCCGCGTTTAAGGTCTGAAGCTTGCTGGAAAAAGAGCATGTCCGGTATTCTCCGACCAGGTCACAATTGCTGGCGCATAGCCAGAGCGAACCACTTCGCTCTACTAGTGGATGTGTCCAACTACTATGGGGCACTTGTGAAGGCCATGAGGCGAGCACAGCGAATCGATCGCGCTGCTCGCCTGGGATCTGGATACCCGGACGCAGCTGTTCGAAAACGATCCTGCCGAGGGCACCGGTCCGCTCCGGCAGTTTCTGCGCGGTCTTGTCGCCGCATAATCCGAACCTGCACATTTTCATTCTGGCGTGGAAATTCCCTATATTGTTCGCACATGTTCGCGATCCGAAGCTTGTGCTCCGACAGGACCCGTTCGAACACCCTCGGATCCATTTCAAGCTGGACGATGTCCATCCGCCGGGCGGAAGCCATCACCAGAAGATCGTCATCATCGATGGAAAGCTCGCCTTCGCTGGAGGCATGGACCTCGCAGGAGGCCGCTGGGACACGCCGGAGCATCGTGCGAAGGACCCGCGCCGCGGAAATGCCCTGGATCCGTATCCCCCTTCCCATGACGTGCAAGCGATGGTGGATGGCGATGCGGCAGCGGCGCTCGCCGAAATTGTCGGTGAGCGTTGGCATCGAGCGACAGGTACATTTATCCCGAACGGAGCCGAGCAGCGATCCATGGCCCGCAGAAACGGCCCCGGATATGAGCGATGTGGACATAGGGATCTCGCGCACGGATCCTCTGATAGCATGCCGCGAAGTAGAACAACTGCACCTCGATGTCATCGCGGCCGCCCGTGAGTTCCTGTACATCGAGAATCAATACCTGACGAGCGCCCTGATCGTGGACGCACTGGGCCGGCGTCTGCAAGACGTCGATGGCCCAGAGATCGTGATGGTGCTCCCACTGAATAATCACGGATGGCTGGAAGACCATACCGTGGAGGTGTTACGTTTTCGCCAGGTCCGGCGGCTTCGCGAAGCGGACCGTTTTGGACGATTGAGGATTTGCTATCCCACGGTTCGGGGCCTCACGTTGGAGGACGAGTCGATCGTCGTGCATTCAAAGATCCTGGTAGCGGACGATCGGTTGTTCCGGGTCGGGTCCGCGAACCTCAGCGATCGCTCGATGCGGCTCGATACCGAGTGCGACCTGACGATCGAGGCAGAAGATGAACGGCAACAACTCGCGATCGCGCGATTTCGCAATCGCCTGCTCGCCGAGCACCTGGGGCTTTCCGAGGAAGCGGTGCAGGAAAGACTGGCACAAGATCGCTCGCTGATCCGGCTGATCGATTCCTGCTCGAGCCAGTCGAGGTGCCTGCGGGAGTTGCCGGAGGACGGAGGCGCAACCCAGATCCTCAGCACTGCCCTCATCGATCCGCCGCAGCCGCTGACGCCGGCGTTCGTCATTCGGACGATTGCCACTTCCGCCGCTCGGAGCAAGTGGTGTTGGGTGCTCGCGGGCATCGCCGTCGGAGCGCTGTTGGGAGGACTCACGGCCAGCAGATCTCGACGGTAGCGAGTACAGGGAGATGGTCCGAGGCAACGCGCGCCAGGCGATCGTTCCGCACCGAGCAATCCAGAACGCGAATCCCAGGACTGAGATAAATATAGTCAAGACGGATCGGAATCCACCCCACGCGGAACGTCGGGCCCCAACGCCTCCCGGTAGCACGATAGGCGTCCTGGAAGTGCCGGCGCAAACTGGAGTGAATCACAGAGAACGGACTGTCGTTGAAATCGCCCATCAGGACTACCGGATGATGCAGGTCCTGGCTCAACAGAATCGCGTCGCTAAGCATTCGGTCGCGCTGAAAACGGCGCTCCCGCATAGTCAGTCCGAGATGGCAGTTGAAAACGTGAAGCACCGCCCCTGACTCGACTTCAAGATCAGTCCGCAAACAGTATCGTGGCTCGCGTGCGCCCCCATAGCTCAGGTCGTACTTTTCGCAATGCAGGGCGCGCAACGGGCTGAGTATCGCCAGACCGAACGACCCTTTTCCGGTCGGCCGTGTTGCGCAGAACGCGGCTGTTGCCGGGTGATCCATCGCCAGCTCGTTCACCTGATCAGCGTCGGCGGTCCGTTCGATCTCCTGAAGCGCTGCGATGACGGCTCGCTCTTCGTCGAGAATGCGCCGGATGCGGCTGAGATCAGACCTGCCGTCCCTGCCGATGCCCGAATGGATGTTGTACGTCAGGAGCTTCAGTCGTTTTGTGATTCGCGGACTGTCCATGGCAGGTACGCGCGCATGCTTCAGTGTACCGGGCACAAGGCCGAGAGGCGGTCGGATAGCCGAAGTCGCAGACGGGATTGCGAAGGTATGGAACGTCCCGTTCGCCGCGCCACCGACCACGTTCGAGTCGAATTGCGTGACGCAGTACCTGTACAAGCAACTGTGACCGAACCCATCTGCAATCGACAACTTCGGTCCCCGGCCCGGCGGTTACGACCGAGCCGCAGGGTTGGACGAGATCATACCCATTTCACTGAACCGGCTCCGCCTGCGTGGCGACCGGCTCCGGTTCGGTGTCGCGCCGTGGCTGCGAAAGAATCGCCCAGATGTCCTCCATTCCCTCTTCACGAGCAACCTGAACCCGAGTTCTTGAAGATGGCGTCA
The DNA here is from genome assembly GCA_963844855.1 of Bryobacteraceae bacterium. Taxonomy (GTDB): domain Bacteria; phylum Acidobacteriota; class Terriglobia; order Bryobacterales; family Bryobacteraceae; genus DASQDN01. The sequence goes on from CAWJQP010000094.1 coordinate 4,307, forward strand.
TGCCGAACTCCCGCAGCAGCTTCAACTCACGCTCGCGCAATGTCGAGACCACGCTGAACAATGGGCTGACTTGGATGTAACCGGACTTCGTCTTGTACAGCGGCCCGGATTTGCGGAGTTGTTCCTCTTGCGCGACGCGTTCGGTAGTCGTTCGGGCCAGCGCTTCCATGGCGACCAGATCAGTTTCGGTGATCACGCGCAGCGGCGTCAGAAGTTCCCCGTAGTAACGCCACCATTTGCGCTCTTCGCCCTTGAGATGTTTTGGGCAGCGGCGCTTAACTTCGGCCACCGTCAGTTCGGTGGGCTGCGGCTCTTCCGTGTTCCGCTTGCGCTTGCCGGGATAGCCTTCGGCGCGTTCAATCGCTGACGGCTTCGGTGCCGGGCCTCTAAGTCCCATGCAGAACCTCCTGCGCAGTATCGGACTGTACTTGTGCCAGCCTCACTCGGCGCATGCTCTCTCGGAACATGGCCAAAGTACCGCGAAATCGCACGTTTCTGTCCCAAAAATCACCCAGTTTGCACGCTGTTTTGGCGGCAACAAATGGATTGTTCAGGGGAGTTTCTTTCGGAGAGTGCGCCGTGCGCTAGTCTGACGAACCGAAGCTCTATCAATACTATAGCCGAGGAATGGGGGCTTTCATAGCCCGCGCTTTACATCACGCGGGCCGCCCTAGATACCCCCCACCCGAAACTTGCGGGTTTTTGTGTTCGGCGGCCACGCCGGTCTCCACTTGAGAGCTGGGGAGAAAATGACCGCCCCCTTACCCTAATTGCATCTTAATTCACATGAAATATAGCAATTATCGCGAGTGTCTCGCGGTGTAAGCACTCGTTTGGTGCGACCATCAGCGTTTCACAGTCCGGGCAAGAGCGTGAGGTGACTTAGGGTGCTGGCATTTTAGAAACTAACTTCTGATTCGTCGAGGAAGGGCCTCTCGCAACTGCTGCACCACCCAGTGGCCGAGGAGTGTCGCGTCAGGTTGCAGTGCAAGATCCTACGACGTCCGTGCTCGATCATGAACAAGCAGTACAACACCCGGAGCGTCGCCGTTGGCATGGTGAAGAAGTCGAGGTCAACAATGGCCTCGCTTTTGGAGGTACTCAGCGTAACAGATCGCGTCGACAGACGGAAAGACCGTCGAGATCTTTCACCGTGAGTGCGAAAGGTGCAAGAGCGAAATGCCCGCCTGAATCGTGCCGCGTTTGTGTTGGCTGGTGCAACCTCTCCCCTTATACCGGTTTTCTGATCCGTTGCTCCCCAACACCCACAAAAGAGCTGTTTCAGTTTACGGATCAGGTCCTGCGCGAGCCTCGGCCGTAACACGCGCTTGCACACCGGCTCCCCTCCTGTCGCCACGCAGCTCGATATACTTGCTATGTTTCCGGTTTCGCTTGAGGATGCCGAGACAAGAAACTGCTCTGGAGGAACACGTATGCATTGTCGGGAGCTATTCGATTTCACCGGACGAAGATTTTGTTTCTTTCGCGTATTAGCGTTGTTTCCCGTGGCCTTGCTCGCTGCCGATTTCCGAGCCGTGGACCCGCCGCAGCTCTCCAACGGCGCCATTGGAGCGATCATGTCCGCGAGACAGGGCATTCGTGCTCCGATTCTCACTGGCCGTGACGAGGTACCCGAGGCGATTGTGGATCCGCTCAGACTCACAAACATATTCGAAGGACCCTGGTTCAACGATGACCCTGAGTTGAATGATGGTTTCCTGAATATCCCGCCAGATCCGATTGGAGCTGCCGGTCCCGAGCATGTGATCGCTGTGATCAACTCACTCATTGAAGCACGGAGGAAAGACGGGACGCTTGCCTGGATAGAGGGGCTTGAGAAGTTCCTCCGGGTAGCGGATACACCGCTCGAGGATGGGATTTTTCCCTTCGATCCGAAGATCTTGTACGATTCCCACAGAAACCGGTTTGTGGTCGTCGGCCTGGAACTGGATCTGGAAAAACAAATCTCGCGTATTATATTGGCCGTATCCAAAACTGCTACGCCGGCGGGTCCTGGAGCGGCTCACTGGTACGTTCACAGGATCAACGCGAAAACATTCGTGAGCGGACCCGGCAATTGCTGGGTCGATTACCCCGGATTCGAGGTAGACGAAGAGGCCGTATACGTCACGGCCAATTTGTTCAATTTCGATCTCACGGAGAACTGTGGGGTCAGGCTCTGGATTTTACGCAAGACGGGTTTCTATACGGGGGCAGCAGCAACAGTGAAGAAGCTCAATCCGTACGCGAACGTCGGCATTCCTATTACGACGATGCCGACAGCTATTCGCGCAGCGAACGGAGCTGGACCCGGCGTGGGAACGTTCCTGGTCTCCTACAGTGGCCTTACCGACGGCAGGAACGAAGCGGTGCAGGTGGTGCGGGTGAATAATCCGCTAGGGAGCACGACGTTCACGCACCGGTTTGTCCTTGTCGGAGACATTGAGGATTTCGTAAACGGGGAAATGCCAGACGCTCCCCAAAAAGGTAGTAGTGTGCTGATTGAAGCTAATGACAGGCGCGCGCTGGACTCGGTCTGGTGGAACAACGAACTGTGGTTCGTCACGCAAATTGATCCGCGTGTGGGTCCGGACAAAGGACAAGCGACCGCTCACTGGTTCAAGGTGGGTACTGCCAGCACCAATTTCACACTACTCGATCAAGGAAATGTCGGTGGTGAGGATATCGGTCCGAAGACCACCACGACTTTTCCTGCCATCGCCATCAACGATGAAGGGCATGTGAAGATCGGCTTCTCGGCATTCAACAAGAACATTTTCGCCAGCGCGTATGCAGCAGGACGGCTACACAACGACCCTTCGGGGACTGTGCGTGCCTCCGAAGTTCTGAAGCGTGGCCTCGCTCCCTATGTACGGACTTTCGGTGGCAGCCGGAATCGCTGGGGCGACTACTCAGGTATCTCGATCGACCCATCCGACAACAACTCCATGTGGGTCTTCAACGAGTTTGCCGATACCCGTGGCACAGTGACGGAGGACCCGCACGAGGACGGCCGGTGGGGAACAGTCTGGGGCAAAGGCACCTTTAAATAGCCCGGTTCATGAAGCTGCATTCGCCATCGCTATCGCTGGTCTCGCTGTCGCGGCAGACCAACTCCCGGCGCCACGCTTCATCGATCGGGACCGCCGCTCCAAGCTCCACGCAGCATTCCCGGAGATTGACCGCATCTTTGAACGGCATCGGGGCAGGAGCGTGGCATTCGAGGGCTGGTATTTGGCATGGTGATTGACGGCGATGCCGCCTTGATAAAGGCCTTTGGAGTACGAGACAAGACAACTCCTCCGGAGACCCTGTCACACGGGATACAGTCTTCCGCATGGTGTTCAGAGTCGCTCACAATACCAATCAGCCTCATATGTCGGCAAAGAGAAGCGAAACTCAAAATGGCTCGTTAGTCTCGAAGAAATGGAACGAGGGCGTCAGAAGGTCGGGGGTCAGGCCGCCTGCCGCTCTGATTCCGGCGTTTGGGGGTAGCGGTCTGAACTTTGGGTATCCAGCGCGGCGGCCGCCGCATCCGCCTCCAGATAAGAAGTCTTTTGCAACCTCGCTACCTTGCTCGCCTCCAGGCGCGGCGCCGAGCGTGCCTGTTGGCGCTCGCTCCGATTCAGCTCGCAAGGCCCTTTTCGAGTTTCTGCGTAACGACAAGTCGGACGCCAGGAACTTCCTTTTTTCAGACAGGCTCGAGTAAACACTAGCCCACAGGCTGCGGTGATCTTTTCCGCTTGTGCCGGCGCAGGATGTTGCCTACCGTCCGACGAAACCGAATGGCCCAGACTCGCCAGTGCGCCGACGATGCGGTCATAGCCCCAGCCCCGAGTCTCACCTGCAAAACGGACCACCAGTGCCTCGAATTCCGCCGCTATGCGAGGGCGGCCCGGATATGCCCGGGCTTCGCCCTGTGGGGACTGAGAGGTCCGAATTCTGTTACGTCTGGTGGTACCAGAAGTACTCGCCTTTTTGAGCACGGATTCTGCCGGCACAACCTCGCCCGCCCCCGAGCGAAGCCGCGGGACAACGTGGAAGGAGTTCATCCGGTGTCATATGGACGTGCTTGTTGGGGCGGACTTCTTCACTGTCGAGGTGCTGACCTGGCGAGGGGCTGGCGACGTATAACGTTCTGTTCTCCTAGAACTGGAGAGCCGCCGGGTGTGGATCGGCGGCATCACGCAACGTCCAGATGCATGCTGGATGCAACAGGTGGCGCGCACCTGTCAACGATCGAGGACAGCGGGTATAATCGTGCGCTTGGGACAGTCTCCTCTCTTCGAGCACGATTTCCGGACGGCGCGGCCCGCACAGACAGTGTACTGCCACCAAGAGTTCCTCGATAAGCTCACGGCCCGGAGGACGGAGCCGGTTGGCAAACGAACCGCCTTGCTGATGCAGAAGATGGCTGTGGACATCTCCCGGCTGCACTACAAAGGAACCAGTGGGATCAATAGAGGATGGCGACGTTCCCGGCTCGGTGGCAGCTCGGGATCACACTTCTACGCCTGGTGGGCTCCCGTGGGTGCCGCGCCGCTTAAGCCGGAGGCTTCCTTTGATCAGGCGCAAGGCGAAGCCGTTTTCTTGCGTGACATCCGTCACCACGACGACCACGCGCCCTTAGCGCCCGGCAATCTGACTACCGACTACCTGCCGATGAGCGTTCCGGATCTGCGCGGAAGCGAGTATGCGCCGGAACCATGGACTTCCTCGCAAGTGCGCTTTGCCCGCAGCCGGGCCGTGGCCAGAATTCTCAAAGGTCACCCGGGGTCGGGGAAAACCACAGCGCTGCTGCACGCCGCCGATTCTTCGCAAGCCGAACGCACCTTGTACCTGACGTTTTCGCAAGATTTGGCGGCACTGGCCCGCGATTATTTCGACCGCTTCTGTTCCAATGCACGAACCTTCACGGTTATGACATTCCCGGCATTCCTGCGGGAGATGAGTGGCCGGCAGGAAAGCCCGGCCGATCCGGGGGAGGCCAGAGCGCAGTTCCGGCGGGATCTTCAGAACTATCAGCGCTCGCTTGGGCCCTGGTCGAACGATCTCGACGCACTTTATGACGAGATGCACGCCCATCTGGTGGGTGCCGCGGTCCCCGAGCAGTCGGGAAGGTTCCCCAAGGCAGAACGCGTGCGCCTTCCTGACGCAGCCTATCGTGCGCAACGCTCCCGCTATCTGGGGGTAGCTGCCGACGCAGTAATCGAAGTCGCGCGGCGCCTTGAGCGTAGCGGGGAAGCGTCTTTAGCGGACCGGTACTTTCCCGAGCTCGTTCTGGCTTGGCGGGCCGCGCAAGTGGCTACTCACAGCGTGGCCGGATCCAAAATTCCTTCCGACTTCTTGACATACGGCTGCATCGCAGTGGATGAAGTGCAGGATCTCACTCCGCTCGAAGCGTTTGTTGTATTGGCTCTTGGGCGTCGTTTGAA
>CAWJQP010000095.1:0-26557 GCA_963844855.1 Bryobacteraceae bacterium
GCGAACCGTTCCTGCTTCCTTTCCGATGCTGCTTGTCGCACACCGTCCAATCCCTGGGACATGCGTTTTCCGCTCTGCGTCGGGGGCATGTGTGACCGAACGATGTTCTCCTCTGTCTGCGCCCTTCCCTCCCCGACCTCCGCGGAAGGTTGCCCCTCTTTGTTCGGTCCGTTCACAGGTACTACGGCGCAGTCCGACTTCTCCTGAACGTTCACGTCCGCGTCATGGTTTATGGCCTTCACGGACCGGTCTTGCTGCAACGGACCAAGACGTACAGGAGATCTCCCGGTTCTCGTGCATGTTGTTTCTCAGCGTGCGCGGGTTCTCAGACTACGCAGGACCGAACAGCCACTCGCGTTTAACGCGGCTGCCGTATTGCCTTCCTCCTCTCGGAAAGGAGTCGGCATCCTGATCCATCGGCTTTTCGAAGCTCAATAGCCCCGCCCACTGATACCTCTGTCTACGCTTCAGGCGCCACCTCGCGATGTCGCCTGCAAGACTCGAGGCCAGGATGGATTCGCTGTTCTCCTTTCCTGTAGGGCTCTTTCATCCCCTACAACATGCCGGTTTATCCCGGCGCACTCCGAGTCGCCGACAACTCTGAGAAAATGGGGCGGCCTGGAACCGCGCGACCAACCGCAGAACGCGTGGATTCAGCTGTGGAATGCCGGACCTAACACATTATTTGCGCGGTCGAGTCCTCGCGATGACGTATTCAGCGTTGCACGGACCAGAGCGTTCCGGTGTATTCCGCTGCTCCCAGTGCGAGCTTGTCTTTGGCGACGGAAAGGCCAATGTCGCGCGGCCGCATTCCGTTGATGTTCAGACGCGCACTCAGGAAAAGTGAGGATAGGTTTTGGCACTCCCTCGGGCTTCTTGTCGGGAGAAAAGCGCACTACCCAAACCGCCAGCGTTCCAGTTTGGTCCGACAGGTAGTATAGCCACTGGCCGTTAGGGGACCACTCCGGTTGCCACGCGTTGAAATCTTCCGATGTCACGTAGATCCAGTCGCGTTCGTCGTCGATGACTTTTCCGGAAAGCCGAGCTACCGCGAGGCGTGAGCGATGCGGTGCAAACGGTACCGGGAATGCGATCGACCCGCCATCGGGCGACAGACGAGCATCGGCCAGCGAGAGGTTGAACTTCGGATGACGCAGCAGCACCGTCCGCTCCTTGGTCGCCAAGCCTTAGCAGCCCGACCGTGCCGGGCGACTCGCGGTGAAAATAGAGCAGGGCATCGCTCTTCGGCGCCCATTGAAACACGCCCTGGCCGACATTCTCTGCGGAGACCTGGGCAGGCTCACTGCCGCCAAACGACAGACTCGAAGATGGTTACCTTCTCACCATCGTGCGCGTCGTAGGCCACTCTCGAGCCGTCGCGGGAATCGCGGGCATATGCTCGCGCAACGGGCCGCTGGTGAGGCCGTGTTCCTTTTTGGAGACAAGATCCTTCACCCATACTTCGAAGTTGCCACCGCGGCTGGTCTCCCACGCCACCTTCCTGCCGTCCACGGACAGGCTCGGCCGCTGATCGATCGCAGGGTCAACGGTCAAGCGGGTCAAAGTACCCGTCACGCGCGCATGATCGGCATCCAGAGGCAGGCTCCAGAGATCGATGTTCATCGTCCTGCCGGCAAACACAATCTTCCCACCGGGACCGGCTGCGGAACTACCGGCATCGTACTCATCGGAACGAGACGCTGTGGGCGCCGATCGCCCTCCACGAGTCATTCGCAAGCTTCGCGATCCAGAGTCCACCTTCGTCACCGTTCTTAGCCGTAAAGACGATCTTGTTGCCGCAAGCCACAGATCGGGTGTCGGCTGACCGCCCAGGTGACGGGCCACGCCCGTTGCGACCGGCTCGCCGCCTTCCAGACGGGCGACCCAGGTATCACAACTCGTGGCGGAAGCGTCCCTACAACCGGCGAAGATCAGGTACTTGCCGTCTGGCGACCACACCCCTTCCCGTGCAGAAGCGGAACTCGGGGTGAATGGCTCGAGGCTGCCCGCCCGACGCATCGATGACGAACAGACCGGTGGCGTCCCGAGTAGACGATATGCCTGCCATCGGATGAAAATCGCGGCCGTCTTCCGCCTCGAATAAGCAGCCGCGGCTTACCTCCGTTAACGGAAATGAGATAAATGCCACCTACGCCTGCTGCACTGCGGTAGGCAAGGGTTTTTCCGTCCGGCGAGAATGCGGGTTCGTGCTGGTCGCTAGCCCTTCGGTCAACCTGCGCACATTTCCGCCGGCCAAGGGTCGGAGCCATAGATTCAACGACCGCGAGACCGCCACGATCTGAGGCGTAGGCGAGCCATCGGCCATCCGCGGAGATTGCCGGGTCGGTGGCCAACCCAGGTTCTTTAAACATTGGCTCGACTGGGTTCTGTGCTGTCGCTGCAGCGGAGATTATCAAGACCGCAATAGTGCTCACCAGCAACTTCACGATTTTCATGGTAGCCCGGCTTGGCAAGCAATCCAGACACGATCGTGCAAGGGCGTGCGTCCACCGGGAAATTGTCTTCCGAGAAAGCGCTGTTTAAGAATTTGCGAAAATTCAGGGGACCACGATGAAGGTGATTCTCTTTGGGGCCACGGGCATGGTCGGGCAGGCGGTATTGCGCCGCCGGGCCTGCCCGAACCGCCTCGAAGGCATACGATTCCTGAATATCGCCCGCGCTCGGTGTTACTTCATCTGGCCAAGCGCAATCATGTCCCGGTTTTCGAGCACGCGCTTCGGAGCACCATGTCGCGCCGTGCGGACCATCGCGCGGCCGAGTTCCTCGGAGGTGATTACCATCCCTGGCGAGACGACGCGTATGAGCGGAACGAGCGGCCAAAAAAGCGCGTATCCAGTTCGCTAACCCAGCCTGTCTTCGAGACCTCGCCGTGCATAGGCCGCAGCATGCCGATAGGCGGAACATATAGCTGTTGGAGAACAGCGCGAGGAGCGCGTCCTCGGTGCGCTTCTTGACTTGCGCCCACATCGCCTTGCTTCCAGTGCCCATGCCGGAGACATAAATGAAGGCCATTGCAGGGGTCACTGCGGACAGCACCCGCGCCCAGCCCAGCGTGAGGTCGTATGTCAGATGCGTGTAGTCGGCTTCAGTCATTCCGGCCGACGAAACGCCCAGGCAAAAGAAACAGGCGTCATACCCTTGCAGTTCCTCATTTGCGAGTGCTCGAAAACCAGACATGATCCGGCGTACAACTTCGCGCAATTTGGCGTACGGTCCGGCCGAGTCGCCGCGCGCCCAATCTCGAGAGAATCTATGCCTTCCACGCGGTCTCGGGCAGGCACGCACGCGGGCTAAGCTTGATGCTCTCCGTTTGATCGGTTACGCTGGCGTAAACGTTGGAGGCTCGAACTGACCGGACAATTCTCGACGGTATACGGATCTGCCCGCCCTCATCTACTTATTGTCGGAGCAGAAGATCACGCTCCTCGATCCCCAATCTTGGGACGATCGCAACGACTCCCATTACCTCGCCCTGTACCGCGAGAAGAAAAGCTCAAGACGGTGCTGGCTCTCTGTTTCACTCAAGCTAGCGAGACATATCATCACTGGCGCATTTTTGGCGGTGGGTCGGGGGGTGTTTGCATATCTTTCAAACGCGAAGGGTTGCTGGATGCGGTCAAAAAACAATCGGGATTGCGAACCGGCAACGTGAAATACCTGAAGCTTACTGACATGCGGACCGCGCGGCCCCCACTGGGACGGTTGCCCTTCCTTCAAGCGATACGCCTTTCAACATCGGAACGAGTTTCGCCTGATTTACGAGTCCACTTCCGAGGTCTGGACCGCGCTAGATGTCCCGGTTCCGCTTGCGTGTGTACATCGTGTGACGCTGAGCCCGTGGATACACAAAGCACTTTCACAGCACGTTAAGGACGTACTCAAGGGTATTCCCGGCTGCGCCGATGTCGAGATCGTTCGATCAACCTTGATTAGCAACGAGGAATGGAAGAACCTGGGCGAATCGGCGACGTAGGAATCACGCCCGGGCTAACAAACCTGTATATGATTGCCGTCGAAAATGGACTCTACTGGCCCAGCAAAAAAGTACGTGAAGCGGACGTGGACGACCGCAGGCTGAGCGCGTAGCATTCCGGAGTCGTCCTTTTCATGCTCAGCTTCCGCATTGCGGACCAACCGGGAGTTGGCGGCTTTGCTCTGCACTGGGCCGTTTATGCGGAGTTAGTGTCTTTCCACGGGACGCCAGGAAAACTCGTACCTCAAGGGCTATTATGGTTGCCGGTTTTACATTAAGAGCGGTGTGCACCCGAGTCGATACGACCGAATGATGCGGTAGTCAGAGGATCCGCTCTCCGGATTTCGCTTGTCTGCTCAAGTGGTCATTCGATGCGCCAAATAGGAAACGAGGGCGGCCTCGGTATCATGTGAGCAACGAAGGAAAACAGAATTCCCGCTTCCGAGGAAATCACCGCCTGGCTGACAAACTGGCGCGACGGCGATCAGGACGCTGGTGAGCGGCTGTTCGGTGTCGTGTATCCGGAGCTGCGGCGGATCGCCGCTCGTTTTCTTCACCACGAACGGCTTCACCACACGCTTGAACCAGGCGCGCTCGTCAATGAACTCTGCATTCGGCTTCTCGGTTCGGAATATTGCATACCGTGACCGCGCGCATTTCTTTGCCATCGCGGCCCAGACGATGCGGCGCATTCTGATTGACTACGCCCGTAGCTCGCACGGCTGAAAAGCGTGGAGGCGAGCAACAGCGCATGAGCCTGTCGGCGGTTGATGGATGGAGTCCTGTGGCTGGAAACGAAGACCTCATTGCGCTGGATCAGGCCTTAGCGAAGCTGGAAAAGGCCGATCCTCGCGCCGCGCGTGTGGTTGAGCTGCGATTCTTCGGTGGATTGCAGGAAGAGGAAATCGCGGAGGTGCTGGGCGTGTCGGTCATTACGGTGAAACGCGACTGGAGAGTTGCTCGAGCCTGGCTTATCGGGCGATTGCAGCCGGATTCGTGATATTGCTCCAAAGCGACCGGCCGAGAAGCGACAGCCGGAATCCCAGAAGTGCGAATCCGCTGACCACGATGATGGCGGCTACTGAACTCGCCCCGTACCACATCGTGAAGTCGGTGGTCAGAATGGCCGTCATGACACTGATGCCACATTGAGTGACCCCAAATACAAAAACGCCAAACCGGTAGATTGTCCATATCACAAGGAGCGAAGCCAATAAACCCAGTAACGCTGTGGTCCAGTGCGCATGAATGGGGGACAGGTCCGGACTAACCAGCGCAAAAAGATCACGCCGGGAAGCCACTTGTTGCGAAGAAGAGCCCTGCCTATAAGGAGCCAGGCCGGAGACAAATATTGCTCCCCCGAATCCAGTCAATAGAGCATGCAGCATTCCCGTCATCGCGGAGAAAGGGCCCATCAAGTGATAAAGAAAATAATTCTCGGTATTCGGTATTCCCGAAAACGCAGCTGGGAGGCCCACCCAGCCGAATGATGTCGAATTCCCTTAGGCGCAGCAGTAGACAGAATCCGACACTCACGAGCAGACCGATCAAGACATCACGCCCCACAAGCGGGTCGCGCCACTGACCGGTAAGAACCCGCGACCACGTAATCATGGAGCGAGGCCACAGCCGGCGTCCCCATGGCTCCAGCGCCAGATAGAAAACAAACATCAATGCGGCCTCAGAAAATGCAAGACGCAGCCCCCTGTCCATCAGACCTTCCAGAGCCAGCGGAGCGCTGGGGTGATGGCTGGCCAAGGCCCAAACCAGTAAGACAAGCACAGAAAAGAACAGACCCACTCTCGCTGCGCCCGAAATGTCTGCACGGCCGGTTTTCCAGTTCAGGTACGCGAAGAATGCAGCAGCCAACATGAATGCAAGGTTCACAAGAAGGATAAGCAGAGTAGGCGGCAATGAAGAGTCCGCAGGTAGCGAACCGGCTCCAGTCCACGGCGCTACAATTTCGAAAAATACGATTCTCCCACGAAAAGACGCGGCTTCAATTCGCAAGTTTATTTCAGGGCGTTCGTTGTATGAGCCACTCCAGGATGCCAGCGTGTCTGTCGGTACCCGAGGCGTAGACTGGGGAGTAGTGGGCGTCAGAGCGGCCGGATCCAGACGCGCGGCAGCAAACAATGGAGACCAATCCGGCAATCGAACCTGATCCGCCGGCACTGTTGAAGGGTCAGTCGACGGCGAATCGGCGGAGAATCGAAGTAACCGCCCTTCGAGGTCCATATCCACAGCAACCATTCCGGCCGCGCTTAAAGAATCATCCGGGAGCACCCGTTCGATTAGGTGACCCGGTGGTAGGCGTCCACGCGTCGTGCGAATCGGGGCTGAGCTTTGCCTGTACCACCACGATAAGGAAGGTGGAGGTAGCGAAAGGGCCTCCCGCCACTGCCCCTCATCGGATACCTTGCTTTGCATGTGTCCGAAGTAGTTTTCTTCAAACCGAAAGCCCCAAGCCCAATCCGCAGGACGTTTCTGGTAACCGAGAAGATTCGCGATCTCCCGCGCCCGGGCTATCAGGACTTCCGGCGGGTTCTCAAGGGAAAGCCAGCTGAGCAATTGGACCTTGGGGGCAATCACGCACAGTGCAGCGACACCCACGGCAATGCCGGCAAGCAGCAGGATCGCTACCAACGGCCGCACCGGTTCGGTAGAACCCGCAGCCGCGACCATTTCCGGCGATGGTGTTTCGCCTGCGGCCAGAGCCCTGGCCAGTGGATCGCCTCCCGGCAACAATGCGGCGACCGCGTGCGCCGACGCCGGACGCATTTTGGGGTCGGGATCCAGACACCGCAAAATCGCGCGTTCCACCGGGGCGTCCAGATTGGAGACGAACATCGACGGCGGCGTGATGCGGCTTTCCTCACGCAACCGCCGCAGTTCGGCAGGTGTGTTGCCCGTAAACGGCGGCTTGCCGGTGAGCATTTCGTAGAACACCAGGCCCAGAGCATAGATATCGCTCTGCGCCGACACCTTTTCCCCAGCCAATTGCTCGGGCGCCATGTAATAAGGTGTCCCTTCGGATGCTTGCGTGCCGCTGAGCTCATCACTGATCGCCGCGAGTCCGAAGTCCATAATCCGCACTTCGCCGGAACTATCGATCATGATGTTGGCCGGCTTCAGATCGCGATGCAGCATGCCTTTCGCATGCGCCGCCGCCAGCCCGGCACAGAGTTTGAGCGCAATCTCGACAGCCTTATCCATCGGAAGTTTTCCAATTCGCCGGAGCAATGCTGCGAGATCTTCCCCGTCCACATACTCCATGGACAAGTACAACTCCTCTTGAGCCTCGCCGATGTCGTAGACGCGGCACACATTTGAATGCGTGACCTGCCTTGCCAGCCGGACTTCATTGCGCAGGCGGCTTCGCGCGCGGTCGTCGAATCGGACTGCCGTCAGGAACTTCAACGCGACGGTCTGATCCAGCTCTAAATCGTGGGTGCGATAAATCTCGCCCATGCCGCCGCGGCCGATTAAGCCGACAATACGAAACCTGTTCGCGAACAAGCTCCCGCGCGGAATCGGCCTTCCGCGCGGCTGACGGATTCTGCCGGTGTACCGCAGAACGGGCAGAATCGATGGGAGACGGCGATCTGCGCTTTGCAGGACGGACATTCACTTGTGCGCGCACGGGAGGAAGTTGGTTCCGCAGCGTCCAGGAGCCGATCGGGTTGATCTTCAGCCGCCAGCATCCGCTTCACTTCCTGAATCAGAAGCCTGTCTCCAGCACACGCACCCTCAACAAACGCTTGCCGCTCCTCAAGTGGGCGTTCCAACGCCGACTCGAAAACTTCGCGAATACGGCGGAAGTTTTCAGGCGTTACCGATTGTCTGTCGAGACGATCGCTCATTGCCAGATCAGACCCTCAATGTATAGAGCGTGGTTGGGGCGCTCCGCGCATCATAACAGCCCTCGCCCCTGTAGGACCGACAACCGTCTTTGCTCGAGCATGATCCCTGCCTCGCCATTCTTCCGCTAACACATTTAGGAGGATGCCCCATGAAGAATACGGTCCAGTATTCCGATACCCGCTCGGATCGCATAGAGTCACTATTAAAGGTCGGGCTGGCAGTTGCTGGTCTCTTGGTAGTTGTCATTGGGCTGGTTTACTTTGACCAGTTCCTGGACGAGCTAAGGCGGTCGCTCTGGATAGTGAGGGGAGGCGTTCCCGTCTTTGTTGCTTCTTGCCCAGCAGCGATCGGACGAGCCTTTTCGTCCGCAAATTCCGAAGACTTGGGACGATGCGGCGGTGGCTTCTTTACAGGTGCCATTGGCCGTGCCGGAAGCAAGTCCCGTACAGATCGACTCGAGTTCGTACTACAAGCTGCCGGTTCGTGCGATTTATAAAAGCTACCCGGTCTACCATCCGAGTAAAGAGCCACCAGGATATTTCGAACGGGTTCAACAACAAGAGCCCGAAATTGTCTTCGACCCCACGTTGCTGAAAACTAAAGAAGATTGGATTACGGCCGGAGAACTGGTTTTCGACGCGCCCATCGGCTTTGGAGGGATCGCCCCCAGGGCAGACAACCAGTACCTCCGCGATCCGAAATGGTATGAAGCGACCGGCGCGCCCGTGGCTGCGGATGGAACGATGCCGTTTTACAGGTACGTGATTCGAAAGAAAGGCAAAGTCGAGATCGGACTCTTTTCGTGCGGCATGTGCCACACACGCGTGATGGCGAATGGGGCGATTATCAAAGGCGCGCAGGGGAATTTTCCTTTCGATCGGGCTTCGGCGCTGGACAACCGGCAGGCGGCCACAGCGCTGAACGTCGATCCAGCTAGCGGTCTGCTGTTGTCTCGAGCTTTTGAGCGTAGTCTATTTGCCACGCCATGGATAAAGCCCGATCCTTATCCGATCGATCAGCTATCCACGGAATTGGCTTCGGCCCACGAAGCTATCCCACTGGGCGTCCTCGCACGTCATGGAACCAGCCCTCGAACTCCGACAAAATTCCGGATTCATCGGCATCCAGGACAGACGTTACCTCGATGCAACCGGCCTGGTGCAGCATCGAGACATCGGAGACTTGATGCGCTACGCAGCACTGAATCAGGACGCGGACACGCTGGCCCGTTACGGCGACTTTTCCCGATTGATGAGGTAGCAAAGTTATTGCCGGCGGTACGTGCGGGTCTCTCACGCTACAGTGATGAACAGCTCTATGCGCTCGCGCTCTACATCTATTCCCTGGAACCTCCGGCAAACCCTAACAAGTTCGACGCTCAGGCCCAGCGCGGTGAAGCGGTGTTTAAGCGCGAAGGATGCACGGGATGCCATACACCCCCGGTCTACACAAACAACAAGCTGATGCCTGCTCCGGGATTCAAGCCGCCGGCAGATCACGATGGAAGATTCGCCATCCTGCGGGTTTCGGTCGGGACCAGTCCGGATTTGACGCTGAAGACCAGACGCGGTACCGGCTATTACAAAGTGCCTTCCCTGAAAGGCGTCTGGTATCGCGGTCCGTTCGAGCATAACGGGTCGGTCGCAACCCTTGAAGATTGGTTCGACCCTCGCCGCCTGCGCGATGACTACATTCCCACAGGTTTTATCGGATTAGGCCTCAAGAATCGTGCGCTAAAAGGCCATGAGTACGGATTGAACTTGACGCCCGAGGACAAGCGCACGCTGATCGCCTT
The DNA here is from genome assembly GCA_963844855.1 of Bryobacteraceae bacterium. Taxonomy (GTDB): domain Bacteria; phylum Acidobacteriota; class Terriglobia; order Bryobacterales; family Bryobacteraceae; genus DASQDN01. The sequence goes on from CAWJQP010000095.1 coordinate 9,654, forward strand.
CCTGAAAACGCTTTAGCAGCGGGTGAATCCAGAGTTCGGGTCAGCGTTCCGGCATTCGCCGGACGTGAGTTTACATACGACCCCGAACGATCCTGATCCGCAATTTTCGAGATCGGTAATCAAGTCGGTCAGCGTTTACCAACGCCTTGCTCGCTCTTTCCGAATTGCTCTGGATCACGCTAGATCTCTATCGGAAGTGGCCCAGCGGAGAGGCCTGAGGAAGAATGGCGGCTTGGATCCCGCGGAGGTTGAAGGTCCCCATCCGGAAATTGGCCGACACGGCCAGCCTAACGCGACACCAGCGAACACTGGTGCCGCTGCATGACGGCCGAGGAGATCGCGACGGTCGAGCGGCTGGCCTGGGGGGAGGGTCGAATTCCTGTCCCGATCCGTCAGCGACCGCGCGAGGTATCGACGTTTCGCGCCCGCGAATTTCGGGAGGGGGTACCTGGGCCCCACGCACTCGGAAGATGTCCTATAAGAGGGAATGTCAAGAGACATTTTTCTCCGCCCGCTTGCGGCGGCGGATGCTTTCGTGCGTTCAGCCCCCAACCTCAAGCCATGGTCGCGCTCTTTGGCTGATCGTCTTGGATCTCGCGCAACAGCAGCGAGACTTCCGATTCCGATCTCTAGCGTTTTCATGCCTGTGATCGTGACGGCGCCCTGGGCTTCTGAAGACTGACAAGCGTGGTGGTTGCCGAATCGGCAACCATGGTCCTATCAGAGACTCGTGGCCTATAGCTTTTTGGGGTTGTCCGAGGGGGCATAGGGTTGATCCGGAGACTAGGTGCCGAAGCACGCAGAGCCTAAGCTTCCGATGGATACTATCCCTCGAACCCGAACGTCTCAAGAAATCCGATGGCACATCACCAGGCAGTGATCCCGGCAGCGGGAACGGACTCTTCGCCGAGACGTTCAAACCGACACTTGCCGTTTTAGCTGTTGGGCGTCGAAGCACACTCCTTTCTTCCAGACGAGCAAAGTGATGGTGGCGATCTTGCGTGCCAACGTGAGGCGCGCCATGGTAGGCTTCATCCCTTTGGCGAGCAACGCGGTATAGAAATCGTGAAAGGGACCCTTGGCGCTGCCGGCTTTGGTAGCCGCACCTTTGAAGATGCTTTTCAAATCGTGATTGTGGTTCGTCCTATAAGAGGGAATGTCAAGAGACATTTTTCTCCGCCCGCTTGCGGCGGCGGATGCTTTCGTGCGTTCAGCCCCCAACCTCAAGCCATGGTCGCGCTCTTTGGCTGATCGTCTTGGATCTCGCGCAACAGCAGCGAGACTTCCGATTCCGATCTCTAGCGTTTTCATGCCTGTGATCGTGACGGCGCCCTGGGCTTCTGAAGACTGACAAGCGTGGTGGTTGCCGAATCGGCAACCATGGTCCTATCAGAGACTCGTGGCCTATAGCTTTTTGGGGTTGTCCGAGGGGGCATAGGGTTGATCCGGAGACTAGGTGCCGAAGCACGCAGAGCCTAAGCTTCCGATGGATACTATCCCTCGAACCCGAACGTCTCAAGAAATCCGATGGCACATCACCAGGCAGTGATCCCGGCAGCGGGAACGGACTCTTCGCCGAGACGTTCAAACCGACACTTGCCGTTTTAGCTGTTGGGCGTCGAAGCACACTCCTTTCTTCCAGACGAGCAAAGTGATGGTGGCGATCTTGCGTGCCAACGTGAGGCGCGCCATGGTAGGCTTCATCCCTTTGGCGAGCAACGCGGTATAGAAATCGTGAAAGGGACCCTTCGCGCTGCCGGCTTTGGTAGCCGCACCTTTGAAGATGCTTTTCAAATCGTGATTGTGGTTCTGGTTGAGACCGCGTAGCGCCACCGGCTTCTGGAATCGGTGCAGTTGCCCTTGCACGTAGTGGTATTCCCCACTGCTGTGCGTCTCCAGGGCCAAGCCGCTGTACGTCCACAGTTGCCTCTTGGTGCGAAATCGGTGCGGCGTCTGGATCAGCGCGATCAGCAGAGCGGCCCGAATCGCACCAATATAGGGAATCCCCTGGAGCAGGTTCGTCGCACCATGTTTGCGGCTCTCCGCCAACAAATCGCGCCGGGCTTCCTGTCGTAACTTCTCCAGCCCATCCAACTGCTGATAGAACAACTCGGCCCGCCGGCGAACGCCGGGTTCGGTGATCTTGTTCAACCATTCCGCTCGATGACGCGGCCCATAAACCGAGGCGCCACCGCAGGGGATGCTCCAGCTTCGGTACAGGGCTTTGATCCGGTTCATGGTGCGCGCCAGATCCTTGCTGATCGCCAGGTAACTGCGGCACAGCTCCTTCAAGGTTCGGAGTCCGGTCTCGCCATGATAGACCGCCGACACAAGTCCTGCGCGCAACAACTCGGCCAGCTTGCGCGCATCAATCCGGTCACTCTTGTTGCCCGTCTTCAGCAGAGCGTTCTTTCGCGGATTGCACACCACTACCTTCGTCACATGTGGCTTCAGCAGGTCGTACAACCAGGCGGCCCACGTCCCTTCTTCAAACGTCACGTACAACTCGCCCCGCAGCCCTTCGATAAACTGCCTGATCGTGGCCGCCTTGGTCTCCACAATCGACTCCATCACTAGCTTGCCGGCCGCGTTCATCACCGCGATCGCGGTCGCGTCTTTGTGAACGTCCATGCCGATATACTTCGTACTGTTCATTGCAGCTGCTCCTTTCCCCAGCGTTTTGGCTCAACCTAACCTATCCGAAAGGGGCGTCCTCTTATAATGCGTTGATTCTGCAACGGAAGTAGTGGCATTGAGCCCTCCGCGGGGCGCCAAAAACGTGTGTTTTCGACGTTGAATTTGGCTGAATTTGAGCCGGTCGTCGCTGAGTGGGGGCGAAACCCAGTAAACGCTGATGAATCCCGGAGGTCAGCGTCGCTCCAGATCGAAGCGATGGGAGAACAACAAGGGCGGGTTTGACACTCGGCATAGTCATTGACCACATGGGGTTGCCGGCCGAGGAGAAGCTCTTATTTTGTGTGCAAGTCGACAAGACTTTCACCACTTGCGTCGGAGACAAACCGGCTAATAAATAGTTGCGCATCCACCATCGGAATCTTGTCTGAAGCTAACGGCGTTTCTCAGGCGTAATCGCGCCCAAAACGCCGAACCCGAGTCACTTCAACGATTTGGTCGTAACCGGCCACTTGAACGGCACTTTGTTCTATGATCTGATCGGGAAGGGTGGTCGCGTCAAAGCCGTTCCAGTCCCGGACAGGGGTCGGGTCTGCCATTCACGCTCGGTTGAGCGCAACCGCAGTGGCGACCGCGCCGAATTCCGTACCATCAAGCGTGCAAGAAACAATAGGAACGTGCGAAAGAGGCAATCTGAAGTCGACGCTTTTTATACGAGCATCTGCCGCCATACTGGGGATCGTGGGTTTGAAGGCTTTGTCGTCTGCCTTCTGCAATCAGCAACGGGACAGCGCTTCCGGATTGCGGCCTCTGGACAACAAGATGCGCATGACGCCAGTTCGGAACACGGCTATGGCAACCGAATCTACGTCGAGACCAAGCATTATCAGAAGCCCAAACTGCGATTCAACGACCTGAACTCAAGCCTGACACAAGCGATGAATGCGCCGTCGGGAATTGATCTGTGGGTTCTGGGTGCGTCGTGCGCCGTTTCGGAGCAATACGAGAAAAAACTGTGCGCACTCGCCGCGAGACAGGGTGTTGAGATATTGCTGCTCGACAACGCTCCGTGCGACTTGCCACGTCTAGCCGTACTCATGGCAGAATACTGGAAAGCCGCCCAATTATGGATTGAGAACAATTTAGCGTACCCACGTGTTGATCAGCTTGGAACTGAGTTGAACGCGATGAAGACACTCGCGGGGTACGGTACTGTTCTAAGGCAGCTTCGCAATAAGCTAGCAGGAACATTGCTCGGCTATGATGATGCCCGGTTGCGTATTCATCAGCGCCTGTTCGAGGCGGTCGAGAACAGGAAGAATGGCATGTCACGCTTCAACCAGGATGTTGGGGTACGTGTGCGCGGGGAGCGCTTCGTCAGACGTGCAACCATCGATCAAGAGCTATCTGACTGGTGGGCGACCAACGCGGAAAATGGACAGTCTGGTTGTCCTCGTCGGCCACGAAGGTAGTGGGAAAACGTGGGTTGCCCTTGACTGGCTGATCACAGGTATCGACAAGGGGCAACTGCCCCTTGTGATACCCATACCGGCGAAGAAGGTTCAATCGCTAACCCATGGCAATCTCCTTGAGGTAATCGAAAAGCAGGTAGCTGAATGGAGTCAGGTTCACTCAGAGGCTTGGACTGTTGTGATCAAGCGTTGGTTGAAGGATCCCACGCGAGTTGCACCGACGATTGTTCTTTTCGTGGACGGATTGAATGAGCGGCACAGCTTAGATTGGGCATCGCTCTTTGCCGCGTTGGGTGACAGCGATATCGATGGTCGAGTCGTAATTCTCGCGACTGACCAACCTTACCATTGGACGCACCGTTGCGCTGGCCTGCATTCGGATTTCCAGACGATTGAAGTTCCTGATTACTCCGAATCCGAGGTGATAGCGGCACTTCACGGAACAGGACTATCCTACGAATCTATACCAGACGACTTGCAGGCACTTATCCACAAGCCCCTCTATCTACGCTTAGCAGTTGATAATTACAAGCGGATGCTTGAGGAAGCCGACTTCTCGGCGGAACGCCTGATGCTATTGTACTTTCAAACACGGCAGTCCGATAAGCTGGGGTATCCGCTGTCGCTTAGTGATTTTGTCAGCATAATTGAGCGACTAGCGGGTGTCTACCGAGAACGGTCCATTGTTGATGTGAAATCGGTACGAGATCTAGTTGCTGACTGTGCAGGGCACCGCGCCGGGGACATATACGAAGCGATCGTTACGGGTGGGCTCCTCATCCAACAAGACACATTCGGTAGAAAGTGGCGGGTCCAGCGTACGCCGCTAGTATTTGGGCTAGGGATGCTGCTAGCCGAGGACCTGAGAGATAGACCCAACTCACAAACCGACGATGAAATCCAACAGGCAATCTCATTGTGGTTCGAAGCACTTGTCCTCCGCAGAAACTCCCTGCGATGTTTACGCAGCAAGTTTCTCAAGGCAATACTCATGGTGGAGTCCGCCGAGAACGGCAGCGCGTCGAACCGCGTGGCCAGAAGGAATACGATGTCGATGAGCGCTTTCGGCCGCGACCGGACTTAACGGCACAGGGATTCCCGGCCCAAGACTCATATGTAACCTTGCTTCGTTGAAATGCGCGACCCATGTCTTCAGGACGAATTTGAGATGACGTTCATTGAACGGAATGAGGAAATCCAGACATTCGCGGCGCAATGTTACCAGGTGCGAGGGCGCTGCTCCGATCGTCCGGCAATTCCGCGAAGGCGACGAACGAGCGGCTCAACGAATTGTTCGAGACCGCTGCCTGCGATGCTCTGCGGACAGTAATGGGCGATTCCGGGCGACTACTCCATTGGTGGTCGCGGCGCCTTGCGCCAGAGTTCCACGCGCGTGTGCAGTTCCCTGTCACCGTTGGCTTAACGGGCGGAGTACGTGCGCTGAGAGAAACACCTCCCGTCATCGTCGGCACGATCCATTCCGTAAAAGGCGGCGAAGCGGATGTCGTCTTTCTCTTTCCAGACCTGAGCCGGGCGGCCGACGCGGCGTACCAGAAGCACGGACCAGACCGGGACTCCGTCATCCGCCTCTTCTACGTCGGTATGACGCGGGCCAAGCACACGCTGTACATCTGCCAGCAGGAGTCCGCAAGCGCAGTAATTATTTGACGAGATCGTTGTTGTTATTGGACTTGCTTGATGCTCGAGAACGACGGTAACCTTCAGTCGCTGACTGGAGGCCTGCGATTGAAAGTACGGATACAGCACCCGCAAGTTCATGAGCGAACTGATCGCGGCGGCTCGTATTGGTACTTCCGGTATTGGGATGACGTTCTGCAGGCCGATGGCACGATGAAAGTGGTCCGGAAGTTCCAGGTCATCGGCCCGAGCAAAGGCGAGAACCGCCTCCCCAAGAAAAACGCAGAGCTTGAGCGCGATAAATTCCTCGTAACGGTCAATAAATCCACCGTCCAGGAGAAGATTGCCGACGGTCTGATCCTGTTCGCGAGGATGGTAGAGAAGTACAAAGCGGCTCACGTTGAAGCGCAGGCTGCCGGGCGGTTCGTATTGGCAAAGCCGACGCGTATGAAGTATCTGATGCACCTGGATCAGCGGATCCTGCCGAAGTGGGGCACGCACCGGCTGCGCGAGGTCAATGCCGATGAGGTCCAGCAGTGGCTATTTGAGACCTGCGAGTCCTGGCACATGATGAATGACCTGCGGGGAATCATGTCGGGCATCTTCACAAAAGCAGAGGAATGGGGCTACTGGCCAGAGGGCCGTCGCAACCCGATCTCCCGCGTCAGAATCGGAGAAAAGTGGAGTGTGAGGCCGGAAAGGATACTGACGGAAGCCGAAACTGTAAGGGTGCTGGCCCGACTAAGTGATCCCAATCTGCTCGTCGTCGAAACCGCAATAGCAACGGGAGCTCGCATCTCCGAGATTCTCGGGCTGACGTGGCACAACGTTGATCTTGAGCAGGGCGTCATCCACATCGTTCAGCGCAACTGGCGGGGCGACATATCTGATCCGAAGTCGAAGACCAGTAGACGACTGCTCACGTTGGGGTACCTGGTCGATCGCTACCGCATCAAGGCAGCAGTGGAACAGGCCGGGCCGGAGAAGTGGGTCTTCGTCCGCACAGATGGCAGCGGCCTTCCGCTATGGGATTCGGGCATTCGCCAAGCGCTGAAGCGCGCCGCCGCGGCCGAGGGGTGTGACTTTCCAGGACTTGGTCCGCACTCATTCCGGCGCGCGAACATCACCTGGCGCCAGCAGGTAGGCGGATCGAGCATCGAGGCTTCGAAAATCGCCGGTCACAGCACCGTCCGGATGACTGAGGAATACACTAAGATCCAAGTCACCCGGCAGGACGAACTCACGCGGCGAATTCAGGAGCGACTGGCCAACGTTGGTGACAAACAGCCAACAGCAGTGCAATAGGTTCACGTGCATGGCGTGTCGGCGCAGCAAGGTTCGAAGCGGACGGCCGCACTGTCAGACATCTAATCTCATTACGGAATTTGCCATCTCGAGAGCACACAGTCGGCAGATAGCGGCAGTTGCGTGTCGATTGCTCGCCAAGCTAACGACAAGTTAATAGCCTGAACAGACCTGATGACATGGGTCGGCCTTTATCTGTCGGACTGTTGCGCCACATTCCGGTAGCGCCGTTTCCCAAGCACAAGTTCCTGTTAGCCGAAAATCCACTCGGAATCTTAGCTGGCCCACATCCGCGCGGTTACAGAGTTCTACGCACAGGTGTTTCACTACGGAATATCTCAGCAACTGACGTCCTGTCGAGTTGGGCCGATTACCTGCACAAGGGGCCAGACTACAAGCGCGGCAATTCCGGACCGCTGCGACCTGACCCTGAGCGTCAAAACGATCGAGGCGCACAAGTTCAACCTCATGCGCAAGCTCGACATTCACAACAAAGCACAGCTTGTGCAGTACGCCATCCAGAAGAAGATTATCCAATTGCCCGGCATCGAGCGCGCGCGGTCCATAGACCAGCGTGTCACATCCGACGTTGCCCGCGCAGGATATATGCACGAACGGCGCAGATCATGCATGCATATTGAACAGAAGTGTGGCAAATGCGAGAGCGGATACGCGACAAATGCTCGAGTGATATCCAGCTCATCAGGCAGGGATTCCGAATACTCGCTCGCTAACCGCATCTGACCAAACCGTATCGGCCTTGGAAAACTTCCTATGCCGTACCGATCCATGTTGGCTACTGGGGTGCTGATCCTGTCACCGGCACGCCACTAAGCGTAGCCGGCCTTCGGGCCTACCGCCCCAAGGGGCGCGTGTTTGGAGGAAACGATGCTGGGCTTCCCTACCAAGGAAGCCTTGCCGCGTTGCTGCAATAAGCCTCCTTATGCGAGTCCGCTTGTCCCATCGCCGGCGCGACGGTGCCGGAATGCCGCTGTGCCACAACTGTGGAGTTGTGGGCCACTCGCGAGGCTGCTGTATGCCATTCTTCGACGGTGGCCCTTTGGGACGCTCGAACCGAAGCTCACTGGTACCCACTGCCCTGATTCTCGTTAAGGACGGGTGATGCTCGCATGCAAAGATAGGTTGCCGGCAAATCAAGTGCCTCGTGACCAAGACGAATTCGAGGAAACGCGAGAACTCGTGACGAGCGCGTTCGCTCTAGCACGCGCGTTGCACATTCGCTCAGTGCTAGTACAGGCGGATGAAATCACCGATGGACTTCTCGTCGAGAACCTGCGTGACACAGAACGAGTTATCTGGATCGCCCGGGACAGCAATGACATCCCTGGTTTTGATTCTTCGAAGGATGTTGTCATGTTGATGCGTGATGCTTCGTTGAACCGGCTCAGCCAACTAAATCTTGCGCTATTTCCAACGGCCTTGAATGGACTTGTAAGTTCGCAGGAGAGAGTGCTCGGTCTCTCAGGCGTGACCGGCTCCAACCGTCTGGACACCCTCGTCATTGCCAAACCAGCACGGGATTATCCGTGGCTGCAGCGGCACAGCAGTAACCTAGCTATAAGCAATCATCTTGCGAGATTGCTGGAGATTGCGCTGCAACTAGCCCGTCAAGGCCGCGAAGGTTCATCGATCGGCACCATCTTCGTGCTTGGCGACCTCGATGACGTGTCTCGCTATACCCGGCAATTGATCCTCAACCCTTTGCAGGGACATCCTCCGGCAGCGCGCAGCATCTACAATCCGGAACTCTTCGAGACTCTTCGGGAGTTGGCTGCCATGGATGGAGGATTCGTAGTCGACACTAACGGCATGGTCGAGTCTGCCGCAACCTACTTCAACGCTCCGATTGGCCCAGGGCAACTGAGTCCCGGATTGGGGGCCCGGCATGCAGCGGCGATGGCGATCACCATCATGACAAGCGCAACTGCGGTTGTCATTTCTGCCTCGTCCGGAACTGTCTCAGTTTATGACGGCGGGAATACCGTCCTGACGTTGGAAGGCGCGCATTCAACTTCGTAAGGCTTCAGTGGAAATCCACTGGCAACCCTGGCGTGCACACAGCGGGTCAGGAGTTGCAGCCGCCCGTAGAAGCCGACGACTAAATGCCGCCAGAGCCTCGCCTTCCACTTCCTCAGAGATCACCAGCAACGGCTTCCCTGCTCGCGCGATCTGCTCAAGCAGCGGCAGCACGTCCTTCATGCTGCTGATCTTCTTTTCGTGGATCAGGATATAGGGCTCTTCGAGGACGCACTCCATGCGCTCGGGATCGGTGACGAAATACGGCGAGAGGTAGCCGCGGTCGAACTGCATGCCCTCCACGGTCTCGAGCTCCGTCGTCATGGTCTTCGATTCCTCGACCGTGATCACGCCATCCTTGCCGACCTTCTCCATCGCTTCGGCTATGACGTCGCCAATGGTCGAATCGCTATTGGCGGAAATCCTTGCCGACCTGCGCGATCATCTCGCCCGAAACAGGTTTGGAGAGTTTCTTGATTTCTTCGACAGCCAATTCCACGGCCTTATCGATGCCGCGCTTGACGGCCATCGGATCCGCGCCCGCTGTGACTGCCTTCACACCCTCGCGGAAAATCGCCTGGGCCAGAATCGTCGCAGTCGTGGTGCCGTCCCGGCAACATCGGAGGTCTTGGACGCGACCTCGCGCACCATTTGGGCGCCCATGTTCTCGAGCGGATCCTTCAACTCGATTTCTTTTGCAACAGTAACTCCGTCTTTGGTGATCGTCGGTCCGCCGAATTTTTTCCCAGAACGACGTTACGGCCTTTAGGTCCGAGAGTCACCTTCACCGCCTCGGCAAGTTGGTTCACGCCGCGCAGGATCGCTTGCCGCGAATGATCACTATAAATAATCTGTTTTGCCATCGATGATTTCCTTGTGAGTTGAGACTTAAGACTAATTAGCGTTTCTTGACTTACGTTGGCAGTCACCACTCAAAACGCCGAGAACATCGTCTTCGCGCATGATCCAGAAAGTCGGTGCCGTCGATTTTGGTCTCGCTGCCGGAGAACTTGCCCGAAAAGGATCCGGTCGCCGACATTCACGGTAATCGTGGCTCCGTGAGTTGCCATCCTCCAGCCTCTTGCCACGCCCGATGGCGATCACTTCACCCTGTTGCGGCTTCTCTTGGGCGGAGTCGGGAATAACGATGCCGTTCAGCGTAGTTTCTTGTTCGTCGATCCGCTTCACGACGATACGGTCGTACAAAGGTCTAACGTTCATGTTGTGTTTCGCCTGAAATTGCTATAGGTCGCTTTCTCGGCCTTTATTGCTCCATACCCAGAGGCTTGATAGAATCGTCTGCCGCAGTTGGTACGCTTTGCGCGCCCGTTTGCCGCTTTGTCTTTTTGCAATCGATCGAAATCACGCTGCCGGCCTGGTTGAACTTAGCCGTAACTTCTTGCTTGATCCCTGTGTCCACTCAGCCTGGCTTAGCGCACTATTCGAAGGAGTTGCTCGATGACCGCTCGAGGCCGGTGTGGCTCCTCCTTCGCCTTCCCATGCTTCGATGTCGTTGTTCATATGGAGGTTCATGTTATTCCGCCTTAACTTCACTGGTGTCGGTACCAACTGGTGTTCAGCCACCAACGCTCGCGCGGCGCTCCGCCGAATGAGCGAGCCATGCCACCGGGTGCCTGCGGACGCTTCCATTGTGTTCGGTGATATCCGCCCATTTGACATCCTTTCTCAGCCGGAGAAAGACACCCATACGTGCCCTGGTATGTGCCCTCGGCCAGCACGACTTCATCACCTTCATGGAAGGCGACAGCAACGGGTTTAGCGCTCATCATGTTCATCTCGTTCTTTCGGTCTACTTCCAACATCTACCCGAGGCTAGGGTCGGAACTTCGCCTTGTTCACGAGCCTCGCCTTTTCAAGCTTGGCTCTCGCTGCTTCTTCTTCACTCGCTAGGCGGACAGCATCACTTTGAGGCGCTTCCTGCTCGTCGAGCCGCTTCGCTTCCAACACCGCGGCTTGCGCCGGAGCTTCCAGCTTCTTCAAGAACCCAACCAGCTTGAAACTAGGTCCGTAGGAGGAACGGACAAGCTCGAAACGGTAGTGCGGATCTTGCCATTCTGCGACTATCTCTTCCCGATCTCCGAAGCGCCCCTGTACGGTCTTGGCCACGGCGACGGGCTTTGCTGCAGTCCGTAAGTCACCGAAATTGCTTCAACCAGGTCCTCAGCCGTCAATCCCTCGGTGTCGTAGCGGTCATAGGTGATGACGATCAGAAAGAGTTCGCCCTCATAGAAGCTGAAAACACCTCTTTCGCCGGTTCTGGTTTGCGCACCCGAGACGACAAAGTCCGGGACGCCATTCCAGCTCTTGGATCAGGGCCGGACGGCGATGGATGATCTTTACTTCAGAAGGGTTCGCGCCCGCCTGTTTCGCCACGGGCGGCAGGTTTGTTCCGAAGCGAAATGTGCGGTACTTGGAAAATCTGCTGCCAATGTAGCGGCTGACATCACTCCGAGCAACAGAAGCGATATGACAACCGCTGTCGGTGAAACTGGGTCTAAGTTGAGGCATTGTGTTCGGTCCTTGACGTTACGCCAAGCGAGTGATACGACAAACGGGACGGCGCTTGCCAGCACTAAAGTGCGCTGCCAGTCGCCTCGAAAAAGTGAACACATGGGCCAACGGGTTGTAAAGCAGCGCAAGTGCCGCCGACACCGCCGCAATGAGCGTATTGCTTCGCGTTGAAGGCCCCGAACATCACGACCAGCGCCCCGGCAGCCACAATGAATCTGACAACGACCTCATACGGTGTAAGGTGGGACCACAGTCCCGCCGCCGCAAGCAGCCCCCCAATCGAGACCAACTTCGCGGCCTTCACGCGGGCGGCGCTGCGACGCTGCTCTCGTGCGCGGCCCTTTGCCACCCATGCCTGCCACACTGCTTCGTCAAGCGGCTTCATCAGTGGCCGCTCCAACCGCCTGCTGATGTCTGCAGTTGAACTGAACTGGACATTCTTGACCTCTTTCATTCGCATCCGTGCTATCGCACGAGCGTGGACCAACGTCGATTTCTGTTGAGCCCATTCATTCGGCGTCGCAGCTGCAGGCTTCAGCAAACGACCGAATCAGGCGTTGGCGAGTGACGATATATGGTCAAGTGACGGCCAGGGGTCAGTACTTCAGCGGACGGAGCGACTGGTGGCTCAGAGTGTTGGTGCGACTCAAGAATCATTCGCCGCAACTCTGCGGCAGCTTGGAGAGAGTTCGGGTTTATCCCGGTCCGCCACCCAACGATTGAGAATTAGTGCAGACGTTTGCGCGCTGATCGCGATCGCGAACCACACCTGATAACGGGCGAGCAACCCGTCCGGTATGAAGAAGCCGTTCGTCCAGCCGAGATCGGCCCCGAACCGCCAAGCGCCTAGCATCCCTGCGAGCACCGCAATGGGTTTTAGCACAAACGCGGACATCGACGCGCAGACCTCGAAAGGCAATTCGTATCGAGTTGTCATCATCCTGATTTGCACTGTGGTCGGAACCTCCAGATGGCCAGGGTCACCTGTGCACGCGCGGTGCCATCAAACCCATCGCGGTGCGGCGGCCGAGAAGTGCTGGGGGAAACGTAGGCACGCCCTGCCGGCTGGAGAACTCCAGAGCTTTGGGGGTTCGCGAACGCTGACTTTGCGGCTGTTTAAGACCGTCGTGCGCTTTCAGCGGTCAGCGAGCTCTCGATGGCTGGGCAATGTCCAGTACCGCATCGGCCCACTCGTCGACTTGTCTTTCGGCTTCCGCCTTCACGATTCCGTATCGCGCTTGGACTGTCCCGACTAGTTGCTCCTTCCTGCCAGTGATCGTTCCCCAATCGTCGTCGGTGACTTTGTTCCAGTGTGCTCGCGCCGAACCTGCGAACTCTTGCCACCTTCGTTCGAGTTGATCCCAATTCATGTCTTCTTCTCCTTCGTGATCTTGGCTGCACGATACGGACCAATGTCTACTGTCTGATGGTGATTGCAACCGGCATGACGCTCTCGGGACCGAACGTGAGGGCGATTTCAGACCGGCGCGACTAGCCTGCGTAAAGCGGAGTGGGTTTCGCTGGATGCACGGCGTTAGAGATCCTTGCGAGAGATGCCGAGCTTCCGCATCAGGGCATTCAAGGTCGTCCGAGGCATTCCGAGACGGGTAGCCGCCTTGCTGACCACTCCGCGCCGTCTCCCGGAGCACCCGAATGATATGCTCCCTCTCCACTTGCTCGAGCGTGCTGTTACCGGCGGGTTCCGATGCATCGGCCCGTATCTCAGCCAAAGGAGCACGGAGGTTGCGGCCCCCGGAGAGGATAACCGCCCTCTCGATGAAGTTCTCAAGCTCTCGCACATTCCCCGGCCAGGACCAGCTCACCAGTGCCCGCATCGTATCCGCTGGGATTTTTTCAATCTGCTTATTCATTTTCCGGGCGTACTTTTGCGTGAAGTGCCGCGCCAGTATTGGGATGTCCTCGGGGTGATCGCGTAATGGAGGTGTCGTGATCGGGAACACCTTCAGCCGGTAGTACAGATCGCTGCGAAACAGTTTGTCGCCCATCATCTGTGTCAAATTGCGGTTGGTCGCGGCGACGAGCCGGACGTCGATGGGAATCGTTCGGATTCCGCCCAACCGCTCAAATGACTTCTCCTGCAACGCGCGGAGAAGTTTAGGCTGCAGGTCCAACGGGATATCGCCCACCTCGTCCAGGAACAGAGTCCCGCGGTGGGCGAGCTCGAAGCGTCCCATCTTCTGCGACAAAGCGCCCGTGAAGGCCCCTTTCTCGTAGCCGAACAACTCGCTTTCCAGAAGACCAGTGGGGATGGCGGCGCAGTTCAATGTGATGAAAGGGAGCTTCCTGCGAGGGCTCAGCCGGTGGATAGCGTTGCGCTACCAATTCCTTGCCGGTGCCGGTTTCACCAAGGATCAGCACGTTTGCATCTGTCGGTGCAACTACCTCCACCTGCCGCAGAACCCGCCTTAGGGCCGCGCTGTTCCCGACAATCTCTTCAAAGTTTTGCTTGCTTTCAACATCGGCGTCCTCGATACTTTCGAGCTGGTGCCGGTCGCGGAGGTCCTGAACAAATGTGATCCATCGGAAGGGAGAAAGCTTTAAGAACCGCAGTCACAACCAGAACCGGAACCCGAGTGCCATCTTTGCGGAGCAGTTCTTTCTCATAAGGCGTACAGGCTCCGAACCTCAAACCTTCTTCGTGTGCCAGATCATCAAGCACGGAGTATTCCGCCGGGGTCAGATCGGGCCAATGCAGCCGGCCCGCCGCTAGGTCTTCACGGCTGTACCCGACCATTTCCAGAAATGAATCGTTGGCCTCCGGAATACGGTCGAACTCACCGGAAACGATGCCCGCGATTGTCGATTCCGAAAGGAGGGGACGGACGCGCGGGCGACTACGGCGCAACTTCTCATCCCTTTCGTGTCGCTCGCTGAAGTCGCGCACCACGCATGCGAATCCCTGCAGTTCTCCGGTTTCATCTCGCAACGCCATCGTAATGGCGTTAGCCCAGAAGCGCGACCCGTCCTTCCTCAGTTGCCAGCATTCAATGCCGAAATGGCCGTCAGCCGCGGAGCGTTCCAATTCCTGCTGCGGCTCCGGGCTCGGATTCTCGTCGCCAAGATAGAGAAAACCGACGTGTTTACCAACGATCTCATCGGCGCTGTAACCGTAAATGCGCTCTGCTCCCGAATACCAGTGGGCTATACGTCCCTCTACGTCCAGGAGGAACAGTGCATAGTCCTGTACCCATGATGGGATTTGATTCCTGGAGTTTTCGAGAAAGGCTCCGCTTGCGCAGCCGTTGTCTTGTCGCGCAACGCGAAAATGTGGCGTACCGGCAGCACGTTGCTTTTGGCCGAATACTCAACATCCGAGACGTTCCGTTCGGACCTGCTAGACGAAGCGTACCTTCCTGCTCGCCCTTTGCCAGAAACGCTCTCCAAAGCTCTGAAATTCCGGGCCTGAAGCTGGGATCTGCAAAGTCATCCATTTTCTGACCGATTATTTTGTCGCGCGAAAGCCCCAGCAGTTTGCCGGCGCCGGTACTCGCGTCGCAGTAATTACGTTCGTCATCTAAGATCAGAATGGGTACGGACGGATGGTAGACAATTGCTCGAAACAGCAATTCGAGCTCTCTCGGACCGTTTTCCAACAACCAGCTTGCTTGCTGTGAGAGCCCAGAGGCCAAACGTTCTCCTTCGCCCGCTCACGCGCGCGAAACGTGGAGAGCTTTCCCCGACCACGGGCTCGATTTTCAAGCAGGTCGGCGCCGAACGAACCGGTGGCTACATGCTATCACCGATAACTCCGGGTTCGATTCTGACGATGGACCATATTCGGTCACATTCGAAAACCAGTCATGA
This sequence comes from Bryobacteraceae bacterium, assembly GCA_963844855.1. Classification (GTDB taxonomy): domain Bacteria; phylum Acidobacteriota; class Terriglobia; order Bryobacterales; family Bryobacteraceae; genus DASQDN01. The sequence continues at coordinate 25,097 of CAWJQP010000095.1, forward strand.
CCGAGGACACTGGGCCAAGTGCCTCTTCAGCGTGAGGCGGGACCGTTCACACGCCCGGTGGGCTGTGCCAGTCTCAGAAAGCCCAAGTATGAACCTTTCGACGTCAGTGTTGAGGAATCGCAGCCGGTCCACAGCGTCGGAGAACATTCGGCTGGTGGCTGCGTAATCGTTCAAGAGTTTCTGTCTTTCCTGGTCAATCATTCTTGGACCTCACAATCGACGAAGCCTGCGACTCAAACGCGCTTAGGACCGAGCCGGGTAATCCTGATCGAATCGAAGACCGGGTACAGTGAAAGCGTGTAGCGTACGCTCTTATCATTCACCTCGTGATGAATGGCCGCCCGGTTCGGGCCATGATCGAAGATGATGCAGCCATCGACACGTTGCCCGCCGGCAAGAGCAGCAAATGTCGGGCGCGTCATTGTCTCCATTAATATTCCTTTCGTAAGTTCCCTACATTTGGAGATTATTGACCAGCAAAGACGTGGCCTCTTTGAATATGACGCGGGTGGGCGGATACGCTCAAATACGGCATGCCGAGAAACGAGCGCGTCGCCACGGCGTCAATTTCGAGACAATTGCACTTTTGAAGTTTCGCCTGCGCGATGAGGCGCTTGAGTGCTGCATGGATCATTTTTGCCCGATTAAAGCCGAAGGCTGTAGTCCTGATGGGACTGGCCAGGTAAAACAACGTCCATCCTGTCGTCGAAAGCTCTTTTTCGAGTTCGTGAGGAGTGAGATCGTGCTTGACTGGAATCCAGCTATTCGGATACGGGTCTTCTTCGAGATGTATGCACTGCGGACGGAGCGTGTCTTTGCCCATCAGAATGGTTCCGGGAGTGATCATTGCTTTCTCTTTCTGTCTGTTCCAGCGCCGCGACTTGAGCGCTGACAGGTATAACTTGGCCGATCCGCTGCGATCCAACGGCTGGAGCCGGACAGCAACCTGCCCGGCCCCGGAACGCGGCCCACTACTTTGATCAGTTGGCTGCGACTCGCGTGCCGATCTCGGTGCCGATTATGTCGCCGGAGATCACTAGTTCCACACGGCGATTCTGCTGCCGGCCGCTCGAACTGTCATTGGAAGCGACGGGCTGAGTTTTTCCCATGCCCTTCGTCGTCACTGAGCTCGCTGCCATGCCTTCCTGTGTCAGGTAATCGCGGACAGCCGCGCCGCGCTGTTCGGAAAGGCGCTGATTGTACTCCTCGCCTCCGACGCTGTCAGTGTGACCTTCTACATCCAGCTTCAGACCTGGATGCCCGGAGACGATGCCTGCCACCTTCGCGAGTTTCTCGCGAGCTATAGGCCGTAGCGAGTACTTGCCCGTGTCGAAGAGGACATCCGACATGTTCACGATCAAACCACGCGCCGTGTCGCGAGTCTGAAGAATGGCATTAAATTGCCTCAACAGTTGAGCTCGCAACTCTGCTTTTTCCGCCTCTGCCTCCGCCTTCTGCTTG
>CAWJQP010000096.1:0-34236 GCA_963844855.1 Bryobacteraceae bacterium
GAAGAGAAACTTCCCAAATCGTTGCCGTGGGAGACCGTTCAGGCGTTCTTGCAGCAGAGCATTGATCACACGACTCCGTCCGGAATCCGGGACTATGCGATCTTTCTCCTGATCGCCACTTACGGGTTGCGCGGGTGCGACGTTGTGGCACTCACGTTGGACGATGTGGGATGGCGGGCCAGGTGCATCCGCATCCAGCAGAGCAAGACCGGACGACTGCTTGGTCGCCCAGCACTGACGAAGTCGCCACGGCCTTGCTGGAAACTTGCGCCGTGGCCGGCCGCATCTCGGAGTAAGGCGGTTCCGACGCGGCTTCCAAGGGGATCACCCGGATTTTCGCGAAATCTTTCGGAGATGTGTGACGCCTGTGGGCGGTGCTCAGAAAGCGACGGCGATCGCTGAAGCATTCCAAAAGTGGTCGAGACGAAACGCATCGAACATAGCGTCTCAGGGGGTGCATTGCCTTCGGCACTCGTACGCCCTTCACCTCCTGCGGGCTGGGTCTGCCCCTGAAAACAATCGGCGACCTGCTGGGTCACCGGACACTCGAAAGCACCTGCGTGTACCTGCGATTGGCGACCGACGATCTACGAGATGTACCTTTAAACCTTCCGGCAGGAGCCTGCACGAAGGCCGAGAATGAGGTTGCACGATGACGGCCGCGAGTGTGTTGACATCGAAGATGGCTCCCCACATCGAGCGCTACCTGGCGCTGAAGCAAGCGCTGGGTCGGGAACATGAGTGAGCTTGCCGCGTACTGGTGCATCTCGATCAGTTTGTGACCACACACGGCGGCGATTTGACCGCAGAAACCTTCGCTGACTGGTGTTTGACATTGCAGCATTTGGCATCTGGAACTCGCCGCAACCGCATGCGTGAAGTAAGAAATTTCTGCCTTTACAGACGCCGCTATGAGGCTGCGAGTTTTCTTCCCGATTTCCGGCTATTTCCGCCGCGTCATCAGGTGGTCCGGCCACATCTCTTCACGAATGCAGAAGTCTCTTCGCCTCCTAACCGCCATCAACGCGCTGCCCGCCGCACCAACCTCGCCGTTCCGTCGGGAAAACCTGCGCTTGGCGATAGTGCTCTTGTACACCAACGATCTGCGACTCGGGGAATTGGTCCAGCTCACCTTGGGCGACTATGACTCGCACGAGCGCACGCTACTGATTCGCGATTCGAAGTTTCACAAGTCGCGGCTTATGCCTCTCGATTGATGGCACTCGCGAAATCGATCAGTATCTTGCCGTTCGTCGGAGCCGACAGATCGGCATCTCGCCTGAGAGTCCGCTCCTTTGGCACTACACTCGACGCGGAAGCGCCTATACCGGCACAGGGCTCACAAACGCAATCCGGCCGCTTCTGCGCGCCCTGCAAATCTGCACTGAGACAGGGCGCCTACCTCGAATCCATGATTTTCGCCATCGTGCCGACTCCTCGATCATGCCGACTGTTTTCCAAAGGATTGGCCTGCGCGTTGTCTGGCGCGGAGTTCCTTGGCTGACTGCTTAAAGTCGGCACAATGCGGGTATCTTCCTACTGGCATGAAGCTAGGAAAGGAGAAGATTAATGCCGAAAGATTCTATTGAGCGCCTCGAGACAGACCGACCTCGGCGAGACAAACCCATTGGTTTCGCACCTCGCCCCGTTGCAACTTCGCTGGTTGAAGACGGCTATGTGAAGTCGACCGTACAGTCGAAACTGAATTTGCTGTCGAGGTTTGGCCAGTGGTTGGAGCGCGGCGATTATCAATCACAGATTTCGATAAACAGTTCGCTGAGAGATTCATCGCTTACAAGCAGCGGACGGGCCGAGTCCCAGAGGGGATCGAGAAACACTTTTCAGTTTTGGATCATCTTCGAAAGCGTGGCCTGATTCCCGCTCCGACTCCGACTTGCGATACTCTCCGTTGGCGCCATTCTTAAAACGATATGAAAGACAGTGCGGTCCAAGCGCGGGCTAGCCGCCGCAACCGTCATCGACTACCTGCCGTGCATTCGCAAGTTCCTGATGAAACTGTTTGAGAGAGGCCGTTATTCATACGAGAAGTCCGACCATCAGATGTCTCCGACTTTATTTTGCGGCACGCACCGACCATGAGCCCTCGTAGGGCACAATTGGTTACGGCCGTTTTCCGCTCTTTCTTCCGTTTCCTTTTTCAAGACGGGGAACTGCAGGTCAACCTGGCTCTTTCGGGCCCTCCGTGGCCGATCGGCGCCTGGCCACTATACCCAAGTACCTGAGCCCCGATCAGGTTGAACGTGTGCTTGGCACCTGCAACCGTCAAACCGCAACCGGCCGCCGCGATTTCGCCATCATTCTCTTGCTCGCCCGGCTCGGCCTGCGTGCCGGAGAGGTAGTATCCCTCCAACTCGATGACATTGACTGGCGAGCTGGGGAGTTGCTCGTTCGAGGTAAGGGGTTATTGCATGACCGCATGCCCTTGCCGGTCGATGTCGGGGAGGCCCTCACATCCTACCTGCGTATGGATCGTCCCCCATGCAAAACGCGGCGCGTGTTCGTTTGCATGAAGGCGCCGCGTTCTGGCTTTGCTGGACCTTCGACATTGACCACGATCGTTCGCCGCGCACTCGATCGAGCGGGTTTATATCCGGCGTTAAGGGGCGCCCACGTGCTGAGACACAGTCTCGCCACGACGATGCTTCGTTCTGGTGCAAGCATGAATGAAATCGGAGAAATTCTTCGACATCGAAACCCCAGCACAACGGAAATTTACGCCAAGCTCGACTTCGATGGTCTGAGCACACTGGCGAACCCTTGGCCCAACCTTGGAGACGGACGATGAACTCCTCGATCTGGCATTGAACGAATACATCGCGATTCGCCGCGCTCTTGGGTTCGAACTCCGGGAGGTGGCTGGCTGTTTGCGAAACTTTGTCGCCTTCCTCAAGATCGAAGGCGCCTCCTACATCACGAAAGAGTTGGCGCTCCGCTGGGCGACACTACCCGCGGATGCTCAGCCTTATACGTGGGCCTGGCGTTTGGGTATGGTCCGGCGCTTCGCCGCGTGGCACAGTGCTATGGAACCGCGAACAGAGGTCCCGGCTCCCGGCCTCCTTCCTCATCGATATCAACGAAAGACGCCTCACATCTATACCGACGAAGAGATAGCGCGCCTGCTCCACAGCGCAACGCAGCTTCTATCGGCGAAAGGACTTCGCGCCCCCACCTACACCACTCTCTTCGGGCTGCTCGCCGTGACTGGAATGCGGGTGAATGAGGCTTTACATCTGGACAGAACAGATGTGGACCTCGATCAAGGGATTCTCACCATTCGCCGCACAAAGTTCGGCAAGTCGCGCCACGTGCCGGTTCATTCATCGACGGTGGGCAGGCTGAAAGAGTACGCCGAAAAGAGAGATTACGTCGTACCCAAGCCACCAAGCCAAGCGTTCTTCCTCTCCGAGCGTGGCACACGGATCACAGAATGGATAGCGCGCTACACCTTCGCCAAGCTATCTCAGCAACTCGGTTTCCGTTGCATGGCAAAGGGCCACGGACGTGGTCCCCGGCTCCATGACATGCGTCACCGATTTGCCGCGAGCACATTGGTCCGGTGGTATCGACAGGGATTCGATGTGGAACGAGAACTCCCGAAGCTGGCCACCTACCTCGGACACGTCCACATCAATGAAACGTATTGGTATCTGGAGGCGGTGCCGGAACTCCTTCAGTTGGCCACGGATCGCCTCCTGGACAACCGGAAGGAGGGGCGACGATAGTGGCCGGCCTTCCCTCACTGCTTCAAGCCTTCTTTACGGATCGACTGCTTAGACAACAGCGAGCAAGTCCCAATACAGTCGCGGGGTATCGCGATTCCTTTCGTCTGCTCTTCCATTTTGCAAAAGAACGGCTCAGTAAAGCACCCTCGAATCTCACGATCGAGGACTTGAACGCGTCCTTCATTGGTGATTTCCTCGATCATCTCGAGAACCGCCGAAAGAATAGCGCTCGCACCCGCAATATCCGTCTGGCGGCGATTCATTCCTTCTTTCAGTACGTGGCTTTCGAGGAACCGGCCCATGCGTTGCTTTGTCAGCGAATCCTCGCGATGCCTACCAAACGCCACGAACGGCGACCGATCGAATTTCTGAATCGCGAAGAGATCGACGCCCTTCTTGGGGCGACCGATCTTTCCACTTGGATAGGGCGCCGCGACCGGACCTTGCTACTGCTCACCGTGCAGACGGGCCTTCGGGTCTCCGAGTTGATAGGCCTGACTTGCCAGGACGTTGTTTTAGGAACGGGGGCACATATCCACTGCCAGGGAAAGGGCAGAAAACATCGATGCACGCCTCTCCGTCCAGAAACGGTAAAAATGCTGGAAGCCTGGATGCGGGAACGCCATGGCCGGCCGGACGATCCGCTTTTTGCCAGCATCCGCGGAGGAAAGCTCAGCCGCGATGCCGTTGAACGCCTGGTGGAGAAATACATTTCTATCGCCGCAGAAAAATGCCAATCCCTGAAGCGGAAGAACGTAAGCCCACACGCGCTTCGACATTCCTCTGCAATGGACCTTCTCCAAAATGGGGTCGACCGTACCGTGATTGCTCTCTGGCTTGGACACGAATCGGTCGAGACCACCCAGATCTATCTGCATGCCGACATGAAGTTGAAGGAAAAAGCGCTGTCGCGCAGCCCGCCTCTTGGCGTCAAACCAGGACGATACCGGCCCGACGACCAACTGCTGGCCTTCTTAGAGAGCCTCTGATTATGCCGAATCCTAGCTCGCCGCGGTCGCCTCCTACACCGGCGCCGCGCGAGAAGTCGGCATGATCGGGGAGTCGGCACGATGGCGATTATGCCGCTAGCGGCATAATCGGCATACATACGCACTCGAAGCACTGCTGCGATGGTATCGCAGTGGTGCCGACGTCCAAGCCAAGTTGCCGTTGCTCGCCACATACATGGGCCACGTCTCGATCGCCTCGACGGAGTACTACTTGAAGTTCGTCGAGCCGCTCGGCGTTTCCGCGAGCGACCGATTTGCCCGTCACTGCGGCGGGGTCTTGGTCACTACACGAATCAGCACAGGACGTGAACAATGAACAGCACAACCCCGAATACCCTTGGGCGGGCACTGCGGCAATTCTCTCCCGATCATCTCCCGCGGGTACGTGGGCAAGTTCACAAACCGTCCAGAGCTACCGTGAAACGTTCCGTCCTGCTGTTGCGGTTCGTCGGCAGCACAACGACCGACGTCGGTAACCAAGTTGGACCTAGAGGACCTCGGCCCCCAAGTGGTGCTGGATTTCCTCCACTACCTTGAAGTAGAGCGGCACAATATCCCCACGACCCGTAACGTGCGCCTAGCGGCAATTCATGCTTTCTTTCGGTACTGCGCTGCAGAGCATCCGGACCGGATGGAGTTGTGTCAGCGCATCCTAGCGGTTCCTTTCAAGCGCGCGCGATCCCGTTCCATCGAGTATCTCGAATTTGACGAAATTCAGGCTGTGCTCACCACAATTGATCGGAACACTGTCGACGGTCGTCGCGATTACGCGCTCCTCGCAACAATGTTCAATACCGGTGCGCGAGTTCAGGAAATCGTGAGCCTCCGCATAGGCGACGTGCGTTTCGACAAGCCACCGCAGGTTCGTTTATTTGGAAAGGGACGCAAAGAACGTATTTGCCCATTATGGCCGCAAACCGCCGAAATGCTTCGTGACTTTCTGGCAGAACGCGCCGGCGAGGCCCTTGCCAGTGACCCACTGTTCCGTAATCGCGATGGTGCCATCCTCTCTCGGTTCGGTGTTCGCTATATCCTGAGGAAACATTGCGCGCGCGCTCAAGCTGCGAGACCCACGCTCGCAGGCAAGCGCCTGCACCCCCACAGCATGCGCCACTATCTACCCTTCCGGACTATGTCGTGTCCTCGATGGAGTTTCAGGAGAAAGGGCCGAATCTTACGGCCCTTTCGTAGGTTGGCCCTGGAATTCGCGCTACATAGTTTTGTGCCCTATAGACTGTTCAGGAACTGCAGAAGCTGGTCACTGGGTTTGTAGCGACCCGGTTTGCTGTGCGGCGGCGATGCTTTCGCAAGTGCCTTCTCTTTCATGGCGATGGTAGCTTCGAGATAGATCCGTGTTGTTTCAAGGCGTTCGTGTCCGAGCCACAACGCAATCACTGAGCGGTCCACGCCTGCTTGCAGAAGGTCCATGGCCATCGTGTGCCTCAAACGGTGCACAGTCACACGTTTGTGCTTCAAAGATGGACACGCAGCGGCTGCCGTCATGCGATGCTTATTCAGCAGATACTGCACGCCGTGGACGCAAAGGCGGTGGCCATGCATATTGGGGAACAATATCCTTTCATCACCTCGTTGAGGCTCGCGCAACCACGCCTTCAACACCGCGAGTGTGGAATTGGCCACAGGGGTACAGCGCTCTTTGCGACCCTTTCCGATTACCCGTACATGCGCACCGACCCCGAGGATAAGATCTTCGCGTTTGAGCGCGGTCATTTCGGATAAACGGAGTCCCGTCTGTACGGCCAGAAGAATGAAGGCGTGATCACGTCGACCAAGCCATGTGGTTTGATCGGGAGCGGCGAGCAGTGCGTCGACTTCGGCACGAGTGAGAAATTGCACCAAAGTGCGTGTAAACCGCTTGCTCGGAATAGCAAGCACACGCTGGATCTGTGCGGAATGAGCCGGTACCTCGAATGCCGCGAAACGAAAGAAGGAGCGCAAAGCTGTCAGGCGAAGATTCCGACTGCGGGCACTGATGCCTTGATGCTTCTCAAGGTGATCAAGAAATTCCGTGATTAGGGGAGCATCAATGTTTTGAAAGCTCAGCCGGGACGGCGCCTGGTGCAGTCGCTGTTCGGCAAACTTCAGGAACTGGCTGAAAGTGTCGCAGTAGGAGCTGATCGTGTGCGGACTTGCCTGACGCTGCTGCATCAGGCGCTGCGTAAAGAAATGCTCGAGCAATACCGCCAGGCTGATCGGGTTGTTCATGGCCGGCCCTTCCAATGCTGCTCCAGCCGTTGCACAGCCTGCCGCATCAGTTCTGGGGAGCTCTCCAGATACCACTGCGTATCGCCGACGTGAACATGGCCGAGATAAGTGGACAACAACGGCAGTCGCCGTTCGGGATCCTGTCCGGACCTGTACCATCGCACGAGGGTGTTCGTAGCAAAACGATGGCGCAGGTCGTGCAGCCGAGGACCGTGGCTGTCAGAGGCGCCGCGCAGACCGATTTGCCGCGACAAAGAGTAGAAAGTTCGATGAATCTCTCAGCCATCCAGACGATTGCCCCAACTGGAAACAAATAGATAGGGCGCTACTGTGCGTCCCGCCCAGTGGCGCTGCCGCCTGGCAATATAATCGGCAAGCACCCTGCAGGTTGAGGCATGTAGAGGAACCAGGCGGGTCTTACCGAACTTTGTGCCACGGATTGTTAAGACAGCCGCTGGTAGATCGACATCTCGAAGTTCAAGGTTGCGCGCTTCCCCAATCCGCAGACCCGAAACGCTCAATAGCCCGAACAGGCAATAGAAAATCCAGGGCCGTAGTTTTCCACGCTCGAAACGATATGGCATGTCGAGGGCAGCTCGCAATAGCCGGCGGATCTCGTCATCGGAATAGATATAAGGTCGTGCCCGCTTCGGCTGGAAAGGCAACAGTCCCTGTGGTGGAATCTCTGTGCGCGGATCAGTCGCGCTGCGATACCGTGCAAAACCGCGGACGAAACTGAGCCGTCGAGCCCATTCCGCTGGTTGAACGTTCGATGGTTGTTGTGCCCAAGCAAGCGCCAGTTGCCGAGTGATGTGACGGGCATTGCGCTTTTCAAGGAAGCTGACAAAGTCCGGCAGCGCTTTGCCTGCTTCTCGCAACTGGAAACCCAGTCCGCGCCGCATGGACAGGTACTCCTGCACGGCTTCCCGCAGTGAGTTCATCGCACGCCTCCCGGCCACGGCAACGCAAGGGTGCGCAGCGCTTTGAGATCGACTTTTGCGTAGATTTTCGTCGTTTCCGGACTACGGTGACCCAGTAACTCGCCGATTTCGTCGAGCGACGCGCCTTGACGCAACAACTCGCACGCCAATCCATGGCGAAACTGATGTGCACCATGGGTAGGAGCCTCAATGCCCGCCCGCTGCAATCGATGTCGAATCATCGATCCAACACCGCTGGCGCCGCGAAAGCCGCAGACCGGAGACCTCGCGCGGAGGAACAGACGGCGGCTGGTGCTCTGCGGCCGGCCATTTTTCAGGTATTCCGCGATGGCCTTCCCAACCTCTGTGGGCAAGGGCAGTTCGCCGCGCTGTCCAGTCTTGCCGTGAACGTTCAACTGTCCTTCATTCCAGTCAATGTCATCAAGTTCAAGAAACGCCACCTCACCTGAGCGCAACCCCAGTCTTGCGAGCAGGAGCAGAATGGCATAATCGCGACGTCCCACCGCAGTTGAGCGATCGATGCTGGCCAGCAACTGCCGCACGTGAAGCGCTGAAATCGCGCGCGGGATGGTTGTCATGGCCCAGTTGGGCACAACCGGAACTGCAGCACCCAAATCCAGTTTCACCTTGCCGCTGTAACGCGCATACTGGAAAAACGAGCGCAGCGCGCTCGTCAGGAGTTTCGATCGCTTTGGATGCAAACACCGAGCCTGCTGCCCGACAAATCTCACGACGTCACGGGCACACAGCTGTGACCATACAACGACGCCTTTCCCGAAACAGTCTTCAAGGAAACTGCGCACAAACGGAATGTAATTGATGATCGTTGCTGGCGAAAGGCCACGCGCGTCCCGGAGATGTTGCTCATATTGGCGTGTGCATCGTTCTGCCGGCGTCGTTAGGTCCTGGGCGATCTTCTCATCAGGAATCGCGCCTTCAGATCGCAGAAACTCAAGCAAATGCTTCAATGCGGCAATGTCGCCATGGGATGGTCGTACGTGCCGAAGGCGATATTGCAAGTACTGCGGAACATGACTGGCAGAAATACCGCGTAGCACCAACCGTCGGCATGCCAGCCACTCTGCTGAAAGAAGCGGCGAGAAGCACTTGCCGGTGAATCGATTGCGGGGCATATCCCTGCTCTCGTAATGAGTTTGCGAACGGCCCGATATACGCCGCAACAGGTCCCTCCGGCGCTTGGGACAGAATTAAACTGCTGTCGATGACACAATTCACTGTTGACTCCTTTCCCCCAGCACAGGGCTGGTGCGGGAGTCAATACTATGTCGCCAGCGCATCGACTGAATGGCCCGAGATTACTGCATTGCGGCGAAGGGACACGACATAGTCCGGAAGGGTAGATAGTGTCGACTATGTCTCCGGAGACATAGCCGCCACAGCACCGCGGTACATTTGTTGCGGGCGGGTGTCGACATATTCACGATCAGCCAATGGCTGGGCCACGCCAGTGTCGCAACGACCAACCGCTACGCCACGATCGATATTGAAACGAAGCGAAAGGCCATCGAAAAGGCTCAGGCGATCGAACACGCTAATGACAGTGGAGCGGAGTTGTGGCGAACGGACGCGTCTATTTTGACGTGGCTTGAAGCTCTGTGATGGTCCCTGGAAGAGTAATCTCCTCGATTTGTGGCTAGGGTCCGGATAAAACCGACGATCCACCCGGGGGACGGTAAACGCTACGCCGTTGATCGCGAGCTATGAGGTCAAAGGCGGCTAAATGACCAGGGGAACGCCGCTCACTCGAAGGGCGACCTGCGGACGTCAATTTCTCGACGCCTGCCCTCTGGTCGCCTTTTGCGTCTTTCCACCTTTTCACCTACTCGTGATCTTCAAGCGCGGCTTATGAGCAGGTATAGGGCTATGGCCAGCAAGAGCACACACGGCAACACCGCGCTCTTAAGGCTGAACGACGGCGGCGATAATTCCAGCTTCTGCCAGAATGCCGGGATTTTGGCGGCTTGAGGCCGTTCGGTAACTGGTGGGAATGTCAGACGAAGCGTCGAAACGAGCAGGACGCTCAGTGCGCCTCCCCATGCCAGCACTGACGCAGGTAGTGCCAATCGATGATTCAGTTCTACGGCGTAGGTGAAGGCCAATCCGAGAGTTGGTCCAAAAAGTGGTTTGAGCGGCCACCGTTTCTTCGGATCGCTGTAGGCATCGGCCAACATGATCACCACCAGAAAGATTGCCAGCGGAATCGACACTCGCGCGAAGCCGTATTCGCGAAAAAGCAGCGCAGGGTCTAGCCACCACGCGGACATCACAAATGCCGTATACATCGAAACCGCCACCATCAAGGTTAGGACTGCGTCCGTGGTGCGGCGGATGCGGCTACAGATGACGGATGGGACTGTCCATGTGGCCTCGACGAGATATTGAGCCGAGTTCCGGTTCCGTTCCCGCATGTCGCCAAGAACTTCCTCGCGGCAAGCAGGCGGGAGGAGCCAATAGACGAGGGTTTCAGCTATCTTGGACGGGCCGGATTCCACTTCGGACGCCTCCGCACTCCTTCTGCGAAGTCGCTCCAAATTTCGGCGACGGCTTCCCAGACTCGCTTGGCCGTAGCAGCGGATTCTTCAAGCGCTCGCTCGCCCAGTGCTTCCAATCGGTAGTAGCGCTTTGAGCGACCGCCCCGTTCGGGAGTCGGATCGGAGAGCCGTGACGAAATCAGACCCTTGTCTTCAAGGCGGTCGAGTGTTACGTAGACGGCACCCGGCGAGATTTTCTTTGGATTGGCAAGCTCCGCGGTTTTTTTGTGGATGGTAACGCCATATGCTTCATCGCGAAGACTCAGGATGGCGGTCAGGATGATCTGTTCGAACTGGCCTACTGATTCCGACATATTTCACTAACAACGTAGGGGAAATCAGTGTTGGTGTCAAGGAGTAATTTCTTTCGATCTGGACTCGGATGAGTGTTTGGCGTCCGGAGCAAGAAGAGATGACTCGGAGACCGCGCAAGCGCAGTAGACATCGCGAATTCCACTGCAAAGATATAGGACAGAGGCCGGGTTTCCGTCTCGTCATCGGGTGTCTCTTTCAAGGGCATTCAATTCATCGATCTGCCGCTGTAGCTTCTGCATTCTGCGCTTCCCCGCGAAAAAGAAAACGACGAACCATATGGCGAGAAGAGTAAAAAACGGCACGGTATTCATTAGAAGCCTAGGGGTTTGGAGCGCGTTGATCATTGTGGGCAGGACAATCAACGCCAGTCCCAGAAAGCAGAATGGCAAACCCGACCTACGCCAGATATGCCGGCCGTGGTCGCGCATTCTCTCAAGTTCCTTCCGATAAACATCCAGTGATGTACTTACTCCTGCGGTCGGCGCCAACGTTCCTGGCCAAATCCATTTGTATGCCTGATAGACTCCATACAATCCCCAGAGACTTAAGATGCCCCACCCAATGCGCGGAACCACTTCCTGCACTCTCACAAAGTTCCTTGCAAAAACAACGAAGATAAACAGTCCGATCGCTATCGAGGCAAGTGCTGCAATGCGACGCTTTATCTGAACCTTTTTCGCCTTTCGACGGATTTCATCTGGCGGCATTCTGATCGGCTCCGTAGGTTGGTTTTGCCAAAGCTCTTTGGAGTTGGTCATAGGAAATTCATCCGGCATCGGACTCTCCTCCATGGAACCAGCGCCTCAAGATGTTTTTAATCCGGTGAACCTTCATCGCGACATTTGCGGAAGAAATCCCGGTGATTTCGGCAGTTGAAGCCGCGTCCATGCCTTCCAGATACGAGACAATGATCTGGCGATCAGGCGGCTTTAGTTGTTGGATCAGCCTGGAGAGGCGTTCGAGAGCTTTGTTTCGGTCGGCGACAAGCTCACCTTGACCGCTGGACGGCATGGTTTCAATCTCCTCAATGCTGATGAGCCTCTTCCGGGTTCGCCTCTGCCGAATCACGTGGTTGGTAGCTACGCAGTGAGCAACACGGTACACCCAGGTTCTAAGAGAACAGCGTCGGTCGAAATACCCGAAGCTACGCCACAACTGCAGATGAATATCCTGGAGCAAGTCACGGCGGGTTTCCGGATCAGCCTCATATGCTCGCGCAAGCCGATCGAGTGACGAGCCGTACGCATTCGCTGCCTCTGCGTACAGATCATCTTGGCTTACCTCTTTACCCAAGGTGTACTCAGTTCCTCCCACAGTTGGGTAGTCAGTGCACACAGGCTTTTCTAACAGATTGATTTGCCGACGGGCGTGCCACACTCTTTCGCGATCAGCTGTACGCTGGATGAACTTGTCGCCTGGAAAACTTGAGTGAGAAGAACTTCGGATGGGCACACCGACTGCTGAGGTGTGGTGAGATGTCCCATTGATTTGCGATCCACGATTCCGAACTGTGGTTGGGATTTGCAGAACGAATCTCTTGCCTTTATGCCACCTAGTGGGCTGTCCGGGAGAGTTCTTTACCATGGCTGAATCCGGTGAGATGGATCGGAGTATTTCCACTGGAACGGCTTGGCTGTCTTGCCGTAGAGCCGGATGTAGCGCATGATCTTGCGGCGGAGATCGGTGACGGAGGTGAAGATGCCGCGCGCGATGACGTCCCGTTGCAGCTTTCCGAACCAGATCTCGACCTGATTCAGCCATGACGAGTACGTTGGCGTGAAGTGCAACCGCACATTGCGGTGATCCACGAGGAAATCCTTCACCAAATCGGTCTTGTGTACTTGGAGGTTGTCGAGGATGATGTGGATCTCCTGGTCCGCTGGGCAGGTAGCGACGACCTGCTCTAAGAAGTCAACAAACTCCTTGCTGGTATGGCGTGGAGCGGTTTGGCCGATAACCGAACCGGTTTTCGGGTTCAGTGCGGCGAACAGCGACAAGGTGCCGTGGCGGTGGTACTCGAAGCCATGGCGCTCGGCACGTCCAGGCGATAAGGGCAATCGGCGATCCTTGCGGTCGAGCGCCTGGATGGCACTTTTTTCGTCTACACAGAACACGGCAGCATGCTGGGGCGGGTTCAGGTAGAGCGCTATGATGTCGGCCGCTTTCTGCTCGAACTGGGGATCCTTGGTGGCCAGGTACCGTTCGAGCCGGTGCGGCTTGAGGTCGGCCTCCTTCCATACCTTGCGGATCAACTCCTTGCCGACCTTCATCACCGCCGCCATCTTACGCAGGCTCCAATGAGTGCTCCCGTCGGGCGGAAACTCATAGGTCTTCGCCAAGATCTTGGCCCGTAGTTCCGGCGTCAACAGTTTGGCCGGCTGTCCGGGGCGTATCGTCCCGAGCCCGATCACACCTTCCTCAGCGAATCGCCGCTTCCACAAACTGATGGTCGGCGCAGTCGTATTCAGGTGCTCGATGATCTCGCGATAGCTGAGGCCATCCGCCAAGGCAAGGATGATACGCATCCTTTGTGCAACGGAGGCGGGCAGGTTGTGTTTACGCAGGTACGACTGAAGTTCATGCCTTCGTGCCGCCGATAGTGAAAGAGCTTTGGACACCGCCATAAATGGTATGGCGCCGAATCTAAGCTAAAGATTACTTACGGACAGTCCACTAGTCAGGCCAATCTCCGACAGTTCCGTCGCTACGCCGATTCTTTCACTTCAAACTGAATCTTCGGTTCGGGTCGATTCAAGGGTAGTCCTAATACGCGAGCGAAACAGGTGCTTCTCCGACCAGGCGCTGGCGCACGTGGGCACCCAGACGATCAGCGAAGCCGCCGACGACCGTGCTGTTGAAGAGAACGATGCCAGCGCAATCGTTTTTTGGATCGAAGAAGGCGTAGCTGCTGAAGCCGCCGGTGCCACCGTTGTGCCAATAAAATCCGTCCTTCGCCACATACAGCCACGCGAGGCCGATTCGCATGCCAGGTATGGCATCTGCACGTAACTCATGAGTGTGACGGATAGCTAGGGCGAGCGCCGGAAATTTCTCGGGATGCAGCTGGGCTTCGAGATAGGTGAGCATGTCCGCGGCCGTGGAGCGGATGGCGCCGGCGCCCGCCAGAGCGTCGAGCTCCCATGCACGCGCCAGACGGTACTCCGCATCGTGGCCCTGAATGAAGCGACCTTGCTGCTCTGGAGTAAGAGAAATGGCCGTATCGTTCAGCCCGAGTGGCCCAGCGATCTCCTGCTGCAGCAGAACCGCGAAGCTCTTGCCACTGCGATTGGCTAAAGCGTGCCCCAACAGGCCGACGCCGACGTTGCTGTATACAAATTGAGGAGCAGCCGGCTTTGCCACGCCGTGGGAGGCCAGGAATTGATAGAGATTGGCGGGACGATAGTCGGCGAAGGGATTGTGGGGATCCGCGGGATGGAAGTTGTTGGGCATACGAGGCAGACCCGAGTGTTGGATGGCGAGATCGAGTAACGTGATTTCGGGCCCCTCAGGTTTAGGTACCGCGCCCTGCGGCAGCAGTTCGCGGACGGCGTCATCGAACTTCGCTTCGCCTTTAGCGACCATCCGCGCGAGCAACAAGCCGGTAAACGTTTTTGTGATGGAACCGATTTCAAAGATCGAATCGGGCTTCGCGGTACCGAAGGTGAAAACACGACGGACGCCGCGCTGAACCACCCCGATCGCGACTCCTCCATTCGTTCGTTCGGAAAGCGGCCCGGGGCGGAAGATCGGTGTGCGCGCGCTCGCCAGATTGTGATCCAGAACAGACTGGAGGTCGACTACTTTCACCGGCGGCATCACTGCATCATTGGGAGGTGGCGAGGCCTTTACAACGATGGCCTGCCTGGAAAAATCAAGTCGAAATGTGCCGCCCTGGATCCACGATCCAGTGAGAGATTGATTGTCAGCCGACAGCTTGCCTTTCCACCGGCCACGAACCTTAGGGACTTCGAACGAGAAATCGGTTCCACTCAGGCTCACGTTGGCGCATTCCCAATCAAAGGCGCCCTGATCCAGACTATCGAAGGAGCAGAACTCGCGACCTGTGCGGTCGCTCCTCACCTTGATCTGTGCGCGTAAAGAGCGCCCGTTGGCTTGCACCCTGCCGAGCCAGACGCCATCAACGGCAGACGGCTTTTCGGAAGGCACGAAAGTATCGCGCGCGAAGGTGAGATCCATAGGGCGTCCTTGGTTCCAGGTACCCGTGAGCGTCGTCCCATCGGTACTGACAGTGCCCTTCCAGCTCCCGTTAACCGCGGGAACACGGAAGCTAAGCGTGTTGCCGGAAATTTGAAAGTCCGAGCAAGGGATCCCGTTGGTGCCTTGATCAATGCTGTCGAGCGTACCTCCGAGAGATCCATCGGGCGCGGCTGTAATGTGCAGCTTGAGGCGGAGCGCGCCCGCGAGAACACCGGCATAGTCGCCCGCCAGGGAAGGCTTGGGCTGTGCGGATAAAACGCATGCCCACAGACATGGCAAGGTCAGTAAGATCATCCGGAGCCGGCGGTCTAAATTCATATAATTTGTTCCCCTGGAGTAGTGCGCCTAAAGATCATCGCGTACATCACAGGTAGTCAGCAGCAAACACGACTTCTAACGAATTTGCGAATATCTTTATTTGTCGGTCTAGCCGAGAACGAAAGCATCTCCGCGTTGGCAAGGCAGCAACAAACTGTACCGGTGCGCGATCAATCTGACGAGAACGCTCGGTACCCGAAATGTGGCATTGGACATACCGCCAGGTGCCTGTGATGCTCCTCTACCGTAACGTGTCCGCATCGCCGGCAAACTGTCGACAACTGCTATTACGCGCCGCTTGTCGCGCAGCGTTCACCAACCATTTTGGAGTGGATCATCGCGCTACTCGGAAGGTATTCTCGCCTCAAAGGGACCGCAATAATGTTGAGTCTCGAAGCACCAGCATCTTTACGGGAAGTCTTTCCATGCCTGGGCTACACATAAGCAAGTTCTCACCATTAATCCAACGCGACGACTTCGCCATCAATGACCGAGTCATCGGGCATCGGCGCCAAGGCTTTGGCGATGCCGGGATAGCGCGCGGTGAAATCGTTGTCATTTCGAGAGCGGAGATGGACTTTCCCTCCGTTCTTTATGGCAAGGGCGCGATAGCCGTCGAGCTTAAGCTCATAGACGACATCAGGCCCTTCCGGCAACTTCTCAGTGCGCAGAAGGAGCATGGGTTCGATGAACGCAGCTTTGATCTTCCCGTCGGGCACGAAGCATAAGCATATCGCCCGTTACGAAACAGCCCAAAACGTCGAGTTGCCATTCCCGTTTCGAGCTGCCAGCATTGAACCGAATTGGGTCAACGGTTTAGACCGCGCGCTTAAACCACTTGGGCTCGCTCTGTTCAACCCAAGCTTCAAGCAATGGTATAGAGGCCGGTGACGATGAGTACTTGCGTGCAGATCGCGAAGAGTAGTTTCTTGCTTGCGCTCGTTGCGGGGATGAATTTCCAAGCGATGAATGATGCGCTGTAGAGGATCAGGGCCAGTACGGTCACGATGAGGAGATTTGGCCCTTCAGGATCGTGGAAGAAGAAGAACAATGCCCTGGAGCACACGAACGCCGTGATCACCAGCAGGAGGAGCAACGACGTCTTCTTTGATTCCAAGGGCATATTGGTCATTATCAAACGCAGGCGCTAGTGTTGTCAAGTACTTTTCGCGGTAAAGCGACCGCGTTCAGGGATGCGCGAACATCCGAATCGGGTCAACTGTTCAGTCTCGGGGCGTGGCTGAGTGTTGAGGGATGAACCGACTTGGTACTAGTGTCAAGGTCGAGAGGGGTGCGCTTATCCCTTAACGCTAATCACTTGCCCTTGATTAATGGAAGCGAGTGCCTCAAGCGTCGCAGGGACAAGCAACTTCAGATCCTGCAGGCGATTGGTTTGACCGCACAGGATCACTAGTGAGATCTGTCGGTGTGCCAGGCTCTGTTGGTCAGGGATGTGTTGATCTACTGTCACGATGACCTCAAATCCCGCTGCTTCAGCGGCTGTCAAGAGAGCTCCATTCTTAAGGCCAGCAAAGCCGGTAAAACGGGTCGTTTGACAGTCGTGTTCATAAAAGAAATGACGTAGACGCTCATCAACGCATTCGTCCAATAAGATGCGCATCAGATGCGCGCAAGGAGCAAGTGCTTCGCTTCTTCCAGGGCTTGAATTGCGAGTTCGCGGCTCACGGTTGGGAATCCCTCGAGGAAGTTCTCAAGCGTATCGCCACCTTCGAGATACTCAAATAACGTTTGAACGGGCACACGGGTCCCACGGAACACCGGCGTGCCATGCATCACGTCAGGATCCCTGGTGATCGCTTGCTCCATGTTTCTATTGTTGCGCATGCAGGGCGCTGGAGGGCACGCTAAAACAGACTTCCACATTTTGTTTAAGAATTCCGCGCCGCCCAGTCCTAATTGGAGAGATCTACGGAGTTACCGAACCAAAACGGGCGCTCGAACGGCGGCTTCTGCTTGCCATCTTCGTATTCGCGCAGAATCTACCAAGCCCTACACCTACCTGGCTTGAACAAATTCATTCGTGTATGTCGCCGTAAGATCAATGCTCGCATCGCGGGCGTGCTGGTCAGAGGCACCAAGGAAGTCTTTGACGTTTGCAGGCCCGTCAGCTGGCATCACTCCATCCGCTGAGAACGCCGGCAGAATGTCATGAACAGCTCTGAGGTACACCGCTGCATCTTGTCCCTTGTATTCCTGTGGCATGGCATTACTTACGTCCTCGGCGGAATGCTCGTGGATCCAGGCCAGCGTCCGGCGCGTCGCTTGTCCAAGTTTGCGGACAATCTCCAAGTTTTCCCGTAGCTTGGCCCGTCGTGGAAATGCATCCCTGGCGTACCTTCCTGGCCAACACTGCCGCCGATACGCCGGTACGATCGGCGAGAGTGACAAGGCTGATCGCTGCACTCTCCCGGCCTAAGCGATCGCGCACAGCCTCGCGCGCTTCGTCCCCATCGAAGTAGATTGTTTTGCCGCTTCGATGAACCGGCCGGATGCCGGCGGCGGTCAAAAGACGGTTCAGCTTATAGCGGGAAATTCGTTCGCCACGCGCTAACTCACGTAGGGAAACCAGCTTGCGCACACTGTCTGCTTCGGCGGGCTGGACGGGACCCCAGCTAGGGGGGTCGAAATAGCGGAGATGCAGCCGACCGTGGGCATCCCGGAATTCAATTCGTGCGAGTTGGCCGCGATTGAGGACGAGACAACCGGGAGGAAACAAATCCATTCGGTCGGAGACGGACCAGCCTTGGCGGATGTCTTCGATCCGGCCCTCATCATAAAACCTTCGCAAACGGCTGCCGGAAGTCACATGATCCGGGCACACGCCTTTGCGTAGCGCTAGCTTGGCGAACGTTTTCCGCTTGAGCCCCAGACGGTTCGCCACCACGCTGCTGGCGAGCAACCGTCGCAGTTGCCGAATTGCAACTACCACGGGAGTGGAATGACCGAAGAACTGCACGAGCCGCATTCGATCCTGAGTTGGACCATTCCTCCGCGGCTGCCACACCACGACTCGGCCAGGACCGTACTCATCGTGAATCACCAGACTCCCGACCGTCCAAGAGTCTTGCCCTGAGAGTTGCTCGATCAGCAACGGGATGCGCGCTTCGTCGTATGAAGTGGACCCCTGGGCTGAGACACAAAGTTAAGGAGGCTATCGCCGTTCGCTGGAAAAGCATTGGCGGCGAGGTTGTTGTTGGTCCACTGTGGACATAGCTGAGCGGAGGATAGAGCGCTCCAGGGATGGAACTCGAGCGCCGACTCAGTTGCCGGAATGACCGGGGCGGTGGAACCGCCCCGAGTCCGCTTAGCCATTCTGGCTGGAAAGCGATAAATCCCCGGGTCGCAGGGGCAGAGCCCCCGATCTGCTAAATGGATTCTCATGGCGCATCGCCTGCTTGGCGTTCGAACTCGGACGGTGTTAAATAACCAAGAGCCGAGTGAAGCCGATGTCGATTGTAGACGCGCTCTAGAAACTCTCCGATACAGGCGCTCGCTTCCCGAAAGTCCCGATACTCATTGCGGTAAACCTCCTCATACTTCAACGTCTTCATGAACGACTCGCAAGCCGCATTGTCGTACGGATTCGCTTTGCGACTCATGCTGATCTCAGCTTGGTGTTGTCTCAGGATGCCCGTATATTGCTGGGAGGCGTATTGCACGCCGCGATCGGAGTGATGGACGAAGCCTGGCGGCGGTTTTCTCTCCAGCAACGCCATTTGCAGCGCGGTGGTCGCCAATCCAGCTTCCAGCGTTCGCCCCAGAGCCCAACCAATGACACGACGTGAGAACGCGTCGAGTATCACTGCCAGATATATAAATTCGACTTGCAGACGGATGTAGGTGATATCTGCAACCCAGAGTTGGTTCACGGCTGTCGGCTTCAGTTGGCCTGCCAGATTGGGATAGACCGGCAGTTGATGTCGAGAGTCGGTGGTCACCGCAAATTTACGCCGCCTAACGCACAACAGATTGTCTTCCCGCATCATCCGCAGCACGCGCTTGTGGTTGACGTTGAAGCCACGCTGCTGCAAAGCGGCAGTGATTCTACGGTGGCCGTATGCCGGCGATTCCACTGCGATTTTCTGCATCTCGTCTCGGAGCTCCATCTCCACTGGAGAGGCCTGTCGCGGCTTCCGAAACCGATAAAACCCAGCCCGGCTTAGGCCAGTCATTTGGCACAGTGCATTCACGGCTTTGCCTTCCGCCGCGGCTTGCTGGATTTCTTCAAACAGGCATCCTCGCCACTGACGACGGCTGGAGGGTGATACTCCTTGAAATGCTGCAAGGCCCTTTTTAAAAAATCGTTCTCCATTGTGAGTTGGCCGATCTTGCGCTCCAGCTCACCGATCCGCCGGGCCTCCTCCACCACTGGCAGCAACATTCCTCGTCGCCCAACGCCAGGAAATGCAAGATCACCCTTGGCCCGCCATTCTCCTCGCCAGCGGTCCACTAAATGAGGACTCACTTGATACTTACGTGCGATCTCACCAATCGTCGCCCCAGCGTCGATGGCACGCATCGCGGCAACCTTCAGATCACGGCTGTAGATACTTCGGGACAAATCCATTGCCTCAACTCCATTCAATGTATTTCGTCCCTTAACTCCCCGTCTCAGTTTTGGGGTTCACTCCATAGGATACGATCGCCGAAGAGCATAGAAGAAGACTTACAAATCGGCGCGATTATGCGAGACGCTATGTCCCGCTAAGGGGTGGTCTCGTTCTTAAACGCAGCCATTCATTATGATTTGTCTTCATTTCATAGGAGAACTTTATTTTGATGAAACATGTTGCCAACCGTGGGTTGCTCGCGCTCACGCTCTCGATGGCACTTCTGACGGTTTCCAACCCAGTGTTTGCTGCCAAGGTACCCGAGCCACCGGTCGGGCGGTTCCCCGCCGCGTCACCTCACGGTCCACCAGGTACGCCAACTAGAGGGCTCAGTGGATCGGTCAAGCAACCAAATGTCTTCGCGCGAAGTCGAGGTTGTTGTCAAGAAACTCATGCCGCTCGGGTGCAGCGAGAACCCGGTGACAGCGGTCTGCGCGGGGAGATGCATCGAGCCAAGCACTTTCTCCGCGCCCGTGGACATATCGAGTGAAACGATGCGCGCCGTGCTACGGCCCGTGCGGCGCAAAGCAATGATCTCTAGACCGGTTTTGGAGAAGCCAAAGATCACGGGTGTCTGCGGCGTGAGGACGCGCTGCCGATCATCGTCTCGCGTCAGCAGGCGCAGGCCTTCAGGCGACGCGTAGGCGATTAGCCCTCCAATCGGCGACCAAGCCACTTTGGATAGACCCGCGGGCAGAACGCCCTCCCCGGTCAATGTTGTGGGCGCTCTACTCCCATCAGAACTGACCTGCGCGATCTCCCACACACCCTTTTTCTGCCGGGAATACAAGATCCATGAACCGTCTGGCGACCAGACAGGATTGTGCTGGTCTTCGGACTCGTTATCGATTCTGATTGAGCGGGAGCCGGAAACCAGTGCTACATGGACAATGTGACCTTCCGTTCCGTGCTTCTCGTAAGCGATCCGCTGTCCATCGGGCGAATAGGCAGGCGAGTAGTAGGAATGTGTGTCCACCCGGTTTTCAGGAGGAAGAATGGGCCGTTCCCAACCTCCCTGCATGGTCCTGGAGAACAGTTTAGAGTGTCCGGATGTACCCCTTCGGGAGAATACATACTCGCTTCCATTCGGATGCCAATTTGCTCCTTGTTCGATCAGCGCCGTGGCCAACATGGTCCGCGCTTCTCCTCCGCTGGTGGAGAACTCGGTGATATCGAGATCACTTCCTCCCGATGTGAACGCGATGTGCGTGCCGTCAGGGGCGACATCGGGATCGGCCTCATAGCCTGTGCCCCCCGTAAGCGCATGGAGGACACCACTCGAGAGATTCAGGCTCATCAGATGTACTCCAAAACGGTCGGGCGCGTTCGAGCCGAAAACGACCGTTTTGTTGTCCGGCATCCAGCTGATATTGGTGTTTCCAATCACGCCGATTCCCGGCGGCATTTGCACCCTATACGGTTCTCCGTCAGGCAATGGAACGATCCACAGGTTGGGTTCGGCCGCCCCGGAATTCGCCCACACCACCGCCAGTTTCTTTCCGTCATTGGAGAATGACAGCGTCATTGCGACCCATACGGCCTGACTAAACGGGCCCCGTGTGTACCTTTGCGCAGAACCATCCTTGACTTGCCGCAGCCAAAGCGTAAAATTTCCGATGACACCTTTGAAGTACCCCAGAGTCGCGCCGTCAGGAGACACCGCCGCAGCACGGACTGGATAGTCCACGCGTTGCGGTTGTCCCCCGATTGCGTTCACGACCCACAACACACCGTCACTTGTGTAGTAGATGTGCGACCCGTCGGACGACCAACTGGCCGTAGTGCAATCCTGCGTTGACTTCGTCACCTGAGCGTTTGGAGCGTCTAGGGCCGCTTTCGTGAATACCTGCACAACCCCATCCGTTTCGCGTAGGAAAAGCAATGATCGTCCGTCGGGCCCCCACTGCGGACGACGCTCCGCAACAGCATCTACAGCCACTGGCATCAGCTTGGGCGGAAGAACGGGACCAGCTTTCGAAACAAAGAACGCAAATCCCACGAGGGCGGCAGCACCAGCCGCGCCTGCGCCGATTACTAAAGCTGGCCACCGCGCCCTACCCGGGTGCACCTGAACGGTTATCGGGACGGGTTCCGAAGCTGCTGTTTCGAGATCCAGAAGCAGGTCGCGTGTAGCCGCGAACCTCCGTTCCTTGTCTTTGGACAGACATCTGTTCAGGACTGAGAGCACCCCGGGCGGAACGCGCAAATGTCCGCTCCTCAGAAGGGGCGGATCGTTCTGCAGGACTGCTGCGAGCGTTTCGACTGTCGTGTTGCCCTTGAACGCTCGTTCACCCGTGAGGAGTTCGTACAGGATCGCGCCGAATGCGAACTGGTCCGTTCGCGCATCGACCGGCAGCGCTGACGCCTGTTCAGGACTCATGTATCCCGCAGTGCCGATAACAAGACCCGAGTCTGTGAATGTTGTGGCTGTCGTGTTGCCGCTCGGCGCCGCTGGCGTATGCTTTGCAAGACCGAAATCGATCAGCTTCGCCGTCCCACTCCGAGTCAGCATGATGTTCTCGGGCTTCAGATCACGGTGAACGATGCCGGCTTCATGCGCGGCTGTGAGCCCTGCTGCGATCTGCGTCGCAATATCCAGTGCCTTCGCGACGGTTACGCGGCCGTTCTTGATCGTCTGCCGCAGCGACTCTCCCTCAATAAGTTCCGTCACGATGTAGGGCGCGTCAGCGTCGAGCCCTACGTCGTAGACCGGCACGAGATTTGGGTGCGTGATGGCCGCCAGTGCGCGTGCCTCAGACTGGAGACGTTTGCGGCTGCCACTGTCGAGATTACCGTCGCGAATTAATTTGAGAGCGACATCCCGCGACAGCCGCTCGTCACGTGCTCTGTACACATGACCCATTCCACCGGAACCGAGAGGTCCGAGGATGGTGTACGGACCGACTTGGTCACCGGGCGCGAGCGGCATCCACGCCAGTGTACTTCGGTCAGTACCCTCCGCTAGTTTGGCGGCGATTGTAATCACTCAACTCTGGTAATATGAATGCCGCTTCGAATGTTCAGGAAAAGCTAGGAGTGAGGCTCACTTTCGCCACACGCCAATAAGGATAGTCAAGTATGAAGAACATGAGAATCGCCGTCGTGGCGACTTTGGCCGCTTTTGCTGGCACGACGAGAGCTGCGACTATACCGTTTACCTTTACAGTTACCGGAGGCGCAACATTGACCGGTCCACCCATTCCAAATGTTCCAGTCGGCGTGATGCTCTTCGCCTCATCGGCTTCTTTCACGCCTTTCGGAAGCGCAAGTTACTCGGAAGAGGGACTGATAACGTTCACTGTATTTCCATCTGGTGCGTTCGCGCCGATTTCGGTAGAGAATACCTTTACAGCCTCGTTCAACGGCGGAGCAGACACCTTCTTTGGAACAGATTCTTTTCTGTTTAGCCCACCTGACAGCACGGGAATCCAGACAACCACCAGCACCATGACCATCCTCGGCGGAACAGGGATTTTTCAGGGGGCGAGCGGGTTTGCTACCGGAGAAGGTACGAACAGCCCGCCTCCTCCTGGCGAGTTATCTCCAGTCTTCTTCTCAGGTACCGGACAAATTACCGCTCCGGATCTGAATGCAATCCCAGAGCCGGGTACGCTCGCTCTCCTCGGTACAGGTATAGCGGGTCTGACCGGAATTGTCGCCATTCGCAAGAGACGTCGAAGCTGATCGCTTAACTCTTAGTTGTCCATACACGGCTTGCGCTACGGACCCGGCCTTGCCGTGAACCGACTTGCTAATTCTGTTCAATTCTTTTCAGCCTGTACTAAATAGCCGAGGTGATAGACTACCAATCCTCGACAGTGTCATGAACGAATCCAATCGCCGTCGGCTCTTTGTGGTGCTCTGTACTATTGCGCTTCTCGCCACGGGCGCTCACATTAGCCAGTCGTATGTGAACTACCCCGGTTGGCATCTGATGGATCCGACAAGCTTCCGCGCTTATCACGGCGATATGTTCTTTCGGGCTGTAGTCTTCCTGCTGCTCCCGCGTGTATTAGAAATAGCCCTGGGATTAGCCGTGCTCAAATATCGTCCGAGGGCGCTTGATCGGTGGGTTGTCTTACTCGGGATAGGTCTGGCATTAGGAGGTCTCGTGTGCACGATGCTACTTCAACGCCCTATTCATGACCAGTTGGATGTTCAAGGGAACGTACCCGAGCTACTGTCCCGACTAATGGCAAGCGACTGGATTCGGAACTCCTTTGAGTTTGCTCGCGCCACACTTTATGTGTGGGCTCTCTCGAAGATGGTAAACATAGCTGGCGATCACCGGCCAGTGAACACCTGAATGCTGTGTGTTACGGCGACTTCTTGAACCAAAAGCGCACAACGGTTCACGCTCGCGGTGGTTCCCTGCCCGGCAGCCGTGAACCGAGTTTTCCCCATTCTGTTAACTTCCCTGCCCCGCCGGTTTAACGCTGTGCTTCGTTTTGTTTAACGAAGATTCCATTCCGTTGTCGCGCTGGCCGGCGAGACAATAACGTACGTGCGAGTGCAATGTTATTCAGGCGCGAAGGCGGACGAACGCCCATGTGGTCATCCATAATGATCGTGACTATTGCTTCTCCAGAACTTCTACTTCGTGAAACTTTTCACCTTTTTCATTCACACCGTCCACGGTGTTGGTCATCGTTCTGCCGTCTTGGGATACAACAGACCGTACTGTAATGGTCACTTTCCCGTTTTGCTTGACCGTAACATCGTTTCGGTGATCACCAACACGCTTAACGGCAATGGTCATCGGAGGACCGTTCGGCACCTGAACCGAGTGATCTTTTCCATCCCAAGCCATGCTCGTACCCTCGGGTCCACCTTGCATGATCGGCTTCCCTGCCCCATCAACGCCGGTCACAGTGCGCCTAACCTTCTCCCCTTCAGCCTCGAACTTCACCGTCATGCTCTGAGCGACAGGCATCGGGCTCGCCTTTGATTTTGCGGTATCCAACTTCCACGTGCCAAGGAACGGGTTGTCGGCTGCGACAAGAGCAGTCGAAATCACGAAAAGTGCTATTGGCAGAAATCGCATCCAGGCCTCCTCGAGACTGAGCAGTTTATCTGAAAGCGGCACGGATAGCAAAATAACTTCTGCGCTGTAGCGCTACAGAAAGTGCTTTTAACCGAGTGACCATTTGGGTTCAGGCGGAGTGCGATTGAACACGCTTCCGCCATTTCTGTTTCCAAACCCCGACGACGAGCGCAACCCCGACTTCATTCGGCAATCTAACCTTACGCCACCACTAAACGATTGTTCACTTACGCATCAAAGCTGGGTAAGTCGTCCTGCGCACACAGGTTTTTCCGCATTGAGGCCGGGGGTGCACGACCCGAAGCAGTCTTCGCCAACTGCTGCCTTTCCACGTTCCGTCGATTCGCCTAGGCGTACACCCGCTTTACACTGGTTTCCGGCTGGCGTGCATTGCGCACGCGGAATCCACGGACTCGGCAGTTGTGTGAGTACGTGACTTCTTTCCGTGGCTGGTTCGTTCATTCACGGGCGTCGTGCATTCGCCTCATGGATTGTGGAAGTTTGGAGTTGCAGAACTGCAGAACTGTGGAGATGTGACAGCCGAGCTCGGCGCGAGCTTGTAAGCGGGTGCCGCACGAATACAAAGGGTATAGCGAAGTGTAGCGTTTTCACTGTCGGAAAGTTTCGATGCGGTCGGATGGCGAGGGGCTGGCTCCACATTCCTACGGGGCCGGGGAGACATATGTGAGCCCGCATCACCGTGATTCATCAATTTATCGTCTTGACAACCAATTTTAGACGCGTAGTATTAACGCTGTTGCTCTGATAACCGTAATTGCAACGCCCAAAATACGGGAGAAGACTAATGACGCCAGCATCTTTGCGCTTGGGTCCATTCCTGAAGAGTCTTGCGGTGGCAGCCGCGCTTACCGTCCCGCAGGTATCTGCGGATGTTGTTACGCATTGGAACAAAGTCGCCACAGATGTGACTCTGGCGGCAGCTATCGATCCGCTAGCGGAAAGTCGGATTCTTGCGATCGTGCAAATTGCCGTACACGATGCTTTAAATGCGCTTGATCGCAGATACGACCCTTACTTATTTCGAACCAGTGTGCCGGGAACAGCTCCGGAAGCGGCGGTCGCTTCCGCGACTCGTGAGGTATTGCTGGCTTTATTGCCCGGACAGAAAGCGGCGATCGAAGCAGCGTACACCGCCGCGCTCGCCAGCGTTACGAATGAAGCAGCTCGAACGAGCGCTGTAAGCACCGGCCGTCTTGCTGCCCTCACTATTCTCACCGAGAGAGCCAATGACGGTTCAGCAATAGAGTTGTCGCCAACACCCGGGCAAAATCCCGGTGAGTGGCGTCCGACGGGTCCCGACTTCGTTCCTGCCTTCAGAGCCGGCTGGGGACAGGTGAAGCCCTTCGGCCTCAGGACTTCATCACAGTTCCGACCTGATCGTCCGTTCCAGGTGGGGAGCCCGGAATTCGCTACATCGCTCCAAGAGGTGAAAGAGATAGGTGGAACCGTGAGTATGAGCCGCACAGAGGAGCACAGCACGATTGCGCGCTATTGGTACGAGAGTTCCCCGCAGGGATGGAATCGCATCGCTCGTAATGTCGCGGAGCAGAAGAATCAAAGCGTTTGGGATAACGCTCGCTTATTCGCCTTGATGAATGTGGCTTTGGCCGACGGCTACATCGCGAACTTCGAATCCAAGTATTTCTTCTACTTCTGGCGACCGATCACGGCGATCACCACGGGTGATTCGGATGGCAATCCCGATACGAGCGGGGACCCTACATGGACCGCATATCTGGTAACACCGCCGGTTCCTGATTATCCGTCGGGTCACTCGACAGTGGGGGCCGCAGCGGCCCGCGCGTTAGAGCATGCTTTTTCCAACGACTTCATTCCATTTTCAATGACGAGCGGTCCTCCATATCCAGGCATCACACGCCGGTTCTGGAGCTTCTCAGAAGCGGCTCACGAAAACGCTGCGTCCCGCGTATTGGCGGGCATCCACTTCTGGCACGCCTCTCGGGGAGGAATCCGGCAAGGCGAACAAATTGCCGACTACATCCATGCGAATCTGTTCGGACGTGCCAGGTAAGTAGAAGGAAAAAGCATCTCACGGCGGCTTCGCCGGCGGTGCGGCCACCACTCGGATACAACGGACTTTGGCTCTGTTCGAGCGACATCGCATTTCCCGTGTGGAATACGAGTTCGTCGACGAATCAAACCATACAGGTCCGCTCCATCCCTTCCCTCACTTCTGCTGGAACGCCGCAGAGTAAATCGGGGTCACGTCAGCATCCTCGAGAACCGGCGCGACGGTCACGTCCAGAAGATCCGCCCACTCAGCAGCGTGTTGAAGTACGCCCTTCAGATCTTCCGTTTCGAGGAGGTGAAACCCGCCGCTACCGTCGGCCTTGTGCCAGCGACCCAGAGTCTGAACGCCCGGGGGGACTGGCCCACCGCTCGACAGGAATCTCGTCACCGCCGGCTTCAGCAAATCCGGACGGACGGACCACGTCACCATGAACTTCATGTGATCTCCTGTTCCGAGACGGCATCTTATCATTTGCGGCGGCCATCACCGCAGATTTGCTCTGTTCCGACCTCAATACCAACGCCGATAGAGATTCCGCGCCCTCGCGAACAGACGTCAACAGCAGGTGTCAGTTGTCCGCTGCCCTGAACTCTGGGCTGACGTCCGGTACCGCCTGCGCTCGGAACGTACTTGGTACTTCTGTTCACATCAGGAAAGCGCCGCCCCAGCTCATAAGTTTCGCGGCGGGCCGGGCAGAGCCCCGCTGAACGGCGGCTTGTCTGAATGGCAAGGGGCGGCGCTACGCCCCCTCGAGGACTCGAGATCCCGGTGGCGACACTCGGCGAGGCTCTGCGGCGCCTACCAAAAGCGCCTTCTAAACGGAGCAAGAAGAAGTAGTTCAGGTTCCCTGCGGTCGCTGTCGCAGTGTGGGTCGTGTCCTGAAAGGACAACCTTTCCGGACACTAGCGGAAATCAGCCGAAATCGATCACTCCTCAAATCGAGAACGCGCAAGTGGCTTCGTGTCAACGAATGTGCCTCGCGGGTAGGAGACGAAATCAGCGCCGGGTGTAGAAAACCCCGCTCCTTCACCTTCATGCCAGACCCCCGGGTTGCTGCTGCGCTCCTATTCGTGTGATCTTACAAAGATCGGAGGAAGTTCAGTATGTTCTGCCGCGTTCCAATGGGCAGTCCATTGAATCGCCGGATCACTGCATTGGCTTCCGAAGCCGGGAATTGCCCATTGGCTTCGCTGGAGTGGAGCTGAATTGCTTCGACCAGATTACTTGTACGTCCGTCATGGAGAAAGAATATTCGCTTGCCCAAACCCCATAGCGGAGCGGTTCGAAACTCATCTCCCAACGCTCGTCCTTGTGTGATCTGGTCTGCCAGGCCCGGTCCCATTCCATGAACTGCAAGATCAGAGAATAGAGGCGCTGTTTTGTTCTGCAGAGCGTCAATTATGCTCCTACCAGTCTGAAGCGAAGGCGTATGGCAAAGAGCGCATCCTACAGACTTGAATGCTTCAAGACCTGCAGTGATCGATGGGTCAGCAGATCCTCGTTTGGGCGGAGCTAGAAACCGCATGAAAGCGGCAAACAGCGAGATGTCGTCCACTCCTCCCGTCTCGAAATCCACTCCGTCCTCCGGTGTCGCAATGAACGAGCAACCCCTGGTTTCTTCACGCTCCTGAGGAAATACAGCATTTGAAACACCCTGCTCTACGTTGTAAGCTTCCCCAGCAAAAATGTGAAGGGATACGACTTGCGCTTTCCATCCAAACCGCGTAATCGTTCCCGAATTATCGTTACGGTTCACTTTCCCGCTGATTCCGGCTGCCAACTTCGCTGGTCCATCGGCCTCGAGATTTGCGAGCAGCGTCTCGTCCGTAATTGCTTCCATCAAGCCGGCACCGAAAACAGGAGTAGGAACTCGGAAAGACAGGTTAGAGCGGTTGGAGAAGTCTTCCTGCCGTAAGTTACATCCGCGGGCGTCTGTACGCCCTGAGATGACGAAGAGATTATGGACCCCGCCGTCTGGCGTTCCATCCGGATTTCGGATAAAACGTACCTCACGAGCCGGTCCCCTTCTCTCCAGAAACCAGGGGATACGGTTGTCGGCGCCACGTTTGCTCGCGACATCAAACTGGGGATTTACAGCCGGGCTCGAACCGCCGATAGCAGGCTGAGCATGACAACTGACACATGAATCGGAATTGAACCGGGGGCCTAACCCGGCATCTTCACCCGCTGGAGGATTCACAACAGCGTTTACTTCTTCAAACGCATCCTTTCCGCGAGTGAACATTTGTAGTTGTCCGGTTGAAAGCAGAGGCAAAGGCTCACCTGCGCCGACTGGTCCAGACCTGACACCGGGGTCTACGGGTTGACTTCCGAAACGATCGGTTTGCGACGTTAGAAATGGAGCAGTTATTAGGAAAACCATTACCACTGAGATCCACCTGCTCTCCTTTCGGCGCATGCACACACGTAGGGCATAGAAGCGATGAAAATTCACTAGCACCTCTCCGAACGACCTTAAATTTTTGACGTAATACTAGCCGTGCGCAGTTCTCGCGAGATCAATAAAGCCCGAGCTTCGATCTCGTAGGTCGACTACGGTAAATATAGTATTTCTGAATCTGAGGTACCATACTAAACTTGGTCACTCGAGGAGTCAATGGAAAAGCACTTGGCAAGTCGGCGCTAACAGTTGGCCAGGCACTGTCACATGGAGCGGCATTGCCTAGTCTCGGGGACGCAGCCGCTCGTCAAATCTGATCGGCACAAAGTGGAACAAGATGCGCGCGAAAGTGGGATGTGCCGGATTCAAGACATAGTTATAACCCGATATCGACATGGTTGCCGACGGAACTCGGAGGACAGCTTGCTTGCAGGCGTTTACCCAATTGGTGCCCTGTTCCGCCGTTACTTCTTCCGGCACAACATCCGGCCAACCCTCCGGAACTTCAGCCGTACCAATTTCAACATCATCAGGTATCTCTATTCTGATGCCAACATAGTCTTCGGGAATGCCGCCATGATGAACGATCACTTCCATTGCGGCCAGAACGATATTCTCGGAGGCATAGATAACGGGCGTACCTTCCTGGTTCCATCGGCCGCCCGTGAGCTTTGCGCCTTCGCTGTTAATGAGAGGGTACTGGCTGCTTTGACACCGCCAGATGACCATCAGTAAACGCCGTGCTCAATTTTGAGAAGCACGCGTTCGACCTGCTTGCGGCCATCTTCTGTCTGCATTAACACATAAGGAGTGTGGTTGCCCAGAGAAGGAATCTTGCTCTGCATCCAGCGGCTAACATGGTTGATGCCAAGAACCTCGGTGGCCCTGCGAACGATCTCCACCTCATCCTGAGACTGAGTAGCAGCAACGTCATTGGCGCGACTTCCTGCTGTAGCTGTCATCACTGCTGGTTTTTTTATCGCTTTCTTCGCCTGGTCGCGCGGTGCCATACCTCAATTATAAGGTTCTTCAGTCGATCGGAAACTAGATAGGGAGATATCCTACGCTGACTCTTGTCGGTTCCCGCTTCTTGAAAATACTTAAACCGAGTTAGTCCGAAGCGTTCAGCTTTGGGTTGCCTGAACCATTCTGTGGAACGTCTTGAGACGGAGCAGAGTCTAAAGGCCCGTGTGGCTACCCTTGAGAGCCTGTTTATCCATTCTGATATTGAGTTCTGTGGGGTTCTCCTGCAGTTGCGTCTCGTCCGGGGGATGTCCGAGATTGGGGGGCGAGGCAGGTCCAGTGTTCCTCGGAACGGTCGTTGCGGTAACAGACCTTGCTCGCACCGACGTTGACACGTTTCTGACCAGTCGCAGGGCGCGCTTTCAGGTGAATGAGTCTTTTGGGGGACTTTCTTCTGATTTGCGCGAGGTTGATGTACTAACAGGGGTTGGTGGCGGGGATTGTGGTATTCCCTTTCAAGCCGGCGAGGTATACCTGATCGATGCATTCATTGGGGAGGACGGGTTTATTCATGCTGGAATATGCAGCTCCACACGAAGGATTGATGCAGTCGGTGCTGCGCTTCGAATACTGAGGCAACGACGCGATGGCCAGCGAGTACCATCGCTAGCTGGCCAGATTGCGCAACATGACCGCAATTTTAAGGGCAAATTGGGAACACATACACCCCGGCCTCTGGCGAACACGCTTGTCAGAGTGAAAACAGACGGGCGGGTATACGAAACGCGGGCCGACGCTGAGGGCCTGTACGCGTTGTACAATCTGCCGTCCGGACGGTATGAGTTGATTCCGGATCTGCCGCAGGGGACCACCCTCCCTGGTACATCGGGAGTGACAGACCGCCAGTTCCTTTTGAGTTACACTCGGGTGCCTGTCGAGAGCATGATATCGAGGTTTTCGCAAGTGGATCAATTCAGGGTCGAATTCTCGACTCTTCGAATAAGCTGCTGCCTCATGCATTCGTGTACATCGTCCCGGCTGACGAGAAGGTGATCGCCAAAGAGCGTCAGTTGTACTGGGAGAGTCAGAGTAAGGAAGGCTATTTCAAATTCGTCCATCTCCCACCAGGAAGGTATCTGATTGTCGTGAACCCCGACAACTCGCCCAATCCTAAGTTTCGGTACCGGAGGACGTTCTATCCTGGCGTCCCTGAACGCGAATCGGCCGCGATCATCACCCTACGCGGAGGCGAACAGTTCAAGGATGCGGACATCTTGCTCGAACTCTTTTGAGGATTAGCTTACGTAGATGGGTCACACGAACCTCCTTCTTGTGACCCGACACTGCTACTTACAACGAACTGTTGCTGGAGCAGTGCCGCGTTAGTGATCTGCCTAGCCTGAATGCGTTGTTGCCGTTCCGCGAATTGCGGGTAGCACTGAGGCTAAAAATGACGTTTAACACAATTGGGGGATCTGGAGTGGACCCCAAAAGTGAGATGCTCGGGTATTGAACACTTTCGCAGCGAAAGGAGAACTGCGAATGAGAAAGTGGCATCGGTACACACAAGAGTTCAAGGACCAGGCGGTCGCACGATTAAAGGGCTGCACGAACGTTGAGGCGCTTGCCCGCGAATTGCATGTGTCACGAGGAATTCTTTACATGTGGCGGGACAAGCAGGAGGGTAGGTCGCCGGCGTCGAAGCGGCCTGGACCGGTAGTCGACTCGCCGGCGATCGCGGCTCTGAAGAAAGAAGTGGTCCAACTGAAGGTGGCTCTGGCCGACAAAGCGCTAGAAGCGGATTTTTTCAAAGGGGCTTCGACTTTGGTTACGTTTGCATCGCCAGTCCAAGCTGCCCCGAACACGCGATATACACTCCCACCCTTCACCACCTCACGAAGTGCCGGGCGAGCGATCAGGCTTTTCACCTTCATTTCCATCAGGGCTCGGCGCACAGGAGTACCCCCGCTGCGATCCCAGCAGGCATAATCTGTTGTCTGCCAGTAACCCTGATAAGGTCCTGCCACAATCTGAATGCGCGTGAGCCATTTCACCGAGCTCATCCCGTAATAGCCGGGAACCACGGCCCGCACGGGAAAGCCATGGCTGGCTGGCAATTCCTTGCCATTCATGGAATATGCGATGAGGACCTCCGGCTGTCTTGCCTTCGCAACTGGAATACTACGGATATAAGAAGTTCCGCCGGGAGGCTTGGGTTCCGTTTTCGGTTCACCTCTATCCGCTCCTTCCAGCACAACATCGACGGCTGAGGCCTTCATGCCCGCTCGTTGCAACAAGACGGATAACGGCACACCTGTCCATTCCGCATTACTGACTGCTCCGAGCTCCCACTGCGCGCCTTGGACTTGCGGCACCAAAAAGACACGGCTATTCCCTGCGCACTCTAGAGTTGCCGTAATTGTGTTCTGACCTAACTGACGCAGTTCGTCCAAGCTAATCTCGAACGGTTTCTCGACGCCACCCTCGACGCGCAATCGGTATGTACCCGCGTCGAGCTTCGGTGTCGGAAAGTGGCTGCGGATGTAAAAACGCTCGTTTGGTGTCAGGTAGCTGTCGAGAGAGGAAAAGGGAAATTCTAAATTCTCCGGCTCGCGTTCTCTGGTAATTAATCCCGCTGCAGGAGATTGCCCGAACAGAAGATCGCCCCGGCTGTATAGTCCTATGAGGGACACCGCGCTTAGGGCTGACCGCTTCAGAAAATCTCGCCGTCGGCTGTCAAAAACCCGCATAGCAAATGAGACGCTCTGCGAAAGGAGCAATTTCAGTGATGAGCCTTCAACCCTGAGCGAACGTTGAATTCCGCGTTCTGTTCAAGTCCCGAGTTCGCTTCGGTCTAATGGATTCAAATGCGCCCCGCGAGACTCTCCACGGCGCTTCATAATAATTGGCTATGCTCCGGTGCCAACTGCCGCAGAAGAGTAGCGAAATCGAAATAGCTGCGTCCTGCCGGAATCAGTCTGGTTGCAAGGTCATACTCGTAGAATGAGCAGCCCGGAACCCGAACCTGTTTGCCTGTTGCCTCGATGTTTCCCAGAGGACCCGTATGCACGCCTTCAAAGCTCCATTCCACTGCAACGAAATTCTTACCGTAAGACAAGTTCAGAATCACATTTACATGGCCAGGAAACGCAGTGATGAACGGGCGCACAAACTTATCTCGCACTTCCGTCTTTCCTTGGAGTGCTCCTGTGGGGACCCGGAGTACGATGTCTTCCGAGTAGTAGGCGAGAATTGCCTGCTCATCGGTGCTTGTCCAAGAAGCGAAATACTCCTCGATAAAGCTTCGGACATCTTCCTCCCCCGACTTCATGGCAACCGCTTCCATAAATAACTCCTTCTTGATACAAACTGGCTCGCCGTTGGAGTAACTATACACTCTTGGCGTGCGCACCGAGGCCCCGAATGAACAAGCCGCCGAGTTGGGGTTCCGTCCAGCTGATCAACATGGGTCAGAATATTGAGGTCCACCGCTTTGGAGCCGAGCGTGTGTCGGGCAAGTTCCTTTCGATTACATCCGATGCCATTGTGGTTGGGGGAGGCTCGGGTAATGTGACAGTACCGAGGACGGACGTGCGGGAAGTGAAGACACGGCGCGCCTCAAAGCGCCTGCGCAATGGCGCCGTCGGTGCCGCGATCGGAGCCGGTGTGGGAGCTGGGAGCTACGGCGCTTGCCCTTCGGGGAGATTTCGACGGTGATGGCCTTGCGGCCGCATTCGGTTCGAAAGGGATGGCGAGGAACAAGAAGAGGACGAATAGAAACGCTCTAAATTTGGGTGGGGTGTCCGTCAGAAGCGACGTGC
>CAWJQP010000097.1:0-20346 GCA_963844855.1 Bryobacteraceae bacterium
GATCCAGCCGTCACGCCTTCGATCTTCTTCGATCTGAATTAGAGATCTGTGACGTCGTCGCGAAGCCACTCTACTGCGGCCTCGCGATCGTGGAATAATTCGACTCTCGCGTCGCCCGCATACTCCGCATACATTCGCATCAAGCCGTAAACGAGTTTTGTGTTGGCGACGAGCGCTGCCTTGCGCATTCCGCGATCGTATGCGCTCTTCGCGACGTGACGCACGACGCGAGCGCTCAATAACATTTGGCTAACGTGTGTCGCGTCGACCAGCCGAGGATAGTCGCCCACGAAGCTAGGATCGTCGAATAGCTCTTGCTGCGCGTCGAGCAACTCTCGATCGTGAATCACGCCTCCTAGAACGATGACAATGATCGAGTCGACTAGGATGTACGAGACTGCCATGCCGGATTATGATGCGGTCATCAGTTTTCTCAGAACATAAGAGGGCCTCGCTAAGGCAATTAGCCCGACTACGGTACTGAGCACGGCCAACCCATCACCCGACCAATAGACGCTCACCGACCCCTAATATGTCAAGGGATGTTTAAATAATTCTAGACTGTGGTTTTATGATTCCCATGCACTTTGTGGGACTTTGGCTGAATTAGAAGGAAGAAAATGTGCCGATTCAATTTAGTCGGCGCACCATGATTGCGATGCTCGGCGGCACTGTCGTGAATCTTAAGAACGCTACGTGGGGACATGACCTTCGGCCGGGCGATCCCAGCTACCGGTTTCGAGAGTGCGAAGACATAGTAAACCGCAACGCCCCAAGTCAAACAGGTTTATCAGTGGCCGAATATCGCGAATTCCGTAGTATTCGCTAACATTCGGAACGTGTAGTCTGCAATCCTCCCGTTCCGGCACCAAGGTAAACTCCTGGTTACGAGAACACATCACGTCGAGGATGTGGCCTGTGGTGCCGTCGCCACACGGTTTTGAGACTCATGACAAACACCCACTCGCCCCGCCAACGTTGAACTCGAAGAGTTGCTATGAAGAGTCGCTATAAAGATACTGTGATTTGCGTCTATGAAATGGATGAGGGCGGATACAAAGTGACGTCGTCGGAATCAATTCATTTGATTATTGAAGTCGGAACAATTAACCGAGCGGCGATTCTATACTGCTTCGCCGATGGAGGCGACGCAGCGATTACAGTCGAGCAGCTGGCGGATTTCATGAATGATAAGATTTGCCCGAACTGCCTTGCCGCGTATCAATCCGTAAACCCGAAAGGCTTATAAAGATGGATGAAGTACGGCCAGGATCCTGCCTGGTTGAACTGGCGACGGCATTCACCAACACCGCCGTCCCTTGGCTTTCCTAGCACCCACGTTCGGCCCGGGTGACATCTGACGCACAACTGTGTTGATAGACTGTTTCGACAGACGACAGATGACGCTGCAACGCGGCACACTCATCGGTCCGTATGAAATTGTCGCTCTCCTCGGTTCCGGCGGCATGGGCGAGGTCTATAGGGCCCACGATACACGGCTGAATCGAGAAGTCGCTCTCAAACTGATTCGTGAAGAAAAGCTCAATGTGCCCGAGAGACGGAAGCTCTTCCTTCAAGAAGCGCGAGCCGCTTCAGCCCTAAATCACCCGCACATAGTTTCTGTTCACGATATTGTTCCGGCTGGCGACTCCGAGGCACTCGTGCTCGAGTACGTCCCGGGAAAGTCGCTGGATCAACTGATACCCCGAAGCGGCATGCCTCTTGCCGACGCTCTTCGCTATGCCGTTCAGATTGCCGACGCGCTCGCCGCCGCCCACAAAGCGGGTATTGTCCACCGCGACTTGAAGCCTGCCAACATCATGGTCACGGATGACCGGACGATCAAGCTGCTTGACTTCGGTATCGCGAAGCTCGTCCATCCGGAATTGACCGCCAGCGACGATTCAACCTGCACGATGACAGCTGACGGAATCGCGACGGCAGCCGGCACAATCACAGGAACGCCGTGCTACATGAGCCCGGAACAGGCCGAAGCCAAAACCGTGGATCGCCGAAGCGATATTTTCAGCTTTGGCGCCGTGCTGTACGAGATGGTGACGGGCCGCCGCGCGTTCTCCGGCAACTCCCAGGTCTCGGTTGTAGCGGCAATCGTGAAAGACAATCCGGCGGCTTCGCGGCAGCTGAATCCGGATATTCCCAACGAACTGGAGCGCCTGATTGAGCGCTGCCTACGGAAGGATCCAGAACGACGGTTTCAGCACGCAGACGACCTGAAGATTGCGCTCGAGGATCTCCGGGAAGAGTATGTCTCTGGTGTACGAGCGCCAGTGGCATCGGCGCAGCTAGAGCACGCGAGTCAATGGAAATGGATGGTGACGGCGATGGCTGTAGTTACGGCGATTGCTGCGGCCTGGTTCGCGCTGTGGCCCCGAAGTGGAAACGGCTCTTCGATTGAACTCAGGGCCGTGCCTCTCACAGCGTATCCGGGTTTCGAGGTGCAGCCGAGCTTCTCACCCGATGGAACGCAGATCGCATTTGCATGGGATAACAACGCGCCAGGGTCTTACGATATCTATGTCAAGCTGATCGGCCCTGGCGACCCGATTCGTTTGACCTCAAACCCCGCGCCGGAGTACAACCCTGTGTGGTCCCCGGATGGACGGTGGATCGCCTTCGTGCGTGACGTTTCTGACGTACAACATACATTGCTAGTCATGCCGGCGCTGGGCGGAGCAGAACAAAAACTGACGGATATGAGCTTCGACAAGGGTGGTGGACAGGGGTGGGAGACTCTGATGGGTGTTACTACTGTCCTCGCCTGGTCGCCCGACAGCCGCCGGATTGCATACGTAGACACGCCTGCCCCGGGCGAGCCGGTTGCGCTGTCTGCGATCTCAATTGAGACCGGTGAGAAGAGGAGCCTGACGCGACCAGCCCGACCACATGTGGGAGACATGTTCCCGTCTTTCTCACCCGACGGAAAGCGGATTAGTTTCACGCGACTGCTCGGTGTTCTCACTGGCGACATTTTCGTGACCGAATTGTCGGACATGAAGCCGAGTGGAGAACGGCGCTTGACGGCCGACAGTAGCGAGAACATCTATCCGGTATGGATACCAGGTGGGCGCGATCTCGCATTCTCGTCAACCCGCAGTGGAACGCGAGTACTCTGGAGAATTCCGGTATCAGGAGGGGAACCTGTCCGTGTACCCGGAACGGGTGAAGATGTTTTCTTCTTAGCCACAACGCGCTCGGGCAATCGTCTGGCGTACGGCCGATACATCATAGACGATACGCTGTGGCGAGTCTCAACATTGAATTCGGAAGGACAGCATGCGATGAATGCTATCGCAGTGTCCTCGCTCATCGAGCGCAACGCCCAGTACTCCCCGGACGGTAAGTACATCGCCTTTCAATCCAATCGG
The DNA here is from genome assembly GCA_963844855.1 of Bryobacteraceae bacterium. Lineage (GTDB taxonomy): Bacteria > Acidobacteriota > Terriglobia > Bryobacterales > Bryobacteraceae > DASQDN01. The sequence continues at coordinate 3,387 of CAWJQP010000097.1, forward strand.
TCAGGAGCATTTGAGATCTGGGTTGCTGATAGCGATGGTGGCCGTGCGAGACAGTTGACAAACTTCAGACATAATCACACGGGGACTCCGCGGTGGTCACCGGACAGCCAGCACGTTGCCTTCGATTCCGATCTTGAAAAGAGCTTCGACATCTATGTTGTCAACCGTGAGGGCGGAAAACCGAAGCGTCTGACGGTAGACCCTTCAACAGACGCAATCCCGAGCTGGTCCGCCGATGGCCGTTCGATCTACTTTCGGTCGACCCGCACCGGCCAGTCCGAAATCTGGAAAATACTCGTCGACGGTGGGGACCCGGTTCAGGTGACTGACTCCAGTGGAATGGTCGCCTTTGAATCGCCTGATGGGCACTGGCTTTATTACACGCGCCGAGATGGCCCGACACCGCTGTGGCGCAAATCGTTGTCGGGAGGCGCAGCAGATGAACAGGTCGTTGACTCGGTCAAACTGCGCAATTTCTTCGTGACCCGCCGGGGCGTTTACTACATCAAGTCGGAAGCTCCGGCAGTCGACTCGATCCGTTTGTTTGATCCCGAGACTCGTAAGGAACAAGTGTTGGCGCACACAAAAAGAGCCGCTGGTCTGGGCATCAGCGTGTCACCCGATGATCAGTGGGTACTGTTCACCCAAAACGATCTTGAAGGCATGGATATCATGCTCGCCGAAGATTTCGGATAGCCAGGCTGGTGTTCCGGTGATCCTGTGGTACATCGGCAATAACACCTGGTGTGCGCGTATAAATTTCGGTGCAAAAATAGACCACGAAAGCAGCGAGAGCTGTGATCGATAGTGGTCGAAAAGTAGACCACCGAAATCCAGTTCCAGAGAACAAAAGACAAACGAAGTGTTTTATGGAACACCTAAAGAGGTGTACAGAGTGGAAGTGTATGCACAGGTAAGGCGAGCGGTACAGGTGGACGGAATGACGGTTCGTCAGGCAGCGCGGCAGTTTGGATTGTCACGCAAGACGATCCGAAAGATGCTGATGTACTCGATCCCACCAGGGTACCGACGAAGCAAACCAGCAGCGAAGCCCAAGCTCGGTCCGTGGTTGGGACTCATCGATCAGATTCTGGAGCAGGATGAAGGTCAGCCGAAGAAGCAGCGGCATACCGCCAAAAGAATCTGGGACCGACTGAAGGAGGAACACGGATTTCAAGGCGGCTACACGATCGTCGCCGATTATGTGCGCGAGTCGCGGCTGCGACACAAAGAAGTGTTTGTGCCGCTGGCGCACCCTGCCGGCAGTGGACAGGCCGACTTTGGTGAAGCTTTGGTCTCAATCGCCGGTCGGGAGCAAACGGCACACTTCTTTTGCCTGGATCTGCCGCAATCGGATGACTGCTTCGTTGTGGCATTTCCCACCGAAAGCACGGAAGCATTCTTGGAAGGACACAACCAGGCGTTTGCCTATTTTGGTGGAGTACCGCGGACGATTCTTTATGACAACACCCGGATCGCGGTGAAGGAGATCCTGGGCGATGGACAACGGAGGCCGACGCAGGCCTTCAGTGAGTTGAAATCACACTATCTCTTCGAGGCCAAGTTCGGCCGGCCTGGCAAAGGCAACGACAAAGGGAATGTGGAAGGATTGGTTGGCTACGCGCGACGGAACTTCCTGGTTCCGGTACCGCGCGTGAGTAGCTGGGAAGCGCTGAATCGTCACTTACAGCAGCAATGCGAAAAGCGGCGCGAACGCAAACTACGAGGACATGAGGAAACGATTGCGTCACGCTTTGAGCGAGATCGAGAACAACTGCTGCCATTGCCGCCTGTAGCGTATGAAGCTTGCGCCAAGCGCACCACGCGGGTTAGTTCCCAAGCGTTGGTGCGCTACGAAACAAATGACTACTCCGTGCCAGTCGCTTACGCGCATCGCCAAGTGCTAGTGAAAGCATTTGTCTGGCAGGTGGTGATCAACGCCGGTAGTGAGGTCATCGCCAGACATGATCGGAGCTATGAACGGGAAAGCTTCGTCTTTGATCCCCTGCATTATCTGGCGCTACTCGAGCGGAAGACAAACGCCTTAGATCAAGCCGCGCCGTTGGCCGGCTGGACTTTGCCGCCAGCGTTCGCTGACTTACGGCGGTTGATGGAAGCGCGATTGGGGAAACACGGCCGGCGCGAATATGTGCAAGTACTCCGGCTCCTAGAGACGTTCTCTCTGGAACAGGTTCATGCGGCGGTTGAGCAAGCATTGCAACTGCGAGCGATCTCCTTCGATGCCGTCAAACACTTACTGCTTTGCCTGTTGGAACAGCGGCCGGCCAAACTCGATTTAGACAACTATCCTCATCTGCCCGTGGCCACCGTTGCCATCACTCAGGCGGCGGACTATCAAGCTTTGCTGAGTCATGGAGTGTTAGCGTGATGGATACCCCACATCTGCTGTTGGAACATCATCTTAAACAACTTCGCTTGCCGACGATGTTGCGGGAGTACAGTAAGCTAGCCGAGCAATGTGCCAAAGAAGGAGTGGATTTTCAACGTTTTCTGTTGCGTCTGGTGGAGTTAGAGATCTTAGATCGGGAACACCGAGCTACAGAACGGCGCATCAAGGCGGCAAAGTTTCCAGCGACCAAAAGCTTGGATACCTTTGACTTTCTGGCGATTCCATCGCTGAATAAAAAGCTTGTCTTAGATCTGGCCCGCTGTGAATGGATCCACAAAAGGGAAAATACACTCGCTTTAGGGAATTCTGGAACTGGAAAGACGCACATTGCCCTGGCGCTTGGACTTTCGGCTTGTCAACAAGGAATCCGTGTGCGATTCACAACAGCGGCGGCGCTGGTTCACGAACTGATGGAAGCACGCGATGAAAAACGATTGCTGCGTTACCAGCGGCAGTTGCTTCGGCAGGAACTGCTGATTGTCGATGAACTTGGCTTTGTTCCGTTATCCAAGACCGGCGCTGAAATGTTGTTTGAAGTATTCAGCCAACGCTATGAACGCGGTTCCACGCTAGTCACCAGCAATCTTCCGTTTGCCGAATGGACCGAAGTTCTCAGTTCGGAGCGTTTGACCGGCGCTCTGTTGGACCGGCTCACCCATCATGTTCACATTCTCGAGATGAATGGCGATAGCTATCGCTTGAAAACAAGCAAGCAGAAAAAGCTACCTCCGTCCACACCAGATATTCACCCCGAAGCCCAATAACAACCACAAACCGCGCAGCAAGGCTGCTGAGAAAAAGACACCAGCCGCCTTCTGCCTTCCTTCCACACGCCATCTCGCTCGTTTCGACAAACCTATGTCCTGTCCAATCGAAGATGGTCCCCGTTTCCTCCGTTTTGCTGGTTACCTTTCACTCCGGTATTGACAATATACCCGGCAGGGGATGCGGCGGCAGGCCCGCTTCAGCAGGAGGTTCCTGACTCGCGCTTTCGATTGAAGCGCTGAACCGCATTCCAGGCCCAGCCGGTGTAACTCAAAGCTACCCTACTGCAACAGATCTGGGGTTACTGCCAATTCCGCTGTCGTCGATGTGGGCACAGGTTCAATGAACGGACTGGTACGCCCTTCAATCAGTATTGCTAGAAACGTTCACTCGATAGCAGGCTGAACCGACTTTGGCGTTCTGTTCAGACGATAGCTCCCAAGGATTAGACATGCGTTCATTTGACGCCATCGGGAGTTACCCTCGGCCCCACACCCTCGATGCCGTATACCGATCCGTTCACCATCGCGTTAGGCTGGGCTGTGGTAACCTTCGCAAACTCTTCGAAAAAAGCCTCCATTCGTCCTGCAGGCTGAAAAGTAATAATCATCTTGCCGGGTGTAGTGCCGACACTCAGGAATGAGTGGGGAACTGCCCTTGGACCGAAGACACTCGCGCCCGCATTGGCGCGAAACTTCTGCTCGCCAACTTGGAATACAAACTCGCCTTCCAGCACGTACCACCATTCATCTTGGTTGGCATGCTTGTGAAGTCCGGGCCCGTTGCCGGGAGAGGTCGTACTTTCAAAGACGACAAGCTGCCCTCCCGTATCGGCCCCTGACACCTTTATAGTTGTTGGTTCCGTGCCCCTCAGCAGCAGGGGGTCTCCCCGTCGGGAGTTACCACGCGCGACATGGAATCCTTGTTGTGCGCGTGATGAACTTCCCTGAGACGGCGTTTCCTGCGGCGTTACAAGCGAGGCACTGCTGGCCAACGTAGCGGCTTTGAGAATTGTCCGGCGGCTGGGCATGTGCTTATTCTATGGCGGTTGAACAGAATGACCACTACAGTTCAACCGCCCGGCAGTAGTTCCCTGCCCGGCAGCCATGAACCGACTTTCCTGTTCTGTTCAAGAACGTTGGTTTTTGGGGTAGCGCCGTTTTGCAATCCCCCAAGACGAGGGTAGCTCTGAAGCCGCATCAGCGGGAACGGGCAAGACTCCTCCGTCCGGGAGCCGTGTCATAAGCATAGAAGCGACGCCCAGCCGGGTCGACGTTGACCTTGCCAAAACCGGCGTCATCGTCGTGGATATGCAGAACGATTTCGCCGCAAAGGGCGGCCTTGTGGATCGATTGGGCTTCGATATTCAACCCATTCAAGCAGAACGGACACTCCAAGGCGCAATTTGGCGGTGAGTCCGTTTACAGGGACTTTTCAGAGCCATGCTATGTTGCTGGGGTAAATCGTCTCTACGCTCGTTCCCATCAATGTTGCCGATGACCCAGCCAGATTATAAACCATCGATGACGAAACAACGGCGGCTGCCCTCAAGTTCATCGACAAGAGCCACGCGGACGGCAAACCTTTCTTCATGTGGTACAACACGACCGCCATGCACTTCCGCACTCACTGCGCCGACAAGCACGTCGGCAAGAGCGGCCAAGGGTTTTACAACGATGTGATGGTGGCTCACGATGAGCACATCGGAGAGATGCTGAACAAGCTCGATGAGCTAGGCATCGCCGACGACACCATCGTCATGTACTCCACCGACAACGGCCCGCACTACAACAGCTGGCCGGATGCCGGCATCACACCGTTCCGCGCCGAGAAGAACACGAACTGGGAAGGCGGCTGGCGCGTGCCGGCATTCGTCCGCTGGCCTGGCAAGATCAAGGCGGGCTCGGTCGTGAACGGCATCGTGTCCCATCAGGACTGGCTGCCGACACTGCTGGCCGCAGCAGGAGAACCTGACATCAGCGCCAAACTCCTCAGCGGGTATAAGGCGGGTGACAAGACGTTCAAGGTCCACATCGACGGTCTCAACATGCTGCCCTACCTGACCGGCGAGGTGAAGGAAAACCCCAGGCAATCCTTTTTCTACATCAGTGATGATGGCGATGTGCTAGGAATTCGGATGGGCGACTGGAAGATGGTGCTCGCGGAACAGCGGGCCACGCGGATGCAGTGCTGGGCCGAGCCTTTCGTGAAGTTCCGTCTGCCGAAGATGTTCAATCTGCGGCGCGACCCGTTCGAGCGTGCCGATGACAACTCGAACACCTATTGGGACTGGGAGATTTCGCATGGGTATTTGCTCTACGCGATGCAGGCCTTGGTGGCGCAGCAGATCGAGAACTTCGTGAAATATCCGCCGCGTCAGAAGGCAGCCGCGTTCAACCTGGATGAAGTAATGCGCAAACTGCAAGATGCGGGTGGCGGCGGCGGAACCTAATGTCAAATCACCTTCGGCACTGGTCAGAGCCGCAATCCAGCATTGACACATATGGGCTATTAGTAGCTATCGATAGCTTTCCGTTCGTGAACTGAACGAAGAAACAGAAACTGAAACTCGCGGTCACCACCGTCATCCCGGAATCAGTCACCGCCGTAGGCTGATCACCCTGTGCGGCGCCTGCCATGCCCGCATCCACCGGCTCGGCGCGCTGCGTGCCAATGGTGTCAAGCCCCGCGCTCGTCCCCTATGGGGGGCACATCCGGAGTTTGCGAGTTTCGATAAAGAGTCGGCCATTGGCGGCGAAAAGGCTTTCCGTCCGCGCACATGCCGTTAACGATTGAACCCAGTTCCTTTTCGAACACTCAGGACCAAATCTCCCGAAGAAGCACAGCCGACAAATCCCGAACAAAGCGGCCTGACCTACCGATTCAAGTCAGGATTCCCTAAATGCCTCTTCTTGCCCCGGAGGAGGTCAGGCCAGCATCTTGAGCACGGTTTTGATAATTTGGTCGGCTGGTGTTGCGATTAAGAACACGGGGAGCATCGGCGCGGCTGCCGACAAGGCTAACGAAATAAACATGCGCCGATCGAGGGGAATCGGCCGCATATCGCGCACGATCTGGAAGCTAGTGCTCAGATCGGCGAGGGAAGATGCATCCTGATTTCCCAGTAGCTCCTCCCCCTTTCTTATTGGGGAATTGAACCATTTCGCGTGAAATGCTTGATCGTGAGCCGTCACTAATGCTCCGTATTCGAGCCTAGCCTTTTTTCTCAGATTGATCAGCGTAGGGGCAGCAAGCACGAGCGGCGCGACTAGGGCCAGCAAGGCCAGAACAACATACGTGAGGAGAACAAACCGAACCGACGCAATGGTGGCGCCTTCGTAAGCTATCGCGTTCCCTACCGCCCCCGCGATTACTGCTCCGCCGGCGAACACAATGGGACTGAAGCGGCCCTGGGCTTCCGCCAGAAAGCCGAGTCCGCCCGCCAAGTCCATGTGGGTGGCGACAAGACGGAGGTTGAGGTGTGTCACGCGCCAGATGAAAAGCGCCCATAGAATAATACGCCAGACCCAGCGCAGCAGTAGAAACCGGAAAACAGGCACGCTGACCATCACGAACCACCAACCGGCGTAGCTCAGCTTCGCTGCCTGCCCGGTGCCTACCGAGTGCCAAGTGGTGACGCCGCTCAGGAAGAACTCCGACTCAGTCGGCATCAGCGACGGCAGGTAAGCCAATACAATCAGAACGACGTCCGGCAGGGTACGGTCGCGAAGGCGCTCGATGCCTGCGAGTACTGCGTCAAATGAAGCAACTTCTTCTACCTTGACCAGGCCGGATCTCAGGAAGTGGAACACGACTTGACGCAGCCGCTGGTCGATGCCGACTTCAGCGAGGATGAGAATGGGAAGCGCCACGAGAAAACGGGTGGCTGCGGCAAAATCCTTCAGAAAGGAAATCTGCAGGTAGTCATTGTAAGCGAGGCCTTGCACCAGGGTTAAGAGGAGTAAAGGCAGCCACACGATCGCGACTGTATAAACTGCTCTTCGCGTGACCGAAGCGCGCTCCTCTAAGCCCCGAAACAATCGAGCTTCCAACCTGCGGAAAAGGCCCCCCCGTGTCAGCGAAAAGCTTTGTGCGGCGGCCGAGGTCAGGTTTTCCGTTAGTTTCATCTGAGAACTGTTTGCACAAAGACTCTTGTACAGTCACGATAGATACAAAATCTCTTTCCCCAAAAATCACTGGGATCTTGAAACCTAACCTCGCCAGCAGTTCTACAAGACGCCTCTCTGGCGTTGTCAAAAGCTCTGAGAGCATATTTGCTTTATATCCTGAGACGATTGGTGGTGGTCTGCACACATGACTCATCACTCTAGTCCTGCAACACAGCAAGTGGATACTGCGTGTTGCAGTCGTTTAAACAGGGTGTCGAGGGTCTGCATGATCGCCCTAGCAGGAAGCTTTCTGTTGGTTCTGCCGACCAATGCACAAAGCACACCCGCACAGGATGCGGCACGAGAGAGCGTGCAGGCCATCAAAAATCCCTTCGCGCGAGCCTATGTCTTCCCGGTTATCGTCGATACGAGCCGGGGGGTGGGGAATTACCGCCGCACCCAGGAGACGCTTACATTTCAGCCCTTGATTCCGTTCCCGCTCGGTAGGAATTGGGACTTGGTCACCCAAACAGTGATCCCCACGTCTTCTCAACCGGACGTGACCAGGCCGAATGGCCGAGCGGGAGGGCTGAACGACATTGCGGTAAACCTTTTCGTTGGGCCGGACAATCCTAACGTGCAATGGGGCGTCGGGTCGTCTTTTCAATTCCCGAGCGCGACGAGTGCGGCGCTGGGGACAGGCAAATGGTGTGCCGGTCCTGCAGGCGCTGTGTTCGTCGATGTGGGGGGCTGGACCTTGGGAACGGTGGCGAGCAATGTTAAGTCCTTCGCGGGCGACGCTTCACGTGCCGAAGTGAATTTCCTTTCGCTTCAGTATCAAGTGACACACAACTTTTGGAGAGGCTGGTATGTGACTAGTTCGCCTACGACAGTCGCCGACTGGACCGCGGCCCACGGAGAGCGCTGGTTGGTTCCTATCGGCTTTGGTTTTGGGAACGTGTTCGGAATCGGCAGTCATCATGTGGGAGGAGAGTTGACCGCGTACTTCAGCGTGCTGCATCCGAGAATAGAGCCCTACGCCAAGTGGCTGTTCTCCTTCCAGTTGACTTTCGCCAAGTCGCGGCAGAGTGCAAAGAAGTGATGATGTACATCAGTAGCTACCACTGGAGCGCAGCCGGGGCTGTGCGATAGTCACATGTCCGCGCACGGCTTCTCCGGATCGCGAGGTTAATGATCGGTCGGCATACTGAACCACCCTTTCAAAGGGGCGTACCTGGCGTACTACTGCGGGCTCGTCAGATCAATCTTGCGCGAATCACCTTCCTCGAGATCATCTCCTCAGGCCAGATGCGATTGGCATAAGCCCAGCCGCATTCCGTGATACATGTTAGCGGATCGTCGGCAAGCTCAGCCCGAGTGTGAACAGATCGGGGCCAGTCCGTTCACTGTACTGGCGGATTAGCAACCGTGCGATTATTCAGTTCATGATCACCCTCGCAGACGCTAGAAGAATTATTGCCGCCGCAGAGCGAAAGGCTGAGGACATCGGTCAGCCTATGAATGTTGCTGTGGTGGACAGCGGCGGGATCTTGGTCGCCCACGTCCGTATGGATCGGGCCTGGATTGGGAGTATAGACATTTCTATAAAGAAGGCGTGGACATCACGTGCGTTCGATATCGAGACGACGCAGTTGGCGGAAATGAGTCAATCTGGAGACCAGTTCTTCGGGATTCATGCATCGAACGATGGACGTGTAATGATCTTCGCCGGCGGAGTACCCCTGAAGCGCAGTGGTGAGGTTGTAGGGGCCATCGGTGTAAGCGGGGGGTTAGGAAAACAAGACCAGGCGGTCGCTGAAGCTGGCGCGGCGGCGCTTTAGGCATCAACTACCACCTGCCGTTATGCCTCGCGTTTGAACCGAAGCGGCAAGTCGGTTCGGCGGCTGATTTTCGTTGTGGTCTGGCTAAGTCTGAATCTGCTTTCGAACGTGATCTATAACGTGATTAAAATCATGCTCTGGGCTAAATTCGATGTACTCGCAGTCTTCGTCGCACCATGCCGTGTGTCCCGGTGGCGTGTACCACATGTCGCCGACGCGGGCAATCTCCTCGCGTCCGTCCTTATAACGAAGATGCAGCGTACCTTTGAGAACGTAGCCCCAATGCGGGCATTGACACAGATCGTCCGGCAACCCCTTCAGGACCGGGGAAAAATCTGATCCCTTGGCCAATTGCACGTAGAGAGCGGCCATCCCGTTCCATGGTGTTGATCTGATCGTGACGCCGGGTAACTCCAACGTTACGGGCAGGTTCTCTTTGGCAGAATACATGTGACAGTCTCTATCCGATGTCAATGTACCTCTTTTACCGGCTGGTCGGTGAACACTAGGCAGAAAAGCATTCAGCCATGAGCTGGATTTCAAATCGACACGTTCACTTCGCGATACATTGCTCCCGACGACTGGTCCACCGTGGCTGAGCTCAATGTCGCCCACCTGAGGAATGGAAGTCTCAATCGCGGGAAAGTCGAACGATTTCCTCGGCGGAATACCAGTCAGCTTCTGCAGTGCCCTCAGGTCTTCCAGCGCAATCCCATAGCAATTCGGCCACGTCTGACGTGTATGCCGGTGCCGAGTCAAGTCCCGCCGGGAGCCCACTATTCGGTGTTGAATCCAGAAGCTGTTGAGCCACTGCATTTCTTGACCTGCTGTAAGAAATGCGCGCTTTCTCTACGCCAAGAATAGCGGCTTTGATTTCAGCCCTTGTAACGCCTGGTTTGACCCTCAGGAGTTGGAGAGTTCGCACCTTCCCGGAGAAATACTGGAATGCCGTCTTGTAGGCCGTCGAGGCCTCCAATCCAACGGATGGTCCACTGATTATCGGCATCATGCTCTATTAGACGAAGGACTTGGACCGGAGGTTCGGGGAACAATTTAATTGGTCCATATTCTCATTGAATGGTACGCAGTCGCCGCCGAACGGTGGCAATGCCAGCGGCGTATCATTTCGATTCATCGTACGCGGTGGCCAAGACCAGGATGTGGTCCGGGGCGAATGGGACGTAAGCTGATAGACCGCTTCGAGCGTGTTCTCGCTCGGTGAGCACCAAGGAAGGAGCCAGTTAAACGTTAAACGTTTCGGGCAAAAACGTTTAAACGCGGCGCGTTGAACCGATCCCTTGGTTCGGTTCAATGCACTTGCCGAGGTTAAGCGCCGGGGATATTGTAACGGGAAAATTCACCCACCGACGGAGCCGTCAAGCGATCATTATGAGGAGACAGAAACATGAGCAAAGTCTGGTTCATCACCGGTGCCGGGCGCGGCATGGGCGTGGATATCGCTAAGGCGGCTCTGGCCGCTGGCCATAAAGTTGTCGCTACCGGACGCAATCCTGACAAGGTGGCCGAGGCCTTGGGAAAATCCGCCAACCTGTTGATCGTGACGCTCGACATTATCAAGCCCGCCGACGCTGAATCCGCCGTTAAGGCAGCTGTGGACAAGTTTGGCCGCATAGAGGTGTTGGTCAACAATGCCGCAAACTTTTATGCAGGCTTCTTTGAAGAATTGACGCCAGAGCAGATGGACCGGCAGCTGTCGACCAGTCTTATCGGCCCGATGAACGTCACCCGCGCTGTCCTGCCGATTATGCGCAAGCAGCGTGCTGGGCTGATCATTACGATCTCATCAACTGCGGGCCTGATCGGTTTTGAATTCGGTGCTGCCTACGCCGCCTCGAAGTTTGGCCTTGAGGGCTGGATGCAATCTCTGCAGGCCGAGGTCGAACCTTTTGGCATCGACACCATCACGGTCAATCCGGGCTTCTTCCGAACGGAACTTCTCACGGAGGAGTCTACAAATTTCGCAGCGCGGCCCATCGATGACTATAACGAGCGCAGAGCGAAGCAAATGGAATTTTGGAAGGGCTACAACGGTCAGCAGACTGGTGACCCTGCCAAGCTCGCACAGGCATTGATTACAATTTCGAGTCAGGAAAAGCCGCCACGTCGTTTCATTGCAGGCGCAGATGCTGTCAGCACCGCAGAACAGGTGGCTGCAACGCTTCAGCAGCAGACCGATGCCTATCGTGAGCTGTCCTCGTCCCTCGCATACGATAACGCCAAACCCTAATGGGTCAGCCTGTTCAACCGCTACCACGCTCAACCGTTGTACCAAGTCGGTTCAGGCATTTTAATAAACCGCAGGTTCGACCGTCCTTCTAATGAGAAGAAGTGTCAAAACGGCCTAATACCGCCTCTGGAGGAGTTTGTCTGAATATGGGGCTTTCAAAATCTTCCGCCAACGCCAATCGAGAAGGGCATGGCGAGAACCTTTCCTTCCCCGGCTGTTGGGTCGGAGGAATTTCAATGGTCTTGGGTCCAATCCTTCTTCTTATCGGTGTCGCACTGCGGTTCCAGTTCGACTTCTTCTTTCCCCAACAGCTGGCAGCTTTCCATACGCACCCAACGCTGATGACCGCCTCCTACAATGTTTTCGCTGCTGGCAACATCCTCATGTGGCCAGCCATCGTAGCGCTTGCGAATTTGATCGGTCGCGCCAGACCTGGCTGGGCTGTGTGGGGCGGTACGCTGGCAATTTTCGGACTGTTCGCCCGCACGCATAGCGCTGGTATTGACCACATCGCCTTCCAACTCGTTCGTGTCCAGGATCTGGAAGTCGCCACCAAAGCTGTAGCCGATTCCTATGCCTCATATGACATGTTCCATGCCGTATCTTTCGGCGCATTTTTTGGATGGATGGTCCTGGCAATCGGCGCATTCCTTTCCGGCACGCTGGGACTCTTCCGTTCCATTGCGCTCGCTCTGATGTCGGCGCTCATGCTTGGCACTCTCAAAGGAACAACTGTGACGTCGATTGTCGCCACGGCCGGCCTCTGCGTCGCGGTTGTGCCGCTTGGAGTTCGCGTGCTGCGGCACGGCTCCGCTCCAAACCTACGAACCGCCTTGCTCCAGAGCCTAGCTGCAATTGGAGTCATCGCCTTGGTCTTCTTTCTGGGGCCACGAGCCTGACAGACCCTGGGAGTGTAGCTGCCGCCGGGCTGACTGGTGGAAACGTGAACAGAATGGCGGAAGTCCGTTCACACCTCACGCTTTCGCGGCTATGCTGTGGATCTTATCCGCGGGCTGCTGGCAAATCTGATTGCTATCCAGCTTCGCCCAGCCCGTCTTCCTCCCAAAACCAGACCGTCACCACGCTTTCCGTCTCGCCGCAGGAATGCGAGATCCCGATGAGGCGTTCGCGGCCGACATTTGTTGCAAACTCGGCAGCCTGCTGAAACAAGCTGTTCCATGACTGAAACGACGATTTGAACATCTTAAAATGCACGGCCATGCGGGGCTGATTTCAACAGGAGTGCCGGTGTTTGCGCTCCCGCGTGTCCCGGGCCGAAGGTGAACTTGGGAATACTGTTGAAGTCTCCGAGCTCAATTGCTATTTGCTCTTGTAGAGGGTGCGGTACGGCAGCGGAAGAAATCCGCCCGCCGCGCCAGCGCCCGCACCTATGGCCGTGAGCGGTCCTGCAAATTTCCAAGGAGCCCCTTCGTTCGCGCAATGCGGACAGATCACGCCGCCAATAGCCAATCCGATACCAGCTCCGATCGACGTGGCAAGTATCCCGTTCCTCACACGTCGGGAAGGATCGGCGACACGCACACGTTGAATGTTACCTCGCGCGATCGACATCTCGCCGGATTTCGAGCGCACCACCATCACGGTCTCGTTTGCCGAGACGAACGTCCCACGTAGATTTTTAGCTTCGCCCGTCAGTACGTTTATTTTGGTATCCGGCTGGATTCGCTGAACGGCGTCCCAACCGGCCGAGAAAGCCGCATTGGCCGCTAAAAAGAAAAGCAGAATTTTCATTTCCAGAATTCCTTATCCACACCGATTCACATTGCGTGTTTTCTCGCAGAATGTTTCGTTGTAGACAGCACGGAATCGACTCGCAATAGCTCATCAAGCACGGGATTCTCGGCGAACTGTTCACGGCACCGCGGGTGAACCGTTGCGGCAAGTCGGTTCAGCGCTGGCAACTCGAAACGAAGACTGAGGCACGTTTGTGAGATGCTTCGTAACCGGGCGGTATGCTTTATGCTTCGTGCCCGACGGGAAGATCAAAGCTGCGTTCATCGAACCCATGCTTCTTTTGCGCACGGAGAAGCTGCCGGAAGGGCCTGATGTCATCTATGAGCTTAAGCTCGACGGCTATCGCGCCCTTGCCATAAAGAGCGGAGGGAAAGTCCATCTCCGTTCTCGAAACGATAACGATTTCACCGCGCGCTATCCCGGCATCGTCAAAGCCCTGGCGCCGATGCCCGATGACTCGGTCATTGATGGCGAAGTCGTCGCGCTGGATGAACATGGCAGGCCGTCCTTCAATACGCTTCAGAACTATGGTTCCGCGGGGGCACCGCTGCATTTCTTCATTTTTGATCTGCTGGTCCTGCGGGGGCGCGACGTAATGCGTGAGCCGCTGATGAAGCGGCGGGAACTGATAGAGGAGCACGTGCTGCCGAAGCTAGCGGAGCCAATCCGGTACTCCCCGGTTCTGGATGCAAGCCTGAGCGGCCTGATCCACTCCGTCAAGGAGCAAGGTCTCGAAGGACTCGTTTCGAAACGCCGCGACAGCAAGTACGAGCCGGGCCTGCGGTCGGGCGCGTGGATGAAGATGCGTGTCAATCGAGGTCAGGAACTGGTCATCGCGGGATACACGCCGTCTCCGAAGAATTTCGATGCACTGGTCATTGGATATTACGAAGGAAGCAAGTTGATGTACGCCGCCCGGACGCGGAATGGCTTCACGCCAGCATCGCGGGTCGAACTATTCAAGAAGATCAAGCCTTTGGAGATTAAGCAATGTCCGTTCGCCAACCTGCCCGAGAAGAAAGCCGGACGATGGGGTGCAGGGTTGACCGCGGCAAAAATGGCAGAATGCAGGTGGTTGAAGCCCCAACTCGTGGGTCAGTTCGAGTTCGTAGAATGGACGGCTGACGCTCATCTTCGGCACAGCCGCTTTGTTGCGCTGCGGCAAGACAAGAAAGCCAAAGACGTAACGCGGGAATAAGGAAAGTAATGAGGACCACTGTCTGACTAGCTCCAGTTTGAACCGGATACCGATACCCGGATACCGGAAGTCCGTTCATCGTCCATTGACGGTAACCGGATTCTTCTTCGGGGCGAACCGAAACAGGGTGGTCGCCTCAGGCTTTTCCCCAACGATGCCTCTAGCCGTAGTTAATGCCCCGGTGGGCCCAGGATCAGCTCGGGGAAAGAAGCAGAAAATAAAATGAGCGACAATGATAATGGCAGCGAGACTTCTCGAAGCTCGAACGCTCGCGAAACGGAGTATGAACGGCGACTACCTTGCGGGACATTACAAATGATCTAGCAAAAGAGGTCACTGCGGCGCTTCTCAGCGCGATCGTGGACTCCTCCGACGACGCGATCATCAGTAAAGATCTGAATGGAGTCATTACCAGTTGGAACAAGAGTGCGCAGCGTTTGTTCGGGTACACGGCGGCCGAAGCGATTGGGCAGCCAGTGGCGACTCTGCTCATTCCTGCGGATCGTCAGGAGGAAGAGCTGGACATTCTCTCGCGGCTCCGGAGGGGCGAGAGGGTTGAGCATTTCGAGACGAAACGCAGGCGCAAAGATGGAAGTCTGCTCGATATCTCCCTGACCATCTCGCCCGTCAAAGATGCTCGCGGGAACATTGTCGGAGCCTCGAAGATCGCGCGTGATATCACTGAGCGCCTGCAAACCGAGCGTGCTGCGTTGCTCCTCAGCGCGATCGTGGACTCCTCCGACGACGCGATCATCAGTAAAGATCTGAATGGAATCATTACAAGCTGGAACCGAAGCGCCGAACGTCTGTTCGGGTACACGGCAGGCAGAAGCCGTCGGACAGCCTGTAGCGACTCTGCTCATTCCTGCGGATCGTCAGCAGGAAGAGCCGGAAATTCTCTCGCGTCTCCGCAGGGGCGAGCGGGTGGACCATTTCGAGACGAAACGCAGGCGCAAAGACGGAACTCTGCTCGATATCTCCCTGACCATCTCGCCCGTCAAAGATGCGTCGCGGAAACATTATCGGCGCGTCCAAAATCGCTCGTGACATTACCGAGCAGATTCGAAACCGCGAAGCACTGGAAAGGGCCAACGAACACCTCGCGCAGTTGAACGCAGATCTCGAATACTTCGCATATTCGGCTTCACACGACCTTCAGGAGCCACTGCGAATGGTATCTGCATACAGTGGGATGCTTCGTCGAAAATATGGAAGCAAACTCGACGATAAGGCTAACCACTAACGCTAATGAAGCTTGGGGTTCCGAACTCCAATCAGGTGCCGCAGAGCCATGGCGTGCCCATATTCACCATCACCGGGTACAGCGGCACGGGCGGCCCATCCTCCATCCCGACCATTCGTCTGGAGAACACATTCAATCCAGCGGCGAACTTTTCACTCATGCGCAGCCGGCACACGATCAAGTTTGGACTGAGCTTGTCCGGCGGCAGATCATCGACTTTCAGGCGAACCAGGGGAACGGCGCGTTCTCCTTTGGCCGGACCTTTACCGGCGACCCGAACAACGCGGCGAATACCGGCGACTGCGATGGCGGCATTTCTGCTCGGCGCATACTCATCCGCCAGCCAGGATCACCAGCTAGTCTGGGCGGGAATCCGTGTGCTCGAGGCCGGCACCTACATCGCCGATGATTGGCGGGTCAACAACCGCCTCACGCTGAACCTTGGACTTCGGTACGAATATATTCCGCCGCCTGTCGAGGTGGCCGACCGTTTTGCGAACTTCAACCTCTCGACAGGCAAAGTGATGATCGCGGGATACAATACAGATCGCCGCCTGGGCGTGCAGTCCTACAACAAGCTGTTCGCTCCCCGATTCGGTTTCGCATATCAAGCCAGCAACGGACTACAGTAATCCGCGGCGGATTCGGATTGTTCTACAACGCCCAGGGTAGCGGCGGCGGGCTTTACCGCATGCACCGTATGCTGCCGTTTGCGGCGTCGACTACGATTGCGGTGAACGAGTTCGTTCCTAACTTCCGGCAAGTGAAGGATGGACTCCCTCTCATACCTTCCACGGATTTCGCGACGGTTTCGAACAACTCCGGTTGGGAACTTCCTCGCCATTCCGCCCGAATACCGGCCCTCACACGCACTTCAGTTCAATTTCGGAATCCAGGAGCAGTTGCGCTGCGACATTGTTGTCAAGGCCGCCTATGTGGGTAATCTGGGGCGCCACCTCGATGCCAACTACAACCACAATCAGCCGGTTCCTGGCGCCGGTGCGATTCCGCCGCGCCGGCCGCTATTCGGAATTGCTCCCGGGGCTTGTCGGTGTCAACTAGCGTAACGACCAGCGGCAACTCTCCGGATATCATGCGCTCCAGATGTCGGCTGAGAAGCGCTTCGCCACGGGTCTCGGTTTCCTGACGGCGTACACTTATTCCCACGCAATGGACAATGTGCCCGTATAGTCCAAAAACTTGAAGGGTCTCAGAATCCAACAAGATGCGGAAACGGAGGAGTCTACTCGCATTCGCAAGAAATAAGAATGTTACAGAGGTTCGCGAACGGTTCGCTGTCTTCCGATTAAATATTTTGATACGGGAAATCGCGCATCCCGCCAATCGTAACAGCACGTTAAACTGGCCCAATTGGTAATTCGCCATGGACA
>CAWJQP010000098.1:0-110873 GCA_963844855.1 Bryobacteraceae bacterium
TAATACATACGCGGTCGCATGGGAGGCTGAGGTAATTCAGCTCTTCTCCGCATCGAGGATTGTCTCGCTGCCACTGTCTCGCGCCGTGCTTGTTCGCGCCCAGAAATGACTTCGCGATCCCGCCTCGCTGAACGCGAGCGTGCTTAGATGAGTACCCGAAGCCGCGGCGCGCCGGACCTCATCCGGACCATACGCCTCGAGTACTGCCACACCGCAATAGTGCATGGTTAGAACCATCGCGGTGGATCCGCATTCCTGCGCCACCCGTTGCACGATTCGTGCAGCTCCGGTCAGGCCCACGCCGAGTCCGCCGATCTCCGTTGAACTGAGTGCGCCAGCAAGACCGGCAGAACTCAGCGCTTCGATGGATTCACTGGGGAAACGAGCCGCTTCGGTCGACTTCGGCGGCACTTTCGGCTATGGTCGTTGTGCAGACACGGTTCAGCGCCGATTCATATGTTTCTGTTCTGGTGTTCATGTTCCTCGCAATCTGCGTGGCATAGACCCGCAGCGCGAGAAACGCTACTGGTGGGTCACCACAACGTAAACCCGGTCCCGCCGGGCAGTCGGAAAATTCAGAGTCGATAGTTCATCGCCACGTCCCGGAGTGTATCACTCGGCCTATGCGCGATCACGCGTGACCACCGTAAGGTCGTGCCGTCACTCGGTTGTGTGCTTCTCGGTGGGAAGTCATTGGAAGACTGGGCGCCTCATCCGTCGGGTCAAAGCCATGGATCTTCGGATCTTCGGCTCCAGTGAGCCCGACGCGTCACTGTTCGAGATCCCGTTTGACTACACCTACACAAGCTCGAGCAAGAAATGAAGAAGTGAGTCGTCGCCATCGGCGACTTTCGAGACCGGCAAGGCCTAGGTCTAGCTGCGACCACTTGGTGTCGTAGTGAACTCGAGAAGCGTACACGAGAGCCCACATTGCGGGAGTTGCGGGACTTATTGCGTCCCGCAACTAATGTGACCCTGTTGTTCTCAGAAGAGAAATTTGAGCGCTAGCTGTGTTTGGCGCGGGCCGTTGGCCTGCGATGTGACCGCTCCGAAGTTTCCTGCTCCCACTGTGTTTGCAGGGGCGCCGAAGATCGGGTGGTTTGCGACGTTGAACCATTCGCCGCGGAACTGGACGGAGAATCGCTCGGCGATCTTGAAGTTTTTGAAGATCGAGAAGTCGAAGTTCTCCACCGTGTCTGTCTTGAGGTTCGGGTGGACGCGGCCGAGGTTTCCGAAGGTGTAGTTCGGCGCGATGGAGAAGGCGGATGTGTCGAACCATCTGGCGATGGTGGGATCGTCCAGTACGGCGTTCTGGCCGTTCGAATCGGGGCGCTGGCCGCCGCCGAAGGAGAAGCTGTTGTTGGCCGGATTGTTGATCTGGATCGGCAAGCCGCTGTTGAGCGTCATGATGCCGTTGACCTGCCAGTTGCCGAGGATCGCATTTACGAAGCCGTTCCAGTTGGCGCCCATCGACTTGCCCTGGCCAAATGGGAGCTCATAGGTGAAGCTCGCCACGAGGCGATGAGGCTGGTTGTAGGGCGAGATCGAGCGGTCACAGGCGCGGCAGTAGTTGTCGCGGAAGCCGGCGCTGGTCCAAGCGTTGTCGCCGCCATCGGAGATCAGCTTCGACCACGTATAGGCGACAACGACGGTGCTGCCTGCCTGGAAGCGCTTTTCCACTTTGGCTTCGAGAGCATGGAAGTTGGAGTTGCCGTGCGAGACACCTGCGTATGATACGCCGGGATACTGCGGGAACGGCGTCAGCAAGTGGCCGCGCTGAACGGTGGGTGTGGACAGCACACCGACATTGATCTGTCCATAGAAGGGATTCGGTACCAGGTCGAGCAGTCCGGCGGCGGGAGTGATCTGATCCACGCGAAGCTGATCGTACTGCCAGCTTAATGGGAGCAGCGTTCCTTTATTGCCCGCATACCCGATTTCGATACCCATCGAAGAACCGAACTGTTGTGAGATCGTGAAGTTCCATTGCTGGTTGTACGGCGTCTTCAACGTGTCCTGAACAGGGGCTCCGACGCCTTGTCCGAGCGCTGCGAGCAATCCATTGGCGATCGCCTTCCGGAACTAAGACTCCGTCGGGATACGGGTTGCGAAGCAGGTTATACGGGGTGACTCCATCGAGCGAGGTCAGCCATGGCGTGGAAGCGCGGAAGGGCGCTGTGCCGTAGTTGTTGGCTCCATAGGGAGCCATGGTGTAGAAGATGCCGTAGCCAGTACGGATCACGGTGTTCGGCGCAATTTGATAGGCAATGCCGATACGCGGCGCGATGTTGCCGAGTTGCGCAGACCGGAGGCCGCGCCCATCGATACCTTTGTTCGGGAAGATATATCCGCCGTTGAGGTCGAGGCCGACTTTATCGCTCAGCGGACTGCGAACGTTGGGATCGAAGGCCGCGTAGCGATCGTAACGCTCGGTCATGCCGGTTTCCATGTCCCATCGCAATCCCGAGGTTGAGCGTGAGCTTGCGGTTGACCTTCCAATCGTCCTGTATGTAGACGCCGAAAGATTTGCTTTCGAGGGCGGGTCGGATGCCGTTGACGACACTGCCACTCGATCCTGCGCCAAGAAGGAATGAGGCATATGCGAAGCCGGCGGCGCCGCTGACGAGCCGCGCATCGGGGCCTGTCGTCATGCCGCGAGTGAAGGTGTAGTTCATCGACCACGGCGCTTGGGAGTGATTGATGAGGTTCGACCGGAACTCGCTACCGACTTTCATGTTGTGGTTCGAGAGCAGCTTCGAATACGTACCGATGAACGTGTGCGACATGTTCGCCGACCGGAAATTCCAGTGATGCAGAAGACCGGGCATCGTCATCTCTTCGACGGTGAACTCGGGGAAGGCGAGGATGTCGGCGCCCGTCTCGACGTTCGCAGGCAGTCCAAGCTGGCTGGGTTTGAAGCCAAGGTAGTTCGATTGGCGGTTCAGGATGGAACGCGCGAAGCCATACCGGAGATTGAGGATGGAGTTCGAACTGATGGTGTTGGTGTAGTCCAACGCTGCGTTTTGCTGCCGCTCGGCGTTGGCGAAGCAGGCGCCATCTGGGCAACCAGGCGAGTCCCACACGGTGGGCTGGGCGTTCTGATTGTCGAAGATGCTGTAGCGAACGAAGAGCTTTTGTTTGTCGTTGAAGTTATGGTCAACCTTGGCGGTGCCGCGATTGATATCGGCTTTGAACTTTCCCTGGAAGAAGAAGTTGTTCTGGTCCGGTGAATGCCAGTCCCGGAAGGTTCGGGCGCGGGCCCGTAATACTTTTGCGCGTTCAATGCGACAGGGTCGAGACGTTCGGCCGGAATCCGGTTGCCGGGGAAAGGGGTTCGCAGGAATTGGCCCGGTCTGGCTGGGTCGGGCGCTGTGGAGAAGGGATCGAAGATCACGCGCTGTTGACCTTGAGCGTTGAACGTCTGTGAGAAGTCGCCCTGCATCTGCAGATCGGTTGGGAGGGTGTAGAAATTGTTGACGGCCGATCGCTGGGCGCGAGATTCGTACGCAGTGAAGAAGAATGTCTTGTTCCGAATCGATCGAGGTCCACCGATGCTGCCGCCGTATTCGTTTCGCTGGAAGACACCGAGCGGGCGGTTGCTGGCGTTCGAGAAGTAGTTGTTCGAATCCATCTTGCTGTTGCGAAGGAACTCGAATAGCGAGCCGTGGAATTCGTTGGTGCCGGACTTTGTCGCGAGGGTGAGTACGCCACCGCCACTGCGGCCATATTCGGCCGAGTAAGAGTTTGTCTGAATTCGGAACTCCTCGATGCCCTCAATGGTTGGGACGGCGCTATTGGCGTTCATGTTGGCGGTGTTGGAGTTCATGGTGACGGGAACGCCGTCCATCATGATGGCGTTGCTCGAATCGCGCCCGCCGTTGACGGTGAAGCGGCCGATGGACTCGAAGCCTTCGCCGACGCCGCCGTTGCCGCGCTGCCGGGCTCATTCCGAATACACCGGGTGTCAACGCTGCGAGGCCGTAGACGTTGCGGCCGTTGAGCGGAAGGTCGATGATGCGCTTGTTCTCTACAACACCGCTGAGAGTCGCGGTGGTGGTTTCGACCAGTTGGGCCGAGCTCGAGACGGTAACTGATTCGCTTACGGCTCCGACATCGAGACGAATGTCTACGCCGGCCTTCTGTTGCGTTGCGATCGGGTAAGTCTCGATCACAAACCGGCGAAAACCGGACTTTTCCGCTTCTATGCGATATCTGCCGGGCGGAACCGGGCTTACGAGATAGAAGCCGGATTCGTTTGAAGTTCCTTTAAAGACGACGCTGCGATCGATATCGGTCACGGTGACAGTCGCGTCTGTGATGGCAGCTCCCGAGGAGTCTGTGACGAGTCCTGAGATGGAGCCTGCTACGGTTTGGGCCTGGGCGGCGCATATGAGGAAGAACATACACGCGAACAGGCCGAGATACATCGACAACTTTCTAGACATCATGGTCTTACCCCTAAGCCAGATTTGGACAAACGTATTCCTGATGGCGCACGTTATCAGACCTGGAGCAGTCCGGGGAAGTTAAAAGAAGAAATCGTTTAAGTAACTTGCGGGGTACAGAGCGACGAAAATGCCGGCAAGCACTTTGCATTGTGCACGATAGCGACGTTTCGGCCTAGTACTCGATTCGCTGTAGGTTCAGGAAACTTGGGGCATTTGTTCTACAGAGCAAAACAAGTTACACAAGAAAGTTACAAACCCACTTCAAGGTCTATAACTGATAATCTGGTTGGAGGGGAATTTTTGCCTCTAAACCGGTGAGCTAACCTGATGAACCGACCGGCTCTTTTCATTTTTTCTTCATTTCTATGTGTTTCACTGCGCGCATCCGGCGCAGTTACGACTACGCCCAAGGCACAGGCGGCGGCTCGTGTATTTGCAGCGAATTGCGCGGGATGTCATTCGGCTCAAGCGAAGTCGAGCGATTTTAGCGTCGCGAATTTGGATGCCGTCGTCGCGGGTGGAAAGAAACACGGTCGCGCGGTTGTGGGAGGCCATCCCGAACAGAGCCCGCTCGTAAAGATGTTGAAGGGCGAGATGGCTCCGCAAATGCCGATGGGCAAGGCTCTGGCGGCGGCGGACATAGCGGCGGTCGAGGCCTGGATTCTCGAGCTTCCGGCAGAGAAGCTTGCGACGGCTAAAGATGACTGGCGCTGGCCTTATGAAAAGCCGGTGAAGCGGAATCCGCCAACAGTAGTGAATGCGACGTGGGTGAAGAACCCAATCGATAATTTCATTCTCGCCAAGCTCGAAGAGAACAAGCTCAAGCCCGCTCCGAAGACCAACAAACGTACGCTTGCGCGGCGCATTTTCTTCGATCTGGTTGGCGTTCCGCCATCGATTGAAGAAATGGATGCGTTCGTGCGCGATGAGTCGGACCAGGCGCTGGAGCGATTGGTGGATAAGCTGCTTGCGGACCCGCGTTATGGGGAACGTTGGGGGCGTCATTGGTTGGATCTTGCGCGCTATGGAGAAACATCGGGTCTTGAAGGCGACGGCGCGATCGGGAATGTGTGGCGTTATCGCGATTGGGTGATTCAGGCGTTTAACGCGAACATGCCTTATGACCGGTTCGTTATCCAGCAGCTTGCCGGAGGCGACGAACATAGTAAGACGCGCAATAACTACGCGCCGGATCAGCAGGGATTGATTCCTACGGCCTTTCTTCGCGTTGCGCCTTGGGACAGGTCGAATCTTGTCGCGGCGGAAGTCCGGGCGAATTACCTTGCCGAAGTTACGGGCGTAACTTCGTCGGTGTTTCTTGGACTGACGGTTGGATGCGCGCGGTGTCACGATCATAAATACGACCCGATCCCACAGAAAGATTTTTATCGCATGCAGGCGTTCTTTAATGCCGTGCAAGCGGCGGGCGGGGTCGCAGTTCCTTACAAAGATCCTGAGCTTCGCAAGCGCGCCGAGGACGAGTCGAAGGTCCTCGAAGAGCGATTGAAGAACGGGCCGGAGAAGAAGGCCGTCGACGCCTTCGAGACCGAAATGTTGGGCAAGCTGCGGGCCGGCAAGATCGAGCGGGCGAAGGGGAAGGAATATACAAAAGCTGATTTGCGGCTGGAGCTGAAGCTGAAGAAGCAGAGGCTCTTTACGGAGAGCGAGAAGCTGACCCATGCCGAACTGCTCGAGGATGCGACGCGGACGGGCGACGCGGAAGAACAGGCGGCGCTGGATGCGTTTGAGAAACCGGCGCTGGAGAAATTGAAGGCTGCTTATGCGGCGGGTCAGGTCGATCCGGACGCTCGCTTTGACGCTCTGACTAAGACCGATGTGCGCGCGGAGGCTCTGGCGGCTTATTCCGGTAAGTCGATTTTCAGTCTCGAAGAGAAGAATCGATACGCGGAGATGTCGGGTCAGGTAGACATCCTGCGGCGCCGGCTGGATCGCTGGAAGACGAATGTTCTCGCAGTGACGAATGTGGCGGGGCCGCCGAGTGGTCCAGACATCGCTCCGACACGCGTGTTGATTCGCGGTAACTACAATCAGCCGGGGGAGATCGTCGAGGCCGGATTCCCGAGCGCGGTTACGGGTAAGGCCGAGCCTGCCGTTTTTGAGACCGATCGATACCGGCAGTTTCCGACGCGCGGCCGGCGCATCACGCTTGCCAAGTGGATCGCGAGTCCGGAGAACCCTCTGACGGCGCGCGTGATGGTGAATCGCATCTGGCAGCATCATTTTGGCGCGGGCATTGTGCGGACTCCGAGCGATTTCGGGAAGAACGGCGAGCGTCCGACTCATCCGGAACTGCTCGACTGGCTGGCTGTGCAGTTCGTTGAGTCGGGTTGGGACATGAAGGCGATGCACAAGTTGATGTTGCTTTCGAACGCTTATTCGCAGGCATCGGAGAACCCGGCGTTAAAGGGCGCCGATCCCGAAAACAAGCTGTTCTCGCGCTTCAACCGGCAGCGTCTGGAAGCAGAGGCGATCCGCGATGGAATCCTGCTGGTGAGTGGACGGCTCAATCCAGCAATGGGCGGGCCTAGCGTGTTTCCGCCGTTGCCTGCCGATCTCGCCGATTTTGCGCGTTATGGCCGAACGGGCGGGCTGATGTGGGAGCCGAACGAGAAGGAAGAAGACGCTCGACGACGATCGATTTATACGTTCCAGCGACGTTCCCTGCCCTTACCGATGATGGCTGCCTTCGATGCGCTGCCGTTCGCCGAGTCATGTGACCGCCGAAGTTCGACGACGACGCCGTTGCAAGCGCTATCGCTGATGAACGGTGGGCTGATTCAGGAGGAATCGGAGTTTGTCGCCAAGCGGGTGGAACGCGAAGCCGGGCCGGGGCTGGGAGGGCAGATCGATCGTTCCTTCAATTTGATTTTGAGCCGGGATCCAACTGCTGCGGAGCGTGCGCGGTTTGAAACCTCCGGGCTGTCGCTGGCGAGTATTTGCCGTGTGCTGTTGAACTCGAACGAATTTCTGTATGTGGAGTAAGTGATGAAAACGAGACGCGATTTTCTGTGTCAGTCCTATCTCGGGTTGGGAGCGCTGCCGCTCTTTCAGATGCTGGCCAAGGCCGCGCCCGCAACGTCAGGTCAATCGAATCCACTGCTTCCGAAACCACAGCACAGACCGGCCAAGGCGAAGAACTGCATCTTCCTGTTTATGGAAGGTGGCGTCAGCCAGATGGATACGTTCGAGTACAAGCCGGAGTTGTGGAAACACTCCGGAAAGCAGATGCCGAAGGCTGAACGCACGGAAGGCGAACTCGCGACATTTTCGGCGGCTCCGAATCGTGTGATCGCGCCGTTTTGGGGATTTAAGCAATACGGGCAATCGGGCCGCTGGATTTCCGATCTGCTTCCCAATCTTGCTCAGCGCGTGGATGACCTGGCATTCATTCATGGCATCAAGGTCGATAACAACAATCACGGTCCAGCGGTGTACCACTCGTTGACCGGGAATCAGTTCCCGGGATCAGCGTCGATAGGCGCTTGGGTCACGTACGGGTTGGGGAGCGAGAACCAGGATCTTCCAGGGTTCATCGTGATGGGCGACCGGCGCGGCGCGACGATTGGAGGCGCGGGTGTTTGGGGGAATGGCTATCTTCCGGCGGCGTATCAGGGCACGCTCTTTCGCAACGGGTCGACTCCTATCGTTGATTTGAATCGTCCGGCGCAAGTGGCGGAGGCGGCGCAGCGGCGGGAACTCGATTTACTGCGCTGGATGAATGAGAAGCATAGCGGCGAGCGGACGAATACAGGTGAGCTCGACGCTCGTATTGCTTCGTTCGAACTTGCGTTTCGTATGCAGGCTAAGGCTCCGGAGCTGGTCGATCTCGGGGGCGAGTCTGAGGCAACGAAGAAGCTGTACGGGCTCGACGATCCGATCACTGAGCCGTTCGGGCGGCAGTGTTTGTTAGCGCGCCGCATGGTTGAACGTGGCGTGCGTTTCGTGAAGCTGCTGCATGGAGCGGGCGGTGATCGTTGGGATGATCACGGGGCGATCCAAGAGCGTATTCCGGTCCATTGCAAAGAAGTCGATCGACCGATTGCAGGGTTGCTGGCGGATTTGAAGTCGCGGGGATTGCTTGACGACACGCTCGTCGTTTGGGCTTCCGAGATGGGGCGGACGCCGTTTGACAATAATCTGACGACTGATAAGCCGGGTCGCGATCACAATCAGTATGGTCTTGTGATGTGGATGGCGGGCGGCGATGTGAAGCCGGGTACGTCGTTTGGCGAGACGGATGATTTCTCGGTTCGCGCCGCGGGCGAGGAGATTCCGATTCGCGACGTTCACGCGACGCTGCTTCATCTATTGGGTCTCGATCAGAATCGTTTGAACTTCCTGCATGCGGGTCGGTATAAGAAGCTGACCGACATCGGCGGGCGGGTGATTCAAGAGATCGTCGCTTAGGCGGCAGCGTTCCGGACGGATCCGGCAACTTCTTTTTTTCTTTCCTGCCGTATAATCGGCAACGACCATGCTTGGGGAGTTGGTTGGGCGTTACCGCATTACGAGCGATCTCGGTAAGGGCGGGATGGGCCAAGTCTTCGCTGCGATGGACGAGCGCCTGCAGCGCCGCGTCGCGGTCAAAATGCTGCCGGAGGAGTTCTCCTCGGACGCCGACCGATTGCGCCGATTCGAAAAGGAGGCGCGCGCGGCCTCCGCGCTGAATCACCCCAATCTCATCACCATCTACGATGTCGGCGTTCACGGCGTGGCGCCCTACATCGTGATGGAACTCGTCGACGGCAGGCGTCTGCGCGATCTGATCGCCGAGGGCCCCGTATCGGACGCGCGGGTGGTCGAGATCGGATCCCAAATCGCAGCGGGCCTGGCCAAGGCCCACGAGGCCGGCATCGTCCATCGCGACCTCAAGCCCGAGAACATCATGGTCTCGAGCGATGGCTTCGTGAAGATCCTCGATTTCGGCTTGGTGAAGCTGGCGGACCGGGAACGAGCGGGCTCCCCGGAATCCTCGACGACGAGCGTGACGGAACTGGGCGTCATCGTCGGCACGCCGAGCTACATGTCGCCCGAGCAGGCCAAGGGTGGCGCGGTGGATTTCCGGTCCGACCAGTATACGTTGGGCACCATCTTCTATGAATTGATCACCGGCAGAAACCCGTTCCGGCGAGACACGATGACCGGCACGATGGCCGCGATTATCGAGGCGGCGCCGGAGCCTCTGCCATCGGGGACGGCGCCCGGGCTTTCCCGGGTGGTCAACCGGTGCCTCCACAAGGACCCCGCTCTGCGGTACTCGGCCACGCGCGAGCTGGCCGACGATCTCCAGCGGCTTCGGGAGACGCGAGCGCGAAAGACCACCGGGTTATGGGTGGCTTGCGCGGCGGGGCTCTCAATGGCCGTGCTCGGAGGGTGGTGGGCGTCCTCGCGCAGTCCTGCCGCGCCGCCGGACGATCGGCGGCTAGTCGCCATGCGCCCATTCAAGACCGTGTCGGCGGATTCCTCACAGGATTATGTGACGTACGGCATCACGCAGGACATTCGCAATCAAGTCTCGAAAATCGCCGCGCTTCGTCTGTTGAGCGCCGGCGCGGTGAGCCGATATGCCGACGGCGAGAACAAGCGGCTCGCGGCAGAGACGGGCGCGGACCGCATCATCGAAGGCAGTGTGCGGTTGGATCAGGGACAGATCCGCGTGGACGTGGAGCTGATCGACGCCAAAACAGAGCAGACGATTTGGAGGGAGCATTTCGATCGCAAGCTGGCGGACGTCATACGCGTGCAAAGTGAGATCGCGGTGCGAATCGCCGATGCCCTCGACGCGAAGCGAACTACCGGTGAACAGCGCCAGATGGCAAAACGACCGACGGACAATATTGCGGCGTACGATCTTTTTCTGCGCTCCCGCAGGGTTCCCGCCGGCCCGGACAGGTTTCAAAAGGTAGAGCGAATGCTGACCGAAGCGATTGCTCTCGACCCGAAATTTGCCGATGCCATGTCGCGGCTGGCCAACCTGAACTTAGGCCGAGTCGCGGCCGGAGAAGCGGGCAAGAGCGAGGTGGCGCTTGGCTGGGCAAACAAGGCTCTCGCGATCGACCCGTCTTCGGAGACGGCTCACGGGGCGTTGGCGGACATTTACTGGCAACTGGGCCGGCTTGCCAGTTCGCGCGCGGCGTTCCAGCGTGTTCTGGAATTGAATCCCAATTCGGTTGGCGCAATGGACATTGGATCGGCAGTAGCTTTAGACCTCGGCCTCCTCGAGAATGCGCTCCAACTCAGCCGCCGGGCCCTGTTGCTCAGCCCCAACGTGCCTTTCGTCTACTATCACGTGGCAACCTCGTTGGCGCTGTTCAACGATCCTGCGGTACTCGAACGTTGGCTGGAAGTGTACCGGCGGCATTTTCCGGCCGATAGCCGGCTAATCGATATCGAAATCCTGCTGCGGTTGATCAACACGCGCACGGACGACGCGCTCGCGATGGCTCGAAAGCGCGTCGCGGACCAGCCGGACAATCGGGAAGCTCGTGCGTTGTTGGCGGAAGTTGCCTTTCTCGTTTCGGCCTCGGATGCCGAAGCCCTCAATGAGCCCTACTTCCGTAGTGCTCCAGGGCCGCGCTTCGGCAACTATGGCCTTTTGCCGCAATCCGCGCGCACCCGATATGCGTACCTGCTTCTCAAACGCGGCGCGTCGGAGCAAGCCCGTCCTCTCCTCGACCAGGCGCAGAAAGCCGTAGAGGCGCTGCTGGGTGACGGCAGCGACTCGCCGCTCGCCTTCGAGGAACTTGCCTGCATCGCCGCCATCCGCGGGGACACGGCCAGCGCCCTGAACCGCTATCGGCAAGCCTACAAAGCCGGCTGGCGCTACCTCGTGCTCTCGAAAATGAACCCCATGCTGGAACCTCTCCGGCGGGATCCGGCGTTTCAGACGCTTCTGGCCCAAATGGACTCGGATGTGAGTCGTATGAGGGCGGAATCGAAGGAAGTGCCGGAGTTGCGAGACCGGACGATTCCGTTTCTGAATACCCTCGCGGCGCCCGCGCCGCTGCGGCGCTAAGTGCCCGATCCCCTGCCTCCTTTTCGCGACGGTTTTGCGAAAGGGCGCTCAGGAGTGAAACTGCCGAGACGCCCGGCGACTTCCACTTGGCGAAAAAGGGTCGCAGAAGTAATATGCCGATTCTCATTTATTTCCTCTGTTGCTAATACCGGGCTCTCGCCCGGTGGTATCGATAAAATCGATACCGCAGGCTGAAAGCCTGCCCCACAAAATCGACAACTTACAAAAGTGAGTTAGCTGCGACGTAATGCCTTGACATTCTGCATATGTAGTGATTCTATATGTGTAGAGTAGCTAGGCATGGATTCCAAAAAGTCTGATCTCTTACAGGGCACGCTTGACCTGCTGATTCTGAAGACGCTGGCGCCGGGCGCTTTGCACGGGTACGCGATTGCTCAGCGCATTCTCATAACCTCGCGCGAGACATTAGATGTTCAACAAGGGTCGCTCTATCCGGCTCTGCACCGGCTCGAGCGTAAGTCGCTTGTCGAGGCCGAATGGCGGGAATCGGAAAACGGTCGAATGGCGAAGTTCTATTCGCTTACCAAAGAAGGACGGAAGCAACTGGTGGCCGAGTTGGATCGGTGGCAGGTCTATTCTCGCGCCATCGGGTGGGTGCTGGAGGCATAAGGCTATGCGACTCCCATGGAATAAGAAAGATTCGGATCTCGATCTCGAGGTTGCGTATCATCTGCAGTCGCTTGCCGACGCTTTCGAGCGAGAAGGACTCAGCAAAGACGAGGCAATGCTGCGTGCGCGGCGGGAGTTTGGCGGGGTAGAACAGACGAAAGAGAAATGCCGTGACGAGCGCCGCTGGCGCGTGCTCCCGACCATCGCGCAGGATTTGAGTTTTGGCGCTCGCATGCTGCGGAAGGCGCCGGGCGTCACCGCCGCGGCTGTGCTGTCGCTTGCGCTTGGGATTGGCGCTACTACGGCGATTCTGTCGTTGGTGGATGCAGTGCTATGGCGTACTCTCGGCGTACCTGCGTCGGAGCAGCTCACCGAGATTCTGTGGCAGGCTAAGAGTCGTCCTGAAGGGGTTTACCAGAGTTCCGGCGGCAGCATGTTTCCTAGTGGTTCCCTCGTCGTTGCCGATTTCTTCAGCCGGTCGACCTTCGATGCGCTACGATCACGAACCGAAGGACGTATCGACATTGCGGGGCACATGAACGCGGACGATGTCAGCACGAGCTATTCCGGCGTGACGGCGGTCGCCAGGCTTCGGCCGGTATCGGGAAATTTCTTTTCGATGCTGCGTCTGCAACCGTCGGCAGGGCGACTGCTTTCAGCTACGGATGACGATCCACGGGCAGCTTTGGCGGTCGCTGTCTCTCATGTTTTCTGGCGCAAGAATCTTCGAGGGGACTTCAGCGCGATCGGGCGGACGCTGCGCATCAACAACCGCGCTTATGTGATCGCCGGTGTGCTCCCGCAAAGCTTCGGGGGGATTACTGTTGGCGACTCCACCGATCTTTACACGACCATCGAGCATGCGCCGACAATGCTCCAGCCTGATAGTTGGGAGAGGAAGGCGATTGCGGATCCGAAGAGCTGGTTCATTCAACTTCTGGGGCGACGGGCTCCCGGCGCCACAAGACGAGGCTTTGATCGCTGAGATGGACCCGATTTTTCGGTCTACGTGGGCCGGTCAGCCCAAGAACCCAGAAACAGCCCCAACGATACGACTGCAAGACGCGAGCGGTGGGATCGGTAGCTTGCGCCGGGAGTTTGGCAATCCGCTGATCCTGCTGTTCACGCTGGTGGGATGCGTGCTGATGATCGCTTGTGCAAATATCGCGAACCTGATGCTGGCGCGAGCAGACGCGCGCCGTAAAGAAGTTGCGTTGCGCGTTTCCCTGGGATGCAGCCGCGCGCGATTGATTCGGCAGTTCTTCACGGAGAGCGCGATGCTCGCTGTCGCGAGGTGGCTTGCTGAGTTTGTTTGTCGCGTATGCCACTGCGAATTTTGCGGTGTCCCTGATGCCGATGAACCTGCGGCTCGTATTTGAGATTGACGTGCGCATGATCCTTGCGACGTTAGCGGTGACTGCCTTTACGGCGATGGCCTTCGGCCTTTATCCGGCGTGGCACGCAACTCGAGTCGATGCCGCTCCGGCACTCAAGGAAGGTTCAGGATCCGTAGGAGGCGTCAAGCACACTTGGGTCGCGCCCGGCAAGATACTGGTGCTCGCGCAAGTGGCGCTGGGTGTTTTGCTGGTGGCTGCAGGCGTGGCATTCAACGCTCATCTGCGCCAGATCGTCACGCGGGACACTGGCTTCGAGCGAACCCGTCTGCTCATGTTCGATCTACGACCAGGGGAATCCGGGTATCAGGAAGCGCGATTGTCCCAATTCTACGTGCAACTCGAGGAGCGGCTACGCGGCGTGGGTGGCGTAGAGGCGGTTGGGCTGGCTCGCGTTCGCCCCATGAAGGGCGGCGGCTACTGGGACGAGATGCAATTGCCTGGACGCGCTAAGGGAATTTCGACGGCGGTGAACTTCGTGAGCAGCGGATATCTGAGAGCGCTCGGAGTACCGATTCTTGAAGGTCGTGGGGTTAGCGACAACGACGTCCAAGCGAAAAGAAATGTGGCTGTTGTGAGTGAAGATGTCGCTAAAGTGATCGGACGGTCTCCATTGGGGTTGATCTTTCGGATGGAGGATAAGCCGATCGAGATCGTGGGTGTCGCAAGCCGCGCACAGTACGCGAATTTGACCTATCAGCCCAACGTGATCTATGTTCCCAACACGCTTATGCAGGATTCGGCCACAGTGCTGATGCGAACTGCTGTCGCGCCGACGCAGGTTCTGCCCGGAGTGCGGGCAGCGGTCGCAGAGCTCGACCCGAACTTGCCGATTGTCCAAGCGGTGACGATGCAGGATCAGATCGCAACAACACTCCGGCGCGAGCGACTCTTCGCGTGGCTCTGCGGGGCGTTTGGAGTGCTTGCGCTGCTACTTTGCATGATCGGGCTTTACGGTGTCATGTCGTACGCGACGGCGCGCCGGACACAGGAGATTGGGATTCGCATGGCGTTGGGAGCTTCTCCGGGAAACGTGTTGCGGCACATTGTTCGAGAAGGCATGGGAGTCGCGCTTGCTGGCTGTGTGGTTGGGATCCCGGTTGCGTGGTGGGCGGCTCAGAAGTATGTCGATTATAAGCGGCTGGGGATGCAGCCTCTAGACCCGGCGATCCTTGTTTGGGCGACAGCGGCCATGGCTGTATCTGCGTTGGTGGCTGTGTTGGGGCCGGCGTTTCGTGCAGCGTCTGCCGATCCAATGAGGGCGTTGCGGGCGGAATAGGTTGGGATTATCCGTAGAGCTAGTGCATCTCTCGTAGGGACCGCTGAAACTCGCAGCTTTGTCCCGGCATCATCATCGACAGCACTATGTCGCACGAGTGATAAAGAGCTATTCTAAATCGCTCCCCTAAAAGCTCATTGGGTCTATTGGAGGAGTCCGCTCTTCTGCGAGACGGGACTAAAGTCCCGGGCAGACTGGAGGTCTGCCCCACTTGGCCGACATCTCGCTTGGCTTGCGTACAGTTAGCTGTGTTTTTCATCGCTCCGAAACCACTTGCTACATGGATTTTGATACTCTTTCGGCGTAAGGGAGGCTTGTCCATGTCGATCTTCACTTCGTTCGTTGTCGTTCTGGCGCTTCTTGGCGGAGCTGTCTCCGGACTACGCGCGCAGACAATTTCCGGCGATTTGGTCGTCGCTGTCGTTGATCAAAGCGATTTAGCGGTCTCGGGCGCGACGCTAGAACTCATTCAACGAGACACGAATATCGGACAAAAGGCGCAGACCGATGCGCTCGGTCTTTATCTGTTCAGCCAGTTGAAACCCGGTCAGTATCAATTGAACGTAACGATGTCTGGATTCCAACGGACTCTCGTTGATGACATCCGTGTTCAGGTCGGGCAACGCGCGCGCATCGATGTGAAGCTCAACGTGAGCCAAGTGACGGAGACAGTCACTGTGTCGGCGGCGGGAGCGACGCTTATCAATGCAGAGAGCGCGGCAATTGGACAGGTGATGGAAACGAAGTCGATCGTCGAGTTGCCACTCAGCGGGCGTAATTTCATTCAGCTTGCGCAATTGACAGCCGGCGCGATTCCGATCGGTATCGCCAATTCTCCTGCGACTTCGTGGACAGGGCGCACTGACACAACGCTCTCGATCGCAGGTGGGCGGGAATCGAACAACAGCTTTCTGCTGAACGGTATTGAAACGAGGAACGCGCGGTTTGGAAATGCCGGAGTGCGACCCAGTATCGATGCCATACAGGAATTCAACATTCAGCGCTCGACCTTCGGCGCCGAATTCGGCCGAAGCGCTGCTGTCGTCAACACAACCATGAAGTCCGGCACAAATGAGCATTCATGGGAGCGTGTTTGAGTTCTTTCGGAACAAAGAACTGGATGCTAACGACTACTTCCTGAATCGCACCGGACGGGCCAGGGCGCCGCTGTCGCAGAATAATTTCGGAACGGCAGTGGGCGGTCCCCTGGTGATCCCGAAAGTCTACAACGGACGCAATCGAACGTTTTGGTTTTTCAACTTCGAGGCCTTCCGTCAGCGGACCGCTTCGAGCGCCACGGGTACTTATCCATCGCTGGCGCAGCTCAAGGGAAATCTCGCCGACGATAGCGCGGGAACCGGTCTGTTTCCGAGAAGCAGCGCAATGTGCCAAGCGAATCCGACATCGCGCAAGTGTGTCGATTTCCTCGACCCGAGCACAGGCCTTCCGTTCCCCGGCAATGTCATTCCTGCAAGCAGGCTGGATCCAACGACACAACTCGCTGTGCGGATACACCGTGGCGCCGAATGTGGCGGTGCCTGTGAACAGTCCGAATTTTCCGTTGTTCAACACGCAAGGGACGCCTTCGATCATTAACGATTTCGATCAGTACAATACGCGTCTCGATCACCAACTGACACCGAATGATCAGATATTCGGCACGTTCTCCTGGTCCGATGAAGTGCGTGATCTGAAGGCGCTGCGTCCGTTCGGCGGCGAGGGATTCCCGATGAGCAACTGCCTAGTGACATCGACATGGAATCACACGTTCAACTCGGCCATTCTGAATGAGTTTCGCTTTGGTTGGAATCGCAGCCGGACGTTCCGTCTTTCCGAGACCAGCTTCGGTCCGAATTACGCGTCGGAAGTCTTCGGCCTGGAGAACACGACCACTCAGGAGATGTCGTATGGCATTCCTGGGTTCAACATGTCGGGATTCAGCGGGATCGGTTCCATCTCGCAGGCGATCGGCGCGACTGATGAGAACTTTCAGTTCACGGACAATTTAAGCATTATCAAAGGCAGGCACAATGTCCGCACAGGTGTGCAAATTATGCGTCTCGCCTACTTCCAGATTACGAATTTCGCCGGCAATCCGAGTTTCACATTTGACGGTCGCTACACCGGGGTGCAAACGAACGGATACGGTATTGGAGATTTTCTGTTGGGTTATCCGTCGCGCGCGCAGGGTTCGGTTGGAGATGGAAGTCAGGATATGCGCACGACGTTCTGGGGCGGCTACGTGCAAGACGACTGGCGCATTGCATCGAACCTTACTCTGAACTTCGGCTTGCGGTATGAGTTCGCCCGGTCGCCAGTCGAGATCAATAACCGAAGTATGTACTTCAATCCGGAGCAGGCGCAAATTTTCGTCGCCGGCCAGGGTGTTCGTCCCGATATCGTGGATCCGGACTGGAACAACTTTGCGCCGCGCTTCGGCTTCACGTGGCGGCCGGGATTGGTGAGCAATATGGTGGTTCGCGGTGGAATGGGTATCTACTACTCCACGGATAACTTCAATGAAGAGCAGTTTAAGGGACAAGGAGCGCCGTTCTTTCAGCAGCAGACTCTCGATGGCGATCCGCGAACACCGACGATTTTCATGAATGAGATGCTGCCTGCATTCACTACGTCGCGGAATACGGGTCCATTTACTTTCGATCGCTTGAATCGTACTCCGTATTTGAATCAGTGGAGCTTCGGAATACAGAAGAGCTTCGCTTCGGACTGGCTATTTGAAATCGAGTATGTCGGCAGTCAAGGGAATAAGATGCCGCAGCGGAGAAATTTGAACGTCGCAACGATCGATCCGACGGGAACGATCCCGGTTGCGCAACGCCGCCGGTATCCCCAATTTGCCGACATTCTTCTGACCTACAACGGCGGATGGACAAGCTATAACGCCATGACTACAAAACTCGAGAAACGATATTCGTCGGGGCTCTATCTTCTCGGCGCATACACGTGGTCGAAGAATCTTGACCTTGGCGCGACGGACGACTTCTCCACGATTCATGGTGAGTTCAAGAAATGGGACAAAGGACGAAGTACGCTCGACGTTCCCCATCGATTTATTGCGAGCTACGTGTATGAACTTCCCTTCGGCAGAGGCAAGCAGTTTGCGTCGGGTGTCGGCAAGGGGATGGACCTCCTGATCGGCGGGTGGCAGGTTAGCGGTATCACGACCTTCGCGACTGGTCAGTGGCAGACGCTTGGGATCGGTTCCGATTGGATTGCCATCGGCAACTGGACGAGGTCGATTCCGGATGTTGTCGGTGACTATAAGGCGGGAAGAGCGCTGCCGGACGCCTATCTGAATCCGACGGCATTCGATTATCCGAAAGATGCGCAAGGGAATCGCGTAAGAGCCGTCGGCAACGCCGGCCGGAATACGATCCAGCAGCCTGGGATGAATAACTGGGACATCAGCGCGCTGAAGAACTTCAACTTCTGCAGAGCGCTTCCGAGCCCAGTTCCGCTGCGAGACGTTCAACACGTTCAATCACACGCAATTCGGGTCTGCAAACGTGACGATGACGAATACGAACTTTGGCAGGATCACGTCCACACGGGTGGGACCGCGAAGGATGCAGTTGGGACTTCGGCTGACGTTCTAGGCGTGATTCCGGCGCCAGAGGTAATAGGCAGGAACACCGGAGGCTAAAATCAGCGTTCCGATTGCTGATGTTCGAGGTGAGCTGATCACGGCGGATACGACCATCCAGCCGGCCATCACGACGAAAAGAATGGCAGTTGCCGGGTATCCAAACATGCGATAGGGCCGCGGCGCGTCGGGCTGTTTCTGACGAAGCACGATTAGACCGGCGACGGTCATGCCATAGAAGATCCAGAACGTGAAGCTCGCATAGGCGATCAACTGCTGATACGAGCCTGTCAACGCCAGGATCGCTGCCCATATGCCTTGACCCAGGATCGAGATGTGGGGTGTTTGGAAAGCTGGGTGAATCCTCGCGAATGAGCGGAAGAAAAGGCCGTCTCGCGCTTGAGCAAAGTAGAGACGGGGCGCGGCCATTATGGTCGCGTTCGCAGTTCCGAACGTGCTTACCAGAATCGTAAGGGCTACGAACGTCGAACCGATGCCGCCCATCACGCGTTCAGCCGCTGTAGCTCCTACACGTGTACTCCCTGCGATCTCGGGCACTGTCAGCGATTTCAGATAGCCGACATTGGCGAGAAAATAGACACCGATCACAAATGTAGTGCCGATCATGAGCGCTCGCGGCAAGTTTCGCTGCGGGTCCTTAACTTCTCCGGCGATCAGGCTGACGGCGAACCAACCGTTGTACGCCCACATGCAGGCGACGATCGCCGAAGCGAGGCCCGCCACGGAGACAGGCGCAGACTGTACAGGCTCCTGAAACACGTCTTGTTCTCCCATGGTCAGTGTGCCGATGATCAACGTAACGAGCCCGACGACCTTCAATGCGGTGAAGATGTTCAGAACGGTGGCCCCGAGCCGAACACCTCGATAGTTGACGAACGTCAAGAACAGAATCAGCGCCGCCGCAACCATTCGAGAATATGCGGAAGGCATAGGGATGAATTGCGCGAGATAAATTGAGAAGGCCGCGGCGAGAGATGCCGTCCCTCCAGAACGCGCAGCCAGAAAGAACGTCCAGCCGCAGAGAAAGCCCCACAAGGGACCCCAGGCTGTACGCAAATAAACGTACTGACCGCCAGTCGCGGGCATCATGGCGCCGAGTTCGGCATAAGCAAGAGCGCCAAATAGCGATACGATTCCGGCGAGTATCCAGATCCCCAAGATCAGCGGGCGTTGAAGGTAAGTTCTGCGCGATGATATTCGGAACCAGAAAGATCGCCGAGCCGATCATTGTTCCGACGGCAACGTTCGTCGCGTCAAGCAAGCCCAGCTTACGCGGCAAATCGTCCGAACTGGTGGCCGGAGCCGGCGTGCTCATCCGTGCAAGTATAACGATTGCCTGGCTTCCGGAGGGACTTCGCTTGCTACCAGACGGAATCCCAGAACTTGGTCTGGTCGCAGAAGAGGGTCTTGTTATCGAAAATGATCGCTAATTGACCGTCATCTCGCTGTATCTGCGTCGGTACGGTAATGATGTCACCGGGCTCGAGAACAGTAGGCTTCATTCCACCTGACGGCCAGCATGCCAGCGGATTTCTCATAGTCTTAAATACGATTTTGCCGGTCATACGAAAGCGGTCGGGCGTCTGTTTCATTGTTTCCTCGATTTCGTTTGCTATCAATGGCTCCCGGTACTATTCTGGTCCAGGACTATCCCGAAATATAGATCGCGTGTCACGATTGTTCTATGGACTTCGCTTATCTTGTGTGGCATACTTCCGGGCGACGGAAACCCGCCCATAATCGCGGAGGCTGTAATGCGTGCAACGGTTCTTCTGATCACCGTGTGTGTGGCTCTGGTCGCACAGACGAAGCTCCCCCCACCCGCCGACATCAAAGTTGATTTCGAGAAGGACGTCCAACCGATCCTGGCTCAAAAATGTCATTCCTGCCACGGTGAAGAAGCGCAACAGTCCGGGCTCCGGCTCGATCGACGGCAACAGGCGCTTCGCGGTGGTGATTACGGACCAGTCATTGTTGTCGGGAAGAGTGCAGAAAGCAAGCTGATCCGGCGACTGGTGAATGGCGATGGCGGATTACAAATGCCGCCCACAGGTCCACTTTCCGATGAGGAGATCGGAATCCTGCGCGCGTGGATCGACCAGGGGGCAGATTTCCGCATCCAGGTTCAGGAAGAAGCGCCGGCCAGACCGATGGACCCGAAGGTAGCTGCCTTCCTTTCGGCTGTGCGTGCGGGAGATACGAAAGCGGTAGAAAAATCGATTGCGGCAGAGCCGGAGTTGGCAAAGGCGAAGGATTCGGCAGGCTCGACTGCTCTGCATCACGCGGCGGGATTCGGTTCTCTTTCCACAATGAAAGAGTTGCTGGCCAAAGGCGCTGACGTGAATGCGAAGAACAGGCGGAAATCGACACCGCTGTTCTGGGCCTTGCACGATGAGGCGAAGGTACGTCTATTGATGGAACACGGCGCAGACATCAATGCCGTACAAATTGATGGTCGAACCCCTGTGTATCAGGCGGCAACGATGGGTAACGCCGTGGCAGTTCTTCGGCTTTTCCTCGATAAGGGCGCTAATCCAAACGCGAAGACGATGGTTGGATCGACGCCATTGATGCAAGCAGCGCGGGGCAATTTGGAAGCGATGCGTTTGTTGATTGAGAAAGGCGCCGACGTCAACGCGAAGACCGCCGGTGGAGCGACAGCGTTGATGGCTGCCGCCACGACCGGAAGGGCGCAAGCGGTGCGCATGCTTCTTGAAAAAGGCGCTGACGCGAATGTGAGAACGAAGAAGAATGACACCGCTCTCGGTGATGCCGCGACTACCGGCGATGAGGCGACAGTGAAGCTTCTTCTCGAACATACGAAAGACATCAATGTGCAGGATATCCGCGGCTACTCGCCATTGCTGTACGCTGCCGGGTCGGACACGATGCCTGCTGCGTCCGTGAAAATGCTTCTGGCGAAAGGCGCGAACCAGGATGCCAAAGGAGATGAAGAAACGGCTCGGATGCTGGCCGTGAAACGTGGCGACAGCGAGGTCGCGCGACTGCTGGGAGCATCGGAAGAAGACAGGAAGCTGCTCGGCGTGGCCCCGGTTCCGGAAGGCAGCGGACGGTTCCGTTCGATCGCCGAGGCGGTCAAGCCGGCGTTTGCGCTTCTCGAGACAGCAGAGCCACAACTTCATTCGCATCGGTGGTTGCAATTCCTGTCACGCGCAGGATCTGCCGTCGGCTGCGGCTGCGCTGGCGCGAGACCGGGGGCTTCCGGCTCCGAAGCTCATCCCGCAACTTCCGGCTCACATGCACGGGAACAATGCTGTACGGATGATGGATCTCAACACGTTTGGACCCGCCGGAGTGGCGTGGGAAATGTTCGATTTCGGAATGAATCACACTCCTCGCGATGAATATACCGACTCGGTTGTGCGGTATCTCAAGGCGATGCAGTTGCCGGAAGGTGATTGGCTCACGATCGAGAGCCGGCGACCTCCGATGGCGGCAGGCCGGCATCAAACTGCGGCTCTGGCGATCTATTCGCTGAAGCAGTACGGACTGCCTTCCGATAAAGCCGATACAGACAAGGTAATCGCGCGTGCAGCCGGATGGCTGGAGACGGCTCCCCCGGCCACAACCCAAGACCGCGCTTTTCAGGTGATGGGATTGGCATGGGCGAATGCCAAGTCGGTTACATCGGCCGCAAAAGCATTGGCCGCGATGCAACGCCCGGATGGCGGCTGGAGCCAGCTACCGACTATGGGTTCGGACGCCTACGCAACGGGTGAAGCACTCTATGCTTTGGCGATGGCCAAGATGCCCGTTACAGATCCGGTCTATCAAAAGGGAGTGAAGTATCTTTTGCGTACACAGGCTCCTGACGGGTCGTGGCATGTAAGATCACGCTCCATCTGGGTGCAGCCTTACTTTGAGAGCGGCTTCCCTTATGGGCATGACCAATGGATCTCCGCCGCAGGAACGAGTTGGGCGACGATGGCGCTCGCACTGACGGTGGAGCCGCAGAGGATCAGCCAGAACGTTTCTGCGAAATAATGCGCTAGTTTCGACATAGAATAGTGCGCATGAATCGGCGCACGTTCTTGAAGGCAGCGACTGGGGCTCCCATCGCGCTGCAGCAATTAGCAGCTCAACATAAAGGCAAAGTTAAGATCACCGACGTGAAGGTGATGATCGTGCGCGGTACCTGGGATTGGAACCTGGTGCGCATCGATACAGACGCCGGCGTGTCGGGCATTGGCGAGGCGTACTGGGGATTCGGCGTTAAGGATCTGATCCTGAACCAGCTCAAGCAGCAGGTTGTGGGTGAGGATCCTTTTAACGTCGACAAGCTGTACACGAAGATGCTGATGCGTAGCGCCGGACAGGGAGCGCTTGCAGGCGTTACAGTAACAGCGGCCAGTGGGGTCGAGATCGCTTTGTGGGATCTCGCGGGACGACTGCTGCAGACGCCAGCATGCAATCTGCTCGGTGGACGATTCCGCGATCGCGTGCGATTTTATCGAACAATGCCGTCGGTAAAGAATCCTGAGGATCTGCAGCAATGGCGCGATCAGGTGCGTCAGGCCAAAGCGGAGAAGTTCGGATGGACGGCTTTCAAGTTTCAGGGTGACGGCATTCCTCCGGCCGCCGATCCACAGTACAAGGAGCCCGGTCACGATCCCTATACGCGCGGGCTTACGGCCAAGGATCTGCGACGCATCGGGAAGGCGATGGAGACGGTTCGCGAGGAGCTCGGCCCGGACCTCGATTTCGGAATCGAAGCACACTGGCGCTATGACGTTCGCGATGCCATCAACATGGCCAAGGTCATCGAGCCGGTGAAGCCGATGTGGCTGGAAGATCCGGTGCCGCCGGGCAATCCTGAGTCAATGGCTTACGTGACGCGTAATGTCAACGTTCCGATTTCGACGGGCGAGAACCTTTACACGCGCGATGGATTCCGGAAGCTCATCGAGTTGCAGGGCTGCGATTATGTCCACATCGACATTCCGAAGTCGGGAGGTCTGCTGGAGGCGAAACGCATTCACGATTTGGCCGATAATTACTACATTCCGACGGCAGCTCACAATCCTGCGAGCCCCGTGGGCACGATCGCTTCTGCGCATGCGGCGGCGTCGATGCGGGATTTCCGTGTTCACGAGCTCGCACGGTATATCGACTGGTGGCAGGATCTTGTGATTCATGACGGCCCGATCTTTGAGAACGGATATCACACGATCCGTGATAAGCCAGGGTTCGGGATCGAGTTGAATCCCGATGTCGTGAAGGCTCACCTGGCTCCCGGGGAGACTTGGTGGGGCTAGGGCGAACGTCGCCGCTGGACCACACGAAACGCGGCTGCATTGCTTTTGCCAGCGGCGGTGTTGACGCGAATCTCCTGCATACGGTTGGCGTGCGACGAAAAAGGCAATGATAATGGTTGGGACTCAATGCTTCCAGGCGATTAGTTTGCCGCATTCCGGATTTGAAGTCCAGTGGTGCGCTCATGCGGTATCATTGCGCTCATTATGAGACGCAGGAGTTTTCTCGGGGCTCCTATTGCCGCTTCGTTCGCGCCGCAGCAAGTGGCAGCCGCTGCGACGGAGTCGCGTGTCTATGCAATGGGCGACGGCATTCCTTACAGTCCAACGGAATACGCTCAGTTGCTCGCAAAGGTTCCCGATGTCGAAGCAGACGACTTCTCACGTGGGGGTGTCGTTGAGAAGCTCGAGGCGCAGATGGCTTCGCTGCTCGGCAAGGAGACGGCAGTGTGGTTTCCGACCGGGACGCTGGCGAATCATGTTGCTGTTCGGATTCTTGCAGGGGCAAACAGCAGAGTACTGGTTCCGGCAGAAAGCCATCTCTACAACGATTGCGGCGACTGTTGCCAGACACTCAGCGGGTTGAATCTGATTCCTCTCGGACAGGCCAAGTCGACCTTCACGCTCGAAGAAGTCGAGAAGGCGAATAGTTCCGCAATGCTCGGCCGGGTCGCGGCGCCGATTGGCGCGATCGAGATAGAGACGCCGATGCGTCGGCGTCTTGGAGAACGTTTCGATTTCGATGAGATGAAAAAGATCTCGGCATGGGCGCGGGGTCGCAAGGTTGGTTTGCATCTCGATGGGGCGCGGTTGTTGATCGAGACTGCCTACAGCGGACGGCCTGTTAGCGACTACACCTCGCTGTTCGATACCGTTTACGTGTCGCTTTATAAGTATCTGAATGCGGCAAGCGGAGCAGTCCTGGCCGGCCCGAAGGCGCTCCTCGAGAACGTCTATCACATGCGGAGAATGTTCGGTGGCGGATTGCCGCAGGTATGGCCCTTCGCCGCAGTTGCTCTTCATACGCTGAAAGACTTCGAGGCGAATTTTCGCAAGGCCCGTGAGACATCGGAAGCCGTCTTGAAGGCGCTTACCGCTGATTCCAGCTTCGCGATCGAACGCATTGCGAATGGGACGAACATCTTTCGTCTGCGCGTACATAGCGTGAACGCGCCGGTGTATCATCTGCGGCTGGAAGAGGCCGGCATCAGCGCGGCTGCGCCGCAGCAGGATTGGTTTGCGCTTCGCGTGAACGCGACTTGGGCGCGCGTTCCTCCGGAAGAGATCGTTGCGCGCTTTCGCAAGGCGCTCGGCTGAGCTCTACTCGGAGAGGATGGGCTCGGTGACTTCTTCTTCTCTCGGGGCCAACTCCCGGTGCCGTGATAAGAAGCGAACGCAGGCGTTCCATCGAAGGACCGCGTCGTCATTCCCCGCAGGACGAAGATTTTCCGCTTCCTCAAATAAGCGCAGAGCGTTACCGATCCATTCGTAAACGTAATAGCGCGCGCCCTGACCTCCGCCCTTGTGGCGGGCTTTGGCGCGACGCTCCCAGGCGATGCCAGCGTAATAGGCCCGATCGTACGGAGAATCGAGCAGGGCCGCGGCGGACAAAGCGTTCCCGAAGGCGTGGGCATCCTCCTGAATCTGGTCCGTTAGCGCGAGGATCAGACTGATGCGGGCATGCTCATTGCCTGGGTCGACTTCGAGGATGTCCCGGCAAATGCTTTCCGCCTCTCCGGTTCATTCAGCAAGCGATAACGCTCCGCCTTGGCAAGCGCGCCGGGAACGCTGTCCGGCGAGATCGGTTTCGGCGCGAACATTGCACTTCCCTCCTTCAGAGGATGCGTAACAGCTTCTTCAGCGGATCGAAGAACTTGTCGACAACACGCTCTTTCAGCGGGATAATCGCGTTCTCGGTAATTGTAATCGATTCGGGACAGACCTGGCGGCAGCAGGTTGTGATGTTGCAGTAGCCGATGCTGTGCTTGTCCTTCAGGTCCTTGATACGATCGTCGGTATCGAGCGGATGCATCTCGAGCGCAGCCGCATAGACGAAGAAGCGCGGCCCGATGAATTCCTCGTGCTTGTGGTGCTCGCGCAGCACGTGGCATACGTCCTGGCAGAGGAAACACTCGATGCACTTTCGAAACTCCTGCACGCGATCGACGTCGGCCTGCTGCATTCGCCAGGTTCCATCCGGCGCGTCGGGCGCGCGCGGCTTGAACTTCTGATCGTCTTCTTGACGCGGAAGTTCCAGGAGACATCCGTGACCAGATCGCGGATCGAGGGGAACGCATGCATCGGCTCGACGATGACGGGCATGTCGAGATTCAGCTCG
Source organism: Bryobacteraceae bacterium (assembly GCA_963844855.1). Taxonomy (GTDB): domain Bacteria; phylum Acidobacteriota; class Terriglobia; order Bryobacterales; family Bryobacteraceae; genus DASQDN01. The sequence continues at coordinate 26,024 of CAWJQP010000098.1, forward strand.
CTGAGCCGCGTCATGCACATCAGCTTCGGCATGCCGTTGATCTCAGCGGAGCACGAGCCGCATTTGCCCGCTTTGCAGTTCCATCGCACAGCGAGATCGGGCGCCTGCTCGGCCTGTATGCGATGGACCGCATCGAGGACGACCATGCCCTCGTCGACCTGAGTTTTGTAGTCCTGAAACGCTCCGCCGTTCGCATCGCCACGCCAGATTCGAAATAAGGCTTGCGTCGGCCATCTATTTCATCTCCTCGATGACCTGATTCAATTCTTCGGGCAGCGGCTGAACGCGGCCGTTTCTCGACGACCATCTCACCGTTCGATCCGCGACTGAATGACGATGTTGTATTTGCCCCACTCGGGGTCCTTCTCGGGATAGTCTTCCCGGAACTGCGCTCCGCGGCTCTCCTTGCGCAGCAACGCCGCGCGCGTGATCGCCTCGGAGACATCCAGCATGTTCGGGAAGATCCATCGCCGTATGCCAGCCGTTGTTGTACTGACGGTGATTGGCGAATCCCGTGCGGACGCGCTCGCGTCTTGAGCTTCTCGATCGACGACGAGAGCGCGTTCCATCTCGCTCCTCGGTCCGCACGATGCCGACAAGGTCCTGCATGAAGTCCTGCAACTCGTACTGAATCTGAGTACGGGTTCTCGCCGGCGGCTAGCCGCTTTCGAACGGCGCGAGCGCGTTCGTAATCGCGGCGTTAACCTGGGCGTCATCGATTGTAGCGGCCGCGCTGTTACGCGCGAACTCGGCGGCATACTGGCCGGCGCGCTTGCCGAACACGATCAGGTCGGATAGAGAGTTCCCACCCAGCCGGTTGGCGCCGTGCAGTCCCGCGGCGGCTTCGCCAGCGGCGAATAGGCCCGGCACAGTGGAAGCTTGCGAGTCGCCATCCACCCGCACGCCGCCCATCATGTAATGAGTGGTCGGTCCGACTTCCATCGGCACTTGCGTGATGTCGATCTCGGCAAGCTGCTTGAACTGGTGATACATGCTGGGCAGTTTGCGCTTGATGTGCTCGGCTCCGTTCGGAAGACGTTCTTTGATCCAAGCGATATCGAGAAACACGCCGCCATGCGGACTTCCCCGACCCGCCTTGACTTCCCGATTGATGCATCGCGCGACGTGATCGCGCGTTAGTAACTCGGGTGGACGGCGGGCGTTCTTATCGCCTTGCGTGTATCGCCAGCCTTCTTCTTCTGAATCGGCGGTCTGGGACTTGTAAGTTGTCCGGAATGTCGTCGAACATGAAGCGGCGGCCTTCGCTATTGCGAAGAACACCACCTTCGCCGCGAACGCCTTCGGTGACAAGGATGCCGCGCACGCTGATGGGCCACACCATGCCGGTGGGATGGAACTGCACGAACTCCATGTCAAGCAGTTCGGCGCCGGCGCGATACGCGAGCGCGTGTCCGTCGCCGGTGTACTCCCAACTGTTGCTGGTGATCTTGAATGCCCGGCCGATTCCGCCCGTTGCGATGACGACCGCTTTCGCGCTCCAAAGGATGAAGTGGCCATTCTCACGGTCGTAGCCGAATGCTCCGGCAATGCGACCGCCATCGAGGAGCAGGCTGAGGACCGTGCATTCCATGTGGACTTCCATGCCGGTATGGATGCCATGGTCCTGAAGGGTGCGGATCATCTCCAGCCCGGTGCGATCGCCGACGTGCGCGAGCCTGGGATATCGATGGCCGCCGAAGTTCCGCTGGAGAATTCGGCCGTCTTTGGTGCGATCGAAGAGAGCGCCCCACGCCTCAAGTTCTTGGACACGCTCGGGAGCTTCTTTGGCGTGCAACTCGGCCATTCGCCAGTTGTTGAGATATTGCCCACCGCGCATCGTGTCGGCAAAGTGGACACGCCAATTGTCACGATCGTCGACATTGGCGAGCGCTGCCGCGACGCCACCTTCCGCCATCACGGTGTGGGCTTTGCCGAGAAGTGACTTGCAGACAACACCGACTTTGACACCAGAGGCAGCCGCTTCGATCGCAGCGCGAAGACCTGCGCCGCCCGCTCCGATGACCAGAACGTCGTAGGAATACGACTGGAAATCCGCCATTAAAGGATTCTCCAGTCGGACCAGATGCCCATCGAGCAGAGACGCACGTAGATGTCAGCGAAACCGACGGAAAAGAGGCTCGCCCAAGCCCAGATTTTGTGTTTTCCGTTCAGACAACTGACGCAATCGTAGAGCTTATGGCGGGCAGGATGCTCGGAAAGGCGGTTCAGTCCGCCGCCGACCAGATGCCGGAAGGCGTGACAACCGAAGACGTAGCCGCCGATGAGGATGACGTTGATCAACAGAATGATCGTCCCGAGGCCGATGCCGAATCCATCTTCGAACCAGAGCGCCTTCCAAACATCCCAGACGAGGAACGCCCAAATGATGTAGGAGAGCCGAAGAAATTGACGGTGTAGATTCTGGGAAATCAGGGGAAGGCTGTTTTCGCCCCAGTAAGACTTGCGCGGCTCGCCGACTGAGCAGGCTGGAGGATCGGCCCAGAACGCTTTGTAATACGCGCCGCGGTAATAGTAGCAGGTAAACCGGAACAGACCGGGTATCCAGAGAATAAAGAAGGCCGGGGAGAAGGGCAGGAAATCGGGATACCAGGATGGCTTCGGCCCGAGCATTGCGTGCGGCGAATCGCCGTATATTTCAGGCGAATAGAAGGGCGAAATATATGGTCCGTAGGTGTAGTGGGCGTTCTGAAATGCTGCCCAGTTTGCATAGACGAGGAAAGCTCCGAAACCGAGAAACACCAACAAGGGAGAAAGCCACCAAGTGTCGCGGCGAGAGGTGTTCCCAAAACGACCATTGACCCACAAAACATCTGGCGCGGCCCCGCGGGGCTTCGTGTTCGACGTAGTTTGCATGCTTGTTTGTGATCGTGTCCTAAGGCTGGGAGGCAGTATATCGTATCGAGTTCTTACGCCTAGTTCGGCCGGCGCCGTCCCATGGAGTCTGGACATTTTGACCGGATCAGATTCGGTTGGTTAGTGTTCTACGTTACGCCGTCAGCGGCGGTTAATTGGCTTCGTCTCCCAAAGGGCAGGGAATACCACCGCTAACGAAGGCGGGCCTTTAGCGGCCAACCTGAGTTCACTCATTCGTGTCGGAGAGCAGCTATCGGGTCTACGCGCGCCGTTCAATGCGGGATAGCCATCGCTAAGATGATGCTATCGCGCCCCTTGCCGGATTCGAGTGCCGGCTGTCTCGAGAACGGGATCTCTACCGGACGCATAGTCTGCCCAACTGGGCTCTACGACGACTTCAGGCTCAAGCGAGGCGACGTTCAAATCGTTGAAGTAGGGACGGAAGCCAGGATACTCCCGCTGTGAGAGGGCGTGAAACCCGTTCGCGTAATGTACTGTCAATTGCGAGTACGGCAGCACGAGGTTCCCTCCCTCGGCCCAAAAATCCAGATCATCTCCTACCGGCTCACCGATCACTGTGGCGCCGGCGAATTGCTTCCACTGGGCTGCATGTATGATGCCTGCGGAGAACGTCGCGCGACTGGTGAGCACGAACACGGGGATGCCGGGCCGCTTGCTCGCTACTTTTTCAACAAGCGGCGTTCCAACGCCCGCATCCCCGCCGGTATTGAACCGAACGTCGACCACCAACGCCTTCACAGGGCGCTCGGCGATGGCCCTGACTATCCCTTCCGTAAAGGCGCTCACCGGGTTGGTTGAACTTTGTTGAGCGCGGTTGAACTGGAGGTAGATCGTTGCCAATTCTGGCACGTACTCGAACCAGTAGTTCTGATCCCCATGCCTGAGATATCGCGGCGCGTGGTCGGCCGCTAGCGCCGACCTGAATACCGGGTCGGGAAAAGGGTATGACGGCACGAGGTCCCACCACGCTTCGGTCGGTGTCGACATTCTGCGAAGCGGAAGCGGCGAGAGCACCACTTTCCGCGTCACGCCACCGCACGCGATTGTCATCGGGACGCGCTCTGGATCGTCGATCACACCAGTACCGAACAGAATGTCTGGACTCGAAAGGAAGTAGGAGCTCATGTATCGTTGCCACGACGCGTTTCCCGGCTTGACGTCGCGAACACGGCGGAACGCCGCTGCGGCGCTCAGGCTGCCAATCCTGGCCACGCGGCATCCGAGGAGATCGGCGTGGTCAGAGGCTGCGCGCACCACCCGCAGTTCGTCGCGAAACCACCACACTCGAACGGGCAGCCGACGCACTTCCGTTCGGTTGCGGACAAGGTACAGGCGGGTGTGAGCATTCCCACTCATCGCGACCGTGCGTGCAAGCTCGACGAGGATCTCCGCGTCTCGGTGCTGGCCGACTGAGGCCTTAAGCTTCTCGATCCGGGCCCGAGCAGATGCGCGTCCCGTTTCGGTAAAACTGCGGTCGTAGCGCAAGAATCGCGCGAGCACGGCGTCGAGATCTTCGCGCCAGCCTGTGATCCGATCCGCCTGTGTGGCAATTTCGGGGAGCTGTTCCAGCCAGAACGGGATCTGCCGAGCGCCGGTGTCGACAAGTCCCTTGATTCTCTTGTCCGTGCGCGCGCCTGCAAACCGAAACGTTGTTTGTGGTCCGACAGCGACCTCGAATTCGACGGTCTCGTCGCCAGTGGACACATTGCGGCGGCTCAGAACGAGCGGCGCGCTCCCGCTCAGAGATGCTGTCCCCGCGGCGAAATCGACTGTGACCACTACCGGACGGCGAGGATCCTCGATCTCGCCTTCCCACTTGCCGCCTGGATCCTGCGCCATCGCAAGCGCAAGTGTGACGCCAGCGCCAAGCGCCAGCATGGCGACGGCTGTGAGGCCCAGGTTCTTGAGAAATCTACCCCCTGCAAACGGGAGATCGCGGGTGCATCTGTCTGGGCCGTTCCGCCTCGACATAGCTTCCTATTCACGCGCTCCGACCGATAGCAAGTAGCTGACCACCTCTTCGTGACGACCCTTACGAGCCATACTCAACGGGCTGCGCCACTCGCCATTCGTACCGTGCCAGGTCTGGTCCACCCAAACCCTTGCATTGACGTTCGCTCCTCGCGACACCAGGAGCTTGACTACGGCCAACTGGCCGCTGCTGCTCGCTTGAATGAGGGCGTTCTCATCCCCCGGAACAACTTCGTCGATGCGTGCGCCACGATCGAGGAGCAGTGTGACGACGGCTGCGTGTCCCTCCCGGGCAGCCATGACAAGGGGATTTCCATCGCCTTGCACGGGCATGTTCGGATCAGCGCCACGATCCAGCAACAGCCGCACGGCCGGCAAATGTCCCTTGCGAGCGGCGCCGATCAATGGGCTGCCGTCGCCCGCGAGAGCGCAGTTGACGTTTGCGCCGGCGTTAAGCAGCCTGTCGATATCCGAGGCTTCACCGCTTTCAGCGGTTTCGTACAGCGCACGGTCGAGTGGGTTTGAACGGCTCGCCTGACGGCGCTCCGCGGTGGATCCGGATTGCTGGCTCTCGCGCACTTGTGCCACCGCATGCAAAGGCGCGATCGCAAGGAAGACAAGACCCGCGGCGGCCAGGGTGCTCGCGGCGACCAACAGACCTGCGCGTCCGCGCCGTTGGTTTGCGTCAAGCACGGCTGAGATACGCCTCGCGAGATCGCTTCGATTTGCCATGCCGAGCGCCGGTCGTGCGTGGGTTGACATTCGGCGGGCTAGCGTAACCAACTGCTCGGCATAGTCTGTGCTCTCTTCGTTCTGAATCACGGCGTCGTCGCAGGCGCGCTCGGCCTCCAAGCACAACCGTCGCCAGGCGACCCAGACAAGGGGGTGGAACCAATAACAGGAGCAGATCGCACGAGCGAGCAATTGTGTGGCCCAGTCGCCGCGTCGCACGTGCTCCAGTTCGTGAACCACGGCGCACCGAAGTTCGCGGTCGCTCCAATCGCGCGCCTTCCACGGCAGAACGATCGAGGGGCGCCGGAAACCGCACATCAGAGGCGCCTCAGTTTCCTCATGAAGCAAGATTTCGACCGGACGGCGAACCCCGCACTCGTCGCGCAGCGAAACTGCTCTTTGCTGCATTTCAAGCCAAGGCAAACCCTTACAACGCAGCCTGCGCAGCGACCAGAGGTTGATTGCGAGCGGCAGCAGAAATATCACTGCTCCGGCCATCCAGATGAGACCACCAGCGAGTTTCCATGATGGAAGGTGAGACCCCACTGCCTCGCCTCCGGACGGACCCGCGTTACCGGGCGCGAATGGAGATGCGCCGGGCCCCGACGGCAGGGCCATGCCAGAGGCTGGCGACTCGCTAGCGCCTGATACTGGAATCTCAACGAGAAGTTTGCGGCTACTGGCCGCAACGAACGGCAAGATAAGCAGGCCGCCGAAGGTAGCAGCAAGGACAATGTGGCGCAAGGCCGCCCGGCTTCGTCCAGCCAGCGACGCGGCGATCAAACCCAGCGCCAGCATGATGGACGCCTTGAATAGAATGGAGACTGCCAGCGACCGGCTGAGAAACAGCACAGCCTCGGAAATGCTCGATGTCATGATGTTCTCCTCTCTTTGCGGACTCGTTCGATCTCAGCGCTGAGTACATCCAGTTCCTCGTCCGTCCACGCATCCTGCTTCAGTAATGCCGTCGCGGTCTGGCTTGGTGAGCCTCGGAAGAATACGCTCACAAGCTTCTTGAGCGCGTTCTGCTGCGCGGATGCGCGCGATTTGGTTGGACTGTAGACGTATCGAAGCCCTTGCTCAATGTGCCGTACGTAACCCTTGACTTCTAGCCTTACGAGCATGGCTCGCACGGCCGAATAGCCCGGCGGATCGGTAAGCCGTTCACGAATGTCCTCCGCGGACGCCCGGTCTCCAAGAGCAAAGAGCGCATCCATGATTTCGCGCTCACGGCGGGTGAGTTTCTCATGTGGTGGTGAAGCCATCTGGGGTGCTCCAGCTTCGCTGCTACGCCTGTAGCATACATGCTACAGGCGTAGCATGTCAAGCAAAGAAAAACTCGCCAGAGGGCCCTCACCAAATCAGTCCTCTTCCGTCAGTCCAGGTAATCGACTGGGGCGAGGAAATCTGAGCGCTTCAGTCCTTGGTTGAGAGATGCTGAAGTGATGCCGTACATGGCGCGATTTGTGGCTTGTGCGGAAGAACTACCTTTCGGATATGCCGCATTGTGGCGGGTGAAGGAGCAGAAGTCAGTGCAGAGGGTTCGTCGAAACGCACAGCATGGTCAGCTACCAAATCGACCTGCGGAAGTTTGATCGTACAGGTGAAGTTGGTAATCCCACAGCTATTTCGGTTTTCACATAAAACGAAGAGTGGATGAACAACGGACGTTGGAAGAGAGACCTAATGGAACTGTTGATAACCGCGCGATCTGATCGGCCAGACGGGCTCTTCTTCAGTACCCTTGTCAGTCTTTGACCGACTACTCGAAACGGTAACTCGGCCCGATGCGTTCTTCATTGCCGCCCATCGGGAGCAATATGTTGGCGTTAGTTGGCGTTAGGTGCCTTTGCGCCTTCGGTGCCGCGGTCCGCCCTGGATTTTCGAGGTCGGGCAACGCGACCGTTCTTCACTCGGATGCACTGGACAGGGCCCGAAGCGATGGCTTGGCGAAAATCAAACGACCATCGGCTAGTCCATTGCCAAAGTACATCCGAGTCGTTGAACTCAGCGGCGGCGGGTACCGCCCCTTCAAGGTTCAATGCTTTTCCGTAACGACGAGATCTCTTGTCAGTGCGAACTCAAGAAGAGTTTCCGGTGGGATCTCCGCAGCAGGACCGCGGGTGGCCATATTAGTCGCGACGCCGGCGCCCGCGCCGACCCCGGCTCCTATCGCCGCACCCTTTCCGCCACCAGCCAGCCCTCCGATCAAAGCGCCGGCGCCTGTGGCGATACCAGTTCTCATCATGTTCTTTTTTGTACCGCTCTTGGCTTCCTTTGACACCGTGTTGGTTTGAATCGTAGCAGTCTGGCCGTTGGCCAGATGGAGTCGTGACAAAGACAGCGTTATCATCGCCTTGCCTTTGACCTTGCCGCCCTTGCTGGCGTCAACCACTGTTCCAGTAACCGTCGAGCCAGTCTTGGCGAGCGTGTGGCCGTCCACTACCAGCGGGCTGGCTAAGGTTGCTTCAAACGATGTTCCGCTTTGGTTAGTTTTGGTGTTCACATCGCTAATGGTTCTCACCGAGATAGGAGTGCCGGCGGCAGCTACGTACTTCTTCGGCGGCGGAGGTGGTGGCGGCTTGACCGGCTTGGGTTCCGGAGCTGGTGGCGGTGGCGCTGCGGCCGACGGCGTAGCAGCGGGTGTAGTCGCGGGTTGCGTCGCCGGAGTCGCTGCAGGCGCCGGCGTTTCCGCTGGAGCGGTCGCAGCCGGAGGTTGGGTGGTCGAAGTCTGTTCCGGTTTCGAGCCGCACGCCGACAGCGTGACCATGGCGACCAGAGAAATGATTGATAGGGTTGAAGATTTCACGGTAGTGCTCCCGTATTGGCAAATGTATGCGTGATTAAGATGACGCGCAAGGGGTCACCGGATTAAATTCTTTTTCAGCGCTGAGCACGCCGGAACCCACGGTGGACTGACGCACAACAACCTCACAACCAAGGCACAGATCACGACGGTCGCCGGTGGCTCGGCCCTCAATGCGATCAAGCACAAACTCGGCTGCCCGCTGGCCCAGGATCGCTGTCGGCTGATTGACGGTAGTAAGCGGTGGTGTCGTGTAGGCGGACATCGGAACATTATCGAACCCCGAAATCGCGATGTCTCCAGGAATCCTCAGACCCACGTCACGAACAGCGCGCATGGCCCCGATTGCCACGGCATCGTTGCGGGCAAACACGGCGGTAGGACGTTTCGATAATTGCAATAACCGGCGCATCCCCTCAAAACCTTCTTCCTGTGTTGCGAAGGCGGGCGAATCAATGTCGGCTGAACCGACAATCAATTCCGGATCCAAATCGCAATCGTGCTCCCGCAAACCATCGAGGTAGCCCTGGAGACGCGGCAGGACGGAATTGACGGAGGCAGAAGCGCCGATGAACCCGATGCGGCGATGACCCAAGGACACGAGGTGGTTGACCATCTCTCGTCCGCCGCGAAAATGATCGGCATTGACTTGGTCAACATTCGGATGACTGAGGGTCCGACCAACGATCACGACCGGAAGACCACGGTTCACGAAGCGAAGCAGCGCGTCGTTTCCCGCTCTGGTTTCGAGCGTCGCAACAACGATTCCATCTACACGGTGGTCGAAGAAAGCGTTCAACGCGGTCTGTTCACGCTCGATACTGCGTTGAGAAGTGGAGATGAATGAGGTGTAGCCGCGCGAGAGCAGAGTCTGTTCCAGATGGCGCGCAAGTTCAGCCGAGAATGGATGCGCGATGTCCGGCAACAAGATTCCGATGACATGTGTGCGTCGGCGTTTCAGACTGCGCGCGAGACCGTTGGGGTGATAGTCGAGGTCCTTGACCGCCTGCATGATGCGCTGACGCGCGCCCAAGCTGACATATCCCTTGTCGTTGATTGCGCGCGACACTGTCATTGGCGCAACACCCGCGCGAATTGCGATATCCCGGATGGTCGGCTGTTTTGGACGAAGTCCGCCTGTCATGTTACGGTGACCAACAAATTCCTACCGATCTAGCGTATCTTAGTCACGCTTGGGGTCACGCGCCAGCATCCGATGTGAGGCAAAGTGACACGCGCAAGCGAAATTAGGCGTCACAGTACACGGGGGAGTTCCAATTTGAACCTGTCGGCCTTCGAAATAGTAGCCATCCTTGCAATTGGGTTTCAGAGTTTCCTATTGTTTCTGGCTCTGTTTGAGCCTACATTGCGTTACAAAATCTCCAGGCCCCCATCCGCGCCTGTAGATAGCGAGCAGTTTGATTGCATTCTGGCCACTCTCGCGGATTCGGCAATCCACACAAATACGTCAATCGAGGTGCTGACAAACGGCGAGGAGTTCTATGAGGCCGAACTCGAAGCAATTCGCAAGGCCAAGCATAGCGTCAATCTGGAAGCCTACATCTTCCAAAGAGGGAAGCTTACGAAGCGATTCGTCGAGGCGTTGACCGAACGCGCACGCGCCGGCGTGAAGGTCAATCTAGTTCTTGACGCCATCGGAAGCTTCGCAAGCTGGAATTACTACTTCAAAGAATTGAGAGAAGCCGGAGGCAGGGTGGAGTGGTACCACGGCTTCAAATGGCATCAGCTTCCGAGGCTCAACAGCCGTACGCACCGCGAGATTATCGTGGTGGATTGTAAGGTTGCTTTCGTCGGTGGCGCAGGCTTTGCGGATCACTGGCTGATTTCGAAGAAGAAGCATCCGCGTTGGCGAGATACGATGTTCCGGATAGAAGGGGACGCCGTAGCCTCGATTCAGGCTACCTTTATCGAGAATTGGTTGGAAGCCTCCGGAGAATTATTGACAGAGGACGAGTACTTCTGTTTCGACAAGAAGCACGCTGGCTCGGCGACGTTGGTGATTGACAGTAGCCTGACCTCGGGACAGTCGACGCGCGCACGTATGCTCTTTCAGACCTTGATCGCCAGCGCGAAGGAGCGCATTGACATCACGACGCCTTATTTCCTGCCTGACACGGCGCTTCGCAATGAGATGATTCGCGCAGTAAAGCGCGGCGTGAAATTGACGGTGATCTGCCCTGGAGGGCACAACGACCATCTGCTGACGCGGCGCGCTAGCCGCCGTCTCTACGGCGAGCTGTTGCAGGCGGGCGCCCAGATTCACGAATATCAAGCCTCGATGATTCATACGAAAACTCTTGTCGTGGATGGGAAGTGGTCTGTATTCGGATCGACGAACCTCGATCACCGATCCTTCACAATCAACGATGAGGTGAATGTCGCCTCCAATTCCCGGGATCTCGCCGCGCGTCTTCGCAAGGATTTCGTGGGTGATTTGGCGGCGAGCAAGCAGATTACTTATGCAAAGTGGAGGCGGCGACCGCTGCTGGAACGGTTCTCCGAGGGACTCGGACGGTTGCTCGAGCGGCAGCAGTGAAGTTCCGAATCGCAACCTACAACGTACACAAATGCAAGGGACTGGACGGACGTGTGTCGGTGAAGCGTATCGCCGATGTCCTGTCGGAAATGAATGCGGATGTGATCGCGCTGCAAGAAGTGTTTCAGGCACAGGGGCATGAGTTGGCCGAGCGTCTGGGCGTTCATCCGGCATTCGGTGAAAACCGGCAGCTACTCGGCGACGCGTACGGCAATCTCGTACTCAGCCGGTTTCCTCTGCGCTCCCATTGCAATCACGATGTCAGCGTTGTGGGCCGAGAGCGTCGTGGATGCTTGCGGACCGATGTCCTACTCCAGAACCGCGCTCTGCATGTGTTCAATGTTCACCTTGGAACGGCCTTCTTCGAGCGCCGCCAGCAGGCAAAGCATTTGATTGACGAAGCAGTACTTAAAAGCAGGGCGCTCGACGGACCGCGCGTCGTGTTGGGCGATTTTAACGAATGGTCGCGAGGACATGTCTCGCAGATGCTTGCATCGGAATTCGAGAGCACGGACATCCGCGTCTATCTCAAGCGCGCGCGAACGTATCCGGCGATCTTCCCGGTGATGCATCTCGATCACATCTATTACGACCCGCAGTTGAGCGTGGAACATGTAGCGCTCCATCGTACTAAGACCTCGCTGGTGGCATCGGATCACGTCCCGCTGGTGACCGACTTTCGCTTGGAGTAGCGACGTCTCCAGGCCATTGCGATAATGGTGGACTGCACGTATGGAATTCAAGGACCACCTGAAGTCCTCGGTGGACATTGTTCGCACTGTCGGAGAATATGTGCGGCTGCGGAAGATCGGCGCACGCTATTCCGGTCTTTGTCCGTTTCACACGGAGAAGACTCCGTCCTTCAGCGTTAATCCAGGACATGGATTCTATATTTGCTTCGGTTGCGGCAAGAAGGGGGACGTGCTGGACTTCATCCAGGAAGTCGAGAATCTCACCTTCTACGAAGCGCTGAAACTACTCGCCGACAGAAACGGCATCCCAATGCCGGCCAAGCGGGAGCGTAACGATCCCGAAACAGCGCTTCGCGCCGCTATTTATGAATTGCATGAGATCGCGGCGGCTACTTTTACGGAGAATTTGTGGGGGCCGAACGCGGGAGAAGCACGGGATTATCTTCGAAAGCGCGGGCTCTCACAGGTTGTTTCCGAGCAGTTCGGACTCGGGCTCGCCGACCGCTCGGGTGAGTTGTTGAAGCGCGTGCGAAGCCGCTTCAGTGTTGACCAACTGGAAGCCTCGGGTCTGTTCGGGAAGAGAGAAGACGGCAGTCTTTACGATCGCTTCCGCGGGCGCCTGATGTTTCCGATTCATAACGAATCGGGCAAAGTGATCGCGTTCGGCGGAAGGGCGATGCGTTCGGACGAAGAGCCCAAGTACCTGAACTCGCCAGAAACTTCCATCTACAAAAAGAGCAACGTTCTCTACAATCTTCATCGCGCAAAGCAGGCGATCCGAACGACGGAACGTACCGTCCTTGTGGAAGGCTATATGGACGTGATCGGCGTGTACGCGGCCGGGATCAAACATGTGGTCGCGAGTTGCGGCACTGCGCTTACGGAGAATCAGGTACGCGCGATGAAGCGGCACTCCGAGCATGTCGTGGTCAACTTCGACCCTGACACGGCCGGATCCAATGCAACCGAAAAGTCAATTAAGACTCTGCTGGACGAAGGAATGCACATTCGCATTCTCGAACTCGAAGGCGGACTCGATCCGGACGAGTACGTTCGCAAGAACGGCGCGGAGATGTACTCGGCGCGTTTGGAGCGGGCGACCGGCTATTTCCTGTGGCTCGCCGACCGGGCGCGGCGGAAATTCGATATGACGTCGGCAGAAGGCAGGATCGCAGGTTTCGAGAACATGCTGCTTCCTGCGATTCGAAAGATTTCGGACAAGCTGGAGCGGGCCGCGGTAGCTGGGGAGGTCGCGGAGTATCTGGGCGTCGACCGATCGCTGGTTTTGAAGGAATTTCGCAACACGCCCGGCGCCACGCAGAACGAATGTCCGGCAACAACAACCAAAGCCGGCAAGTTCCACAATGAGTGAGAGGGTTCTGGTGAGGTCGCTGCTACTCGATGGAGAAGTACGGTCGGAGTTATTGCCGGCGCTCGCAAAGTCAGAAGCAGCAAGGCGGTTTACACTCTGGCCGTCGATTGAGGCGATGACGCGACTGACGGACGAGGGTGAAGCGGTAACTTTTTCGGCCGTGGAGGGTCGTTTACAGGAGATCACCACAGCGGGATCTGTTGTCTGCGGCTGTGTTTGCCGATAGTTCAGGTGAGGTGTTCTCAAGAGAACAGGCGCAGCTGTACTTAGGCGTACTGCAATTGGAAGACGATAAGCTGCGGGCTGAGGATATGCGTAGTCGGTTAAAGCAAGCGGAACGAACGGGGAATTGGGACGAGGCGTTCCGTCTAACGGCAGAGCTAACCGAGTTACAGCGAGGGCAATCGAGGAAAACGGGATGAAGAATACCATCGCTCCTGAGAGGGTTGCCATTTGCGGTACACTATGTGGATCTGAGAGGCAAAGTACGGGGTTTTCGTGGCAAGTGATGACAAATTTGGTCGCTTGAGGCAACTCGTAGATTCGGGCAAAGAAAAGGGCTACGTTCTTTACGACGAAGTCAACGAACTGTTGCCCGACGATATCGCCACCGGTCCGGAACTCGATGATTTACTTGCAGATTTCGACTCCGCAGGTGTCGAGATTCTCGAAGAGCCGAAGCTAGAATTCGACAAAAAGCTGGATGAAAGCGAAGAGTTCACGGAACTCGAACTGGCGCAGGATTTCGGCGATAAAACCAATGACCCGGTTCGCATGTACTTGCGCGAAATGGGCACGGTGCCGCTGCTGACGCGCGAAGGTGAAATTGAACTCGCCAAACGTATCGAGCGCGGGCAACGAGGCGTCAATAAATCTCTCTCCCGCTCACCGTTAATTATCCGTGAAATCGCCGCCTTGGCGGACGATATCCGCCGGGGGCAACTCCAGGCGGGCGATGTCCTGATCACCGCAGCCGAGCCAGCCCTCATTGATGACGAGGGAGAGACCGATCCGGAAACGCAACAGCTTCTGTCGGACATTGAAGAAATCGACGGTCTTTATCGTAAGGCCGACAGACTCGCCAGAAGCTCGCCGCGACGCAGCGGCAAACGAAGCCCAAGCAACACCGAAGCCTTCGTTTCGAGCTGGGGCGGACGATGGTTACGATCTCGCACAAAATTCGCGCGCTTTCGCTGTCCTCTTCAACCCGCCGGCAATTGATCGGGAAGTTGCGTGGGGCGGTCGAAGAGTTTAAGGCCCTTGATAAAGAAATCGCCCGGGCGCAACGAAAATCGGAAGAATGCGACACACCCGTTAGCACGGTTGTCAACGGGCGTGATTCCAAGCGCGATCTGCGGCAACTCTCGCTTCGGATGCAACAGCTGGAGGAAGAGTGCGGCGCTACATCCGTTGAGCTTCGTCGAACGCTGCAGATTCTCGATCGTGGCGATCTCGAAGCCGACATCGCCAAGAAGCAGTTGATCGAGGCGAATCTGCGTCTGGTTGTCTCGATCGCCAAGCGTTATACCAATCGCGGCTTGCAGTTTCTTGACCTGATCCAGGAAGGCAACATCGGCCTGATGAAGGCCGTGGACAAGTTCGATTATCAGCGCGGCTACAAATTCTCGACATACGCCACGTGGTGGGTCCGGCAGGCGATTACGCGCGCCATCGCCGATCAGGCGCGGACGATTCGCATCCCCGTCCACATGATCGAGACGATCAACAAGCTGGTGCGCGCGCAGCGGCAGTTACAGCAGGAACTCGGTCGCGAACCTACGACGGAAGAACTGAGCCGGCGTCTGGAACTTCCGGTCAACAAAGTACGCAAAGTGCTGCGTATCGCGCAGGAGCCGATTTCGCTCGAAACGCCCGTCGGCGAAGAGGAAGAATCGCATCTCGGGGATTTCATCGTCGATCGGCGTGTGACGTCGCCGAGCGAAGCCGTCATCAATCTGAACCTTCGGGAACAGACGGCAGAGGTCTTGAAGACCCTGAGCCCTCGCGAAGAGAAGATCATCAAGATGCGCTTCGGCTTGCAGGATGGCAGTGAGCATACACTCGAAGAGGTCGGCCAGCACTTCGCGGTCACGCGCGAGCGAATCCGCCAGATCGAAGCGAAGGCGCTTCGCAAGCTGCGCCATCCGAGTCGCAGCCATCGTCTCCGCGCATTTCTCGATGCGAGTGTGGGCGAGTAGACTCTAGCGATAGATCTCTTCCACGAGTTGCGCTATGTCCTGGGGGATGAGGGCGCGCCATTCTTCGCCGCTCTTGATGGCCTCTCTGAAATCGGGTCGAAGAATAATCGTCATAATTGCCGGCGGCAAGCGATCGGACTGCGTGGCGCAGCGGTTCGGGCGGAATGTACTCTCCGAATCGCGGAGCAACGAGTAGTCGAAATTCCTCCAGCATCCGCGATACAAAGTCGGGCTCGCCATAATCCCATGTAACAATTCGCTCGGCGGCATCGCGACCGCACAGGAGATGAATTTCCGCTCCGGGATAATGGATTCTTGCTTCGCGCGCGATTTCCACGAAGAGCCCTCCGTCGGCTACGGCGGCAGACAGGTTCGGCGACGCGCTTGCGATTCGTTCCATCATGACGATCCGTTGGTCGAGCGTGGCGCCGTCAAATTGCTTATGTGGAAATGTGCGAGGGATCGCGAGGACAACCTCATCGACCACTTCCAAAGCTGCAACGGCCAACGCTACGTGAGCTGTTGTGGGAGGATTGAACGCGCCCGCAAATACAGCGACGGATGACGGGGCGCCGGCGGCTTTATGGGCAAACTTCATGCCCTGACTTCATGCCCTAGCTTCAGGCGAGGATATCACTCACCAGTTCGCCGTGAACGTCGGTAAGCCGGTAGTCGCGTCCGCTGTAGCGATACGTCAGGCGCTTGTGATCGAGTCCCATCTGGTGAAGTACTGTGGCGTGCAGATCGTGGATATGGACGCGCTTGTCGACCGATTTGAACCCGAAGTCGTCGGTCGCGCCGTGGATGTGACCCTTCTTGAAGCCACCGCCGGCGACGAGGTAGGTAAAGCCGTGATTATTGTGGTCGCGCCCGTTCTGCACTTTCACAAGACCACCGACCTCGACAGCAGGCGTACGTCCAAACTCGCCGCCAATGAGCACGATGGTTTCGTCAAGCAGGCCGCTAGCCTTCAGATCCTGGAGTAGCGCGGCGATCGGACCATCACTGAGATTGGCAAGGTCGCGGTGCAGCATGATGTCGTCGTGGTTGTCCCAGGGCTGGAAATTGCCGTAGTAAACCTGGACCATGCGCACTCCGCGTTCGCACAAACGGCGGGCGATCAGACAGCCGCGAGCGAAGTCGCCGTCGCCGTAGCGAGCACGAACATGCTCGGGCTCCTGCGTGATGTCGAACGCGTCGGGCGCTTCCTTCTGCATGCGAAAGGCGATTTCGGCCGCCTGGATGCTGGCTTCGAGTTCGGGATCGCCGCCTTCTTTCTCGAGGTGCAGTCGGTTGAGCCCGGCCAATAGGTCGAGTTCCTTGCGTTGCTGGGCCGAGGTGACGCGGGGATTGCGGATATGCTCGATAAGCTTCTTGGGATCCTTCTCGCCAAGCGGGAGGTATGTGCCCTGATGCACCGCAGGCAAAAATGTCGAACTCCAGAGGGCATGCCCGAGCACAGGTAAACCGGGACACAACACGACAAAACCGGGGAGATTCTGGTTCTCCGAACCGAGGCCGTACGTGAGCCATGAGCCCATCGCGGGCCTTCCGGGAAGCTTTTCCCCACAGTTCAGCAGGAACAACGATGGCTCGTGATTGGGACGATCCGTGTACATCGAGCGGATGACGCAAAGATCGTCCGCCAGCGCTCCGATCTTCGGAAAGATCTCGCTAACTTCGATTCCGCTCTTGCCGTATCGCTTGAACTCGAAGGGTGACTTGAGAAGATTACCGGTCTTACGCTCGGTCTTGAGATTGCTGCCCGACGGCATCGGCTGCCCGTTGTACTTGTCGAGCATCGGCTTCGGATCGAAGGTATCCACCTGCGATGGGCCACCGTTCAGAAATAAGTAAATAACCCTTTTCGCCTTGGCTGGGAAGTGAGGCGGCTTAGGCGCGAGGGGATCGCCGATCGTCTCAGTGGCGCCGAGCACGCCCGCCATACCAACCGAGCCGAATCCGGCTCCCATCATTTGCAGCAATTCACGGCGTGTCATGGTAATAGAACTTCAATTCATGAAAAGGAATTCGTTGGAGGTTAGTAATACGCGGGCGTACTGTGTCCAGTCGCCTTCGCGCAGATAATCGAGGCCGAGCTTGAGTTCCTGCTTCCCAGGTTCGCGGCCATACGTGAGCCTGTAAGCGCTGCGAATCTTCTCTTCATCCGTACCCGAAACGCGCGCGGCCAGAGCTTTGGCCTGCTCTTCGACAAACGGACTGTTCATTAGGAAGAGCCGCTGCGGAGGGACGTTCGTGCGCATGCGCTGCTCGGCGGTGCTGACGGGTTGTGGGAAGTCGAAGAGCGCGAGCATGCCGTTCAGCTTTCTGCGGCCGATGAAGCCGTAGACCGTTCGCTTGTCGGACTTATCGATCTGTTCGGGCTTGGCCTCCGCCGGCTGTACATCGAGCTTTCCGGAAACGAATAGCATCGAATCACGCAAGGACTCGGCATCCAGCCGTCGTCGATTCGCACGCCAGAATAGCGTATTCGCGGCATCCTTCGTCTTGTTCGGCTCCATTTCCTGAGCGCTCAACGCATAGGCGTCCGACAACATGATCTGGCGATGCAGCTTTTTGATGCTCCAGTCATTCGAGACAAACTCAGAGGCCAGATAGTCAAGCAACTCGGGGTGCGAAGGGCGTTCGCCGAGCTGGCCGAAGTTGCTGGGTGTGTTCACAATGCCGCGTCCGAAATGGTACATCCACACGCGATTGACGAATACTCGGGCCGTGAGCGGATTCTCGGGGCTCGCAATTGCTTCAGCAAGTTCCAGACGTCCGCTGCCTTTGGTGAATGGCTTGCGCTCGTCACCCGAGAGGATGGCAAGGAATTGCGCCGGCGCGGGGTCGCCTGGATTATTGCGATCGCCACGCACGTAGACTTTCATCGCTGCGAGCTTCTTTTTATCGCTGATGGTTTGCAGGAACGGATAGCGCTCGGGAAGAGCGGCTTTGGCGGTTGTGACCTGCTTGTCGAGGAGCGCGGCGTGCTCGGTCCAGATCCCTTGGAGGAAGCGATCCACCTTGCCTTTGCCGTAGTAGTAGACGCCATCGGGAGTCTTACGAGCGCCGCCGGCATCCTGTGTCGCCTTCGCGAAAAGGTCGCGCCAGAGGATGTACTTGTCGCGATCGAGGGAGACCAGAGTCGCGCCGGCGAGATCCCTACGTTCCGGATTCAAACCAAGCGTGATCTCGTTTTTCTTATCGACCTTCTTCTTCTCTTCGACGACGTCGAGGGTAAGAGTGCCTAGGCGGGCCGCTTCTGCACGAATCGCAGGTTCGTCGTCTTTGAGCGCGCACCATTTGTCGAGCAACGGATGGTCTTTGCGAGGATTGTCGAGGTATTTCTTCCAACGCTCGAGTGTTTCTTTGTCGAGAGCAGCTTCACTTCCTAGGCCGCGTGTCGCGAGAAGATACTGTTCCGTTCGCGCCGCCAGCATCTCACCTACTTCGGTCGTTTGCGTATCGTAAAACTTTTTGAGTGTTTCTTCGGCTTTGTCGAGAGCTGCCTTGCGATCTTTCCACACCTTGACCGTGTCTTCTTCCGCGAGCGGAACTTCGTCCAGTTGCGTGTTGTTGAAGATCCCTTGCAGGGAGTAGAAGTCTTTGGTCGGAATGGGATCGAATTTATGGTCGTGGCACTGCGCGCATGCGACTGTGATCGCCATAAAGCCGCGCGTCGTCGCATCGACGCGATCGTCCTGCATTTCCGGACTCAACGCATAAAATCCGAGGCCGGCAGGTTCGCCGATCTGCTCTCCCGCGATCTGAGCCTTTACGAAGCGGTCGTAGGGCATGTCAGAATTGAGGGCTTTGATCACCCAGTTCCGATATCTCCAGGAATTCGGATAAGGACGATCTTCGGTCGAGAGGAAGCTATCGTCAGCGTATCGCGCGACATCGAGCCAGTACCGCGCCCAGCGCTCCCCATATCGCGGAGAGGCGAGCAAGCGATCGATTACTTTGGCGAACGCCTCAGGAGATTTGTCGTTCAGGAATGCGTCGACTTCCTCCGGCGTAGGCGGCAGGCCGGTCAAGTCGAGTGTCGCGCGGCGAATCAGCGTTCGGTCATCGGCGCGCGGGGCAGGCTTGAGACCTTCGGCCTCGAGTCGCGCCAACAAGAATGTGTCGATGGGATTCTTCGCCGTCGATGGAATTGTAGGTCGCTTAACCGGTTGGAAGGACCAAAACGACCGGTGCTCCTGAGTGATGACGTAGTCCTTCGATTTCGGCGCAGAAGACTGAGTGGGCTTCTCTTCCGGCCAGTAGGCGCCGGAGTCGATCCAGCTTCGAATCGCGGCGATGTCCTCGGCCTTCATTTTGCCAGAAGGCGGCATCTTGAGACGGTCGTGCGTGTGCTCTATGACTTTGATGAGCAGGGATTCATCGGCTTTGCCCTCGACTGCGGCAGGCCCGGTAGCGCCGCCTTTCAAGATGCCTGCGCGAGAATCGAGACGCAACCCACCCATCGCGGTGTCGCGATGGCAGGCGAAGCAATTCTTGGAAAGAACAGGTCTAACTTTGGTCTCGAAATCCTCGCGCGGGTCGGCCAGACAGGCCGCTGACAGGGCGACGACACCGACGAGGACACGTATAGCCATTCGCGGCAAAATAACCTCTATTTCTAGTCTAATCTATTGATGTTGATGGTTCGGCGCCGTTAGCGGTACGCTTCTTGGCGATGCTTTACCTGAAGGATTGCGCAAAGCTCCATCTTCCATCCGTTCGAAGCGGACGCGATAATCACCGATCCGCAGCCGAAAGTCGGTCGAGCCCTTAAGTTGCTTGATGTCGGCGTGCCCCGTTTAACCGTACTCCGTCAAGTGGTGAAGGATATTTAGCGCTTGCTCGCGGTCGATGTTGCGAAGATCGGCCTTCGCCGCATCGGTCCAATAAAATAGATTCACAAACCAAACTCGCGAAGGACTTCTTCGTGAGGCGTTCCGCGACCGGGCTCACGCCGGATGCGTTCAACGGCCTCCCGCTCTCCTTCGCTTTCGGGCTCGTCATCGACGGGAGCGCTCAACAAGGAGAGCTCGACCGGATCCACAAGAGACCGCAGAAACTTGCGCGCCGTAGCAACATCAGTCTCCGGGATGTGGTCCACAATCTTATGCAGTTCGTCTCGGGCAGTCATGTTGGCGCGTCTCTCTTCTCCGATCATAGCGTTGGTCGACGTTCGCGATCGTGGAGGCCTGACGTCGCCCGGGCAGGACTTCAGTTGGGGGTTGTCTTCCTCGACGCGATCTGGCGAACTATCGGGTCCGCCGTCGACTGTGGAGCGTCGATGGTCGATAGTTTGACGACGATCCGACTTCCCTGTCGCCCCGCCGCCACAGCACGAAGACGGTTGCTGTGACGCAGGCGGGAATGACAAAAGCAAAGAGGAAAGTGAATGCGGAATCGCGGGTCCAACCGATCAGTCCCGCGGTCAAAAGCGAACAGGCGACGAGTACGCCCCAGGCGATAGACAGGTGTGAGCGCCGCATATCAACTCCTTTGCTGCAGCTTCGGCCTACCGATTCAAACCGAAGGAAGCATAGCACAATGAAATGCGGCGCGGGGCGTGCTGCTAGACCCACCAAGCCGCGGCAGGAGCGTCGCGGATGATGATCTGATTGAGGAACTCGGCCGCCTTCGTGAGACCTTCGTCGGGCGACATCAGCGAATCCTCATGCTCGATCGATAAAACGTAGTCGTATCCGAACATCCGCAGCGTCGAAATGAATTCCTTCCACCAGCCGGATGCGTGGCCGTATCCGCACGTGCGGAAGATCCAGCCGCGATTGCGCTCGTCAGTGTATTTCTTCGTATCGAGGACCCCGGTGATCGGCAGATTGCGATCGTAAATCTGCGTATCTTTCGCATGAACGTGGAAGATCGAATCGCCAAGAACGCGAATTGCTGCAATGGGATCGATGCCCTGCCAGAACATGTGGCTCGGATCGTAATTGCAACCGATCGACGGACCGGCGATGGACCGTAGCTTCAACATCGTTTCCGGGCTGTAAACCACGAATCCGGGGTGCATCTCAATCGCAACTTTGACCCCGTGATCGGATGCGAACTTGGCGTGCTCGGTCCAGTAGGGAATAACTTTCTTTTCCCACTGCCAGTCGAGCACATCGAGATACTCGGGCGGCCAGGGGCACGTGACCCAATTCGGATACTTTGCGTTATCGCTGTCGCCCGGACAACCGGAGAAGTCGATCACAACCGGGACACCGAGTTTCTGGGCAAGCTGGATCGTTTTCTTCGATGTCTCCTGGTAGCCCTTGGCAACGTTGGCATCGGGATGCAGGGGATTGCCGTGCGAGCTGAGAGCACTGATTTTAAAGCCGTTGTCGTCGAGGACTTTCTTCCATTCCTTCAGCTCTTTCTCGTTGTCGAGCATCGACAGTTTGCAGTGTGGGTCGCCGGGATAATTGCCGGTGCCCAGTTCGACTGTGTCGATGTTCAACTTCTTGAGCTTCTCGAAGACTTTAGGAAGCGGGAACTGCGATAGTAGTGGAGTAAATACGCCGACTCTCATGGTCTGGTTCCTTTCTGATGATCGCGGTTTTCTGGGACGGACACAGCTTATCATGTGGTCCTCGCGTAGCTGCACAGCGCCAGGGTAATGCTCCTAATCACGAACGACGTCGCACGACGGCTGGAGATGGCTGAAGCCATCGATGCTGCCGGGTGCGCTGAAGCGATGTGCGCGATCAATTGTAATGGCGGAGCAACCGCGAAGCCGATCGGTGGTGGAGTCGCCGTCTACTGCGGCTCGGAGTCGCCTTTGACCCACGCGCTTGGCATGGGGATGCATGGTCCGGTGACCGCCGCTGACATGGACGAATTGGAGGAGTTCTTCCATGAACGCGATGCCCCGGTGATCGTCGACTTGTGCCCGTACGCTCATCCCACTTTGCGCGAACTAATGTCGAGCCGCGGCTATCGGATTTTGGAGTTCTTGAACGTGATGGCGCGCTCGTTGACGCCGGACGAGCAGTTACCACCGCTTCCAGGGTTGATTTCCGTTCGCCGCGCCGAGCCTCCGGAGAGAGAGGTTTTTATCAAGACGGTAATCGGTGGTTTTTTCGGGCGGGATGATCTGAATGAGCAGGAAATGGAGTTGGGAGCTACCCTATTTCACATGCCCTGCAGTTCGGTTTTTCTCGCTTTCGTCGATACGAAACCGGTCGGCGGCGGCGGGATGTCAGTGCGGAACCGGGTCGCTAGTCTTTTCAGCGATGCGACCCATCCGCGATTTCGCGGAAAAGGAGTGCAATCCGCCGTCATTCGCGCGCGGGTGGCAGGAGCGATCGAGGCCGGCTGTGACCTCATCGCGGCATGCACTGTGCCGGGAAGCGAATCTCAGCGGAATTACGAAAAACTCGGATTTCAAGTTGCATACACAAAACTGACGATGGGTCTGGAATGAGCTTCGGATTAATTGCCTTCGCGATCGCATGGCGCTTTTTGGCGCCCGACAGCCCCCAGATCGTCGCCATGGAGTGGAAGCGGGTGCTCGATTCTCCGGTGAGCGCTGCGGTCCGGCGCGAAATCCCACCTGCAGCGGCTCCTGTTCTGGCGAGTGTCAACTTCATCGAGGGGATCTCGCATGCGGTATGGACGCCCGGTCTGGTTATCCTTGAAGGTTCGTTCGACCTGGAGCGCTTGAAAGATATGGCCAGTTCCGACGGGGGATCCGTCAAGCCGTACCGCAATACGGAACTGCTGGGCCCTGCGGAAGGAGAAGGGACATACGTCGGACTGGTCAGCTCATCGGTGGTGCTGCTCGGTTCGGAAGTAAACGTGAAAGCCGCTGTCGACCGATCTGAAAAACAGAAATCTGCCGGTCCCACGGGTTACGATTTGTGGGTTCGGACTAGCGGCCCCGACTTTGCGAAACACGAGTTCCAGGTTCAGATCGACGAAGGCATCCGGTTGAAATCTACGATCCGATACACGTCCGAGAATTCAGCGCGGATGGCGGTCGAGAACGCATCGCCATTCGGTTTGACGGGATCGCAAACCGGCTCCGAAGCAGCCTTCACTGGACGTTTGTCGCGTGAGGAATTCACAAAACGGCAGTGGCGGTCCGCAATCGAGGACCTACCAAAGGGCGTCGTTTCGACTGTTCAACCCGAGGCGAAAAGTTCGCATCCGGGCGTAATACGAATCTACGGCCTTGAAGGCGGAGTCAAAGAGATTCCGATTAAATAACCTTCCAGAGCAGGTAAGCGAGTCCCAGAAGATAGCCGATTAGCGCCTGATACTCCTGATTTCGGACGATAGAGCGACGGCTGAAACTCGCCCGTAGCTGGCAACGGCGCCCGGTATGGGAATAGTGCAGGGACACGGTCGGCATACTTCGCATACTCCGGAAAGATCTTTCGCAAATGCTGTTCTTCGTTTTGAATCACAGGAAGGTAGACAAAGAAGAACACTGCTGCAAACAGAACCGCAAGTTCCACGCGACGCGTGGCAATCACAAGTCCAGCGGCGACCAGGAAGGTCCCAACATAGAGGGGATTTCTGACGTAAGCGTAAGGACCGCCGGTCGCGAGTTGCTGATTCTTGGCAAGATGGCCCGCCGCCCACGCCCGCAAGAGCAGGCCCGCAATCGAGACAGGCACGCCAATCGCAAGCGATTGCTGCGTGGGAGAGGCAAGCCAGGCGAAAGCGGCCACGAGCAGAAATCCACTCGGTACGCGAAGCTTGGCGACAGCGTCAGCGTACGGCTTTGGAAAGAGCATGAGTAAGGGCGACCAGAACTTCGTCGACCGTGATCGATTGCATGCTGGACGCTGTGTCGGCGTGTTCGCTTGTACGTTGTCTCCGCGGTGGAACTGCGCAGGACGGTTAGGGATCCTCCGTATGGTCCATTGCGGCTTGGATCCGTAGGACCGAAAATCGCCACTCCCGGTTTACCGAGCGCTGCGGCAAGATGCAGCGGGCCGCTATCTACGCCGATGACGGCAGCGGCGCGCCGGGTAGCGTCGATCAGACCCGGGAGTCCGGACACATGTACGTGGGCCCCCGGCGCCTCAATCGCGTTCGGCACGTTCAGGACCAGCGGTAAATCCATCCGTTTGGCAAGCTGCAAATAGAATTCGAGAGGCCACTGCTTGCTACCCCACCCTGCAAGCGGATTCGCGAGAACGAAATCCCCCGAGGGCAGCACTCCTTCCGGCCTACCTTCCGGTATGAAGAACGAGCGAGCCATCGCGGTTGCTCCAGCGCCGGCGGCGAGTTCCGCATATTGATCGACGACATGCGCCGCCGTGGTCTTGATGGCTGAGGAATAGAAGAGCGCAGCGAGCGACTCACGCGCCTGGGAACGGTGGAACCCGAAGATGCGGTCGGGGCGCGCCAGGTTGGCGGTTATCGCTGACTTGATCAATCCTTGAAAATCGATCGCGATGTCAAATCGCTTAGCTCGGAGCCGCTTTCTGAGCGCCAAAAAGTTAGGCAAATTGCGTTTTCGCACACCGATGCGCTCGTCGATGAAGGGATTTCCTTCGAGCAAGGGCATCCAACGCTCTTCTACGGCCCATGCGATATGAGAATGCGGAAAGCTTTGCTTGACGCTTGCGACGGCCGGAAGTGTGTGAATGATGTCGCCCATCGCGCCCAAACGGACTACCAGGATGCGTGGCGCTTTCATTTCGCGTTGTGGCGTGCGAGAACATACTGCGCGAACTCGCGGCTTCGGACGGTGTCGGCCGGCCTTTCGTCCACCACATGCGGGAGGCCGTCGGCAGCAGACTCTCCTGCGATCACATACTTGACGCAACCCAATGCGGCCACCAGTTCGGCCCTCGCGCGAGACGAGAGGATAGGCTCCGGCGGGTCCGCAATGATCACCGTCAGTTGATTATCAGAACCGCTCAGTTCAAGAAGACGGCGGACATGTCCGGCGTGCATTGGGTCGAAGTATCCCAAAACTGTTTTCGTTTGACGCGTGTCACTTGGAACAGCGTCTAAAATTTTGCTGCGAGTGTCCAATAAATATCCTTGCGCAAGGCTTGGGCGCATACGCGGGTCATCGCTTTTCAAGCGCCTTAACCTTATTCAGTCTCCGCACATGCCGTGCTTCGCCGCTGAATTCCGCCCTCAAAAACGTTTCGACAAGTTCTCGAGCCAACGCGGAACCAATCACCCGCGATCCCAACACAAGAACATTCATATCATCATGCTCGACGCCTTGGTGAGCCGAGTATGAGTCGTGGCAAAGCGCCGCACGGGCGCCCTTCACTTTATTCGCAGCAATCGATGCCCCGACGCCACTCCCGCAGATCAGCACCGAGCGCTGCACGTCGCCATTTGCGACTGCTACAGCGGCAGCTTCCGCGAAATCGGGATAATCGTCATCGGCATTGTACGAGCTTGCGCCCAGATCAACGACCTCATGTCCGGATTCCCGAAGGAGCCCGGCGAGTTCGGTCTTCAAGTCAAACCCGGCATGATCGGCAGCAATGGCAACTCGCACGCTCTCATCATAGTTCTGTGTGCGCGATAAACTGTAGATTCGACCATGGCTCTCAGTAAAGATCTTCTTGAAATATTAGTGTGCCCGCTTTGCAAGGCGCCGCTGGAATTGAAACCGGATGAAAGCGGCCTCAAATGCACGCAGTGTAAGCGGGTCTATCCTGTTCGCGACGATATCCCAGTCATGCTGATTGACGAGGCGCGCATCGAGGAGTGACCGTGCTCGATCGCCTGCCGGAGAACGCCCGCGTCGCCGTGATCCGGTTGCGGTCGCTCGGCGACTGCGTTCTTACAACTCCCGCGCTTTCCATCCTGAAGCAGGCAAGGCCAGATCTCGACATCGGAGTTGCCGTCGAGCCTCGTTTCGCGGCGGTGTTTCTGGACAATCCCGCCGTTTCGCAACTACTCGAACCGACAATCGCGGGCGTCTTCGGGTTCCGTCCGGATCTTTGCCTGAATCTGCATGGAGGAACTAGAAGCATGTGGATGACTGCGCTTCTCCGGCGCAGGCTTTCGCGCAGGATTTGCGCATCACAAGGGCTCGTGGATCTATAATTGCCCGATCCCCCGCGCCCAGCAGATCCTTCAAGTGGATCGCGTCGTCCATACGGCAGAACATCTTGCGTCAGCCATGTTCCACCTCGGCGTGGACCGTGTCGAGATTCCGCGAGCGAGGCTGTACGCTGCGTCTTCGGGCGAATCAAGGCCTTACGCGGTCTTTCATCCTGTCGCGGCGACTCCTGAAAAGACGTGGCCTTACTCGGGATTTCTGGATGTAGCCGAGTATCTTGAGCGCGACCATGGACTGGAGCCCATTTTTATCGGCGGACCAGGTGACGATCTCTCGGCCTTCCAGCGATATCGGACCTTGCTGAACCGTCCGCTCAAAGAGACCATGTCGCTCCTCAAGGACGCGTCGATCTTCATCGGGAACGATAGCGGACCGGCGCACATGGCGGCAGCCTTCGGAATTCCGGTCGTCGTGCTGTTCGGATCTTCAGACCCCGTCGTTTGGGCGCCGTGGCGTACTGCGAATGAAGTGCTGGCCGATAAGAATGGCATTCAGAACATTTCCTCACGCTCGGTAATTGCTGCCATCGAAAGGTTAAAGGTACGGGCATGAACGATCTGAAGAGATTGTTGGGCTTCGTCAGGCCGTACTGGTCGCCGCTGACCCTTTCTGTTGTCCTGATGGCGCTCGCGGGCGCAGCGCACGCCATGATGGCGGTGCTGATTGGTCCGATCTTCGACCGCGTCTTGAAGCCGTCGTCACCCGACCAACCGGTCGAGCTATTCAAGATACCCTTCATCGATTACACGCTGTATCTTCATCAGCTTGCGCCGTCCTGGTTTCACAACGTTTTTTCGACTGTCGCTTTCGCAATTTTGATGGTGTTTCTGGTTCGAGGCCTTTGCGATTATTTCGGCAATTATCTTGTGAGCTGGGTAGGGATCAACGCGGTAACCGACATCCGGCAGAAGGTTTTCGATAAGCTCCTCCGACACGATGCGCAGTTCTTTGAGAGCCAGTCAACCGGTCGAATCATGTCGTCGGTGATGAGCGACATCGACAAGATCCAGATTGCGACATCGAGTATGCTCGCCGACTGGCTGCGACAGTCGTTCTCGGCTGCCGCGCTTCTCTACGTCGTATTTCAGCGCGACTGGCGGCTCGCCTTGGGAAGCCTGA
This sequence comes from Bryobacteraceae bacterium, assembly GCA_963844855.1. Taxonomy (GTDB): domain Bacteria; phylum Acidobacteriota; class Terriglobia; order Bryobacterales; family Bryobacteraceae; genus DASQDN01. The sequence continues at coordinate 53,419 of CAWJQP010000098.1, forward strand.
CTGTTTTGCCGATTGTGATTGTCCCGACGATCCGAATCGGCCGACGTCTTCGGAGAACCACGCGCCGCGCGCAGGATCATACCGGCGAGTTGAATGAAGTGCTTCAGGAAGCGATGTCCGGGCAGCAGGTAGTGAAAGCGTTCGGAAGTGAGGAGCACGAATCAGCGCGGTTTCATGCAGCCGCCTGGAAGCTTCGCAACGCCAATCTGCGGTACGTCGCGCAGCAGGCGATCGCGTCACCGCTTATCGAATTCTTCGGAGCTCTGACCATCGTTGGCCTGCTTTGGTACGCGCGGACTCAGATCATCGCGGGCAACCTGACAACGGGTGAGTTCACCAGCTTCGTCATTGCCCTGCTGATGCTGTATGAGCCCGTGAAACGGCTCACGGGCATCCATGCGATCTTCCAGCAAGCGGCGGGCGCATCGCAAAAAGTCTTCGAGTATCTGGACTTGCCCGTTGGCATCGCCGACAAGCCGGGCGCGAAGGAACTGAAAGCCTTCACGACCAGCATCGAATTCGATAACGCCCACTTTCGATACCCGACCGGTGATACGGATGCGCTCGAAGGAATCAATCTTCGTGTGAGTGCGGGCGAAGTGGTCGCGCTGGTGGGTCCGAGCGGCGCCGGCAAGTCGACCATCGCGAATCTTGTTCCACGCTTCTACGATGTGACGGCCGGCGCAGTCCGTGTGGATGGAATGGATGTACGCGACATCCGCGTCGATTCGCTACGCGCGCAAATCGGGATCGTTTCGCAAGAGACCTTCCTGTTCAACGGCAGTGTCGCCGAGAATATCGCCTACGGCAAACCGGATGCTCCGGTCGAGCAAATCCGGGAGGCCGCGCGTAACGCAATGGCGGAAGATTTCATCTCGCGACTGCCGCAAGGTTACGATACGGTCATCGGTGAGCGTGGAACGAAACTCAGCGGCGGTCAACGGCAGCGGCTCGCCATCGCGCGCGCTCTTCTCAAGAATGCCCCAATACTTATCCTCGATGAAGCGACATCGCATCTCGATACCGAATCGGAAATGTTGGTGCAGAGGGCGTTGAACAATCTGATTGAACACCGAACCGTGATTGTGATTGCGCACCGGCTATCGACGATCCGCCGCGCCGACAAGATTGTCGTGTTGGACGGCGGGCGCATTTCCGAGATCGGCACGCATGAGGACCTTGTGAATCACGGCGGCATTTATCAACGGCTCCACGAAATGCAATTTCTCGAACTCGACCCGGTGGGGAATCCATGAGCATCCGGTCCATGACTGGATTTGCGCGAGTGCGCGGAGTGATCGATAAGATCGAAGTCACGATCAGCATCAAAACCGTCAATCATCGCGGACTGGACCTCCATTTCTACGCCGGCGCTGAGATGGATCCACTCGAGTCGGCGATGCGCTCGACGATCAAGAAGTATGTCGCGCGCGGTCACCTTGATGTTCGGGTGCAACTTGCGTCGTCGGGAGGCGCAGTCGGACTGAACCTCGACAAGTCCCGGCTCGACGCGTACATGGCTGCATATCGCGAGGCATCGCAGCACTACAGGATCTGGGCTGAAGCCGATCTGAATGCCGCGTTTCGGATACCGGGCATCCTGGGCGACGCCGCCGGGGTTGAACTTCCCGCATCTTTCGAGCAGCCGTTCTTGAAGTTGCTGGAGCAGGCGCTGGCAACTCTGAATGAGTTTCGGGCCAGAGAGGGCCGGGAACTGGTCGAAGTGATGCGTGAGCGCAATCGAGCCATCGGAGCGGCAGCCGAGAAGGTGGAAACAATTCGCGGTGGAGCGGTCAACGCGTTTCACGCTCGTCTGAAAGAGCGGCTGGGGGAACTCCTTAACGGAGCCAATGTGGATCCGCAAAGGCTTGCGCAGGAGGCGGCGATCCTTGCCGACCGGAGCGACATCGGCGAAGAGATCAGCCGCCTGAGCATTCACTCGAGGCAGGTGGAAGAGCTACTGTCGGGAGAGGCTACAGAAGTCGGGAAAAAGCTCGATTTTCTTCTGCAGGAGATGAATCGCGAGGCCAATACGATGCTCTCGAAGACTTCCGGTATAGGCGAAATTGGCTTAGGAATCACCGAGTTAGCGCTCGCGGCGAAGGCTGATATCGAAAAGATCCGGGAACAATCGCTCAACCTCGAATGACCGAACATTTTCATCGTCTCCGCGCCTTCCGGGTCAGGAAAGTCAACGCTTGTCCGCTGGCTCTTACAGCGCGATGCAAGACTCCTGTTTTCAGTGTCTTACACGACCCGAGAGCCTCGGGGGACGGAAAAGCCCGGGGAAAGCTACCACTACATCAGCCGCCAAGCGTTCGAGGAGCGGATCGCTCGCGGTGAGTTTCTCGAATGGGCTGAGGTATTTGGCAACTATTACGGCACTCACATCAGCGTTGTCGAAAGGGCGAGAGCTGAGGATCGGGACGTCGTGCTCGACATTGATGTTCAGGGTGCGCGACAATTGAAGGAGAAGATCCCGGAAGCGGTAAGTATCTTTATACTTGCGCCTTCCCGGGAAGTTTTGGAACAACGTCTTAGGAGTCGCTCCGAAGATGCCGAAGCTGTTATTCAGAAACGGCTTCGTAAGGCTGCTGACGAGATCAAAACTACACGAGCTACGACTACGTGCTTGTGAATGACGATCTTGAAAGGTCTACCGAGACCTTGGCTTCTATCGTGGCAGCCGAACGTGTTCGCCGGATTCGTGTCGAGCCGGTTGTTCGGTCGATACTGGCTAGTTTTGAAGAGTGAGAGGTTAAGAGCACATGAGACAGAAGCGCCATCAACATTATTCCGGACGATTTCGAGCAGAGCACCTACCGCTTTATCATCGTCGCCGCCAAGCGGGCTCGCCAATTGCAGAGTGGCGCTCGCTCGTTCCTCCCGAGCACATCGAAGAAGCCGACCGTCGCGTCGATGGAAGAAGTCCGGCGCGGACTGGTGAAATATGAGGATTCGGCTCGAGACGGAGTGCTGGAGCCGGTCGAAGCCACCGAGTAAACGGATTTCACACCCATGAGGGTTGCGTTAGGCGTCGGCGGCGGGATCGCTGCTTACAAGGCGGCGGAACTCGCTCGCGCACTCGGCGAACGCGGCTGCACAGTCGAAGTCGATCATGACTGACGCGGCTCGGGAGTTCATTCAGCCGCTCACGTTCGCATCACTCACCGGCCGCAAAGTCATCACCGGCCTCTGGGCAGAGCAAGACGGTTCCGGTGATGGCGTACTCAGCAGCGCCGTCGAGCACATTCGAGTCGCTCAGGACAACGAACTTCTCGTCATCGCCCCGGCAACCGCAAATCTGATTGCGTCCTTCGCGCATGGCCACGCGACCGATTTCCTGACTACGCTTTATCTTGCGTTCACCGGCACAGTAGTCATTGCGCCTGCGATGAACACGAATATGTGGCAGCCATCCCGCGACCGTTGAGAATGTGCGCATTCTCCGCGAGCGTGGGCATGACATTGTCGATCCCGAAGATGGACTACTGGCCTGCGGAGTGGTCGGCCCAGGCCGGTTGGCCGAACCGCAAATGATCGCCGATCGCGTGATGGCGGCTGGCCGTCAAGCACAACGAAACCGAGATCTCGAGGGCGAAACAATCGTCATCACAGCAGGCCCCACGCAAGAGCCACTCGATCCCGGTACGCTTTATCTCGAATCGATCAAGCGGGAAGATGGGTTATGCCATCGCCGAAGCTGCTGCGGCTCGGGGCGCGAAAGTCGTACTAGTTTCAGGACCCGTGGCGATTCCCCCGCCTGCCGGAGTAGAAATCGTACAGGTGGAAACGGCGAAGCAGATGCGCTCGGCCGTTCTTGAAAACCTCGAATCGGCGAGCATCATTATCAAAGCCGCTGCCGTAGCCGACTATCATTTGGCCGAGATTCCCAAGCAGAAGATGAAGAAGACGGCGGCCCGTCTATCCCTCGAACTGGACCCAACTCCCGATATTCTCGCGGAAATCGGCCAGAAAAAGGGCGATCGACTCCTGATCGGCTTTGCCGCCGAGACGCAGAATCTCATCGAGGAAGCGCGCCGGAAGCTTCAGACGAAGAACTGCGATATGGTCGTCGGCAATATCGTCAGCCGTGACGACATCGGGTTTGGGACGGACGACAATGAAGTCGTTCTCGTGCTCCGTACCGGGGAAGCGGTTCCGGTAGAGCGCGCATCGAAGCGATCGATTGCCGATTCCATCTTCGATCAGGCGCTGCGTCTCCGCCTCGCATTGCACCGTCAGGCCACTCCATGAACCCGGACCAGTTGAAAGAGTATCTCGAGTTCTACAGAGACCTCGGTGTGAAGGAAATTTATCGCGCCTCAACACAACAGGCGCAAGCCGCGGCGGCTCCCCCGCCCGTGGCAGAACCGGATATTGCCATCGAACTCCCTCCTATCATTCCTGCGGGTGACACACTCGAAAGCATCCGTCTAGACATTGGCGCCGATTGCAAACGATGCAGGCTTTGCCAGGATCGCAACAAGATTGTGTTTGGCGTTGGCGATGAACAGGCCAAGCTCGTTTTTGTCGGCGAGGGTCCGGGAGCGGACGAGGATGCCCAAGGCATTCCGTTCGTCGGCCGCGCCGGGCAACTCCTGACCCAGATGATCGAGGGGACGGCGAGCAAGGAGGGCATTCCGCTGAAGCGTGCCGACGTGTACATCTGCAACGTCGTGAAGTGCCGCCCGCCGGAGAATCGGACACCGCAGCCGGATGAGATGGAGATTTGCGGTCAGTTCCTCAACCGGCAGCTTTCCGTGATTCGGCCCAAGGCGATCTGTGCGCTTGGATCGACCGCAGCCAAGGCGATTCTCGGAACCAAAGAAGGCGTGACGCGCCTACGCGGCAACTGGCACAAATGGAAGGATATTCCGGTGATGGTCACCTATCACCCGTCTTATCTTCTCCGCCCGTACAACCAGAACGCCAAACGCGAGGCCTGGGAAGATCTGAAAAAAGTCCTGCACTTCGTGTATGACTAAGCGAAGCGGCGCCTTCATCACGTTCGAGGGTCCGGACGGCTCGGGGAAAAGCACACAGATGCGTATCCTGGCAGAGCGCATTCGGTCGACCGGCCGCTCGGTTATCGAGACACAGGAACCCGGCGGAACCGATATTGGGCGTCAAATTCGTTCGATTCTCCTTGATGCGAGCAATAAGAAGCTTTGCCCTGTGGCCGAGATGCTCCTGTACTTCGCCGCACGCGCGCAGAACGTCGATGAGCGAATCCTGCCGGCTTGGGAGAGCGGGTCGGTTGTGCTCAGCGATCGATTTACGGATTCCACGCTGGCCTATCAGGGCGGCGGCCGTCAACTTGGACGGGACGTCATCATGCAACTCCATGACATCGCGTGCCATGGAATCCAGCCGGATTTGACGATCTGCATCGATATCGACACTGAGGCGGGACTCGGTCGGACGCGATTGCGAAACGGAACGAATCGCGACCGGATGGATGAGGAGGCTGTGGAATTCCACCGGCAGGTCCGCTCCATCTATCTCAAACTGGCGGCAGAATACCCGGAACGGATCAAGGTTGTCGATGGCAACGGTACTGTCGAAGAGGTCGCCGAACGCATCTGGAACGTGGTGAAAGAGAAAGTGGGCCAAGCCATTGTTTGAACCGTTGTATGGGAACGCTGCTGCGACCGAAACGCTGGCGCAGATGATCCAGCAGGACCGGATCCCGCAAACGATCCTTCTCAACGGCCAGGAAGGCATCGGCAAGGCCACGCTGGCAAGGCGATTCGCCGCCGAATTGCTTGGCGGTAAGGACAAGATCGAGAAAGACGATCTCAGCCTGCCCGATAACACTGCCCTGATTGCCGAACGGGAGAAATTGCCCGCCGACAAACGGTCAGAGGATCCTCTGCTTTTCGCCTCGCACGTGGATTTCGTCACCTTCCCGCCCGATGGTCCCCTGCGGCAAATTTCGATTCAGCAGATCCGCCTCCTCAAAGAACGAGCCCAATTCGGTCCTCTGAAGGGCCGGCGGCGTGTCTTCCTGATCGACCATCTCGACCGAGCGAACGAGCAGGCGGCCAATTCTCTGCTGAAGATTCTCGAAGAGCCGCCGCCCTATCTGATCCTAGTGGCGACTGCGGAGAATGCTTACGATCTGCTACCGACGATCCGGTCGACGATCGCTGATGATCGCGATGTCTCCGCTGTCAGCCTCCGAAATGGAGGCGTTTGTTCGCGAAAAAGGTCTGAAAGACCCGAAGCGCCGCGTGGCTCTCGCCGGGGGGAGCCCTGGCATTGCGGTCTCGTTGGATCTCGACGCCTACGACAAGAGAAGGGCGGCTATGATTGCGCTCCTCCAGTCGGCAGCGGGTGTGCAGTCGTATGGAGCCTGGTCGAGAGTCTCAGAGTCCCTGAGCCGCACCGATAAGCTGGAGAACCATCTGAGCGTACTTTACGGTCTTTTGGAAGATATCCTGCTGCTGCAGCACAACACCGGAGATATTCGGAACTTCGACGTCCGTAGCGAACTAGAGGTTATTGCCAAGAGGGTGGGATTCGAGTGGTTGCGGACGGCGATCAAAAAAATCGACGAACTTGTCGAGTTGCTACGTCGTAATATACAGAAGACCATAGCATTAGATGCGCTGGTGGCGGAACTGCGAAGCGCTTAGAACGCCTATGGTACAACCGTAGTACCGGAGACAATGAGTGGAGGCCAGTAACCGAAAGCTGATCCGTCCGTCTTTGACAGAGATGAAGGAACCTAAGGAGCAGCCTGCTCGGAAGACTCAGCCGAAAAAGCCAATTCCTCCCGATCAGACCAACGCTGAGAATTTCTACTACATCAAACAGATGCAGTCGAAAACGCCAATGGTGATCGTCCTGAAGGATGGTGAGATGCTACAGGGCATCATCGAATGGTATGACAAGGCGAGCCTGAAGGTTAACCGGGACGAGGGGCCAAACCTGCTCGTCTACAAATCCAACATCAAGTACATGTACAAGGCGTCGGGAACATAAATTGGGATCCTCGTAGGAGCGTTTTCGCGCTCCTACTTAGTCCTGATCGTTTTCCGACAGCCGAGCCTGAGCTTCGCTCAGTACTTCCTCACCCAGAATCTGGCAGCCAATCTCGCGCATCACTTCACCGGCTTCGTTTACCTTGCCGACAAGTTTGATTGCAGTGAGATGACCCATGCGGTATTCGCTCAGGGTCAGCCGCCGGCACGCCTGCATGCGGATCGGCCGCATGGCGTAGTCTGAGCACGGCATTAAGATATAAGTTTCGTCGAGCGCGAGCTCGGCGCCGGTTTCAGCAACTTCTGCATAGATCATCGCTGTGAGTCCGATTTGGACGAAATTGACACGACGACCTTCCGTTTCGGGAAACAGCGCCCACAATTCCTGCTCGGTCTCGATATACTCGTCGTAATTGAAAGTCCCTGGCAGCGGGAACGCTGCGTTCGGCTCAATGAACGTGTATTCTGACACGATAAAACCCTCCATTACACAGTGCGCAACTTCTACTTCAGAAGTGGCTTCGTGTGCACAATAATCTCTATGGACGCGGAAACCAATTGTCGACCAGACCCCATAGCTCAGTCAAGTAACATTTACCGACACAACCGAAACCACATTGCCGTTGCTTTGTGACTTCAATTACTTCGACGCTTTATTGATCGGCCGGGATGCAGGGAAGTATTACGAGAACACCCTGTTTTCACATGAATTTTTTGCAATGTTCACGGTTACCGTGCTATTGGCTTCAAAGTTGCTCATGCATGGCACTGGGAGGACATCGAGATGTCGTTTGGTTTGTATCTGTTGGGCTTCGCGCTGCTCATTATAGGAGTTGCTTATGGCGCCCATATGGCGAATGTGCCCACGCACTGGATTGTCGTCGTAGTGATCGCGCTGCTTGGGATTGGAATCATGACGGGTGTTTCTCGAACGCGAATGCGTGACCCACAATAGAGGATGTGGCTGCGCGAGACATAGCTGAAGCGATCATTCATCGTTTGCATGCCGCGGGTTATCAAGCGTACTTGGTTGGGGGCTGCGTCCGGGATCTTCTGCTCGGCCGGCAGCCCGAGGACTTCGATGTCGCCACAGATGCAAATCCCACCCATCTGCGCCAGCTCTTCCCTCATGCGCAGGAAATAGGCGCCCATTTTGGAGTAATTCTCGTCGACCGTGTCGAAGTGGCAACGTTTCGGAGCGATTTTTCCTACGTGGACGGACGGAGGCCTTCGGAAGTCCGGTTCGAAACGGACCCAAGGCAGGATGCCCTGCGGCGTGACTTCACAGTCAATGCTCTATTTCTAGATACCGACACCGGCGCAATTCACGACTTCGTGAACGGGCGCGCCGACCTTCAAGACCGGATCATCCGCGCCATCGGCCAGCCCGAGGAACGATTCCAAGAGGATTACTTGCGGATGCTGAGGGCCGTTCGCTTTGCGGCGAGGCTCGGCTTCTCGATTGAGAGTTCCACGGCCGCCGCAATACGAAGGCTGGCGCCACTCATCCAGCGAGTCTCGGCAGAACGCATCAGGGACGAGGTCGTGATGACTCTGACCGAGCGCGGAGCCAGACGTGGGTTTGAGCTGCTAGACGAACTCGGCCTTCTCGAAGTGGTTTTGCCTGAGGTCGCTCGCATGAAAGGTGTCGAGCAGCCACCTCAATTTCACCCGGAAGGCGACGTCTGGACGCACACTCTGATCATGCTCGAAGGTTTGATTGATCCATCACCGACGCTGGCGATGGGGGTCCTGCTTCACGATGTCGGCAAGCCACCGACTTTTCGGCGCGCGGAACGCATTCGCTTCGACGGGCACGTAGAAGCAGGCCTCCAAATCGCGCACGACATTCTGACGCGTCTGCGATTCTCAGGCGATGAAATTAAGCAGATTGAAGCGCTGGTTGCCAACCACATGAAATTCGGAGACGCCACACGGATGAAGGAGAGCACTCTCAAACGCTTCCTGCGCCTTCCCGACTTCTCCGAACATCTGGAGCTCCACCGGCTCGACTGCTCATCGAGCCACAATTTGCTGGACAACTACGACTTCGTAAAGTCCAAGCAGGAGGAATACGGGAAAGAGCGAATTGCTCCACCGCCGCTGCTGACCGGCAAGGACCTCATCGCAGCCGGCTATAAGCCTGGTCCCTGGTTCTCGGAGGTACTGACCAAGGTAGAGGACGCCCAACTCGAAGGAAGCATCGCCACAAAAGAAGAGGCTTTGCAGCTTGCCAGGTCTATCGCCGCTACGTAAGTTTCGGCGTCAGCATCCACTTGAGAACACCACGCGGTTGCAAACTGAAATGATCGAAATCGATCCGGACGACAGCGCCTTTTTTGAAGTCGACCAGAAGTTCCGGACTTCTCAGAAAGAATGCCGTACAACGGCTCATGAGTGGTTCGTGGCTTGCAAGAACCACGCTTTTCGCCCCGCTATGCGATGTCCGAAGGTCCTGCCACACGGCTTCGGGATCGGAATCGGGTATTAGCGCGTCGGTGAAGAATAGGCTGTCTTTGTAGCCAAGAATCTCCTGGGCAATTTCCGCGGTTTGCCGCGCCCGAAGGTACGGACTGGAAACGATAGCATCCGGCTTTACGCCGGCGTTCGCAATCGCCTTCATCACATCGCGCAGTTTGCGCCGGCCCTCTTCAGTCAGGGGACGATCCGAATCTTTGCCGGTGGGCGAGTCGTCGTGAGCGATGCCATGCCTGAGAAGGTAGACTTCCATGAGTTAGGCAGACTCATTTTGGCATACTAAGGTTTCCTTCATGCCTAGAGCAGCGTTCTTTCTGGCCTCCGGCGCCGCCGTCACATGTCTTGTGTCCATTGCGGCCTACCAAACTCTCCTGGCCGCCGCTCTTCTTTTGCTGCTGCTATCTCGTCAGCGGCTCGAATTCCCGCCGATCCTTCTTCCTTTGGGAATTTTCGTTGCCTTGACGTTGATCTCACTTGCTCTTTCTTCCGATCCGCGCGCCGGATTGCCACAAGTCGTCAAGTTCTACGTGTTCCTGATGCTCCCGGTGATCTACACAGCCATCCGGCGTGCGAGCGACATCAGAAAGCTCGTCTGGTGGTGGGCTGCGGCGGCATCGGCCAGCGGCATCTGGAGCTTCGTGCAGTTCTGGACCAAGAGACAGCGCGCGTTGGAGCAGCATGGCGACTTCTACGCTGCCTACGTGGGAGACCGGGTGACCGGCTTCGTCGGACACTGGATGACTTTCGGCGCTGCGCAGATGGCTGCATTGCTAATGCTCTTAGCCGTGTTGCTATTTGCGGGGCCAAAGCGTTATCGCGGTCTGGCGATCGGCGCCGCGTTGCTGATCACGACATCGATCGTCATCGGATGGACTCGCAGCGTTTGGCTCGGGACCGCGGTGTCTTCGATTTATCTTGTGGCCGTCTGGCGGCCGAAATTCTTACTACTGGCTCCCCTGCTTCTGCTTGTAGGCTGGTTCGTGTCGCCACGTTCCGTGCGGCAGCGTGTCATTTCGATTTACCAACCGAACGAGCGGCAGGATTCCAACCGCCACCGTTACGTCACGTTCCGCACCGGTGTCCAGATGATCAAGGCGCATCCGGTATTTGGAATCGGTCCGGAGATGCCCGGCCGATTGTTCGAGCAGTACGTGCCGTCCGATATACAACGCCCTCTTCCCCTGGGATTCTACGGACATCTTCACAATGTCTATCTCCAATATGCGGCCGAACGCGGACTGCCTGCGCTCTTAGTTTTTTTGTGGATGATCACGAAGATAGCTTGGGACTGGTGGAAGCACGCTCTCTCGACCACGGACCCGCAGAGACGAGCGATCCTGCACGGTTGTCTGGCAGTGCTGCTGGCGCTGCTTATCGAAGGCTTCTTTGAGCACAACCTCGGCGATAGCGAAATTCTCGGTATGTTCTGGACCACTGTCGCGTGGGGCTACACAGCTCGGAGGGTGGAAGCTTGACCGTCATCCTCGCGGGTGGGTCGGGCGGCCTGGGTTCCGCAACGGCTACGCTGCTTTCCAATGAGCGCTTCGACCTGGTCATCAGCTACAAATCCAATCAGGAGCGCGCCGCGAAACTGGCCCATCTGGGACGCATTGTCGCTGCCGATCTGGGGTCTGCAGACGACCGTCGGGCACTCCTTGATGCGGTGCCGGAGTTGTACGGAGTTGTCGTGTTCAGCGGCGATCCCGTTCGTGGTCTGGATCTGCCGGAGGCTTGTCAGCGGTCGTTTGAGACAAATTTCCTCGGACCGATTCTGCTCGCGCGCGAGGCGGCAGACCAGATGAAGGCTCGCGGGACCGAAGGCGCGATCGTCTTGATCGCAACCATGCAGGCGGTCTCCATCTGGAGTGGCTCTACCGCCTATGCATCGCAAAAAGCAGCTCTGGTTCATGCCGGGCAAGTGCTTGCGAAAGAATGCCGCGGCCGGACCAACATCCGCGTGAACGTAATCTGCCCGGGCGTCAATCAGGCCGGTATGGCTGAAGCGAGCATCGCGTCGGGCAAGTATGCCAAATACATAGACGATGGTGTCATCCCCAGGTACGGACGCGCGGAAGATGTCGCGCGCGCCGTTCGTTTCTTTCTCGAACCTGATAATTACGTCACCGGGCAGGTGTTGACAGTGGACGGTGGGCTTACGCTGTAGGCGTCAGCAAGGTTCGTTGGCGCACCCGGTAGCATAAGGAATCAGATCGGGGTTGATGCCTTGCCGGATGTCGTCGGCCCAGCGCTTGTATTGTTCCCCTTTCATCGCGATTTCTGCGCAGCGATCGAGGTATCGGGCGACGATGTCGCGTTGGCCGGCATCGACCAACGTTCGGGCAAGCGTCATATCGAACTGCATGTACTTGATCTCATCGGATTCCGGAATTCGCAACGCCGACATCATGTATTCTCCGGCGCGCCGCAAATCGCCCCGTCGCATGCTGACCTTTCCGAGTTGCATGTTGGCATTGAACATCGCTCGCGTGTAGAGCACGTGCGATTGATCCTTCGCCGCCATCGTCAGATACTCCCGAGCATATTTTTCCGTCGCATCCAAATTGCCTCGCCGGAACTCTCTGTCCATCTCCAATGGAAGTAAGTACCAGCGATCTGCCTCCGAAGCCTTCGGCAGAATATCCTCGGCTCTACCCTGCCGGTAGAGTTCTTGAACACGACGGTTGCGATCCACCGAAGATCTGAGTCCTTTTGCAAGCCGGGTATCGGGCGCAAGCTGATCCACCCGATCGGCATAGTGCGCTGCAAGCTCAAAGGGATCGAAAGCAATTTGCTGTCTCCAATACAGATTCGTTCCCAAGCCGCCAAGTCCGCGCGCGACCGTCGCCAGCAGATCGACATCGGCTGTCGCCTCCAGTTTGCGGCGCACTTCTTGGGCATACGCGCTTCGGGAACTGGCAAGGCTCACTCGGTGAATCACATTAAGGGGTTGCGGCCCTTCCGATCCGACAAGAACTTGAAAGTACAACTGTCCCAGTTGCATCGACCAGTCGCGTGGATCAGGAAACTTAGCGGCGCCTTCGAGCAGAATCTTTTCTGCAAGCGGCTTGTCCCCGATTGCGACAAACTGCACCGCCTCACGATAACCGGCTTTATCGGCCGTTCTTAGCAATTTCAGCCATAGCCGCTTGCCTGCTTCGAACGCAGCCGGACTCATTGGCGGATCGGGCCGGATCGCCCATTCCCGTTTCTTCGGATCATGCTCGATCAGCCAAAGCAGATGCCGGTCCCGGCTGCCGATGTCTTTCTTTGCGGAATAGTGAATGAGCAGTGTCTCGCGCGGAGTAAATTCCTCGGGTTTCGATTTGAGGTGGTTCTCAAGTTGCGCGATCTGTACCGCAGTGAGCATTCTCGCATTGATCAGCCGAGCGTTGTACTGTTCGTTTTCAGCCCGCCTCTTCTGTGTGCTGCGATGCATGAGTTCATTCATCGTGGGTTGACCCGGCGCGCGGCTTTGCTTGGAGTCGTTGCCACAAGCGGTTACGAGGACGCTTAGAAGGATGACAGCGATCAACCACATAAATGATCCGTGATCACCAAAATACTAAATTTGACAGTTACCTGACACCGCCGAGGCAGAATTTTCGCTTATCCGGATGTCGGCTACTGTTGACGGGAGGATTGCTATCGATGACGGAAGAAAAACGGAAAGAAAGAAATGAGGCGCGACTGAAGGAGTGTCATACCGGATTCCGGTCTGCTCTGAAGAAGGTCATCGGCGACCTTGAAGCCGATGGCGTTCGCCCACGAATTCAGGACGCCTGGCGCTCGCCGGAAGATCAGCTAAAGGCGTTCAACAGCGGCCATTCCCAGTTAAAGTTTGGGTTCCACAACGTCACAAGCGCAAGCGGAAAACCTGAATCACTGGCAGTCGATCTCCTCGATGACTCGTCGCCGCTAAAGCCCTCGACCAAATACGTCCTTCGTCTGGCTGCTGCGTCTCAAAAACATGGCCTCCACACCGGAGCCTTCTTTGGTCTTCCGGCTCATCTCCGCAACGCGATACAGGATGCGATTGACATAAAGAACTTCGATGCGCCTCTGAAGATCGGTTGGGATCCGTGCCATGTCCAGGTTACCGGGATCACACCGGCTGAGGCCAAAGCCGGTAAACGGCCGGCATAAAGCCGATTTCTTACGAGAACAGCTTCGTAAGATACCCGATCATCTTCTCCGGCGTATCCAACCCGGTCAACGGCAACCGCAGGACCCCTGCCGGAGTAAACTGCGCGCCTTCGTTATTGGTAACGATCTCGAGCAGCTTCGTCGGGTCGACCTTCGACTGGGCATGGAACTTCACGTTGAGCATTCCGGTGCGGCGGTCGATGGCTTCCACTCCGGCACGCTCCACCACCGTCTTTAGGACCGAGAACCGCAGCAGGTTGATGACAGCTTCCGGTGGCGGGCCGTAGCGATCCTGCAACTCTTCGGCGATCCGTTGCGCGTCATCGTCTGCCTTCGCCTCCGAGATGCGCTTATACGTCCGCAGACGCTGATGTTCATCGGCAATGTATTCGGACGGGATGCGGATATCGAGGCCGAGATTGAGCGTCGCATGCACTTCCGGCGCAACTTCCTCGCCCTTGATCTCCTGTACGGTTTCTTCGAGGAGCCGCAAGTAGGTATCGAATCCGACGACGCCAATGTGTCCGTGCTGCTCGCCGCCAAGCAGATTCCCTGCCCCGCGCAATTCGAGATCCAAGGCCGCGATTTTAAATCCAGCCCCGAGGTCGCTGAATTCCTTCAACGCCGCCAGACGCTTTCGCGCAATGTCGCTCAATTCCGTGTCGGCAGGTACGAGCAAATAGGCGTAGGCCCGCCGGTTCGATCGTCCAACACGACCGCGCAACTGATACAGCTCCGACAACCCGTATCGCTCGGCGTTCTCGATAATGATCGTGTTCGCGAGCGGGATATCGAGACCGTTCTCGACGATGGTCGTGCAGACAAACAGGTCGTATTCATGCCGCATGAAGCCAAGCAGGACGCGTTCGAGCTCCGCTTCCCCCATCTGCCCATGTCCGACTCCGATGCGCAGATTCGGGAACATCTCCTGGATCATCGCCGCCCGCATGAAAATCGAATCGACGCGATTGTGGACGAAATACACCTGTCCGCCGCGACTCAGTTCCTGCTCGATTGCCGCTCTTGATTAATTCCTTGTCGAAGCGCGCCACGACTGTTTGAATCGACAACCGATCCTTCGGTGGAGTCTCGATGATGGACATGTCGCGCAATCCGAGCAGCGACATGTGCAGCGTGCGGGGTATCGGGGTCGCCGACATCGTCAGCACATCGACGTTCTTCTTGAGTTCCTTCAGTCGCTCCTTATGCCGCACACCAAAGCGCTGCTCTTCATCGATGATGAGGAGTCCGAGATCTCGATAGACCACGTCCTTCGACAACAGCCGGTGCGTGCCCGTGATGATGTCAACCTTTCCGTCTCCAATATCTTCCAGCGATTGCTTGATTTCCTTGGGCGATCGAAAGCGGCTCAGCATTTCGACGCGCACCGGAAATGGGGCGAACCGGCGCTTGAACGATTCGTAGTGCTGCAGCGTCAGCACCGTTGTCGGCGCAAGTACCGCCACTTGCTTGCCGTCGCCGAGCGCCTTGAACGCCGCTCGCATGGCAACTTCTGTTTTCCCGAAACCGACGTCGCCGCAAAGCAGCCGGTCCATCGGCTGCTCGCTCTCCATGTCTTTCTTGATCTGCCGGACGGCTTGTAACTGATCCTTCGTCGGAGCGTATTCGAACGCGTCTTCAAACTCACGCTGCCAGTTGCTATCGGACGAAAATGCAAATCCTTCGGCCATCTTGCGTTCGGCGTAAAGCTTCAGAAGCTCATCCGCCATATCGCGCATTTTGGCCTTAACGCGTGACTTGGTCTTACTCCACGTTGCCCCGCCCAGCTTGTCTAGCGGAGGAGCCGCCTCTCCCGCGCCGCGGAACTTCTGGATCAGATCCATGCGGGTCAGCGGAACGTAAAGCTTGGCCTCGGCGTGGTATTCGACCAGCATGAAGTCGCCGGCTTGTTCGCCTTGCGCGATCGTGCGGATCGCAACGAATCTGCCAACGCCATGCTGGGAATGAACGACATAGTCGCCGGGTTTCAGATCGGCGATGTCCTGTTGGAATGCAGCCGCGGCTGATCGACCGGTTGCCGGCTGCGCAATCAGCTCGGAGCTATCAAACAGATCCTCCGAGCCGAACATCGTCAGCTTTCGGTCCGTGAATGTCACACCACGACGAACCCAGCCTTTGATGAGATACGTGCTCGCGACGGTCCCGGCCAGATAGGCTCTCTCCGCCAGATAGGGCGCGGTCGTGTCACTCGTATCGATGCCGAGCTGAAACGGAATCTTGTACTCGGAAAGGATGTCGGATAATCTTTCGAGTTCACCGTTGGAGGGCGCGAAGAATACTACGCGACCACCCTTCTCGACAATCGAGCGCGCCTCGGAAACCGCGACTTGAATGTTTCCATGAAATGTCATCGACGGGCGCGTCGAAATGTGAAGTGGCTGGGCAAGCGGATCGGCCAGAAGTTCCAGCTCTCGCATCGTGACCGCGGTCCGCGGCTCGGCGGCTTTGCTCAGTTCCTCCCACGTGAAGTAGCTTTTTTCAGGCGGATAATCACTCGCCTTGTCGGGCGTGAGTAAGCGCTTCCACAGACGTTCCGCGGCGCCTGCGACCTGCTCCCACTCATCCCAAACGACGAGCGCATTGCGCGCCAGGTCGAGCAGCAGAGCTATCACGTGGACGCGCCACCGGTACCCAGAATTCCCAGCCCGGAAACTCCTGCCCCGGCACTGCGATGCGCTCCGGCGTGACCTGCGCGATGTCTTCAAATAAAGCGCGGGACTTCGGATATTCGAGCAGCGGCAGCAGCGTTGTTTCCTTGATCTGAAGAACCGACCTCTGCGATTCGGCGTCAAAACGCCGCATAGACTCGATCAGATCGCCGAAAAACTCAATGCGAACCGGCTGCGCGGCCTCGGCAGGAAAGACATCGAGAATGCCGCCGCGCACCGAATACTCGCCGACCATTTCTACGGGATCACGTTTCTCGTAGCCGATGCTCCGCAGATGGGCCAGGATATCTTCGAGAGGCTCCTCTTCACCGACGCGCAGAGTGATTGCGAGCTGACGATAAAAGTCTCGGTTCTCGGTCCGCAAAAGCGCCGACTGGATGGGCGTGATTGTGATCGGAACCTCTCGCGTCGAGAGGCGCCACAGCCCGATGGCTCTTTGCTCGCTGATCTCCGAGTGCGGTGAAAGGTTCTGATGTGGAAGAACGTCGAGCGCGGGGATTGTCTGAGGACGCTGCGCTTCGCGACCGGACGCGAGCAAATCGAAGAATGTGCCGACGAATTCTTCGAGGAGTTCCGCTTGCTTGGCGCCATCGACAATGACGAGCAGCGGTCGCTCGATAGCCTGCCAGAGCAGGATGAGATAGATCGCTTTGGCCGTCGCCGTCAGTCCCGAAAGCGACAGGCTCCGCGTTTCGTCGCGATCCAGTTTTCGAACGAATTCTTCGAAGGCCGGCTCGCGACCAAGATTCTCGAAAAGTCACGTACAGCAGGATGGATCACGCGCCGCGCCGCAGAATTTCTTCCACCATGTTCGTCGTGGAGTATCCCGGTTCCAGCGGCAGAGCCATTACGCGACCGCCCGCGGCCTCCACTTCTTCGCGACCCGCGATGAAGTGCGCCCAATCGGCGCCTTTGATAAGGACGTCAGGCAGGACCTCCGCAATCAGGTCCCTGGGCGTGTCTTCGTCGAACAGCGTAACCGCATCCACCGCATCGAGCGCGCAAGCTAGCTCAGCGCGCTCGCGCTCGAGAATCAGGGGACGCGATGGCCCCTTGAGCCTTTGAACGCTCGAGTCGGTGTTCAATGCGAGAATAAGAATGTCTCCCAGCGAGCGCGCCTGTTCGAGCAGCCGGATGTGTCCCGGGTGCAGAATGTCATAGCAACCGTTGGTGAAGACGACAGTTTTACCGGCGCTGCTTCCATTGCTGCCGCGCCCGGACCAGTTCCTCACGTGTATAGAAGACACCCATATTGCAATCGACTACAGTGCCCATTATAGAAGGCGAGTTTCGGCGCATCCTGGTCCGGGCCACCAACTGGGTGGGCGACGCGGTCATGTCTCTGCCTGCGCTGCAAGCCTTGCGGGAACGCTTCCCCGAAGCTCACATTGCAGTTCTGGCCCGGCCATGGGTGGCCGACGTCTATGGGCGCGAGAGCTTCGCGAATGAAGTGATCGCCTATACGCTGCCGCGCGGTTGGAAGGACTTTGGGGCGAAGTGGCGCTTTGCCCAGGAAATCCGCAAACGCTCCTTCGATACTGCGATTCTGCTGCCGAACGCGTTCGAGGCAGCAGCACTGGTTTGGCTCGCGGGTATACCAAAGCGAATCGGCTATGCGCGGGACGGCAGGGGATTTCTGCTGACAACAGCAGTCCAGCGTCCGGCTCCCGGCGAGATCCCGAGGCACGAACGTTTTTATTACCTCGAGCTACTCCGGCGAGCCGGCATCATTGAAGCATTGCCCACAAGCGAACAGATCCGCTTGGGTGGAACTGCCGCGGCGCGAACGGTGGGGCTGGCGAAATTCGCCGCATTAGGATTGCACGATGTGACTGGCGTGAGTCCTGGCGCCGCTTTCGGTACGGCAAAGCGATGGTTGCCGGAGCGGTTCACCGAAGCCGTTACACAACTGGGCCATGCGGCAGCGTTGTTCGGCTCCAAGGACGAGCGCGCACTATGCGAGAGTATCGCCGACGATCTCCGCAGCCGAGGCATTCCGGTGCATAACTTCGCCGGCGAAACCACCCTCAGCGAATATATCGAACTGGCTGCGGCCTGCCGGGTTTACTTGACTAACGATTCCGGTAGCATGCACATTGCGTCGGCGCTCAATGTGCCGACGATCGCAGTATTCGGCGCGACAGACCATGTCGGCACCGGTCCGACCGGCCCGCTTGCCAGGGTTGTTCGTGAGCAAGTTGAATGCAGCCCGTGTCTGTTGCGCGAGTGTCCGATCGATCATCGCTGCATGAAGGCCGTTACGGCCGAGCGCGTCGTCCGTGAAGCGAACGAGCTTACTTCACTTTCGCAACAATAAGCGACTGATCGTCGGTCATGGGCTCGCCGTCCGTGTGCTTGTCGAGATCGGCAAACAAAGCGGCAACCAATTCCTTCGCGGGCAAGTGGGCGGAAGCTTTCAGCGCCTTGAATAGACGGCCGCTCGTGTATTCCTGATGCTCGCGATTTAACTGGTCGGCAACACCGTCGGAAAATAGGACTATGGCGTCGCCACTTTTCGTCTGGACCGTGACTTCGTCGTACTCGCGATCATCGAGCAGCCCGAGCGGCACACCCTCGGCCGTGACAACGACGCGCTCTCCGTCGCGGCAGATCATCGGGGGAATTGCGCCGGCGTTCGACAAGCGTAAGCTCCTGCGTCCGAATATTCCAATACATCAGCGTGAGCGTGACGTATTGCGCGTCGACTTTTCGTTCGAGCAAGATCTCATTCAGCCGCTTCATCAATGCTGCAGGCTTCTTCATCCGGGGCGCCAGGGACCGAAGCAGACCACTTACCAGGGACCCGTAAAGCGCAGCCGCCGCGCCTTTGCCGCTGGAGTCTCCGAATGCGATGACGAATGTATCCTCACTCTGCTCAAAAAAATCGTAGAGGTCTCCGCTGATCTCGCGCGCCGCCCGACTATTGATTGCCATGTCGAGCCCATCCATCTCAGGACCCTCGCGGGGCAACAGAATCGATTGGACACGCCGCGCAGCTTTGAGATCCTGTTCCATGCGCTGCTCGCGCTGGGCAAGTTCTTCATACAACCTGGCGTTCTCGATGGAGCTGGCGATCTGCGGCGCAAGCAAGGTCAGCGCCCGCACATGCTCCTCCGTGAAGAACGCAAGATGCTCACTTTCAAGGTCCATCACGCCGACAACACGGTCGCTAACGATCAGCGGCACAGCCACTTCGGATCGAATA
Source organism: Bryobacteraceae bacterium (assembly GCA_963844855.1). Classification (GTDB taxonomy): domain Bacteria; phylum Acidobacteriota; class Terriglobia; order Bryobacterales; family Bryobacteraceae; genus DASQDN01. The sequence continues at coordinate 72,924 of CAWJQP010000098.1, forward strand.
TCGGGGTGCGAGGAAATGTATCGGGGATCGGTCAGAGTGTCGTCGACACGAATGATTTCCCTCTGCACCGCCGCAGCTCCCGTGATGCCCTTGCCGAGCGGTATGTTGTCGAGATCGACCCGCTCGTCGTATCGTTCGCTAAAGCGATGACGAAGACTGCGGCTCTCCGCATCCACCAACAAGACGCTGAAGGCGTCATAGTTGATCAGCGTGCGCATCGCCTTGGCAATCTTGGCGAGAAGTTCGTCAAGATGCAGGATCGACGAGAATTCCGCCGAAAGCTGCGTCAGGATGCGCCATGTACGGTTCTGAGTCAAAACGCGACGATGCAATCGCGCGTTATCGATCGAAGCCGATACACGGGCCGCCAGCAATCGGAGCAACGATGTGTCACTTTCGCTGAACGCATTTAACTTCGTCGATTGAATATCGATAACGCCAACCAACTTGCCGCGGGCAAACATCGGAACAGCGAGTTCGGAGCGGACTGCGTCAAGGGCCGGAAGGTATCGCGGATCGCTTTGGACGTCATTGACCACGATTGCATGCCGGGACGCCGCAGCCGCTCCGGTAATACCTTCCCCGAGCGGAATGACCAGGCTTCGGACTACCTCATCCCTGTGACCCCGGGCATAGCGAATCTTCAAACCGTGTTGCTTTTCGTTATAGAGCAGAATTGCAAACACGTTGTGCGGGATCACGCGCTGAACGTAATCTGCAACCGCCGGCAGAAGCCGATCGAGATCCAGCGTCTCTGCAGTTACCGCGGAGACCTCGAGCAGGAAGTCGAGCAACTCCGTGCGTTCCTTGAACTGTACACGCTGTCGCTTCGTTGTCGCCATGGCGATCTATTTCGCGCTTTCGATGATGCTGACACTCGCGCTTGCGCCGACTCGGCTGGCGCCCGCGGCAACCATCTTTTCAAAGTCGGCGAGCGTTCGGACACCCCCGGAAGCCTTGACGCCCAGGTCGGTACCAACAACAGAACGCATCAGCGAGATATCCGCTTCCGTTGCTCCGGAAGCACCAAATCCGGTTGATGTCTTGACATAGTCAGCGCCCGCGGCCTTCGATAGTTCGCAAGACAGACGTTTCTGAGAATCGTCAAGCAGGCAAGTTTCGAGAATCACCTTAAGAATCGCCCCGCCGGCATGACACGCAGCGGCGAGCGATGCGATATCGCGCTGAACAGAAGCGTTGTCGCCACTTTTCAATGCGCCGACATTCATCACCATATCGACTTCATGAGCGCCCGCGCGAATCGCGATCTCCGTCTCGGTGAGTTTCGACTCTGTAGCCATCGCACCCAGGGGGAAGCCGGCGACCGTACAAATCTTGACAGAAGATCCTGCGAGTTCCGATGCCAGAAGAGGAACCCAATAACCGTTAACGCAGACGCTCGCAAACTGGTACTGGAGAGCTTCGGCACAAACCCGCTTGATGTCTTCCACAGTAGCGTCAGCGCGCAGCACTGTGTGATCGATCATGGCGGCGATGCGTTTTTGATTAGGAGTCACGGCTGAAAGTTGGGGAGACTTCAGGATACCACGCGGCCCATTTTTTACAGTCGCTACGGCATCATGCCGTGGCCTTCGCGTTCCGCGCGTAAACCGCGCCCCACAGCCTTCGCGCCTGACTCATCGCAGGCGCCATCGAGAGCGCGGTTCTAAGCGCCAGGACAGCGCGGTTCCAATGACCCACCCGCACGAGCGCGCGCCCCAGAACATGATGTCCGAGCGCGTTGAAATGCTGAAGTCCAAGGGCATTCAAAGCAAGTTCAGACGCCTCTTCATTGCGTCGTTGCGCCAGACGTACGCGCGCTAAAACGAGGGTCAGCCTCCTCGGCCTTTCGCAGGCATTTGACCGAAGCCTTGATGTCACCCTATGGAATTGCAGCGCCGTACGAATCAACTACAGAGACAATCAGGTTGTAACCTTACGTTTTCTTAGCTCATCGAAGCTGACCGCAAGGATAATCACTGCACCAATGATAGCCTGCTGCAAGTAGGGGCTGATCCCTAGAAGGTCACTGCCATTCGACAGCAGTCCCATGATGAACGCTCCGACGAGAGTGCCGACGACACTGCCTTCTCCCCCGCGCAGGGACCCGCCGCCGATCACAACCGCTGCGATCGCCTGTAACTCGTAGCCTTGCCCTGCGGTGGGTTGACCCGTCATCAGACGCGACGCTTCGATCATGCCGGCGAGTCCGGTCAGCATCCCACCGATCGCATAGACTGCCGTCGTATGAAACGCCACGGGAATACCGGCATAGAACGCAGCGTCCGGATTGCTCCCGATCGCGAAGGCATATCGTCCAAGCTTGGTGTGTTCAAGGACCGCATGGACCAGTCCCGCGCACGCCAGCAAGATCCACAACACGAACGGAACAGCCAGGACGTTGCCCTCTCCCAGAAACGAGAATTCACGAGGAATCTGGTGGACGGGAAGGCCATTCGATATGATGAGCGTAAGACCTCTAACTATCCCAAGCGTGCCCAGCGTCACGATGAAGGGATTGATTCGCAGTCTTGTCGTGAGAAAGCCGTTGACGAATCCCCAACATCCTCCTGTGAGGATTCCAATCAGGATCCCCACGGGAATCGCCTGCCCTCTTTCCATTGCCATGCAACCGAGCAGTCCACTCATGGCGAGGATGGCGCCGACGGACAGATCGATGCCTCCGGCGATAATAATGAGTGTCATCCCCAACGCCATGATGTTGATGACGGCGGTCTGTCGGACAACGCTCGAAAGATTCGTGCTGGTAAGAAAATGCGGTGAAGCGATTGCCAGTCCAACGAATAGGATTGTGAGAGTAAGAAACGGCAAGAGCCGTTGAATCATGTAGTCTGCTCCTGCCCGTTCTCGTCGTGCAAAGCCGCGAGACGCATGATCTGCTCCTGGGAAGACCCGCGAGGCAGTTCTCCGGTCAGCCTTCCTTGTCGCATCACCAGGATGCGATCCGGCACTTGAACTAACTCCGGTAGTTCTGAGCTGACCATCAAGATGGCCGCTCCCGATCGTGCGAGGCTATCCATCACTTCAAACACTTCAATTTTCGCGCCCACATCGATGCCGCGCGTGGGTTCATCGAAAAGAAACACCTTGGCGCCGCGAGCCAGCCATTTTGCAATGACCACCTTCTGTTGATTTCCGCCGCTGAGTCGTCCCGCCAACTGGGCTCCGGAAGAACATCGGATGCGCAACTTGCCAACGAATTCCTTCGTCACAGCGTCTTCGGCATTGTGTCGTAGTACTCCCCACGAACTAAGTTTCCCCAGACTTGCAGCCGTGACGTTATAGGAGATCGGCAACTGCCGCGCCAGACCGTCGCGCCCCCGGTCCTCCGGGATCAGCGCAACCCCTGCAGCCACCGCATTTTTTGGATGGCGAAGCGCAACAACTTTGCCGTCGACGGTGACTTTGCCCGTGTCGATACGATCGATGCCGAACAACGCCCGGCATAACTCCGTCCGCCCAGCTCCCACCAGTCCCGCAAGACCGACGATCTCTCCCGCGCGTAAGGTAAGAGAGATGTCATGCAAAACGCCTTTTCTGGACAACCCTTCAACCCGCATCAGCTCGCGACCGGGACCCGCCGGTTGACGCGAATAAATCGAAGTCACCTCGCGGCCGACCATGTGTTTAATCAATTCCCCGGTGCTGAGTTCCGACAGCAGGCACGTATGTACCGACTCGCCGTCCCGAAAAATCGTCACACGATCGCCGACCGATCGAAGTTCATCGAGGCGATGAGTGATATAGATGACGCCCGTGCCTCTCTCGCGCAGTTCGCGGACGATGCGGAACACTTCTTTCGTCTCCGAATCGGAGAGCGAGGAAGTAGGTTCGTCGAAAATTAGAAGTCCCGAGCCGGCTTGGATCGCGCGGCAGATCTCGACCAGTTGCTTCTGCGCGGGACTGAGATTCCGCACGATCCAATCCGCCTGCAGCGGAAAGTTATGTTCGGCGATCAGCCTGGCCGCCTGCTGCTCCATACTGCGCCGATTGACGAGGCCGATCGCATTGGCAGGTTGACGTCCCAGGAAGATGTTTTCAGCTACGGAAAGATGCTGCGCCAGCAGGCATTCCTGATGGACCATCGCGATCCCATGCGCTTGGGCCTCGGCGGGGTTACGAAAGGAGATCGGCCGCCCGTTCCAAAGCATCTCGCCGCTGTCGGCAGGAAACATGCCGGCGACGATCTTCATGAGAGTCGATTTGCCGGCCCCGTTTTCTCCCATCAGGAGATGCACTTCGCCTGGCTTGACACTCAAGTTCCCGTTCTTAAGCGCGACAACGCCACCAAAGCGTTTCTGTATCGCTTTTAGCTGAAGAAGCATTAGTGAGACTGAAGACTCAGTTTACACTGTTGTAACTTCTTCCACTCAAGGCGGCGAGTTGGGCGGTGAACGGTTTATTTTAGATGTACCGTTCAATGCGTTCGAATTCATTGCGGTTGCGAACCAGACGGCACGAGGTTGGCGAGCTTGGCGGTCGCGCCTTGAGCGAACACAACAACTGCGATACGCACATTTGTGAAACTAGGAACAGATGAAGGTGATTCGATCTTCAACACCATATTCGATCGAAGCGCAAGCTGGTTCCGCGATAACGGTGTTCGCTACAAAGATTGGCCCCCCCGGAGCTTGATCGAGAGCCTGTCCATACAGAAGAGAGCCGTCCACACGCCGCTTCATAATCTGCCAGCCGGAGTTTTGAACCTCTTGTGGGACAGCCCTTTCTCATAGGCGCTAACTTAAGCTCGCCTGCCGCACTCGGCAATTCCTCAATTAGCACCTTGGAATTAAGGCCGGTTTCACTCTGTCGGTGCTTGTGCACTGACTTCGGAGTGGGCCGTCAGCCGACCCGGATCAGACCAGCATTCGCGTTCCTGGCTAAACGCTGGGCGACAAGGGCGGACTCCGAAACCAGCCCAGTGGTCGTGGATGGCGGTTCCGCGTTCACTTAGCTTCGAGCTTCTTCAGGTTTTCCACCGCGCCGGGATTGTTGGGATTCAGTTCGAGCGACTTCTTGTAGTAGGCAATCGCGAGTTCTTTCCCGCCGATCATATAGGCTTCGGCGAGACTGTCCCAAGCGTTGGCCGATTTCGGGAACGCGGTCACGTTCAGATCAAGAATTCGAACTGCTTCCTTGAACTTCTTGGTCCTCAACAGTCGTAGACCCAGGCGGTTCATTTCGTCTTCATTGAGAGATGAGTCCTTTTCGTACGCCTTCAGCGCTTCGTCGACACCGTCGTCGAGGATCGAATGATAGAGCTTCATTCTCGGCGAGTCATAGTGTTCATAGTGAAGCCAATCGAAGGCGGTAGTCGTCTCACCCATTACCTCGCGGACGATGTCCGGTATGATCATCATTCCATTTGCGCTGTTGGTGAAGATCACGATTCCTCGTCTTGATACCTCAGAACCGGTAACGAACGCCTTGAAATCGCCGTTGTCTCCCCAATGCCAAAAAGAGCGGCCGCTGGGAGCAGTTGCCAGACCTATTCCGAGCCCCCAAGAAATGGTGTCGGACGCCTTTTCTGGAGCCTTGCCGAGACAAGTCCTGCATTGGGCATCCACAGCCGACTGCGATCTGAGCATTTGCCGTGCTGTTTCCGTCTTCAGACCAGTTCCATTCATCACCGCGATCGTGAATTTCGCATAATCCTCGGCAGTCGTGAGTAGAGTGGATGCGGCAGCAGGACCGCCAGCGCCATTGATCGGCGAGGCGCCCTCGACTGTCTTCCGTAGTTTCGAGGAGATGCCCGATTCCGTATGACCGGCAACGGCGAGAGCTTCGAATTGCTCCAGCCAAAGATAACTGCTGTTCGTCATTCCTAATGGACCGAAGAGGGTCCGTTGCATGAATTCATCCAGCGGCTGTCCGGTGATCTTCTCTACCGCACGCTGCAAGTAAACGAATCCTTCGCCCGAATAGCTGTATCGTTCTCCCGGTTTGAAGTACATGACCAGCGGCTTTCCAGACTGCCGCCAGTTTGGGAACCCGGTGCGGTGTGTAAGAACGTGGCGCGCTGTAATGAGGTTCACGCGGTCATCATGTTCGACGTAAGCGGGGAGGTATTTGGACAGAGGAGCGTCGAGGTCGAGCTTGCCCTCGTCCACAAGCTTCAAGACGCCGTAGGCGAATACGACTTTGCTGAGGGATGCCGCTGGGAAGACCGTCTCAGCGTCAACTCTTTCGGCGGTCTTCGTATCCTTCACGCCAAGCGATCCGATCCATCCGATCCTCCCATCGTCGATCGTGGCGATGGAAAGGCCAGGCACCTCGGCCGTATTCATCAGATTCAGAATTAACTTCGAAAGTTGTTCGGCGCGTCCACCGTGTTGTGCCACAGCCGAGTTGGTCAAAGTTATGAGCGTGATGATCAAGGGCAACTGGCGCATAGGGATCTCCCAACCAGCCTTTTGGACGCTCGTCCCGGCCTCGCAGTTAGCAACGCTTACAAACATGCGTAACCGGGCTGTGTCACAACCGAGGGAGACCGGGGAGCACACTGCGCCAACTCGACCTACGGTTTTTCAATCGCGAGCAGATCACGCGGGGATCGGCAATGGAGGACCGGTCCTCCCTGACGGCGTAGTATAGACCGATCCCCGAAAGCTCGATATATGCCATCGATTGACACGGCCGGAAACTGGTCCAGCTTAAGTTAGCGCCCGTGGGGCAGCCCCGATGCAGCGGCCGCCCAGCCCCCGAGCCTGCCCACGGCCCTTACTGGAACAGCCTGCGTTCGCGGCGCATAAACGCCGGAAGTTCCAGGTCGTTCTTCGCCTCTTCGGGAGAGGGCGACTCAGCAGCCACGAGAACCTCTTCCTCCACGACCTCAGGCTCGCGCTCTACTTCTTCGTTCACCAATTCATCTTGCATCGACGGCTCCGGCGCAGCGATGAACCGAGGCTCGGTGAAGCGGGGCTCTGTCGCTCGCTCCATGACTTGGTCGAATGAATTCGACCGGACTACCGGCAATCCCGCGCGCTGGAACCCAGTAGCGATAACGGTGATCTTCGCTTCGTCATCCATTGACTCGTCGAGCACGATTCCGAAGTTGATCTGGACGTCGTCGTATTCGGCCGCCGCGCGAATCAGAGCGCACGCCTCGTTAACGTCGTGCAAACTCAACTTGCTCGAGCCCGTGATGTTGATGAGGATGCCACGCGCGCCCTTCACACCGCCCTCTTCGAGCAGCGCCGAGTTGATCGCCTGCTTGGCCGCTTCCACAAGAGCGTTCTCACCTTTCGCGGTTGCAGTGCCCATCATCGCGAAGCCCATTCCCAGCATGATGGCTCGAATATCGGAGAAGTCGCGGTTGATGATACCCGGAGTTGTGATAATCTCGGCGATCCCTTGTACTGCTTGACGCAGTACGTCGTCCGCAACCCGGAAAGATTCGTAGAAGCTCGTGCCTTTGGGGACAATGCTCAACAGCTTGTCGTTGGGGATCGAGATCACCGTATCAACGCTGCCCGCAAGGTCTGCAAGACCCTTGTCCGCTTGTTTCATCCGGCGCGGTCCTTCAAAGCCGAAGGGCTTCGTCACCACAGCCACGGTCAACGCATTCAACTCTTTTGCCAGCGCAGCGACTACCGGAGCGGCTCCTGTGCCTGTTCCGCCGCCCATGCCGGCGGTGACAAAGACCATGTCCGCGCCTTCCAGGATCTCGATGATGCGCTCCGTATCTTCAAGCGCAGCCATCCGTCCGATCGACGGGTCCGAACCGGCGCCCAAGCCGTTCGTCACTTTGCGACCGATCGCAAGCTTGTTCGGCACCGGCGACGCCTGCAGGGCCTGTAGATCCGTATTCAAAACGTGGAACTCGACACCGGCGACACCTTCGCTCATCATGCGAGCCACCGCGTTCGATCCGCCGCCTCCAACGCCGATCACCTTGATCCGCGTTCCAAGCAGCGCTTCTTCTTGGACTTCAAATTTCAGAGGTTCTTTGTTAATTTCCGCCATGCTGGCCTCCGGTCACACCCTTGTCGTACAGCATCCCGAGAATTCCCGGCACTGTGCGCTTCCATTCCTTTCGAGTCTTAAGCTTCGCGGAATACATCGACAGTCCCGCCGCTACACACCAGGCAGCGTCGTTAATCTCGTCGGGCAATCCCGCAATCCCGACGGGCAGGCCATTGCGGGCCTGACAGTTCAATCTCTGTTCGGCAACATCGCACATGCCTTGCAGCAACGCGCCGCCACCCGTTAGCACTACTCCTTCCAGCAGCGCCTGTTCCATCCCTACCTTAGCGATCTCTCCGCGAACGAAATGGAACAACTCCTGCGCGCGGGCCTCGAGAATATCGTTGAGGAACGTGCGGGGCGCTTCTCGTGGAGCGCGTCCATCCGGCGATGGCAGCTCAATAAGGCTGTGTTCGGAAGTAAGACCCATCACCGCGCATCCATAGTCGCGTTTCAGGCGTTCCGCATCCTCGTAAGAAAGCGTCAAGCCAATCGCAACATCGCGCGTGAAGTGATCCGCCGAGATCGGAATGCTGCTTGCCCGAAGAAGGGCATCGCCGTCATAGATAACAAGATCAGTCGAATGGGCGCCGATATCGACGATGGCGACACCCCGGCTGCGCTCATCAGCCATGACGGCCGAGTACCCCGCGGCCACGGGCTCGAAGATCGTCTCTTCGACGGCAAGATGCGCATGATGGACAGCGTTCACTAACGCCTGGTGTTCGTGCGCGGAAGTAGAGATCACGTGAACGTTGGCTTCGAGGCGAGCACAAACCACTCCGCGTGGATTGCGATACCCTGCCCTGCCATCGAGCGTGAAGTCCTGCGGAGCAACCTGCAGAATCGTGCGGTCTTCCTGCAGCCGAACTTTCGATGCGAGTTCTACTGCATAGTTCAAATCACCCGGATCGATCTCGCGCGGCCGGCCGAACTCATAAAGGCCGCGGCCGTTCATGCCTTCAATCGATGTGCCACCAACACCGACGACAGCGCCCTCAACGGATACTTGCGCCTTTCGCTCGGCTTCCGTTACAGCGGCCCGAATCGAGTCCGTTGCAGCCACCTGATCGGATATCCGGCCCTTTGACCAGCCTGTCGAATCCACATCGGCATGGCCCAAATAACGCATGCGCCCGTCTTCCAGCAGGCAAACGAGACAACGCGTGTGTGCGCTACCGACATCCAGTCCAACCGCATATCGCGGACCGTTGCTCATTTTCGCGCTCCGGTGGCAACGGGTCTCGGGATGGAACTGACAGCAGTAATCCGGTCCTTCAGCCGCAGATCCAGAATAATTGCATCCGGCAGGCGCTTACGAATATCGTCCTGATTGTTGAGCAGATTTTCATACCGCTCGCGGTAACTCTGGTTCCCCAGCATTAAGGTAAGCGCGCGGTCGTCGAATTGTTGAGTCGCTTTGAGATTGTCGATATCGCTGACGTCTATCTCGGAAATGTTGTCCATGTACGTGCCAAGCTCAGATTGCATCCGCAGGAATCGCTTCATTCGCTCCTTCCGGCTGGCGTCAACTTCTCTGCGGGTAATTCCCGTAAGAATCGGAAGCCGGTACGGCCGGACACGTTGCGGATCGAGTAATACTCCATCGGCATCAAGTAAAGACAACAATAGCGATCCATCGGCGGCGGGAAGTTGAACGGCTGCCGCTGGAATCCTTTCAGTGATGCGGACCACCAGGCGATTCGGCCATAAACGGCTGATCGACGCGTCTTTGACCCAATCGATACCGAGGAGCTTCAATCTTCTTCTCTCTAAGGGACAAAGATAAATGCTGCGGCCGAAGTCTCCAGCGAACACTTGGACAACTTGCTCATCGAGCACATTTGTCACACCCTCGATCTGAAAATATTCACTTCTCTGTCCGGGCTCGGGAGGACCGGGAACGAAGAAGCGGGAATCGGAAGCCAGGAAATGGTCGACAGCGAAATATAACCAGGCAGTGGTGATGAGGCCGATGACAATCAGGATCGCAGTCATGAACTGCTTCAATTGCCGGAATGCCGCGCTGTTCCGCTTCGGCGCCGGTAAGGTCATCCCTTCAGCAGTAGTCGCGCCGGACCTTCGCGCCATATCAAGACCCTCCTTCGCGCAGGATCTGCAATAATCGATCTCCGGCTTGCCACACGTTTCCGGCTCCCAGCGTCAGTACAACGTCACCTTCCACAACGTTTGCGGCTGCAGCCTGTGCCGCCGCTTCGATACTGCCGGCGTAGACAACCGAGCGATGCCCAAAGCCGGCCATTTTCTCTCCAAGCGCCTGCGCGTTTACGCCTTCGATTGGTTTCTCCGAGGCGGCGTAAATATCCAGCAGATAGACGTGGTCGGCGCCATGAAAGGCGCGCGCGAAATCGTCCATCAGGTGCATTGTACGGGTATATCGATGCGGTTGGAAGATAGCGTGTACCCGGTTGAAATTGCAATCACGAGCGGCCGCGAGGGTCGCGCGAATCTCCGTCGGATGGTGACCGTAATCATCGATCACTGTAACGCCCTTCTCCTGCCCCCGCTGCTGAAATCGACGGTCCACGCCGGAAAATTTGCCGAGTCCTTCGCGAATTACATCAATTGGAATCTCCAGTTCGAGGCCGATCGCAATCGCGGCCGTCGCATTCAGAACATTATGAGCGCCGGGCACGGCCACATGAAACTCGCCCAAATCGCGATCGCCGAGCCGCAGACGGAAAGTACTTGATAAGTGGCCGCAGGACGACTGAGTCACCGCGAGCATTGCCTGAGCGCCACGACCATAGGTAATGATTCGCCGCTTGACGTTGGGAAGGATCTGTTGAATATTCTCGTCGTCGAGGCACATGATTGCCGCGCCGTAAAACGGCACCTCGTTGACGAACTGCGTGAATGCGTTGCGAATCTGTTCGATGTCCTTGTAGTGATCGAGATGTTCGCGATCAATGTTAGTGACAATCGCCAGAATCGGCGACAGCTTTAGGAATGAACCATCGCTCTCGTCCGATTCAACCACCAGCAAGCTTCCCTTCCCAAGCCGCGCATTCGAACCACCCATCGTATTGACACGGCCGCCAACAACCACTGTCGGATCGAGCTCCGCGTGCGCCAGGATCGTAGCGGTCATGGAGGTCGTCGTAGTCTTACCATGGCTGCCGGCAACAGCGATTCCGTACTTTAGCCGCATCAGCTCGGCAAGCAGTTCCCCGCGTGGGATCACTGGAATCCCAAGACGGCGTGCTTCGATCAGCTCAGGGTTTTGACCATCGACCGCTGAGGTCACAACAAGCGCCTTCGCTCCTTGAACGTTTTCGGCTGCGTGTCCTTCGTAAACTTTGGCGCCTAGAGACACCAGCCGGTCAGTGATGGGACTTAGCTTCACGTCCGAACCCGTGATTTGGTAGCCAAGATTTAACAGGATTTCAGCGATACCGCTCATGCCGATACCGCCGATGCCCGTGAAGTGCAGTTGTTGCGGCTTCAGAAACATCTAATTTGAGACTGTCTCCAGGATGTGAACGAGAGTACTCATTATCGCACCAGTTCGAGCAGCGCGTCAGCAGCTTTCCGGGCGGCATATGGTTTCGCCATAGATTTTGCGGATTGGCCCATTGATTCGAGCAATGTACGATCCATCATCAGCCGTGTGACTTCTTCGAACAGGCGCTGGCCTGTCATCTCTCGATCGAGCACCACGCGCGCTGCGCCGACACGCTCCATCGCGTCCGCGTTGTACTGCTGATGGTCGTCGGCGGCGTATGGAAATGGCACTAATATGCTGGCACGGCCTGCGGCGGCCAGTTCCGAAACCGTCGAGGCGCCCGACCGGCAGACAATCAGGTCAGCTTGCGCAAATGCGGCAGGCATATCGTCGATGAAATCGACTACCTCGCCTGACATGCCTGTCCGGCGGAAAGCTTCTTGCAACGGTTCGCGCATTGCCACGGCCTGCCTGATGAAGAATGCGAATCGGAACGCCCGCGCGTGCAAAGCGCTCCCAAGCAGCCGAGGCCGCGTCGTTAAGTGTTCGCGACCCCTGGCTGCCCCCGGTAACCAGCAGCGTAAACCTCGCGTCGCTTGTCCGTTTAGGGGCAGTGAAAAATTCTCGTCGAACGGGCACTCCAGTGACTTCGGCCCGGCCTTCGGGAAAGTAATGCGCGGTCTCCTCGAAGTTGACCAAAGCTCGCGATGTAAAGCGCGCAAGCTTGCGATTGGTCAGCCCCGGAATCGCGTTTGGCTCCATCACCACAACCGGAACTCGTTTCAGCAGCGCAGCCATCACGACGGGTCCCGCGACATAGCCACCCATGCTGAACACCGCGGCGGCTCGATACCGATCGAAAATACCTAAGACACTCATCGTGCTGAGCGGCAGTTGCCACAGGGTTTTCAACCGCCGTAGCAAACCAACACGATTCAAGCCGCCGATCTCGATCCACTCGATGGGAAAGTTCGCCTTCGGAACCAGGCGCGCTTCCATGCCATGGCGAGTCCCGACAAAGACAGGCTCATGACCGCGCCCACGCAGCTCCTCCGCAACGGCCAGTGCAGGAATGATGTGCCCGGCGGTTCCACCGCCCGCCATGATGAACTTCATCCAGCGTGTTCGCTCACACTTAACAGCAGACCCAATGAGATCAGGGTACTTAAGAGCGAGCTCCCGCCGTAAGAAATCATAGGCAAAGGAATACCTTTTGTAGGTCCGACGTCAAGAACGACGCTGATATTAACAAGCGCTTGAAGAACAACTGATACGGTCACACCAAGAGCCAGATACTTGCCGAAGTTGTCCGGAGCAACGTAGAACAGCCGTAAGCCTCGCCAAAGGATCACGAAGAATCCAATCAGAACGCCGCTCGTCCCCCAGATGCCAAGCTCTTCTCCGACCACTGCGTAGATGTAGTCGGTGTGGGCTTCGGGAAGATACAGCAGCTTCTGCTTGCCCTGCATGAGCCCCACGCCGAGCACGCCACCCGATCCCACGGCGATACGCGACTGCCTGGGCTGATAAGTCGGATCGCTGTTCTGCGCGCGCTTCACATAGGATCGAATTTCCCCGCCGGGATTCACCACATCGACGATCTTGAAGTTCGGGTCGACCATTGCGAGCACGCGGCTCAATCGATAAGGCTTGGCGATGATCGCAATGCCGACGAGAATCACTCCGGCGACGGTGGCGACCGCGATGTATCGACGTTCCAAGCCGGCAACATAAAAGAGGATTGCTGCGGTTAACACCAGTACAATCGCGGTACCAAGATCGGGTCCAACCACCATGGCAGCCAAGGCGCCCAGCGCGAGCATCGCAGGTCGAAGTGTATGCTTATCGTTGATCGCGCGCAAACGCAAGGCGATGAAGTACGCAAGAAAGATAACCAGCGCAGGCTTGGCGAACTCTGACGGCTGCAGAGAAGCGGGTCCGATCTGAAGCCAGCGGTGTCTAAAGCCGACAAAGTAGACGATCACAAGCAGACTAGTGACGACGCCAAGAGGCGCAAATGCCCAAATAGGGTTATCGAAGCTTGCGGTAGTTGAGGCGCTTGAGCTGCATCAGCACCAGGAACGACACAACCGCCCAGCCAACCTGCCGCGCGATGAAATACATGTCCCACTTGTACTTCAGCTCGGCCATCACCGAGGAAGCGCTATACACAATAACCAGGCCGAAGCAGACCATCGCGACGATGGTGAAGAAGAGAACCCAGTCGGTCTTCAAACGTTGCGCCACAGCTATAAACTCCTTACCAATTCCTTGAACACGCGCCCGCGATGCTCGAAGTTGTCGAACTGATCGAAACTCGCGCACGCCGGCGCTAAGAGCACCACATCGCCGGCAACAGCTTGCGATGCGGCGCGTTCCACCGCGCGATCAATCGCGCCCGATTCCACCAGCGGAAGACCATGCAATTGTTCTGCGATCTTAGAAGCAGCCGATCCGATCAGCAACACGCTCTTGGCCTTCGCGCGCAACTTGTCTCGAAGAACAGTGTAATCACTATTCTTATCCTTGCCTCCCAGAATGATCCAAAGATTGCCCGGGAAGGCGTCGATGGCCTTCTCCGTGGCATCCACGTTCGTTGCTTTCGAGTCGTTGTAATACTGGACGCCGTTGCGTTCTCGGACGAACTCGAGCCGGTGTTCGACGCCGGGGAAGGTACGAAGCGCCGCAGCCAGTTTATCGACGGATGCCCCGGCAATGAGCGCCGCGGCCACCGCAGCCATCACGTTCTCTACGTTGTGAACACCTCGAATCGGCAACTCGTCCGCCCGAATCAGTGGGCGGCCATCGACGAGGATCGAAGTCCCATCGAAGTACAATTCGTTAGCCTTACGCCGGCTGAACCAGTGCTTGGCGGCGGGAGTTCGCGACGCGTACGCGACACAGTATTCGTCATCCGCATTCAGCACCGCGTGGCAATCGGCCGTCTGCGTCTCGAAGAGACGGCCTTTGGCGTTCGCGTAGTTCTCCATCGTGTGATGGCGATCAAGATGATCCGGAGTGATGTTCGTACAAACGCCGATCTGCGCGCGGAACTCATCGATCGTTTCCAGTTGAAAGCTCGATAGCTCCAGAACGTTCCATTGATCGTCGCGCGACGATGCAATCATCGCCGTCGGCGGCGTGCCGATGTTCCCGCCGACCTGCGCGGGAATGCCGCATTGCTTCAGCAGGTGACCAATCAACGCCGTCGTCGTAGTCTTGCCATTCGATCCGGTGATGCCTACGACGGGCCCACGCAGGAAGTAGCTCGCCAGCTCGACCTCGCCTATGATCGGAATGCCTTTGGCGCGGGCAGCATTAACAGGGCCGATGTCGACGGGAACACCCGGAGACAGGACGATGAGATCCGCGCTGATGAATGTCTCTTCGGTTTGCGATAGAACGTCGGCAGACATTGGCTTCTCGTCCGTTGCGCTGGCGTTGGCTCCGTGCTGGCGAACAAGTTCCATCGCGGCCAAGCCGGACTTACCCATACCCACGACTAAGACATTTCGGCCCTGCAGCGTGTGCTTCATCGCAGTTTCAGAGTCGTCAGCGCAAAGAGCGCCATTACAAGCCCGACGATCCAGAAGCGGATGATGATCTTCGACTCCTGCCAACCGAGCGCTTCAAAGTGATGGTGCAGCGGAGCCATCTTAAAGATGCGTTTCCCCCGCAGTTTGAAGCTGGCGACCTGAAGGATGACCGACATGCCCTCCAACACGAAGGCGCCGCCGATGAAGATCAGCAGCAGTTCCTGCTTGATGAGCACCGCAACAACACCCATCGCGCCGCCGAGCGAAAGCGAGCCGACATCGCCCATGAAGATCTCGGCCGGATGCGCGTTATACCAAAGGAACCCGATGGACGCTCCAGTCATCGCGCCGCAGAAGACCGTCAGCTCGCTCGCGCCGGGCAGGCGCGCGAGATCGAGATACTTGGCGAGCTCGGCGTGACCGCTGACGTACGACAGTACCGTCATTGCTCCGGCGGCGATGATCATCAATCCGATGGCGAGGCCATCGAGGCCGTCCGTGAGGTTCACAAAGTTGGACGATCCGGCGATGATGAGGACCATGAACAGAAAGAAGAACAGGAACGCCAGCGGATAAGTCCAAGGGTTCGACAGCAGCCCGGTGATCAAGAGGTCCGGATGAAAGCTCTTGACGAAAGGGACGTTCATCGCCGTACTGTACACTCCTCGCGCGTGTAGCGAGAGCAGCATGATGCCAACGACGAGACATGCGATCACCTGCAATCCGAACTTCCCTTAGCGGTCAAGCCAAGGTTGTGCTTCTTGCGGACCTTCATGTAATCGTCATAGAAGCCGATCGCGCCGAAACTCAACAATCCGAACAATGCGATCCAGACATACGGGTTGGTCAGGTCCGTCCAAAGCAACGTTGGAATCACGATCGAGATGATGATCAGAACACCGCCCATCGTTGGTGTTCCGGCCTTCTTCTGATGCGACTTCGGTCCTTCTTCGCGGATGTGCTGGCCGATCTGAAACTCGCGTAGCTTGCGAATCAACCAGGGACCGATGAGAATGCAAAGGAACAACGCGGTCAGGCTGGCGAAAGCAGTCCGAAACGTCACGTATCCGAAGAGTCGAAGAACACCGAGGCTTGGGTACTCTTTCGCGTACCCCAGGAACAGATGTTGGTAAAGAAGCCAGTAGAGCATAGATGAGGTCTTAGTCGAGAAACTTCTCCAAGGCCTTCTCTACGCGGGTGCCGCGTGAGCCTTTGAACAGTATGGCATCCCCTTCGCGCGCAATTGAACGCAGGAAAATGCCGGCCTGTTCGGGATCGTTCGAAAAAAAACGCGGCGTCGCTGGACAGGCCAGCGGTTACCGCCGACTCCACCAAGAAACGGGCGTCGCCGCGTATCCCAACGAGCACATTTACCTCACACCGGGCAGCATAAGTAACCGACTTCCCGGTGTAAAGGCTCGGACCAACGTCCGAGTTCGAGCATCTCGCCCAGCACGGCGATCTTTCGTCGCGCCGGGGTATCCCGAAGCACGTCGAGCATGCCTCGCGCCGCATCGGGATTCGAGTTGTAGCAATCGTTAATAATCTCAATACCTTTATGCGTGATCCGCTCGCCGCGCATCTTGCCGGGCTGGAGCGAACAGCACTGCCTCGCGCGTGTCGCGAGGGTCGATTCCAAACAACCGCGCAACGGCCAATCCTGCAAGAATGTTGCGGATCGCGTGATGGCCTTGCATGGGGCTTTCAAATTCCGTGCCGTCTACTTTGAAGCGAACGCCATCGGAACGAAGCTCGATATGGTCGCGTCGCGCTCCGAAAGGCCGTAGTAGACGTTGCGCGGACCCTTGAACTCACGGACACGCTCGTCATCGGCGTTCAGGACGGCGACACCGTCCGGCTTCAATGATTCGACCAGCTCGCGTTTGGCGGCGGCGATCTCATCGATCGATTCGAAGTTCTCGATGTGCGCGTACCCCACATTCGTGACCACGGCCACGTCGGGAGCGACGATGCGCGCCAAGGTCGCGAATCTCGCCGATGTGGTTCATCCCGTATTCGAGCACAGCGACTTCGGCATCCTTCGGCATGCGAAGCATCGACAGCGGCAGGCCGATATGGTTGTTGAAGTTCCCCACCGTCTTGCCGACGCGCATCGAAGAAGCCAGGACGGCTGCGATCACGTCCTTCGTCGTCGTTTTCCCAGCGCTCCCCGTTACCCCAACCACCTTGCCACCCCATTGCTCGGACACCTTGTGAGCAAGCTGCTGCAGCGCTACCAATGTGTCCTCTACCCGGATCAATCGTGGATCCGGGCCAAGATCTTCTTGAACTACAGCTCCTGCTGCGCCGCGCGCGAGAGCGTCCGCTACAAACTTATGACCGTCGTGGACATCTCCTTTGAGCGCGAAGAACAAATCGCCCGGCTGCAGCGTTCGCGAATCGATGCTGTAACCGGAGACGTCCTCACGTTTTTCCATACCCAAACCCACGAAGTATCCTTCGCGCGACTTCCCTGTCGTCAAATGGAACGGTCTTGTCTTTCAATGTCTGATACGTCTCGTGACCTTTGCCGGCGATGAGCACGACATCGTCCGGGGCCGGCGCTTTCGATCGCGCGCCGGATGGCCTTCTCGCGATCGGGTTCGATCTCATGCGGGGTGTCGAAGCGGCGAATCCCGACCATCGCGTCGTTCATGATGCCGAGCGGGTCTTCCGACCTCGGATTGTCCGACGTTAAAACCACGATGTCACTCGGCTTCAGCCGCAGCCATCCCCATCAGGGGCCGTTTGGAGCGATCACGGTCGCCGCCGCAGCCGAAGAGCGTGATAACGCGCTTCGAAGTCAAGCCGCGAGCGACGGATATCACATTCCGAAGCGCGTCATCGGTATGGGCGTAGTCCACGATCACCAGAAATGGCTGGCCTTCGTCTATCCTTTCGAAGCGGCCGGGAACGGCCTTGCACTCGGCAAGACCGCGGGCAATCACCTCCGGGCCGATGCCGAGACTATAGGCCGCGCACCACGCCGCCAGGACGTTATAGACATTGATTTGACCGACCAACGGGGACTCCACCGCGTGAGTCCTGCCGTCGTGGTGAATTTCAAGGCGGAGCCCGTCAAAGCCGGTTGTGACGCGTTGCGCGCGTGCCGACGCTCCTTCTCCCAGACCATACGTGATGACCTCCGATTGTGGGTTCGTTCGTACTGCGGATACGAGCTTGTCGTCATGGTTGAGCACGGCGAATCTCGGCGGCCTGGCGCTCTCGCTCGTGAAAAGCATCTGCTTTGCCGCGAGGTAAGAGTCCATGTCGCCGTGAAAGTCCAGGTGGTCCCTGGTCAAGTTGGTGAACACCGCAGTCTCGAATTGTACCCCATGAACCCGGCCCAGGCTCAGCGCATGCGAGGAGGTCTCCATCGTGACGTGCGTCCCGCCGAGGTCTTCGAGTTCCTTGAAGAGCTGGAACAGTTCGAGCGACTCGGGTGTCGTGTTGATGGACGGCAATTGACGACCCGCCAGGCGGTACTCGATGGTACCGACAAGCGCCGTCGTCAGCCCCGCTGCGCGGAGGATGGAATCGATCAGGTAAGTGGTGGTCGTTTTCCCGTTCGTGCCAGTGACGCCGATGATTTTGAGCCGGCGGTCGGGGTGGTCATAGAAGTTGCCTGCAACGGTCGCCAGAGCCTGCCGTCCGTGAGGGACGCGGATCCAGAGACCGTCGAAATCCGGAGGAGCGGGCGATTCACTGAGAACCGCTACCGCTCCTTTCTGTATGGCTTGCGCCGCGAACTGTGTTCCGTCGGCTTTGGCTCCGGGGAATGCGAAGAACACGAAGCCGGACGCGACTTTGCGGGAGTCGAAGGCGACGCCGCGGATATCCATCGATAAAGACGACGCTGGAACTGCGGAAAGCGTGGCCACACCTTCCAGCAATTCCGACAGCGTCATCGCAAACACCTGTGGAAAAAGATGTTTAAAACGTCAAACTCCCATAGTGTTTCAACCACTTGCGCGGTGGAAAAGAAAGCGCCCCGCCTTTTGAAAGTGCCGGGGCGCGAGGGAGAGAGGACGGTCA
Source organism: Bryobacteraceae bacterium (assembly GCA_963844855.1). Taxonomy (GTDB): domain Bacteria; phylum Acidobacteriota; class Terriglobia; order Bryobacterales; family Bryobacteraceae; genus DASQDN01. The sequence continues at coordinate 91,947 of CAWJQP010000098.1, forward strand.
TCGGGCAAACCGAACCTTTACACGTTCGCCGGGACGGAGAACCGACCCAGGTTGCGGCTCCTGGCGCCGTGCAATTCCTGTCCCTGCGATCTCGACGCGAACACCGAGCGCAGTCGATTCCGCCATCACCTCACGCTTGGTCTTGCCGCGGAAATTCGGGACTCTTGGTCCGACAGGAATCATCTCGGGCGGCAGAGCCGGGCCGAGCGCGATGGCCATTTCCTCTTCGCCTTCCTGCGGTGGCGGCGCGAATCCGGCCAGCGAGAGATCGCTGCCGGTCTCTTCGTCTGTCACCGGGCCGATGGGACCGTCGGGAAGATCGCGCGGAATGTCCAGATAGCGGAGGGCCGGGCCGGCAACCTCCCGGAACACTGGGGCAGCGATTGCGCCGCCCAACTTCGAGGCGCCATTCAGAGTCACAACCACTACGATGGCCGGGTTATTGACAGGAGCAAAGCCCATGAATGAAGCGTTGTACTTATGCGTGTAGACCTTCGCCTGTGTATCGAAGATTTGCGCGGAACCCGTTTTCCCGCCCGAAGTGTAGCCATCGAGGTGGGCTTTCTTTCCCGTACCGCTGAGGACAACGCGCTCCATCATCCGGCGCATAGTGATCGCCGTTTCCGGCTTGATGGCTTGCTTCGGCAACTCGATCTTTTCGATCGAATCATCGTTCAGGATGAGCCGAGGCTGTACAAGCATGCCGCCGTTGGCGATCACAGACGCCGCCCTCGCCAGTTGGACGGTCGTCGTGATGATTTCGTGTCCCATCGCGATGGAACCAATCGCGGCCGGGTGCCATTTTTCCCAATGCCGCAGCATGCCTTTCGATTCCCCTGGCATCGGCAGACCGGTTTTAGAGGCAAAGCCGAACCGCTTGACGTACTCCCATAGCCGTTGATTGCCGACACGCAGACCGAGTTGAATGGCCCCGATGTTACTCGATTTGGCGAGTACATCTTCTACGCTCAACAGACCGTGCGGAACGTGGTCGTGAATTACGCGTTTAAAGAGCGTCATCCGGCCATTCCCGCAATGGAGCATCGTGCCGGGCCTGATGTTCGTTGTCTCGAGCGCCGCGGCTACAGTGACCACCTTGAACACCGAACCGGGCTCGAATGGAGCGGAGACGGCGAGATTCAGGCGCGGGGAGATGTCTTCGCCCTTCTCCAGACGATCGTTCGGATTGAACGTCGGGAAGCTGGTCATCGCCAGGATTTCCCCAGTTTTGGGGTCCATGACGACGATGCTGCCGGTTTTGCAGTGGTTTTCCTCCACTGCCTTCTTCAGTTCCTTCTCGGCCGTGAATTGAATCCGCTCATCAATGGTGAGCTTGATGTTGCGGCCGGGTTGAGGATCGGTGAAGTACTTCCGATCGAAGACGGCGTGCCGGACATCAGCCTGGGTACGCATGACGCCGGGCTTGCCCTTCAGCACTTTGTCGAGTGATAACTCGATGCCGTTGTTACCGCGCTCCTCATGATCGACGCTGCCGACGACGTGGGCCGCGCGCTGCTCCTTCGGATAGAGGCGTGTGCTTTCGCTGCGAAACTCGATCCAATCGAGACCATAGCTGCGAAGCTTCTGCGACTCCTGGTCCGTGATCTTGCGCTTGACGTAGAGGAAGCCGCGGTTGTTATCGATTGACTGCTTGATCTTGTCGAGCAACGGCGCGGCGTCCATTTTGAGAACGGCCGCGAGAAGGTTCGCAGCGACGACAGGATCCGGAATCCGGCGCGGGTTGACGACGACCGTGTCGACTTCGACGCTCATGGCGAGCGGCTCGCCATTGCGGTCGTAGACGGAGCCACGGGTGGCCTGAACCTCTACGTTACGGATATGCTGGGAATCGGCGATGCGACGGTACTTATCGTGATCGGCGATCTGAAGATCGATGAGACGAATGAAAAGAACTACACCCCAAAAAACACAACCGCGCGCGAAGATCCTCAGCCTTTTTGTAGCTAATGACTCCGCGCGCGGGTCCAAGTCCCCTCCCTTGGTAAAACCTAATGCCGATTCAGCGCAAGAGACTTATCGTTCTTGGGCTCGAGGTAGACGGTGCGTTCGGGCGCCGGATCGATGAAGTCTTGCATTTTCGCGAGTTCCTGCAGGCGCTCGGCGCTGAGCAAGCGAGCCTCCTGCACTTCGAGCCGGGACCGCTCGGTTATGAGCTTTTGATTTTCGATCTGCAGTTGACTGAGTTGATAGCCGGCCATGAGACCGTACGCGCTTGGCAACAACATGCCGATGAGGGCCATGGCAGCAAATGTGCCGCCACCGACGAACTTCCAATCGCGAGCACGGGCCTTTGGGTCGGCCTGGCGGATGACCCGCGAGTTATCGATCCGCTTGGAAAAGAGGTAAACGTCTTCGTTAGGAAGGGCGCGGAGTTTACACTCCTCGCTGGTTTCCCACGTCACGGACCGGGGCGCGGCCTCTGCCACGCTACCGGCGCCGATGAACTGGTTGAATATGTTCGCAAGCGTCGCCATGTTTTGCTTTCCTTCTTCTCTATGAGCGGGCTAAAAGCCCGCAGCAGGCTGAAAGCCTGCCCCACACACTGACTGAGCTCCTACAGATACTTGCTACGGATGCTAACTACAGATACTCGCTACTGCCCTTGTATTTCTATGGCGCGGAGTTTGGCGCTGCGGGAGGGTGGATTCTGCCGCACTTCGCTGTCGCTCGGGCGCACTACATGTTTGGTCAGGATTCGGGCCCGGCCTTCTCGGGCCAATTCCTGAAAACTTTGTTTCACCTTGCGGTCCTCCAGGGACATGAAGGTGATGACGACGAACCGGCCACCCGGGCGCAGCAGCTTGGGCGCGCTCTCTAGCAGCTTGTCCAGTTCGTCCAACTCTTCGTTGACTACGAGTCGAAGAGCCATGAAGGTTCGCGTCGCCGGATGGATTGGACCGCTGCGCGCTACGGCCCCTTCGATCACTGCAGCAAGATGCGCAGTGTCCCGAATGGGCCGCGCGCGAACGATTGCTCTGGCTATTTGTCGCGACCTCCTCTCTTCGGCGTACTCGAAAATCAAATTGGCCAACGTACGTTCGTCGACCGTGTTCACAATCTCTCCAGCAGTCGTACCTTTGCTGCGATCCATCCGCATGTCGACCGGCCCCGCATTCATGAACGAGAAGCCGCGATCCGCAGTGGTCAACTGAAACTTGCTGACGCCGAGGTCGGCTATCAAACCGTCGACTTCGGATATCCCTAAAGCCGCCAACTCGGAGAACCGCGCTTGCCGGAACTCGATCCGTTCGGCCAACGGTCCCAAGTTTTGCCGAGCGAGCTCCATCGACTCCGCATCGCGGTCGAGAGAGAGAAGCCGGCCCGATGTAAGCCGCTCGGCAATCGCCTTCGAATGCCCTGCCAACCCCAGCGTCACGTCCACGTAGAAACCGTCGGGACGGATCGCCAAATACTCCAGCGCTTCGGGCAACATGACCGGCACGTGCATACATGAGCGCTACAGGAGCCCTTTCCGTTCGAACGCTTTCAGCTTGCCGGCCCTGTTCTCGGCCGCGCGCTGCTTGCGTTCCTCATAAACTTCCGCGCCGAACACCTTGATGTGACCTTTCTGGTGTTCAAGCCAAACGGGCTGGTTTTCGATCTTCAAGGTCTTGCGCATGGGAGGGGGAACCAGCACCCGGCCCTGCGCATCGAGTTCCGCATCTCCACCGAGATCGTTCGCCGTGAACAGCAAGTCTTCGCCGTCATCGGTTTCGTCTCCCGGTGTAATCAAAGTTGCTACTACTTGCTTCCAAACGGGGATAGGATAGATACGTCCTATGCGTTCGTCGAAGCTGGTGACGAAAACTTTTGTCGCGCCGATCTCCGTCAGATATCTGTGGAAGTCGGCGGGGAGTTTGAGGCGGCCTTTGTCGTCTACACTGGCAGGGTAGATCCCACGGGGACACTCCACTGACCCAAGGTTGACGGTTTCGACCACTTTTTATCCATTTTGGCCCACTAGAGACCACAGACGAGATTGTCACATGTCCCTCGTGTGAACGCAAGACCTTTTTCTATGCTGCAACTGTAAGGACTTACGGGCCAATGTTCAGGCGAACGTATGGCGAAGACACGTCTCAGAGTGGAATGCTGGCTTACAACTAAGCAGCGCGGCGAGAGCGGATGGCTCGGCGATCTTCGAGGGTTTTGATGGCGCGCTTGTATGCGCGGTCGAGGCGGCTTTCGTAGCGCATGACCAGCGCGAGGGCTTTGCTTGAGTCGGCCATGGAACGGAAGGCGGTTCCTTGGCGGACGCCTTCATCAGCCTGCTTATATTTTTCGGCGAAGGCTGCGGCGCTTTCGTCCATTTCCGTGTCGTACAGGGCGTTTTCGGTGATCCAAGCGCGGCGGAGGCGCCACTTGGCGAACGCTATCTCTTCGACGAGGCGCTCTTCAAAAGGCGTCGTGGGCTGGAATTCTTCGACACATCCCGCGAGCATTTCTGCCCATTGTTCAGGACTTTCGTTCTGCAGGACGAACATTTTCGAGGATGTAATTCCGTGCTTGACGGCATTTTGCGATTGACCGATTTTGTTTTGCATTTTTTAGTTTTTCCTTTTTGCGTGATGGAGTTAGAGCAGACGCTTGTCTTCGCCGAGTTGTCCGGCGCGGCGGGCGTCGGCGGCCCACCAGGCGAGGGATAGCGCAATTGCGAGATCGTCTTGCGCATGGCCGGGACTTTCGTATCGCGTGTGGCCGGCGCCTCGCAGGGAGGCTCGCATGGCAGTGAGTTCCTCGACAATGGTTTCCGTTTCTGGCAATGCGCTGGAGATGGTCAACTCTTCGAAATCGAAAGCGATCTGGAGACGGGCGATGAGGTCGCGTTTGGCGACCCGCCAGAAGCCGTCGACGTATGTGTCGCGATCGGAATGACCGATGGTTACCGGCATGAGACGCCATCGAGCCACCTGCGTCCGCAGAGCATCGACTACCGGGAGACCAACGCCAGTGGCATCGACGACGACGGTGCATGGGTTCGAAGCAGCGAGTTCGTTGGCGAGACGGGTGACGCGCTCGACGATGGCGGTGTAGGGCGTATCGAGCGGCAAGCGCTCCATGTGACGCACGGCGCGGCGGGTACGTCGATCCGGCGCATAGGTGACCGCGTTGCGTTGATTCGAAGCGATGTCGGCAACTTCGATGATGACGATGGCGGTGTGATCACGACGCTGGCCGAGATCGACCCCGATGAAGTATTGCCGGTTGAGAATGCTGGTGATGGCATTGTGCGAGAGCCATCCGGCAACGGTTGCGGGCGACGCCTTGATTGATGGCGACGCCGGGGTGAAGAGCGGATCGATGTCGGATGCGATGGCTTTTCTGACTTGAGGCTCGGTGAAGAGAGCATCGTTGGTCGCGTGAAATTCGCAAAGGTATTCCTGCGCAAAGTAGCGAGGTCCGAGGGCCCGGCGCTCGCGTTCGAGAAAGCGCTCGGTAATCCGAGGGCACTCGGTAGCGGGCACGTGAAAGCGTGTCCAATCGTCGCCGCCGTTGGTCCATTCGCGATAGAAGAAGCCGCGCTTGCCATACGGAGTGCTGAGGACCCACAGGCTGCCGCCGCCCACGGCCAGCATAGGACGAAGGGCGTAATAGAGTTCGTCGGAGACGCGCGAGGCTTCGTCGATGAGAAGAAGCGATACCGATGAGAATCCGCGGACTGTAGCTTCCACCCCGGGGATGCCGACGATGCGCGAATGATTTGGTAAGAGCAAAGAGATTTCGTTATCGCCATCGCCGCGCGTTTTGATGCAGAGTTTGCGCAGGTAGAGGGAGGCCTTGCGGACAAACTCGCCGCTCTGGCGGGCCGATGGACTGGCGACGAGAATCAGCGTGTTTGGCTGACTATAGGCAAGATAGACGGCTTTGGCCGCGCATACTGTGGATTTGCCCCTCTGCCGCGTGCAATTCAATATGACCTGGTTGGCGGTGGATTGGAGCACGCGCGCTTGATGCGGATCGGGTTTGAGGCCCAGGATTGTTTCCGCGAATGAGCAGGGATCCATTAGGCCGACAATTGCCGGGGTGCTCATGTGACGGGTTTCGGAACTACGAATTGCATGAGGGCGAGGCTCATGGCGCGATGCGCATCCGGGAATGGTTTGATAGCGGCAAGGATGATGGGCTGGAGGATTCTGATGGTGCGCTCGCAGAGAGTGGTCTCGGCTTCGGCTTCCGGAGTGACGGGATTTAATTCCGTGCGCGGCGACCAGGGGATTAATGTAAAACAGCAGTCCATACCTGCCAATACGGTAGCAGTCGTGCTGAGAATTTCGAGGTGTTTTGTTGGGTGGTTCGTGGATAAGTGACTGTGGAAGTTAGAGCTTACCAATATTTTCAACTTACGTGAATTGAGTTTTTGGAGGTATGCAAAAAATAAGGGACGGCCGCTGGGACTGTCCTGCGTGAACGGATCATTGCCGGCGAGAGGGCCAGAAGACCACAGGGGCCAGGGAGATCCAAGCGTCCGATAAACCCGCCGCTGTCAGATATCTACCGGGGCACTCTAGAAGGGAGCCCGCCCAAGCCGAACTCCCCGAGCGCTTAGCACCGTGTCCCTTTTTGACGCTTGCTCGGAGATGGCGGCAACCATCAATAATGGGTTTCAGAACCCTGGGCGTGCCGGTCCCTATGTGACGGTCTCATCGATTCCGTTAATTGGAAGTCACTTCCGCGAGTAGGTCAGACCGCTCCGCTCTTCTTCTCGCCGCGAGGGTTCTCGGCGTCATCCTTTGCGTTCGCCGTGACCCGTTCGAAAAAATGGCGGATTGTGGGGACGCGTTAACATTCTCTTTCTTGCACTGAAGGGCGGAAATGCAAAGGGTCCCTCAAATTTTGTAGCTCCCGGTAATAGTAAATAGGTGTGGGTCGCCTGGCTGTGAACTTCAGCATCTTCAAAAACTCGATTTCCTCTTCGGTGGCGTCGCCCCTCAGCGAGGCATCCCTGAGGAACTCTTCCAATCCGGGCTCTATTGCGATGGGCTGTTGCGGTTCTCTTTCCACAAACTCAAAGCGTTTCAGACTTCCGAGCGTGAGACTGCGGTTGAGGACAATTTCCATACCAAATGTTTCGAGGTCAATGTCCCAGGACTCGATTAGCGGATCCAGAAAAAAAACCCAGTTTTCGACAGATACCTGGAATACGTCCACATCCAGGAACTCGAGGACCACTACTCTCATCTGTTCATAGCTGCGGTTGCTGAGTTGAGCCATGAGACGGAGCCAGTCTTCGCTTTCTAATTCCTCCCTTGCAACTCTCTTGGCTACATCCAGGAGTTTCTGTGTCACGAGACGTTCGAGGGCGCCGAAAGGCTCTTTCTCAAATATGGCGCGTATCTCCGCTTGTCGATCGAGTTCACATTTGCGAAGAATCAACTCCCGGCAGTCTCTGAACAGGGGCTCGGGCGCCTCCGTCACTCTTTTCTTCAAGTGCTCTTTACGCTGCATGTCAGCAAGTTTCGAAAGCTCACCGATCTGGAGTTGAAGGAACATCCCCATTTTTTCGTAGATATCTGTCCGGTTGGGAGCGGGCGGAGGCTTTTTCCCAGCCAGCAATTGTGAGATATAGGATTCGGTGACTTGAGTAGCGGCAGCCAGATCCTTTTGATCCAGTCCCAGTTCCTTCAGCCGCCGTCTAATCACGAGCGGTACATCCACATGGCCTCCCGTCACTTTACTAGTGTGGGTAAAGTAATGTGTCTATTATGCCCCATATTCGCTTGACAAGCACCTAGTACTTAACTGATAATGGTTAACGAACTGAGCACTTCTGCCCACTCGCAGATCACCTGAACTAAGTCGGGTTGATCTGATTCCCTCCTCTTAGCTGCATTAGGACAACCGAGGAGGTTTTCCGTGTTTCATTCCTTTCAGCGGCCCGCAGGTCGCGAATACACCGTCACCATCGCCCTGCTAGCCGCAGCATTGATTTTTATCCCAGCCTTAGTTGCGGTTTCGCAACCGATGATTTATTCGCCAGCAATCGGGGCGAGCGCCGCTTGTGTGACGGCGGCATGGTTCCACTGGAAGAGATCTCAAAGAGGCCTTGTTTCCGCGATGACCGCCGAACGCAAGGCAGCAAAATGACTGCTTCCGCTTTCGTCGTATTGTGCGGTGTTCTCGGCACGTCCGCTCTCGGCGCCGAAGAACTCTCCACTTACCGCGGATTCCAATTGGGGATGGACTTATCTGCCGCAGCCAAGCAGGCGGGGATAGAAGCGTCCGAGGCCAAACTAGTCCACCAGCGGCCGGCTCTGATTCAGAAATTGGATTGGCAACCCAGCGCACTTGGCAATTCGGGCGACAGAGACGCCATAAAGGAAGGTTTACTTTCCTTTTACAACGGCGCCCTTTACCGAATTGTGGTTACGTACGATCGCGACAGAGTTGAAGGGCTGACAACGGATGACATGATCGCCGCTATCTCCTCTACTTACGGGGTTGCGACCCGACCCAAAGCTGATATTGCTTACCACTCCAACTACGCCGAAATGGCTCAAGTAATCGCACGATGGCAGGATTCGCAGTACTCATTCAATCTGGTGCGTTCCGGCTATGGGGACAGCTTTGCGCTGGTGATGTACTCCAAACGGCTGGATGCGCTGGCGGCAGCCGCGATCACCGAAGCGGCCCGGCTGGACGCGACAGAGGCGCCGGAGCGAGCTATCGAAGCCTCGCGAAAGCAGGAACAGGATCAACGACTCTCGCTTGAAAAGGCACGGCAGGTGAATGCGCCGAACTTTAAGCCGTAAAACTGGCGCAATGCGGTGAAGGGAAGTATAGAAAGGCCTCCCATGGAAAAACAACTGGAGGACACGAGCCAAACCGATTACGCCCACGCTGTGGCTACAAGCGAGTTAGCCGGCGGTCCGGTACCGGGCGACGCAGCCTTTGCGCTTTTGCGATGGGAGAACGAAGGCGGTTCGGCGCTCTTATCCCGGGAGTTGGAATTTGCCAACAAACCTCTGCTGGGTAGCACCAGCCAGATCGAGTGGGCGGTAGCAATCCGCACACGCGTCAACGATGAGTTCGATCGTGTCGCGAAGTCACTCCGATCGATTGCGCAGCGACAGGATGCGCGCAAACGAAGTGACACGGAAGCCATCCTCGCGATCCTCGAGGATAAGCGCACTGAAGTACTAAGCCGGGATCGGGCCGGCTACTTCATTCACGACTGGCAAGAGATCAGTGACCAGGTACGGCAGATGATCGGTCAGGATCACCGGTATCAATTACTCAAGGCCGAGAAACCGGCAGGCACGAGTTTCAGTGGAGGCAAGTGATATGGACATTCGACCCCTATACGACCGCATTGTGGTGAAGCGGATCGAGGAGCAGGAAACCACACGCAACGGCATCGTCATCCCCGATTCCGCTCAGGAAAAGCCACAGGAAGGCGAAGTGATCGCCGTGGGGCATGGCAAGAGGCTGGAGGATGGCAAACTGGCCGACCTGGACGTGAAGGTCGGAGACCGCATCCTTTTCGGGAAGTACTCCGGGAGTGAGACAAAGATTGACGGCGCTGAGTTTCTCATCATGCGCGAGGACGACGTACTCGGCGTTCTCAGTGTGAGCGGTCATGTCTTTAAGAAAACCAAGTAGCGAGCTCGACTCATAGGAAACCATCATGGCAAAACAGATCATTTACAGCGACCATTCCCGTCAAGCGATCCTTCGCGGCGTTAACCAACTTGCCGAAGCGGTAAAGGTGACTCTCGGGCCGAAGGGCCGCAACGTCATTCTCGAAAAGAAATTCGGCGGACCGACGATCACCAAGGATGGAGTGACGGTTGCAAAGGAGGTCGAGTTGAAGGATCCGCTAGAGAACATGGGCGCCCAGATGGTGCGCGAGGTCGCGTCAAAGACCTCCGATGTCGCCGGTGACGGGACCACGACTGCGACAATTCTGGCGCAAGCGATTTTCCGCGAGGGTGTCAAGGCGGTCGCGGCGGGAGCGAATCCGATGGCAATCAAGCGCGGCATCGATAAAGCCGTAGAATTAGCCGTCGAAGAAATCAAGAAGCTTTCCAAGCCGGTTTCCGGCGAGATGATCGCGCAGGTCGGCCGCATTTCCGCCAATAGCGACGCCACTATCGGCGACGTCATCGCGCAAGCGATGGAGAGGGTCGGCAAGGATGGCGTGATCACAGTGGAAGAGTCCAAGACCATGACCACGGAGTTGGAGACCGTGGAGGGTATGCAGTTTGACCGCGGCTATCTCTCTCCCTATTTCATCACCGACCCCGAGCGCATGGAGTGCGTCCTACAGGATCCGTACATTCTGATCCATGAGAAGAAGATCAGCAACATGAAGGACGTCCTTCCGCTGCTCGAACTCGTCGCGCGCGCCGGTCAGCCGTTGCTAGTGATCTCCGAGGACGTGGAAGGCGAAGCTTTGGCCACGTTTGTAGTGAATAAGCTGCGCGGCTCGCTGAATGTGTGCGCGGTGAAAGCTCCCGGTTTCGGCGATCGCCGCAAGGCGATGCTGGAAGACATCTCGATCCTCACCGGTGGTAAGCCGATTATGGAAGAGACAGGCATCAAGTTGGAAGGCGTTCAACTGGAAGACCTGGGACGCGCCAAGCGCGTCATCGTAAATAAAGACAACACGACGATCATCGACGGCGCTGGAATTCTGAAGAACATCGAAGGCCGTATCAAGCAACTGCGGACCCAGGTGGAAGATACCACTTCGGACTATGATCGCGAGAAGTTGCAGGAACGACTGGCGAAACTGGCGGGCGGAGTGGCAATCATCAAAGTAGGCGCCGCTACCGAGACCGAAATGAAGGAAAAGAAGGCCCGTGTCGAGGACGCTCTTCATGCCACTCGCGCAGCCGTCGAGGAAGGCATCGTGCCTGGCGGCGGTGTAGCGCTTCTACGAGCGTCGATCGCACTCGAGAAGCTGAAGCTCGAAGAAGACGAGCAGTTCGGCGTCACGATCGTACGCCGCGCCTGCGAGGAGCCGGTCCGACAGATCGTTAACAACGGTGGAATGGAAGGTTCGATCGTAGTGGGAAAGATCAAAGCCAGTTCAGAGCCAAACTTTGGTTTCAACGCGGCCACCGAGCAGTACGAAGACCTGGTGGAAGCGGGGGTTATCGATCCTACGAAGGTGACTCGCACAGCTCTGCAGAACGCCGCTTCTATCGCCTCTCTGATGCTTACAACCGAGGCGATGGTCTGCGAGGCAGTGGAAGAGTCGGATAACTAGTCCCGACGTTTAGCAAGGAACAGGGGTCCAGGATGAAACTCGTCACGCTGAAACTCACCATGAAAGAACTGGAGTTGTTAACCACCCTGGTGGCAGATCAGCTCTTCCGCAAAGAGTTCATCGATCCAAAGATACCCGGCTTCAAGTCTAATGCCGACGACATGAGTCTTGGCAAGACCTTGATGGCGCGTCTTCGATTTATGCTGGACCCGGTTTCTGCTAAGAGAACTACCAGTACGGGAATCAATGTCGCAATCAGTCGAGTAGCTCCTGCCCGACGGGCTGGATAACGATGCCATTTGAAGAATCTATTTCGCGGCCATTGACGTCAGCAGGCGTTCACCGATACGCGCCAGCGGCGTCCGGCGTCTACGGAATTTCGAATGCGCGTGAGTGGATTTATATTGGCGAAACCGACAACATACAAGGCACGCTATTAACTCATCTGCTCGAACTCGCGACGCGTCTCGTGAGACTACAACCGACTGGGTTCGTCTTTGAGGTTTGCGGACCGGGGATACGATCGAGCCGGCAAGATCGCCTGATTCTGGAATATGAGCCGTTTTGCAATCGGAGTTCGCCGCGCGATGCGAAGGACGCGAGCGGAACCACAATGACGGCGAACGAGATGTTTGCAAGGAGCGCACAATGCGGTTCGTTCTAACTGGATTCACTGACGTTACAGGGTTCCGCGTGTTCACGTTCGAACGCATTGCGGAGGACCAAACGCGGACAAGGTTTGCCGTGAAGACTGATCTCGCACTGACTCGCAGATATGACATTCGGCTGCAAGAACTACCGCTGTTATGCCGGGAAATCCTGGAACGGTGCGCTGAAGACGAGAAGGCGCGCACATTTACCTACACTGAAGCGGAGATGGTCCTGCACGCAAGCGCGTGCGCGTCGGAGCGAGAGGCACACAAGAGAAAGAATCCCTCCACAAGGTCTCAGGGCAAGCCGGTCGGAGCCGCTTGGCGCACGCCGCAGACGTAAAGAGGTTGTTTGACTGTGACGTTCCGGCATCAGATGTAATCGCAGCAAGTAAGTCCCGGCATTGGCAAGGAAGCACACATGAATGCATCGAAGAATGACCAAGTGGAAGTTGATGAAGAGATTTGGCGCGCGTGGGTCCACAAGGGTAAACTGCGCGACCAAGCGTCTGCCCGGAGAGGAAGGATACTCGTCACAGTTGCTCTTGTTATCCTTGCTGTTGGATTGACGTTTTACTTCCTTGCCGCCCGAAGTACAATTGTCTGACTTGCCTGGCGCGGACAGAGCCGTGTGGAATATTGATGAACAAAAGATTAGCGAAACGACATAAGCGTCAGACTTCCCGAGCGAAAGAACGGGTAAAGCTTTCAGAGCCCGACCTGAGGACGCCGGAACAGATCAAGGCCGCCCGGGAAGCAAGCCGCCCCGCCGGCAGCCGCAACGGAGGCGATGCACACAAATCCGCTCCGTCATTCCGAACTAGCAAGGCTCCCGGGACCGGCAGTGCGGCGAAAACGGACGTTTAGGAATGCGCACACTGAGATTGGCGTAAAGCGATGTTCCCCGCACAGTGCCCGCATTGTAGATCCATCGAATTTAGATCTGTGGGTGTCCGAAACGCCGCCGAAAGAGCTCTCCTCTGGATACTGCGGCCCCAACGGTGTTCTCTTTGCAACCGCCACTTTTTTGTGTTTCGATGGCAAGTTCCCGTCGGTGAAACTGCCTAAGAGCGAATCCGTGGCGACGAATTTGGTCGGGTCAGGGCCAACGCGCCGTTTTGGTCGACGTCTTTGCAGCTTGCATCACTTTGATTCGTAGAAAACAAGTTTCTGCGATCTCTTTCCTCTTCTAATTGTGATCGCAACAGAACACATTCGCGAGCGATACACCGTGACCCGCCGTCGCCGCATTCTCTCCATCCGTGACAACATGGCGGATGTCCGACTGATTCATGAATTCTGGGGGTCGGATCCAGATGTCGAGTTGGTAACAATGAATTCGGGGAATGAGGCGCTGCTTTACCTCAACACGCCCCAGCGCGACCTTCCCAATCTGATAATACTGGCATCTCGCTATGCAGGAAGCCACATGTCTGTTATTCAGATACTCACCGCCCTAAAAACGGATATACAGTTTAAGGTTGTACCGATTGTGGTGTTGTCCGCTATGCCCTCGCCCGCGGCAATAGGAGACCTGTACGCCCATCAAGCAGCCTGCGTTATCGAACTGCCGACCGATCTCGACGGTATCGAGACGGCCCTAAGGACGATTAAGAATCTGTGGTTGCATGTAGCGCGTTTGCCCTACGAGCGTGGTCTGGATGAAAGCTGATGCCCTACTGCCGCGGGCCAAGCTGTCGTCATTTCGCTGGCCTGCCGTGATCCAGGCATAAGGCTACCAGATCGGATATATTCGCTTCGCCTACGCACATGACCGTGTCCGCGCCTCCCCAATAGATCTTCACAGTCCCATCAGATTCCGCAACGGCTCCACAGGTGAACACTACGTTATGGACATACCCGGTGACTTCCCAGGGGTCTTCCGGCTGCAAAATCCAGGAGTCGCCCACGCCGATGATTTTTGCCGGGTTCACCAGATCATGAAGAGCGACGCCTAAGCGATACACCGATCCGTCCATAGTCTGGAATACACCGTGGTAGATGGAAAGCCATCCGTGCTCCGTCTTTATCGGCGGCGCGCCTGGCCCGATCTTCATCTCGTCCCAGTGATATTGCTCGGGCCTCATGATGAGCTGTGATTCGCCCCAAAAGCGCAGGTCCGGAGAATAGGAGATCCAGATTGACCACGGGGCAATTTCGGAATGGGGACGGTCAAGGCGGGCATAAAGACCGTCGAACTTTTCGGGAAAGATCACCACATTCCGATAGTCGGCCTGTGTGATGAGCGAGACCCTTTCTATCTGGCAAAAGTCTTTGGTTTTGGCGAGAGCGATTCGCACGCCATTTCGCGAATAGGCGCTGTAAGTAATGAGGTATTCTCCTTCCATCCTCGTTATGCGTGGGTCCTCAACGCCGAATTCCTCATAGGCGGCAAAAGGGCCGTCACGTTCCGGAGTCAGAAAAGGTCTCGGGATCGGCAATGAATCGAAATCCGTCGACACTGCGGGCTAAGCCGATGATCGATCGTCCTGTGCGCAGGTGGGAACGAAAGAGCATGATGTACTCGCTCCCATGTTTCACTACCGCCGCGTTGTGAACGGTTTCCACCGCGTACGGAATTTCGGCCTTGGTAAGGATCGGATTGTGGCGGTATCGCCTGACGATGTCGGGTCTCATGATCGGATTCTCGCTTCGAGATCAAAAATTGTGGCGTAAACACGTTCGTATGCTTCCACCATCGTGTCGATGGAAAAATATTGCCTGACGCGTTTGCGGCAGGCGCCACGATCGATTTCTCCGATCCGTTTCACCGCCTCCGCCGCTTCGTTCGACGGTGTTCACCAGAAACCCGGTCTTTCCGTCTTCGATGACTTCGCGGCAGGAGCCCAGATCCATCGCGATAACGGGCACGCCAGCGGCATTGGCTTCTGCCAGAACAAGTCCGAATCGCTCCGGGATCGTGTTCAGGTGCAGCAGAGCTCGCGCACGCGCGAACAACTCATTCTTGCCCGGTACATCCACCGCCCCGATGTAGCGGATCGTCTGATCCAGGTGCGGCTCGACTTGCTCCCGAAAGTATGTCTGATCCTGGATAATGCCCGCGATGAGCAGCGGCAACCCGCTCAGGCGAGCGACCTGGATCGCGAGATGGACACCCTTGTCAGGGTGAATCCGGCCGAGGAAAATCAGGTGATCACCGCCAAGCTTCTGGAGCGGGTACAACGAAAGGTCGATTCCGTTATAGACCGTCGCCAGGTAATTCAGCCCCGGAGCGCGATCGGAGTTGCTGATGGAGACAAAATACGCGTCACGATACTTGTCATAGACGGGCATGATTGCCGGCGACGAGAATCCGTGGATGGTAGTGAGGACCGGTGTCTTCACCAGCCGCGTGTAGGACAGCGCCATGAAGTCGTAATGGCTGTGGATGAGGTCAAACTCGGCAGCGTGCTCGAACGCTTCCGAGATGTGAAGGTATTCGGCTACCTTGGGGTCAACGGCGGGATCCTCTTCATACCCCCGATCTACGACGGCGTGCAGGTGAGCGCGAGTCACGGAATCTCTGGTGGCAAACAACGTCACATCCCAGCCGCGCGCGACGAGTCCTTCGGTGATGTTGCTCGCGACCGTCTCCCATGCGCCGTATTGCCGTGGAGGTGTTCGCCAAGCGACGGGCGACAGGACAGCCACTCTTTTGCCGGGGATGCTCATGCTCGTTACGCGGCCTTCTTAATTCATGGCGCCAGCAGGTCTGCGAGTGGAACGGTGGCGAAACCCGTGGCGTGATCGGCCAGACCGTAGGGAATGATCAGTTCGCCATTATGGACCAGAGCGCCACAGGTATAAACGACATTAGGCACGTAGCCTTCACGCTCATTCTGGTTCGGCTGTAAGCAAGGGTTCGCGGAGTCGTCCAAGCACTTTGGTGGGATCATCGCGATCGAGGAGAAACGCGCCGATGCAATACTTTCGCATCGGGCCGACACCGTGGCTGAGCACCAACCATCCGGCATCGGTCTCGATAGGGGATCCGCAGTTCCCAAGCTGGACCAGTTCCCAAGGAAAAGCAGGCTTGAGGAGCAGCTTGCGCTCATTCCAGAAATGGACGTTGTCGGAAAACATCACGTAGATGTTCTCGTTGTCCTGGCGGGAAAGCATCGCATAGAGGCCACCGATCTTCCGGGGGAAGAGCGCCATGCCTTTGTTTTGTGCGGCCGGACCATTCAAGGTTATGAACCGAAAGTGGAGGAAGTCGGACGTTTCCACCAGTTCCGGCATCACGATTCTGCCATCGAAAGCGGTGAACGTAGCGTAGTAGATGTGGGTGCCGTCATCGTTCTGGAAGCGAACGAAGCGGGCGTCCTCGATGCCGTTGCGTTGGGATGGCGTAGTCGGGAAGAGAATACGTTCGGATATCTCCTGTTCGGGCCGGAACTGAACTTCACAGTTGGACTGGGCCAGCAACCAAATCCCCTGGGCGGCGTTCTGATCTTCCTGCGTCATTCCGTCCGCGCAGACTGAGCTTGTTCGGCCTTCAGACTGGCGGCGAGTTCTTCGAGTGCGAAAGACTCCGCCTAGCTTGTCCATCACCCGGCCCGTGAATTCACCGGCCAATCCCAGCTCTGAGAGTTTTCGCCCGAACAGCGCCTTCTCGTATAACGGATTTGGGATTTGACGCGGCTCGGTAAGGAACCCACTGGGAGTGAACACCTCGATGCGCTGATCGGGATGGATAACACCGGTTCGAAACGTGATGGAAGAAATGTGTCCTTCCCCAGTGGCACGCAAGCTGAGAATAAAGCGCAGCGCGCCGGACGGCAGACCGGTCTGATCAGGATGCGGGACGATGGAGGGATTGAACAGGGCAGCGGATTCGAGGGAGTACTCTGCCAGGAAGTAGGATCCGATCAAAAGTCGTCTTTGTTCGGACAACTCCTGATCGGTCAGCGTCAAGTCGCGGACCTGTTCGAAGCGTTCGAGGAAGAGATTGTGAATTTGCTCGTGCCGCTCGGAAAATTCAGCGGAGACTTCGTCCAGAAGCGGCCCGACTCTGTCTTCCGGGAGTGACATGATTCTCGCAATAATCCTGGCGACCCGCTCCGAATTGCCGGGAATGAAGGGCCGCAGAAGTACGCGCGACTGGTCGGGCTTCAGGATCGTACCTGTGCGGTTGACGTGGATTGACATGAATTGTTGTTTCTTTTAGCGGAACGAGGGCAAGGACGAGCTACTTCTCGATGGCGATCGGCTCCTTGAAACTTGTCACCATGTTTTGCGCCAATCGCATTTCCGCCAACGAGAGGAGGAAGGCCAGGGTGGATTCCGCTCCTTGATTCTCGTTGACTCGATCCACGTGCAATCCATCGGCGCAGCCACCTGTCTCAGGCTGGTAGAGTTCCAATCCGAGATCGTTCCAGCCGATGAACCAGTCGAACGCGCGTTGCGCCTGTTCGTACCACCAGACGTCCGAGGTCGCTCGATAGGCTTCCAGGCAGGCTGAGACCGTTGCTTGCGCTTCGATGGGTTGCTGGTCGAAATTGGCGCGCGTACCGCCACGGCGTATAGAAGCCGTTACTGCCGATTGGGCGGAAATGACCCTTCTCGGATATCTGTAATTCCACCAGCCAGCGCAGAGCCTGTAGGCCTCGTTCAAACACGGCTGTTTGCCCGGTTGCTCGTCCGCTCAGAATCAGGGCGTGGGCGAGCTTTGCATTGTCGTACGATAGCTCGTCTTCAAACCAGCACCAATCCGGCTTGGCGTGCGCGTCGAAGAGTTCCATGAGCCGGGAAGTAAGCGTCTCACGAGTCTGGTTGACCAGGCTGTCGCCGCTTAGCCGCCGCAGGTATTCGTGGATGCCGATCAGTCCGAACGCCCAGGCTCGCGGCGAAGTGAATCCAGTAACGGGAGGCAACGCCTGGGCGAAGAGTTGCCCGGCCATCATCTGGAAGCTCCGGAAGGGCGATCGCCCGACGCATACGCCGAAGGCCCAGAGCGCTCGACCTTGACTATCCTCAGATCCTTGAGGGTCGAGCCAGCGGCGGTCAAAGCTCATGTGGTTGTGGAAGCGCTTCGTACCAGGATCGAACGCGTGATGAAGAAAGGCCACGCAGGTTGTGGCTAGCGGCCGTAAGGCTTCCGGCTCCTCCCGCAATTCACCGAGTAGCACGGCGAGAACCAACGCACGCGCATTGTCGTCCGTGCAATAACCCTCCGAAAAGTTCGGGGCGCTGAAAATGGCGTGCTGGAAGACTCCGGTGGAATCGGTCATCCGGGAGAGATGACTCAGCTTAAGCTCAGGCAGTTCGCGAGGCTTCTGGTCGAGGGTTTTGGTGGCGAGGAACTTTCGAGACCGCTCCGTTCCTTGCAGCCGCGATGCCGCGAACGAACCCATATACTGCTGTGCGACATTGCTCCACACCATCTCGCGGCCAATGCGATATGCGTTCTTGCGCATGGCATGGCGTCGGGTGTCGTCGCGAAGCAGACCGATCACCTCGCGAGCCACGGCCTGGGAGTCCCGGAAAGGCACCAACACGCCTCGGTCCTCTGCCAACAATTCCGCCGCGTGCCAGTACGGGGTGGACACAACTGCCTTGCCGGAGCCAAACGCGTACGCCAGCGTGCCTGACGTGATCTGCGCTTCATTGAGGTAAGGGGTAATGTACAGATCCGTGGCGCCGAGGAACTCCTTCAAATTATCGAGATCGACGAACTGGTTATAAAAGATAACGTTCTTTTCGACCTTTTGCTTCTTGGCCAGAATCTCGAGACTGAGCCGGTAGGCCTCGCCATGCTCGCGCAATTCGTTGGGATGGGTGGCGCCCAAGACAATGTAAACAACGTCTGGAAACTCCGCCACAATGTGCGGCAGCGCGTTGAGCACATATTCAATTCCTTTGTTCGGCGACAGCAGCCCAAAGGTGAGGAGCACCACCTTGCCCTCTACACCGAACTGATCCTTGAAATACGTCGGGTCGACAAACCCCACGTCAGGAATGCCGTGCGGGATCAGGTCGATTTTGGCCGGCGGTGCCTGGTAGATGTCCTGCAGCATCTGGCGCCCGCGCTCAGCCATCACAACG
>CAWJQP010000099.1:0-63968 GCA_963844855.1 Bryobacteraceae bacterium
CAAGGCGATCATCTCGGCTGCCGGTGAACGGGCCTCGTTCCGGTTTATCGAGTTCTTTACTGCCAACATCCGAAACCAGAACACCCGGGTGTCCTACGGCCGTGCTCTCCGGGAGTTTTGCGACTGGTGCGAGGAACGCGGGCTTCGGCTGGAAGATCTCAACCCGGTTCTCGTGGCCGGCTACGTTGAGCTGCTCGGCCGGCCGGTGAGAACACGGTCGCGGCTACTCGAAGCCTTCCGTGAAACAGCACCTCGCGGCAATCCGGATGCTCTTCGATTACCTCGTTACGGGCGGAATCCTGCCGATGAACCCGGCAAGCTCCGTCCGCGGGCCGAAGTACACGCATCAAGCGCGGAAGGACTCCGTGCTCTCCGCCGAGGAAGCCCGGCAGCTGCTCGACTCCATCGAAACGGATACCATCATCGGGCTCCGCGATCGGGCGCTCATCGGCGTGATGGTCTACAGCTTCTCTCGGGTGACTGCGGCCGTATCAATGCGGGTCGAAGACTACTTCCAAGCCGGCAAGCGTTGGAAGTTCCGCTTCATGGAAAAAGGCGGCAAGTACAACGAGGTCTTCGCCCATCACAACGCTGAAGCGTATCTCGACGCCTACATCGATGCGGCGGGCATCTGGGAGGACAAGAAGTCTCCCCTCTTCCGGACCATCGACCGAAAGCTCTCGCTCTCCCCGCGGGCATGCATCGAACCGATGCTCTCCGTATGGTGAAGCGTCGGGCTTTGGCCGCGGGCCTATCCGTTTCGACGTGCAATCACACGCTCCGCGTAGCGTCCAAATATCCGATCGAACCTCTTGAACGGCGTTAAATTAACACTCCAAACCGACGGACTTGCATGCACCAGAGTATTTTTTGCTGGCGAGACAAACCAAATCTCATATCCACGGTGATCGGTTCGGTGGGTTGAACCTCTGATGCGTGCTGCTGCATTCAGATCGGTTGATACATTCATGCAGTGCAACGGGAAGCACTAAAGTTACGCGGCGTCACGATAGTAATAGTTGAGCATCCCACCGAGTCGCTGTCGCCGCCGAACCTCGCCAGTGTTTTCACAATGCACCGAATCGCCCATGATGAGGCGGTTACCGAGTCCTTGGTGATGGCGTTCAAAATGATAGTGCCGGTAAATTCCTGAATCGATTTTCGCAATGAATCTTCACCGAACAGGATCATTCTGTCGAGGCAAGATTCCTTAATGGTCCGAACAAATCGCTCGGCGTAGGCGTTCAGATTCGGCGATCGGGGCGGTAGTTTCACCGATTTCACTCCCGAATCCGCAAGGATACTCAGGAACTCCGCAGTAAACAACGGGTCTCGGTCATGGATGAGGTAGGTTTGCCCTTAACAAGCCCATCGAAAGTATCGCTGATGTTCCGTGCAATTTGGCTCATCCAGAGGCCATTCGCCACATTGGCAATCCCGGCCACCTCAACCCGGCGCGTTGACAGCTCAATGAAGAACAGAACGATAAACCGTTGCAGGCCTCGTGACGTCCACACTTCGACCGTAAAGAAATCGGCCGCGACCATCAGTTCCCAATGCCGGGTCAAGAATTCTTTCCACGTAGTCTTCCGAAGCCGATCCGGCGCTGGTTCGATCCCATGCTTCTTCAAAATGTTGGCAATGGTGCCGCGAGCGAACTGTAACCAAGGTTGGAAATTGCACCGAGAATCCTCCGGTATCCCCAATCGCGATTCTCTTGAGCCATGCGGACAACGAAGTCCTCGATTTCGTTGGCGGTGCGTGGCCGACCCGGTCCACGCTTGGCACTGCCGTCATACTTCTCGGCAATCAGCTTGCGGTGCCAAGCCAGCAGTGTGTCCGGTGTCACAAGGTCCGCAATCTCATTCAGTAATCGACGGCCGACAAGTTTGGCTTTGGCTGCCAGACGGCGACGTTGATCATCGGTAAAACGAAGCCGACGATGCCGAGCTGCTCTCTCAAGACTCGATTCTCTTCGCGTAGGTAGTCGATCGCATACTGTTGCTTCTGGTTCATCCAACCGGCGACCGCAATCACTACGAACCGGAAATGGATTAAGAACGTTTCGCATCTCCGGAGGTCATTATCTCCTCAGGTCCGTCACGGACGGATTCGTCAACGTTGCTGTGGTTTCTATCAGATCGAGTTTTTGGACACAACGGGGACTTACATCGATCGCAAACGTCGCGCATCACCCGAAGAAGACTCGCGAACGCTCGCCGGGCATATGGAAACACTTGTTAAGGTTTCGGCGGATTGGGCGGCCAAGCAAGTGATCCTTGAAGGAGAACTCATCGGTGAGATCGGGTTGAGAACAAATCGATTCTTATCGTGCTGCCTACGCGTGGTTACGGAGCCTTCCGACGGTTCGTTCTCAGGTCCGTCATCGCCAAAGTGCTTCATGACGCCGACTGCCCAGTATTCACTTGTCCCCACCGAGCCGATCTGTCCTTGAACGAGCCCCGCCCCTACTGAAGGGTCGCCTGCGATCTCGGGCCAAATAGCGAGAACGTCTTGCGGTGGGCCGCCGATGTCGCCGCCCCCTCTGACGCGGAACTGGCCCTGGCTCCTTGGGTGAGGGCGACAGCGTTCGACCTGAGAGTGGAGAATGCGGTCCGCGGTGCTGAACGCCGTCCATGGAAAGTCTGCTTCAAAGGTCGATGCTGCTCCGAGGTGCACGCCGAAACCGGCGAAATCTCGGAATACGTCCCTTCGCTAAGCTTGCTAAACTAGGGCCGCCAGTTCGATCTGAGCCGACCTGCTGATTATCGGGCGCATCGGTAAAGATGGATTGCTCGGACGTTTGCAGCGCGCATACTTTTGCTCTCAGTCCGCGAATCGCCCTGCCCGGGTCGTCAGCTTGCGACTTGGCTCAAAGATCTCTGCGAGAGATCCCCAGCTTCTTCATCTTCGCGTTCAATGTGTTTCTTGGCATACCAAGGCGAATCGCCGCGGTGCTGACTACCCCACCGCTCTCCCGGAGCACGCGCAAGATATAGTCCCTCTCAATATCATTCAGCGTAGAGCCGTCAGTCGTTTCACTTTCAGCAGCGCGCAGTTCCTCCAAGGGAGCGCGGAGGCTTGAACCGGGAGACAGGATCACAGACCTCTCGATAAAGTTCTCCAACTCCCGCACGTTCCCAGGCCACGGCCAGCTCACCAACGCTCGAATCGTCTGCGAAGGGATTTTTTCGAGACTCCGATTCATCTTTGCCGCATACTTCTGAACGAAGTGACGGGCTAGAAGAGGTATGTCCTCGGGGTGATCGCGCAAGGGGGGTGTCGTTATCGGGAATACTTTTAGTCGATAGTAGAGATCGCTACGGAACAATTTATCACCCATCATCTGGGTGAGATTGCGGTTGGTTGCCGCCACCAACCGGACGTCGATGGGGATGGTCTTGGTCCCACCCAATCTCTCAAACGCTTTTTCCTGCAGGGCTCTGAGCAGCTTGGGTTGCAGGTCCAGAGGTATGTCGCCCACCTCATCGAGGAACAGAGTACCCGGTTGGCCAACTCGAAACGGCCGATTTTCTGAGACAATGCACCGGTGAACGCCCCTCTCTCGTAACCAAACAGTTCGCTCTCTAGAAGCCCGGTGGGAATGGCGGCACAGTTCAACGAGACGAACGCGCTGTTCCTGCGAGGACTCATCCTGTGAAGGGCCCGAGCAATCAATTCCTTCCCCGTGCCGGTTTCGCCCAGGATTAGCACGGTTGCATCGGTCGGCGCAACCATTTCGACTTGACTCATCACCCGCTTTATGGCCGAACTGCTTCCTATGATTTCCTCAAAGTTGTGCTCGACTCCAGCGACTTCCTCTTCGACCTTCTCCAGCCGGTCTCGCTCCCGAAGATCATGTACGAAAGTGATCCATTGAAAGGGAGAAAGCTTTAAGACGGCAGTGGCGACCAAAACTGGGACCCGAGTCCCGTTCTTGCGAACCAGTTGTTTTTCAAAGGGCGTGCAAGCCCCGAACCGCAATCCTTCTTCGTGCGCCAACTCGTCGAGACCTAAGTACTCCGGCGCCGTTAAACCTGGCCAGTCTAATCGGCCCGCTTGTAGGTCCTCGGAGCCAAAGCCAACGCATTCAAGAAACGCATCGTTAGCCTCTTTGATTTGGTCGAATTCCCCGGAAACTACACCGACGATGGTTGTTTCCGCGGGCAGGGGCCGGAATCGCGCACGCTCGCGCCGAAGGTTTTCGTCTCGCTTGTAACGTTCACTAAAGTCGCGCACTACCCTGGCATGGCCCTGTACTTCTCCGCTGCTATCACTTAGCGCCATGGTGAGGACGTTGGCCCAAAACCGAGAGCCGTCTTTCTTAACATGCCAGCCTTCCGCTCCGACGTGGCCCGCCCCAGTTGCCCGTCTCATTTCCTCCCGCAACTGTAGAGAGTCGCCATCGGGATATAGAACGGACATGTGCTGGCCGATTATCTCACCGCTCGTGTATCCGTAGATGCGTTCCGCTCCTGCATACCAGGCAACAACCTGTCCGTCTCCATCTACCAGGAACACCGCATAATCTCGTACCCAAGGAGGAATACCGGTCCCAGAGGTATGTTTGTCCTTTCCTAGGGGTTCGCCGCTTTTTTTTGTTGCACTCCTGTCACGGAGCACCAAAAGATGTCGGACCGGCAGTACGTTTCCCTTGGCGGAGTACTCAACTTCGCGCCTGGTTCCGTCCGGACGCACCAGTTGAAGCGTCCCGTCTTGCGAGCCCTCCTCAAGAAACGAGCGCCAGCGTTCCAAAATCACGGGTTTGAAGCTCGGGTCTGCAAAGTCATCCAGACTGCGCCCGATTATCTTCTCCCGCGGAAGTCCCAGAAACCTGCTGGCCCCGATGCTGGCCTCCCAGTAGTAGCGATCATTGTCTGCGATCAGAATGGGAATAGAAGGATGAAAAACGAGAGATCGAAACAGCAGTTCGACTTCTTTCGGACCGTTTTCCGCGAGCCAAGAGGAGGCTCGTAGTTTAGATCTCATTGGGCTTGCCTCCTTCGTGCCGTCAATCCAAGCCCAAAGGCGTAAAGCGTAGAGAGCAACGCGTCATCCGTGAACGGTTGGTACTCCAGATAGCCGGACTGACCCGAGTTTAGCACCGGCAAAGAGCGTCGGGTTTCTGCGATGACCATATTCGGTCAAATACCACTGCACGGGCAGCCTCATCTCTGGACGTCTACGGCTAATCAGGGCAGTCACATGCTAGCGGCCACCCTAGTTTTGTAAGCGCGTCGCTCCGGACCGAAGCCACGGCACTGTAGGGACTGCAGAAACGCCCTGAAGTCCGCCCCCCGCGCACCAAACTTTTGAGTGCACTGACAAAATGGCCAGAATGTGCGCTGACAAATCATCCCCATTTGGTTTCGGAAATCGCCTTCAGACAATCTTTGGCGGGGGAAGTGCAGTCAGTTAGTGTAACCTGCCGCAGATCGTGTCGGACACGCCGGAAGAGGAATGGAAAACATGCCCTTGGTGGTGCACTATCGAACCGTGGTCTAAACGGTTAAACAAAGGATGCGTGGGGTAAGGCCTCGGGGTATGCCTCAATTATTTGATCTTCGTTGCAACGCAACCGTATGGCCCACACGACGCCGCCGATGGACGAGAGATCCTCAAATGCAGCCAGATCGGACCTCGCCGATGGAGACTACGTTCGCCCTTAATCGGGCAACAGGCACCTGTAGGAAGAGAAGAACGATGACGCGCATTGCATTGCAATGCGCGAGACAAGCAGTCTTTTCAACATGCTGGGTATCCAGTTGCAAAAATGGTCGTATATATGACAACAACCAACAGAATTGCTATTGAAGCGCTTTGTGGTGCCGCGCTCGGATGCTGGACTCTCGGCGCTGCGCAAGCGGCCAGCGATCGCCCAGAAGAGGTGCAACTCATCAACTCCATCCGCGGGCCAGCCCTGTATGACGCCTACTGTGCGGTTTGCCACGGTAAGGACGGTAAAGGAAAGGGTCCGATGGCCTCATCCTTGAAGGTTGTTCCACCAGACCTGACACGTATCCGCACGCGCAATAAAGGGGCATTCCCATCACGCCGTATTGAGAAAATCATCTCTGGCGAAGAACAGAAGCAGGGACATGGCACGCGGGAAATGCCAGTCTGGGGCCCCATCTTCTCCCAAATAGCCTGGGACCAGGACCTCGGACGCGTGCGTATTGACAACTTAGTTCGGTATCTGGAACAAATACGAGCGAAATAACTCTCCTCAGTGATTGCCGCAATTTGCCAGCCCGTGATCCTAGGTGTTGAGGTTGCGTACAAAACGGGATGTCGCTCCACCACCAAGTGCCAAGACCAGCGCACACGTGGCCGCATTTTCGTAGGCTCCATTGATGCGCGCAAATTCGTGGACGCCAAGCAGAACTACGGATCATGCAGATAAACACCCCGGAAATTGTCCATGAAATCTGTGTCACCCTCCTCGAGCATCCGGTTCGCGATCTATGAAGTGGTCGTACCGCCGCGCCGAAGGCTCGCCGGGAAGATCGGCCGCATAGGTTTGAGCGGTACGAATTTGACCACCCACGATCAGGCCGGGGAGCCCGTGGTCACCAGGATGACCGCCTCCAACCTTCGCGCCGCCGTCGATTGCCTCCTGGACTGGCTTGCGGTGCGGCCGGTATTGGCCTCAGTGAAGGCTGCCGGACATCGTGTGGTAGGCGGGATGAAACATTCCGAACCGAAGCGAGTCACTCCCAAGCTCCTCGCTGAGTTGCACCGCATTACCCCGTATGCCCCGATCACTTGCCCCGCGAAATCAGTCTGATCGAGTTGTTCCGCAAGCGCCATCCCAAACTGCCCCAAGTTGCCTGTTTTGACACTGCATTTCACCACGGTATGCCACCGTTGGCTAAGATTCTTCCCATCCCGCCGTGTTACGCCTCAAAGGGCGTCGAACGCTACGGCTTCTACGGGCTGTCCTACTCCTACTTGATTGAGGAACTCGGCCGTCTCTATCCGGCCGCTGCCCAGGCCGTGTGATCCTCGCCCATCTCGGAACGGCGCCAGCCTCGCCGCCGTACGCGACGGCAAGAGCATCGATACCAGCATGGGCTTTACGCCCACCGCGGGATTGGTGATGAGCACCCGCACAGGGGACCTGGATCCCGGACTGATTTATTATCTGGCTAGCGCCGAGCGTATGACCGCGGCACGCTTTCAGCGGATGGTGAATCACGAATCCGGGCTGCTCGGAGTTTCCGGCATCAGCTCCGACATGCGGGACTTGCTCGCACAAGAGGCCGGTGACGCTCACGCTGCGGATGCGGTCGCCCTGTTTCGCTATCAGGCGAAAAAATGGATCGGTTCCTTCGCCGCCGTACTGGGGGGATTGGACGCCCTCGTCTTCGCCGGAGGTATCGGTTTGGCACCGACTATGGTCGGTGTTCATTGGGCAGAGAAACTGACAGTCATATACCGCAGACTGGAAGAGCTGGGCGGCAAGCTATGGTCGACTCGTTTTTTGGTGCCATTGTGCCCGTCGGAGAGCATGACTTCAGTTGCTGCGAGTCATCGTTTGGTGGCGAGTTGTCCTGAACAAGGCAGGCTCGACCCCGCCAGAGAGTTTGTGTAGTAGATGCCAACTGAGCCGAGCCTGGCAATTTCGAAGTAGCGGGAGGATGCCATGGCAAAACGAAAGATGTCTACATTTGAGCGTTTGCACAGCGGTAGGATGAACCGCAAGGAACGCAAGGAATTACAGCAGCGGCTGGGCGCAGAGAATCCGGGATTGGAAGTAGTGCATCCGGATGCGGCAGGAATCGATGTTGGCAATGCGAGTCATTTTGTCGCCGTGCCGCCGGACCGGGACGAACAGCCGGTACGGGAATTCGGATCGTGGACAGCCGATCTGCGGCGAATGGCGGAATGGCTGAAGCGATGTGGAATACGAACGGTCGCCATGCAGTCTACGGGTGTGTATTGGGTGGCGGTGCAGGAAGTTCTGGAGCGCGCAGGACTTCAGGTGTATCTGGTAAACGCGCGGGGGACCAGGAATATGCCGGGACGCAAGAGCGATGTGCAGGAATCCCAGTGGTTGATGAAGCTGCATACTTACGGGCTATTGCGAAATTCGTTTCATCCGCCGGAGCAGATCTGTGCGGTCCGGACGATCTGGCGCCAGCGGGACCGGCTGGTGAAGGAAGCCGGCCGGGAGGTTCAGCAGCTGCAGAAGGCGCTTACGACAATGAACGTGCAGTTGGCCAACACTATTAGTGATGTGAGCGGGGTAACGGGCCAAGCGATCATTCGGGCGATTCTGCAAGGGCAACGGGATCCGCAGCAGTTGGCTAAGCTGCGCGATCGACGTGTCGCGGCGAGCGAGGAGGAGATCGCACACAGTCTGGAGGGGAATTGGCGCGAGGACATCTTGTTCGAATTGCAGCAGGTTGTGGACTCGTACGATTTCCACCAGAAGCAAATCGCCGCGTGCGATGTGCAATTGCAAAGATATTTGTCCGTCTTACCGACGCGCAGCCTGCCGGACGTCGGCGAAGGGAGCAGTCCGGATGCGCCGACCGGAAAACCGAAGAAGCAGCGCAAGCATAAGTTGCAGAAGAACCAACCGGTTTTCGATTTAGCGGCCGAACTACAACGGACGCTGGGAGTAGACATGACCACCATCGATGGAGTCGACGTCATGACGACGCAAGTCATTCTCTCCGAGTTGGGGCCGGACTTCACCTCATCATTTCCCAGCGAAGACCACTTTGCTTCGTGGCTGGAACTGGCGCCGAGACGAGATGTCAGCGGGGGCAAGGTCATCCGGCAGCAGTCACGAAGGAGCAAGAACCGAGTGGCCAATGCTCTCCGCATGGCAGCGCAGGCGCTATCGAGGAGTGACAGCTATCTGGGAGCCAGGTATCGCCACTTGAAAGCGCGACTCGGAGGCCAGAAAGCCGTCAAGGCGATGGCTCGTTACCTGGCATGCCTGGTGTATCGCTTGTTGACGAAAGGCCAAGCCTATATCGACCGTGGCGCTGCCCACTTTGAGCACAAGCGCACCGAACGCGAGTTGCTCGCATTGCAACGGAAAGCCGCCGAACTCGGCATGCAGGTTGTAACAGCCTCCTGACATAAGCTGTCCTTCAAAATACCGGCCAGACCAGCCACACGCGAGGAAGTTTCCAGAGAGAACGCGCCACCCGTCCGCGCCCGCATCTGTGAAGGACTGAACTTTCTCGGCATCGAACTGCACAAGGCGCGCAATTCAAAGTCGGAAGAAGTCATTTCGAAGGATGGCAGTAAGGTCACGGTTAGAATCATACACACGGACGAAGAACTGATGATCGCGCGCTCGGTATGCCGCTCACTCCGGCTTGGGGCAAATTCGTAAGGGGGCCATCAACAATGATGAAAACTACCTTAGAACCTGTCGCCGGCGCCCTGGAGACAAACGTCAAGCCACAGACGGCTCAGGCGCTGCCCTATCTCTGGCGCCACAGGACCACTATCATCGCGGCGTTTTCCCTTGCGGCCATTCTCCTACATGTGCTGCTTCGCTTCGCGTTTCACGCCGCGCCCGCCGCGTTCCGGATTCCATTGCTCGGCGCCCTTGTCCTCGGGGGCAGTCCTCTTCTCTACGACCTGCTGCGGAAGTTGTGGAAGCGCGAATTTGGGTCCGATCTTCTGGGCGGTATTTCTGTCGTTACTTCCGTTGCGTTGGGCGAATACCTGGCCGGCTCCATCATCGTTCTGATGCTCTCCGGAGGCGAAGCGCTGGAGAGTTACGCCTTGCGCAGCGCCTCCTCCGTGCTGGCGGCGCTGGCAAAAAGGATGCCGTCGGTCGCTCACCGGAAACGTGCGGCGGAAATAGCGGATGTGGCGCTGGCGGAGATTGCCGTGGGTGACACCCTCGTGATTTATCCGCATGAAATTTGCCCGGCCGATGGCGTGGTCATCGACGGCCACGGCGTGATGGATGAGTCCTACCTAACGGGCGAGCCCTTCCAGATCACCAAAACTAGTGGGTCGGCGGTAATCTCGGGCGCGGTAAATGGCGAATCGGCCCTGACCGTTCGCACGACCCAGCTCGCCGCCGATTCGCGCTACGCAAACATCATGGAAGTCATGCGCGAATCCGAGGCCAAGCGGCCGCAATTGCAGCGGCTGGGCGATCAACTGGGCGCAATTTACACCCCTGTGGCGCTGGGCGTGGCCATTCTAGCTTGGTTGATTAGCGGGGAATCCATTCGCTTCCTCGCCGTACTGGTCATCGCCACGCCATGCCCTTTGCTCCTCGCCATTCCCATCGCGATCATCGGCTCGATCTCCCTTTGCGCTCACCGCGCCATCATCGTTAAGAGTCCCGCCGTGCTCGAGCAGATCGCGGGGTGCCGGACGGCGATCTTCGACAAGACCGGGACGCTCACCTACGGCGAGCCAAAGTTGACGGAGCAACTCATTGCCCCCGGCTTTGCGCAACGGGAAGTGTTGACCCTCGTGGCGAGCCTGGAACGCTACTCCAAGCACCCCCTGGCCCGCGCAATCCTCGCGGCCGCTAAGGAGAATGCGCTGGAGCTTCCGGAGGCGGCCGAAGTGAGCGAACATCCCGGCCAGGGCCTGCGCGGGACCGTTTCCGGCCATCAATTGCAAGTCACTAGCCGCGGCAAGCTCGTAGCGCAGGATCTGCCTGGCGCCAGTCAGCTTCCCGCCGCCGCCGGCGGACTCGAGTGCGTGGTAGCAATCGACCAACGCTATGCGGCCACTTTTCGGTTTCGCGACGCGCCGCGAGCGGAGAGCCGATCCTTCGTGCGCCACTTGGGACCGAAGCACCAATTCGAGCGCGTAATGATCGTCTCAGGGGACCGCGAGACGGAAGTGCGATACCTCGCCGAACAGGTGGGCATCACGGAGGTCTACGCCCAGAAGAGTCCTGAAGAGAAATTGGCGATCGTCCGCAAGGAGACCGCCGCCGCAAAGACGCTTTACGTGGGTGATGGGATCAACGACGCGCCAGCAATGATGGCCGCCACCGTCGGCATGGCGATCGGGCAGAACAGCGACGTGACAGCGGAAGCGGCCGGTGTCGTGATCATGGACAACTCCCTCAAGAAGGTGGACGAGTTCATGCACATCAGCCGAAGGATGCGATCTATTGCGCTACAGAGCGCCGTCGGAGGGATGGCTCTTAGTCTCATCGGCATGGCCTTCGCTGCCGCCGGTCAGCTCAGCCCGGTGAGCGGCGCCATCACGCAGGAAGTGATCGACATTCTAGCCGTGCTGAACGCTCTACGAGCTGCTCTACCTCCCAAGGTGATTCATGATCTCTAGCGCGCCATTTCCCAGATCTTCCGGCCACCAGATTCTAGCCTTGGCCGGGTGGCTGGCGCTATGTTTCGCAGCATCCGGTACAGCCATCTTCGTCTCTGTCGACGGCTGGTATGCGGGTCTGAACAAGCCGCTATGGAATCCGCCAGCGTGGGTCTTTGCCCCTGTGTGGACACTGCTCTACGCGATGATGGCGGTCGCGGCGTGGCTGGTTTGGCGCGAAGGTGGTTGGAAATCTCAGCGGCGGGCGCTCGTGCTGTTTCTTCTGCAATGGCTGCTCAACGCACTGTGGACACCGCTCTTCTTTGGGATGCACCGAGTAGGGCTGGCATTCGCTGAGATCAACCTCCTCTGGTTGATGCTGGCGGCGACACTCATGTCGTTCTGGCGGGTGAGGAAGGCGGCGGCCTTTTTGCTGCTGCCTTATCTGGCATGGGTGAGCTTCGCGGCAGCCTTGAGCTTTACCATCTGGCGGCTGAATCCTTCCGCACCATGACCCATCCACCTCAGATCGCCCAGCATTCCGTCGAGACTCCTCACGGCGAAGCCTGGCATTGCCAGTCTGCCGAAGACGTGCTGGCGCACTTTGGTTCATCAGCCGCCGGACTGTCTGCCCGGGAAGCAGCACAACGCCTCGCGGCTGACGGCCCAAACGAGCTGAAGGAGGGCACGCGCATCGGCCCGCTGCAGATTCTCCTCGGCCAGTTCAAGAGCATCATCATCTGGATTCTCATCTCGGCCGGTGTTCTCGCTGGCGTGCTGGGCGACATCGTGGACGCGATCGCCATTCTCGCCATCGTCGTCCTCAATGCGGTCATCGGCTTCTACCAGGAGTTCAACGCCGAGAAGTCCATCGCGGCGCTCAAGAAGTTGACCGCGCCTCAAGCGAAGGTGCGGCGCGACGGCCAAGTTACTTTGATTCCTGCTTCGGGGATCGTCATCGGCGACATCCTCGCGCTGGAAGCCGGCGACCTGGTTGCCGCCGACGCCCGGCTGCTCGAAGCGGCCTCGTTTAAGTGCATCGAGTCAGCCCTGACCGGCGAGTCCGATGCGGTAACGAAGCACTCCGCGAACCTTGGAAGAAAGCGATATCCCCCTCGGCGACCGCGACAACATGGTTTTCCTGGGTACTAGCGTGGCGGCCGGAACCGCACAGGCCGTGGTTGTGGCGACGGCGATGAAGACGGAGTTGGGGCGAATCGCCGGACTGATGGAAGATACGCCCGCCGATCAGGATACCCCGCTTCAGCGGAAGCTCGACTCGTTCGGGCGCATCCTCGTCTGGTCCGCGTTGGGCATCGTAGCACTACTGTTCGGGCTCGGCCTGCTTCGCGGGACCGAACTTCTCGAACTGTTCCTGACGTCCATCAGTCTCGCCGTGGCTGCCGTGCCGGAAGGGCTGCCCGCCGTGGTCACAGTGGCGCTTTCGCTTGGCGTTCGGCGTATGGCTGGCCGCCGCGCACTTATGCGCAAACTGGCCGCCGTCGAGACGCTGGGCTCAACGAGCGTCATCTGCACCGACAAGACCGGCACCTTGACCTTCGGCGAGATGACGGCTCGCGCTGCTCTACGTCGCAGGCCAGCGCTACGAGGTGACGGGCGAAGGGTACGGACCGGAGGGCGAGGTGCACTTCGAGGGGAAGAAAGCGGACTCGCACGCACGTCGCGCCACTGCTCGAACTCGCGACGGTCATCCTCGGCTGCAACAACGCGCATCTCGTTCAGGAGGATGGGAGTTGGAGAACAGTCGGCGATCCTACCGAAGGCGCATTACTTGTGGCGGGCGCAAAGGCCGGGGGCGACAGAGACCTCATCGAGAAGGAACTGCCAAAGCAACAGGAGATTCCCTTCGATTCCGACCGCAAACGGAGCGCGGTGATCCGGCGGATGCCAGATGGGAAGTTCCGCGCGCTCATCAACGGCGCGCCCGGCGGGTTGCTGCAACTCTGCACCCAAATTTACACCTGCACGGGGATCCGTCCTTTAACGGAAGAGGACCGGGAGCGAATTCTTGCGCAAACTTCCGCCATGGCCAAGCAGGCCCTGCGTGTGCTCGGTTCGGCCTATCGTGAGCTAAACAGTGCCGATCCCACCGGCTTTACGGCGGCCACGGTCGAGCGGGACCTCGTGTTCGTCGGTCTCACAGGGATGTATGACCCACCCCGGCCCGAGGCTAAGGACGCCATCGCAGAGTGCCGCGCCGCGGGGATTCGCGTGGTGATGATTACCGGAGACCACCCTCATACGGCCGCCGCTATCGCGCAGGAACTCGGAATCGCGTCCGGCGCCGCCGCTACCACTGGCGTGGAGTTGGACAAGCTGTCCGATGAACAGCTCCAGCGAAGCGCGCCCGAGATTTCCGTTTACGCCCGCGTCACGGCCGGGCACAAGCTGCGCATCATTCGCGCATTGAGAGCTGGTGACGCCGTTGTTGCCATGACCGGCGATGGCGTCAACGATGCCCCGGCCATCAAGGGTGCCGACATCGGTATCGCCATGGGGAGATCGGGAACGGAAGTCACCAAGCAGGTGGCGGACATGATCATCACCGATGACAACTTCGCCACAATCGTCGCGGCTGTCGAAGAGGGCCGGGGCATTTACAACAACATCCGCAAGACTCTCCAATACCTGCTAGCAGGGAACACCGGAGAACTGCTGCTTATGACGGTCTGCGTCGCCGCGGGTCTCCCGTCGCCCCTCCTGCCCATTCACCTACTTTGGATCAATCTGGTCACCGATGGCTTGCCCGCGCTTTGCCTGGCGACGGACCCCGTCGACCCCGACGTGATGAAGAGTCCCCCGCGCGGCCGTTCGGAGAGCATCACGGACCGAGGCTTTCTCCGCACAATGTTATTCACCGGATTCCTCACAGCAGGGGTCGCGTTCGCGGTCTACATGCTCGCATTGCGGGAGGGCGCCACCGAAACCGCTCGTTCGTCGGCCTTCACAGTGCTGGTCTTCGCCGAACTCTTACGGTCCTTCGGCGCCCGCAGTGAGACTAAGCCGGTTTGGCGGATTCCACTTTCTACCAACCTGAACCTGGTCATCGTGGTTGCCTTGTCGTTTGGGGTCCAAGTGTGGAGCCAACACAATGCGACACTGGGCCGCTTCCTGAAGATATCGTATATGTCGCTCGCCGATTGCTTACTGCTTTTGTTAGTGGCCGCTATCCCCCTGTTCGTTCTGGAGATGGTTAAGGTTGTGCGTCGCACTCAATTGCAAAGGTGACCTAAATGCAAAACATGAAAATAGAAACGAAAACCATGAATGTGGATTTGCTGAGTAAAGTCGACGCCTATTGGCGCGCCGCGAACTACCTCTCGGTTGGCCAGATGTATCTCTACGACAATCCCCTGCTGAAGCGGCCGCTCACTCTCGCGGATTTGAAACACATGCTGCTGGGGCACTGGGGCACGACGCCGGGGCAGAACTTCATCTACGCGCACTTGAACCGGGTCATCAAGAAGTTCGACCTCAACATGATCTACGTCTCCGGTCCCGGGCACGGCGGTCCCGCGATCGTTGGCAACACTTATCTCGAGGGCACCTACAGCGAGATCTATCCCGATATCAGCCAAGATGAGGCTGGGCTTCGGAAGCTCTTTATGCAGTTTTCGTTTCCCGGAGGAATCCCGAGCCACGTTTCGCCGGAGTGCCCGGGCTCTATCCACGAGGGTGGCGAACTGGGCTACTCGCTGAGCCATTCGTTCGGAGCGGTATTCGACAATCCCGATCTCATCGCTGCCTGCGTCGTCGGCGATGGCGAAGCGGAGACCGGGCCGCTTGGCCACCGCCTGGCATTCCAACAAATTTCTCGATCCGGCAACCGACGGCGCGGTGTTGCCGATCCTCCATCTCAATGGCTACAAGATCGCCAATCCCGCCCTCCTCGCTCGCATCACCCGCGAGGAATTGGAGCAGTTGCTCCGCGGTTACGGATGGACGCCTTACTTCGTTGAGGGTCATGAGCCCGGCCTGATGCACGAAGCCATGGCCAGCACGCTGGACACGGCGGTCAGCAGATCCTGCAGATTCAGCAAGACGCCCGCGCTCACGGCCACTCCGCACGGCCGCGCTGGCCCATGATCGTACTGAACTCACCTAAGGGTTGGACGGGACCGAAGATGGTCGATGGCCGGCAGGTAGAAGGCGCCTTCTCGTTCGCATCAGGTTCCGATCAAGGACGCGGCTACAGATCCCAGACATCTCAAGCTCCTCGAAGAATGGTTGAAGAGCTACCGGCCCGAGGAACTTTTCGATGAGCAGGGCCGCCTGAAGCCGGAACTGGCCGAACTTGCGCCCGAGGGCGCCCGCCGCATGGGCGCGAATCCTCATGCCAACGGCGGCGTGCTGCTCCGCGA
The DNA here is from genome assembly GCA_963844855.1 of Bryobacteraceae bacterium. GTDB lineage: Bacteria > Acidobacteriota > Terriglobia > Bryobacterales > Bryobacteraceae > DASQDN01. Next base: position 15,654 of record CAWJQP010000099.1, read on the forward strand.
CCTTCGCATGCCGGACTTCCGCGACTATGCAGTCGAGGTTGCCTCGCCGGGGGTGCGCGGCATCGGCGACACCCATGTGCTCGGCCGTTTCCTACGCGATGTCGTGAAGCTAAACAGCGAGCAGCGGAATTTTCGCGTCTTTGGCCCGGACGAGACACTCTCCAACGGTCTGGAAGCCCTTTTCGAGGTGACTCAGCGGCAATGGAATGCCGCCACCGAGCCGAACGACGAGTTTCTCGCTCCGACCGGCCGCGTGCATGGAAATGCTCAGTGAGCACCAATGCGAGGGTTGGCTCGAAGGCTACCTGCTCACCGGGCGGCACGGGCTTTTCAACTGCTATGAGGCGTTCATCCACATCGTCGATTCGATGTTCAACCAGCACGCCAAATGGCTCAAGGTTACCTCAGAGCTGCCCTGGCGAAGGAAGATCGCCTCGCTTAAACTACCTACTGGCCTCGCATGTCTGGCGCCAGGACCACAATGGATTCACACACCAGGATCCCGGTTTCATCGACCACGTCGTCAACAAGAAAGCCGAGGTCGTGCGTGTCTACCTTCCACCCGATGCCAACTGCCTCCTGTCGGTGATGGATCACTGTCTTCGCAGCCGCCACTATGTGAATGTGGTGATCGCGGGCAAACATCCGGCGCCGCAGTGGTTGACGATGGACGCCGCCGTCAAGCACTGCGCACAAGGCATCGGCATCTGGCAATGGCCAGCAACGACCAGGGTGTTGCGCCGGACGTCGTCATGGCCTGCTGCGGTGACGTGCCCACGCTAGAAACTCTCGCCGCCGTATCGATCCTGCGCGAGCACCTGCCCAACCTGAAGATCCGTGTGGTCAATGTCGTCGACCTCATGAAGCTACAACCCCAATCCGAGCACCCGCACGGGTTGAGCGACATGGATTTCGACGAGTTGTTCACCAAAGACAAGCCCGTGATCTTCGCCTTCCATGCCTATCCTTGGCTGATCCACCGGCTGACCTACCGCCGCACCAACCACGACAACATCCACGTCCGCGGCTATAAGGAAGAGGGCACCATCACCACGCCCTTCGACATGACGGTGCTGAACGATCTCGACCGCTTTCACCTGGTGATGGACGCAATCAATCGCTTGCCGCAGACAGGCGATCAAGGTAGTTACCTGAAGCAACAACTCAAAGACAAGCTGATCGAACACAAGGAGTACATCGATAACCACGGCCAGGACATGCCAGAAATTCGCAATTGGAACTGGAACGCAACCAACGTTGTAAATCCCAGATAGAACTGGCGGAAGCCGTGATCAGGCTGAGTTTCAAAGTCACGATCGTTGCCGGCTATGTAGCGCTCCAGCGATGGGGCTGAATCCCGGCCTCTTTCCAAACGCGATGGAGGCCAGCTCGCGGAACTTCAATGAGTCGAACCGTCAGAGGGCGTCTCGCGCGTGGTGGCCAGGGCCTTGGCCCGCAGTGCCGGAGTGAAGAACCCGTTCCTTCCAGCGGACCATGGTGGGTGCCGTGGTCTGCAGACTTGCTTAGCGTTGTTCCGGTTTGGCGTACGTAGCGGGGCGGCGCTGACCGAAAGCGACACCATACTGGGCACACCGTGCTCCCAAGCTGGAAAGTTCGCACCCGGTCCTTCATCAGCTAAATCTTCGACTGCAAGACTGGTTCGTCGGCGTGCTTACGCCGTATTCATCTGGCCCCCGTCCTCGCGGCCAGATTGTTCGAGACGACTATCCATAGACGGCGTCATCGACAGTCACACGAAAGAACTCTCCTTCAGACTCAAACTTGTCTGTCCCAAAGTGCCACCCGACGCGCATTCGAGTGGGAATGGTATAACCTGCAAACGTGCCTTCACCCTCCACGATTCCCCCGAAGTTCGTATAGTGGGACTCCCCACCCTCCGGATTGCCCCAACGTGGCATATTGACTGATCTGAGTGCACCTCTCTCGTCGACGAGATAGTCGATTTCGGCTGTTTCGTGGTGAGCGGAGAAGTGAGCATGCAAGTGGGTATTTTCCGAATCCGTCCACAAGACGTCATCGCCACAGAGCACAGACGGCAACCATAAGGATTCGATGTTGACGCGACCTGCGGCGGAGCGGGTGATGTCAGGTCCGGACGCATTCACAATTGGGACAATGCCGAATACCTTCCAACGCAATCCACTAAAGCATCGGACCCACGAATCGGGATTCCGTGCATTCGTACCGAGGCACGCCAGATCATTCCCCGATCCCAACGGATTACCTGTTCCGCAGAGAATGGATGCCAGCTTTTAAGCTTGATTTCGCCGTGCATACGAAGGCGAACTGCCGAAGCGAGTGGAGTGCCGGGCGCGATGGAGTGTTCAAGGTAGCGTTGCGCTACTTTAGGAAGTCTTCGGAGGTCTACGCCATCGAACCTGTGCTCATCGGTCGACGCGAAGTCCCATAACTCATCCAGGGAGGGTTGTCTCGTCATAAGTTCATTTTGCTGCTCAAAAAAAAATCATCCACAACAGCACTTGCCGTGTGTTCCGCCACCGTACCATAGTGAAGGCGGCATCCGGAGAGCACGAGGGCTAACGCGATGAACAGGCGAAAAATTCTGATGGGCGGGGGCGCGTTGGCGCTCGCTAGCGCCGGCGCGGTATATTTTGGGCGGCGGAAGATGGGATCGATCGAAGAGTATGCCTCCGTCGCGGCCACTCGCGCAAGGCTCTCGGAGCGTCCGGAGATACGAGACTTCGTCCGCTACGTGACGCTCGCGTCAAACGGCCACAACACTCAGCCGTGGCGGTTTCGAATCGGCGAAGACCACATTCAGATCCTGCCCTTGCCCGACGGACCCCTGTCGTAGATCCAGATGACCACCATCTATTCGCGAGTCTCGGCTGCGCCGCCGAGAATCTGGCGCTTGCCGCCGCAGCGCGCGGACGCCCGGGCGAGATCAACTTCGACGCGGCGAACAAGGGCTCTGTGGTGTTCGCGTTCGGGCGAGGGCCGGCTGCAGATTCTACCCTGTTCGATGCGATCCCGCGGCGCCAATCGACGCGGGCCGAATACGACGGCAGGCCGTCGGCGCCGCCGACCTGCAAACGCTGGCCTCCTCAGCCGCGGTTTCCGGCATCGATCTGGTCCTGATCGTCGGCCGGCCGCAGGTCGAGCGGGTGCGGGATCTCGTCGTGGCGGGCAACATTGCGCAGATGGGCGATGCTGCGTTCATCAAGGAGCTCAAAACTTGGCTACGCTTCAGTCCGCGCGAGGCGGCCCAGGCGGGCGACGGCCTGTTCAGCGCAGCGAGCGGCAATCCGACCCTTCCAGCCTGGCTTGGGCCGCGCGTGTTCGACTGGGTTTTCCGCAGTGATGCGGAGAACGACAAATACTCGCGCCAGCTCCGCTCTTCCGCCGGCGTAGCCGTCTTTGTTTCGCAGCGGGACGACCGGGACCACTGGGTCCGGGCGGGGCAAGCGTGCCAGCGCTTCGCGTTGCAGGCCACGGCGCTCGGCCTCAAGCACGCCTTCGTGAACCAGCCGGTCGAGGTTGCAAGTCTGCGCCCGGAGCTTGCGGCCCTTGTGGGCATGCCCGGCCGCCGTCCCGACATCGTCATGCGCTTCGGCTATGGCCCTAAGCTTCCGTTCTCGGCGCGCCGGCCGGTGGAAGCGGTCTTGGCCTGATTACAGATCATTGAACCGGCAGCATTACAAAGCCAGCGGAAAATGAAAGGCGGTCGAAAAGCGAATGTGCTTGTCTCCAGGGTCAGCGCACGATTAGCAGATAGGCAGCCATCGCCACTCCAGCCATGCAGAGGAGCGCCGCCAGGGCGACACCGAGTAGGGAGGGCCGGGCAGTCACATCGCGGCCTTCGCTCAGATCGCGAACGATGCGGAGATACTGCGCCGTAGATGCCGCGTTTACGATCACGCCGATCAGAATCAATGCGGTGCCTGTCCAAAGCGAGAATCCTGAGGAGCGAACCGAGCCATCCGCCGCTGCGGATCCGATTTCTCGCAAGAATAATCCAAAGCGCGCCACAACGAATCCGAAACCCATCAAAGCTAGTCCGGTTCGGATCCACGCGAGCAACGTGCGTTCTGCCGCAAAGTATATCCGTGGGTCTTTCTCCGGCTCTCTCATTAGCAGCAGTCGCTGTCCTGGGCCAAACTTATCAGATCATCCCATGGCCCTTTCCATCTCAAGTGGCCGCTTTCATCATCTGTAGGATCACTTCTTCCACTTCCCTCGCCACGGGCTCGATTTCGGGATTCGCAAATTCCTTCATCATCTCGGTGGGACGCATAGCGGCGAGCGTATATTCTGTGGCCGAGCCGTACATTGAAATACGGCAAGGCAAGGCGGTCGAGATGGCGCCATCGGCATCGAGCACCTTCTTGGCTTGGTGTGGATTGCACACTTCGTAAATCCGGCATTCCATGCCGAGGTCCACGCCCTTTTTCTTAAGGGTTTCTTTAAGATCGTGAACCGCGATCACGCCGAACTGATGACGGGCGGCTGATTCCTGAAGCCCCCGCTCGATTTCATCCAACGGCTTTCTGGACTTGATTTGATACAACATGTTCGTAAGCTCCTCTTGCACCCGTCAAGATCGATAGGATCTCCATTCCTGGTCTACAGTCCCCGATAGCTGCGCGAATAATAGCTTCACCCCGGGGCCTTGCTTACGATGCTCAACTCTCGGTCCAACGCACCGTCCAGCAACCCTGGGTTTTAGTGTGAGGTGCTTCATCTCGCTCATGCTCGCGTTCCTAAGGCGTCTTTGACCCCTACCTTGCGAAGGATTGTCATTAGGGGACACCAGTTCGTGAACGCAGACTGGAACAGGTTAAGACCCACGAATCCGGTAAACAGATACCAAGAGGGGTTGACCCAGTACCCGAGCGCAAGGCTTAGCAGAACAAACGCACCGGCAACTAGTGGGCTGTCCGGGAGAGTTCTTTACCATGGCTGAATCCGGTGAGATGGATCGGAGTATTTCCACTGGAACGGCTTGGCTGTCTTGCCGTAGAGCCGGATGTAGCGCATGATCTTGCGGCGGAGATCGGTGACGGAGGTGAAGATGCCGCGCGCGATGACGTCCCGTTGCAGCTTTCCGAACCAGATCTCGACCTGATTCAGCCATGACGAGTACGTTGGCGTGAAGTGCAACCGCACATTGCGGTGATCCACGAGGAAATCCTTCACCAAATCGGTCTTGTGTACTTGGAGGTTGTCGAGGATGATGTGGATCTCCTGGTCCGCTGGGCAGGTAGCGACGACCTGCTCTAAGAAGTCAACAAACTCCTTGCTGGTATGGCGTGGAGCGGTTTGGCCGATAACCGAACCGGTTTTCGGGTTCAGTGCGGCGAACAGCGACAAGGTGCCGTGACGGTGGTACTCGAAGCCATGGCGCTCGGCACGTCCAGGCGATAAGGGCAATCGGCAATCCTTGCGGTCGAGCGCCTGGATGGCACTTTTTTCGTCTACACAGAACACGGCAGCATGCTGGGGCGGGTTCAGGTAGAGCGCTATGATGTCGGCCGCTTTCTGCTCGAACTGGGGATCCTTGGTGGCCAGGTACCGTTCGAGCCGGTGCGGCTTGAGGTCGGCCTACTTCCATACCTTGCGGATCAACTCCTTGCCGACCTTCATCACCGCCGCCATCTTACGCAGGCTCCAATGAGTGCTCCCGTCGGGCGGAAACTCATAGGTCTTCGCCAAGATCTTGGCCCGTAGTTCCGGCGTCAACAGTTTGGCCGGCTGTCCGGGGCGTATCGTCCCGAGCCCGATCACACCTTCCTCAGCGAATCGCCGCTTCCACAAACTGATGGTCGGCGCAGTCGTATTCAGGTGCTCGATGATCTCGCGATAGCTGAGGCCATCCGCCAAGGCAAGGATGATACGCATCCTTTGTGCAACGGAGGCGGGCAGGTTGTGTTTACGCAGGTACGACTGAAGTTCATGCCTTCGTGCCACCGATAGTGAAAGAGCTTTGGACACCGCCATAAATGGTATGGCGCCGCATCTAAGCTAAAGATTACTTACGGACAGTCCACTAGACGCAAATAGCGATCGACGGTCATACGGCTTTTCTCCTACTGTTGAACATATAGAACAACACTGGGACGGTCATGCGCGAAAGCAGGAGCGAGGCAATCTCGCCGGCCATCAGCGCGATCGCCAGCCCTTGAAAGATGGGATCGAACAGAATGACGGCAGAGCCGACGACCACGGCCGCCGCCGTCAGCATCATCGGCCGGAAGCGCACCGCGCCGGCATCGATGACGGCCTCGTCCAGCGGCATGCCTTCGCTCAAGCGGAGCTCGATGAAGTCGACCAGGATGATGGAGTTCCTCACCACGATTCCGGCGCCGGCAATGAAGCCGATCATCGAGGTCGCGGTGAAGAACGCACCCATCATGCCGTGCGCCGGCAGGATGCCCACCAGCGAAAACGGAATCGCCGCCATGATGACGAGCGGCGTAGAAAGACTGGAACCAGCCGACAACCAGGCCGTAGATCAGGATCAGGACGGCGGCGAAGGCGATGCCGAGGTCGCGAAAGACTTCATAGGTGATGTGCCATTCGCCGTCCCATTTCATCGAGTAGCGGTCGGCGATCGGAGGGCAGCGCCGCCATGTACTGCTCGATGTGCGTAGCCTTCGGGGATCTTGAACTTGTCGATCTCCGGTCCGAGCTTCAGAATCGCGTAGACCGGGCTTTCGATGGCCCCGCAACATCGGCCGTGACATAGGTCACCGGCATCAGGTTCTTGTGATAAATGCTTTTGTCCTCCACGACCGCTCTCGACATGCACTAATTCGCCGAGAGCGACCAGGTTCGTCCGTCGCGGCCGGCGATCTTCAGGCTCTGGATGCGCTCCATGATCGGAACGGGTCGCGCGATCCAGGCGCACCGTCAGAGGAACATCTTCTTTCTCCGCGTCCGGCGTGCAGGAGCCCCGCTTGGTAACCGGCGGAGGCTAGCGCATCGCTGCGAGCGATGTCGTCCTCGGTGATGCCGTTGAGCGCGGCCTTTTCCTGGTCCACGAGCAAGCGGTACTTCGGTTGATCGTCTTCCACGTACCAATCGACATCGACGACGCCGTTGGTCCTCTTCGAAAAGATCGCGCATCTTGCGCGCGCGATGTCGATACGGCCTTGCAGCGACGGGGCCGTAGACTTCGGCGACCAGGGTTTGGAGCACCGGCGGTCCGGGCGGCACTTCGGCGACCTTGATGCGCGCGCCGAAGCGCTCGGCGACAGGCAGCAACCGCTGGCGCACGTGCTTGGCGATGTCGTGGCTCTGCAGCTTGCGGTCGTCTTTCGGAGAGCAGGTTCACTTGGATGTCGGCGACATTGGATCCGCGGCGCAGGAAGTAGTGGCGCACCAGGCCGTTGAAGTTGTACGGCGAGGCCGTTCCGGCGTAGGTCTGGAGGTTCACGACTTCGGGCTGCTTCTGCGCTGCCGCGGCCAGCAGTTGCGGCGACCCGCGCGGTTTCCTCGAGCGTGGTCCCTTCGGCATGTCGATGATGACCTGGAACTCGCTCTTGTTGTCGAACGGCAGCATCTTCACCTTGACGAACCCGGTGTAGAAGAGCGCGCACGAGCCGAGCAGCAGAATCACAACGCTGCCGAGAAAGCTCCAGCGGCACAGCGGCGTGTGGAGCAGCGTTCCCATCACGCGGCGGTAGAGGCGCGTGACGCAGTCCTCCCGTTCGCCGGCGTGGTGCGCGCCGCCTGACTTGAGAATGCGAACGGCGGCCCACGGCGTCACCATGAAGGCAACCAACAGCGAAAAGATCATGGCCGCGCTGGCGCCGATCGGGATGGGCCGCATGTAGGGACCCATCAGCCCGCCGACGAAAGCCATGGGCAGGATCGCGGCAACCACGGCCAGAGTCGCGAGGATGGTCGGATTGCCGACTTCGTCGACTGCCTCGATGGCACCTCGAAAGGGCGGCCTAGCTGGTTGTGCGGCATGCGCCAGTGCCGCACGATGTTCTCCACCACCACGATCGCGTCGTCCACCAGGATGCCGATGGAGAAGATCAGCGCGAACAGCGTGATGCGGTTCAGCGTGTAGCCATAGAGGTAGAAGACTGTGAGCGTCAGGGCGAGCGTGACGGGAATCGCCATGAACACGATCAGCGACTTCGCGCAACCCGAGCGTGATCGCGATCAGGACGCTCACCGAAATCACCGCGATCAGCATGTGGAACAGCAGCTCGTTGGATTTTTCCGCGGCGGTATCGCCGTAGTTCCGGGTGATGGCCAGCTGGACGTCGGAGGGGATGACGCTGCCGCGCAGGCGCTCCAGCGCGGTTCAGCACGTTTTCGGCCACGGTGACGGCGTTGGTGCCCTTGCGCTTCGAGACCGCGAGGGTGACGGCGGGAGAAGAATTCCGTTGCCGTCGGCGTAGCGGACGTATTGCGATGGTTCTTCGCCGCCGTCGCTCGACGTCGGCGACGTCGCGCACAAAGACCGGCTTGTCGTTGGCCACTCCGACCACCACGTTGCGGACATCGTCGGCGTGTGCGCAGAAACTGCCGGTTTCCAGGACGAAACTCGCTGGTTCCAGCTCGAGAACTGGCCGGAAGGCAGGCGGCGATTGGAGAGACCAAGCGCGGCCACCGACCTGAACTGGCGAGAGATTATAGGCGGCCAGGCGCGCCTGATCGAGAGTGATGCGAATCTCGCGGCGCTGGCCGCCGATGAGGGTGACAGCGGAAACATCCGGCATCTGTTTGATGGCGTCGTGCAACTGCGCCGCGAGGCGGCGCAGCTCGAAATCGCCGTAGCGCTTGCTCGAGAGCGTCAGCGCCAGAATGGGCACGTCGTCGATCGAGCGCGGTTTGACGAGCGGCGGCGAGGCGCCCGGCGGGATCAGGTCGAGATTGGCGGACAGCTTCTGGTTCAGCCGCACGATGCTCTTCTCTTCGTCCTGGCCGACCAAGAAACGCACGATGGCAGTGGACATGCCGGGGCTGGAAGTCGAGTAGATGTACTCGACGCCCGGAATCTCCCACAGCAGCTTTCTCCATCGGCTTGGTGACGCGCTCCTCGACTTCGCGCGCCGAGGCGCCCGGCATCTGGACGAAGACGTCGATCATGGGGACGATGATCTGCGGCTCTTCTTCGCGGGGCAGTTTCAAAACCGAGAACCCACCCAACAGCAATGATCCGGCGATCAGCAGAGGTGTGAGTTTGGAGTCGATCCAAGCGTTCGCGAACCTCCCAGCCGGACCGAGTTTTCGGTCCAGCTTCACGGCCGGACCTCAACTTTGGCGCCGTCGGAAAGGTTTTGTGGCGCAGGATAGATGACGTTGTCGCCCGCCGTCAGACCGGAGAGCACCTCAACTTGGTCCTTATTCTTCTGGCCGATGGTGATAAGACGCGTGTGAGCGCCGCCGTTTTCCGTCACAAAGACCGATTGCAGTTGGCCGCGCTCCGTGACCGCGGCTGCCGGAATTGCCAGGGGCAAGCGGTTACCAAGTCGAAAAGCGGCGCGTCCGTACGCGCCCGAGCGGAGGGCTGGTGCTGGCGGCAAATCAATTTTGACGATGTATGAGCGCGATGCTGCATCCACCGCAGGCACGATTTCAGACACCCGCGCTTCGAGTGTCCGATCGATTCCATCAAGAGTCACCGAAACCAACTGGCCGACCCGGATCGCCGCCATACGCGACTCTTCCACCGATGCCTCCAAACGATAAGCCCCGTCGCGCTCGATGATCAGCAGCGGCGTCCCGGGCAGGGCGAGTATGCCAGGGTCAACCGATTTCGCCGTGACAATGCCCGCAAATGGCGCTGTAACCTCGGCATAGCTGCGGGCGACCTCAGCGGCTCGGACTTCCTGCTGAACCCGAGCAGTTTGCGCATCCAGCTGCGCACGCCGGGCCTTGGCCATTTCGAAGGCAGCTTGCGCTCCCTTGAGTTTGCCGGAAGCCTCATCGAACTCCTGGTTTGAGATCGATTTCTTGTTCAAAAGGTCTTGCATGCGATTGAAAGTGATCTGCGAAAGATCGAGATTTGCTTTGGCCCCTGCCACTGCGCCGTCCGCTTCCGGTATCGAACTCCGAACCTCATCAAGAGCGGCTTCCGCGCTGCGGGCGTTTACATCCAGATCGCGGGCGTCCAGCGTAATCAGACGACTGACCGGCTCGCACGCGGTCGCCGGTCTGTACCTTAACTTCGCGGACATAGCCCATGAGTTTCGCGGCAATGACAGCAGATGTGCGGGCGCGGACTGTGCCGCTCGCCTCGTAGATCAAGGGCCATTCCTGCTTGGCCGCAGTCACAACCCTTACGCTAACTGGAGGTAATGACGCGACCGGTTTATTTTCGCGCGCCGACTCGCTGCATCCTTCAAGCAAAAGCGCGGCAAGACCGAGCACGAACGGACTCACCCAACAAGCCTTCGTCATCATCGCGTCCCCTCGGTGACAACGGCGGAGTTTGGCGACAGCGTGCCTGCGGCGAGTTCAAGCCCGGCCGCTGCAACACGCTGGTTTCGAATCGCTAGCCAGATGGCGGGTCAGCGTTTCCAGCAGGGCCGTCTCTGTGCGGAGCAGGTCGGTGACGTTGCTGATTCCCGCCTCGTACCGGTTCTTCGTGATCCGCAAGCTTTCCTCCGCTTCAGCTACCGATGCTTTCGCGACTTCGATTTGTTGTGTCGCTGCGTGCAGGTCCGCGTACGCCCGATGTACCTGCAAACGGATAGCGGAACCGGCACGTGCTTCCTCCGCCGAAGTGCGATGGACAGCAAACTTACTCTCTTCGATCCTCGCTTTGTCATTAAAGCCATTGAAGAGGTTCCAACGGAGGCCGATCGATACGAGCCAGTTATCGCCCCCTCTGGTGACAAACCGCTGGCGGTCTGCTTCATAGACTGCGTGCAGACTGACCTGCGGGAGCAGGTTGCTGCGCGCGTTGGCAACCTGAGTCTTTGCCAAATTCGTCGCCAGCTTGGATTGGCGAGCTTCCGGCCGCTGCGCAACCGCGATGTTTTCCTGATCCTGCAACGATCCTTTGAGAGAATCTAGCGGAACCAGCTTGCTGGTTAGCGCAAGCGGGGAGTCCAACGCTAGACCGATAGCATCGTTCAGGGCCGCGCGGGCAACACCCACGTCAGCTTCACGACGGATCTGTTGTTCGCGAACGCTGGCTAGATGGACTCGGATCGAGAGTGTATCTACATCCGTGGACATTCCCGCCGCGCGAACCGCCTGTGCCCGTTCCAGATCCGCTTCCGCCGAACGCATTGCCTGAGCGGTGGCGCTAAGCTGGTCGGCACTTAAAAGAGAGTCGTAGTAGGCGCGAATCACACCGGCGATAACTTCCATCTGTGTTCGCCTTCCCTCTTCGCTAGTGATGTCCCTAGTCAATTCGGCTGAGCGAACGGCGTACTGCGTCTGTCCAGCCCCGTAGAGCACCTGGTCCGCCCTGATCTGTGATTGAAAGTTGTTGAGAAAATTAGGGCGGTTCAGTGACCCTATCTGGAAGTTTTGTTCTCCGAACTGACCCTGTGTCAGCAACGAGCCAAACACGAAGACCGGATTGTCGCTCCGCGTCCAGGATTCCGAGTAGTTGACCTTGGGTAAGAGGCCGCTTTTTGCTCCTGCGATGCGCGTCCCGGCTGCTTTACTTGCGGCCATCGACGCTTCGATGGACTTGTTATTGTCGAGGGCCAAGCGAATTGCATCTGGTAACGAGATCGGGCCCTGAGCCCCAGCCGGAAACCCGGCAAAGAGCAGCGCAAGCCAGATTTTGTTCATAGGCTACCTCGGGAGAAGCAATGGCGACGAAACCGTGGACGGGATCTGCTCATACCATTGCCGTTTGGAGCTTGGACGATGCCAGGCGCACCAGGGCAACGGGACCGGTAGGCTCCTCCGGCTGCCAGGGCAGCCACGCGGTGCGGGTGGCATGCTTTGCCACCACCTCGCTAAGGTAGCGATGCTCGGATTCTTCGCGGCGTTGCAGCAGCGGATCGCAGGACCCGCTATGAAGCAGGCTCTGATTGATCACCCAGGCGAAGGGTTCGATATGTGCGCGGCGCAGATCGTCCTGCAGCGCGGCAGCCTCGTGAACCGGCGTGGCCTCGGGCAGCGTGAGGAGCAGGATGTGAGTGAAGGCGGGATCGCGTAATCGCTCCAACAGCCGCAGGACTTCCTCGGGTTGCGAACTGCGGGCTTGGCGCTCCAGTTCGCGTTGATACGCTTCGCTGGCATCGAGCAGCAGCAGGGTGTGTCCAGTAGGCGCCGTATCGAGCACCACGAAGCCATTCGTGCCGTGTCCCACTTCGCGGGCGAAGGCACGGAAAACAGCAATCTCCTCGGTGCATGGCGATCGCAGGTCTTCCTGCAGCAAGGCGCGGGCGGCTTCATCCATCGTGGAGCCGTGAGCACGCATTACCTCATCCTGATAAGCGGTGGTTTCCGCGGCGGGATCAATCCTGCTGAGCGTGAGCCCATCTACCTGACCCGCCAGCGTCTCAGCTACATGCGCTGCTGGATCCGTGGTGCTGAGATGCACGGTATGCCCGCGCTTCGCCAGAAGCACGGCAATTGCGGCAGCTACGGTGGTCTTCCCCACGCCGCCTTTGCCCATGGTCATCACAACGCCGTGACCTCCCCGCTCAATGGCCGCTACAAGGTCTTCCAGACTTTCCATTTCCGGCAATGTCCATCTTTCATTCCTTGGTGTGAGTTTTGCCGGCTCAATACCTGCCGTCCAACAACACACGCAGCCCACCGATACCCAGGATGTTGATCGGCCTAAGTGGCACCGTGAAGCTTGGCAAGCTGCCGATGAACTCACTCGCGGAATTGATCGCGGACACCCCGCGCTGCTGCATCGCCTGCGCGGTCACATCGCCGGGGCATTTCGTTTCAAAGGCGCCGTTGATGATGAGGCACTGATTGCTCACGCCAAGCGCACGCAGTTCCTTTGAAGTGCGCTGTGCTTCGCGCAGGGCGGCAAGCTGTGGACGGCTCACCAGCACGAGCGTCGTCGCCGAGGCGTCCGCCAGCGTTTTCACGGTGGCTTCATAAATGGCGCGCTGCTTTTCCAAACCGGCGAGCGGTCCGAGACAGGATGAACCGCTGGTGTTTTGGTCGAGGAACTGATCCCACGCCTTCGCCAGACTCATCAGCCGCAGCGTGTGGCCCGTGGGCGCGGTATCGAAGACAACGTGGTCGTAGTCCTTCGTCACCTCCGCATTGCCAATCAGGCCGGAGAATTCGTCAAAGGCAGCGATCTCAACCGTGCATGACCCTGAAAGCTGCTCCTCCATGCTCAGCAGTGCCGCTCCTGGCAGCAGACCGCGCATGGGGCCGATCACGCGCTCGCGATACGCCGCAGCCGCCTCGACGGGATTGATGTTCATGCGCGTCGAGTCCCGGCGCTCCGAGGATCGGCGTTGGCGAGTTCGTAAGCCGGGTTTCCAACACCTCATCCAGGTTGGAGGCCGGATCGGTGCTGACCAGCAGAACGCGCCTACCCGCCTCAACGAGTTTCAAGGCAGTGGCGCAGGAGAGTGACGTCTTACCCACGCCTCCTTTGCCGGTGAAAAACAGGAAGCGCGTAGTAGTGGCAGCGTCGGGCGCATAGACGGCCAAGTTCATGATGCGCGTCACTTCGCTGCCCACAGCCGCACTGAGCCAACTGGGGTGCTCGACGTGAGTGGGGTAACGCCCCTTGAGGCGCACCTCCCCATCCCACAAGATCAGCGGCAGCGCCTCTGTTCCCTCCTTGTCCAGCAAGGCTTTAACGACGGGGTTTTGTACAAATGCCATCGGCTGTTGAGCAAGGTTGTAGCGTTCGATCCTTATGCCGTGTGTGCCAAGCTGGGCGAGCGTGGCAGCGAACGTGATGAGATCGGGATCGATGTCGGTGCCGCAGATGCCAGTGGAGCAGCACATGGGGGGATCATACACTTGAATTGTTTTCATAACTGGCCGTTTGGTAACTCATTTTGGGGTTGGGTGGCTCGCCATGTCCGGTAAGCCCCGGTGAGATTGCGAACTCGGAAGCCATGCTGGCTTAGGATACGGGCCGCAATATAGGAGCGCTGACCGCTCTGGCAGTAGGTGACGATTTCGCGATCGCGCGGCAACTCGCTCAGGCGTCGGCGCAATTCGTCTAGGGGAATGTGCTTTGAGCCAGGAATGTGCCCTAGCGCGCGTTCTTCGGGACGACGAACATCCAGCAGGAACGTCGTGATGGGGTCAAGCGAAGACACCTCATCCCACTGGGCAAGTCTTACATCACCGTTGAGCACGTTCTGCGCGGCCATGCCGGCGAGGTTGACTGGGTCTTTCGCCGATCCGTACGGTGGCGCATACGCCAGTTCCAGTTCGGCCAGATCGTGAACGGTCATCCCGGACTTGAGCGCGGTTGCCAGTACATCGATTCGCTTGTCCACTCCATCACGGCCAACGGCTTGAGCCCCGAGAAGCCGGCCTGTCTCCGGCGCGTACATAACTTTCAGAGCAATCGGTTGTGCACCCGGATAGTAGCCTGCGTGAGAGCCAGGGTGAAGATGAATCGCATGGAAAGCAATGCCGGCGTGAAGAAGTGCTTTCTCATTCGCTCCTGTGCAACCGGCTGTCAGGTTGAACAACCGCAGGATAGCGGTGCCCCAGGTGTGTTCATATCGGGTGGGGCGTCCGAGGGCATTGTCTGCTGCAATGCGGCCCTGACGATTCGCGGGACCTGCCAATGGGATCAACGCCCATCGATTAGTGACTCCATCACGTACTTCAATTGCATCGCCTACGGCCCAGATATTTGAATCGCTGGTTTGGAGGTGTTCATCGACCCGAATGCCGCCTAGCCCGCCGATTTCCAGGCCGGCATTCTTAGCCAAGCCGACTTCTGGCTTTACGCCCAACCCGAGAACCACAGAGTCGGCGGGCAATCGTTTGCCACTTTTCAACACCACGGTGGAAGCCCTGGCCGGGTCACTGTCCGGTGGCTCCTCGAAGGACACAACCGGGTCGTTCAGGTGAAGGGCGACACCGTTGGCGCGTAACTCAGCGTGTAGCCAGGCGGCCATTTCGGGGTCCAGGGGCGCCATCACCTGGGGCAGTGCTTCTACGACCGTTACGTGGAAGCCGCGGTGCTGCAGCTGTTCCGCCATTTCAAGCCCGATGTAGCCTCCGCCAACAACAACGCAACGACATCCTTGGCAGTCCTTTGACCACTTCATGATTTCTTCCACGTCGGGGATGCCTCTGACGACAAAATGGTTCGGGCGCTCAATTCCGGGGATGGGCGGCTTCAGCGGCCCCGCACCCATGGAAAGAATCAGCGCATCGTAGGCTTCGTTGTATTCGCGTCCGGTTTCCATCTCGCGTACGCCAATGCACCGCGCCGCGCAGTCGATACGGGCGACCTCGGTATTGATGCGCACATCAAGATTGAAGCGAGCCTTGAGGCTTTCGGGAGTTTGCACCAGCAGGCTGTCTTGTTCGGCGATTTCACCGCCGACAAAATATGGCAGTCCGCAGTTGGCAAACGACACATGCGGGCCACGCTCGAAAATGACGATCTCGCAGTCCTCGCATAACCGCCGGGCGCGCGCTGCCGCGCTGGCTCCACCTGCGACGCCGCCGACGATGACAAGGCGCTTTTTGTTGCTTGGGTTTTTCATTCTGACGATTGAGAGGACGTTATGCTCCCCGGACGGTGCGCGTTCCAGTTGTACTCCCTTTCTGAAGATCTACCAGGATGATTCCGTTTCGCGGCAAAGATCAGGGAGCATTTCTGGCTCCGGTGTGTTGAGTGTTTGTCTCACCCAGTGGGCAAGCGCAGCTTTGCGAGGTCATTCTCGACTGGACGCCTGCCCTGCGGCCGGTTCGCACGATCAGCGCTTAACGTCGGACTGGGCCAGCCCCGGCGTTCATCAAATGAAAATCGATAGCAGCACGATCGGAGCTCCCATAACTTTAACCGCCCTTCGTCATGCGACCAAATGCGGTCACACGCCAAACGGCTTTCATGACTCGTCTTCTACGACTTGTCTTCTAACCTGACGACCGGCACCGAGTTCGCAGCAACTGAAAGCAGCCACATCTCGCCGGCGATTGAAAGTGCTCGCATCAGTGCCGGTTGACGACATTAATGGCTGCAATTGACCGCCCACAACGGCTCCGTGCGTCCGCCAATTGGATCTTGCCGTGCCGGTGTTCTGGTTGGCAGTCGACGTGCGGCGCAATGGGTATGACCAAGGCTCTACTCGAGACTCCATCGCACGAAACGGCTGCCGCAACTATGAACGCCTTGGTCTACCACGGCCCCGGCAAGCCTTCTTGGGAGTCACACCCGCGGCCCGCGCTTCAGAACCCTAACGACGCCATCGTCCGGATCACAACCTCGACCATCTGCGGATCCGACCCCACATCCTTAAAGGAGACGTGCCCACCGTCGCCGAAGGCCGGATTCTCGGTCACGAAGGCATCGGGGTGATTGACGAAGTCGGCACGGGAGTCTCAGCCTTCCGCAAGGGAGACAAGGTCTTGATCTCCTGCATCACGGCCTGCGGGAAGTGTGACTTCTGCAGAAGGCAGATGTATTCCCATTGCCGCAACGGAGGCTGGATTCTGGGTAACACGATCGATGGAACCCAAGCGGAGTACGTGCGCATTCCCTACGCCGACACCAGCCTCTATCTGCTCCCGCCTGCCGCCGAGGAGGAAGCGGCAGTGATGCTTAGCGATATCCTGCCCACCGGCTTCGAGTGTGGTGTTTTGAACGGTCATGTCCAGCCTGGCGACACGATCGCCATTGTAGGCGCCGGTCCGGTTGGACTCGCGGCGTTGATGACCGCCCGGTTCTACTCCCCGGCTGCGATCATAAGCATCGATCTGGACGATAACCGCCTGAAAGTCGCGAAGAGTTTCGGAGCCACCGCGTTGATCAATAGCGCGGATGGAAACGCAGTCCAGCGGGTTATGGAACTGACTCACGGTGAGGGTGTCGACGTCGCCATTGAAGCCGTCGGGCTGCCCGCCACGTTCGATATCTGCCAGGGCGTAATCGGAGCAGGAGGCCATCTCGCGAATATCGGCGTCCACGGCAAGCCGGTAGTACTTCACATGGAGAAGCTGTGGGACCGCAACGCCACCTTGACCACCCGATTGGTCGACACAATCAGCACGCCCATGCTCATCAAATCCGTTCAGTCCGGCGCTCTCGATCCGGGTAAGCTGGTGACGCACCGTTTCGCGATGGACGACATCATGAAGGCCTACGACACCTTCAGTAACGCCGCTAAACACAGCGCTTTGAAAGTCGTGCTGAAGACCCGCTGAACAGTATCGGGTCGGAGGAGGTAAAGTATGCCGGAATGGATGAAGATCGGGCTCGCGGTACTGGCTTACATTGTCTTGATGCGGTGGGTGCTGCCCAGGCTGGGTGTGCAAACTTGAATGGCAAACTCTTGCGGCGTCGAGTCTCGACGCCAACAACTTCAGCAGGAAGACCGGGAAGAAACCAATCGAACTACGCCGAAATGAAGACTGCATTGGCGTAGGACTGCGGGAGGAACTACCAACGTGTTGTATCAAATCAAGTCGAATAAGTCGATGAATGAAATCGAGCGAGGGCTGCGGGAATCAGCCGCACGTCATCAGTTCGGCGTCCTCGCGGTTCACGATCTGAAAGAAACCCTCGCAAAAAAGGGAGTGGACCTCGCCATGGAATGCCGGATTTACGAAGTGTGCAATCCGCACCAAGCCAAAAAGGTACTCGATGCCGATGGCGCGATCTCGACGGCATTGCCCTGCCGAATTTCAGTGTACGGCTCGGCAAACGAATACACTCTCGCCACCATGCGTCCATCGGAGATGATGAAGGCGTTTGCAAAACCCGAGATCAAGCCTGTGGCAAGGGAAGTGGAAGAAGTGATCCTAAAGATGATGAAAGATGCCGCGGCCACTTGAGATGGAAAGGACCATGGGATGATCGGATTAATTCAGCAACGGGTAGCGCCCATCGCAAATGACACCACCAGCGAAAGGCCACGAATATACTTTGCGGCGGAATGAACGCTGCTCGCGTGGATCCGAACCGGTCTTGCTTTGATGGGGTTCGGATTCGTCGTGGCTCGCTTAGAGTTATTCTTGCGAGAAATCGGTTCCGCGGCAACGGATATCCCTGTTCGCTCCTCAGGGTTTTCGCTCTGGACAGGCAAACGCGGCATCCGCCGTGCAGTATCTCCGCAACATCCGCGATCTGAACGAAAGGGCGCGAGGTGACAGGCACGGCTGGCGACTTTCTAGGAGTGGTGCTGGCGGCACTCCTCTGCGTGGCCGGAGTAGCAATGGCCGGCTATTTAGTAATCATGCGGTGACCCGCCGATTGGCTCGGGAGACATAAAGCCCAACCAAGTCTTTGGAGATAAAACCATGCATCGCCGCGACCTGCTCAATTTACTGAGTCTGTCCACCCTCGCTGGAGTCGCGGGATGCGAGCGGCCATCCGCCAGTTCGCGTCTGGCTGCGTCATCGATGCAGGCGATATCCGGATCCGGATTAGTGCCCGACGTCGAACTCGTCTTGACGGCGGCCCCCGATGAAGTCCGGTGCTCCCAGGCGAACCCACGCGGGTGTGGCGCTTTTCTGGCCGTCTGCTCAAAGGCCCAGCCGACACTCTACGGGTTCTCCCCGGTTCGTACCTTGGACCAGTCATCCGGCTACGCCGCCATCAGAAGGTTCGCATCCGCTTCGCGAACCAACTCAGCGAAGATTCGATCGTTCATTGGCACGGACTGGACGTACCTGAGAGCGCCGACGGCCATCCAAAGCTGGTCATTGCTCATGGTCGATGAGTACGTGTATGACTTCGAGGTGACCAATCGCGCGGGCACCTATTGGTACCACCCACACCCTCACATGCGCACGGGCGCGCAGGTGTACCAGGGCTTAGCGGGTCTGCTATTAGTGCAGGACGCCGAAGAGGAGGCGCTGGCGCTGCCATCAGGATCAGCCGAGCTTCTCTGCGTGCTTCAGGATCGCCGGTTCGATGCCCGCAACCAGCTTGTCTTCCACGGCGGCGGCATGATGGAGATGATGAACGGCTTTCTCGGCGACCGCGTGCTGGTGAACGGCCAGCCGCAGCCGGTGACAGAAGTGGACACCGCGTGGCACCGGGTCCGGTTGTTGAACGGTTCTAATGCACGGATCTATAAACTTGCTTGGAGTGGCGACGCGCAGATGACCGTGATTGGTGGAGACGGCGGGTTGCTGGAACACCCACTCCGCCAACAAGCACTTACTTTGGCGCCTGGTCAGCGCGCGGATCTCTTGGTCGATCTCACCGGCATTCCTGCCGGCACAGAGGTACATCTCGATAGCCAGGCATTCGCGGAGGATGATGCGGGTGCGGTCGGGATGATGGGGATGATGGGCGGCCGCTCGAAAGTCCCGAACGGAGCGTCGCTGCGCGTAATGACACTGCGCACGCGCTACCGGAAAGGCCCGGCCTTCCGCCTGCCCGCACGCCTATCATCGTTTGACGCGGCGTGGTTCCTCCAGGCCGAAGCAAAGAGACGACGGGTTCCGCTGTTGTTTCAGCGCATGGAGTGGTTGCTCGATGGCCGGACCTTTGGCATGAGTGACGTCGCGCCAGAAGAGACAGTGACGGCTGGCTCGACCCACGTTTGGGAGTTCGAGAATTTGGCAAACCGGATGGGCATGCAAGCCGCCCATCCCATCCACATCCACGGCCGTCAGTTTCGTGTGGTTGATCGAACAGGCGGCCGCGCCGCGAACACTTTGCGTGCAGGCATTGTTGATGCCGGTTGGAGGGACACGGTGTTGGTGCTACCCGGCGAGACGGTTCGCGTGCAAGTGGAATTCACAAAACATCCCGGACAGTACCTCTATCACTGCCACATCCTCGAGCACGAAGACATGGGCATGATGCGGAACTTCCGGGTGACGTAGCCGCAACCGACTTCCCTTTGTCCAGCTGCCTGACCAGCCCGGCGTCCCTCGGATGGGGCGGTTATAACCCAAACCGCTGTGGGGCCGCTCGCTGTTGTATTGCTCCCGCTCGCTAGCCCGGCGACCCGTTGAACGGGTCATGGCAGGCAAGGAACGGGAGCAGGGGAGCAGGTATGATCTCGTTGGTGAGAACTGGCGCAGTTAAGGTCGGCCGAGCAATGGAGCTGCCAAGCCCGGTAGCTACTAGCCTGATCCCGAGATCTCGTGCTCAAGGCAGTGGTGACGTTGGGAGCCATAGTTTGGCTCGAAACGATCCCGATTAGAAGACTACCCGTTTTGCGCGACTCGTGCCGCCGCTGCTCGCCAAAAGGAGAGACGGGCGGCACGAAAGCGCAAGCAAGGCGGTAAGACAAATCAGGCGGCAATGTCGCGGTAAGGCCAATGCCGACGTGTGCCTCCAGCCTACGTGATTGCCAACTGGTCAAGCTGGACGTCGACTCACCTTCATCGCAAAATCAATGAGTTAGCCACCCAGCAATCAGCCTCCGGAGGCTGCGCTGGTTCTTAATGGAGGGTGTGGCGTTTTGAGGTGTCTGTGAGTTATTGAAAATGGAGCGGGAGACCGGGGTCGAACCGGCGACGTCCAGCTTGGGAAATTGAGCGTAGATTGAAAACACAGACTTTCAGCGTCTACGTGGTCAACTGAAGGCGATTCTAACTTCCCAATTTCCGAACATCTGCTCTCGCGCTCCCAATAAAGGAGCAAAAGTGGAGCAAAAAAATTCTGCAGTAATCTCACCTCGCTACAGTCCTCGCAAAGCACTGCTGGCACCGATCTGGACCTCACGTGCGAGCGGATGCAAGACGAACCTCAGTTCTGACGGAAAGAGCCATCTCATAGGGTCATGACGACGATGCCCCCCTGACGCGGCGAACGTCGGCGGGCATTCTTTCATGAAAAGGACGAAAATACCGTGCACTCAAACACGGCTTCCCAAAGTGTACCTTCAACGCACGAAGAGGGTCAACAGCAGCCTCACCGAACGCAGTCGGAGATTTTAGGCCAATCGGAATATCACGCAGGGACTACTGCTGATTTCTTTCGGAGTTGCTTCGGCTCCGTTGATGCAGGCTATCTCACGCTGTTCAACAAGCCTCAGTGCCAAAGCGGGTTCGTGTCAATCGCGAATCCTAGTTGGCAGATGGATGCAGCCCAGACCGCACTGGAGCTGTCGAGAGGTAAACAGAATGTATATTTCGGGATCGGCCTACAACAAAGTCGGCCCGAAACAGGCCGGGGAAAGGCTAACGGTGTCATTAGACTGCCAGGATTGTGGGCAGACATTGACGTACGGGGACCAGGCCACGCTCAAAATAACCTGCCCATCACCGTAGGCGAGGCGTTGTCGATCATCGACGCGGTCCCTTTCGAGCCGAGCGTTGTCGTTTACACCGGCGGTGGCATACAGCCGTACTGGCTTTTCAAAGAACCGCTGGAGATTGAAAGCGAGGAAGACCGACAGGCCGCGAATGCTCTGACGAACAACTTTCAGCAGCATCTTGCATCTGTGGCGGCCCGCAGCGGTTGGCAGATGGACAGAACTGCGGACCTAGCGCGATTACTGCGTCTGCCGGGCACATGGAACCACAAATACAACCCACCAGCTCTCGTTCGGTACGACAAGCTACTGGATTACCGGTATAACCCATCCGAGTTCCGTGACTTTCTTGAAATCAGACTCGACATAAAAACGTTGAGTGATAACGGGCGGAGTTCTGATAAGCCAATAGCTCAAGTTGGTCCGATATTAGCGGGCTGCGAGTGGATGCGTCATTGCAAGGACGATGCGGCCTCACTTCCCGAACCTGAGTGGTACCGTATGCTTTCCATCCTCGCACGGTGCCGTGGCGGTCGAGACGCTGCGCACGAGTTGAGCCGTCCATATGCTCGATACAGCGAGCAAGAGACTGGCCAAAAGTTTGATCAAGCAGTCAGCGCTTCAGGACCTGCAACATGCGACTTCATTCAGAATCAGCTTGGTCAAGGCCGTTACTGCGCTCGTTGTCAACATCTGGGGCATTATCAAGAGCCCCGTGCTGTTGGGAATCGGAAAGGGAGGATCGAATAGCAGTGGTACGCCGAAACTTCAAACTGAACCGTGCAACACTTTGCCTCGTATTATCGCCAGTGATCGCCAGCTACGCGTGATTAGTCGCGATTGCGTCGAAGCGTTGAATCTCTTCAACTCACCGCCAACACTTTTCATTCGGAGCGGAAAGGCGGTAACCGTCACACGACACGAAACTGGCCGCCACATCATCACTGACGTCAGTGACCACGTCCTGCGCAACCGACTTTCTCGTGCAGCGGACTTTCACAAGTTCGTACGCGGTAAAACGGTTCACTGCTGTCCACCAATCGAGGTTGTGCGTGATGTGCTAGCGATGCCTCCACTGGAGTGGGGATTTCCTGCGTTGCAGTGTGTTGTCGGAAGCCCCATGTCTACGTGACGACGGAACGGTGATTACGATACCGGGATACGACCACACAACGAGGCTGTTCTATGCTCCGGACGAAATTGTGCCTACAAATAAATCCCAACCAAGCTGCCGAATGCCGGAGCGAGACGTGATCCACCCGATCAAGAAAGTTTGGAATCCGCACCGGCCGGAAGTAGGCGCGCAGCCGCTGATTACTTCGCGGCTCGGGTTCCATCAGAGCTCGGTCCGGTGCGTCTAAATCGTGTGTTAGGCGGCGCGGCGCTCGTAGTGATGGTGCAGGCCACCGACTTCGCGAATTTCGACCACCTCTCCTTCTTGGGGAGGCTGTACTCTCCGGGCCTGCGGGGCGTCCTTGGCGAGCGACAAGTGAGTTCGCCACTCATCGTAATAAGCAAAATAGGTCGTGAGCGTACGATGCAGAGAGCTTTCGCCGAAGACAATGACATGATCCAGACACTCGCGGCGAATCGACCCAATGAGCCGTTCGATATAGGCCCGTTGCCACGGAGATCGCGGTGCCGATAGCACCTGTTTGATACCCATTGCCTTCACCTGATCGACGAAGTCCTTGCCGAAGATTTGATCACGATCGCGAAGCAGATACCGAGGCGCGCTGTCCCACGGAAATGCCTCCCGTAATTGCTGGGCCGTCCATTCTGCGGTCGGATGAGCAGTCACGCCGAAGTGGAGAATGCGCCGCCGATCGTGAGCAAGTACCAGGAAGACATACAGTATCTGGAATCGGATCGTAGGTACGGTGAAGAAGTCTACCGACGCCATGCTCTTGGCATGGTTCTCGAGGAACGTCCGCCAAGTCTGCGAAGGCGGTCTTCGAAGTCGAACCATGTATTTGGCGACCGTTGGTTCAGTAATCTCAATGCCTAGCTTGAGCAACTCGCCGTGAATGCGTGGTGCACCCCAGCGCGGGTTGTTGCGGCTCATCAGCCGGATCAGATTTCGAACCTCTTGCGGCACACTGGGCCGACCTCGCTTGCCACGGTGGATTTTCCACGTCCAAAACAAACGGAAGCCTATACGATGCCAAGCGACAACTGTGTCGGCCTTTACGATCATCAGGACCGATTTCCACTCGCTCCACAGGCTCCGCAACCAGACCCAGAAGAGTCGGTCGGCTGGCGTCAGTTTGAGCCGTTTGGGAGCCGACCTGCGCAAGACGCCGAGTTGTTGCCGCAAGGCGAGGTTCTCCAGTCGTAGCTCAGCCGAAGTCTTCAACATCGAGACAAGGGTGCCGACCACGGTGAGCAAGACTTGCCGCGCCGCCGTAAGACGTAAATGAAAGTCGATCAACCTCAATGATTACAGATCGATCCGGATATTTTGGAGGGACAGTCGGACACTTTCGCCAGTCGGGGCAAGGAGTCCGGCATCGACGCTCCTACCAGAGCGGCTCAGATGGGTAACACCGTCGATGTGAACGAAAGTGAATATGCTCAGAGCGACTTCAAAACGCGGTTGGCAGCCGTACGGAAGTTCGAGAGCACTTTCTTGCAGTGACACTTTTGGGGAGTCTTCGCAGTTTGAGGGCTCTTCGTGATTGAGGCTTCGCGAGGGAATTGAGTGTTTGGCTGGAGGGTGTAGCAGCACCCTCCAGCCGCTCCGCGAGGTGATCGGGAGCTTATCGCAGTAATCGCAGTAACGCCGGAAACTTTGAGAGGTTCCCAAGTCGTTGAAAAATTGGAGCGGGAGACCGGGGTCGAACCGGCGACGTCCAGCTTGGGAAGCTGGCATTCTACCACTGAATTACTCCCGCGTGCCTCTAGTTTCAGCCACTTCACTGTCCGGTAAGGAGTTAGCCGGTTCCCCGGCCAGTCTATACCGTCTCTGCAATCCATCCAGAACCATGGGGTCTGATCGCAAAATGGACAGTAAAACGGACAGTAAACCAACATGGACGTGGGTTCGACAAACCACGACTGTCAGGGCACTGCTGATTTCTCATCCACTTCACAACACCATCAACATATCACAAAGGGGAGAGAAGACGGACCTGTGAATCGAATGGCCGTTTGCCAAAATAACGCGCGCGAGCAAGGCGTGGAATGGGGTGAGTGTGTTGAGCTAAGACCGCTTACTGGAGCCCTTGCCCAACTCGGCATCCCATATGGCTTCACACGAACGTTCTGATACGCAATTTCGAGGACAGTCTAACGCTCGACAGCGAAGCATCCAAGTGCTGCTCGACCTGCTGACTGGGTTTAACATTGCGCGCCCACTAGGGGGCGTCGCGAGCCTTCGCACGTTTCTCGCTACGAGTGCTTCGAAGCTTGATGGCTTCTCGCGAGCACTGAAGCCGTGCGAACTGATCCACCAGTACAGAGTGCCTGTCGACAACAGGAGGATGCACAGGACACAAAGCACGATCAAACGTACTCTGCTCATTGTTCCTCCTGAAACTGCACAAACAATCCGAACGGATGTGTTTGTACAGCGATTCTCAGTCGAGAGACTGGTCAGGAACTCAGATTCGAAGGATGACTGTCGTGATTGAGGCTTGTGTTGGTCGCGAGCCAATGGCGTGGGCGGTCATGATCGCCAAATCGGCATAGGCGGGAAAGGATTGAATGAAAGATGACGGAAGGAAGGAAAGCGCGACTAAAGCTGTTGCGGCCGAACTCCCCTTTTCGCTAATCAGCATCGGTTGTTGAGTACAGTCGGTAGGCGTCTGGGTTGGCTCGGGCTCTGAAGAAGCAGGTGAACGATGACAAGACTTGTTGGCATCCGCCGGCACGGAAGTCGCGCGAGCCTTTTCGCAGGACTTAACCGTACAAAGATTGATGCACTGAGCACTACCGAGCACGGTAAACAGCGTTATCAGTGCGACAGCTTTGGCCAGGGAGTGCCCCATCACCTATTAGAGTAGCCAATTACTCCCGGGGGGTATTGCCCCTGATGCAGCCAATTGAGGCGAATCGCATTGTGGTCGGAGTTCGAGTAAGCAAACGTAGTGCCGATAGGTGGACTCCTAAGCCGAAAGTTGAGACCACCGAATGACACACTCAGCATCTGCCCCGGCTGAGTCCTTGATTCATAGAGCAAACCAGACTGGCTCCTAACTTGCCATCTATAGGCTGCTCGAGTTCAGAAACATTCGAAGGAGATAATCCGATGCTAATGCTACGCCATAAAGCTCTACTGCTCACTTGCCTGCTCACCTCTTTCCTTGGGCTGGGCACCACTCTCGTCGCGCAAGACGATGCGAGCGTAAGGAAGCTGTTCGCCGGCAAACTCGCGAACGTGCCGGGACAGGCCCTGACGGCGGAGGTAGTCGATTACCCACCGGGCGGAAAATCCAGTGTTCACCATCACGCCGGTAGCGTGTTTGTGTACGTACTGAGCGGCAGGATCCGTTCGCAGAATTCCGCAACAGGAGCCGCCAGAATCTACAAGGTAGGCGAGACGTTCTTCGAGCCGGCCGGAAGTGATCATTTGGTCAGCGAGAATGCGAGCACCACCGAACCAGCAAGTCTGTTGGCGGTTCACATCGCCGGAGACGGAGCAGTCTTGACGAAGCCTGGTAATGCCAAGTAGTCGTTGTGCATCTTCGACATACCCCAGCCGACTTCTAGCTAGACGCGACCGACGTGAGCACCGTGCCCGAACAGTATGTCCGGGAGCGGATTGGCCTCTACGACTTCGACCAGATCAACCAGGCCGTCGCCGACTCTCAGCGCGGCGCGCATCAAACCTATTCTTCGCATCGCGTAGGCGAAATCCAAAAAGGAGAGAGTGTCGATGGCCACAACCAACCTAACGCAACTGATGGCTCGGGAAGAGCCGACTGGCGGAACTGCCATGCACTGGATCGGGGGCCAGTGGCTGGATTCCGGTGAACACCGAGAAAGCATCAACCCGGCGACGGGCGAGGTGATAGGCAGCTACGCGGTGGGGGGCCGCAAGGAAGCCGAACTGGCCGTGAACGCGGCGCTACGGGCATTCCAGGAGACAGACTGGAAAGACAACCGCTCGCTGCGCGCCCGCGTGCTCAATTCGATGGCCGCGGGCTTCGAGGTGCGCGCCGAGCACCTGGCGCAGCTTCTGGCCACCGAGAATGGCAAGATCCTCCCGCACGCGCGGTTCGAAACGGCCACCGTTCCCTTCAACCTGCGTTTCAACGCCGCCCTGGCGTCTGACGGAATACGGTCGCGCCGCCGAGACGGATGAGGACAGTCTCTCGATCGTCATTCGCCAGCCGGTCGGTGTGGCGGGCATCTTCGCGCCGTGGAACGCGCCTATCGCGCTGGGGATTCGCTCGCTGGCGCCGGCCTTGGCCGCTGGCTGCACCGTCGCCGTTATCTTGCCGGAAGAGACCGCGCAGGTGAATGCTCTGATCAGCGAGGTGATTTCCGATACCGCCGGCTTGCCCCCCGGTGTGGTCAACATCCTTACCGGCGGACGTGAGGGGATGGAGTACCTCGTCGAAACGCCGGACGTGCCGGTGATCAGCTTCACCGGCAGCACCAGGACCGGGCGGGCGATCTCCGCAGCCGGCGCGGCCCGTCTCAAACGGTTCGGACTGGAGCTGGGCGGCAAGACGCCGATAGTGATCTTCGATGACGCCGACCTCGACGCTGCCGTGGACGAAGGTCACGGCGGCGCTGACCGTCTTCGCGGGCCAGTTCTGCATGACCGGCAGCCGCGCCATCGTCCAGCGAGGGATTGCGGATCGGTTCCGAGCCGCGCTGGCGGAGCGACTGAAGAAGGTCAGGGTTGGTCCAGCGTCCGATCCGAGCAGCGAGATGGGACCTCTCATCAACAAGCCAAATGTCGAGCGCGTGAACAAGATGGTCGAGGACGCCATCGCGGCCGGCGCGAAAATCATCGTTCGCGGCGGCCCCGTGACGGAAGCTCCTCTGGCGAAAGGCGCATTTTATCGGCCAACTCTTCTCGAGGTGACGGATTCCAGTCTGCCGATCGTGCAGCAGGAAGTCTTTGGGCCGGTGCTGACGATGCAGGTCTTCGATACAGAGGCTGAAGCGGTTTCGCTGGCCAACGACAGCGAATACGGGTTGGCCGCCAGTGTGTGGTCGCGTGACGTGGACCGGCCATTGCGCGTGGCGCGCGCGCTGCAGGCCGGGACGGTCTGGATCAACGATTGGGCCAACATGCACGACGAGTTTGAAGAAGGCGGCTTCAAGCAGAGTGGCCGGGGTCGTCTGCGCGGGCAGGCAGGCTTGGATGACTTTCTTGAATGCAAACACATCGCCTTCAAGCCGGGGACGATCAAGCGTTGAAAGGCACCATCATCTTCGGATTAGGGAAACGTATCATGTCACAGCGGATGAATTACCATGCGGCCTCGCCGGCCGGGATGAAGGCGCTTGGCGCCGTATACGGACATGTTCGCCAGTCGGGGCTCCCCACACGGCTGGTCGATCTCGTGTACCTGCGTGTGTCTCAGATCAACGGGTGTGCCTATTGCATCGACATGCATTCACGCGATCTCCTCAAAGCCGGGTTGCCTGTCGAGCACCTCGTCCTTATCGCCGCATGGCCGGAAGCCGGCAGTATCTTCGACGAGCAGGAAAGGGCGGCGCTTGCGTGGGC
Source organism: Bryobacteraceae bacterium (assembly GCA_963844855.1). Lineage (GTDB taxonomy): Bacteria > Acidobacteriota > Terriglobia > Bryobacterales > Bryobacteraceae > DASQDN01. Next base: position 43,647 of record CAWJQP010000099.1, read on the forward strand.
GGAAGCCGTGACACGTCTCGGCGACCGCGGTGTGCCGGACAGCGCGTTTGAAGCAGTGGTCGCGGTGTTTGGGGAGAATCAGCTCGCCGACCTGACGATCGCAATCAGCCTGATGAACGCCTACAACCGAATGGCGATCAGCTTCCGCAGAACGCCCTTGGCGCTCACGTACGGAACGCCAGAGCACCCACATACGCTCACCGTTTCGCGTATCGAGTAAAGACGAAGTCGCGAGCCTTCGCACCGCCGGTGTGGCACGTGTGGCAAGCCCGTGCGAACGAGGGATCGCTCGTAGCCGGCTTGAACGTGTCGGACGATGAGTCGTACTGAAACGTAGCGTAACCCCATCCGTCCGTGTCCGGGAATCGCTTCGAGTCCTTCAGCATGAAAGACATTTCGGTTTGCGTTCCGTTCACGGTCACTCCGTAGGGCAACGCATCGTCGCGGTCCTTCAGCCATTCGATCTTGGCGAACGCCGCGCCATCGGGAACGCGTTTGCCGTTCGCCGGAATCCCATCACGGTACGCATTCATCATCGTGGGATTCCCCAAGATCGCCTTCATGCACCCTACCTTTGATGTCCCGCAGCCGCTGGCGTCATCCGGCTGGCTGGTCGCCACCAGCTGCCACGTGTCGTATCCTCTGAATTCCGAAAACGCGATGCCGTTGGCCGCTTTAAGAGTAAACCGGTCCTGCGACTGCGCTGTCAGCAGTACGCCGACGACGAGGACGGATGCCGAAAGGAACATTAGTTTCGAGATGTGTTGGTGTTTCATAAGTGTACTTCCCCTTTTTTTGTGAGAGCGGCGCCCACTCGACGACGAACGGACGCCCGATTGTCGAATAAAAATGTAAACGAAGCATTGGCGTTTACTGCGCGTCCCGCAGTGATCGGAACGCAGCACGCAGTTCCGCCGCGAACAGTTCCGGGTGCTCCCACATTGCGAAGTGGCCGCCGCGGTCGGCCTCGTGGAAGTAGATCAGGTTGCGGAAGGCTCGCCGGGCCCATATCTCCTGGGCGCGAAAGACCTCATCGGGAAACACGGTTACGGCTACGGGGACCGCGATCTCGTCGGTCTTCTGGGCCGCCGCACTAATCAGGTCTCGGCCACGGTTCTCCCAGTAGATCCTAGCCGATGAGGATGCGGTGTTCGTCAGCCAGTACAGCGTGAAGTTGTCCAGGACGTCGTCTCGGGTTGGGGACTGTTTTGGGTCCTTACCGTAGCTCCACTTGTCGAACCCTCCGTGCACGAGCATCCACCCGGCCAGGCCGGCGGGAGAATCCGTCAGGCCGTAGCCGACGGCCTGCGGCCGAGTTCCCATCATCGCCAGATAGGTCAAGCCCCCGTTCTGGAGATACGCCCTCAAGTCCTCGACTGCGGCTCGTTCCTTCTGGGAGAACCCCGCCGGTAAAGGCCCGCCACCGAGCGCTGCACCGACTTCGTTCGTGACCGCCGCAGGCAAGTTGGTGTGGATGCCGGCCAATCCGGCTGGGGCCTGCCGCCCCATCGCCTGGACAACTCCCGCGCCCCAATCACCGCCCTGCGCGACGTAACGCGTGTATCCTAGCCGCTTCATGAGAACATCCCACGTTTGGCCGATGCGCTCCAGCCCCCAGCCTGCCTCGGTCGGTTTCCCCGAAAAGCCAAAGCCAGGCAGGGAAGGGATAACGACGTCGAAGGCGTCCTCCGCGCGCCCGCCATACCCCGTTGGGTCGGTTAGCGGCCCGACGAGTTTGATCTGCTCGAAAACGGATCCCGGCCACCCGTGCGTGATGATCAGCGGCAATGCGTTCTTGTGCCGAGAGCGGACATGGATGAAATGAATCTCCAACCCGTCGATGTTCGTCGTGAACTGGGGTAACGCATTGAGCCTCGCCTCCGCTTTGCGCCAGTCGTAGCCGGTCTCCCAATATTTCACGAGCCCCCTGAGCGTTGCCAGTGGAACGCCTTGCGACGCGTCTGTCACGGTCTCCTTATCCGGCCATCGCGTCGCCGCTAAGCGGCGACGGAGGTCGGTGAGTGCTTCGTTCGGAACCTTGATACGAAACGGCCGGATGGCACTGACTTCTGCGGCTGGTGGTCGCATGGAACTGACGACGGACGCACTCTGCGGAAACAATCCAGGCGACGAGAAAAGCACGGTCGCAGCTAACATCGGCAAGACATTCTGTGGTTTCATGTTCGTCTCTTTGCGGTACGGTTTCCGTAGGAGCAACCCACCAACCAAATACAAGTGACTGAATTACAAGGCCCTGTTCGCCGATTCATATCGCGGCAATCTCGCCAGTCTCGTCAATCTCGTCATGCGACTGCCTGACACACTCGGCCTCTGCGTTTGCTGAGTGCTTGGTTTTTCAAAGAAAACCAGAATTGGCGCCTAACTTGCCCGCAAGATGCTGACTTCAGAAAGGAGGCTGGCGACTTATGAAAGCCTTGCGTCTCGTAAGTTCCGTCCCACGACCGTTACTGGTTGAAGAGGAGATGCCCCGCCCAGAGCCCCGGCCTGGCGAGGTTGTAGTGCGTGTTCACGCCACGGCTGTCACACCCACCGAACTGCGCTGGCAGCCGACCTTACAAACAAGAGATGGCAGTCCTCGCCACGCTGCCGTGCTCAGCCATGAGTTCTCCGGCGAGATGGCGGCTTGCGGCGAGGAAGTTAAGGGTCTCGCCATCGGTCAGGATGTATACGGAATGAACGACTGGTTCGCCGAAGGAGCCTTGGCCGAGTACTGCGTGACCAGGCCCGAGTGGATCGCGAACAAGCCGCGAGTGCTGAGTCATGAGGAGGCGGCTACAGTACCCATCAGTGCTCTGACTGCCTGGCAAGGATTGCTTGAGCGCGGCCGGCTTCAACCAGGAGAACGCGTGCTCATTCATGGCGGATCGGGAGCAGTCGGCATGTTCGCCGTTCAGTTGGCCCATACAAATGGAGCTCAGGTGGTTACCACGGTGTCGGCGAGCAATGTGGCCCTCGTCAGATCACTAGGTGCTGACGATGCACTTGACTACCGGAGCATGCCGTTTGAGGACTGTGTGCATGAGATCGATCTCGTTTTCGATACGGTGGGCGGTGAGACCTTGCGGCGCTCCTGGCAAGTATTGAAGCCAGGCGGCCGCTTGGTGACAGTCGCGGTAGACAGTGAGTCCGAATCCGATGAGCGCATTCAGCGGGCGTTCTTCATCGTCGAGCCAAACGGGAAGCAACTCGCCGAGGTCGGTAAGCTGTTAGAGGCGAGAAAGCTTCAGACGATGCTGGACACTGTCCTGCCTGTACCCGCCGCAGCGGAAGCCTATGCCGGGACTCTCGCGAGACGGGGAGTGGGGAAGATGGTAATCTCCACCCACGAATGGGCTAGCTAGCCAACCGAACGCTTCACTCCGATCCCGCCCGCTGCAATTGCCAGCGTATCAACCCGGTCCAAACAGTTAGGGAGAAAATCGGCGCTTGATAAGCAGGTAGGCAGGAGGTCGCTGAGCGCTCAAGATTGCGAGCACTTTTTCCATTCTCGACGACGCTAGTCGCGTGAGACTCGTAGCCCATCGGGCGCCTTTGATGCGCATCAGTGCCCGGTGTCGTGAAACTCTTGTCACGCGCCTTCTCTCGCTAAAGTTTAAAGTCAGACTGGGTCAGCTGAACGTGATGCTGTGAAGGTCGATCGTTACAATGAACAGCTCTTTTGCGACATTTCCATCTCTATCGACCGGACAGACCCGGCGCCGTGTCGGCACCATGATTCCGTCGAACTTTTGGTACTCCGACGTGTAGTGTGCGCCCGAATGCGCAAACGGCCCTGCGCCGATCACCTCGGGCGTATAGTCGTGACGACGCAGGAGCCCGTCGGCGTCGAAGTAGAAGACCTGTTCCGTGCAATGCGTTGCGATGTGTGCGGGGAACGTTACCTTGAGACGGCGCCATGTCTGGCCATCTTCGCGCCAGGGCTCCAGTTCCTCCGACAGATAGCCCGGCTTCGCGAACGAAAAAGGAGTCGTCATGTAGTTAAAGATCGCGTATCCCGCAAAGTAGGCGAGGTGGAGCCAGTCCCACGGCGTGTCCTGGACATGACCGTGGAACGCGGCCCTCGGATTAGCTCGCTCCGCGACCAAGTGCCCACACGTCGTTTCAATCGCGATGCGATCCGCGGTGAACGACGTGCGAAGCCCGTAGTTCGCGAAGGCATAGTGGCTGGCGAACTGTCGATGCAATTCCACGCGTACCATGCTGTCGCTGAGGATTCCGTCCTGCTTCTTCGACGGCCAGAGTTGACCGCCGACGAGCAAGTGTGCCCGGACATCGGAAAGTCGGTTCCACCGATCCAGTCCGCCGTGGGCAGCGATCACGAAGTCCTTCAGATCATCCATATCTAGCTCCTTCTTCACAACGGGACCGCTAAAGCATCAGAACCCCGCCAGACCCTGCGGGCTGTTGTAGGGAATCGGGTTCCGACCGATCTCGGTTAGTTTCCCGCTCTTCTGGTCAAGGCTGTAGCTGACGAGCACCGAGGCGTTTCCAAAGATCTGGTGGAAGTACTGGTCGTCAGGCGTCAACCAGCTGTCGCTCGGCCCGCTGCTGACTAGGTTGTTCACAGCGCGGAAGGTACCGTCGCCCGGGATCGCCTCGTTGGCAGGGTCCTGAAGGAGGCTCAGTCGGCCGTCTGCGAGGCGGTACGTCGAGACCGTTCCATAGCCGAAGTTGGTGGCGAGGACCAGTGAATTGTCAGATGTCACTTGGAGCCAGCACAGCTCCGACGGCTTCCCAAGCGACGTGGCTATCGGGACCAGCGAGCCGTTGGTCGTCCGTCCCTTCGCATCGATACGGCTCATTACCACGCCATCACCCACGGCGAGACCGTTGAGGAAGGTATCGCGACTCCGGTTGAGGAAGGCGATGTAGAATGGCCCCCCGCCGCCAGCATCGGCGAACGAAGGTTTGCCGAGCGTGCCGTCGTCCCGCACAGGGAATATGACGAGTCCGTCTGGATCGGGAGCGTTCGTGACGATGAGATTCGGCGAGCCGTCCGGATTGGCGGCTGGGCGCTTGTCGAAGAGTACGTCGACCAGCAGAAAACGGCCGTCAGGCGACAGAACGGCCTGTGTTGAGATCCTATCGGCCTTCGTCGGGGTGTCTACCGTAGAGCGCTCCGAGCGCAGCTTCAGCTTGCCGTCCTTGCCCACCGTATACGTACTCAGGTGGTTGGGGCCGAAGGCATGGAGCACGTATAACGTCCGGCTCTGAGATCGATAGGCGAGCGACTTCGCCGTTCCGCTACGCCCCGTCACGGGCTCGCCGGACGACTGGCGGTCGATCATAGTCAGCTTGCCGTCCGAGACTCACTCGGAAGCTGGTTACGCTGTTGTCGCCGCCATTCGTCGCGAACAGTAATGTGTTTGACTCAGCGAGAATCACGCTGCCCGCACCTTCGAATGAGTTGGGTGCGCTCTCTTGACCGCTGACCGGCTTGAAGACGCCCGAACCGGCGCCGCCAGTCGGGACGCTATCGAGTAGCGTGAGCTTCCCGTCCGCTTTGCGGCCGAAATGCATGATGCGGTTCTGAGTCTCATTCGTCTGCATATAGAGATGTCCACTGTTGCCAGCGGAGTCGGACATCTTAACAGAGGGTTGAGTCTGAGCTTCAACTGATTTCGTGGCAACTGCAATTAGGAATGAGCCCACAGCGAGCAGGCCAGCTCCGCAAATGATCGCGAACACCTTGTTTTTCATCACAACTTCTCCTTCTAGTGGACTGTCCGTAAGTAATCTTTAGCTTAGATGCGGCGCCATACCATTTATGGCGGTGTCCAAAGCTCTTTCACTATCGGCGGCACGAAGGCATGAACTTCAGTCGTACCTGCGTAAACACAACCTGCCCGCCTCCGTTGCACAAAGGATGCGTATCATCCTTGCCTTGGCGGATGGCCTCAGCTATCGCGAGATCATCGAGCACCTGAATACGACTGCGCCGACCATCAGTTTGTGGAAGCGGCGATTCGCTGAGGAAGGTGTGATCGGGCTCGGGACGATACGCCCCGGACAGCCGGCCAAACTGTTGACGCCGGAACTACGGGCCAAGATCTTGGCGAAGACCTATGAGTTTCCGCCCGACGGGAGCACTCATTGGAGCCTGCGTAAGATGGCGGCGGTGATGAAGGTCGGCAAGGAGTTGATCCGCAAGGTATGGAAGGAGGCCGACCTCAAGCCGCACCGGCTCGAACGGTACCTGGCCACCAAGGATCCCCAGTTCGAGCAGAAAGCGGCCGACATCATAGCGCTCTACCTGAACCCGCCCCAGCATGCTGCCGTGTTCTGTGTAGACGAAAAAAGTGCCATCCAGGCGCTCGACCGCAAGGATCGCCGATTGCCCTTATCGCCTGGACGTGCCGAGCGCCATGGCTTCGAGTACCACCGTCACGGCACCTTGTCGCTGTTCGCCGCACTGAACCCGAAAACCGGTTCGGTTATCGGCCAAACCGCTCCACGCCATACCAGCAAGGAGTTTGTTGACTTCTTAGAGCAGGTCGTCGCTACCTGCCCAGCGGACCAGGAGATCCACATCATCCTCGACAACCTCCAAGTACACAAGACCGATTTGGTGAAGGATTTCCTCGTGGATCACCGCAATGTGCGGTTGCACTTCACGCCAACGTACTCGTCATGGCTGAATCAGGTCGAGATCTGGTTCGGAAAGCTGCAACGGGACGTCATCGCGCGCGGCATCTTCACCTCCGTCACCGATCTCCGCCGCAAGATCATGCGCTACATCCGGCTCTACGGCAAGACAGCCAAGCCGTTCCAGTGGAAATACTCCGATCCATCTCACCGGATTCAGCCATGGTAAAGAACTCTCCCGGACAGCCCACTAGTTGTTCTTATTCAACCTGACTAATACCCGAGTTTGTCGCGAAGCAACGGATAGAACTGAACCCACGTCATATCGGTCTTGGCGACATTGGCTATATGGCATCCCGCGCATTCAGCCACAGGCGCTTCCGCTGCGGTCTGCTCATATGGCAATGGGTGATGTCCAAGATTGAAGAATCCCCAGCCGTTCGTCTTAGCGAATCTCTTGCTGTCTTTCACCATTGCGTCGATGCCGTTGACCGCGCCGCTGAAGTACCCGCGCCCAGATGGTTCTTGCCGGGAGCCATCTGGGAAAGTCGGATTAAGCACACGCGCTAGTTCCTTTACAATGATGGTTCCTTCGGGAAAGGATCCTGTCCTCACATAGGCATCCACATTTCTCGCTTCGATGTAGACGTTATGGAATTCGGGAAAGCTCGCCTTTCCATTGTTGAGTCCGTTGGGCGTTAAGGGAGCGCCTAGAAAAACCCACTTGCGAAACCCCGCAATGCCCGCCAATCTCAGCTTCCCAGCAGAGTCGAACACCGCAGTGGAGGGCGGAGCCTGAGCTGCAACGGGCGTCGTGTTAACGATGAGCAGGAACGAGCCCGCAGCGGCCAAGCCGATTCCGAAAATCGCGACCATATTCTTTTTCATGACAACATCTCCTTTAAAGTGTTTATTTATTAACCAGCTTGTGATCGGTGACCAAGGGCCGATGCCGTTGGTTACAGCGCCTTTACGTAGGCGATCAGGTCCGCTATTTCTGCGCTGCTTAGCTTGTCTCCGAAAGGAGGCATGCCATTTCCCCCCTCAGTAATCATCCTCACGATGTTTTCGGGCGAAGCATCTTTGCCGCTCGGAAGTTTTCCTGCTGCCACTCCGGCTAGTCCCGGCCCAAACTTTCGCTCTTTAGAATCCGCGTTATGGCAGACCTTACAGTTATCGGCGAACAACTTGGCCCCCCTTTGCGCCGAACCTCCGCCGGCCGCGATCTGCTCCATTGCGCGTGGGGAGCTGCTCATGGCCTTCGTAGGTGCATCCGAAGAAGCTGCGAAAGGGTTGTCGCGAAGCAACGGATATCCTTCGACATACACCCAGTCATGGCCCTTGGCGGGAATGTGGCATGTTAGGCAGTCGGTCTTATAGTTGGTGGCCACTTGTTTCTCTGGATCACCGCCCTTGAAAAGCGCCCAACCCCAGCCGTCTCCCCAGATGGGGTTATTCGGGTAACGACCCTTGCGGTCTTTGACCATCACGAACCACACATTCATGTCGGTGGCCCAGTGAGAATTGCCCGTCGTCATTTTGGCCCCAGCGGTGTGGCGTACTTCCTTCACAATGGTGGCGCCATCGGGCCAGTCCCCAGTCTTCTTGTAGGCCTCGATATTTGACCGTTCGGTATAAACTTCGTGCAGACCGTGCCCGGCCTCCGACTCATTGAGCACCATGTACGTGCCCAGGTGGGTCCATTTATCTCGGTATTCCTTGGGCCGCCGAATTGCGCCATCTGCATCCACGTAAGGAGAGAACCTCTCCGGCTCCCTTTCCTGCGAGATTAGAAGCGGACAGACGGCGAGAACAATTAAAGCGAGAATCACGAGCAGTGTTTTCATCTCTCTACCATCCACACCAGCGATCGCCCGAGAATTCACGACTACGTTGAACCTGTTCGAGAAACCGTTTTAGATTTCAGCCTTCGATGAAGTAAGAGCAAAGCGAAGGCCGCTGATAAGTTGTTGAATGTGAATGGTCGATCCATCGAGCACTCGTTGGCGATTTCGCCACTTTCGCCACTCTCGTCTTTTCTGTCCCTCGAGGATTCATAAATCGCCGGCTAAGGAAGCTATGACCTGCCGCGTTAAAACCCGCCAGTCACAATTGAGAAGCTCCGAAAATGACAGGAGCTTGGAAGCAGGAAAGAACTGGTTCGCCGCGGAGATGATCATCGGTGGTGCTGAAGCGAATGAAAGCAGGCCGCAAGGTTTGGCGGACCTGGCGCGGAAAGTTGGTGTGAGTGACGCGATCAGCTTGACAGGCTGAACGCTTGGTTCTCGCAGGCTCCAGCACCCCCGCGATCAACCAGAAGACATGCGAAACACTAAAGCGTCTGGCCGTTTAGATGCAAATCTGGCGGATGAAGTAGCTGCTCATTCCCATGGCCCACCCGGTTTCCAGCGAGCTGTGAAGAAAGTGTCAGGATTCGGGGCCGGGTAACACCAGAGGGGCTGGTATCGTTATTAGGCCGCTATGAACTGTCCGCACTGCGCGACTGATGACCCCCAAAAGCTAGGTAGTACAACGGATCTGGGCTACGATCGATTCCGCTGCCGGGGATGTGGGCACCGATTCAATGAACGCAGCGGCACACCCTTCAATCGTCTCGAGGTCCCAACCGATATCGTGTTCCAGGTCGTCGTCTTCCGTCTGCTGTTCAAGCTCAGTCTGCGTGACCTGGTCCGCATGTTTCTGATGCGTGGCTATGAATTCAGTTACGAAACAGTCCGGGATTGGGAAGAACGGTTTGCACCACTCCTGGCCGAGCAGCTACGGGGCAGACGCAAAGGAAAGATCGGCCGTCGCTGGTACGTCGATGAAACCTACTTGAAGGTGAAAGGGAAGTGGTGTTATTTGTACCGCGCCATCGATCGCGACGGCAACTTAGTCGACTCGATGCTCAGCCCAACGCGGGATATGGCCGCTGCGCAGAGGTTCTTCCGGAGAGCGCTTTCGGTTGTGAACGAAGTTCCCAAGCAGGTCACCACCGACGGTCACGATTCATATCCACGTGCCATCGCTGAAGTGCTGGGTCGGAATGTGGAACACCGCTGTAGCGCTTATCTTAACCGGAGGATCGAGCAGGATCACCGGGGAATCAAGCAACGGTATTATCCGATGCTGGGCTTTGGTGCTTTTCATTCAGCTCAACGCTTCTGCCTCGCGTTCGAGGAGATGCGGCAATACTTTCGCCCGCGCCGCAGAAGAAAACAACTCATATCAGCCGATCGCAGCCGACGCCAGTTTGTTACCAGAGTCCAAGCACTCGAAGTGATGTTCATAGCTGCCTAATCAGTAAACATTCCAAGAAACGTCTGGTCAGCAGTTCAATGTGAGACCACCCTGAAATCTGACACTTTCAGGGACAGGTGCTCGGGATTGCCCGGCGGAACCTGCACGGGCACGTTGGTGTTCCAATCCCTTTCTTGGCATCGAATAAACACGGAATCAGGCACAACATCCGACCGACTCGTGTTCGCTCCCCCTGTAGATGCAACACTTCGGGTTGACAGGCCGACCTCTCCGCGCGGCCGGACAAACCTCCCGGCCCGCCGTAGGACACAGCGGGCCGGAGCCCAGACGAGGGTTTAGAAGAACCGCCCGCGAGGGAGGTGCTGCTTGCCGGTAAATACGCGTGGCGTGGTCGGAAGAGATGCGCAGATACCAGCGTTCGGCGGGTTGGAAATCGCGCCACGGAACTGAGGCTGCACACGCACACGTAACTCCTGCTCGAGATCGAACGCCAGTGCGAGAAGTTTTGGCTCGCGGAGGAAGGTGCTGTAAAGCAGAATGCCGGCTGGCTTGCCTTCGCTGGTGATGCCGACCGGAAGCGCAAGGTTCGGATAACCGGCCACTGCGGCAGCTGACGTATTCGTGAGGTGCGGGGCCACTATCGCATCGAGTTTCTGGTTCGCGATTGCCGTATCAATGCCTGAGCGGGCAGCCTGCAAAGCAAGCGCACGAGCGGCGACATAGACAGGGTCGGACAGATTCCCACTCGTCGATTCGGACATCTCCAGCAGCTCCTGGCCGTAGTACACCAGTTCCGCGGGGCATCGGGACAGGTTGAATGCGATCACATCCGCGACCGTCCGGATGTTCGTGCGTGCAAGTCCTCCGAGGTACTCCGCGAGGTGTACCTTGAATTCGAAAAGCAGAGCTGTGATCTCGTCCTGAAAGTACGCAAAATAATCCCCGGTATCCGTATCGACGAGGGTCGCGCCCAGAGCAGACATTGCGTCCAGTGCGCGTAGCACCCAGGGAAGCGTGTCCGCATCTCCTGGATATCCGTAGATGTCATAGTTATCGAAAAACCGGCGATCGACACCGATTCGCGCGCCTTTGAGTGCCCCACGCTTCAGCAAACCCGCGTACTCACCAGGTAACTGATGACCAGCCACGGCACCGAACGGAGTCTGCATGGCTCCAAGCAGAATGGCGACATCGGTGACCGTGCGGCCGATCGGCCCTGCGGTATCCTGGTTGCGGCTTATAGGAATGATGCCGTTCTGTGAAATGAGCCCAAGCGTCGGTTTGAGGCCCACCACAAGATTCGCGTTAGAAGGACCGACTATCGACCCGTCCGTCTCGGTGCCCACGGCCACGCTGCAGAGGTTGGCTGCCGCCGCCACCGCCGAGCCGGAACTCGATCCCAGGGTGGTGTAGCTGAGCAGATAGGGATTGCGAGTCGCTCCACCGCGGGCGCTCCACCCGAAGAAGCCGAGAGGATTGAAGCCTCTGAAGTTTGCCCACTCACCGAGATTGCTCTTACCGAGAATCACAGCGCCGTCATCGCGCAGCTTCCGTACAAGCGGGGCGTCATGTGGGACCTGGCTGTTTACGAGCGCCAGCGAACCGGAAGTTGTTTGCATCGTATCGTCAGTGGCGATGTTGTCCTTCAGCAGCACGGGGATGCCATGCATTGGGCCGCGTATCTTTCCGCGCCGGCGTTCAGCATCCAGATCGGCAGCAATGGCAACGGCGTTCGGGTTCGCCTGAATGACGGCATGGAGAAGCGGGTTAAGAGCAGCCATTCGATCCAGGTACGCGAGGGTCAACTCGCGGCTGGTGAGCCGGCCGGAGCTCATCGCGGCCTGAAGCTCGGGGATAGTCGCGTCGTTCCAGGCAAAGCTGCCCGCAGCAGGGCCTCCTTTAGCTGAGGCCGTCACTGCGCCGCCGGCTGCCGCTTCAAGGAAAGCTCTGCGCGACATCGCGTGAGACATTCCACACATACGATGTTGATAACGTCCCATCTCTGCACCCTCAAAGGAAAAATGGTGTTTGTTGCCTCAACAGAATATACAAACGTGCGGCCAGCAGCAAGTGTCAATTAGACGTTCCAGGAACGCGCTCCGACTTCCTGTGGGCGCTACTTTTCTGAACCGATTGGCGGAAATCCGTTTACGGCAGACAGCTGGCAGTCAAATGCGCTCATTGTGTGACGACGGGTTGTTTGCGAAGACTGATGGACTTATTGCTGTATTGGCGCTTTCGCGATTGCCGCACCAGTCACACTGGCCGTGGCGCAACGATTTTAGCAGCAAAAATCGATCTGCCATATGTACGGAATCCGCCAAGGCTTTCGTTGGCGACTCGGAATAAGCTCGTGGCGAAGCGGAGGCTAGGCTTCGGTTCCTCGGTTCAGGCGCCATGTTATTCGGCTCGAAGCGATAGAATGCACTCGTTACGAATGTCGCTCAGCGCAGGTGACAGACTAGGTCCCTATGAGATCCTGGCGCCGGTTGGAGCCGGGGGCATGGGCGAAGTTTACAAGGGCCGAGACACTCGCCTTGACCGGATCATTGCGATCAAGATCCTTAAGCCCGGCGCGCGCGAGCGGTTTGAACGCGAAGCCCGTGCCATCTCTGCACTCAACCACCCGCATATTTGCGACCTTCACGACATCGGCACCGATGGACGGTATGGATTTTCTGGTAATGGAGTACCTTGAGGGCGACACACTCGAGAGACGTCTCAAAAAAGGTGCTTTGCCGATAGCGCAGGCGCTGACCCACGGCGTGGAGATTGCCTCCGCGCTCGCGGCGGCACACCAGGCTGGTATCGTCCACCGAGACCTCAAGCCGTCCAACATTATCCTCTGCAAGAGCAGGTGCGAAGCTTCTCGATTTCGGACTGGCAAAACCGGGTTAACCGTGCTGCCACCGATTCAACGGCTGCGCTCACAATCACCGGCGAAAATACTGTGATCGGCACGTTGCCGTACATGGCGCCCGAGCAGCTAGAGGGCAAGGATGCCGACTTCCGCAGCGACATCTTCGCGTTCGGTCTGGTTTTTTACGAGATGGTCACCGGACAAAGGGCGTTCTCAGGCGGCAGCCCAGCTAGTCTGATCGCAGCCATACTTACGTCCGAACCGGCCGCCGTGACAAGTACCCAGCCGCTCGCGCCACGCGACTTTGACCGCGTTGTCCGAAGATGCCTTGAAAAGGATCCCGTCAAACGGTGGCAGGCGGCACAAGACATCGTTTGGGAATTGGAATGGTCGGCAGACGCGCTAGCTGGACCGTCTGCACCGCTCCCATCGCTCGTGTCCTCTCGCCCTCGCTTACCGTGGTTGGTAGCGGGTGGTGCACTGACAATGTTTGTGCTGCTTGCTATCGCGCACCTGTCACGTTCCCCGCAGGCTGAGCCGGTGCGCGTCTTGTCAATTGTTGCTCCGCCAGAGCACAGCCTATCGGATTCCGTGATTTCGCCAGATGGTTCCCGTATTGCGTTTGTGCTCGTGGATCCAAGCGGGAAACGTCAATTGAGCGTTCGACCCCTCGATTCTTTACAACACCGGGTTCTCCCCGGCACAGATGGCGCAAGAGATCCCTTCTGGTCGCCTGATGGCAGACATCTCGGCTTTTTCGCTCAACGATCGCTGAAACGCATCTCAGTCGTCGCCGATGCCGCTACGGCTCAAGTCCTCGCGGGCGCACCCGACCCACGTGGCGGGACTTGGAACGCCGACAACGTCATTATCTTCTCTCCTAACCTCGAGGATGGGCTCTACCGTGTGCCCGCTGCGGGAGGTGAAGTGGCGCCGTTCACCCGCCTGGACCGCGCGAGTTTCGAGAACTCGCATCGCTGGCCTCAGTTCCTTCCAGACGGTCGGACCGTAATTTTCATGGCCCGCGCGTCAGCAATTGAGAGGCAGGGCGTATTTAGCGCTACGCTCGGCGGTGGTGAACGAAAGTTGCTGTTGCGTACACCGTATGCCACCGTCTATGCACCGGGTGCCGGAGGCGGATCGATCCTTTTTGTCGAGGGCAACGTCCTCATGTCCCGGTCCTTCGATCCGCAGCGGCTTCAGCTCTCGGGCGAGGCTACGCCGATCACCGATCTCATCGAAATCGTCGTCAACAAGCCCCAAGTCTCTTCTGCCAGCAATGGCACGCTGGTGTATCAAGTTAGAGAACGTCCGACAGGAACGCTTGCCTGGCACGACCGCAACGGAAAATCCCTCGGTGCTCCCCTCCTGAGTACGAGCGAACCCTATCTGCGCGTTTCTCGGGACGATCGTTACGCCGTAACCCACCGGGTCGATCCGCGTGTAGGATCCGCTGACATCTGGATCCTCGATTTGCAGCGTGGAACGGAGACTAGATCCACTTCCAATCCCGCCTACGAGTGGAGGCCGGTCTGGTCGCCAGACGCCAGTCGAATTGCATTCGGGAGTAATCGCAACGGGACAATGGATCTTTACGTGAAGCGCGTAAACAGTACGGAAAACGAGCAACTTGTGTTCGCTTCTGCGGATCGCAAAATCCCTACTGACTGGACTCCCGACGGCCGATTTCTGGTCTTTGAACAGGAGAGCGCGGGCAAAGAAACGGGGCTCTACGCCCTCCTTCTCGATCCGCAACCAAAGCCAGTTGTCCTTGTTGATTCCGAATTCGACGAGATCCACGGCGTGGTCTCACCTGATGGGCGTTGGCTTGCATACGCATCGAACGAGACAGGCGTTTATGAAGTTTACGTGAGAAAATTCACGCCCCCTGTAACGGCGGCTCTCACAAGCACCCGCGTTTCTAACAGCGGAGGCAGCCACCCGCATGTGGGGACCCGACGGCCGAGAGCTTTTCTATGTGTCACGCTCCGGCCACTTGGTTGTCGTTCCCTTTAATGGTCGCGGGACCGAATTCGCTGCCGGGCATTCGAAGGAATTGTTTGCCTTCGACATCCGCGGCAGACGCCTAGCCAACTCCATGCTAGGTTATGCCGTCTCTCGCGATGGCGCACGGTTCTTTTTCGAAAACACCCAGTGACGTCTCGCCCTCACCGTTGACCGTCGTTCTGGGCTGGTCTCGCTAGTCAGGCGCCATCATTGTTATGGGGTCCAATCTACAACAAATCTGCGATTAGGCCGCCGATCCACATGGGCGCAACGGCCCAGTGCGGACAATCGCATTCCCGAAAGCGGCTTCGTGCGGAGCGACAAGATCTGCAGCAACGGTCTCATAGCCTTTGCAGGCATAGTTAGTCCATGATCGTCGGCGATCCGGAAGTAAACCACATTAGCGAGAAGTCGGCGTCTCCGCGAGAGTGCGCGGTGGCCAGTGCTTGACCGCCAATCACCCGCCATATCTCGCTAGGGTCGGAGCGAGGAGGCGCGACGCGTGTTGGCTTGTTTTTCTGGCGGCTTTGTATCCGAGGAGCCAAGCCGCCGAGGCTGGCAAGGACACGTAGAGCAGCGCTCCCGGGCTGCGTACCCCGCCGGAGCAAGAGGAGACGAGCGTCGCCCAGATCCAGGCGCCTGCGAGGTAGGCAAGACTGGCAGGTCGGAAGTGGCCGAGTCGGAGCAGCACAAGTCCAGCGGACTTGCCCCTGCGCTTCCCGTCTTTGCAGTAGACAATTTTGGTTTTCGTCGGATGCATCTCCAGTACGGCATTCCGCGGCACCGGCAGCCGAAAGGGCCGGCAACGGATAGCCTCCATCTAAACCACCGCGTCACACCTCGACTCCACACTGACGAAGCCGGCATCTGCGGCTGATGGCTCCTTCGCGTTTCAGGTCCTCGACCGCACGAGGATACGCCGGATTCTTATCTACATTGATGACACGTGGCATCGAGTTGCCCGCATTCAGCAGCGCTCTGCGGAAGAATCGCCTGGCCGCTGCTGCATCACGATGATCCGTCAGTAGGAAGTCGATCGTTTGCCCTGTCGAATCCACCGCTCGGTACAGGAAACGATCTCTCCCTTTGACGTTGAGTCGGGTCGGAGGAGGCGCACCCACCGAAGCAGGTGCTGGCCTCCGTCCGCCGCTCAAACTGCACGTGCGGGTCTCCCGCATGCAGCTTTCAGGAAGAGTCTCTCAAGGAGAACGTGCCAGAAGGTGTAGTTGTAAAAGGCTGACCAGCCCCAGCTCGCCATACAGCATGGTCTGCGGCAGTTGCTTCCAACCTTCGCAGCGCCAACACTTGCATCGATGCGACCAGAATCGCCGCACGATCCAGGCATCGAGCTGAGTGAAGAGCTTTCGGACGTGAGATCGCTTGTAATACTGACCCCAACCCCGCAACACAGGATTCATCTCCGCAATGATCTGCTCGGTCGACAGAGGTATCCGTCGCTTCGTCAGCTGCCGGACCCGGTCCTTGAACCGATTGATCGACTTCTTGCTCGGGTAGGCGTATACCGTTCCCGCCGGAGCACTTCGACCCAGCTTGCGGCGCAGCGCAGCGCGCGGCCGCCCTCGCTTGATCAGGTACCCCAGAAACTCGAAGCCGCGATTGATGTGCACAATCCGCGTCTTCTGCGGATGTAACTGCACACCCAGCTGTGCCAGAATTCGTTGAGCGTCGGCGATAGCTTCAGCGGCCTCCGCCTCGGACGTACAGCTAATAACCCAATCGTCCGCGTATCTGGTCAGCTCATACCCTCTTGCTCGCATTTCCCAATCAAACGGCGTCAGGAGAATGTTACTGAGCACGGGTGAGATTACCCCGCCCTGCGGAGTCCCTCGCTCGGTGGAAGAGACCCGGCCGTCAAGGCAGCTTCCGGCTTCGAGCATCGCCTGAATGAGGCGCAGTACTCGTCCATCAGCCACCTGCTGCCCTACCAACGTGAGGAGTTTCTTATGATCAACGGAGCCAAAGAAATCCTTCAGATCCGCATCTACAATCCACTCTCGCCCGCTGTGGATCTCCCGCCAGACTTTGCGTAGAGCATCCTTTGTCGATCGCCCTCGCCGGTATCCGAAGTTGGCTTCGTCGAACACCGGTTCGAAGATCGGCTCCAACCGATTAAGCAACGCTTGCTGGCATACCCGGTCATAAATCGTTGGGACGGTCATTGCGAACTGCACTCCAGCCCAGTTCGCCTTTGGGATGGGCCGAAATCCGCCATCCTTTTCATCCGCAACGCGGCCGACGCTTTGAAGTACTCAAGAAACGACACATAGCCGGCGTCGACACTCTAATCCTCCGCGAGTTGGAGCGCGGCAGTTTCAGTGTTGCGCGCGAATGGACCGACTGGGCAGATCCGTCTCCGTACGATCCGCTTCGTTTGCTGCCGCCGCGGCTTGATGCCGACGCGCTTTTCGAGTTGGCCACCTTAGTGGAGCAACTGAGCAGGCCCGAACAAGATGGTTGAAATATGTATTTGCCTAGATTACAATCAGACCAGTTATATACGTGGTCTGACATAAATGCCCAATGTGCCCACTGCCGCATTGCGAAAGCGCCGCAACGCTCTCCTGCGTCAACTACCCCCGCTCCAAGCGATCCTGCGAGGCTCCCTCATCGAGCGCTACAAGCGGTGCGGCAAGCCGGGGTGCAAATGCGCGGAGGGTCCCGGTCATGGCCCCAAGTATTATCTTTCGGTGAGCTACCCGGGCTTGCGGCCACAAATGGATTACGTGCCGCAGGAGTCTTACGCCCAGACGGCAGAGTTTCTTGCCAACTACCACCGAGCCCGCGAGATTTTAGAGGCGATCTGCGAGATCAACCGCGAATTGCTCCGCCGCCGAGAGGCGCTCTGAGCGATGGCCGTGAGCGAAACGCATTCCTCGCTTACGGCACCCATCGACGTGAAATTGGGTGGCGTGCTTCTCGCCAATATGCTCGAAGGCTGGTTGCAAGGCAACCCGAACTTTTCGGCAACTGCGGAGGCAACTGATGAACCCCAAGATTCGAGATCATCACCGGAGCCGGCCTGCCTACATTTACCTACGCCAGTCGACGCCTGGTCAGGTACGCCATCATCAGGAGAGCACGGAGCGCCAGTATGCACTGCGAGAGAAGGCGCTGGAACTAGGTTGGAGCCAATCCCTGATCCGCATACTCGACCGGGACCTGGGCAAGACGGGTACCGAAATGGCGGGGCGGGAGGACTTCAAGACTTTGGTGGCGGATGTTTCGATGGGCCAAGTAGGTGCGGTGTTTGCATTGGAAGTCTCGCGGTTGGCGCGATCGAACCTGGATTGGCATCGGCTGCTAGAGTTGTGTGCGCTCACTACAACCCTGGTGATCGACGAAGATGGCTGCTACGATCCAGCGGACTTCAACGACGGATTGTTGCTCGGGTTGAAGGGCACAATGGCCCAGGCCGAGCTCCATTTCTTGCACGCGCGCCTCCAGGGAGGCAAACTCAACAAAACCAAAAAAGGTGAATTGCGTTTTCCCTTGCCGGTCGGTTTTTGCTATGACCAGGAAAGCCGGATCATCTTTGACCCGGACGAAGAAGTGCGGGGCGCGGTGGGCCTGGTGTTTCGTCTTTTTCGCGAAACCGGCACCGCCTTCGCAGTGATGCAACGATTCGCGGAAACCGCATTACGCTTTCCCAAGCGGTCCTATGGTGGGGCTTGGGATGGCAAGATTATATGGGGTCGCCTGACGCATAGCCGTGTGCTGAGCATGCTCAAGAACCCATCGTATGCAGGGATATACGTCTTTGGTCGTTATCGATATCGTCGTGAGATCAGCACAGAGGGCGCGGTTCATAAACGAATCCACGCAGTAGCTATGGCGGATTGGCGCGTCAGTCTGCAAGAGCACCACGAAGGCTACATCACTTTGGAAGAATTCTTTAAAAACCAGGAGCGTTTGGAAAAAAACCGCACCAACGGTGAGGATACGCTACTGGCCGGCCCCGCGCGCGAGGGCTTAGCTTTATTACAAGGGCTGCTGTTGTGCGGCACTTGTGGCCACGCTCTTACGGTGCGCTATACCGGCAATGGCGGTATTTATCCCTGCTATCTCTGCAACCGGCTACGTCGCGACGGTCTGGCCAAGAAAGACTGCATGAGCTTCCGTTGTAATCTGCTCGATGCCGCCATCGCGGAGGAAGTGCTGAAGGCATTGCAGCCAGCCGAGATCGAACTCGCTTTGGCAGCGTTGCAGGAATTGGAGTCGCGCGATCGAACCATCTCGCGCCAATGGCAGATGCGGCTCGAACGTGCCGAGTATGAAGCCGCGCTCGCCGAGCGGCGTTATCAAGAGGTCGATCCTTCCCAACGTCTGGTGGCGGGCACACTGGAGCGGCGCTGGAACGATGCGCTGCTGCAATTAGAGGACCTCAAAAAACGGCTCGTCAGAAGAAATCGTGGGTAGATTCGGGTTCGGGCAGTTTGCCAAGTGAATGATAGAGAGCGAGTTCGAGGACGCGGAAGGTTCGGAAGCCGTAGGATCTTCTGATAGTGACTTTGGCTTTGTTGTTGAGCCCCTCGACAACGCCGCTGGATAGCAGCTTCTGAGCACGGAAGTAATTGAGGATCAACTCGCGATGTTCGCGGAGGGAACGGGCGATCTTCTTCATCGGTTCGATGCGGGAGCGCATCACCTGGCGGCCCCATTCGTCGAGGAATTTACCAGCCCAGGTGGCGGAGTTGTAATCCCAGAGTTGCTGGAAGGCTTCCTTCAGAAGGTATGCGCGCACAGTCTTCAGGTTGTAGCGGAGCAGATCGCGGAGGCGGAAGCGCTGTTCGGTCTTGAGATTCTGTTCCCGTTTGAGCAGCAGCCAGCGTGACTTCTTCAGGATAGGCGTCCGGCCTTCCATGGCCATGCGGCGCGATTCCCCGGCGCGGACCTCATCCAGAGCCTTGTTCATCTTCGCCACGATATGGAAACGATCGAGGATATGGAGAGCCTCGGAGCACTTCTCGCGGATGAGCTTCAAATACGGCTCCCACATGTCGGAACAGATGAAGACGATCTTGGAGGCCACTTCGTCGCCGATGGTGGTAAAGAATCCCCGAAAGGATTCGATTGTTCTCTCCCGGCCTACCCAGAGCAGACGCGTGACGCCGAGATCGATCTGATAAACCAGCGTCAGATACTTGTGCCCTTTGGCGTACTGGATTTCGTCGACCCCGATGGCATCGATACGGCCGAGCACCCGGTGTTCCAGCCCGAAGGTGACGACATATTCGACAGCGTCGAAAACCTTTTCCCATGAAGTGCGGAACGACTCGGCTGTTTCTTTCCACGAAAGCCGGCGCGCCCAGCGGGCCAGAAACAACATATAGGCTTTGGTCAGCGTACGCTTGCCGTCGCCCCACGGAACCTGCTCGACCACGACCGCCCGGCAGCGGGGGCAATCGACACGCCGCATCGAATAGAGCAGAAAGACCAGAAACCCCCAGAAAGGAATGAACTCAAAACGGCGCTCGGGGAGTTGATCGTATCCGCGGGCAGGCTGATGGCAACGCGAACAAATCGCCGCCGAACCCTTGCGCGGACGCACGGCGATCTCAATACTGCTG
>CAWJQP010000100.1:0-26255 GCA_963844855.1 Bryobacteraceae bacterium
TGGCAGCGGCGCGCAGACACTTCGCAACTATCGCGCCGAGTCATGCGCTTCCTGCCCTACGCCAAATCGACAGTGAACGGCGAACCGCTAAGCCAGCGCCAGGTAAACGGCATCAACTTCACCGTCGCGTTCCCTGACACGGGAGCCGGTGGCTCCAACTCCTCGGGAACGGGCAATCAGGCGATGCTGATTCAGGGCGCTAGTCTCGTGATGATTTATCGCGAGGCGCGCAGCCTCTGCGCTCGATCGTTCTTTATGACGGCGGCTACACGCTGAATTCCAACTCTCAGGCGATGCGGCAAACGATCAAGGGCTTTTATCAAGCTTCCAACGGAAGACCGGTCGCCAAAATGACGCAATTGTAGGAGATGGGGACAGCAGCTTCAAGGAAACCCTCACGGTTGACAGCGTCACCACTACCCCCGATCCCTTCGTTGCTTCACTGGGCCCGGCTTGGGACAATGTCACCGTTCCCGTAAGCATAGCTCAGCGGAATGTTTCGTCGATCGAAACCGCAGTGGTTGCGAACGGCCACTTCGGTCGACTGCCTTTCGTGGGCCGCAGATCGTATTCAGCACCGAGGTGCAAGACACGTGACCGCGACGGCCTGCTCGACGTTTGGGAAGAGACGGCCGGTGGCGCGTCGACGCGACTGACCCGTCTGGCGCCCGACGCCTACCGAACCTCAACGCGGATGGGCGGCGAATCCCGGCAAGCGCGACATGTTCGTCGAGATTGACCACCTTGCTGCTGGAGCAGGGCACACACACCGTCCTTCACGGGCCGTGCTCGACAAGGTCGGTAAAGCTTTAGCGACCGCAACATCAACATCCATTTCGATGTCGGACCCAGTCACGCGACAGGCAGCCCGTATATCGTTCCTGCGCTTTACGCGTTCGGCGGCGATGAGATGTCGGAAGCCGGCCTGGCTTGCATGCCCGGACCCGGGTCACCTTGTCCCTACGCCGTCCCTGGAACATTGCAGTGGAAAACTGACTTTCTCAAGATCAAAGACGGCAGTCCGAACAACGTACCGCCTCTGCCGCCGCGCTTCGATCCAGTCCGCAAGGACATCTTCCGGTAGTCCTGTTCGGCCACGCGCTGGCGCTACCGGCGTGGCGCACCAACGACAAGACTCTGAAATCTATCGTCGTTGCGAATGACCAGGCGGTGATCACCACAGAGTCCGATCACAATCTCGGTGTCGGCCAGAGTATTGTGATCCTCGGAGCTGCCCCGCTTTGAAACTGAACGGTGTGTACAACGTGCTTTCCGCCAATGCCAGGACCGTCACGGTGTCCGCGCCGGATGCAGTAGACGGAACCCATATAGCGTGGGGCCTCGGCGTCAGCAACGGTATCCCGCGAAGCACCTCCGGCGCCAGCGACCTGCTCGGCGGGGACGCGATGATCACGCTTGGCCTATGGGACAACTCTGTCGGCACCGAGTACATGCAGGCCGCCACGCTCATGCACGAACTCGGGCACACAGCCGCCCTCCGTCATGGAGGCGCTCCGGCGAGCCGAACTGCAAGCCCAACTATCAAAGCATTATGAGCTACCTGTACCAGGTCCGTGGCTTGCTGGACTTGGCCGGAGATCCGCAGATTGACTATTCGCGTCAAGCTCTACTCGGTCTCGATGAAGATTCCTTGATGAAACTATCGGCCTAAACGTTCCCACTCTTCCCTATCTGGCCCGTTGGTACGCTCCGCTAGCGAACAGTTACTTGGACAATATTGTTTTCAAGACTTCACCGGCGAAGAAGCATTGCGACGGAAGCGTCGTCGACCTGAGCCTAGAAACGCCGATGGTCCGCGTAGATGGAACCAAACTCAACGGGGACAAAATGGATTGGGACGGCAACGGCAGTATCTCCGGCCCCGTTGCATCCGATGCGGGCTTCAGTGGGACTCTCGATATGCTCAAGGTGGGCTCTGACGACTGGTCTGCGCTTGACCTCCGTCACGTCGGCAGCCGCCGCAACCCGCTGGGTAT
Source organism: Bryobacteraceae bacterium (assembly GCA_963844855.1). Lineage (GTDB taxonomy): Bacteria > Acidobacteriota > Terriglobia > Bryobacterales > Bryobacteraceae > DASQDN01. Next base: position 1,998 of record CAWJQP010000100.1, read on the forward strand.
TCGCTCAGCATCACGCCCGATGACGACTTCGGCTCTGGAATTGATCTCGGCTCGGGGATCGACCTGGGTTCCGGAATCGATCTGGGTTCGGGCATCGACCTCGGCTCGGGGATCGACCTGGGTTCCGGAATCGATCTCGGTTCGGGGATTGACCTCGGGGAGAACTCGATCTTGAAACAGCGGTGTCGCTCGGCAATGCGCCTAATTCGCTTACCGCTGAAGTCGTCCGCTTCAACATCGACCTCAAATGGACTCCGCCGAACGTCGGGAACGTTCCGAGTATCAGGTCTGGCGCGCCACATGCCCAAGTGGAGGGAGGAACGCTCCCGCATGCACGCTTTCGCAATCGATTTCTCCCGTCCGGATCGGAACCTGGAAGCCAACGGATCTTCCTGTGACGGCGGATATAATTTCTGCGATGCGACCGCGAAGAACAACATACTCTATCTGTACGTGGTCACTGCAACGGTGGACAGCGCGCAAAGCGGGCCGTCGAACGTGATTTCAAAGAGCCGCTAACTCTCAAAGAAACGGGGGCCGATCTAACGGCTGGAAATAGACGGAGCTAGGTAAGATGGACGTCGTGAGAGGGCGCTAGAGAAAAACACTGTGGCTCGGTCCAGGCCGGTGACCGGCGATTGCAAAACTCCCCCTGACGGCGCACAGTCGATTTTCGATGATGAGGTGCGGTCTGCCATGGAATCGCTCGAGCGGCACGGCGCCCAGGCCAATCTCGAAAGCATGTCCAAGTACGCGATACCCTCGCACGGCGCTAGGTGCGCAATGCGAGATATCAAGGCATTCGGGCGAACGCTCGGACGTAACCACCCACTTGCCCTCAAGCTTTGGGCGACGGGCGTATACAAAGCGCGGATGCTCGCCTCCTTCATCGGCGACCCCGCAGCACTCACCGCAGCGGAGATGGATCGCTGGTGCAAGGCATTTGATAGTTGGGCAATTTGTGACGCCGTCTGCTTCAACCTGTTCGACCGGTCTCGGCATGCGTGGTCCAAGGTGTTGCAGTGGAGCAGCAGGCGTGAGGAGTTTCAGAAACGTGCTGCTTTCGCACTCCTATGGAGCCTCACTGTCCACGACAAAACTGCTTCGAACGAACGGTTTGATGAAGGTCTCGCGCTCATTGAGCGTGAAGCGAAGAGGTGAACGGCATTTCGTGAAGAAGGCTGTGAATATGGCGCTTCGCGCCGTGGGCAAGCGCAATCGCGAACTCAATCGTTCCGCAGTCGCCCTGGCCCAGCGGTTGGCAGCCTCTGACAATGCGACCGCAAGGTGGGTGGGGACCGATGCGCGGCGGGAACTCACGAGTTCGGCTGTGTTGAAGCGGATCAGTAAATGACAGACCTGAAAGCGGATGGTCCGTCTGCCATCTCGCGGTCTCTTGCCAGTGTGGACCGCAGCTCGCTCATAGCATGGGGCACTCGGACTTCAGTCGGCGATGAGTTCGGCGGCGGACGACGAACAACATTAAGCCCGCCGGGCATGCGTATCGCTCAATTGGGCATTCCCGATACGGAGCGCGCCTTTCGCTACCGGAAATTTTCCACTACGCGAATCTCATACCGGTCGACGTCGGCCTGGCAATACAAGGCATAGCGCCCATCGGGCGAGATCGAAAGACCTCTGGTGAACTTGGCCGGCGGTTTGTCGAGGGTGGCGACGACGGTCACTGCGCGCGATACGAGGTCCACAAATTTCAATACGGCCGGCCTCTTCTGTGCATCCACGAAGTAAATCCCACCTTGGCCCAGCGCCCAGAAACGATGGCCTGTTACAGGCAGCGTTTCGCGGATCAGCTCCGCCTGCTGGTTGGCCAGGCTTCCATCCCGCAACCGGGGCGCGAGCGGGATACGCCAGATTCCGGCAGACGACACACTGCCGTGATAGAGATAGCGCCCGTCCGGCGATTCCGACGGGTCATACGATCCTTCGTGCGTCAACTGAACTGGAGCGCCACCCGTGGCCGGGACCTCCCAGATCTGCCGGGAGCCGTTAGCATTGGTATAAAAAAGTACCCGCTTGCCATCCCGGGACCAGGACGGGACCTCGGCCCCGCCGGGCATCGCAACCAGCCGCCGTGGGAGTCCCCCAGCGGCGCTGACCAGCCAGATCTCACTTTTCCCGGACGCCTTGGAATCGAACGCGATTTCACGGCTGTCGAGCGACCAAGCGGGATGGGCCGGCAGAAGAGATTGCGCCGGGAGTTCACGCAATCCGGAACCGTCCGCGTTACCCGTCCAAAGGTTCCAATGACCCGAACGGTTCGAGATGAACGCGATCGACTTCCCGTCGGATGAGAATGCCGGATCCATCTCCTCGCGAATGGAGGCGAACAGCTTCTCGCCAGGACGCGAGTCGTTCGGGCGCGTTCGGTCCAGCGGCAAGCGCCAGATATTCGTATCGAGATTCTGCAGCACGTACGCGAGCCGGGCGCTTTTAGGCGCGATGGTGATCTGGTCGGATGCGCCTTCCAAAACGAAAGGCGCAAGCGCGCGGTGGCCGTCAATCGTGACTTGCCTCAGTTCGCCCGTGCTCATCGGTCCACCGCCATACACGATGGTCCGGCTGTCGGGTTTCCACGCAAACGTGGTAATCGGAGTCGGACTCGTGACCAGCAGCTTCGGCTTTACACCCGGCTGCGGAACTGCCCAGAGCCCGTAAGTGGCGCCATTCTCCCAGCGAAGAAAAGCCAGCCATCGGCCATCCGGAGAAAAAGCTGGGGAGACATCCTGTGCCGTCTCGGGTCCCTCGGTGAGCGGTTGCGGGCGCCACCAGAAACCGGGAACCGGTACAGGCGGAGCGCGAAGCCGGCTGTCACCCGGTGCGAGGAGCACGTCAAGATGTCCGGTTTAAATAGCAAGTGATCTGTCCGGTGTTGCCATAGGTTACCGGGATCGGTTAGCCTTCACTCACCTGAGCGGAAGACAGAGCGCTGCTGGGAAGCAACTCGAGCGCCGACTCCGGGCCGGGAATGGGGGAGCGAACGATTGGGTTCGCTCCTCATTCAGCATTCCTGGCCCAAAGCGTCAAATCCCGGAGGTCTGGAGGCAGAGCCTCCAGCTAAACAAAAGACTTCTTCCGATTTTGCTAAGCCGCGACTTGGCCCGCCAGCTTGGCCGTGTGTTTCCGACGAGGCGATGGTAGCGGCAAGCCATTCCCGGTGTACTCGGCAATCACATGCGGGCCGAAGCGGATCGACACACGACCGTCCAGGTGTTCATGAACAACAACTGTTTGGCCTGCCAACGTATCCTTCCAACGCGTCTTTTCCAACTGCAGCACGCGACTGCCAAGCAAGACCGTATTGTCACGGTTGACCGTGCGTTCCTGCTGCACGCTGAAGATCCAGTCCAGATCGCGACGATGCAACCGTACAAAGGCCGTGCCTTTCTGTGCCGCCTTTTCTGTAAACTTGCTGTTGAACTCGGCAATGTACTCGGTACGCAGAAATTCGTTTGCCTTGTTCACATCGGTTATGCCGCGGAGTCGCAGTTCCTGCGGCAGGCGGCCTTGCCACGTGCCATAGCTTCGCTCCATTCGTCCCCGAGCTTGGGGCGAATACGCCGGGATCATTCGTATCCCAAGTTCTTGAAGTGCGCGTCCTACCTGTGTCGGTCGGCTCGTATCCACGCGCTCGCCTCGTTTCGGCGTGACAAAGAAGTGTCCGGCGCGATCGCTGTACAGCGAACAGAACACTCCTTTGGTTTCCACAACGTGGCGTAGAGCCATCATCACCGTTCGTGTGCTTTCCGACTCCATCAATTGCGCATAATAGATCTCGCTGTTTGCATCGTCGAGCACCACGATGAGCTCGTACTGTCGACCATCGCAAAACCATCGGTGTTTACTCCCGTCGATGTGTAGCATCATGCCAGGTAACGGACGCCTCGGCCGGCGCTTGCGATGCGATCCAGGCTTCTTGCGCTTTTGGATCAATCCTGCTTCCTGCAGCACCGTCTTCACCCACGTGTAACTGAACTGGATTCCATGCACGTCGCGCAGCTTCTCGTGAAAATGCTGGACGTTGAAGTCAAAGTACTTCTCCCGATATAACTGCAGCACCTGCTCAAGCTGGTGCACTGGCACACGCTTCGGGCTTGGACTTCGCTTTCGGTAATCCCAGAGCCCCGCGTATCCGTCAGCCTCATATCGCTCTCGCCACCGCCGCATCGTTCGGTCGGAGATGCCGATGATCTCGGCCGCCTCCCACCACTTCAGCTTGCCCGCCATCGCCTTCAAAATCACTTCTTGAATCTTCATGACCCGCTCCACCTCTACGGCCGGGAACTGCTGTTCGATGGCTTCCACATCGTCCAGCTTTTCCTACCCGCTTCTGGACCGGACATTTCACTTGCTAATTGCTGCGGACAACTCACATTGCGTGGCTACGAGTGCTTCGCCGTCGGGCGTCCATGTCAGATACTTGCGCGCACCCGGACGCCGGGAGCCGGGAAGTCTCGCGATCACCGCTTCGGTCCCGCCGCCCGAGGGGATCACGATCGCCTGGAGAGTCTCGGCATCGATCCTCCGCAGGAACCCGATACGGGACCCGTCGGGCGACCACACCGGATTCGTATCGTCCTGCGGTCCCGATGTCAGCGTATGCGGCGGGCTCGATGCCGCTGCGCCGGAAGCCAGTCTGCGACACACTGCGAGTCAGGATGTGATGAATCCCGGGCGAGCCTGAGTCGGAGGCGTAGACGACACTGCCGCCGTCCGGCGAGAAAGCGGGATCTGTTTCCGAGGCCGGCTCGCTGGTGAGAGGCAAACTCTGCAGCAGAACGGGCGTGCTCATCCGCCCGATTCAATGGCACCACGCGCCAGGCGGCCATGCCGCCGAGCCAGCAGAAGGCAAGTGCGGCGGCAACCCAAACAGTCCGGCGCCGGAAGCATGCGCGGCTGAGCGATGCGCCTCGAGGCGCAGACGCAACTTCGGAAGCCGTGGGACGATCCGCCGGCGATTTGCTGAGCATCGCACGCAACAGGCGGTCGAGTTCCTGGGGAACGCCTTTGCCTTGGGCCGGCAAAGGAGGCGCCTCCATGCCCTGGATCAGCCGCGTGGTGGCGCCGGCCGACTCGCCGCGGAACGGATTCGTTCCCGATGCCAGCTCATACAAGACGATGCCCAGGGAGAAGATATCGCTCGCGGCCGTTATGGGCCGCTGCAAAACCTCTTCGGGTGACATGTACCCGAGGGTGCCCAGCGGCCAATTCATCGTCTGCCCGATCGGCGCCGGCCTGCCGGGCGAGTCCGAAGTCGAGAACCTTTACATATCCGTCGGGGCGGAGCATGAGGTTCTCCGGCTTGATGTCCCGATGAACGATGCCGCGGGCGTGCGCCGCGTCGAGGGCGTGGGCGATCTGCGCGTCCCCAGAGAGCCACCTTTTCGAGCGGCTGGGCCGTGCCGCAAAAATGCCGCAGCGAGGTACCCGTCACCAGTTCCATGGCGATCGCCACGCATGGAACCGGAGCGAATCACCTCATGCACGGTCACGATGTTCGGGTGGTTCAGGGCCGAAGCGGCATGCGCCTCACGAATGAACCGTTCGGAGCCGGAAGCCTCGTCCTTTACTGCGATCACTTTCAGGGCGACTTCGCGATTCAGATCGGGGTCGTGAGCGGAATAGACTCTGCCCATTCCCCCCTGGCCGACAAAACCGGTGATGACAAAACGGCCGATCGCAGTGCCATCCGGCAGGTTGTCTGGCGGGCTGAGCGGCGGCGGGCTCGATTGAATACGCAGGCTTCGGGAAAAGCATCCGAATCGGCGGTAGTCTCCATCTCGTCCAGCATCGCCAGCACTCTGCCGGCGATTTCCGCATCAGGGGCGGTAGCGTGGACGTACTGCTTCCGCTCCGATTCGGCGAGAGGGGCGGCGGCCTCGTAGATCGCGTGCGCCAGTTGCCAGCGCTCGTCCGTCACAGTCCTGGCGTCCCGGCGAAGGCTTCCTCCAGCCAGTTTCGGGCGAAGTTCCAGTGCCGGGCAACGGTTGCGGTGCCGCAGCCCATTTCCCGGGCGATCTCCTCGCGCGTCAGGCCTTCGAAGACCCTCAGTTCCACCACGCGCCGGAGTGCGGGATTGATGGCGGCCAGCCGGTTCAGAGCATCGTCGATTTCGAGCAGCGAATGTTCCGTGTGCGAATGCGGGCCAGGCAGGTCGTGCAAGCTCAGCTTTCTCCGAACGTCTTCGAGAGCGGACGGGCATGATGAATCAACAGCCGCTTCATCAGGAACGCCGCCAACCCCAGGAATGCGGCCTTCTCATCCGCTCCGTCCGAACTGGCCGGGCGAAGCGCTTTGACTTTGACCAGTTCGAGATAGAGCTGATGTACTACTGCGGTTGGCTGGAGCGTATGATCCAGACGCTCGGCCCGCATGCGTGCGCCGGCGATCCGCCGCAGTTCGGGGTAGAAAAGCTCGACTAGCTGGCCGGCGGCCTCATGGTCGCCATCGCGAAAGTTTGCCATCAGCCGGGCTACGGTATCGGGCTGAAGAGCGGGTTTGGGCGACACGTGTGGTATCGAGTTTACTCCGCACGGAAAAAAAATGCAAAACCTCGATACAATCCGCCGGCCCGCTCTCCCATTACGGCTGACGAATCCATCGGGAACGCGTCGGGACGAGGCAGCTGAGGCCGCAAGTCAGCCTCTGGGTGCAGTCCGGATCGAACAAAACATAAGAGGAGAATCAAAATGATTGACTGTCAAGCTTGCTCTGCCACCTCCGGTTCGTTCGGCCCCGCGAGCCAGAAGACAAACCCGAATTCACCGATCAGAATTGGCCTCGCGCTCGGCGGGGGCTTCGCGAGAGGCATTGCTCATGCCGGCGTGCTGAAGGTACTCGAAGAAAGAAACATCCCGATACACTGCGTCGCCGGCGTGAGCGCCGGTTCGATGGCGGCGGCCGCCTTCTCGAGCGGCGCCAGCGCCGCGGAGATTGCCGACGATTGGTTCGTCGATGCGGTTCAAGGACGTGGCCAGGTTCACCATCGGCCGCATGGGATTGGTCCGCACTGAGCGCATGGCACAGTTTCTGCAAAAACTGCTGAAGCGGTTTCGGTTTGAAGATATGCGTATTCCCCTCGGGATCGTTGCCACTGACCTCGCGACGGGTCAGCCGGTCGTATTCCGGGATCGAGGTGAAGTGACCATGCCGCTGCGCGCCAGTTGCTCCTATCCGGGGCTGTTCCAGCCCGTTCAGGACGGTGCTCGGCTCCTTGTCGATGGCGCAATGAGCATGGCAGTTCCGTCGCTTGTGTGCCGTGCTCTCGGAGCCACTCACGTCATCTCCGTCAATCTACCTTCCCAGGGATGGAAATCGGCGGGCGCGAACGTTTTCAATGTCGTCAACCGCTGTTTTCAGATTGTGCAATCTCGCACCGTCCGGGACTGTTGTTCTGCCTCCAACATTATCCTCACGCCGGACGTTGGGTCCTTTGGCTGGAACGGGTTCGGTAAGGCGGAAGAACTGATTCGCGCCGGCGAAAGAGCGGCACTCGAAGCCATGGCCACCATCGAAGCCTGGGTCTCCCCGCCACATCCGAGCACTGAGCTATCCGAAGAGGGTACTACCCGGCCGTCTTGAAGAGTTAAAGATTCGGATCATTATCAGGAGAATAATCATGACAACAGACGAACGAGCCATTCAGGCCATCCTGGAACAAATTGAAGCCGCCTGGAATGCTTACGACAGCGCGGGCATCGCGGCGTTATTTGCAGAGGATGCCAACTTCATTCATCTTTTTGGCGGACAGTTGGACGGGCGAGCCGCCATCGAGGCGGCTCACCGGGTGATCTTGGACACGATCTACAAAGGCAGCGATGCGAATTTCATGTTACGAAGCATTCGGTTTGTGCGCCCGGACGTTGCGGTCGTTTTCGCCCGAATGCAACTGAAATTCAAGGAAAACAATGAACCGCGCGAAATTGCGACCCGCCCGACCTTGATAGTTGTAAAAGAGCGGGAAAACTGGCAAATCGTGGCCTTCCAAAATACTCGAATTTCCGATGTGCCAACGGCAGCTCAGGCTGCGGCGCAGCTTGCAACGTAGGATGGAGCAGCGCCACAGCCCATCCATTCCACCACCCCCACGAGTACGGGATTAAGGTATTTCCCGCACAACTTCGCGCGCCGTCTTATCTTCGCGCATGCCCAGGAAGCGCCCATGCCTAAGCTTGCCGTGTACGGTCCATTCTATAAAGGCGACCTGTACTACGATTCCGGGGTGAACCCAGTGCGAACGGATGCGCGGCAGGCCCACTGCTTTGGTGAACGGGCTTTGGGCGATTTCGATCTCGTTCAGGCGTGAACGTAGTGCAATCAACTGGTTCGTGTCGAAGCCGGTACCCACCTTTCCGGCGAAGACGAAGTCTTCATCTGCGAAGTAACCGAGCAGGAGGGCGCCGAGCCCACTACGATTACCCTGCGGATCGGTGAAGCCGCCAATCACCAATTCCTGCGACGCTTCGCATTTCATCTTGAGCCAATGCGGAGATCGGCGGTGCTCATACGCCGAATCCCGGCGCTTGGCGATCACACCTTCCCATCCTTCCCGGCAAGCTCGTTCCCAAGGCTTCTCGCCGGTAATCTCCGCGACGTCATGCAAGGAGAGCGGACCCGGAGACTGCGCAGGATGGCTCGGCGCTCCACAAGCGGCAATGGCATCAGGTCGCGTCCATCGAGCCAGAGGATGTCGAAGACATGATACTGGACGTTGCTACCACCCCAATCGACCTCGCCATCGAGGATGACCTCCTTGACAGCTAAACTGCCAATCGCCTCAGCAATTGCAGGATGATTCTGAGGCAACTGATTGCGAGACAACAGACGCACAGTATTGCCCTTACGGAATGCGAGGAGGCGAATGCCGTCGTACTTGCGTTCAAAGATCCACTCGGGCCCAGTAAAGCGGGACTGCGTCAGCGTAGCGGCCATCGGGACGACCCATTCCGGAAATTGCATGCTTTTGGTGAGATTATGCCGCACAACCCGGCTTACCTTGTAGGAATGGTGTTTGCGGCGCTACGAGGTCGCATGGGAAAGGATCTCAACGCGTCGTGATTGCTTCGGTGTTATAAGGTAGGCACGCGAGTTTCGAGCGTGACGGTATATCGTCCGTTGCCAATGCGGTTACAAACAAAGTGAGGATTTCGCTATGCCGAGATATCTCGTAAGCTACGACCTAAATTCGCCACAAAAAGCCAAACTCATCTCCGAATTGGAGCGACTTGGGGGCCAGCGGGTTCTAGGGTCGCAATGGGCTGTTCGCTCCGATGATACAGCGGCTGAGCTACTCACGCACCTCGTGACTTTCCTAGATGCCAGCAACGACCGACTGCTAATCAGCGATCTACAAGTCTGCGACTGGGCAGGCAGAGGACTCCTCACAACAATCAATGATGTGTAATTGCGTGGGCGCTCCGCTACAACTATGTCGTCCCATTAGCACCCGACTAGTCCGCCAAATCTTGTCGAAGAATCTCACGCATGGCGGCGAGCGGGTCTCGCTCCCGTCGCTCAGTGTAAGAAGTGCAGCGTAGCAATGTCGGCCACCAGACGAGGTCGATCCCGGCAAGTTCGGGGAAACCGCGGCCAGCAATCGCCGGAGGCGTTGAGGAGGAATATCGGAAAATTAGCCTGAGCCATGATACTTGTCAAAGCGTGACATCGAGTCGTTTTCGGTCAAGTGTAACCGTGTCTTCGCGGGCGCCGGCTACGGAGAGGTCGACAAGTTGCTGGCGCATCGCTAACGAGCCCAATTCTTGCCTCTGAAGCTGTGCGACCTGGTTGGCGAACCTATGGGCGTGTTAATGGCGAAGGCGTACAACCGTCTCTATGAGGAGCAACGCGCCGTCAACTTGGCAAAGGAAAGAGATCGCTTATGAGCCTGGGCGTATCGTGGCTGGACGTCAAGCTGGGATTGAGGATGCTGCGCCGGTATCCGGGACTGACGATCGTAGGCGGCGTGGCGATGGCTTTTGCCATTGCGACCGGCGCCAGCGTTTTCCAGTTCCTGAACCAGATGACTCGTTCGCATCTTCCGCTGGAGGAGGGTGACCGCGTCGTGGGGATCCGGCTGTGGGACGCCGCGGCCCGGAGCGTCGAGGAACGGATCTGGTCCGACTTCCCGATCTGGCGGGGTCGGGTTGCATCGATCGAAAACCTCGGCGCCTTCCGAACCGTCGATCGCAATCTCGCGTCGGCAGACGGATGGTCCGAGCCGTGCCGCCTCGCCGAGATGAGCGCCTCGGGATTTACGGTCGCGCGTGTAGCCGCTCTCGTGGGCAGGCCGCTCCTCGACACGGACGAACGCGCCGGCTCCCCGCCGGTCGTGGTTCTCGGCTATGACATCTGGCGGCGGCGCTTTGGAGGCGATCCCGCGATTCGTCGGGCAAAGCGTACGCTTGGGGACCATGCCGACAACCGTGGTTGGCATCATGCCGGACGGTTTTAGGTTCCCTGTTTCGCATGATGCATGGATTCCGTTCCGGTTCAATCCCAGTGAGTTCAAGGGACGTCAGGGACCAGAGATCAAGGTGTTCGGCCGCCTTGGGTCCGGTGTCGGGCTCAATAAAGCCCAGGCGGAGTTGACCACCATCGGCCTGCGTCTTGCTGCTGAATTCCCGGACACGCACGCGTATTTGCAGCCGGAAGTTTTGCCGTATACGCAGTCGATCACGAATATTCGGGAGCTGGAATCTGTGGCGCTTCTGTCGATCAATGTGTTTATGATCATGCTGCTCGTGCTCGTATGCGGCAACGTCGCCCTTTTGATGTTTGCGCGAGCTGCCAGCCGTGAAAGCGAAATCGTTGTGAGGACCGCGCTCGGGGCGGGGCGCAGCCGCATTATCGGGCAGCTCTTTGCCGAGGCGCTCGTCCTTGCTGGTGTTGCGGCTCCGGTCGGGCTGATTGCCGCCGAACGTCTGCTGCAATGGTGGCTGAGCGTCGCTGAGATCAACGGGGGTGGACGGCTGCCGTTCTGGTTCGTCGACAGCCTCGCTCCTTCAACGGTGGCCTACGCCGTGGGGCTCACGCTCGTCGCAGCGATCGTCTCCGGAGTGGTGCCGGCTCTCAAGGTGACGGGTCCCGTAGTCGAATCGCGGTTGCGTCAAGTGGCAGCGGGTGCGGGAGGGCTAAGGTTTGGGGGCGTCTGGACCGTTGTTATCGTGGCCCAGGTCGCCGTTACCCTGGCGTTCCCGGCTGCCGTCTTTTTGGTGCGGCGGTCCGTCGTGCAGCTACAAAGCGTCGACGCCGGGTTCCCAGCAGCCGAGTACCTCTCCGCACGGCTGGAGATGGACGGTGAGGAATCGGTCGGGCTCGGCTGAAGCCGGCGCGCAATCGGAATTCCTCACACGCGCAAAATCGACGCACGAGGAAATCGATAGGCGCCTGAGCGGCGAACCCCGCGTCGCCGGCGTCACGTTCACCAGTCGATTGCCTCGCACGGTTCACCCGCAGCGCTGGGTGGAAATCGACAGGCGCCGAAGTGGATGTTCCGGCGGCAGATCGTCGCCGCCGCATCAACACCGTCTCGGTAGCCGTGAACTACTTCGACGCCCTCGGCGTCGGCATTGTGTCGGGCCGTGCATTCCGGCCGGGCGATCTCAGCGCTGGTTCCGGACCAGTGATCGTGAACCAATCGTTCGTGCAACGCGTCCTTCGGGGCCGGAGCGCGGTCGGCCGTCGCGTCCGATACCTCGAAGATGGCTGGAGGGAGGCAGGTCCAGCGGCAGAAATGCGGGAGCCATGGCACGAGATCATAGGCATTGTGCCGGACCTTGGCACGATCCACGACGATCCGCATGACCTTGCGGCCCTTTACCATCCGGTCGCGCCCGGCGCGACCTTGCCGGCGCATATCGCTGTGCATGTCCGGGGAGAGCCGGGAGCTTTCGCGGGGCGCCTGCGCACGATCGTCGCCGAGGTCGATCCCACGCTACGACTTTACGAGGTCACGCCTCTCAACCGAGTCGGCGGCGGAATGTGGAACGAGTTCGACTTCTTATGGCGGCTGCTGCTCATGATGAGTTCGCTTGCGATTCTTCTGTCGCTGTCGGGAATTTATGCGGCCGTTTCGTTCGCGGTCTCGCGGCGCAGGCGCGAGATCGGGATTCGCATGGCTCTTGGCGCTCGTCCTCGCGGCATAGTGATGGCAATTCTGCGCCAGCCATTTTCACAGGTCGGGATCGGCATTCTCGCAGGCGCTGCCCTCGTCCTGGCACTCGTCGAAGTAGCGAGTTCGTCCGGGCTGTCGTTCGGCGGAGCGGCGTTAGTCGCCTGTTACGCCGCATTCATGTTGGCCGTCTGCCTGTTGGCGTGCATCGTCCCGATGATGCGGGCGCTCCGTGTGGAACCAACCGAAGCGCTTCGAGTCGATGGATAGTGTGCGTGGTACAGGCGATTGCAGTGGTCGACGGGACTCAGTGCGGCTAGCCCGTAGGCAGATAACGAGCGTCCAGCAGGAGGAACGAGACCGCAGAAGTTGGCGAAAGGCGCCACTGCGGCCCCCTCACCCGCAGGATGCATCCCGGAAAAGGAAGCGCCAGAGAAGTTGATGATTAATGAGATTCGACCGCCCGGTGAAAGTGGGCACTCCCAACCAAGGTGGCGGCGTACGTACGGGATTGGCTTTCCGGGTGGTATATAGTTTTTGTTGACTCAGGATGAAACATTCAGAATTTCGTACCTTTTTCATTTTGACTGCCGTGATCGGCGCCTCACTTTCGGCTGCCGCTGACACCGAACTGAAGGACGCGTCCGGCAAGACGGTCATTCAATATGTGGTTGAGACTCCCGCCGGAATGGCGCACGCAGGCACAACGGATCCAGCCAGGCAACTCGGTCTGATATCTTTGCTTCCCGGAGCATGATCGGCCTGTCAGAGACGAGATCTATCCGGTGCGCGAGGCGCTGAAACGGCTCCATCTCAGTGACCAGTATGTCCTTTTGGCTGCCGGCCCGCAGGCGAGGAAATTTGGGTCCGCGGATCACGAGCCGATTGAGAAGCTCATCGAGTGGGCCAAGAAGACGTACCCCATCAATCCGCGCCGCATCTACATGTATGGAAAAGGCGAGGGCGGAAAGATTTCAGGCGAGTTCGCCATGTTGCATCCCCAACTGGTGACGTCGGGTATGACCTACAGCTGGGGCTGGTGGAAAATGCCGTCCGAGATAAAAGAAGCCATTGACCCTATCGCGAGTGCGCCGGAATTTTACATGGTGCTTGGGTTACGCGACCTCTCGTATCATCTGACGACAGTACGGGATGCCTACAGCCGGGTGAGTGCCAAGGGATACCACGTGATCTATCGCGAGTTCGATGACTTGGGTGCTCGGACGTATCATCCCCAAGCAATGATGATGGTGTCGCGTGGTTTACGAAGTTGCGAAACAAGAATGTGCCCTCTATCTCCCGAAGAGACTCAAATTCTCAAGAGGTTCGATAAGAGTGTACCTGCCCCGATAGACGGCTTCTTTCCTGATCTTGCGCTCGTAGGTGGAGCTCCGGCGGGACACGTGATCGAGAGATTACTATCTTCGGACAAGGTTGAAGTTCGTGCCGCGGCTGCCGAAACCTGTGCCCGTGGAATCTTCTCTGAAGTGGCAATGACCGCCTTGGCGAAGCTGACCCAAGACACGTCTCCCAAAGTGCGGCGAGCTGCTATTCATGCGCTCTCGATTCAGGCGAACTGGCGGTCGGCGGCGGCGCAACAGGCTTTGGTCGCCCTGGCCACGGGGCAGCAGCCGGTCGTCGATGAGAGCGATCGGATCAATGCTGCAGATGGAATTGTCCAGGCAGTGAGGCTGCAAATTCGAAGGCGTCCGCCAGGATCCTGAATTGTTCCGAGCATTGGTCCTTCTGTTGTCTGACAAGAACGAGGAACTGCGCACCATAGCATCCAACACCTTGGCTCCTGTGCGCGATAAGGAGTTCCGGGGGGATCTGGGCCGGCCCGAAAGGAAGGAGCCTAACAGCGGATGAATGCTTGGGTGGATGCAGTGGCAACAAAGGCGTCGGGATATCAGAAAGACTATGGTGTGTGTGCCGCTCCTGGCGGAACCCACTCAGATGGCGTACCTGCCTACTGCGCCGGTGGAAAGTATTTGCTCGGACGGGATCTGGTCACAGGTAAGCCGCTGGCAAAGAATCCGGTGCTTGCATTCGAGAACACGCTTAAAGCTGCCGAGCAGGGGTTCGTGCCTGCCGAGGCGGCAGTCGGAATGATGTATGCGATCGGGAAAGGGGTGGAGCAGAACTGGACGGAGGCGGCAAAATGGTGGACCGTGGCAGCTGAGGCCGGGCACGTGTTAGCAGCCACAAACTTGTCCATGGTGTGTCGCGGAGTTCCCGGTGTGCGATCCGATCCGGCTAAGTCTGAGCAGTGGGCAAAGTTTGTGGCGGCTCACAGCACATCCGTCGAGTAGAGCAGCTCTCAACGAAAAGGGGTATTCGCTGCCCGCCTTTGTCTCAGCGTCGTCCGGGCACGTCCCTACGCGCGCGAAGACCTACGTGGTTGTGACCGGCAGCGTTACTACGAGAAGACTGAACGGACGATTGCTATCAGCAAAAGCAACATCAAAGCACCACGCCAATCCACTCGCAAAGTCCGGCGGGGCGCGGATTCAAACTTGCGCCGCCACTGGTAATCACGGATTTCAGTGTCGATATGAATTCTAGACAGCCAACTCGCTTTGTGGCTTCATCGCTCCAGGCCTTCTGAAGCGCTACAGGGCCGGCCGAGGATTCTCAGGAGTGACCTGAAGTCGAAGGAGAGGCCGTGATGCTGAAAACTTCTTCGATGAACCGTTCCCAGCAGTTTGCGTCTGCGATATCGCACCAGCCGAGGCCCGGTTCCGTGGCGCGAGCGCTGTCCAGTAAGGACTAGAGCCCCGAATGGGCAACAATTGAAGTGGAGTGGACAGAAGCATCTGACGACAGAATAGCTACGAAGCTATCCGATGCAAATAGATCTACAGAACTATTCGTACCAAAACGGGATGGAGGTAAGGGCATTCTCGCAGGTAAAACCCTGGAGTCAATCGTGCCGACTCCCGCGACCGAGTCTACGGTACAGATCGCGGAGTTCCTGACCCAACGGCGCATTACGGGACCTCAACGCCATGGTTGATAACTTTGCTGTGCCTGTTTGCCTCCGCGTGTTTTTTATGGATGTTGATGCTGCGCCGATTTGGCTTCCTAACGAATCTCATGGTTCGGATAGTCAAGGAATTGCGGCGGCTTGGCCGCTAACGATAACTGGTTCGGTTCGCCAGCCGATCCGTTGCTGTGCATCCATTGCCGGTTGCGATTGCTGCGTGGGCTACGTGGGTGCTACTTCGGTCACGGAAACTGCAGTCAACAATTTTCATGCCGTGGCTGGCTGTCGTCCCAGGCGTCCCGGAACATCCAATTCCTACAGTGCGAGGTCACTTTACGGAAGATTACGTCTATTGCGCCAAGTTTGCGTCGAGAAACGCCGGATGGCTTTCTTGATGAAACAAACTCCGGACAGGTGGGCATTTTTCAGATCCGCAGATCGTAACACGACCGTCAAGACTGCGCGTTGACCCATTCACTTGCTTTGGTAGATGGTCCGGTACGGGAGCGGTAGAAATCCAGCTAGACCGGCGCCAGCGCCTATCGCAGTGAGTGGGCCCGTATACTTCCAACCAGAGCCTTCGTTTGCACAGTGAGGGCAAACTGCGACGCCGATCGCCAGTCCGGCGCCTGCGCCGATGGCCGTGGCAAGCAGCCCGTTTCGTACGCGGCGGGAAGGATCGGCTATCTTCAACGTCGGATGTCACCTCGCGCGATCGACTTCTCGCCCGAGTCGTGTGAACGACGACCGTATTTTCGTCAGCCGAGACAAACCTGGCGCGGAATTCCTTAGCCCCACGCGTTGCCACGGAGATCTCGGAATCTCGTGGGTCCTTTGCACAGCCTCCCAGCCGGCAGAGAAGGCCATCTCGGCAGACAAAACTAATAGCAGAAGTTTCATTGGAAGCTCCCTAACGTACTCGCTTTCAATAGCACGGAAGCTAAGCGAAACAGCTCAAGATTCCCGTTGTTGAATCCGACACACGAGGGGTCGTACCGAAGAGCCCATCTCGAACGATGCGATGACGGGACTCCAGCCAACCGTTGGCGAGAAGCCTTATGACATCGAACTCACGCCCGATGACTGTTGGGCGTTCTCTGAATTTCGGGCCCCTCGAGTTTAAATCATCAAGTTGGCACACCAGGAACGACATCTCCGTGTTGGACGTGAAGCACGCTATCGAACGGAAGCCCCTCGATTTACCGTTTGGTAAGACTGCCCGCACGGATTGAAGTTGAGGTCACCCGCCCACCGCAAGTTATTTACGAACACAGAAACCGGCGAGGAAGCCATGGTGGTTCTCGATTGCGAAAGTCCGGACATGTTCTCCGCAGCTTCCATCTGCCTCACGGCGTCCACAATTTCATCTTCAACAGGAATGGGTCTGACTTCAAACCATAAATTTTGCAGTTGGCAAGATTACGTTATTCTTGACCTGCGATATCCGGCCCACAAGCCGATAGACGGGTGAAGAACACGGCGTAGTACCAGTCGAACTCGTTCCGTACGCAGTCACGGAAGCAAATAGCCGTTATTTGCGAGGATCGCCCGTCCTTTCTCTTTGAGGACAAAAGTAGCAAATCGCCTTGCGTCCTGCTTCGGACTCGGCCGCAGTCGTAACGGCTAAGGCCTGATCCAGAGGCTTGTACAATCGGGAATCCACCTTTATCACGTTTCCACGCTCCTTCAGCACCAGCGAGAGCGCGGTAAAGGCGACGTTGGCGTTGCCGGAGGACGCATACTGTTTGGCCATGCTGATGCTGTTCGCATACGCGACCTTCGGTTGCACTTGCTCCCAAATTCCAACCGCGGTCAACGCTTCGACCGCAGCTCTGCCGTAAGGCGCCAGGTCCGGCTGGGCGACCGCAATATACTTGATCGCCGGCTGCGTGAGATCTTCGAGCCGCTGAACGCGCGTTCCCGTGTCGGGAACCCACAATACGAGTTGTCCTCGCGCGTAGACCGCGCGGGAATCCCGCTGGAGCTTCCCTTTCTGCACCAGAGCGTCGATATGCTCCGTATCGGCAGCCGCGAAAACGTCGAAAGGTCCGCCGTGTTCGATCTGCTGGGCCAATTGCGCCGTGGAACCGTAGCTGACAACTACCGGAACTTTCGTCTCCTCCTCAAAAGCTGTCGCAATCTCGTCCATAACGCGGGTCAGGTTGGCGGCAGCCGTGACTGTCAACGAAGGGCCTGCCGGCTTGCGAGAGTCTCCGCAGCCGGTCAGGAGTAAACAGCTTGCGGCAAGAAGGATGAGTGTGGGTTGTGCTCGCATCAGAATCGATCCCGAAGATGGACGTACCATTTCGACCCGCCTCCGGATAACCGTGCACATACAAGTAGTTACGGTCGAACAAATCGTTGACCCCAATCTGCAGTTCGGCGCCTCGGTACAGGTCGCCGATCCCTGATCCCGGCTGCGCCAAAGCTGTTCGCGCGTAGCATGTGACCGGCATCGTTGGCCGCCCACCGGCCACCCTAGTACGTGAAGTCTACTTGAGATGCCAATTCATAACGGTGCACGGAACGGTGTCGTGTATACAAGATTATCTGACGAAGTCGTCATGTTAACATAGCAGCGTCCAATACACACGACTATGGCCTTCCGCTTTCTGCTTTGCTGGCTTGTTGCCGCCCTTGCCGGTACTTCGACAGGTAAACTTCTGGGTCAATCTACAAAGGCCGAATTATTTGGTATCGTTCGCGATCCGGGCGCCTTGCCGGTCAACGGCGCCGCCGTCGACTTGACGAATGTAGGAACGGACGTAAAGCTTTCTGTCCGATCTGGCGCCGATGGCTCCTATAGCTTCCTGGCACTTCCTGCGGGAACGTACCGCATTGAGGTCGCCAAAGAGGGATTCGCCGGGCTCCGTCGCGACGGTCTTGTTCTTCGTGTGGGAGACCGGCTCGGCCTCGATCTCGAACTGAGGGTCGGCGAAATGTCGCAATCTGTTGAAGTAAAGGCGGCTGCGCCTCTGCTGCAATCGAGCCGGGGAACCGCAAGCTTCGTCGTGGAGCAGAAGAAGGTTGTGACCCTGCCGCTCGACGGGCGAAACTTCGTCCCGCTGATCGCGCTGTCTCCCGGCGTAAATCTGCCGCCCGGGCAATCTCCTTCCGCGAATCAACGGCAGCCGGCCTCGCGTAAGCGAATACATTTATGACGGCATCAGCGTCCTCCAGCCGGAGCCCGGGCAGGTGGCGTTCTATCCCGATCGTGGATGCGATCGACGAGTTTCGGGTGGAGACGAACAGTCCATCCGCTGAGTACGGCCGTTCCAACGGCGGCGTCATCATGGTCAATCAGAAGTCTGGTTCGAATGACATGCACGGCGCCATCTTTGAATTCTTCCGAAACGAAGCCCTGAACGCGCGGAATCTCTTCGCTACAACGGGAGCCAAGCCGCGCTTTCGACGAAACCAATACGGCTTTGTACTGGGCGGTCCCGTCAGAGAAACAAAACGTTCTTCTTTGTCGACTGGCAAGGGACCCGGCTGGATACTGGCGTTGTACGTACAAGCACGGTTCCGACAACCGCTCAAAGGCGCGGCGTCTTCACTCAGCCCATTTTCGATCCGCAAACAACGCGGCAGACCAGCGCCGGTTACGTTCGCGATCCCTTTCCGGGGAACATTATCCCCGCGAACCGAGTTGACGTTGCGGCTCAGCCGTTGTCGATCGATACCCTCGCCGAACGTGTTCTCGGGCGCGAACGAAGCGACGGCAAACAACTATCGGCGGGTTGGAAGCGACACCACGGGGCAGGATCAGTTCGACACGCGGCTTGACCGGTATTTCGGCGCACGCCACAAAGTGTTCGGCCGTTACTCCTACCTGCGAGACGACTCGGAGCCGGCTACACCGCTTCCGGACGGCAGCGGAACATTTACGGCAACCTTTATCGGCAAGACGCTAACGCGAGCGGATAGCGTAGTCGGCGAGCATACCTGGAACGTGGCGCCAACGAGTGTGAATCAGCTCCGGTTCGGTTTCACTCGCCGGGGATTCGGACGCTCCTCGCTGGCTACCGGGCAGAGTGCCACGGAAATCTCGCGCATTCCGAACATTCCGCTAACTTCATTCGCCGACGTGCTCCCAACCTACGATATTGTCGGGCTACAGCAACTCGGTCCGCCGGCGAACGGCAACGCCGACTTCACAACGTCGGTGACACAGTTTGTCGATACGCTTTCGTGGGTGCGCGGACGACACAGTATCAAGGCAGGGACGGACATCCGCTTGGAGCGGCTCGATGTTCTCCAGCCTCCCAGTCCAACCGGGAACTTCCAGTTCACGAACATCTTCACCGCGGGACTGAATTCCGCGGGCACCCCGGTTGCCAACACCGGCAACAGCTTTGCCTCGTTTCTTCTGGGCCAGGTGACTCGATTCAGCATTGATGCGCAGTCGGAGGTCCTGAAGCCGCGTGCGACGATTGCGGAATTCTTTCTGCAGGACGACTTGCGCGTCACGCGCCGCCTTGCCCTCAATCTCGGTGTGCGTTACACGTTGAATTTTCCATCAACCGTTGCGGACAATCGGGGCGGTGTTTTCAATCTGCAAACTCAGCAGTTGGACTACTTCGGGCAGAATGGCTTTTCACGGGCTGCGCGCGAACTGGAAAAGGGTAACTTCGGTCCTCGCCTCGGCCTCGCATACAAGCTGACCGATTCGTTCGTGATTCGATCCGGCTATTCGCTCACGTGGATCGAGCAGGCGGGTATCACCACACCGTTCACCACTCCGCTGTTCCCTTTTATTCAAACTTTAGGTCAACAGACTCTCGACAATATCAATCCAGCTTTCCTCCTGTCGCAAGGTCCTACCGTCGTGCCACAACCGCCCGGTCCGGACGCTGGTCTCGGGCAGGGCGTATTCGGTGTACAACGCGACAATGGCAGCGGGTATGCCCAACAGTGGAATCTCAGCTTGCAGAAGACGATCGGCGAGAACTGGAGTTTCGAAGCCGGGTATCTCGGATCGAAGCTGACTCGACTCGGGGTTCCTGACGTGAACTTGAACCAGCTAACAGTCGAACAGTTAGCGCTCGGCTCGCAGTTGACCCAGCAGGTGCCAAACCCGTTTTTTGGTCAGGTACCGCCAAACACATCGCTCGGTACGCCGACAATCCCGCGCGCGCAACTGCTTCGGCCATACCCGCGGTTTACGACAGTGACTTTATATCGGAACAACGTCGGCCACTCCACGTATCATTCGTTTCAATCCCGGATCGAGAAACGGTTTTCGCGCGGCCTGACGTTCACGCTAGCCTACACGTTCTCACGGCTGATCGATGATGCAGGCGCAGTGTTTGATTCGGCGGTGCTGACTGGCCCCGTTGCAAACTTCCAGGCGGCGGATAGCTTCAATAAAAGGCTCGAGAAGGATGTTTCCACTGGAAACGTCCCGCACATCGTGTCCAGCGGATTCGTGTACGAACTTCCGTTTGGCAGGGGGCGGGCTCATTCACTCAGCGGATGGAGGGATCTTCTGGCCGGAGGCTGGCAAACGGCTGGGATCATTCGTCTCCAGTCGGGCAGCCCGGTGGCAGTCACACAGGCCACGAATTTGAATGCTTTCGCGGGGTTCGGCATTCAGCGGCCAAACCGGATCGCTGATCCGGATTTGCCTTCCGACCAGCGCACTACGGGACGCTGGTTCAATACGGCTGCGTTTGCCCAGGCTCCTCAGTTCACAATCGGAAACAGCTCCCGGAACCCGGTTGTTGGACCCGCGTACCGAACGGCTGACGTGATGGTTGGGAAGTTCTTCACGATTACCGAGCGGCTTAAAACCGAGTTCCGTGCGGAAGCCTTCAACGTTACCAACACTCCGCCACTTGGCAGTCCGAACGGCAGCTTCGGAAACGCTGCGTTCGGCACGATTACCACGGCGCTCGATCCGCGTGTCTTTGAATTTGTTTTGAAGGTACACTTCTAAAGTGAACAGAGTCATGTATACACGACGCCTTTGTCTGAGTTTGCTCCTGTTCGGGGCGTTAGTCAGCGCTCAGGATCAGGTTGCCGTTCGGGTGACAGGAGCGGTTAAGGAGCCGCTGACGCTAACTGCCGAGGAACTGGCGAAGATGCCGCGGGCTTCGGTGAAGACCACCAGCGACGGCATCGAAACCTCCTACGATGGTGTGTGGGTCCATGAAGTACTCAAGCGAGCTGGCGCTGCGCAGGGCACAGCCCTGCGAGGGAAGGCGCTCGCTGCATACGTACTCGCGCAGGCCCAGGATGGATATCAGGTTGTGTTTTCCCTGGCGGAACTGGACCCGGCATTCGTCGATAATCAAATCCTTCTAGCGGACACAGCGAACGGCAAGCCATTGTTCGGATCGCAGGGACGCTTCCGCCTGGTTGTACCCAAGGACAAACCGGGAGCTCGGTCGGTCCGGATGCTGACCACGCTCGAAGTCGTCCAGTTAAGGAAGTGATCTTGTCGAAGACCAGCATAGAAACCCGGTTGTCGCAAATCCGCAAGAGCAGAGGAATCGGCGCCGCCGACCTCGCCCGGCGCGTGAACGTAAGTCGCCAAACGATTTATGCAATCGAGGCAGGAACGTACGTACCAAACACCGAAGTCGCTCTGCATCTGGCCCAGGAGTTGGAGGTAACGGTCGATGAACTCTTCTCGTTGCGTTCGAATGCACAACGCTCTCCCGAGTCCGTAAGCGCAGAGATGCTCAGCGATGCGCCACTGGCGGAGGGTCAGCCCGTTCGCATTTGCCAGATCGGATCGCGTTGGGTGAGTGTTCCGGTCCCGACTACACCGTTTTTCCTGCCGGAGGCCGATGGAATCGTGAAGCGAGTCGGTCGCGCCAATGGCCGTGCGGACCTCATGGTTTTCGGGAAAGACGAGGCCGCTCAGAAAAGACTTTTGCTCGCCGGATGTGACCCGGCGACCAGTCTGGTTTCGAACATGGTGGAGCGAATCAGTGGCATCGAGATTGTATCCGCCGCTGCATCGAGCAAACTTGCGCTTGCCTGGTTAAAGGACGGCAAGGTCCACATTGCCGGCTCACACCTTCAGGATCCCGACTCGGGCGAGTTCAACGTCCCGTATCTGCGTCAGCAGTTTGCAGGCGAAGAGTTGCTCATCATCACCTTCGCACACTGGGAGGAAGGCATCGTCGTCTCCTCCGGAAACCCGAAGCGAATTCGAAAAGCGGACGACCTCGGCCGCCGCGGAGTAAGGTTTGTCAATCGCGAGCCGGGCTCGGGGAGCCGTGCACTGCTGGATCGCCTCATCAGTGACGCGGGACTGGAGCCGGCAAAGATTCACGGCTACGACCGCGTCGCGTTCGGCCATTTGCCGGCCGCATTCCAGATTGCTGTCGGGCGCCGCAGATGCATGCATCGCCACGCGCTCCGCCGCCCAGGCATTCGGCCTCGACTTCGTCCCCATCCAGAGTGCCCGCTACGATCTCGTCATGCGGAAGCGTACGGGTGACCTTCCGGCGGTAAGAGCATTTCTAGACGTTCTTCACCGCGCGACATTGCGACGCAAGCTGGAAGTGCTCGCAGGGTACGACACCTCGCAAACAGGATCGGTTGTGGCCGTATGAACTGCCGAATCCTTTCCGTGTTGTTCGCTGCGTCGATGCTTTCGGCCACGGACTGGACATGGAAGCTCCCGAAAGGTTTTCCGGAGCCACCGGTTCCGGCTGACAATCCCATGACTGTCGCCAAGGTCGAGCTCGGCCGGCATCTGTTCTACGACAAGCGAATGTCGGTGAATGGAAAGCAGTCCTGCGCGAGTTGCCATCGTCAGGAGCTGGCTTTCACCGATGGCCAGGCGCGTGCCGAAGGCGCCACTGCGCAGCCACACCCGAGAAGCAGCATGAGCCTGGTGAATGTGGCATACGCGCCGGCGCTGACGTGGGCTCATTCGTCGCTCAACGCTTTGGAGGAACAGGCGCTTGTTCCGATGCTCGGAGAAGATCCCATAGAGCTGGGTCTCAAGGGGAATGAAGAAGCGTTCCTGAAGGTCGTGAAAACCGATGCAGTTTACCAGCGGCTTTTTGCCGCCGCCTTTCCCAAAGGCGAGCAGGCCAGTCTCGAAAACATAGTCAAAGCGATCGCGGCTTTTGAACGCACCATCGTATCGATGCGGTCACCATACGATCGGTACCGCTGGAGCGGAGATGCCGCGGCTCTCTCCGCTTCGGCCAAGCGGGGCGAGCTGCTGTTTTCATCGAGTGAACGCGCCGGATGTTTCCAGTGTCATGGCGGTTGGAACTTCAGCTCTGTCCGAATCGCTCGAGGGCCAGCCTCAAGCATGGAGGAAGGTGGACCATTCTTTAACACGGGAGTTTCGGAGTACAAGGCCCCCAATCGTGGTTTATACGAACGCACGAATCGGGATGAGGATATTGGCAGATTCCGCGCCCCGACACTACGCAACATCGCGCTCACGGCGCCGTACATGCACGACGGAAGTCTTGCAACGCTCGAAGCTGTCCTCGATCATTACGCGTCAGGAGGCAGGCTAAACCACGTCAACAAGACCCGGATTCTGCGTCCGTTTCAGTTGACGAAAGAGGACAAGCGAGATCTGATCGAGTTCCTGAAGTCATTGACAGATGAGGAGCTGGTCCGTGATCCCCGGTGGAGCGATCCCTGGCCAAAGTCCCGTTGAGCCTCAATTCTTCTGAAGCATTACTTCCGTTGACTTGATGACAGCGATAACGGAGTCGCGTTGCTTTAGACCGAGCTGTTCGGCGCTTCGCCGATGATCATCGTCAAGGTTACGGCGATACCGTAGGCTGGCGGCGAGCGCGGTCGAGGAACCGAAACGAATCACGATGGCGATTGGACCGACCATGAGCGCCCAGTTCACTTGCGGCACGTAGACCTGTCCGATCTCGTGCGACGAGGTGTGCTCGATGTCCAGGCGCGGGCATACCCGAGCTGGATGGCCTGCCGGGTGAGTGAGAAGGCGCCAGAGATGAGCGCTTGTGAGGCGATGATGGCGGCGGCGGTCGCGAGGCACACGAGAGGAAGAGCGCCCAATCCGGGGCGAGGAGGAAGAATGGTTGGTGCGCCGCCTGCGGATTGCTCAGCAACAGCGCGCCCTGTCCGAAGTAGTTGAGCAGGAGGGCCGGCAACACGAGCCCGAACCATGCGATTCGAATCGGTCGTC
>CAWJQP010000101.1:0-33730 GCA_963844855.1 Bryobacteraceae bacterium
GTCGCCCTCTCTCCAATAGCTGAGGAATTGAGCGGAACCGTTGTGGACATCGCCGGACAGCAGGACGATTGGCGGGAACGGCTCCAGGCGCTTCAGTAAAGTCTCGAACGTCTTCGGGTCGATGCCGCAAGCCTCGATCGCGTCGGGCTTCTTGTGCCGGGCATATTCTTGAGGCTCTCCGGCCCCCTCTTTCATGAAGCTGACCATGTCGTACACACGATAAGCGAGAAGCGCCACGACCTCATCGAACACTGGAGGCCCCACCACCGGCAGCGGAGCGATCACGATCGCGACTTCGATACCGGCGTCGAGTGGCCCCGGCGCATCGGCGGCACAGCGGAATCGCAATATTACCGGGCGGTCCGATGCGCGAAACAAGCCGCCGGCGAGTACGATTGTCGAGCGCGATCAACCAGTGCCGGGCGCTCTTCACCATGTAGTTCCATCGGATGGGCGGCGTTTCGGCGCCGTCCAGCCCGAACAGTACGTTGATGCGCTCGGCGGGCGCCGGCTCACTGGCATGCGGTGTAAGACCGGCGGGAACAGCAGCGCCGCTTGTGTCAGTAGTTCCGCCGCGGTCTCGCTCTCAAATATTCCGGATCGTTGCCCCAACCCTGAAAGAGCGCGTAGGCAATGCTGTTGCGAAGAACTGTCTTGCCAAGCTGATTGGTATAGACGCGATCCTTCCACATCGGGTTGAGGTTCCAGTCGTCGGTCACCGTGGTCGTCGAGCATCATGTAGACCGGCACATTGGCGAACGCGCGGCGAACCTTCGGCAGGTCGTTATAGAACATTTCCACCTGCAGCTGGTGTCTGCTCTTCGCCGGCGGCAAAGCCCTCCCAACCTTTCTGGATCTGCGTGAAGAAGAGTCTGAACGATAGCAGTTGTTCGTTCGTGAGCACGCTGGCGGTCCGATGAATCTTGCGGAAGCCCGAATGCTTCGTCAAGCCATACCCGCTCCTATCGGATGCCGGCTCGATCTTATCGATCTCCGCATTGATGTCGAGAATCGATTGGACGCTCCGGAGTGAGGCGGGCGGGATCGAGTGGCTGGCGCCAGGACGGCTTCTTTGCCCGATCGCGCGGTTTCAACGCGATCAAGTTCGGCCGGAGTAAGCCGGTTCGGTCCGCTGCCAGACGGCAGCACTGCGTCGAGAAACCCGTTGAGGACGGCTGGATCGATGCGAGGCTGGTCGGACGTGTCGCGCGTTTGAAGGATGACGCCCAACGGATCTCCGCGGAATAGACGCCCGCGAAAAACATCGAGGATCTCGTCGAAGGTCTTCAGGGCACCGAGATCCCATAGGACGTTCGACCAGGAAAGGAGGTACATTGCAGCGAACTCGCCGAACGATAGCAGGTGGCTGTGGAAGTCCACGGTGGTGAACCTTGCTTCGGATGTGACGAGAGCTTCCCGGACCGCGGGCGGGAAGTTGCCATCAGCGGGCCAGTACGTCGTACCCGGTCCCGGCCATCGCGTCGGCAGGCAACTGATTGTTGCCCAGCAGTTCACGGCCGCGGGAAATCAGTTGGGGAAGGAGCGGCAGTGGCACATCGTCCGCATAAATCTCATCGCCGGTCAGGCAGAGTCCGGTGAGGGCGGTGAAGCTGATCGTTGCGGCGGGCCTCCTCAATCAGGTCGTCCACCCAGGCCATTCCATCGTGCATGGTTTGTGTGATCCGGCGGCACGAACCGTGCAGGATGCGTAGGTCCGTCAGCT
Source organism: Bryobacteraceae bacterium (assembly GCA_963844855.1). Lineage (GTDB taxonomy): Bacteria > Acidobacteriota > Terriglobia > Bryobacterales > Bryobacteraceae > DASQDN01. Next base: position 1,724 of record CAWJQP010000101.1, read on the forward strand.
CCATGGGGGGCAACTGGAATGTGGGTAGAAACCCTGGTTCATACCCGAGCCCGAGGTGAGGATGGCCATTGATCTGTCCGTCTGTACAGCTGAACGCTCTTGAGATCGTGCTCGGCTCCGGACTCGTCGCGTAGGATGACGTCGGGAGGAATACGTACGATTGGGCAAAAGCGCATGGGGCGCGGGAGCTTACGCTACCATGGCACGGAGTCGATTGCCGATGCGCACGGTGGAGCCGGTATTCGCCAGAGGCGCAAGTGCAGGCAACTCCGTCGAGAAGGGGCGCACTGGTGGCGTCGTGAACCAGCCCGTCCCAGATACGTACCTCGACCGTCGCCGGCGCAGACAGCGCAACCCATACGGTCACCAGCACCGGTTCAGTTCGGCGGAGAATTGGACCGGCGATTAGCAGGGGCGGCATTCGTTTCCTCCCAGATGGCGGTGCAGGATCTTGTTTGGTTGACGGTAAGCGCCTTTAGTTGGCGCGGAAGAAGTAGTAAACGGCCGCGTACGGCACAACCGTGCGTGGGCAGACATTTATAGTGCTACGTTCCCACTGCAGAGCCCACTTAAATGAACATCGTAACCTGCGGGAGGAGCGATTGCCAGACCAGCTGGCCGGGGGATCAACGGCTCAGAAGCTCGAGCTCCTCGACCGCCCCTTAACCTGGGGCGCATCGTCAGAGCCGCCGCTAACTGTGCTAGTCCCTTGCGGATCGTGATCTCGTCGAATGCGGCAAAACCTAACAGCAGGCCCCTGGGATCTGGTGCGTCAATGGTGAATCGATCCAGCGCAACCACATCGACATCGTGCGACGCCGCCGCGGTTTCCGCCGCTCGCGAACCCATTCCGTTACGCCAACCATCCCGCTCTGTAAAGCCCCGCCTGAACACCCGATATCTCGACAGGCCGCCCAACTGCTTGCGACCCTCCTCATCAAAGTCTGAAGGCGGCCGGCATAGATCTCCCGCATCCGCCGTAAATGACGGCTCAGGTGGCCGGCGGTCATAAAATCGCAGAGCACCGCCTGTTCGATATCTTGAGGGATCGCAGATCAGTCCTGAACCGGAACGCTGCGAAGTAGTCGGCCAGCGACTCCGGAAGGACCACATAGCCCAGCGTAGGGATGGGAACAGCAGCTTCGTGAACGTTCCAGTCAGAATGACGCTCGAGCCCTGGTCCAGGCTTTGGAGCGCGGGTACGGGCCGCCCTTCGAACCGGTATTCGCTGTCATAGTCATCTTCGATAATGAAGGCGCCATTCGACGAGGCCCAGCGCAGTACTTCCAATCTCCGGTCCAGCGGCATTGTCATTCCCAGCGGGAACTGGTGAGCCGGTGTCAATAGGCGCCCCGCGCCTTCGGACACCGTTTCTCCACTCCGGCAGCAACCGACAGGCCGTGTTGGTCCAGCAGGCATCGTACCGATTTGCGCTCCCGCGTTATCGAACGCGATTGCCGCTCCAAAATAGCCTGGGTCTTCCATCCAAACCGGATCGTCCCGCTTCAACAGGAACCGCGCAAGGAGGTCAAGAGCTTGTTGCACTCCGGAAACGATGACAATCTGGGCGGGAGTACATCGGACGCCCCGCGACGAGGACAGATACTCGCAATGGCCTCCCGGAGGGGACGAAACCCGCGGCCGTCGTCGTCGGTCGGGAACCAGGAATCGAAACCCCGCGCGCGCCGAGCCATCAAGTTGGCCCAGACACTCGCCGGAAACTCCAGTAGCGACGGGTCCCGCATCTGAAATGGCCGCCCGCGTTTTTCGCCGCTTATGCCCACGAATGCCTTTGGCCGCGTGTACGACGTGATGATTCTCCGGATATAGGCAGGCGTTCTCGAGTTACGTTCACTGGCGCGTTCATCGGTCGTCACGCGATCATTCACCCAGGTTCCGGAGCCGACCTGGGAGGAAAGGTAACCCTCCGATTGCAGCCGCTCGAACACGCTCACGACTGTGCCGCGCGAAACACCGTACTGCTGTGCGAAGTCCCGCTGACGCCGGTAACCTGGTTCCCGGAGCCAGGCGGCGTTCGAGAATCGAGTTGCGCAGTTCCCCGTAAAGCCAATCCGTCAGCCTCACTCTGGCCTGGCTGGCGTTCGCTGAGGGAGAGTTCGAGCGCGCTGACGATTTTGGGCAGGTCCGAAATTGGTCTAAGGCAAATGCCACAAAATGGCTGCTACCATTTGTACCACCGCCCCGCTACTATCGATCTCGGAGTGATGCTCGCCATCCAGGAACGGCCTCTCTCAGCGCGAGTCGCAGTGCCGCGCGGCCTTTGGAAGCCTCCACATCATCACGACTGACGGCATCATGGGCGGGCCGCTCGTCGGCAAGCCCCTCGAGATCGCTGAACTGACAAGTCCCACCTCGAAGCCGCGAATGCGTCTCGGCGCTGTCGATGTCCTCCGCGGGTTTGTCATGGTCATCATGGCGCTTGACCACACGCGCGAGTTCTTCACCAATTACAGCCGGGAATCCGCTGGACCCGCAGCAGACAACATTTCATGCTGTACCTCACACGCTGGGTGACTCACCTATGTGCCCCGGTGTTCGTCTTTCTCGCGGGAACGTCGGTGTTTCTTCAGCAGCAGACGAAGAGACATGCGCGAGCTAACCGCATTCCTGGTAACCCGCGGGCTGTGGCTGATCGTCGCCGAGTTGACCCTTGTACACCTGGTCTTCAATTTCAATTGGCAGTGGAACGTGCAACTGCTGGAAGTGATCTGGGTCATCGGAGCTTCGATGGCGATCATGGCGCTCCTCGTGCACTGGGAGTCCGCGCAAATCTGCTAATCGGCGTGGCGTTAATCGCAGGCCACAATGCCTTCGACGCATCATGCCGCAACACCTTGCGGCGTTCGGCTGGCTGTGGAGCCTGCTTCACAGCCCTGGTCTGTTGACGGGCCCGCCCACGGCTCCGCCCATCATTATCGTGGCGTATCCGTTGCTGCCATGGGTGGGCGTCATGGCGCTGGGCTATGCATTTGGATCCGTATCGCTGAGAGCAAGGGAGGACGCGAATATCTTTCGAGCTTCGTGCGGGCGTGGCGATGCTTGGCATATTTGTCCTTCTGCGGTGGACCAATCTATACGGAGATCCGTTCCCGTGGGCGGCTCAAGCGGAGTGGTGGCGTACTCTGCTGTCGTTCCTGAACGTCCAGAAGTACCCGCCCTCGCTCCTGTTCCTCCTGGCCACGTTGGGACTGGCATCGCTGATCATGGCTCTGATCGAATCCGCTGGGGAGCGCGGCCTCGTCAACCACGTTCGGCGAGTGCTGGAAGTCTACGGACGAGTTCCTTTCTTCTATTTCCTGCTGCACATTGCGCTGATTCACTTCCTGGCCGTGCTGCTGGCTCTCATCACCGGAGACGACTGGCGGTGGTGGTTCCGCGAGTTTCCGACTGGCGGAGTCTTGACGGGCCGTCCTCGCGGTTTTGGCATCGGCCTTCTTCCGGTCTGGTGCATTTGGATCGTTGTTGTCGCATGCTGCTATCCCGCCTGCAAGTGGTATGGCCGGATCCGGACACGCAGCCGGAACCGCCTGCTCTCGTACTTGTGACTGCACGCAAGAGACATTCGGAACCTGATCATGGCCGATGGCTTCCGGCTGATTGCGGAGTGGGGATTGCGTTCGCGATCATTGCGATGCTCGCTTTGGGGGCCGGCCCGGCGCGCACTGCGATGACCACCGGAATACACTGCGTTACGAGTAACGGTGTAAGATCAAAGTAGCTGGCGTCTTAAGGGCATTCGTGCAACAAATTGGTCCAGTAAAAGTGCTCCAATATGGATCTTCCCACTGACCAATAGTCTCCTATTATTACCATCAGAACGTGTAACGAGCTTGTGAGGAGATGCAAGATCATGCGCAAAGCTTGTCTGCTGTTGCTGACAGTATGCTGGAGTCCATCGTTCTTCGCCGGTGCTGATTCCAGTGATGACGGCCGTGTGCCGTATCCGGAGGGCTATCGCAAATGGACTTTCCTGCACGCGACCGTCCTTGGACCAAAGAATGGAATATTCGCCAAGCGCCCCTGTGAAAAGCCATGCACGGGCGGAATCATGTACTTCTACGCGAACGAGAAAGCAATGGAAGGGCTCCGCACGGAACGTTCGACGATGGTGCGACTATCGCCGACGAGGTGCTTGAGACACACGGAAGTGAGGACGGCAACGCAGCGAAGGAAGGATCAAGGCGCGGCGTCGGTGTGATGGTCAAAAACCGGGAGCGATACGCAAAGACAGGAGGGTGGGGCTTTGCTTCTTATGACGGCGACAGCAGAACCGACACACTGAACGCCGAAGGCAAGAACGCATGCTTTCAGTGTCATGTGCCGCGAAAGGACCGCGATTACGTGTTCACCGTCTATCGGGAGCGATGACACACCCGCACGTCGCGGTGTCCTCCGAGTTGCGCCTCAAAAACAGGTCCCTGGACGGACTTCCTCGAGAATCGCGAGAATGACAATTTGCGGACGTCCGCATTGAGCGGATACCGACCGCAATCGCAGCATTGAGGTCCCTTCCGTTTCGCATCCGGCCGCACTCCTATAATGCGAGAGATGCCTTCGTCGGAAAAGAATCAGCGATCTCTGGAAGCTGGCATCGTCACCGATTTCAAGGATCGGATGAGTTATGCAGGCTACCTCTGCCTGGATGGCCTGCTCTCTCAGCAGTCGCCGCTTTCCCAGCCACCGCACCACGACGAGATGCTGTTCATCATCCAGCATCAGGTCGCGGAACTCTGGTTCAAGCTTCTGATTCACGAGCTGGAGGCAGCCATCCGTTATGTGCGGCAGGACCAGCTCGATCCCTGCTTCAAGATTTTGTCGCGTGTCAAGCTCATCCAGATGCAGCTGTTTGAGCAATGGGCAGTATTGGAAACGCTCACTCCATCCGAATACATGGAATTCCGAGGAGTGCTCGGCCATGCTTCCGGCTTTCAGTCGTATCAGTACCGTAAGTTTGAGTTTCTGCTGGGAAACAAGAATCGAGATACGCTCCAGGTCTTTAGCCATCTTCCGGAGATCCATCAGGATCTTCTGAAGACGCTCGAGTCGCCCAGCCTGTACGATGAATTTCTGCGACATCTCAAGCGTCGCGGACTGCCGTTCCCCAAGCTTGCGTTGAGCGCGACTGGTCCGAGCCTCATCAGAAGAATGATGAATTGACAGAAGTCTTCAGGCACATTTACGAGCATCCACGCGAACACTGGGACGCGTATGAGATGTGCGAAAAGCTCGTGGATGTAGAAGAGTACTTCCAGCTCTGGCGCTTTCGTCACATGAAAACCGTCGAGCGAATCATCGGCTTTCGTCCCGGTACCGGAGGCTCGTCCGGCGTTGGCTTTCTGCGCCAGGCACTGGAATTGACTTTTTTCCCCGAGCTGCTTGGCCGTCCGTACAGGACTGAAGCAACGATGAGCAGCAGCATCGCAGCGAAGCCGTTGCCGCGCCTCGGTCCTGGTGCGCTTACAGAAGAATCTGTGCAGCAGCACATTGCGCCGTTGTTTTCCCGTGTGCTCGCCGGCGATAGCATCTATCTCGCAACCATTCCCTGGGTCGTCCCCTCGATCGCGATGGCGGAGGACGTGCGCGAAGCAACTATGCTTTGGGAAACAAAGCTCGGCGACGCATGGGATGACTGGCTGGCGGAACAGGAAGCCTTTCGCGCTCGCATTGCCGACTCATCCATGCTCCCCGTGTCGATTGCGTTGTGCCAAAAACATCTGCCGGACAGGGGCTCGCGTGCTGTGTTGAATGCCCTCCCGGAACACCGCGCGTCTTGAGCACGCGGGGAGAATTCGATTCCATCGACCTGCTGCTGAAACAGTATGCAGCGCTTGGACGGATCGAAATGCACTGGGTCGAACCCGATGCCGAGGGCCTGTTTACCGTGGCAGCGAATGCATGGAACCATCTGGAGCAGGGAATCGATCTTGTCGTGATTTCTCAGGTTATGTTCATGAACGGACAGGTCATGCATAATCTGGAACAACTCGCCGATGCCTGCCACACCGCCGGCGCAAAGCTGCTGGTCGATTCCTATCACGCTGTCAGCGTCTTTCCCGTGAATGTCGCCGCCATGCGGTCTCGATTTCATGATCGGCGGCAGTTATAAATATCTTCGCGGCGGTCCCGGCGCGTGTTTTCTTTATCTATCACCGGAAATCCTTGACAGCGGATTGCGTCCGCTCGATACAGGTTGGTTTGCGCGTGAAAATACATTCGGCTTTGAGCGGCCCGATCCGCCATTACTGCGTTCAGGTGGCGACGCCTTTCTCGAATCGACCCCGCCTGTGCTCACCTACTACCAGGCACGCAGTGGGCAGCAGTTTACGCTGGCCATGGGAGTGGAGCGACTGCGCGACTATGGACGGAAACAGCTCAACCGGTTGAAGCGCTATCTTGCCGATGCGGGCATAAACGCGGTCGGAGGCGATGCCGATCACGGAGCGTTTCTCGCTGTTCGGCATAGTCAACGCCGCCGATCTTGCAAGAAAGATGGCGCAGAGCAATGTGATTGTCGACGCTCGTGGTGAATGGCTGCGCCTGTGCCCGGATTGCCTCACACGAGAGGAGGAACTGCAAACAGCGGTCTCTGTCATGTGCCAGGCGCTGAAGCAGGTGCATTGACACGCTGTGTAAGAACCTCAGCACATCACAATAAAAGCTGTGTTCCGGAATAATCCACGTAACTTTTTCGGAAGCTACTTGGCATCTATATGGCGGGAACGGCGATCATGTCCAACGTAATGGTTCTGCCATCGAAACCCGTGCCCGGCACCATCGCCTTCGAAGCGGCGGGCGCTCGACCGTCCTCGAAGTAATCCGGACGCAGTTCATTCAATAGTCGGCTCGTATTGTCGTCGCTGACATAGTAGGTCGCCTTTACCAGGTGACGAAGGTCGCTGCCCGCCCGGGTAAGAACCTCTTTTAGCGAGGCAAAGATTTCGCGGATCTGGGTGCCGGCATCCGCTCCGGCCGTGCCGTACATCCCGGATACATATAGCGTTCTCGGATGCGCAATGCGAACAATTCTTGTGAAGACACGGGGACGCGTTTCTCCTGGCGGCGTAAGGTACTCGATAGCAGGTCCACCGCTTGCCGTTGATCGCGCGACGAGTTCGATCTCGATCGGCGCCTTCGAGATCCATTCCACGAGCACTAGCGGCGGCGCGTCCGGACCAAAGAACTCACGGACTTCTTGTTGCACCACATCCGCGGAGGACATCGGCTGTAGAAAAGCTTTTACCTGGATTACATCGGCACGGCTTAGGCCGAGGAACTGGAGGTTCTTCTCCAACACCCTTAATGTGTCCACGGTCGCCTTGCGGAAGTCTCCCGGCACAGTTTGGCCGGATATGTATACTCTCGGACCGGCCGGCAACACAGCTACCTCCGAAGATCTGGAAAAGCCTGCGCCGGTGACCGCGACTGCATCCATTGCGACAAGCGCATCGGCATGGGATAGCCGGCCCATCACCACGCTCACCGCCGGTGTGTTGCGCGTTGCGAACCGCTTCTCCAAGGCACGGCCCGCGAGAGCCGCCACCTCAGGAGTTGTCACGTACACGTTGATCTTCACACTCTTCAGCAGACTCGTGCCCGCGCTTATCAGCGCTCGATCCAGATTCGAGAGCACTCGATCGATCTGATCTTCAGCGTTTCCTTTACCGACGATGTTTCCGCCATCGTCCAGCGGGAGAATTTGGCGGGTGTGAGCCAGAGGAGCCGCATCGACAACAACTGCCTTGGCGCTGCCCGGAAGCGGCCCGGCATCGACTGAACGAACTGCCGCCTCGGTGCCCGCATCTCTGCGTGAGGACGTTATCAGCTCATCTACCTTCTCGACGATGATCTCCTCTACTGGCGCACGCCATGACGCAGGCTGTCCGTAGGGGATCATCGCTCCACCGCCCTCATATCCCCCTTCCTTTAATACGCGCAGTGACGGAATGTACGCCATCACATCATTCGAGTAACCAGAGACCCACACGTTTTCCCACCCGTACTGCTTCTTGAGGCGTAACGAGTAGTCCGCAACCAATTCGCCTCCAAGAAGAATCCAGGTGAGGTCGCTACCGAACTGCCACACCTGTACTGGATAGGGGTAACGGTCGGGGAATTTCCCATCGCGCTCGAGCACGGCAAGCAGGAATCGCGCATGACTACTGAGCCGCGGGTCTTTCAGCCGCTGCTGCAACTCCTCGCGGGTGGGCGCAGTTTGAAACGGCAGGTCTACAGTTTCGAAGGCCGCTCGTAGCGGACCCGCGACCGGTCTCATTTTGCTTTCGAGCACGAGATCGACGGCAGAAGACAGGATCTTGCCATAACTTTTCGACAACTCCACGGTTCCCCTCGGCAGGGGATTAGCGTCGGCTCCGGCGCCCGTCACAAACAGAGCCATCGCGCCAGGATGGGAGCGTTCGAGTTCATCCTGCGCAAAGCCGGGCCAGTCGCCGTTCACTTCGTAGTTCGAGAGCGAGGTCGCATGGCAGGCGTAACCAAAAACTACGCCGCGCAATTTACCTTCAGGACTGGTGATCCGCAACACAGGAACGTCGTGATCCACGGGCCCAGGCAGATCTCTCCGCCCGGCACGTCTCCGGTTGACCGCAAATCCGGCCAGCCCTTGACCAAACTGCAATGCCGCGGGTGAAAGAGCGTCGATGGCTTTCCCGATCGTGTCCACCACTTTCGGAAGAAGTGTCGCCGTGTATTTGTTGATCACGTCCTGCTGCGCGGAGTCGTACGGATAAGCCGGCCTTAGCACGTCATCCGTCACTGGAGCACTATGAGTATGTGAGGAGTTAATTGCCAATCGCCCTCGCGGCAGCTTGAATCTGTTCTCCGCCTCCCGCGCTACGAATGCAGCCATATTGCGATTAAACCCCAGCAGATCCGACGTGACCAGGACAGAAACCGCTCCACGCTCATCCTGCAGCGCCAGAGCTTTGACGTAGATCGGGTGTAGCAACCCCTCTGACGGCTTCGTCCGAGCACCGAAGCCCGCGAGCCAGATCGGCCCGTCCGGTGTGATGTTCGTCTTCGCAAATCCCGCTTTCCAATCGGCAAGAAGACTCTGCGGGACCGCTACGGCAATCGTCAGCAGAAGAAGTGCGCGTATTCTGATACCTGATTTCACGGATTTCACCTTAACAGGAAAGTGTTGCATCTGCCGAAATGAAATGCCAACTCGCCGCCAGTTGCGCAAGTCCCAAATGTGACCTCACAGCGACTAGCGCGCGGTAGAATGACTGGCGATGAACCGCAGACAAGTGATTCTCTGTCTGTCGATGTCGGTATGCGCCGATGCCCAAACGGAGCCGCAATGGAAAGCCGGCGTCGCCAAGGTGAAGATCACGCCCACCGAGTCGATCTGGATGGCTGGATATGCGGCACGTACCAAGCCGTCCGAGGGCGTACAAACCGAGCTCTATTTAAAGGCTGTCGCCTTAGACGACGGCTCGGGCCGGCCTGCGGTTCTTGTAACTTCCGATCTAGTCGGATTGCGGCGACAGGTCGCAGATAGAATCGTCGAACGTTGCCAAAAGCAGTTCGGGCTGACGCGCGATCACCTTCTAATCAATTCCTCGCACACTCACAGCGGGCCCGTGACCGGGGAATTCAACCCACGTGCGGGCTATGAAGGCCAGAAGGCTGTCGTGAGCCGCTACACCGACATGCTTGTCGACAAGGCGGTCGAGACGGTCGGCGTCGCCTTGAAGCAGATGAGTCCGGCGCGCCTTGAATTTGCCCAGGGCTTTGCGGGATTCGCGGTAAATCGGCGCCGTGCGCACCCAGGTACGCGTGGTCTGCCGGGCCCGGTGGATCACGATGTACCCGTGCTGGCGATCCGCAATGCCGATGGATCGCTGCGCGCGGTTGTATTCGGCTACGCCTGTCATAACACCGCTCTCGGCGCGTACCAGATCAATGCGGACTACGCTGGTTACGCACAGGAGGCGCTGGAGAAGGTCTATCCTGATGCAACGGCTTTGTTTGTGATGGGCACTGGAGCCGACGCCAATCCTCTACCGCGTTATCAGGGCACGGACCCGTCGTTGATTGGCTATTCAGTGGATCTTGCCACCATGTACGGGAAGATTCTGGCGACATCGGTCGATCTCGTGCTGCATGGAAAGATGAAAGTGCTCGCTGGTCCCCTCATGACCGGCTTCGAACGAGTCGACATTCCGTTCCAGACGCCGCCGTCTCGAAGCGAGTTGCAGGCCCGCCTGAAAGACAATGACTCCAACATTCGTGCGCAGTCCGAACGAATGCTGAGAGCCATTGAGCGCGATGGAAAGTTGCCGGCGCACTACTCGTATCCAGTGCAGGTGTGGCAGTTCGGGCCGAGTTTGACGTTCATCGCCCTCGGGGGAGAAGTCGTCGTGGATTACTCGCTACGGCTCAAGGCTCAACATGGTTGGGAAGATACCTGGGTGGCTGCCTACTCGAACGACGTTTTTGCGTATGTGCCCTCCGCGCGCGTGCTCAAGGAAGGCGGGTATGAAGCACAGGGCGGCGAAGGAGGTCCTTTTAGCGCCGCTACTGAAGAAATCATCGTGGAGAAAGTGAACGACCTCGTCCGGCGTACAAAGCATTAGTCAGCCAGTGGATTGCCCTCGAATTACGTTATCGATATCGTCCTGCTCACCGCGGGAGTCTCAACGAAACAAGCCGCCTGATAGAGAATCTCGGAGAGGATCGCCTCGTGTTCGGCACGGGCATGCCTTTTCATTACCCGGACCTGCGCTAACAAAGATGCAGGTCCTGCAGGTCGACGAAAGGGTCAAGGAAAGGATTCGTTGGCGAACGGCAGCTTCGCTGCTCCGAGTTTCAGCGTAAAACGCGCTCGCCCGTCAGGCGCTCCAGAGGCCAGATTCAAGTGATCTACCGGAGTGAAAAACCGCAATCCAACTCCGGAGTCTATGTACGAATCGACTGATGGCATCCTCAAACGGCTCGGCGAGAAAGAGCTAGGGGTGCGGCGCATGGCGGACGGAAAGCTCGCGCCGGAGATGATCGAGAAGATGAAAACAGCGTCCGGAGAAAAGCTCGGCGCCTGGTATGCCGTGCATCACGGTTTTGAGGTTCAGATTCTCGATGGAAGCCGATCCGTGGCATCGAACAGGTTCGATTTATTCCCTGGCCGAAGCGACGCCCGTCCTAAGAAGCCGCAGCCGGAATGGCGGACAATGATCATCACGCTGGAGGGCGAACGCATTCGCGTCGAGGTGGACGGCACGTCGGTCAGCAACTTCGATGCGAATTCGACGAAGCAACCACCGCGCAAGAGTTGGAGCGAGCCGATCCGTGAGATCAAGCGTCCTACTCACGGATATATCGGATTGCAGAACCACGATCCGGGCGACGTGGTCTGGTTCAAGGAAGTCGCCGTACGAAGTTTGGCCAGCACGAAATGAAGCTGATGTTAAGGCCGGCTACTTGGCGGGATAAACGATCGGCGCCTTTCGCCACGGGACTCCCGCACGGCCGTTGAAATCGAAAACGATCTGGCCGGCGCGAATCGTCATTTCGCAGCCGAGTCTTTGATTTCCCGTAATTCGGCCGCCGCGGACGTCCACAAATCCGAAGCTACCGCTTTCGAGCCGCAACACGGCAACATCGGCTTCGGCCCCGGGCGCGATTTGTCCCAGTTCGGGGCGTTTCACCTGAGTGGCCGGATTCGTCGTGGATTCACGAATCACTTCTTTGAGCGGGACGCCAAGGGCAAGGAACTTCGACATGACGTTCAGCATGTCGATCATTGCGCCGTTGATCGAGCCGCCGTGCAAATCGGTAGAGATGGAGTCAGGCCAGAAGCCTTGCTTGACCAGCGGCTCCGCTTGCTTGAAGTAGAAGCTGCCACCGCCATGTCCAACGTCGAATTTCACTCCGCGCTTTCGAGCTGTTGCCAGATAGGGGAGCATCTTTTCGTTCTCGTCCAACAGCGGCGCAGGCACCCGGTAGAAATGGGTGCTTATGTCCCCCGGCCGGAGCAGTTCCAAGACCATCTGCTGATACGGCCGCGCCGGGAGGAACGATCCGAAGTCGACCATAACCGGAACGTTCGCCAGTTTTCCTGCCTCGACTGCCCGTTCTACCGAAATGAATGTGGGCTGCCGCCAGTGCGCCGATTTGATGCCGACGATCACATCCGGATGCTGCTTGGCGAGGGCTGCGGTCTTCTCCGGCTCCATATCAACCGGATTCTGCTCGACCTCGTTGTTCATCATTCCCGTTCCGACGATGTTCAGCATCGCGAGGACGCGCGTCTTCGAGCGGTCGATAATTCGCCGCTTCAAATCGGGGAAGCTCCGCCAGCCGGTGGTGCCGGCATCAACCACCGTCGTCACTGCGGTTCGGAAAGTGGCGTGATCGGGAACGACGCTGTTTTCAACGTCGTATACGGTGCCCGGAGCACTTTGAGTGAATACATGAACGTGGATATCGATGAGCCCGGGAGTAACGTAGAGTCCGGCAACGTCGATCACCTTCCTCGCCGATGACGCCGGTATATCGGGTGAGACCGCAGCGATGCGATCTCCAAGAATGGCGACGTCCCGGACGTCATCGATGTTATTCTTTGGATCGATAACGCGGCCGCCTTTCAGCAGCAAATCGTACTGTGGCGCTTGAGCCCACGTAGCCTGTGCGCAAAGCAGGAATGTGGCGGCAGCAAGAACAGGTGCGCGCATGACAGGCAACTATAGCGACTTCGGCCAGGGAGGGTCAACACGGCTGGGACGCGTCCTCTTCCTATCGATCGGTTTGGCTTCTGCGGCAATGGCTCAGCAACTGCTCGTCGACGGAAGCCTGAGCGATCCACTTTGGCGTAGCGCTCCCCCAGCCAAACTCGCTCCTTCGCAAGCAGGAACGCCGGCAGATCCTGGCGGCGAAATCCAGGTGATCGTCGCCGGCCGGTACCTTTGCGTGGCAGCCAGACTCCCGGAACCGACCGGCCGGGTGACCGCTCGTCTGACAGGGCGAAACCCGAGCTGGGAAGACGAGGATCGCATTCGCATTCTGGCGGGAGCAGACATCGGATATACCGACCGCATTCTGACGGTGAATCCGCTCGGCGCTTACTCGATAGAGAAGGCGGTTCCCGTCTCGTATAGAAATGAGCCGACGTTTCCGTACGCGGATGAGTGGTCCCGAGACGTTGTTTATAGGAACTCTGAGAAGTTTCTCGTTGCGACATCAATCGGCGAAAAGGAGTGGATCGTCGAGGCAGCGATCCCCCTCAACGAGCTGAGCGCGCCGGCATCGAGCCCCATTCTTGTCCGGATTGAGCGCATCCGTGCAATGCGGCCGGGGCTTCCCCAAGAGCGCTGGCACTGGCCACAGCAGGGACCGGCTTCAAGAGTGCCCGTCGCTCGCTCCGTCAAATGGGACGCCGCGGCGCCGCAGGTCCGGCCTGCTGTCACCGGCAACAACGAAGCGCCTCTGCTAGTGGGTCGTGTCGAGCACCTTGCCCGCGAACGACAGCCGATGGGACGACGCGGCGTGGAGCGGAGTTCGTGCATGGAAACTCCAGCGGGATGAGCCTTTCGCGCGGCTGCCCAGAGTTCCGACCGAAGTAAAGCTGGTGCACGACCAGAAAACGCTGGCGGTGCTGGCGCGATGCACCGAGCCCGACGATATTGTGGCGAGCGCGAAGGAGAACGACGGTGCGGTGAGCCAGGATGACAGCTTTCACGTCTATCTCACTACTTCCGGCTCGGCATACGTTCAACTTGCGGTCAATGCACTCGGATATCTTCTGGATTCCAGCGGAATGGCAGGCGGGCAGCGGCTCTCGCGAGCACGCGAATGGGACAGCGGCGCGCAAGTGAGTGTTCGACGCGAAACCGGATCATGGACAGTTCGGATCGATATCCCATTACAGACAGCCGCTGAAGTTCTTGGAGAGATTCAGGCGCCCGCCGAATGGCGCGTGCTTTTGATGCGCTACCGGCCGGGCAGAAATGGCGAGCCTCGCGAAACAAGTGTGATGCCGGTTGTGCAAAGCGAAACGGCGCTTTGTCCGGCGCGCTACCGGCGGCTTTCGCTGGTCGATCAGGGTCCATCGCAGCTAACAAGCCCGCCCGATCCGCCCGCACTCGCCGACACCCGTGTTCTGCCGGCTGAGCAGCGCAAGAGCTTGAATCTGTCCGGAATGCTGGATCGGCACGTCCGTGTCCGAACGCGGAATATCCTCGAGACCGAAAGGCGCGCGCGCGACGAAATCCAGACACGTGCGGACTGGGAACGTTTCCGCGATCCGCGGTTGAAAGCACTTGCGGCGTCGCTCGGCCCATTTCCTGAGCGCACGCCGCTGCAGACGCGCGTGACGAAAGAGTTTGCGGGCGAGGGATACCGCCGCCAGGATCTCGCGTATCAGAGCCGTCCCGGGTTGTGGGTCACGGCGAATCTTTATTTGCCCGCCAATCCTTCTGCTCGCATGCCGGGGATGGTCATCATACATAGCCATCATCGACCGCGGACGCAGGCCGAACTTCAGGATATGGGCATTCTGTGGGCTCGCGCCGGATGCGCCGTGTTGATCATGGATCAGATCGGCCATGGCGAACGCATCCAGAACTATCCGTGGAACCGGGAAGGCTACCACTCGCGCTATGTGATGGGAATGCAGTTTTACGTTGCCGGGGAAAGTCTTATTCAGTGGATGGTGTGGGACGTGATGCGCGGCGTCGACCTGCTGCTCGAGCGGAAGGATGTAAATCCGGATCAGATTATCCTTCTTGGAGCAGTTGCAGCCGGCGGAGATCCTGCGGCCGTTGCGGCGGCGCTCGATCCGCGGATTGCGGCCGTGGCGCCCTTCAACTTTGGAGAAGCGACTCCCAGAGCACAACGTCCCGGCAGCGTAGCGCGGGATGAGTTGGCACTGGAACTCGCGAGCCCCGGTTCGGGCAGTTGGGAAACGACCAGGAATCTACGGCGCAGCATCGTCGATCAGTTCTTCCCATGGATGATCTGCGCTTCCGTGGCTCCGAGAAAGTTGATCTACTCATATGAAATGGGCTGGGAAGTTGAGCGTCAGCCTGCATGGGCTCGGTACACGAAGGTGTTCGGCTTGTACGGTGCAATGGATCACCTGGACGAGTCGCATGGGTTCGGCACGTTTCCGGGCCCCGGCGAATGCGCCAACATCGGTCCCTCGCAACGGCAGACGCTGTATCCCGAGCTGAAGCGATGGTTCGGGATTCCTATTCCGTCGTCTGAGCCCGACGACCGCCGGCCCGAATCCGAACTTGCGGCCTTGAATCCGGTTGTCGCTCGCGAACTCCGTATGCGGCCGGTTCATGAATTGCTTCGCGAGACGGCGGAAACGAAGCTCAAAGCTGCGCGAGCAACAATGGCTCGGCTTACGCCGGACGCGCGCGGCGAATGGCTGCGAAAGAATCTGCAGCCGAAACTCGGTGACATCGAACCCAACCGTCAGCCCCAAGCCACCGTGCATTGGAAGAAGCAATGGCTGAACGCCGAAGCCGAAGGCATCACGCTGGACGTCGAGCCGGGAATCATTGTGCCGCTGATCATGTTGCGGCCGGCGAACTCCGCCGCGGTCCGCACTCCGGTGGCGGTAATCGTATCCGAAGGCGGAAAAGAACGCATTCTTTCACAGCGCGTCAGCGAGATCGAGACGCTGTTGAAGAATGGAGTTGCCGTGTGTGTGCCCGACGTCCGCGGAACCGGCGAAACCGCTCCCGATACGAGGCACGGTCCATCGAGCGCTACCGTGTCAGTTTCCGCTACTGAGCTGATGCTGGGCAATACCCTTCTGGGAGCGAGACTGAAAGATCTCCGGACAGTGGTGGCGTACGTAGCGAGCCGGCAGGATTTGAACGGAGAACAGATGGCCGTTTGGGGCGATTCCTCCATGCCACAGAATCCTGCGCGTCTGTTGGTCGACGAATTACCCGCATGGCAGATCAGTCCGCAGATTCAAAATCAGGCCGAGCCGCTTGGGGGATTACTCGCGATTCTGACGGGACTCTACGAGAGCAAGGTTCGCGCGATCGCAGTGCGCGGAGGCCTTTCCAGCTATCTTTCGATGCTGGACGATTCCTTCACGTACGTGCCCGGTGACATCGTCGTTCCGGGCATCCTGGAAGTCGCGAGATATCAGCGACATTGTAGCCGCACTGTCGCCGCGCGCAGCGTTTTTCCAAAGCCTCGTGGATGGTCGAAATCGCAAAGTACAGGGGGAAAGCGAGCCGGTTGATGTCGGAGCGTGGCTCGCAGAGCGGCTCAGGAAATAGGAGCGAGTTGTGAAGCTAAAGATTGCAATTCTGTTGATCACTTCCTCGGCGATCGCGGAGGATTTCGTCATTTTCCGCGATCCCGGCAGCACGCCCAGAGAGCAGGTGACGCGCTATCTGAATTCGGTCGCGTTCAAACAACTCGACGAACGAGCCCGCGTTGTTTCCTCGATTCGGACGCGCGCCGAGGCGGATGCCAGGAAGAAGCAGGTGCGCGAGAAACTGCTGACACTGATCGGCGGGCTTCCCGATTATCGCGGACCGTTGAACGTGAAGCAGTTCGGGACTGTCGATCGCGGCGATTACCGCATCGAGAAGATCGTCTACGACAGCTTGCCCGGATTCCATGTCACTGCCGACGTATATGTTCCGACGAAAGGGACGAAGCCTTTTCCGGCAATCCTGATGCCTGTCGGACATGGACGCGACGGTAAAGGCGGCAGTCAACAGGTTGCGATCGGGCTGGCGCTAAAGGGATTCATCGCACTCGCATATGACCCGATCGGCCAGGGGGAACGGCTCCAATACTACGATCCGGAATCAGGCAACTCTAAAGTCGGCGGAGCTACCGATGAGCACAGTCACGCGAACGGCCACACCATGCTCATCGGCGACAGCGTGGCGAGATACCGGATCTGGGATGGCATGCGCGGAATCGACTATCTGGTATCGCGCGACGACGTAGACGCCGCACGTATCGGCTGCACCGGATGCTCGGCGGCGGGACGCTGACAACTTACATCTCAGCGTTGGATGATCGCGTGAAGGCCGCGGCTCCGGCTTGTTACATCACCTCTTGGCGCGAGCTACTGACAGTGCTCGGGCCGCAGGACGGCGAGCAAGTCTTTCCGAACTTCCTGCGCGAGAACCTCGACATGGCCGATTTCATTGAGGTGTTCGCTCCGAAGCCGTGGCTGATGGTCAACACGATCAACGATTTCTTCCCGCTGGAAGGAGCGCGGCAAACGTATGAGGAAGCGCGCAGCTGGTATGCGCTTTACGGCGCGGAGGATCGCATCGGATGGCATATTGGTCCGGGCGGCCACGGATGGCCCAAGCCCTCGAGGGAAGCGATCTATCGATGGTTTATTCGCTGGCTGAAGAATGGCGACGGCGACGCCGGCGAACCGGCATATAAGCTCAACGATCCCGAGGTGCTGCTGGTGACGCAGACAGGGCAGGTGTCGGACTCCTTGGGCGGAGAGACGGTTTTCACGCTGAATCGCAAACGTGCCGCGGACCTCATTCCGCGCACTGCTCCCGACGCGAAGACTCTTGCCGCCGCAGCGCGGGAGCTGGCGGCGATCGGTGTGCAGCCCGGTGGATCTGCGCCGAAAACAGCGGTGCATCGGAGCATCATGGCGACCGGCTATCGGATAGATCTGTTGTCGCTTGAGGTTGAGCCGGGTGTTCACGTTCCCGCAATGATTGCGATTCCAGACAGTGCGGGGCTCAAGCCTGCGGTGCTCGTTGTAAGCCCGCAACCCAAGTCCGAGATCGCCGCTGCCGGTGGTGACTTCGATTCCCTCGCGCAGTCGGGCCACGTTGTGCTTGCGATCTCGCCGAGAGGGATACCGGAGTCGCCGCAACCGGCCGCGCTTCGGTACTGGGCAATTACGGCATGGCGATGCGCGCAGCCGTAGTAGGCAAGACTCTGATCGGAATGCGCACGGACGACATCCTCCATGCGGCAAACTATCTGGCGCTGCGTCCCGATGTGAAGAAGGATGGTTTGGTAGCGTTTGGCCAAGGCGCGCTAGGAGTGCCGCTGCTGCATGCGGCGCTGCTCGACAAGCGCATTCGCGAGGTCATCGTTCAGGACACGATTGCCTCTTACCGTCTCGCTGTCGACCGTCCCTTGCATCGGAATCTTTACGATGTAGCAATCCCCGGGGTGCTTCGGCGATACGATCTCGATCACATTCTGGGCGTGCTGGGTCCTACTGCCGTGACCGTGCTGAATCCGGTTGACGCCTACGGAAATCCGCTGCGTCTCGATTCGCTGAGGAAGCAGTTTGCGGTGCAAGTCATGTCAAGTTTGACAATCGGAGGCGGAAGGGATCCGCTTTCAAGCTTCCTGAAGAAAGCTTCAAGCACTCCCTAGCGAACCGTCAGATCGCGAATCCAGATGTCTTTGAATCGGATGCGCGAAGGCTTGCCCGGATGGATCTGAAGGGCGATGATCCCGTTGGTGTTTCGCGGGTCGGGAATAGGTGAAGTCGATCATCGGCACGCCGTTCAGGAAAGTGCGCGTGCGGTTGCCCTCGACCATCACCAACATCTCGTTCCAGTCGAACGGCCGGACCACCGTCTCGAGTTCCGGCGCCGGCCAGACGATCCAACCCCGGCCTTTGGTTTCGGGCGTGTGATCGCCGTGCAGGCCGGCGGTGTGGCCGCCGATCTTTGTGTCGATTTCCACCTGGATGAAGCGGATCTTGCTGATGTCTTCCTCGATATCGGAGTGATAGAAGAAGCCGCTGTTGTTTGGTGTTTCGCACTTGAATCGAAGAAAGGCGTGAAAGTTCTTGTACGTCTTTTCCGACTTCAGGAATCCGTCCTTGCCATTGATGCCTTCCCCCAGAATTGTGCCGTCGTCGACGGTCCAGCGTTCCGGGCCGACAATTTTCCATCCTGAGAGATCTTTGCCGTTGAACAGCGAAACCCATCCGGAGCTCGCGTCCGGCTGAGCTGTGACCGGCATCGACGCAAGCAGAAGGGCCGCGACTGCCGCAATGCAGTATCTACACCTCAACTCCGAGTTCCTTCCAGGTGACGCTCCGCCGCTTGTAGATCGCTTCGCGTCCCATGATGGCCGTCAGCGCGGCTATCGCACCGACGCGGATGTCGGCGAACGGCTGGCGCTTCTCTCGAATGCAGGCGAAGAAATCGGCCGTCGCCGTATCCTTGTCGCTTGTGCCGGCGGGCAAGAGATTGCGCGGCTCCCCTTCTCCGTAAACGTCGTAGAAACTCGCCGACGAGTGCGTCATGTAGACGCTGCCCTTTTCGCCGAAGACCGTGTACCACATCCCGCTCGGCAGAGTCTTCAGATTCCGCGGATGGAAGCTGATCTGGCTGTAGTCGCAGTGCATGTCGTTCTCGTAGATGTACTCCACGCTGAAGCCGTCCATCATGACCGTGCCCGGCGGGAATCGGCTGTGGGAAGTACTTCTTGCCGTGTCCATAGGCGCTCACGGGCCGGCTGTTTGCGATCCAGTTGCACGCGTCGATGTTGTGTACCGCGTTTTCGACGATGAGGTCGCCGGAGCGCTTTACATCGGCATACCAGGCTGTTCGGGTCGCCTGCTGTGACGTAGGTTGGGCGCCCTCTTGCGGCCGGCTCGACTACCGTGGCGGTGAGCCTTAACGATATACGTCTTACCGACGATGCCGTCATGGATCTGCCGGATCGCCTCCCGCATCGAGGGGAAGTAACGTAGCTGCTGCCCGATCTGAAGAAACGTCTTGGACCGGCGCGCGGCTTTCAGAACACGATCGATGCTCCTCCGGTGTGATGCCGAGCGGCTTTTCGCAATACACGTATTTGCCTGCCTCGAGGCATGCGGCCGCCATCTCGGCATGCATGTCGCACGGGGTACCGATGAAAACCGCATCGACATCTTTGAGGTCCAACACGGCCCGCCACTCGGTCAGCGACTTGGGATTATCGCGCGCAGCCATGGTCAACGCTTTATCGCGCGTCTGTCCATCGATGTCACAGATCGCGGAGATCTTTATGCGCTGCTGGGAGACGGCTTCCTTTAAAAGGCTTCCTCCGCGTACGCCCACGCCGATGTGAGCCGTTCGGATCTCCTGGTCCTGAGCTGCCAGGGGTGACGCCGCGGCCGCCGCGCCGGCCAGCAGAAGTTTTCGCCTGTCGATGTTATTTGTCATGTGTTTTGCGAAGTTACCAGATGTACTTGAGTCCGAGCTGAATCAGACGGCCCGGCTGCGCTCCGGTAATCCGCCCATAAGTGGTTGACGACAGCGTCGCGACCGGATTATTGAAGTTCACATTGTTGAACAGATTGAAGAACTCGGCGCGAAACTGGAATGACTGTTGCTCGAAAACCCGAATGTTCTTCAACACCGCCAGATCCGTTGAAACGATGGCCGGACCCGGAGAAGATATTACGGCCCGCGGAGCCGTAACGCCCAATGTCAGCGAGCTTGAAGGCATCCCGATTGAAAAAGTTCGCCACCATGTCGGCGCGTGAGCTGTGGTCACGCTTGATCTGCCCAACCTGATCCGGATGGATAGAACTCGCCACCGCAAATGTTGCCGTCGAGCGCCGTGTTCTGACCGGAGAAACACATCGCTTGGTGTTTGTGATTCAGGCTGCTTCACATCGCATTTTGCCATTTCATCTAGAAGCTGCTGGATGCGATCGGCGACTTGTTTGCGCTGCATCGAAAGCAGGCGCAATTGGGGGATCAGTAGTAGAACATGCTCAGTGATCGCCTCTGCACTACCAGGTGCCAATAGCAATGGTGGAGACGCTAGAACTTCGGCAACCTGCTCGGCGTTCCACCGGCGAATATGATGCTTGGCGAGCAATTTCCGCAAGCGGGCGCGCGTGAGTTGGGCTCCACGTAGTGGGGTGGGCGCCAGCTCGAGGAGCGCCCACACCCAGGCTTCGTCAGGCGTGGAACATAACTGCAGCAATTGCGGATAATAACGCAGCAACAATTGATGAAGTTGGTTGGCGACGCGTCGAAAATCACAGCCCAGGGCATCCTCGGTGCGGGAAAGCTCGCGAATCCGAAGGATCGCCGGATGATCGGCAGCGACACGCCGGAAACAGTGCTGATCGGTACGCAGCGAATCCGCAGCGACGAACGCGTCGCGGCGGTCGTCCTTAGCGCCGGCGACAGTGTGGCGATCGCGAAAACGATCGAGCTGTTTCGGATTGATCGAGAAGACAGCGCAGTTATGCTCAAGAAACGCTTCTACGAGCGGGACCACGCGGAACTTCTATGGCGATGGCGACCCGGTGCGGCTCGCGGTTCGTCAATTCGTCCACGACGCGAAGAAAGTCGGCGATTGCTTGGCCGCTATGCTCGATATTCTGTTCGCCGAGGACCTGACCTTCTGGATCCATGATGCACAGCTGGTGGCGCTCTGCACCCCAATCTACTCCGATATAAAAAGAAAACTCGCTCTTCATAACAACCCTCCTGAGTGATCGCAATACTCGACCGCCGTAGCCAATGTCAGCCCTGTACTGGCGCTCAAGTGGCGCAAACTCCCCACGGGACTTTCGGCTACGGGCCACCCAGGCGAGGCGCTGCTCCGTTCTAGGCGCTTGGGTAGTCCTCGCAGGCGCTACCCTTGGCACTCCCGCCGAGCGGCCGAGCTCTCTACTTGCTTTAGCTCACTCCGTAGCTGCTGGAATGGTACGGCGTCACCGGCGCGCCGCTTTGAACCGTCTGGAAGCCCGATGCTGTCCACCCGCCAAAAATCCTGCCTAAAAGACCACGCTGTTCTCCCATAGCCGGCGACCACACACCGGAGAACACAAACGCGTGCCGTCGATCGAAGTCGGAGCGCCCGCGATCCGAGCGCACGTCAAACGGATTCGAGAGACAGCCGCCAAGTGTGGTCGTAGAGCTGCTGTCGATCGATTTACCCAAAGTGTATGAAGTGTTGAACTGAAGCCCGTGCGAAAAGCGCTTGTTGACCTCGAGCTGCATGCTGTGGAAAGCACTCGTGAAGCTGTTGTCCAGATAGATGCCTTCCGTACCGTAGATACCGGGCAGAAACGGGGCGCGGCTTCCTGCGTTTCCCTCTGTCGAGATCGGCTGGCCCTGCGCATTCAAGCCAGGAATATAGGGAGCAGCGTTGAATGGACGATAGGCGATGAGCTTGCGGCCCGTCTTCGCAATGTAGGCAGCGGAGACCGCGTAGGACTGACCGATTTCCCGTGCGATTGTCAGGTTCCACTCCTGGAAATATGTCGTGCGAAGGCTGTCTTTGCCTGTGCCGCTCCAGAACCCGTTGATCGGATATACGAACGTGAAAGCTGCCGGATCTATGTACGCCGGCGGAGCGGGTCGGCCGACTGAAGCAAACGGATCGGACATTGTTCCATTAGTAAACGTCTGACGCCCGCCGGAGAACGGCGGGATTCTCCTGCGCGATGGTGTCCGTATTGAAGGTGTCGTAGAAAATGCCGTATGCGCCGCGTATCGCAGTGCGTCCGTCGCCGAACACGTCGAATGCGAACCCGAATCGTGGGGCGAAGTTGTTCTTATCGGTGTCGTACAACCCGCGCGGGAGATCACCCGGGAAGAGCATGCCCGGAGGCGCGCTGGGGAACTTGGCTGAGCGGACGCTCGCATCGGGCACGACTGTGTTGATGCGGTCAAACTTGTCCACCCATGGCGTCGGCAACTCGTAACGAAGCCCTAGATTGAGAGTGAGCCGCGGCGATACTTTGAAGTCGTCGTGGATGTAGAGAGCAGTGAAGGTATTGCCGCCATCGTTGACGCGCACGCCGTTGGTGACCGGCAACTGCTGATACGCGCCAAGCAGGAAATCCGCCATCGGGTCCCCGCGCGTCGCAACCCCGCCGCCGGTTCGCTGCCCGTTGAACGTGAACTGGGGTGGACCAAGAAACGACTGGAAGAACCCGAGGTCCATGTGCTCGAAACCGAAACGCAGTGTGTGCCGGTTGCGAATCCAGCTCAGACTTTCCTGGACCTGGTAAACATTGGACACGAACTTCACAGGGCCCCCGGAGCCCAACGTCACACGCCCGCTGACGTTGAATTGCGGCGACCCGCCATCCGTATACATCGGCATGCCCGAGATTCCCAACTCCTCCGGTGTGCGAGTGATTGTCGGCGTGTTCAAGGAAAACGAGCGGGTGAATCCGAGCGTCGTCTGAGCCAGGAGCGACGGCGACAACGTCCATGTGTGATTGATGCCGGCGTTTTGAAAACGCGGACCTAGCTTTTGGCCGGTCCAACCCGCGATATTGCTCCCGTAAGCGAGAGCCGGATTTTCCTGACTCGTCTCATTCAGGTAATAGTGCGCGAACAAGCTTTGCTTGGTCGTCATAGTTAAATCCCAACGCACCATAAACAGATCCGAATTGCGCGGGTTGGGGCCAACAGCCTGAATCCCGCCTGATTGGACGACAGGGATGAATGCGAGCACTTTGCGCGCTGCCGGATCGAAAAGCGACGTGGGGATGCGATTACCCGGAAACGGCGTATTATCCGCCGGATTAACCAGTTGCTTAACGCCATTCAGATGCGAGAAGTCGCCCGCGACTTCAGCGGCCGTCGGCGGCAATGCGTTGGTTGCCGCAGCCTGGCGGCGGTCGCGAATGCCTTCGTACGTGCCGAAGATAAACATCTTGTTTCTTTTGATCGGACCGCCTGCTGCGGCGCCGAACTGATTCTGTATCAACTGCGGCTTCGTCGTTTGAAAGAAGCTGCGGGCGTTCAGATTGTCGTTGCGATGGAACTCCCAAACAGCGCCATGAATCTCGTTTGTCCCTTGGCGGCTTACGACAGTTATGTTTGCACCTGGATTGCGGCCGCTGTCCGCAGCGAAGTTGCTGGTCTGTATCCTGAACTCCTGCACTGCGTCCGGAGGAGGAGCATTCATGCCGGTGTTCCGCGACGGATTGTTGAAGTACGTCCCGTTGAACCGGTTGTAGTTCATGTTCGCGCGGCCGCCGTTCACATTCATACTCGGGCCCGCCCGCGTGTCGCCCACATCGCTGTTGTCGGGCGCACGGACGTTCAATACACCGGGGAGCGTTGCGGCGAGCGAAAATACATTACGTCCGCGGAGAGGCAGTTCGACAATCCGCCGGTCATCGATGGTAGCCGATGTCTGCGACGACCTGGTATCGATCAGCGCGGCTTGCGCCGAAACCTCGACCGCTTCGGAGACCTGCCCTACCTCGAGTGGAATATCCGCACGAACGTTTTCATCCACACGCAGAACCACACCCGCATTGCGGAATTTCTTGAATCCGGAAACCTCAGCCTCGATAGTATAAGTTCCGGAGATTAATCCAAGAACCTGGTAAAAGCCGGCATCATCGCTCAAACCATTGCGAGTTGCGCCGGTTTTTTCGTTGATAATTCGGACGGCGGCGTTCGGAACCACCGCGCCGGAAGAATCTCTTATATATCCGCTGATCGTGCCCTGAATCTGTGCCGCGAGCGGCATCGTGAGCAACATCAGCAAAACAGCGAGATGCTTTTGCATAACGTCCACCTCGATGGGATGAATGATAGCAGGTGCGTATGCGGGAGGGTAGCTTCCCCGGGGGCACCTGTCGCTAGTATGTGATCTGTCCGGTCCAATTCACACATGATCTGTCCGCTTTGAAAATTGCGGCGGGAGGAAGCTAGGGGTTGAACTCCCCGACGCAATACTCGGCCGCGGAAATGGAGCGGATGATGAAACTACAAGACGTGCTACTGAAGGCGATGGCGAAGAAGATCACCTGGTGGCAGGCAGCCGAGATCATCGGCGTGACGGATCGAACGATGCGACGGTGGCGGGAGCGATTGGAAGAGCATGGATATTCCGGGTTGGCGGATCGGAGGAAAGGCAAACCCAGCGATAAGCGGGTGCCGTTAGCCACGGCGGAGGAAGTGCTGCGGTTGTTCCAGGAAATCTACTCATGATCTGAACATCCGGCACTTCCATGAGAAGCTGCGGGAGGAGCATGGCATCGAGTTGAGCTACACCTGGGTGCAAAAGGCTTTGCAAGGCGCCGGCTTGGTGAGCGCGAGGCAAAAGGCGGAGCAAGCATCGGCGTCGGCGAGAGCGGCGGCCGATGCCTGGCATGCTGTTGCACATTGACGGCAGCAAACACCAATGGTTCGGTGACGAGCGATGGCATGATCTGATCGTGATCCTGGACGATGCCACCAGTGAGATCTATTATGCGCAGCTGGTGGAGGAAGAATCGACGCGGACGGTGATGGCCGGGCTGCGGGAGGTGATTCTGAAGCAAGGGATTGTTCTGCGCGCTGTACAGCGACCGAGGCAGCCATTTCTTCGTGACGCCCAAAGCCGGGGAAAAGGTGGACAAGCACCGGCTGACGCAGGTGGGGCGAGCGATGAAGGAACTGGGTGTGCAGATGATTCCGGCCTATTCGCCGCAAGCGCGTGGACGCAGTGAGCGCAACTTTGGGACCTGGCAGGGACGACTGCCGCAGGAGCTGCGGCTGGCCGGGATCACCGATCTGGAAGCGGCCAACCGGTTTCTAGAGGAAGGCTACATAGCCGCGTTCAATGACAAGTTTGCGGTGGCGGCCGCCGAGAAAGGGACGGCGTTCCGGCGTACGGGGCGGACGGACCTGGACTGGGTGTTCACGCTGCAAACCGAGCGGGTGGTGAGTAAAGACAACACGGTGGCGATTGCAGATCGGATTTGGCAGTTGGAGAAAAGCCGATTCCGCAGTTCGTTGGCCGGCTGCACGGTAACGATCCACGAGCACCTGGATGGAACGGTTTCGATTCGATATGGTCCGCACGTGGTGGGCCGATACACGCGCCGACGGCCAATCGCCTGCGAGCGACCCGACAGCCAGAGCCGGGGAGCCGTGGAAAAGGCGGGCCCGTGGAAGCCGTGGAAAACCACAAACCGGTTTCCCACCGCTCCCACCGTCCCTTGGAAATCCCGCAGAAGCGGCGGGATTCCCACTTTCCCACCGCTTCGACGACGAGTTCTTTGATTAAGAAAAAAACACGCAAACCCCCTTCGGCAAGCCGAAGGGGAACAGCAGGCCAAATCACCTAAACCGGACAGATCACGTGTGAATAAAAGCGGACAGATTGACAAACTAACAACAGCTTCCCCGGGGGCACTTGGCGGCCTCGCCCCTTTCAGCTAATGCGGACTCACTTCGAGCATCAGATTCTTGGAAAAATTGACTACCACTTTGGCGGTCGGACCCCGCACGACGCCAAGATCCTTATCATTTATGTATTCGACAACTTCTACGCTGGCTTACTTTGTCAGAATACGCCCATTGCGAGTACCCGTCCCAAATCTTGCGCAACACAGCTTTGTACACCCGGTCCACATGCGCGTGAGCGTTCGAGGTCTACGGAGCCACCCAGAGATAAAGGTATCAGTGCCCTCGCGATAATGCCTCGAATATTCATTTCTGCCGGTAAAAGTAGATCCATCCGCCTTCACTTCCTGCGATGATGTCTGTCTTGCCGTCGCCGTCCCAATCGACCGGCTCGACGAGATGATAGTGGTTCCACGGCAGGTTCAGCGGAATATTGGGCTGGCTCTCCATTGCCCAGCGTTTTGTCGTGCCCGTGTTGCGATACCAGCGAAGGCCGTCGAAGTTTTCGATCGCATTCCCGACAAGCAAATCGAGTGTGCCGTCGTCGTCCCAATCCATCACCGTCAGGTTCGCCCGGCCTGTCTCGCGGCCGAGGCCGTCGAGTTTGACGGGCTTGCCGTCCGGCTCATTCACCCTTTCGGCGGGACCGAGATCGAACTGGCCTTTCGCGTCGCGCGTGCCGCGATACATGACAAGTTGTCCTTCGGGATTCAGCGCCAGCAGATCCTTCAGGCCATCCCCATCGAGATCGCGGATCACCGGCCTGGTGCGCCACACCGTCGGCAGAGTGACCCCACCTGCTTGCGTGAGCACTCGCGGTTTGGCAAAGTCGAACTTCTTTGACGTGCCGCGATTTTCGAGATACAGGAAATGCTCATACATGCTGCCGGTGATGATGTCGAGGTCGCCGTCTTCATCCCAATCCACCAGCACGGGGCTGGTGTACCCCCAGCGGCCTTCGGCCGGACCCTGCAACGCGCTTCGGAGTCTCGATGCGGAAAGTCTGCCCGCCTGCTTTCAATTCGACAGCGAGTGAAAGCTTTGCGGCAAGCTTTCCGGGCTGGTGTTTTCGACGTAGAGCAAATATCCGTCTTCATTGCCGATGACGATGTCGGGCTTGCCGTCACCATTCAGATCGCCGACGGCCGGGACGGCAAAGTCGCCACCACTTACAGGCGGATGCTTCTGCAGCAGCGTCTGGATCTTGTCGTATCGCGGTGCACCTTTGTCTCCGGTGTTCGGAAGATACCAGGCGAAGCTCGAGCCTTGCAGCAGCAGGTTATGACGATCCGTGTCGCTCCAGTTCACTTCCATGACGGGACACGCTCCCAGGGCAGCCGGTCCAAGTCCGCCACTGGAATGCGCTTTGCCGGACTCGAGGCGCTTGCCGGAGTTGCGAAAAAAGAACAGGTTGTCGAAGCTTGCGACGAGAATATCCTGATTGCCTGCTTTATGGAAGGAAAGCGCGAAACATCTCCGATCTCCAGTGCCCATGTCAGCGCGGTGATGGGTCCCACACCCGGAACCGTTCTGAGGCGTTTGATTCTCTCGGCCAGCAGAGGGTCCCGTTGCAGAGAACTCACCAGACCATAGTCGGTCTTCTGCAACCGCACGATCGTCTCCCGGCTGAGCCTCAACAGCGGTCGGATGCTTTCACTGATCTCCTTGTTCGTCGACAACAAATCACGGAAATAACCCACCTTGTGCAGCCGCTGCTTGTTATGGCTCACACCCGTCTCCAGGAGCAAACCCGATACCCGGTTCTTCATCTGAACCATCTGGCGCACCAGCAGATGGCGATAGCGCAGACGTGCGGCGCCGATCCCGAATCTCTGTCGATGCCATATGGCATTCCGGCAGAAAATCACAGCGAAGGCAGTCGGCAATTTTGCTGGCATCGATCCGGTCGTTCTTCTTCTTCGCCGCCGCGATTGCCCGCAACATAAGCGGATGAGCGACCTTCACCTGTGCAGCATGCGGAAGCAGATGATCATAGATCCAGCCCGTGAAGATCGTCGCCTCCATCGCTACACTCCAGGGCCGCGGAAGAGTCTTCATCCAGGAATCCAGTTCGTTACGCGTTGAGCCGATCGTCCCTTCGCGGTGGACCTGCCCGCTCGCATTCTTAATGCAATAGCTGATTGTCTTCTTGTGAACATCCAGCCCGATGTAATACATACTGTCCATTGAGGAGCCTCCATGGTTGTGTTCTGAATCAACGTCCCCGTTGAGTTCAGCTTTTTGTACACCACGCGCTCCTCGCTAGACTTATCATTCAAACAAACCGTCAAAGTGGATTCGTAAACGCTACGCCGTTGATCGCGATCTACATGGAAACATGGCCAAGCAAGAACTGAATCTGATCCCAGTTCGCCACCTGAGAAACACAGCCTGGCACAAGTACGCCACAGGTCGTGCGGGGCGAGGTTCTCGATTCCTGCTCGCGTAGCAGCCTCTCGGGCTACCTCCCGCAGCACCTTGGGCGTCATGCCGCAGCCCCGGACGCGGCCGGAGGGCGTTGCGATGTTCCTCTTGATTTCCGAGGGGAGCTGTTGTATTCTGCCCTCGGTAACCGAGAGGAGTTATGAGCAAGCCGCCCGATCTTGTCCTTGGCACGCTTAACCTGCTAATTCTGAAGATTCTCGCGTTGGAGCCGCTGCACGGATGGGCCATCAGGCTGCGATTGCAGCAGGTGTCCGCCGACGTCCTCCAGGTCAGTGACGGCTCGCTCTATCCTGCCCTTCACAAGCTGGAGCAGCAGGGCTGGATCCAGTCGGAGTGGAAGATGACCGAGAACAACCGGCGGGCGAAGTTCTATAAGCTCACGCGACTGGGCCGCGGCCAGTTGGAGAAAGAAGTGGCCAGCTGGAACGGGCTCTCTTCAGCCATTACGCGAGTCGTCAAGTTGAAGGAGGCATAACCGATGCGGCTGGAGCGCTGGATCCTTATCATCCCTCTGCGTCTGCGGTCGCTGTTCCGGCGCGAGGATGTCGATCGCGAACTGGATGAAGAGTTAGCTTTTCACCTGGATCAACGCACTCAGGAGTTCGTCTCCCGTGGCCTCGATCCCGAGGAGGCGCGCCGGCTCGCCTACCTGGCGATGGAAGGCGTGACACGGCGGGCAGAAGAATGCCGCGACACTCGTGGCTGGTCCTTTGTGGAGAGCTGGCAGCAGGATCTCCGGCAGGCGATTCGATCTTTCCGGCTGAGACCCGGGACCGCCTTTACAGTAGTGTCGACGATCGCGCTGGCAATCGGGGCGACAACGGCGGTTTACAGCGTCGTGGAAAGCGTACTGCTGCGGCCGCTGCCCTACCCGGAACCGGAGCGGTTGGCGCGGATCTGGCAGACCTCGGCGAAGATGTTAGCGCGGACGGGCTCGGATTTAATGGACCCGAAGGCACCGGTATTGTTTGAGTGGCTAAACGCAGACACCGGATTCGAGTCACTAGGCGCGTATGTCGATTCGTCCTACGTGTTGCGCGCGAACGCCGGAGCGGAAGTGATTCGAGGTCAGGAGGCGACGTCAGGAGTGTTCGAGGCTCTGGGCGTCTTGCCGATACTCGGCCGGCGTCTGGCGCCGGCCGACGATGCGGGCGGTGGATCCGCCGTGGTCGTTTTGAGCGAAGGCTTCTGGCGGAATCGCTTCGGAGGTAACGAGCAGGTGGTAGGGACCCAGCTTGTTCTGGACGGACGCCCTCACGTCGTGGTTGGCGTGATGCCGACCAGGTTCAGCGTTCAAACATCCGAGAGCCAGAGTCTGATGCTGCCTGGTGGACCACCACAGTTATGGACACCGCTGTCGCGGGAGGTTCGGGTTGGGAACAGAAATGCATTCGTGATCGGACGCGTAAAGAAAGGGGTGACGATTGCCGCCGCGGCCGAGCGACTTTCCACCGTACACGCAGGAATCGTGGAATCCGGGTTTAATGATGCGCGCGATACCGGAGTAAAAGTGAGGAGCCTGCTGGATTCGGCTGTGGGCGATATACGGGCAACGATGTGGTTCCTGCTGGTGAGTGTGGCGCTGGTGTTGGTTGTGGCGGCGGTGAACATCGCGAATATTCTGACCGCGCTTGGGTTGAAACGGCAGCGGGAGCTGGCGGTCCGGGCCGCGCTGGGCGCGAGCAGGAGCAGGCTGGTGCGGAGCGTATTTGTCGAGAGCGCCTTATTGGCGGTAGTGGGAGGAGTGGGCGGAATCGCGCTGGCGTGGGCCGGGCTTCCCGTGCTGGTGAGGCTGTTGCCGCCGACGTTGCCACGGCTTGATTCGGTTGCGGTCAGCGTGGGAGTCCTGGCCTGCGGACTTGGACTCACGATCACGACGGCATTGCTGGTTGGCCCACTTCCGGCGATGCTCGCCGCGCGGACCGACCCACAGGACGCGATGCGCGCATCGGGACGGAGTACGACTTCCGGACGGGCGGCGAACCGGGTCCGTGCGACGCTGGCGGTGGCGGAGGTGGCGCTGGCATTTGTGCTCCTGACCGGGGCCGGACTGCTTGGCGGCAGCTATTGGCGGCTGATGTCGGTCGAACGCGGTTTCGAGACCGAGGGTCTGGCCGCGATGTGGGTACAGCCGACCCGAGATACGTATCGGAACCGCGATCAGTTCAGTGAAGCTATGCGTGCGCGGCTCGAGCAGATTCCGGGGGTGAGAGCAGCGGCAATGAATCACCTTCCGCTGTCGGGCCTGAGCGCGGGGACGAACTTCTATCTGGATCGCGGCGGGGAGGACGAACAGATCAACGCCATCCTTTCGATAGGACAAGACAATTACTTCGACGTTATGGGTGTGCCGATTGTCGCGGGACGCGGCTTCAAGCCGGGCGACACCCGGAAGGCGCCGCGCATCGCGGTCGTGAATCAAACGCTGGCGCGGAGATGTTGGCCGGACGGGAATGCGATTGGGCAGCGTTTCAGGACCGGGGACGATCCCAAGGCTTGGATTGAGGTGGTCGGGATCGCCGGCGACATCCGACACAAGGAGCTTGCTGCGCCGATCGAGCCGATGGTCCATCTGCCGGCGACGCAGGCCGAGCGCGAGATTAACGAATGGGTCCTGCGATTCCGCGGGAACCCGGCGCAGGTCTTGCAGCGCGCGCGGGAGGTGGTTGCCGCTGTATCGCCGCTGCCGGTCAGCCGAACATTGATTCTGGAAGACGCAATCGGGCTCTCGGTGGCGATCCCGCGGTTTCGGACCTACTTCATCGTGGGACTTGCCGGTCTTGCGGCGGTGCTGGCGTTGCTGGGCATGTACGGCGTGCTGGCGTTTTCGGTGGCCCAACGCACCAGGGAGATCGGCGTGCGCATGGCGTTGGGCGCGCAGGCAGGCGAGGTGGTTCGGGCTGTTATCGGCTCGGGGATGAAGCTGGCACTGGTTGGAGCGGGGATCGGCCTGGCCGTGGCGTGGAGCGGAGCGGGTCTGTTGAGCGCGTTCCTGTTCGACGTTGCACCCAGGCATGTGGCGACCTACGCAGGCGCGGTTGCTGGGGTGCTGGTTATCAGTTACGTAGCGGCATATCTGCCGGCGCGGCGGGCAGCTGGAGTGAACCCGGTGAGCGCGCTCAAAGACGAGTAGCCGGGGAATGGGGTTCGCGACCAGGGTCTGGTACGCCGCCGGCCGAACTGCTGTATGGGCGCACCCGGAGCCGTGCGTGCGCGGGCTGGCCGAATGGGGGCGGGAGAAAGTTGGAGAGTGGGACGGGACGGACAGACGCGTCCCACTGTTTCGTCCCAACTAAGTTCGCGTTGCGACCTCGGTGACCGTCCAACTAATCCTTGCCGCCAAGCGCGGGTTTCCCATAGCACCCGATTGTCTGCCCGCTGTGCGGGTGGTCGGCCTGCTGAATAATGCCCCGAATGGGAACCGGAGCGACGGGCAATGTGTAGTCGG